>NZ_JAWKJQ010000027.1:0-1559 GCF_041393715.1 Nocardioides sp. | reverse complement strand
CGCCTTCGGGCATGTCAGGCCCGTAACCGGTAGCCGCGCGGCGTCGCCGAGAACCCGGCCTCGGAGAGCAGCCCCGCGAAGTCGTGACCGTGGATCGAGAGTCCGTCGACCTTCTCGACCACGATCTTGTCGACGCCGCCTCGCTTGACGGTGGCTGCGAGCGACGCGCACGCCCCTCGCAGCACACCGGGATCGTCGTCGAACGTCAGGACGGTACGGCCGCCACGCTCCACGAAGAGCACCAGCTTCCCGTCGACCAGCACCACCAGGCCGCCGGCCTTGCGTCCCGGGCGGTGCCGCGTGGTGTCGTCGGCGCGCGGCGCCGGCCACGGCAGTGCCGCGCCGTACGGGTTGGCGGGGTCGCACGCTGCGAGCGTCACCGTCGGGGTCTCGGCGTGGCGGCCCTCGAGGGACTCGCCGTAGGACCGCAGTCGGTCGACGACCTCGGGTGTCGAGAACTGGGCACCGCCGAGCGAATCGACGAAGTAGCCGCGCCGGCAGCGACCGGATTCCTCGAAACGGGCGAGCACCTTGTACATCAGCGCGAAGCCGCCCGGCACGGACTCACCGGCTACGGTCCCTCGCGTCACCACCCCGTACCGTTCGAGCAGCAGCTCGGCGGTCGCGTGGGCGCGCACCGTCGACTGCGGTTCCGGTTCCGGCAGCAGCGCCCACCGCCCGCCCACCGTCGGCGGCCCGGTCCGCGCCGGCAACACCGGCCGGGCCCGGTACATGCGCGAACGCGGCGCCCGGCGCGGGACGCGGTGTGCCGGTGTGGCGCGGGAGGTGTCGCCGATCAGGGCGCGCAGCGGGGCGAGGGTGTCGCCGCCGATGTGTCCCGCCCACACCAGATCCCACAGGGCCGCGGCGGCACTCGCGTCGGTGACCTCGAGGCCCTGCGCGGCCAGCGCGTCGGCGAGCTGACGGAAGAAGAATCCGCCGCCGCCGGCCAGCGCGTCGAGGATCGCCCGGTGGGTGTCGCCCAGCTCGATGTCGGTGGGCGGTGCGAGGGTGGTCGCCGCGGCGTCGGCCGGGTGCAGGCACACCCAGCCGTCCTTGCCCGAGATCGAGCCGGCCCCCGACCACAGCACCTCCCCGGTCGCGGTCAATTCGTCGAGCATCGTGGGGGAGTAGTCCCGCACCCGGGGCGCGAGCACGAGCGGCTCGAGGGCACTGGCCGGCACCGGGAACCCGGCGAGCTGGTCGACGACGGCCGCGACGCCGTCGATGCCGCGCAACCCGCCGCCGATGCTGTGCCACGCGGGCAGGAAACGGCCGAGGGTCGCGGTGCTGACCGGTTCCACCTCCTGTCGCGCCGCGGCCAGGGATCGGCGCCGCAGTCGCCGCAGCACCTCCGTGTCGCACCACTCCGCTCCCGTCGCGCCGGGCCGGAATTCTCCTGTCGTGACGCGTTTCTCGTCGGTCAGGCGACGCAGGATGTCCTGCACGACGGCGGCGCCGAGACCGAACCGCTCCGCGGCCTCCGCGGTGGTGAACGGTCCGTGGGTGCGGGCGAACCGCCCGATCAGGTCGCCGAGCGGATCGGTGACCGGTTCGAC
>NZ_JAWKJQ010000026.1:0-1511 GCF_041393715.1 Nocardioides sp. | reverse complement strand
CGGGAGGACGCCGAGGCCGCCTCGGACGCCGAGTCGTCCTCGGCGGACTCCGAGCGCGCCGGCTCGTCGTCCTCCGCCACCACCTCGTCGAGCAGGTCGACGTCCGCCCCGACGACCGCCACCGGGTCCGGCCGCTCTTCGGCGGCGGCTCCGGCCACGGCGGCGCCCGCCGCCCAGGCCCCACGCACCACCGCGGCCCCGACGACCGCCGCTCCGGCGCCGGTGGCACCCGCCCCCACCCCGGCAGCCCCGGCCCCGTCCTCCCAGGGTGAGCGGGCCGTCGCCGCAGCGCTCTCGATGCGAGGCACGCCGTACCGATGGGGAGGCGAGAGCCCCTCGACCGGGTTCGACTGCTCGGGGCTGGTGTTGTGGGCCTACGCCCAGGCCGGCCGAACCGGCATCCCGCACTCGTCGCGCATGCAGGTGGCGATGGGCCGCCGGATCTCCGTCGGCGAGCTGGTCCCCGGTGACCTGGTGGCCTACGGCTCCCCGGTGCACCACATCGGCATCTACATCGGCGGCGGGCAGTACGTGCATGCGCCCAGCACCGGCGACGTGGTGAAGGTGGCCTCGATCTACCGCTTCAACGGCACGCCGATCGCCGTGCGCATCTGATCGTCGACCCCGGATCCGGGCTCGGGGCGGCGTCACCCCGGGGCCGTAGGATGGGCCGTCATGTCTCCCCAGCTCCTCGACGGCCTCAACCCCGCCCAACGTGAGGCGGTGCTGCACGGCGAGGGCCCCCTGCTGGTGGTCGCCGGCGCCGGTTCGGGCAAGACCCGGGTGCTCACCCACCGCATCGCCCGGCTGATCGAGCAGGATGACGTCTCGCCGTTCGAGATCCTGGCGATCACGTTCACCAACAAGGCCGCCGACGAGATGCGTCACCGGGTGGGCACGCTGGTCGGGCCGGTGGCCCAGAAGATGTGGGTGTCCACCTTCCACTCGGCGTGTGTGCGCATCCTGCGCCGCGACGGCCACCGCCTCGGCTACCCCAGCTCGTTCACGATCTACGACCAGTCGGACGCCACCCGGCTCGTCGGGTACGTCCTGCGCGACCTCAACATCGACACGAAGCGCCTGCCCGCCCGGTCGGTGCAGGGGCAGATCTCGCTGGCCAAGAACGAGCTGCGCACCCCCGAGCAGTTGGCCGACGAGGCGGGCCACATCATCGAGCGCAAGGTGGCCGATGTCTACGCCGAGTACCAGGCCCGCCTGCGGGCGGCCGGGGCCATGGACTTCGACGACCTGCTCGGGGTCACCGTCGAGCTGTTGCGCACCGAGAGCGACGTGCTCGAGAGCTACCAGCGCCGGTTCCGGTACCTGATGGTCGACGAGTACCAGGACACCAACCGGGTGCAGAACGAGCTGGTGATCCTGCTGGCCGGCGCCCACCACAACGTGTGCGTCGTCGGCGACTCCGACCAGTCGATCTACGCGTTCCGAGGCGCCGACCTGCGCAACATCCTCGAGTTCGAGTCGGCGTTTCCGGACGTCACCCAGATCGTGTT
>NZ_JAWKJQ010000025.1:0-2043 GCF_041393715.1 Nocardioides sp. | reverse complement strand
TGGATCTCGCCGCTCATCGGACCGCTCCACGTGCGGCGACGAGGGCGGCGGTCACGTCGGCCGCCCGACGCACCTCACGCTCGAGCGCGACCGGCGCGGCATCCTCCTCGGACGCGGGGCCGGGGAGCACCAGGACGCTGGCTCCGGCCTCGACCGCGGCCGTGGCTACCGAGACGGCCGGGCCGTCGGCGGGGTCGAGGTGAAGCGCCACGGGCGTCCCCTCGGCTGCCAGTCGACGGACCTCGGCCAGTCGCTCCCGGAGCGACGCCGAGCGGTTCGCCTCGCGTACCGGCGGGTGGAGGGCCTCGTAGGCGGACTCGGTGACGACCTGCGGCTCCACGGGCGCTCAAGCTACACGGCACCCCCGATCGTCCCCGATGGCCACGTCTGCTCGGAGCTGGGTGGCGACCGGCACCACCGCCCGGGCGGAGACACCCACGACCACGTCCGCGTGGATCACCCCGGCACGCTGCAGCGCCGCCAGGGTGTCGGACACGTCCGGGTTCCCCTCGAGCTGCACGGTGCGCCCGCAGACGGTGTCACCGACGAGCACTCCCGGAGAGACCCGGGTCGCGCTCGACGGTGCCCGGACGGGCCACAACGCCACCGCGACCAACACGACGGCCGCGACCGCCCGCGCCCACGTGACCGCGGACGTGGTCGGGCCCCGCCGCCGCGCCGCCAGCACCGCGGCGACGATCAGCGCCGCGAGTCGCAGCGGTCCGAGCAGCGGCAACGGCGAGTGCGATCCGACCTCGGCGACCCCGTCGATCCAGCCGACGAGCAGGCGGGCCGGAGCGGTGAGCACCGCGGCGGCGGGATCGACGACGAAGCCGGCGACGACCCCGGCCGTGAGCCCGAGGACCATGACCGCCCCGGCGGCGGGAACGGCGAGGACGTTGGTCAGCGTCGCCACCGACGGCACGCCTCCGTTGAGCCCCATCAGCAGCGGAGCCGTCGCCAGCTGGGCGCTGACGGTGGTGGCGACCGCCTCGGAGAACCAGCGTGGCCCCCGCACCCGCTCGACCAACGGTCCGACGCCGACCAGCAGACCCACCGTCGCGGCCACCGACAGCTGGAACCCCAGTCCCGACACCACCAGCGGGTCGACCAGCACCAGGGCACCCACGGCCAGGGCGAGCATCCGGGCCCCCGAGGTGACCCGACCCGAGGTCGCGGCGAGCAGCGCCACCAGTGCCATGGCCGCTGCGCGCAGGACCGACGCCTCGGCCCTGGTCACCAGCACGAACGCGACCAACGCCCCGGCCCCGAGGATCCATCGGACCCTGAGCGGGACCCTCGACGCCACCGGGCGGACCAGCAGCAGGACGAACGCCACGTTCTGACCGCTGACCGCCAGGAGGTGGCCCAGTCCGGTCGCCTGGAACCGGAAGCGCGCCAGATCGTCCTGGGCGCGGTCGTCGCCGACGACCAGGCCGAGGTACAGCGAACGGGCCCGCTCGTCGAAGGACCCCACCCCGGCGGCCAACCGACGGTGCACGGCGTTGGCCAGAGCGAACCACGGCGCGGCGGGCGGTCCCCGTTCGATGTGCGTGACGACCAGGCGCCCGGCCAGGTGACGGGACCGCTGCCACCCCACCGGCGCGCCGCGGAACGGGCGGGGCCGGCCCACCACCTCGACGTGCTCACCGCTGAGCAGGGGGCGCAGGACCCACTCGTCGCTCCGATCGACCTGGGCCTGGTACCGACGGCCGGCGACGCGCAGCTCGACCGTGCTGCCGTGGTCGCCGGGACGGGGGTCCGACACCAACTGCGCCGTTCCCGCCACCCGGGCGGGCAACGGCGACTCGAGCGCCGAGCGGGCGTCGCCCGAGCGCAGTCCCGCCACGGCCACCAGGGCGACGAGCACCGTCAACGGACGGCGGCGCAGCACCGCCATCACGACCGCGGCGGCCACGACCGGGGTTGGCAGCGATGCTCCGAGCCAGGCCGCCACGGCGACCGCGACGGCGCCGAGAACCACGTGGGCGTCGCTCACCGACCGACCGTGACCAGGTCCCGGACGGCGTCCAGCCGACCCTC
>NZ_JAWKJQ010000024.1:0-2285 GCF_041393715.1 Nocardioides sp. | reverse complement strand
GCCGCTCTCGGGCGGCGGCGAGTTCACCGACCCCGACTTCGAGATGGCCGGCAGCGACGGCCCGGTCATCCCGGCCGACTCGCACGTGGCCGTCGTCCACCCCGAGGCCCACCACGGTGCCCGGATGCTGCGGCGGGGCTACAACTTCGTCGACGGGAGCAACGCCCTCGGCGGGCTCGACGCCGGCCTGTTCTTCCTGGCCTTCGTGCGGGACCCGGAGACCCAGTTCCTCCCGGTGCAGCAGGCGATGGCCAAGCAGGACGCCCTGATGGAGTACCTCCGGTTCACCAGCTCGGCCGTCTTCGCGGTGCCCCCCGGGGTGGCCGGGCCCGAGGACTTCCTCGGCTCCACACTCTTCGCCTGACGTCGGTCGGCCGGCCCCGGCGGACCGGGACCCGGGCGACCGGGCCGACGTTTTCGCTCTGCCAGGTGACATTTGGGTCACGGTCGAGGCGCCGTGATAGGTGTGGCGATCGCGCCCCAGACCGGATGTCCGGAGGTGGCGCACCCAGGTGGGCGCTCGGACCTCCCGGCCGCCCTCTCAGGACCAGAAAGGTATCCATGAAGTCCCACACCAAGAAGGCCGGCCTCGCTCTCGCGGCGGCGGTCGCCCTCGTCGCCGCCTCGACCGGAGGTGCGGTCGCGGGTCGACTGATCACCTCCGCCGACGTGGAGAACAACAGCCTGCAGGCCGTCGACCTGGCGCCCAACAGCGTCAAGAAGTCCGAGCTCGCGCCGGGCACGGTCGGCTGGCAGAAGCTGAACCAGCCGACCAAGGCGCGGATCAAGGGCCTCGCGGGCAAGGCCCCGGTGCTCAAGGGCGCCTACTACTCCGTTGCGTTCTACGACGTCGGCGACACCAACGCGGGCGCCATCGCCACGGTCGCCTGCAAGGCCGAGACCGATGTCGCGATCTCGGGCGGCGTGCAGGTCACCGGCATCGGCGACACCCAGGAGGAGATCAACGCCGCCAACGGTCGCAACACCCCGGTGTCGTCGTCGTTCCCGGGTCGGATGGACTGGTCGACCAACTCGCCGCGCCCCGACCGCCTCGACGGCTGGGTGGTGCAGTTCGGCGGCAACGCCGGCATGACCTCCGACAAGGCTCCGGCCAAGGCCAAGGTCTGGGCGCTGTGCGTGTCTGGCCTCGAGGTGCCGGTCGAGCAGACCTACACCCAGTCCCAGTGACCCGTCGGCCCGGCTGAGGCACTCGCGGGCCGGCCCGGCAGCGTCCACCGCTGCGGGCCGGCTCCGTGGGGGCCCGCCGGGCCGGTCCGGGCCGCCGCACTGCCCACGCCACCGACCCGCGCGGGTCGGTGGCGTTCCCGTCTGTGTCGGCGTGACGTGATAGTCGTGGAGGCCGTGTCCGGACAATCCCGGGTGCGCGTCTCGGTGCGACCGGGGCCGCCTCGGACCGGGCGCGGATCGCCCGTCACCCGGAATCGAAAGGCACACATGTTGTCCAGCACGAAGAAGATCGGTCTCGCCCTCGCCGCCGCGGTCGCCCTGGTGGCCGTCTCCGCGGGAGGTGCGGTCGCCGATCGACTGATCAACTCCAGCGACGTCGAGAACAACAGCCTGCGGGCCGTCGACCTGGCGCCCAACAGCGTCAAGAAGTCCGAGCTCGCACCCGGCACCGTCGGCTGGAGCAAGATCAACGGCCCGACCAAGGACCGGCTGAAGCACGCGGACGTTCTCGGCTCCTCGGCCGTCGCGCTGACGACCACCACGACGCCGATCGTCAACATCGGTGGCAGCTTCGCGAGCCGCTCCACCGAGCTCGGCAGCTTCACCCTCGAGCCGGGCACCTACCTCGTCTCGTCCGACGGGTTCTTCATCAGCACCGAGGCCACCTCCGGCGGCACGCGCATGCAGCTGGCGATCCGCGGCGTCGACGGCAGCACCTGGGGAGCCGACTTCGGCACCTGCTTCACCGGGCTGATCTCGACGCTCAAGGACCGCGAGGCCACCTGCAACACCACCCGCACGGTCACCGTCGACGCCGAGATGACCGTCAAGGTGATCGGCTTCGGCTACGCCGACGACCAGGGCTCCGCCGACTCGGGCAAGCTCACCGGGACCGCGTTCGTGTCGGCGGTCAAAGTCGGCTGACCACGCCCTCGGCGGCCGGCTCCGCGCTCTCGGGCTGCGGCGCCGGTCGCCCGGGTCGCCCTGCGTCCCGGCTCCCGCGGACGGATGCGGTGCGGCGACCCGAGCGGGGGTAGAGTTCTTCCGGCACAGCGTCGTGCTCCGACCCGATCCTTCCGATCTCTCGTAGAGGACAC
>NZ_JAWKJQ010000023.1:0-1575 GCF_041393715.1 Nocardioides sp. | reverse complement strand
TTCTTCGCCGGTGTCGCGGGTGGCGCGGGCTCGGCCAGCCCGGCGTTGCTCAGCGTGCCCACCGCGGTGACGACCTGCGCGCCGGCCGGCTCCTCGTACGCGGTGATCCGCCCGTCGCGGATGGCGGCCATGAACGCGGCGTAGTCCTCGTCGACCTGCCGCACGTACGCCTTGCCGAACGCCACCATCGCCTTGTCGAAGGCACGCCCCTTCCCCAGGTACGCCGCGAGCGCAACCGCGTCGCCGGCCCGGGCATGCGCGCGCGCCAGGGTCCGGCCGGTGACGACCGCGAACCGCTGGATGCGCAGCTCGTCGAAGCGGGAGGGATCGGGGGACCACTTCATGTCGCGCAACTGGCGCACATAGAAGCTGCGCCCCCGCGGGCCGTCGATCCAGCCGAGGAAGGAGTCGCTCGCGGCCTGCATGAGGCGCTGCCCGACGACGACCCGTCGCCCATGCCGGGTGTAGACGGAGGGGCGCGTGAACGCCTCGAGCACCGACGACTGGGCCTGCTTCACCTGCAGCACCATCAGGTCCTCGTCGTCGCGGCCCCGCAGCAGGAACACGAACGCGAGCAGCCCGACACTGCCGACCCCGACCACCTTGTGCCCGAAGTCGATGATCTCGTAGCGCTTCAGGAGCTCCTGGCGGTCCTCCTGCAGGGTCGCCCGGTACTCGCGGAACAGCTGGCGGAACAGGGCCGCCACGTCATCGTCGAGGTCGAGCCTGGCCAGCACCGGGGGCTGCGAGCGGAAGCGGCGCTGTCCGTCCACGACCTCGGTGAGCTTGGACACCGCGGACCAGGAGTCCCGCGAGCGCGCCTTCTCCGCCGCCGTGTCGATGATCCGGCGCGCTCGCCTCGCGAGCTCCTTCGACGTCGGGACCACCTCTGAGCCGGTGATCGTCGCGTAGACCCCGGCGAGGTCCAGCCGCTCGTACCACAGGTCGATCTCCGGCATCTGCGCGAACTCGGCCATCGACGTCCGGTACGAGGCCGAGGCGGCGGTTGCCGCCTCCTGGCCGACGCGGTCGGACAGCCCGGAGTCACGGGTGGCGAGTAGGAACGACGTCACCAGCCGCTTGACGTCCCACTCGAACGGACCGGGGTGGGTCTCGTCGAAGTCGTTCACGTCGAAGACCAGGGTGCGGTCGGGGGCCCCGAAGACGCCGAAGTTCGACAGGTGGGCGTCCCCGCACAGCTGCACGTCCAGCGCGGTCCGAGGCTGCGAGGCCAGGTCCGAGGCCATCACCAGCGCGGACCCGCGGTAGAACGCGAACGGGCTGACCGCCATCCGGGCGTGCCGCAGCGGCACCAGGTCCTGAACCCGGGACTCCTCCTGGCCCATGAGCAGGGCCACCGGGTCCGGGCGGTCCGCCGCCGGCAGCCACGCGCCGAGCTCACTGCGCGGGACCTCCGCTCGCGCCACCCGCCCGCGACGCTCGCGGTCCGCCAGCGTCGGATGGACGACGGGCCGCATGGTGGACGCCTTGGCCAGCCGCTGGTGCAGTTCCTCCTCGGCCTGGATCAGGTCGCGGTCGAACAGATCCGACACGCTGCCCGGCTGGGGGTGCTCG
>NZ_JAWKJQ010000022.1:0-5223 GCF_041393715.1 Nocardioides sp. | reverse complement strand
TCCCGACGATTCTGCGCCGCGCTCGACACCACGACATGATCCGGCGCGATCCGCTGGCACAGTGGGTTGTGACACCGGTGCCCGAGCAGCCGCGCCTGGTCGAGCGCGTCCACGCCGTGCATCACCGCGTACGCGAACCGGTGGGCGATGATCACCCGCCCCGGCGCATACCAGAACCGACCGTGGCCGCCGCCGTCCGTGCGCTCGCGCTCGGACCGACCGGCCACGGCCCCGGTCCACCACAGGCACTCACTGCCCGGCACGGTGGCGACCTTCGCCCGGTAGCGCGTGAGCACCGCCGGGTCCGCGATCGCTGCCGCGACCGCCGCGAGGCCGGCGTCATCCAGCCGACGAACCGGCACCCGCTCCCCCACTCCCAGCGGTCGCCAGTTCCGCCGCACCGTCGCCGCCCTGCTCGCCGGTCTCCGGCTCAGCGGCGAGCCGCCGCAGCCGCGTCGCCTCCCGCACCGTCACCGTCTCGCCGCACCACTCGACGGCCTCGCTCAGGGACAGGCCCTCACCCTCGGTCAACTCACGCAGCGCCTCACCGGCCCGCTTCTCGGTCTCAGCCACCGCCGCGTCGCGCTCACCGATAGCGACCATGACCCGCTCGGCCAGGTCGACCACCCGACGCTCCCGCTCCTCGCGCTCGCGCCGCCGCTTCTCGGCCATCTCCCGCGCCGTCCGCCGCGCCTGCTGCTTGATCGTCTGCTGACTCATCCGGTCCTCACTCGTGTCGACATGGACTCTGACAGTCACCTACGACATTTCTCCGACCCCGAGCGATCACCCAGCCGCAGAAACCTTCAGACCCACTCCCCCCGCCCCATCCAGCCCAACCGACCAGTCCAGCCGATCCGAACCCAACGCCCCAGCCGTCACCGACGCCCCTCAGCGTCCCCCCGATTTCCCGCGACCAACGAAGTGCCACACACCTAGTGCATTCTCGGTTCGCCGAATAGAAAGAACACACCAGAAATCCGCGCCCAAGTGATCGCCCGACGCGCCCGCGCGCACGTAGGTGACCGTGACGATGAGCCTCCACAAGCTGACGGCCGGGTCGGGGTACGACTACCTGACCCGCCAGGTCGCAGCGATGGACGCCACCGACAAGGGCCACACCGGCCTGTCGAGCTACTACACCGCGAAGGGCGAGACCCCCGGTGTGTGGGTCGGCTCGGGCCTTGGAGTTGGGGACGAGGGCATCGCTGGATTGGAGGCCGGCGACATCGTCACCGCCGACCACATGCAGAGCCTGTTCGGCTCCGGCCACCACCGTTGGCCACCCAGCGGACCAAGCAGCTGGACCTTCGCATCGGCCGCGACGAGGCCGATCGGCCAACCAAGGCCGACTACAAGGCCGCGGCCCGCCTCGGCACCCCGTACAAGGTCTACGACAACGACATCAGCCCGTTCCGGATCGAGGTCGCCAAGCGCATCGCCGCCCTCAACGAGGCCGCCGGGCTCCCCGGGGACTGGCCGGTGCCCGCGGCTGAGCGGGCAGGGGTCCGCACCGAGGTGGCCGCGGAGTTCTTCCGCGACGAGCACGGCCGCGAACCGACTGATGCCCGCGAGCTGGCCGCCACGATCGCCAAACACTCCGCCCCAAGACCAACGCGGTGGCCGGCTACGACCTGACCTTCTCGCGGTGAAGAGCGTCTCGGTGCTGTGGGCGATCGCCGACCCGAAGACGCCGCGGTGATCGAGCGCTGCCACCAGGCTGCGATCAAGGACGCCCTGGACTTCATCGAGCAGAAGGCCCTGTTCACGCGCGAGGGCACCAACGGTGTCCGCCAGGTCAACGTCCGCGGCCTGGTCGCCACCGCGTTCACCCACCGCGACTCCCGCGCCGGCGACCCCGACCTGCACACCCACGTTGCCGTGGCGAACAAGGTCCAGACGCTCGACGGCAAGTGGCTGGCCATCGACGGCCGGCTCATGTTCAAGGCCAAGGTGTCCGCCTCCGAGACCTACAACACCGCGCTCGAACGGCACCTCACCGAGGCCCTCGGAGTCCGGTTCGATGAGCGCCCGAACGAGGACGCCCGTAAGCGTCCCATCCGCGAGCTCGTCGGCGTCGACGCACAGCTGAACACCCGCTTCTCCAAGCGCCGCGCCAGCGTGGAGGAGCGCCGCAAGGAGCTGGCCGCGGCGTTCCAGTCCACCCATGGCCGGCCCCCCACCCCGGTGGAAACCATCCAGCTGTCCCAGCAGGCGACCCTGGAGACCCGCGAGGCGAAGCACGAGCCACGCACCCTCTCCGAGCAGCGTCAGGCGTGGCGCCGCGAAGCTCTCGAGGTTCTCGGCACCCCGCAGCACATCGACCAGATGATCCACGCGGCGCTGAACCCGAAGGGATCCCCGGCGCCGCAGGCGGACTCCTCGTGGTTCACCAAGACGACCGAACGGATCGTCGCGACGATGGAAGGCGCCCGGTCCACCTGGCAGTACTGGCACGTCTACGCCGAAGCACAGCGCCAAGTCCGAGCCGTGAGCGTGCCGTCCGACCAGGTCGATCAGCTGGTCTCGATGCTCGTGGAAGACGTGCTCGATGGCCGGTCCGTCCGCATCACCCAGCCGCTCGACTCGATCGCTGAACCGGACGAACTGCGCCGCGTCGACGGCTCCTCGGTCTACACCGTTGGTGGCGTCCACCTGTTCACCTCGGGCAAGGTGCTGGAAGCCGAGCAGCGCCTGGTCGGCGCCGCCGGCCGCCACGACGGGTCCGCCGTCGAGGAGTCCTCGGTCGAGCTGGCGTTGCTGGAGTCGACCGCGAACGGCATCACCCTCAACGCCGGACAGGCCACGCTCGTGCGGGAGATGGCCACCTCCGGCGCCCGGCTACAGCTAGCCATCGCGCCGGCCGGCTCGGGCAAGACCACCGCGATGCGCGCGCTGGCCAGCGCCTGGACTGATGGCGGGGGCACGATCATTGGCCTGGCGCCGTCGGCCGCCGCCGCCGACGCCCTGAGGTCATCCATGGGCTCGCAGATCGACACCCAGACGGACACGCTGGCCAAGCTGACCCACTCGCTCCTGGAGGCCCGAGAGTCCGGCGCCGCGATGCCGGGCTGGGTCGCTGGCATCGACTCGGGCACCCTCGTGGTCATCGACGAGGCCGGGATGGCCGACACCCTCTCGCTGGACGCCGCGGTGTCCTACATCCTCGAGCGCGGCGGCAGCGTCCGGCTGATCGGCGACGACCAGCAGCTCTCCGCGATCGGCGCCGGCGGCGTCCTGCGCGACATCCAGGCCACCCATGGCGCGCTGCAGCTGACCGAGCTCGTCCGTTTCAAGGACCCCGCCGAGGGCGCCGCCTCGCTCGCGCTACGTGAGGGCAAGACCGAGGCGCTCGGCTTCTATCTCGACCGCGACCGGGTCCACGTCGGCGACCTGGCCACCATGACCGAGGACGTCTTCGCAGCCTGGCAGGCCGACCGCGCCGCCGGGCTGGACTCGATCATGCTCGCCCCGACCCGCGACCTGGTCAGCGAACTGAACCAGCAGGCCCGCGCCCACCGCCTGGACGGGATCGACCCGGCCGACGTCGCAGCCGCCGGCCCGGTTCGCCGGCTCGCCGACGGCAACGAGGCCTCGATCGGCGAACTGATCATCACCCGCACCAACGACCGCCGGCTGCGCACCTCGGCGACCGACTGGGTCAAGAACGGCGACCGCTGGACCGTCCTGGAGATCCACGACAGCGGCGACCTGACCGTCCAGCACACCCAGCACGGCCGCACCGTGCGGCTGCCCGCCGACTACGTCGCCACGGCCACCGAACTCGGCTACGCGTGCACCGTCCACACCGCCCAGGGCGTCACCGCCGACACGATGCACGGCCTGGCCACAGGCACTGAGTCGCGTCAGCAGCTCTACACGATGATGACCCGCGGCGCCCAGGCCAACCACGTCTACCTCGAGGTCGTGGGCGACGGGGACCCGCACTCGGTGATCCACCCGACGCTCGTCCGGCCGCTCACGCCCACCGACATTCTCGAGTCGATGCTGGCCCGCGACGACGCCCAGCGGTCCGCGACCAGCCTGATCCGCGAGCAGGGCGACCCGGCCACCCGACTCGGGGAGGCCGCTCAGCGCTACCTCGACGGCCTCTACGTCGCCGCCGAGGACCTGCTGCGCCACGAGACCACCACCAGCGCAGACGGCACCGCGCTCAGCATCGTCGACGAGCTGGACACCGCGGTCGAGACCCTCGTTCCCGGGCTCTCCGACGAGGCTGCCTGGCCGACCCTGCGGGCCCACCTTCTACTGATCGGCGCAGCCGGAGAGAACCCCGTCGACGCGCTCCGGGCAGCCGCCAGCGACCGCGAGCTGGAGACCGCGCACGACCGCGCCGCGGTCCTCGACTGGCGCCTGGACGCCTCCGGGCTGCGCACCGCCGGCGCCGGACCGCTGCCCTGGATGCCTGCGGTCCCGGCCCGACTGGCCGAGGACCCGCACTGGGGCGCCTACCTCGCCCAGCGTGCTCACCTGGTCGGCGAGCTCGCCGACCAGGTGAGCAGCCGCGCGACCGACCAGGCCGACAAGGGCGTGCTGCCGGTGTGGGCCCAGAACGGCATCCGCCCCGAGACGACCGCCATCGCCGACGTCGAGGTCTGGCGAGCTGCCATGCAGGTCCCCGGCGACGACCGGCGACCGACCGGTGCGCCGCAGCTGCAGAAGATCTCCGCGACCTGGCAGCGGCGCCTCAACAAGTCCGTCACCGGAGACCACACCCCGGCGCTCAAGGAATGGCGCCAGCTGCTCTACTCGCTGGCGCCGCAGGTCCGCGACGACGAGTTCACCCCGCTGCTGGCCGAGCGTCTCGCCGCGATGTCCCGCGCCGGCATCACCGCCCACGAGCTGCTGCGCACCGCCACCACCGCGGACCACCCGGCGGGCCCGCTGCCCGACGAGCACGCCGCGGCGGCCGTGTGGTGGCGCATGGCCCGTCAGCTGACCCCGGCCGTCGCCGCGCAGATCGGTGACGGTTCCCACGGCGAGAGCGTCACCACCGAGTGGACTCCGCGACTCGTAGAGCTGTTCGGTCCCGAGCGCGCCGCGAGCATCCAGGCCAGCACCTGGTGGCCCGCTCTCGTCTCGAACGTTGACCACGGCGTTCAGCGCGGCTGGCAGGTCGAGGCCCTGCTGGGTGCCGGGCGGGCGATGCCGAGCGACGGCTGGGACGGCGTCGACGAGTGCCAGGCGCTGGTCTGGCGGACC
>NZ_JAWKJQ010000021.1:0-1591 GCF_041393715.1 Nocardioides sp. | reverse complement strand
CTGCTGCTGCCCTGGCAGCTGTGGCCGGCCCTCCGGCGGCGGGTCCGGTGGCATCGGTGGCTCGGCCGGGGGTACGCCGTCGCGGCCGTCGCGGGCGGCGTCTCCGGGACAGCGGCAGCGGTCGGGACGCAGGCCGGCCCGGTGGCCGGCACCGGCTTCGGCGTGCTCGGCGTCCTGTGGACGGTCTCGACCGTGGCGGCGGTGCTGGCCGCCCGGGGTGGGGACCCGGTGGCCCACCGGCGTTGGGCGGTCCGCTCCTTCGCCCTGGCGTTCGCGGCCGTGACGCTGCGTCTCGAGCTGCCGCTGGCCGCGATCGCCGGCGTCGGGCTCGACGTGGCCTACCCGGCCGTGGCGTGGTGGTGCTGGGTGCCCAACCTCGTGGTGGCCGAGTGGTGGTGGGGACGCCGTACCTCGCAAGAATTTGCCACCGCGTGACGTCTGTTTCGTCACGGGGGCGAAAGGTCGTCACGACGCTTCTTCAGGGTGAAAGTAACCCCCATGGGGGAGGGCTATATGCCCCTTTCGGGCGCTCGGCCGGTCACGAATTGAGAAAATCTGTCCGCGAAACCTACGGTGGAGTAGCCCAATCGGGCCCCGGCATCGCATCATTGTGCACCGTTGCGCCCGACAGTTTGCCTGAAGGACTTGCCAAGTTGTGCCTGGCTGCTGTCACATCGAACTGACCACCACTGCAGTCCTACCTAAGGAGCCCCCCATGTCTCGGATCGTCGCCGCTTTCGTCGCCGCCGTCTGCACCCTGACCCTGTCCACCATCGCTGCCGGACCCGCCGACGCCGCCAGCTTCCGGGTGAGCAAGACCGGCAACGGTCTCTGCTGCTGACTCCGAGGGGTTCGGAGGTCTACTGCGCAGCCGGGAGCCGGAAGGCGGGACGGTCGACCGAGGGCATCCTCATCCGCGCCGCTCCCAAGCACACGGCTGCCTGCCGGAAGGCTGCAAGGGCCGCACCGGTCCGGCCGGCGACCTCGGCCGCCTCGGCGAGGCTGAACCAGAGTTGAGCCACGCCCAGATCGGTTCCGAGAAGGGTGAGAAGGTCGGCGGCCTGCTCGAGATCGACGTCGATCGGCTCGCTCATGACGGTCAGCGCCTGGACCTTCGTGACGTGGGCCTCGGCGGTCAGCCCTGGATCTTGGTGACACACCTCGACCGGGATGGACTGCAGCGAGTCGAGAGCAGCAGTCGGATTGCCCTCGCGCAACTGCAGCCGAGCCATCACCAGCGAATGCCTCGCGCGGTCGACCGGGCTGGCCGAGGACCAGTCGAGCTCGCGACCGGCCAGGTCCAGTTGATCCCGGATCTCCTGGGTCTCGGCCGACGGGTCGTTGAGCAGCGTATGGGCGAGCTGGGTCCGGAGCTTGGCGAGGTTGCGGGTGCTGTTGCCGTTCTCGAGGATCGTCAGCGCGCGTGAGGCGAGGTCGACCGCGGCCTGCAGCCTGCCGGCCGCACGCTCGTAGACACTCGCGTTCCAGTAGGCCGCAGCCTGGGCCTCGGGCGCGGCGTTGGCCTCGGCCACCTTGATCGCGCGCCGCGCCATCCGCGTGGCAACGCCGAGCTGTCCGGTCTCGAAGTAGC
>NZ_JAWKJQ010000020.1:0-1591 GCF_041393715.1 Nocardioides sp. | reverse complement strand
CAACCTGATGGCCGACGGCATCGCCCAGGTGGCGCAGCGAGGTGAGGGCTGATGGCCACGATGGAGCAGGAGCCGACGCAGGGCAAGGTCGGCGGCCTCGTCGTCGAGGACCTCGGGGTGATGATCACCGGCAAGGACATCGACATCGTCAACGACATCGACCTGGTGCTGAAGCCGGGCGAGGTCGTCGGCCTGGTGGGCGAGTCCGGCTCGGGCAAGACCACCGTCGGCACGTCGCTGCTCAACTACTCCCGCGCCGGCGCGCACATCTCCTCGGGCAAGGTGCTCCTCGAGGATCGCGACGTGCTGCACCTGCCGTGGCAGCAGGTCCGCCAGATCCGCGGCGAGGAGATCGCCTACGTCCCGCAGGACCCGGCCTCCGCCCTCAACCCGAGCATCCGGATCGGCAAGCAGATCGTCGAGCTGCTCGCGCTGCGCGGCATCGGCACCGACGCCTCGCGCCTGCAGGGCGCCCGCGACGGCCTGGCCGAGGTCGGCCTGCCCAACGACGACGAGTTCCTCAGCCGCTATGCCCACCAGCTCTCCGGTGGTCAGGTGCAGCGCGTCGCGCTGGCGATGGCGTTCCTGCCGAAGCCCAAGGTGCTGGTGCTCGACGAGCCCACGACCGGCCTCGATGTGACCACCCAGGCGATGGTGCTCGACACGATGGCCCAGCTGTGCCGCACCCACGGGGTCAGCGCGCTCTACGTCACCCACGACCTGGCCGTGGTCGCCAACATCGCCGACCGGGTCGCCGTGATGTACGCCGGCCAGATCGTCGAGCTCGGTCCGAAGGAGCAGATGTTCCGCGAGCCGGCCCACCCCTACACCCGCGCCCTGCTCGACTCGATCCCGCACCTGAGCCAGGCCCGGGCGCTGACCGGCATCCCCGGCCGCACGCCCGCGCCCGGCGCCCGGCCGAGCGGCTGCCGCTTCCACGACCGCTGCTCGTTCGCCGTCGACGCCTGCGCGCAGGCCGTGCCCGAGCTGCACCAGATCGCCCCGGCCCACGACGTACGCTGCATCCGCGCCGAGGAGATCGGTCACTGGGACATCTCCCGCGGCACGGTGCCCGACTCCGACCCCGACAAGGCGCGCGAGGTCATCCTCTCCGTCGACGGGCTCGACGTCTTCTACGGGCGCAAGCACGTCGTCCACAACGTGACCTTCGACCTCGCGAAGGCCGAGGTGGTCGCGCTGGTCGGCGAGTCCGGCAGCGGCAAGACCACCATCTCGCGCTCGATCGGCGGCCTCCACAAGGACTGGACCGGCGCCATCACCTTCGAGGGCGAGCCGCTGGCCCACAGCGCCCGTCAGCGCAGCGCGGTGCACCGCAAGCGGCTGCAGTACATCTTCCAGAACCCCTACCTCTCGCTGAACCCGCGGCTCACGATCGAGCAGATCGTGAAGCGGCCGATGGAGCTGTTCGGCCTGGCGTCCGGCAAGGAGGCCACCGACCGGGTCGTCGAGCTGCTCGACCAGGTCGCTCTCGGCCCGCGGATGCTGAAGTACCAGGCCAACCGGCTCTCCGGCGGTGAGCGGCAGCGGGTCGCGATCGCCCGGGCGCTGGCCGCCGAGCCCGACGTGCTGA
>NZ_JAWKJQ010000019.1:0-10196 GCF_041393715.1 Nocardioides sp. | reverse complement strand
CCCCTGATCCCCGCCGACACCCCCGTCGGCGGGTTCCTGTGCGACGTCGACATGGGGCTGCTGCAGCCCGTCGACGCCTGATCGGACCCGCTCCGTCAGGGCTGCACGACGGACCACACGGCCGCGTCCGTGGAGCTCCATCCGGTGGCGCCCGACTCGAAGTCGGGGTTGGTCACCAGGTTGGCGCCGCCGCTGGTCCCCAGAACCACGTCGTCGACGTACACCGTGCCGGCGCCGTTGTAGGCGGACTCGAGATCGAGGTAGACCTTGCTCCGCGAACCGGTGCTGAACGACGGCAGCGTGCACTGGGACCAGGTCCCGCCCGCCGTGCACTTCACCGTGGCCAACGAGGTGGTCCACGACGCGTTCCCCCACACCGTGACCTTGACCGCGCCCGAGCCCTTGACCCACACCGAGGCGGTGTCCGTGGTGGAGGGTGACACCGTGACGGCCTGGTAGAGGTCCTTGTAGGACGCCGTGGCGGGCAGCACTGCCCGACCTGCCCAGGTGCCGCCGTGCGTGTTGCCGCCACCCCCGCCGCCACCACCGCCCCCACCGGAGCCGGAGCCGAGGCTGTCGCGGACCGCCGCGAAGGTGCCCTGGAAGGCGGTGCTGGGCACGACCTGGGACGGGAAGTTCCACCAGAAGCCGCCACCGACGCTTCCCTGGTAGCCGAGCGAGGCGCGGTAGTACTGGTCGGCGACGGGCTGCAGGTCCGCCACGGTCGGAGCGCTGCTGGAGGCGATGTTGGAGTAGGCCCACCAGTAGCGCTGGCCCTGGATCCAGTAGCCGAGCTCCCCGATCCCGATCGTCTTGCCGGTGAACTCCGTCCGCAGCTGGGTCATCACCTCGTCGAAGCCGAGACCGAGCGGCGCCTGTTCGACGTAGGTCGAGAGCAGCACCGTGTCGAGGTCCGCTCGGACCGTGGCAGGAAGGTTGGCCCGCGACCAGTTGAACACGCTGGTTCCGGCCGCGCCTGCCGTGTTGAGCTGCCAGAACAGGGTGAGCACGCGTCCCGCCCCCGGGGCGTTCGCGGTCACCCACGCCGCGGCGTCGGCGACCCTGGCGGCAGGGGTGTTCGTGCCGCTGGACAGCAGCCAGTCGCCGTTGACCTCGTTGCCCACCTCGTAGGCGTCGGGAGCGGCAGTGCCGGTGAGCTGCGTGGTGGCGTTGACGAAAGCCTGGTGGTAGGCGCTCAGCGAGCAGGTGAACCCGGGCGTGGGCGACGAGGCGTCGCAGTAGGCGGAGTCGACCGGCTCGACCATGACCTTCAGCCCGTGCGCGTGGGCATAGCTGATCTCGTTGGCGTAGGTCGAGGTCGTCACGGTGGGATCGAGCACGAACCTCACCCACCCGGTCTCCGTCGCGGGGATGGCGGTGGTGATCGCCTGAGCGGTGTCCACCGGCGTCTTGTACTTGGTCCCCGTGGCCTTCGACTCGTCGATCGTGTAGCCCAACCAGCGATCCGCCACCGCGGTGTTGGCGCTGGCGAAGGCGGTCCCGTACTCCTTGAGCATCAGCTGCGTGGCCACGTCGAGCCGGTCGAGGGCGAGGCTCCCGTTCTTCCCCTTGGTGCTCTCGCTGGCGCCGGCGGCGTTGGCGAGCGCAAGGTAGCCCACGGCCGCGTCGTAGGCCGCGTCGAACGCGGCCGAGTGGCTGTACGTCGGGCTGGTCCGGGCGGCGAGGGCGGCATCGAGCCGGCGCTTGGCGTCGTTGGCGGCAGCGAACGTGAAGTTCACGGTGCCACCTGTGGAGAAGCCGGCTCCGCCGTTGTCCAGCACCACCATCGAGTAGCCGTTCGCCGTGCTCGCCGGCCAGTTCATCGCCAGGTCGACGGCCGCCGGGCTGCTCGGCAGGGCCGCCGACAGCCCACTGCCCAGCGGGTTGGGACCGCCGACCATCTCGAGGGTGGCCGGGTCGACGAACGCATCGGCGTCGTAGCCGGCGTTCTGTCCGGTGCCGGGTCCCTTCGCGATCGTGTGCACCTGTGCCGCCGTGAGCAGGGTGCCGTTGGCGTCGTAGAAGGTCAGCGTGAGCGTGCCGCCGCGGCCCGCGCCGTTGGGGTGCAAGGACAGGCCGGTCAGCAGCAGCGGCAGGACGACGGCGACGAGCAGTAGACGACGGATCATGATGGCTCCTCGGGGTGAGGACTATTTACTTATATCTTTATGTCTTATCGCGCAAGGGGAGATCACGAATCCGCCGACATTCCCGCCCCGAGCAGCTCGGCGTCCCCTCCGAGCTCGGCGGCGACCACCAACGGGCCGTGCGGCGGCACCAGGCCCTCCTCCGCCACCCGACGACCAGCCTCGGCCAACCAGGCAGGAAACGCCCGCGCGATGCTTCCCCCCACGATCACGCGCTCGGGGTCCCAGCCGTTGACCACGTTGACGACGGCCGTCGCGAAGGCGGTCCGAGCCGCATCGAGCAGTCGAGTCGCCGGGCCGTCGCCTGACTCGTCCTCGGCCACGTCGGCCACGTCGCGCCCCGTGAGGGCCCGGCCCTCGCGCGAGCGCACCGTGGCCAGCCGCCGCCCCAGGGTGGACCCGGGGTGCGCCTCGGCGTGGGCCGTCGCCCGGCGCGCCAGTCCATCACCCGAGGCCAGTGCCTCCAAGCACCCCCGGCGGCCGCACCCGCACTCCGGACCGCCCTCCTGGACCACGAGATGGCCCAGCTCCCCGGCCAGCCCGCGGTGCCCACGGAGCAGCCGCCCCTGCTCCAGGACGGCACCCCCGACACCCGTCGACAACGTCAGATAGACCGCGTGCCCGCACCCTCGCCCGGCCCCGAAGGCGTGTTCGGCCAGCAGCGCGGCGTTGGTGTCCCGGTCGACGACGACGTCCAGGCCGAGCTCCGCGGCGAGACCGCCCCGCAGGTCGAGGTCCGAGAGCCACGCCGCGTTCGGCACCCGACCGAGGCGGCCGTGGACGGGATCGACGGGACCCGTCGCGCTGACCCCGACCCGCGCGGGGGACCCTCCGAGCTCCCTGATCGAGCGCGCGAGCGCGCCGACCACGCCGTCCCGGGGCGTCGGCTCCCTGAGCACCGGGCCCAGGCGGCCCTCGTGCCACAGCGCAGCCCTGGTCCAGGTGCCGCCGATGTCGAGCACCGCGTAGGTCCGGTCACGCGTGTCGTTGACAGCCTGAGGGGCGGATTGCATACTTCATCATAAGCATATGACTTTTATGAACGAGGGAGCGCAGAGAGTGCCACGCGAGGAGTTCTCGGAGGTCGCCGGGAACGGCCCTGGTCGTCCCCTGGCGTCGGGCTACGTGCCGCTCCACCAGCAGGTCTACGCCGCCCTGAGCTCCGACCTCACCACCGGGCGGTGGGCCCCGGGCGACCGGCTCCCGACCGAGCGGGAGCTGGCGGCCGACTTCGGCTGCAGCCTGATCACGGTGCGCCGGGCCTTGGAGAAGCTGGTGCGGGAGCGCCGGATCGTGCGCATCCGCGGGAAGGGAACGTTCGCGACCAGTCAACCGGTGGACCGCGAGCTCGCGTCGCTCTCCAGCTTCACCGACGAGATGAACGCGCGAGGCCTCGACCCGCGCACCACCGTCACCGACGCCCGGCTGGAGGAGGCCACGCCGGCCACCGCGGAGGCGTTCGGCATCCGGGTCGGCACGGCGGTCTACGCGATCGAGCGGGTCAGGTTGGCCGGAGGTGAGCCGCTGATGGTCGAGCAGGTGCGGCTCCCCGCCCACCTGTTCCCGGGGCTGCTCGAGCACGACCTCGCCCACGCGTCCCTCTACGACCTGCTGGTCGGTCAGTACGGCGTGGTCCTCGAGCGGGGTGACGAGACGATCGAGCCCGCCCTCCCGGAGCCGCGGATCGCAGAGCTCCTCGGCCAGGACGCACACTCACCGGTGCTCGTGCTGACCCTGGTGTCCTACAGCGTCGACGGCCGACCCGTGGAGTTCTGCCGCAGCATCGTCCGCGGCGATCGGGCCCGCTACCACCTCGAAGTACGCCGGGGCGGACATCTCCGCGTCCTCCACGACCAGAACCGAAACCCGAGAGGCTGACCCGTCCATGACCTCACCCCGCCTGCTCCGGACCGTCGTCGCCGCCGCCACCGGCTCGGTGCTGCTCGCATCCTGCTCGCTCCTCGGCACCAGCTCCTCGGACCAGCCGTCACGCGCCGCCGACAAAGCCTCCGGCACCGTGACGGTCTGGGACTACTACGGGTCAGCCACTCCGCTGAAGCCCGCGCTGGAGGCCTTCGAGAAGGCCAACCCGACGATCAAGGTCGACTACCAGGCCTATGACTACGACACCATGCAGGACAAGTTCTCGGTGGCCGCTTCCTCCGGGGAAGCGCCCGACCTCGCCACCATCGACATGACCTGGATCCCGACGTACGCCGCCAACGGCGTGCTCTCCGACCTGAGCACGATCTCCGGCGGCACCATCAACGGCAAGCCGATCGAGGACCAGTACTCCGAGGGTGCCCTCTCGGCGATGACCTACGACGACCACTACGTGGCGGCGCTCTACGACTTCGACGCGTACGCGCTCTACTACCGCAAGGACGTCCTGAAGCAGAAGCACCTCACGGTGCCGAAGACCTGGGACCAGCTCCGCGACGTCGCGAAGGCGATGGCCGAGGACACCAACGGCGACGGGAAGGCGGACAAGTACGCCTTCCAGGTCCTGCCGGACACCTTCCACTACGCCCAACTGCTGCTGCAGAACGGGGGGCAGATCCTCGACGGCACCGGCAAGGCGGCCGCGTTCGACTCCCCCGCGGGCGTCGCGGCGCTCGACTACATGAAGAGCCTGCTGACCTCGGGGGGCGGCATCTACTGGGGGCCGAGCCAAGGTGACTCGACGGGGTTGCCCGGGATCAACGACGGGCGGATCGGCATGTTCGTCAACGGGCCGTACATGATGGGCGTGCTCAAGGACGGGGCCAAAAAGCAGTCGGGCAAGTGGGGTGTCGCCCCGGCGCCGTACTCGAAGCAGCCGGGCAGCTATCTCGGCGGCACCGGGCTGGTCGTCCCACGCACGGCGAAGAACCCGTCGGCCGCCTGGAAGCTCGCGCAGTTCCTCCTCGAGCCGGACCAGCAGGCGCTGGTCTACACCGCTGCCGGGGCGGCTCCGGCGACCCTGGACGCGCTGGCCTCCCCGGCCCTGACGGCCCCGGACCCCTACTTCGGCGGTGTCTCGGAGTTCCCGGTCTTCCAGTCGGCGATGGCCACCGCGACGCCGTTCCCCTACGTCGCCGCCTGGCCCGACATCGACACCGCCCTGACGGACGCGGTGACGTCGGTGCTGATCGGCCAGACCACCAGCGCCCAGGCGCTCGAGAAGGCCGCGCAGCGGACCGAACGTGCGCTGGCGCGCTGAGCGAGCGACCCGCTCGTGGCGCACGACCGGGGTGGCTTACCTCCTGATCTCCCCAGCCCTGCTGCTCAGCGGCGCGTTCTTCTTCCTACCGATGACGCTCTCACTGCTCTGGAGCTTCACGCGCTACAACGGACTGGATGCGTTCAGCTGGGTCGGCTGGGCCAACTACGCCGACCTGCTCCAGGACCCTGAGTTCCTCCAGGCCAGCCGCAACACCGCCGTCTTCGGCGTGGTCACGATGCTGATCGGGCCGGGCTGGGCCTGGCCACAGCGGTGATGCTGAACCGTCGGCTGCCCGCCCGGGCGTTCTTCCGGGCGGTGTTCTTCGTCCCGGTGACCGCCTCGCTCGTCGTGGTGTCCACGATGTGGAAGATGCTCCTCAACGAGCAGGGGCTGCTCAACCGCGTGCTGCACCTAGTCGGTGTCGCACCGCACGACTGGCTCGCCGACCCCGCGACCGCGCTCTACGCCGTGTGCGCCGCCAGCATCTGGCAGGGCTTCGGCTTCGAGACGGTCGTGTTCCTGGCCGCGCTCCAGTCACTGCCCCGTGACCTCTACGACGCCGCGAGCATCGACGGCGCCGGCCCGGCTCGCAGGTTCTGGCACGTGACGCTGCCCGGCCTGCGGCCGACCCTGGTGTTCGTGTTCGTGGTGGGGATCATCGGCGCGTTCCAGGCCTTCGACCAGGTCTTCGTGATGACCCAGGGAGGCCCGGTGGGCTCCACCACCACGGTCGTCTACTACCTGGTGCAGCGGTTCCAGGCACTCGACCTCGGCCATGCGTCCGCTGCCGCCTACCTACTGGTGCTGGTCCTGGCCCTGCTCTCTGCGGTGCAGCTGCGCCTGGCGAGGAGATTCGAGTGAGGTCCGTGCCGCCCCGCCGCATCCTGCTCTACGCCGCGCTCGTCGTCTCCTCGGTGATCACCCTGGCGCCGTTCGCGTGGACGGTCAGCACCTCGTTCAAGCGTTCGGAGGATGTCTTCGCCCCGGGGGGCGGGCTGATTCCCCGCCCGTGGTCGTGGTCTGGCTACCACGACGTCTTCACCCTGGTCCCCTTCGCCCACTACCTCGCCAACAGCGTGATCGTCTCGCTGGTCGTCGTGCTGGCGAACATCGTGTTCGACACGGCGGCGGCGTACGCCTTCGCGAAGCTCAGGTTCCCTGGCCGCTCCCTGTGGTTCGGCGTGCTGCTGGTGACGCTGATGGTGCCGATGCAGGTCAACCTGATCCCGCTCTACCGGATCATGGTCCTCCTGCACCAGGCCGTCCCCGCCCTCGGCGCGAACACCCTCTCGGGGATCTACCTGCCATCGCTGGTCCAGGTCTTCGGGATCTTCTTGATGCGGCAGTACTTCGCGACCATTCCCGACAGCATCCTCGAGGCCGCGCGCATCGACGGCGCCGGTGAGCTGGCCATCCTGCGTCGGATCGTCTTCCCGCTGGCCGCGCCGGGCATCGCGACCCTCACCATCTTCACCTTCCTGGCCACCTGGAACGACTTCCTGTGGCCGCTGATCGTGGCCGGCACCGACCAGTCCCGCACCCTCCCCGTCGGACTGGCCCTGCTCGCTCGCAAGAACACCGTGAACTGGCCCGACACGATGGCGGGCGCGGTCGTCACAGCACTTCCGATGATCGTGATCTTCGTCGTGATGCAGCGCCGCTTCATCGAGGGCCTGACCGCCGGCGTGGGCAAGGACGTCGGATGATCACACTTGGAGGAAGAAACCACATGGAGATACTGCTCCGGGAGATCCGGGAGCAACCCGAGGTCCTCGTCGGTTCCGCGGAAGGGCTCGTCGGACAGACCGACGCCCTCGCGCTGGCCGCCACGTGGTGCTCCGACGTCGAACATCCTTTGGTGCTCACCGGCATGGGCAGCTCTCTGGACGCCTGCCAGGCGGCGGCGAGCCTGCTCGGTCGACTCGGTCGCCCCGCCGTCGCTGTCAACACCGCCGAGCTCGTACACTTCCGGCTGCCCTCACTGCTGCCGGGCTCGTGCGTGATCGCGGTCAGCCAGTCCGGTCGAAGCGCCGAGCTCGTCCGACTCGGCGGGAGCCTGCGTGAGGTTGACGACGTGCGCCTGGTGGCGATCACCAACGGTCCCGACAACGCCTTGGCCGGACTAGCCGACCTCGCGGTGGACATGAACGCCGGCCCGGAGGCGGGCCCGGCGACCAAGACGTTCACCGCGACCCTCGTGGCCCTCACGGGACTGGTCGAGCTGCTGGCCGCGCCCGAGCGGGCGCTCCCCATCCTCCAACGGACGGTGTCGCGCGCCACGGCAGCGGCCCAGCAGGCCACGGCGTTGCTCAGCGACGCAGAGGGCCTCGCCGCGCGGGTCGAGGACTGGGTGGGCCGGCGCGACCACCTGGTGCTCGTCGGCCGGGGCGTCGGGCGGGCCAGCGCAGAGGTGGGCGCCCTCCTGCTCAAGGAGGCCTCGAAGACGGCGGCCGAGTGCCTCGACGCGGCGGAGTTCCGGCACGGCCCGCTCGAGCTGGCCGGGCCCTCGCTGGCGGCCGTCGTGGTCTCCTTGGAGCCGACCACCCTCGAGCTCGACCGGCGGCTGCTCCGCGACCTCGACGCGCGCAGCAGCGCCACCCTCGCCGTCGGCCTGCCCGACCCGCTGGGCGTCGGTCCGCGCCTGGTCGTCGATCCTGTCCATCCCCTGCTGGACGTCGCCCTCGCCTCGTTGCCGCTGCAACTCCTGGCCTGGTCGCGCACCGGCGGGACCGGCGGCGACGCGTTCGTCGTCGGTGCCAAGGTGACGACCGAGGAGTGAGTGGCCGATGACGACACGCGAGCCGGTTCGCCGTGGACGACACTTCCTGGTCCGGGACGGTCAGCCCTACGTCCCGGTCGGCGCCCATCTCGTGCCCAGCAGCGGGCCCGACTGGCCGTGGCGGGTCGGGATCGAGGAGTTCGACCGCGAGCTGGCGGCGATGGCCGCGGCCGGCCTGGACACCGTCCGGGTGGATCTCGTCTGGGCGGCGCTCGAACCGCGCCCCGGTGAGCTGGCCGAGGACCATCTCGGGGTCCTCGACTCGCTGCTGGAGGCTGCCGACCGTCACGGGCTGACCCTCCACCCGGTGCTGTTCGTCGGCGGCGAGGTGGGCGACGCGGTCTGGGAGCCGGAGTGGGTCGGCGGCCGCAACCCACATCGCGACGAGGAGCTGCTGGACCTGCAGGTGCGGCAAGCCTCCGCGCTCGGGAGGCGATGGGCCGGGCATCCCACCCTGCTGGCGTGGGACCTCAGTGACGAGCCACCGCACTGGCTGCACAAGGACTCGACCACCGACGACGATGCCCGCGGCTGGACCCGGCTGCTCGCCTCGGCCCTGCGCGAGACCGACCCCGCTCACCTGATCACGGTGGGGACCGCCTCCCAGGAGGTGGACGGCGCGCCGTTCCGGTCGGACGTGGTGTCCGCCGAGCTGGACTTCGCCTGTGTCCATCCCTATCCGATCTATTCCCCCGAGCTCTATCCCGACGACCTGCTGTCGCCCCGGATGACCCACGCCGCGGCCTTCGAGACGGCCCTCGCCGCCGGCGCCGGCAAGCCGGTGATGGTCCACGAGTACGGCGCGTCGAGCGTCCAGTTCACCCCCGAGCAGATCGCGGCCTACGACCGGCTGCTGGTGTGGTCGGCCTTCGGTCGCGGCGCGATCGGCTTCTATGCCTGGTGCTGGACCGACGCCGAGCCCGCCGCCTACGGCCGGGCGCCCTACGTCCGGATGCCGCACGAGCTCCAGTTCGGCCTCACCGAGCACACCGGCGTCCCGCGCCCCCGGCTGGCGTCGACCGCCGACCTGGCGCGCACCCTTCGCACGCTGCCGCTGGACGGGCTGGCCGGTGACGGCCCGGTCGTCGACGCCGGGATCATGGTGCCCTTCGAGTACGCGTCGCCCTACGACGAGCGTGCCTACGGTCTCGAGGCGGAGCCCTCCGGCCCCTATCTGCCGGCCGAGCGCGCCTGGGACCCCGAGCGTGACGTCAAGCCCCTCGTGCGCGCCTGGCTCAACGCGTTCGTCCTCGCCTCGCGCGCCGGCATCTCGGCGGGTTTCCCTCGTGAGGGTCTGGACCACGCCTGGCCGGACCTGCCGCTGCTGCTGCTGCCGGCGCCGCTGACCACCACGACGTCCTCCCTGCTGCACCTGCGCACGTCGTTCTGGGCGGGCGCCGGCGACTTCCACGCGCGCGGCGGCACCGTCTACCTCTCGCTGTCCGCCGAGAGCGCCGTTCCCGACGCGGAGCGGCTGGCCGGCATCCGGCTGGCCGGGCGCGCCGCCGTCCGGGACCGCGTCGTCCTCACCGTCGTCGCCCCGTTCGGCGGGCTCGTACCGGGGGACACGATCGTCCTGCCGGCGGGCAGCGCCGACCTGCACCTGCGCGGCGCCCGGATCGAGCCCACCGACGCGGTGGTGGTGGCCGTGGACCCCGACGGGGCGCCGGCCGTCACCCTCGCCGCCCGGGGGCGGGGCCACACCGTGGTGTGCGCCTATCCGGCGGAGCTGCTGCTGGCAGCCCAGCCCGACGCCCACGCCGCGACGGACTCCTCGTGGCGCCTCTACGACGCCGTACGCCGCGTTGCCGGGCTCACCCCCGCGCTGGGCATCGAGCATCCCGACGTCTCGCGCGCCCGGCTCTCGGGCCCGGCCGGAACGCTCGTCGTCCTCACCAACCACTCCCCTGTCGAGGTCGAGGTCGAGACGGAGGACGCGCAAACGGTGCGGGTCGCTCCCCACGGACACGCCGTGCTGCCCGTCGTGGACTCCGACTGACCCTCCATCCCGGTGGCGTGGGAGATCAGGCGTCGAGAGCCTCGACGTCGACGTCGTAGGCGCCCT
>NZ_JAWKJQ010000018.1:0-12781 GCF_041393715.1 Nocardioides sp. | reverse complement strand
CCTCCGAGAGCGGGTCGTCGGCGAGGTGGCCCTCGAGGAAGTCGGCGTAGGACCCCAGCTCGAGGAGGCCGTGGCCGGAGAGCCCGACGACGATGACCTTCTCCTCGCCGCTCTCGGCGCAGGCCAGCGCCTCGCGGCGCAGCTGGGCGAGCGCGTGCGACGACTCCGGCGCGGGCACCACGCCCTCGGTGCGCGCGAACTCGACGGCGGCCTCGAAGCACTCCCGCTGGTGCAGCGCCTCGCCCTGGATCAGCCCCAGGTCGACCGCGTGCGACACCAGCGGCGCCATGCCGTGGTAGCGCAGGCCGCCGGCGTGGATGGGGGAGGGCACGAAGTCGTGGCCGAGGGTGTACATCTTCATCAGCGGCGTCAGCCCGGCGGTGTCGCCGAAGTCGTAGCGGAACTCGCCGCGGGTGATCGTCGGGCACGACGAGGGCTCGACCGCGAGGATCGTCGGGTCCTGGCTGCCGGCGAGCTTCTCGCGCAGGAAGGGGAACGCGAGGCCGGCGAAGTTGGACCCGCCACCGGCGCAGCCGATCACCAGGTCGACCGAGCTCTCGCCGGCCTTGGCCAGCTGGAGCAGCGCCTCCTCGCCGATGATCGTCTGGTGCATCAGCACGTGGTTGAGCACCGAGCCCAGGGAGTACTTCGTCTGCTCGTCCTGGGCGGCCACCTCGACCGCCTCGGAGATCGCGATGCCGAGCGTGCCGGGGTGGTCCTCGGGGAACGCCTGGCCGGACTGGGTCATCCGGGACGGCGAGCGGTGGACCTTCCCGCCGAACACCTCGATCAGGGTGCGCCGCTGCGGCTTGGTGTCGAACGACGTACCGACCTGCCACACCTCGCAGTCGATGCCGAACAGCGCACAGGCGTAAGACAGGGCCGTGCCCCACTGGCCGGCGCCGGTCTCGGTGGTGAGCCGGCTGATGCCGTGCAGGGAGTTGTAGTAGACCTGCGGCACCGCGGTGTTGAGCTTGTGCGAGCCGACCGGGGAGATGCCTTCGTACTTGTAGTAGATCCGCGCCGGCGTGCCGAGCTTCTGCTCGAGGCGGTGCGCGCGGAACAGCGGAGACGGCCGCCACTGCTTGTAGACGTCGCGGACCGCCTCGGGGATCTCGACGAACCGGTCCTGGCTGACCTCCTGCAGGATCAGCTCGATCGGGAACAGCGGCGCGAGGTCGTCGGGACCCACGGGCTCGCGGGTGCCGGGGTGCAGCGGCGGCGGAGGCGGCGCCGGCAGGTCGGGGACCACGTTGTACCAGTGGGTCGGCATCTCCGACTCGTCGAGGACGAACTTGTGCTGCTGCTCGGTCACGGGGGCGCCTCTCTGTGTGATGCCGGGGTGCTGCGTCAGCGTAGGGCCAGCAGGGGCAGCCCGACCAGCACCGCCCAGGCGAGCTCGGCGACACCCGTCTGCTGCAGCACCGGCACCAGGGCGAGTCCCGTCGCGCCACCGCGCACCGTCCGCAGCGCCGGCAGCAGGGGCACGACGAACCCGAGGCCGAGCAGCGCCCACCACGTGGTCGAGACGGCGACGGCGACCACCGCCGCGGCCGCCGCCAGCACCAGCAGCAGGTAGAGCGACCGGGTGCGCTCGTCGCCGAGCACCACCGCGAGGGTCCGCTTGCCGGTCGACGTGTCGGTCGGGATGTCGCGGAGGTTGTTGACGACGAGGATGGCGCAGGCCAGGGCGCCGACGCCGACCGCGGCATAGAGCGCCGGCCACTCCCAGGTCTCGGTCTGGACGTACGCCGTCCCGACGACGGCCACCAGCCCGAAGAACACGAAGACCATCACCTCGCCGAGCGCGAGGTAGCCGTAGGGGCGCTTGCCCCCGGTGTAGAACCAGGCCGCCACCATCGAGACCAGCCCGACGACGACCAGCCACCAGGCGGTGGTCGCGGCCAGCACCAGACCGGCCAGGCCGGCCACGGCGAAGGCGAGGAACGCTGCTCGTCTCACGGCGGCCGGGCTGGCCGCACCCGACCCGACGAGGCGCATCGGTCCCACCCGCTCCGCGTCGGTGCCGCGCACGCCGTCGGAGTAGTCGTTGGCGTAGTTGACCGCCACCTGCAGCGCCAGGGCCACCACCAGCGCCAGGGTCGCCTTCCACCAGACCGGGCTGTCGGCCCAGGCCGCGACGCCGGTGCCGGCGACGACCGGCGAGACCGCCGCCGGGAGGGTGCGCGGGCGGGCGCCGTGGAGCCAGTCGGCGGGGGTGGCCATGAGACATGATCCAAGCAGGTGCGATCCGGCGCGCGGCCGGTGGCCCCGGGGCGCGTCGGGCGGGCTAGCGTTCGTCGGGTGAGCGCCCTCCGGCCCGTGGCGGGCACCGCCGACGAGATCATCGCGGCGGTGCGCGGCTGGCTGGCCGCCGAGGCGGAGCCCGAGCCGCTGGTGGTGGAGACCTCCGGGTCCACCGGTGCGCCCAAGCGGGTGCTGCTGTCCCGCCGTGCCGTGCTCGCGTCGGCGCGGGCCACCTCGGCCCGCCTCGGTGCGGAGGGGCGCTGGCTGTTGGCGCTGCCACCGACCTACGTCGCGGGCCTGATGGTCATCGCACGCTCGCTGGTGGCCGGTCGCCGCCCGCTGCTGGTCGACGACTTCCCGTCGCTGGCCGCCACCACGCTGGGCGAGCTCGGGGTCGGGGCGCCGCGCTTCCTCTCGCTGGTGCCGACCCAGCTGCACCGGCTGCTCGACTCGCCGACGGAGACCGCTGCGCTGCGCAGCCTGCACACGGTGCTGCTGGGCGGCGGCCCGATCCCGGCGGGGCTTCGCGAGCGGGCTGCCGCGGCCGGCGTACGCGTGGTGGCGACGTACGGCTCGGCGGAGACGTCGGGGGGCTGCGTCTACGACGGCGTGCCGCTGGACGGCGTGGGGGTGGCCCTCGGCGCGGAGGGCCGGATCCGGCTGACCGGACCGATGCTCTTCGACGGGTACGCCGGCAACCCGGCGCTCACCGCCGAGACGCTGGTGGACGGCTGGTTCCTGACCTCCGACGCCGGGCGGCTCGACGAGGACGGGCGGCTGCAGGTGCTCGGCCGGGTCGACGACGTCGTGGTGTCCGGCGGTGTCAACGTGCCCGGCCCGGCGGTGGCCGCCCGGCTCCGGGAGCACCCGGCGGTCCGCGAGGCCGAGGTGCTGGGAGTCGACGACGCCGAGTGGGGTCAGCGGCTGGTCGCCTTCGTGGTGGGTGAGGCCGGCCTGCCGCGGGTGGGGCTCGACGAGGTGCGCGACTGGGTGGCCGCGACGCTGCCCCGGACGTGGGCGCCACGCCAGCTCGTCACCGTGGAGTCCCTGCCGATGCTCGACAACGGCAAGCTCGACCGGGTCTCGCTGCGGGACCGCGCATGAGGGTCTGGTCGGTCCCGATGCGCACCCGCTTCCGCGGGATCACGGTGCGCGAGGGGGTGTTGGTGCGCGGCGAGGCCGGTTGGGGGGAGTGGAGCCCGTTCCTGGAGTACCCGCCCGACGTCGCCGAGCCCTGGCTGCGCTGCGCCGAGGAGGCCGCCGCCGGGGACTGGCCGGCGCCGGTGCGCGACGTCGTACCCGTCAACGTGACGGTGCCTGCCGTCGGCCCGGAGGCGGCGCGCGAGATCGTGCGCGCGGGCGGCTGCGCGACGGCCAAGGTCAAGGTGGCCGAGCCCGGGCAGACGCTCGCCGACGACGAGGCCCGGCTCGAGGCGGTGCGCGACGCGCTCGGCCCGGGCGGCCGGGTGCGGGTCGACGCCAACGGCGCCTGGACGGTCGACGCGGCGCTCGCGGCGCTGCCGGTGCTCGACCGGGCCGCGGGCGGCCTGGAGTACGCCGAGCAGCCGTGCGCCACCGTCGAGGAGCTGGCGGCGGTCCGGCGCCGGGTGTCGGTGCCGATCGCGGCGGACGAGTCGATCCGCCGCGCGGCCGACCCCTACCGGGTGCGCGACCTCGAGGCCGCCGACGTCGCCGTGCTGAAGGTGCAGCCGCTGGGCGGCGTGCGCGCCTGCCTGCGGATCGCCGAGGAGATCGGGCTGCCGGTGGTGGTGTCGTCGGCGCTGGAGACCTCGGTCGGGATCGCGGCCGGCGTGGCGCTGGCGGCCGCGCTGCCCGAGCTGCCCTACGCCTGCGGGCTCGCCACCGTGCAGCTGCTCACCGACGACGTCGCCGTGGAGCCGCTGCTGCCCGTCGACGGTGGCCTGCCGGTGCGGCCGGTCGTCGTGGACGAGGCCGCGCGAGCCCGGCTCGCCGCGCCGTCCGAGCGGGTCGCGGCGTGGGAGGCGCGGCTGGCCGCGGTGCACGGCGTACGGCAGGATCGGCGAGCGTGAACCCCTCGACCGCGCTGGCCCGGGAGGTCGTGTCCGCCCTGGTGCGGGCGGGCGTGCGGGAGATCGTGGTCAGCCCCGGGTCGCGCAACGCGCCGCTGTCCTTCGCGGCCCACGACGCCTCGGTGGCCGGGCTGGTCCGGCTGCACACCCGGGTGGATGAACGCTCGGCCGGGTTCCTGGCGCTGGGGCTGGCCAAGGTGGGGCCGCCGGCGGCGGTGATCTGCACCTCCGGCACGGCGGTGGCCAACCTGCACCCGGCCATGCTGGAGGCGGCTCACGCCGGCGTCGCGTTGGTCGCCGTGACGGCCGACCGGCCGGCGCGGCTGCGCGGCACCGGCGCCAACCAGACCACAGACCAGGTCGGGATCTTCGGGCCGCTGGTGGCCACCGTCGACGTGGCGGCGGGGTCGGAGGTGGCGCTCGAGCCGGGGTGGTCGCCGGTGCACCTCAACGTGCGCTTCGACGAGCCGCTGGTGCCGGACGACCGGTGGGTGCCCGACCCGGATCCGGCCCCCGGCGCCGGCTCGCCCCATGCGTCGATTGGGCGGAAGCTGCATGAAACCGGCCCGATTTGCCACGTTGTGGGCCAAACGACATCAAACCCGGCCCCCACACCGTCGTCGTCGCCGGCGGCGACGCGGGCCCGCCGGCCCGGTGCTGGCCCAGGCCCGCGGCTGGCCGCTGTTCGCGGAGCCGACGGCGGGGTGTCGCACCGGAGACCACGTGATCCGCACCTACCGGCTGCTCCTGGACACCGACCTGGGCAGCCGGATCCAGCGCGTCGTCGTGGCCGGGCACCCCACTCTCTCGCGACCCGTCAGCAGGTTGCTGGCCCGCGACGACGTGGAGGTCTGGTCGGCGCCACCGCGGGGGGTCTGGCCGGACCGTCCGTTCCCCGTCGACCACGAGCTCGACCTGTCCGGCCCGCTGCGAGAGCTCGGTGAGGGCCAGCCGCGCGACCCGGGCGACTGGCTCGACGAGTGGCGTGCTGCCGACGCCGAGCTGTCGCGTCGCCTCGACGCGCTCCTGGCCGAGGAGCCGGGCCTGACGCCTCACGAGGTCGCCGGCGCGGTGAGCCGGGCCGTCCCTCCGGAGGGGCTGCTGGTCGTCGGTGCGTCCAGTCCGATCCGCGACCTCGACCTGATGGTGGCGCCCTACCGCGTCGGCGACCGGCGCAAGGTGATCGCCAACCGCGGGCTGTCCGGCATCGACGGCGTCGTCTCGACGGCGATCGGCGCGGCGCTGGGCCGCCCGCGGAGCTCACGCGCGCTCGCGCTGCTGGGAGACGTGACGTTCCTGCACGACAGCAACGGCCTGATCCTGGGTCCCGACGAGCCCACCCCCGACCTCACCCTGGTCGTCACCAACGACGACGGCGGCTCGATCTTCGCGATGCTCGAACAGGGCGCCCCCGCGTACGCCGACCGCTACGAGCGGCTGTTCGGCACCCCGCACCGCGTCGACCTCGCCAGCCTGTGCGCCGCCACCCGGACCCCGCACTGGCGGGTCGACTCGCTGCTCGAGCTGGAGCACGCCCTGGCCAACGCGAACGGTGGCCTCGAGGTGATCGAGGCCGTCGTCGACCGGAGCCGTCGCCGCGACCTGGACGCCCGGATCCGCTCGCTCGCCTGACGGCGCCCACCGCCACCGTTTCCCCGGACCCCCCACAATGTCCGGGTGGAGATCGCCGCCGTCGTCGTGGGGCTGGCCGTCACCGTGCTCACCGGGGCGGCGCTGGCGGACCGACTGCGCTTCCCCGCCCCGCTCCTCCTGCTGCTGGTGGGCGCAGCGGCGTCGTACGTCCCGGCCCTCCCCGAGATCCGCCTCGACCCGGAGGTGGTGCTGGTCGGCCTGCTCCCGCCGCTGCTCTATGCGGCGTCCCTGCAGACCTCGCTGGTCGACTTCCGCGCCAACCAGCGCGCGATCCTGCTGCTGTCGGTGGGGCTGGTCGCCTTCACGACGCTCGGTGTGGGTGTCGTCGTCCACTGGCTGCTGCCGGGCGTCGCCTGGCCGGTGGCGTTCGCTCTCGGGGCGGTCGTGGCGCCGCCCGACGCGGTGGCGGCGACCGCGGTCGCGCGCCGGATCGGCCTGCCCCGCCGCATCGTCACGGTGCTCGAGGGGGAGTCCCTCCTCAACGACGCCACCGCCCTGGTGTCGCTGCGCACCGCCGTGGCCGCGATCGCCGGCGGGTGGTCGATGGCCGGCCTGGCCGGCGACTTCCTGCTCGCGGCGGGCGGCGGCGTCGCGGTCGGGCTGCTCGCCTACCTCCTCTGCGCCTGGGTACGCCGGCGGGTCCACGACCCGCTGGTCGACACCGGCGTCTCGCTCGTGGTCCCGTTCGCGGCCTACCTCGCCGCCGAGGAGGTGCACGCCTCGGGCGTCCTCGCGGTGGTCGTGGCCGGGTTGCTGCTCGGCCACCAGGCGCCGGTCCTGCAGACCGCCCCGTCCCGGATCGCGGAGCGGATCAACTGGCGCACGGTCGCGTTCATCCTCGAGAACACCGTCTTCCTCCTGCTCGGTCTGCAGGCGAGCTGGATCCTCGCCGACGTCGGCGCCAGCGACCTCGGTGTCGGCCGGATCGCCGCGGTGTGTGCGGGCACGCTGGTGGCCGTCGTGGTGCTCCGACTGGTGTGGGTGTTCCCGGCGCGCTACCTGCTGATCCGTCCCCGAGCCGACCACACCGGCCGGGTGCCACCGGCGCGCAACACGTTCATGATCGGCTGGGCCGGCATGCGCGGTGTGGTGACGCTTGCGGCCGCCTTCGTGATCCCCCCGGACACCCCGGACCGCGAGACCCTGCTGCTGGCGGCGTTCACGGTGGTGGCGGGGACCCTGCTCATCCAGGGGCTCACCCTTCCCTGGTTCGCGAGGGTCCTCGACGTCCCCTCGCCCGACCCGGCGGCGGACGCCCTGGCCCGGGCCACGCTGCTCCAGCAGGCCTCGGTCTCGGGCATGAAGGTGCTGGCCGAGCTCGAGGACGACGACCCGCACCAGGTGTTCGCGCTGATCCGTCAGCGCGTCGAGCAGCGCAACTTCGCTGCCTGGGAGCGGCTGTCGACCAACCTCGAGGCCGACTCGCCGAGCGACCTCTACGCCCGCACCCGCCGGGCGATGATCTCCGCCGAGCGGGCCCGGGTGCTGGAGATCCGCCGCGGCGGCACGGTCGCCTCCGACATCGTCGCCCAGGTGCTCGCCATGCTCGACTTCGAGGAGTCGATGCTCGACGCCGCCTGGAAGGAGCAGACCAGCCTGCGCGCCGGCCGGGCCGGTGAGACCAGCCGACTCGGCGACGACTGCGTCGACCTCCAGGCATTTCCCGTGGCCGACCTGCCGGCCGAGCTCTCCTGTCGCGAGTGCGTCGACGAAGGGCTGGTGTGGGTGTCACTGCGCCAGTGCCTGTCGTGCGGCGAGGTCGGGTGCTGCGACTCCTCGGTCGGCCAGCATGCCGATCGACACTGGAGCCGGACCCGCCACCCGGTCATGCAGAGTGCGGAGCCCGGCGAGGACTGGCGCTGGTGCTACGTCCACCACCTCACCGGCTGAGCAAGCGCGATCAAGCAGCGGTACGCCGCGGCGCGCGAGGATCGAGCACATGACCGCACCCGACCTGTTCGCCCGGTTCGTCGACCAGCTGGCCGACGCGCTGGACGAGCACGACGTGGATGCCGAGGAACGGGCCCGGAGGCTGCACTTCTCCCGCTTCCACCTGGACCGCCTCGTCTCGTCGGTGGCCGGTGAGCCGCCGGAGGCGCTGCGGCGGCGGGTGCTGCTCGAGCGGGCGGCGTACCGCCTGGTGACGACGAGGGCCTCGATCCTCGACGTGGCCGTCGAGGCGGGCTACGCCTCACACGCGGCGTTCACCCGAGCCTTCGCCCGCGCCTACGGGCGACCGCCCGCCGCGTGGCGGCGGCGGCCCGGTCAGATCCGGCTGGACGCCGTCAACGGCGTCCACTTCCACCCACCCGGCAGCCTGCGGCTGCCCGCCCGAAGGAGCGTGACCTCGATGGACCTGTTGACCCGGATGGTGGAGCACCATGTCTGGCTGACCGGTGAGCTGGTCGGCCACGCGGAGCGGCTCACCGATGAGCAGCTCGACGCGCCGATCGTCCTCGACGTCGACGACGACCAGCAGACGGTCCGGTCGCTGCTGTCCCGCCTCGTCGGGCAGCTCGGCATGTGGAACGCCGCGCTGGCCGACCGGGAGTACGACTGGTCGCTGGAGGACCACGAGTCGCTGGCGTCGATGCGGACGCGGCTGGCCGAGGAGGGGCCGACCTACCTCGCCCATGTGCGCGAGGTGGTCGAGCGCGACCAGCTCGACCAGACGTTCGTCGACGCGCTGTGCGAGCCCGCCGAGGTCTTCACCTACGGCGGGATGATCGCGCACGTGCTGACCTTCGCCGCACACCGGCGCACCCTGGTCGCCCTGGCGCTGGACCACCACGGTGTCGAGGGCATCGGCTGGGGCGACCCGATGCGGTGGGTCGCCGAGGTGCGCTGAGCCTCCCGGGGGTCAGGTCGCGGGAGGCGGCGGAGGCGGCCCCGCCGACGGCGCACCGGTCGGCGGAGGCGGTGGAGGGGTCGCCGGCGGTGGCGGGACCGGCGCCGTGTGCAGTGCGAAGGAGCTCAGGGCGCCCTGTGCCTCGTAGGCCTTCAGCGCACCGAGCACCCGCTCCCAGTCTGCGGGGTCGACGCTGCGTCCGGTCTCCTTGAGGAACGTCAGCATGCCGAGGTCGCGGTAGTGCCGCTCGGCGTCGCGGCCGGCGTTCGACGACGACAGCTGGCTGTCCACGCTGTCCGTGAGGTCCTTGGCGGCAGCCTTGACGTTGTCGAGGAATCCCATCCGACTCGCCTCCTGCGGGTACGCCGGCCGGTCCGGGCCGACGTACCGAGTCTAGGCGCGGGCGCCCCGGGTTGCCTGCGGGGTGAACCGCAGCGGGAACCGCAGGGCGCCGGTGTTGCCCGACACCGGCAGCCACTCGCCCGGACCGTCGGGCCGCGCGTCGGGCATCCGGGCGGCCAACAGCGGCAGCGCCACGGCCATGTCGGTGCGGGCCACGAAGTGCCCGAGGCAGTGGTGGACACCGCCGCCGAACCCCAGGTGCGGCGGGCGGTCGGCGGCGCGCAGCAGGTCGACCTCCGGGTCGGCGACGGCCGGGTCGGTGCCGGCCGCGTGCGAGAGCACCTGCACGATCGAGCCGGCCGGCAGCTGCAGCCCGTGGAGGTCGACGTCCTCGACGGCCTCGCGGGTCACCCAGGTGACCGTCGGGTTGACCCGCATCACCTCCTCGACCGCCGCCCGGCCGAGGTCGGGCCTCGCGGCCAGCAGCCGCCACTGGTCGGGGTGCCGCAGCAGCGTCTGGACGGCCAGCCCGATCTGGTTGCGGGTCGTCTCCATCCCCGCGAAGGCCAGGAAGACCAGGGACACCACGAGCTCCTCGCGGCTGAGCCGGCCCTCGCTCTCCTGGGCCTGGAGCAGCGTGGTCACGAGGTCCTCACGCGGGTGCGCGGCCCGGTCGTCGACGACGTCCTCGACATAGCCGGTCAGCCCGGCCAGCGCCGCCTCGATGCGCGGCAGGTCCTCCTTGACCCGGATGCCGAAGGACTTGCCGAGGTCGTCGGCCCAGTGCGCGACCTGCTCCCACTCGTCGTCGGGCAGCCCGAGCAGCAGGCACAGGATCCGTGCGGAGTAGGGCTCGGCGAACTCACCGACCAGCTCCACCTGCCCGCGCGGGGCGAAGGCGTCGAGCAGCTCGGTCGCGAGCTGCTGGAACTGCGGCTGCATCGCCTCGATGGTGCGGCGACGGAAGGCCGGCATCAGCAGCCGCCGCAGCCGCGCGTGGTCGTCGCCCTCGAGGCTGAGCAGCACGTCCTGCCACCAGCGGAGGAACGGTCCCGCGTGGATGCCGTTCTGCTCCGGCCAGCGGGCGTTGCCCTGCCGGAAGCGCCGATCGGTGAGCAGCGCGCTCGCCTCGGCGTACCGCAGCACGGCGTAGCCGTAGGGGGTCTCGGCGTACCACTGCTCCTCGCGCGCCTCGTGCACCGGCGGCGAGGTGACGTCGAACGCCGGGTCCGCCAGGTCCAGGAAGCGGGTCACGCCTGCATGCTGCCACGCGCCGGGCCGCGCACCATCCGCGCGTCCCAGGCGTCCAGCGGCGCGAACCGCTCGCGGGTGCCGTCGAGGGCGAAGCCGAGCTTCTCGTAGAACGCGATGGCACGCGGGTTGTTCTCCAGCACCCAGAGGTACGCCGGCCCGAAGCCGAGGGTGCGCTCGACGAGGGCCCGCCCGAGGCCCGTGCCGTAGCACGACGCCCGCACGTAGGCGGCGTAGAGCTCCAGCGGTCGCGGCGGGTCCTCGCCGCGACCGGGCCCGGCCACCGCGAACCCGACGAGCTCGACCTCGTCGCCGAGCCGGCGTGCGGCGAGCAGGCGGGGCACCCGCCGGGTGTGCTCGCGCCAACGGTCGGCCCACGAGACCGGGTCGGCGAGCTGCGCCTCGAGCAGCCCGCGGTCGACCAGCGGTGCGTAGGCCTCGCGCCAGCAGTCGAGGTGCAGCCGCGCGCCCGCCTCCGCGTCGGCGAGGGTCGCCCAGCGCAGGGTGACGCCCTCGGGCGGCGGGGTCGGGGTCATGCAGCGATTGTGCGCCCGCCACCCCGCGGCGACCACGGGATTAGTCTCGACGGCATGCGGATCACGAAGTTCGGCCACGCCTGCGTCCGGATCGAGCACGACGGCCGGGTGGTCGTGGTCGACCCCGGCATGTTCACCGACCCGGAGGCGGTCGACGGGGCCGACGCGGTGCTGGTGACCCACGAGCACCCCGACCACCTCGATGCCGAGCGGTTGCGCGCCACCGACGCGCCGGTCTTCACCGTCGATGCGGTGGCGGCCAGGCTCCGCGACGAGGCCCCCGACGTGGCCGAGCGGGTGACGGTCGTCGGCCCCGGCGAGGAGTTCACCGCCGCGCTGCCGGTGCGGGCGGTCGGCGAGCTGCACGCGGTGATCCACCCCGACCTCCCCCGGGCCTTCAACTGCGGCTATGTCGTCACGGCGGGCGACCAGAAGGTCTTCCACCCCGGTGACGCGCTGACCCCGCCCGGTGAGCCCGTGGACCTGCTCTGCGTCGTCGTCTCGGCGCCGTGGATGCGCGCCGCGGAGGGCGTCGACTTCGCGCGCCTGGTCGGCGCCCCTCGCAACCTGGCCATCCACGACCGGGTCTACTCCGACGCGGGACTGCGGATCGTCGACGGCCACTTCGGCCTGCTGCTCCCCGAGTCGCAGGCCTACACCCGCCTCCCCGACGGCGCCGACCTCTGACGAGATGCGGGAAATGGTCCCGCGAGATGCGGGAAATGGTCCCGCGAGGTGTGGAGATCGGTCACGACTCCCAGCTGCGGGTGACCTGCTCGAGCCGACGGGTGCGGCGCTGACCGGGTGTCAGCGCCCAGCGGACGGCACGGGTAGCGGCGTGGCCCGCCCGGCGCGCCAGCCAGGGGTGGTCGCGGAGCCTCAGCTCCGCGCGCGCCCACGCCGGCAGCAGGTCGATGGCAGCGAGCCAGAGCGCGGCGTACGCCGGCCGGCCGGGCAGTGGCAGCGGCGCCTCGTGGCGCAGGTGTCGCAGCGCCTCGTGGGCGGCGGGGACGGCGCGCAGCTCGGGACGGAACGCCGCCAGGTCGGCGGCCAGCGCGGCCTCGGTCCGCGGCGGCTCGAGCACTCCGAGCCGAGCCCCCACCAGGCCCGCCTCGGCGACGTAGGCATCGCGTCCGGCCGCGTCGAGCGGCCGCAGCCCATAGACCTGATGGGCCAGCAGGAAGCTCTCCACCTCGGCGACGTGGACCCAGCGGAGCAGGTGCGGGTCGTCGGCGGCGTACGGCGTCCCGTCGGGGAGCGTGCCGACGACCCGGCGGTGCACGGCGCGGACCACGTCGATCGCGCGTTGTGCGTGTTCGTCGGGACCGAAGGTGGTCGTGGCGATGAAGGTGCTGGTGCGGGCGAGGCGACCCCAGAGGTCCCCTTGGTAGCCGGAGTGCTCGGCCACCGCCGTCATCGCGGCCGGGTGCAGGGTCTGCAGCAGCACCGCGCGCAGACCGCCGACGAACATCGACGCATCACCGTGGACGCGGGCGATGGCGCTGTCCTGGGTGAACCAACGGGGGCCGGGAGTGCCGTGGATCCGGGCCCGCTCCGCCTCGCCGTCGGCACCGGCCACCCGACGGAACACCGCGTCGCCGAGGCGCTCTCGCAGCGATCCGGGGGTCACGTCGTCGAGCCTAGGATGCCGCTCAACCCGGTCGCCCCGCCGCGAGCACGGCCGTCTCGCGCAGCACCATGAGCCCGCGGTCGTCGACCAGCCCGGAGGCCGCGTCGTGGAACGCCGCCGTCAGCGCCGCGCGCACCTCGGGCGGCTGCCGGAGCAGCACCCGGCCGCGGACCCCGAGGCCAGCCTCGGTCCCGCGCCACAGGTCGGCCGGCGAGACCTCCCA
>NZ_JAWKJQ010000017.1:0-15953 GCF_041393715.1 Nocardioides sp. | reverse complement strand
CCGGCCTCGCAGTCAGCGCCGTCGCGTCCATCGCGCTGGTCACCTCGACGACCTGGGCGGCGATGACGTCGGGCAAGCGGCTGTTCGCGAAGAGCCCGATCGACCTCGGCACCACGCGATGGGCCTGGGCGGCGGCCATCCTCGGCTGGGACTTCATCTACTACTGGAACCACCGGGCCAGCCACGAGAGCCGGTGGCTGTGGGCGGTCCACGTGGTGCACCACTCGAGCGAGCGCTACAACCTGTCGACGGCGCTGCGTCAGCCGGTGGCGGAGGGCGTGACGCTGACCGTGCCCTACGGGCTGCTCGCGCTGGCCGGCGTACGACCGTCGTTGATCGAGCAGGCGCGCGCCATCAACCTGATCTACCAGTTCTGGATCCACACCGAGGCGATCCGCAAGGTCGGCTGGCTGGAGAAGGTCCTCAACACGCCCTCGCACCACCGGGTGCACCACGGCTCCAACCGGCAGTACCTCGACCGCAACCACGGAAGCATCCTGATCATCTGGGACAAGCTGTTCGGCACCTTCGAGGAGGAGGACGAGCCGGTGGTCTATGGCCTCACCACGAACATCGACACCTACAACCCGGTCACCATCGCCACCCACGAGTGGGTCGACATCGCCGAGGACGTCGGGCGCGCCGAGACCTGGCGGGACCGCTGGTCCTACCTGCTGCGCCGGCCCGGCTGGGCCTACGCGCGGCGACCCGGGCCGGCGGTGCCCGGCCGCGCCGCGCCGGTCGGGGCGACGCTGGGGGGAGCGGCATGAGCCTCGGTGAGGAGTTCGCTCGGGCGGTCGCCGGCAAGGACCGCGCGGCGCTGGTGTCGCTGCTGGCCGACGACGTGGACTTCAAGGGGCTGACGCCCGGGCGGCTGTGGGAGGCGTCCGACGCCGCGGGTGTGGCCGCGATCTTCTTCGACACCTGGTTCGGCCCCGACGACGAAATCGTCGGACTGCTCGGGACGTACGCCGGCGAGGCGGTCGCCGACACCGACCACGCGTCGTACCGGCTCGACGTCAGCAGCGGCGACGGCGCGCACGTCGTGGAGCAGCAGATCTACTTCCGGGCGGTCGACGGGCGGATCGGTCACCTGAGGTTGCTCTGCTCGGGCTATCGACCGCAGTGAGGGCCGGCGGCTCCTGACCGGCGGCTACTGACCGGGGACCCAGAGCCGGGACGCCTGCGACGGCGCGGCGGGGGGCGGGGTGGCCGGCGCGGAGGCGGGGCTGGGGCCGCTGGGGATGCGGTCGAGGTCGTTGGGCTCCGGCTCGGGCTGCTGGGCCACCTCCCCTTCGGCGGTGACCTGTGCCATCCGCAGCTGGCCGAGTGCCGCCTCGACCTGCCCGGTGAGGTCGGCGGGCAGGTGCGGGCCGGCGTACTCCAGCGCCTGGGCGGCCAGGTCGATGAACAGCCGCGCGTCGCGGCGCCCCAGCTTGACCTGGGCGGTGCTGAGCAGCGAGGAGAAGACGTCGGCGAGCAGCTCGGCGGCCGGGGCGGCGCGCAGCTGCCCCATCAGCTCGTGCATCTGCTCCTCGGTCATGCCGGGAGGCAGGCCGTCGTCGGTGGGCTGGGTGTGCTCGTGGGGGAGGTCGGTGGTCACCGGTCCATCATGTCGTGTGCTCGGGTGGGTCGCGAGCCGACCGCCGTCAGAGCACTCAGCCGACCCGCAGCTCCAGCGGCCGGCCGACCACGCCGGCGACCCGCTCGGTGGCGGCGGCCAGCTCCTCGGCGGGCGCAGCCGAGCCGCCGGCCAGCCAGGTGACCTCGAGCCGGGCCTTGCCGAGCTTCCAGGTGCCGGCCACGACGCCGTCGACGAGCACGAGGTTGGCCTTCCGGGTGACGGGAGTACGCCGGTCGGCGGGGACCACGCGCTCGTCCTTGGTGGAGGGGCCGATCACCCAGGGGTCGTGTCCGGGCAGCAGATGCACGGAGCCCGCGGGCTCGGTGGCGAGCAGGTCGTCGACGTGCTCGCGCAACATCAGCCGCGGCTCGCCCTCGATGTCGACGGTGGCGAGCCGGTCGCCGAGGTCGGCGAGCCAACCGCGCAGCCGCTTGGTGCCGGCGCTCAGCCCGCTGCCCAGCCAGTAGTGCACCTGCTCGGTGGTCGTCGGCCCGTAGCCGCCGACGTAGGAGGTGATCGCGTAGGGGCCCGCCTCGTCGAGCTCCCAGACGCCGGCCCAGCGGGGGTCGGCGTCGAGCCGCTGGAAGGTGGCCCGGCCGTCGCGAGGCGGGCCGAAGCCCATGTCGCCCTGCCAGGTGAGCGGCTTGATCAGGGTGCCGGCGCCGTCGTCGAAGACCGGCCGCAGGTGGCGGTAGGCGGCGCGCCCGGTGACCGCCGCGCCGAGCTCGTCGAGGGTCAGCGGCCCCTCGGTCAGCGCCTCGCGCACCGTCTCGCGGAAGGCCGGCCAGTCCTGGGCGGTGAGCTGGTAGTAGTCCTGCCAGCTGGGCAGCTCCCACTGGCGGCCGGCGCCGCGCAGGGCGAGGTAGGCGCCCGCGTCGTCGGGGGCGAGGTAGTGCGTGGCGCCGCGGAAGGCGAACACCTTCACCAGCTCGCCGTCGACGAGCGCGCGCGCCACCTCGCCGGGCTGGGGTGTGGACCGGCGCAGGCCGACGACGAGCTCGGCCAGGCCCTGGTCCATCGCCAGCACCGCCCCGAGCCGGCGGACCACGGCCGCGACCGGCTCGTCGCCGGGCGGGCTGAGCAGCTGTCGCCGAAGCCGCCAGGTGAGGGCCTGGGCCCAGGTGATGCTCACCCCGGCAGGCTAGCCGCGCTTCCGGACGTCCGGCGTCCGGAAGCGGTGACCCGTGCGGCCCGGGTGGGGGGCGGCTACTGGTGCGTACGACGCACCAGACGCGTCGTACGCACCAGTAGACATCCCCGCCGGCGAGCCGCCGGACACCGAGAAGGTCAGACGCCTTCCTGCACCATGAAGATCTGGTCGGCGACCAGGCCGTGGGCCTCGCGATGCACGGTGTGCGCGGCCTCGGCGTCGGGGGCCTCGACGAGGCAGAAGATCTGACCCTTGCCCTCGTCGACCCAGTAGCGCAGGTAGCTCACGTCGTGGGCGCCCTGGGCGGCGAGGTCGGCCTGGTGGGCCTGGGCGACGTCGTCCATGGTGACGCCGTCGCCGAGGGAGTGAACGTCCATGAAGAGAGGCATGGTGGTGGTCCTTTCGGAGTCTGTGTCGGGCTGACCCCTCAGGTGTACGCCGGCCGCGCCGGGCGCCTCATCGGTAGCGACTACCCAGATGTGGCGCCGGGGGTACCCACGTCGGCGAGCTCGCGTCGGCTACGGATGCCGAGCTTGCCCAGGATCGAGGCGACGTGGTGCTCGGCGGTGCGCCGCGAGATCACCAGCTCCTCGGCGATCTCGGCGTCGCTGAGTCCCCTCGTCAACAGCGCGTGCACCTCCTGCTCCCGCGGGGTCAGCCCCGAGGGTGGCTGCCGGCCTGCGTGGCCCGCGGCGCCGTGACCCCTGCTCGCGCAGCAGTGCCCGGGCCCGGGCCGCCGCGGCCGTCGTACCGAGACGGTCGAAGATCCGCACCGCCTCGGCGACCAGCTCCGGCTCGCCGCTGCGGGCCAGCGCCAGCCCCTGGTCGAAGGGGCATCCGGCCTCCGCCCACCAGGCGGCCGCCTCCGCCCACCGGCCGGCGCGCTGCAGCTCGAACGGCGGCGCGATCCGCACCTCGACCGTCGCGTCGTCGGGCAGCCAGGTCGCCACCGAACCGGGTGCCCGGGGCTCGCCGGGCACGGGACGGTCCGGCCCGGGGTCGGCCCGCTCCTCGGAGGTGGCGGCGGTACGCCGGCGTCGCAGCTCGTCGATCAGCCTGCGCGACGCCACCCGCACCAACCAGGCGCGCGGGTTGGCCGGCGTACCGTCCACCGGCCACTGGCGCGCCGCCGCCACCAGTGCCTCCTGCACGGCGTCCTCGCAGTCGCCGAGGTCGTCGTGACGGCGCAGCAGCGCGGCGAGGACGACCGGCGTCTCGCGACGCCAGATCGCCTCGTCGGTCGGTCGGGTCGCCGGTGGGCTCATCCCGGGCCCGGCGGGGTCCCGGTCACGAGTCGTCCGCTCCCGGCCACATCGCCGGGCGCAGCTCGATGGTGTCGCCCGGCGCCGCGAACCGCGCCGCGACCGCCTCGGCCCGCGCCCGGTCGGCCACGTCGATGAGGAAGAAGCCGGCGAACTGCTCCTTGGTCTCGGCGAAGGGACCGTCGGACGCGATCGGGCCGTCGGCACCCCACCGATAGAGCGAGGCGGCGCGCGGGTCGGCCAGCGCCTCGCCGAGCACCAGCTCGCCGTTGCCGTGCAGCTCGGCCAGCAGCGCGTCGAACTCGACGCCCATCTGCGCCCGCTGCTCCTCGGGGATCGCCTGGAACTCCGGCGTGAAGTCGCCGGTGGGGTGGCCCCAGGGTGCGGGGTGGGAGTGGATCATGATCACGAACTTCATCGGGTGGTCTCCTGGTGGGTGTCGGTGGCCGCGCGGCCCGGTTCGTCATGAACGTCGGCGCCGGGTGGGCTTTCTCGACATGGCCGTGTCGTCGATTCGGGTGCGGGCACGCCGTGGGTCGCCCGGGGGTTGCGCCTCCGAGGAGCGAGATTGCGGTTTTCGGGCGGGATTTCGACGTTCTTGCTCCTCGGAGGCGCACATCCCCCGAGCTGCAGGCCCGCCGGTCGACCGGGTCAGCGCACCAGCCGGGCCACCCGCCCGTCGGCGCCGGCGGCCCAGCAGGAGCCGTCGGGAGTGCAGTCCAGCGTGTGGTAGCCCAGGTCGGAGATGCGCGTCCAGCTGTGGCCGCCGTCGCGGCTCAGGCTGGTGCCGCCGACGCCGCCGTACTCCCCGGTGACCACCAGCCAGTGCCGGTGCCGGGGCAGGAACGCGACATCCTCGCCCAGGTGGGTGAGGTCGCCGGCGTTGTGCCAGGTCCGTCCGCCGCGGGTCGTCGCCACCGCGTCGACGCCGTCGCCGGGGTCGGCGAAGTCGCCGCCGACGGCCACGCCGTCCCACGGGGTCCGGAACGCGAACCCGAAGACACCGGCCGCGTCGCCCGCCGGGATCGTGGAGTCGGTCGCGGTCCAGGTCATCCCACGGTCGTCGGAGCGGAAGATCCGGGCGGCGCCCCCACCGCCGCCGAAGTACGCCGACCGCCCGGCCGTCACGAGGCAGTCGCCGGAGGCCGCGAAGCCGTACTCGGTCGGGGCCTCGGGCATCCCTTCGGAGGGGAGCCGCGTCCACGACCGGCCGGCGTCGGTGCTGCGCAGGATGGTGAACTTCCCGTCGACCGGGTCGCCCATGACCAGGCCCACGCGGCCGCCGCGATAGAACGCCATGCAGTCGTAGAACGCCGCCGGGTCGTCGTTCACGAACGCCGTCGACCAGGTCGCGCCGCCGTCGCTGGTTCGGAAGATCCGCGACGCGTCGCCCGGCCCGATCGCGAGCACCACGGCGGTACGGGCGCTGCGGGCCTCGACGTCGCGCAGCAGCAGCCCGTCGGTGCCGGGCGGGCTGACGTCGTCCCAGGACCGTCCGCCGTCGGTGGTGCGGAACACCCGGCCGGGGCCCTCGGTGGCGCTGCCACCGGTCACCCAGGCCGTGCGCTTGTTGACGGCGTCGAGGCCGCGGAAGCCCTGGTCGGCGTCGATCACCGACTCCTGCCACAAGGGTGTGGCGCCGTGGTGGTGACCCGTGGAGGCGGTCGCCGGACCGGCGGCCACGGTGCCGGCCACCAGGGCGGCCGCCGCGGTCAGTGCGAGCGTGGACGGGACGGTGCGGAGGAGTCGTCGCATGCCCTGCACACTGCCGCGCCCGGGTGGAGATGTCTACTGGTGCGTACGACGCACCTGCTGCGCCGTTCGCACCAGTAGACCTCGACCCGATCCTGCCGCCGACGCCCCACCCAGCCGATCACCGGGAGCGCCCGCGCGGGTCAGCGGACGGACGGGGTCTCGACGGACGGGGTCTCGAGGAAGACGGCCACCGCTGCCCGTGCCCGGGCGGCGACGGCGTGCGTCGAGGGTGGTTGCTCGCCGAGCAGCACCCGGATCTGGGTGTCCTGGACGATCAGGCCATAGAGCAGCGAGAAGGCCCGCTCACCATCGGGATGGGGGCTGAGCCCGGCGTCGTACAGGGCGGAGAGGTACGCCGCCACGAGGGGGCCGATCCGGTGCCGCCCGGAGGCAAGCAGCTCGGTGGCCAGGGCCGGCGAGCCCATCGCCGCGCGGTTCAGCGCCACCGACGCCTCGCCCGTCAGCAGCGTCAGCAGGCCACGGGCGAACCCCTCCAGGGTGCGACGGGCCTCCTCGGCGTCGGCCGCCGGCCGTCCGAGGGCTCCGGCCACGCGGGCAACGGAGGCGTCCGCGTTGCCCCGGATGACGGCGCCCACGAGGGCCTCCCGGTCGCCGAACCAGGCGTAGAGCGTCTCCTTCGAGGCGCGCGCCTCGTCCGCCACCGCCTGCATCGTGGCGGCGACGTACCCGTCGCGCACGATCACCCGCATCGCGGCGTCGAGCACCTCCCGCTCCCGCCGCGCCCGCTCCTGGGCAGGCAGCCGGCCGCGCCGAGGGACAGCCCCCGGGGTCGGCGAGGTGGGCGCGGACGGTGGCCGAGGGGTCATGGTTGACAAGTGTACGCCATCGTTCGGATACTGGGTGCCATGAAACCGAACGCAGACGTTCTGATCGAGACCCGACACGCACCGACGACCGAAGGACGCCTGCTCACTCCGGCGACCGTCACCGCCGTGGGCGGTGTGGTGTTCGCGGGAGCGATCTTCGGGTTCTTCTACGCCTGGGTGTGCTCCACGATGTGGGGGCTCGACCAGGCGGATCCGCGGGTCGCGATCGAGGCCATGCAGGCGATGAACGGCTCGGTCCGCAACGCCGTCTTCGCCCCCGCCTTCTTCCTCACCCCGGTGGTCCTGGGGATCGCCGCCGCCCTGTGCCAGCGCGAGGGTCGGCGCCTCTCGGCCGGCCTGCTGGCGCTGGCCGCCGTGGTCTACCTGGGCGGCGGGCTGATCCTGACGATGACCCTCAACGTGCCGATGAACGAGGACCTTGCCCGGGTGGTCGTGCCGGCCGAGATGGACGCTGCCCGGCAGATCTGGCAGGACTACTCGGCCTCGTGGCAGGTCTACAACCAGATCCGCACGGTGCTCAGCGGCGTCGCGCTCACCCTCGCGGCCACCGCTCTGGTCACGCTCAGTCGGCAGGCACCACGAGCTGGTCGGCGGCGGTGAAGAAGCGCGAGCGCACCAGCACGGCGGCGGTCATCGCGGTGAGCCCGCCGGCGGCCAGGATCATCGCGATCACCACGAACTGATAGATCGCCGCCTGCACGGGGTCGGCACCGGCGAGCACCATGCCGGACATCAGGCCGGGGATGAACACGATCCCCAGCGCGGTCATCGTGTTGACCTGCGGGATCATCGAGGCCCGCACGGCGCTCTCGACGTACGGCGCCACGCAGGAGGCCGGCGCCCCACCCAGCGCCAGCTTGGCCTCGATGTCGCCGCGGTGGGCGGCGATGTCGGAGCGGAGCCGCTCGAGCATCTGGGTGCAGGCGTTCATCGCGTTGGACAGCAGCATCGAGCCGACGGGCACCAGCGTCGCGATCTCCCAGCGCAGCACGCCCAGGGCGGCCATCACGACGATGACCCCGCCGGCGCCGATCAGCAGGGAGCCGAGGATCAGCCGGTACGCCCCGGGGATGCCGCGCGCCCGACGCTGGGCGATCGAGGCGGCCGCGGCGAACATCCCGAGCAGCACCGGCAGCGCCGTCCACACCGGCCCGCGCAGCAGCACCGCGAGCACCGAGCCGACCGCGACCACCTGCACGAAGCCGCGGGCCATCGCCCAGGTGGCCTCGCCGAACATCGAGACGCCGTAGCGCCGGGCGACCAGCAGTACCCCGACGACCAGCAGCACCGCGGCCGCCGCCTGGGTCAGCGCCACCGCCCAGGTGTTGTCGAAGAGCGCAGTGATCATCGGCCGAGCACCTCCTCGACCGAGCCGGACGCCACGACCCGACCGTCGCGCATCCGCAGTGCCCGACCGGCCAGCCGCCGGGCCTGGGCCTCGTCGTGCGTCACGACCAGACAGGTCACCTCTCCCGAGGACAGCAGGTCGCGCAGCGTGGTCTCGACCTCCCCCTTGGTGTCCTCGTCGAGCGCGGAGGTGGGCTCGTCGAGCAGCAGCACCTCGGGTCGGTTGGCGAGCACCCTCGCCAGCGACACCCGCTGCGCCTCGCCGCCGGACAGCGAGGACGCCTCGCGGTCGGCGTACCCGGACAGCCGCACCCGCTCCAGCAGCGAGGCGATCTCGTCGTCGCCGAGCCGGTCGCCCCGCTCGGCGGCCGCCCAGCGCAGGTTGTCGGCCACCGTGCCGGGGAACATCCGCGGCGTCTGCGGCACCATGCCGACCCGCCGGCGCAGGTCGGAGGGTCGCAGCGCCGACTGGTCGGTGCCGTCGACCTCCACGCTCCCCGCCGTCGGCTCGTCGAGCCGGTTGAGCAGTCGCAGCAGCGACGACTTGCCGGCCCCGCTGCCGCCCACGACCGCCACGACCTCGCCGCGACCGATCGCGAACGACACGTCGTCGACCAGCGCGGTCCCGTCGTCGAGCCGACGGGTCAGCCCGTCGACGCGCAGCACCTCGTCCGTGGTCACGCGCGTAGTCTGCCCCCATGATCCTGATCACCGTGAAGTTCCCCATCCGCGAGGACAGGATGGCGGAGTGGGAGGAGCTGTCGGCGTCCTACGCCGCGGCGGTGAGCGCCGAGCCCGGCAACGTCTTCTTCGAGTTCTCCCGCAGCGTGGAGGACCCGCAGACCTACGTCTGCATCGAGGGGTTCCGCGACGGAGACGCCGGGGCGGAGCACATGCGGCAGGACCACGTGGCCCACTTCATGAGCACCATGCCCGACATCGTCTCGGCGCGGCCGCAGATCATCTACGTCGACGCCGACGAGGTGACCGGCTTCGGCGAGATGGGTGAGATCGCCCCGCGCTCCGACGGTTGAGGTGCCCGCTCGGCGAGCGCGTCGGGACCGCCGCGGGGGTCAGCAGCCCTTGGTGTAGGTGCCCTTGTTCATCCGCGGCGCCTTGATCGACTTCGCGTTCTTCCGCTCCAGCGTGTAGTGGCGCACCCAGTCCATCTGCAGCATCGAGCGGCGCATCGTCTCGCCCTTCTTGCCCTTGATGATGAACTCCGGGCGCAGCTTGTAGCCGGCCAGTGCCGCAGGGCGGCGCTCGGTGTGAACGACGCGCGTGTCGACGAACCACGAGATGTGGGTGGGCGTCACCTCGACGGCGAACGCGTGCCAGGCCCGCGAGCGAAGGTCGCGGCCCTGGGCATAGCTGAACGAGTGCGACGGCCGGGTGCGGACCGCGCCGCGGACCCGCTTGTCGCCGGGGCGGAAGGACGCCAGCGTGATCACCTTGCTGTTGCAGCGGGTGCCGTTGACCGGCGCCAGCCGCCAGATGAACCGGAAGTGCTTGCCGGTCTTGGCGAGCTCGACGGCGCGCATCCGCGCCTCCCAGCGGCCGTACTTCGCCGCCTTCATGGTGCCCCAGGTGCGGACCTTGCGCTGACCCTTGTTCGCGAAGATCGTCAGCATGCCGTGCTGCTGGCCGATCTGCTTGGGGTGCGTGGACTTCCAGACCTTGCGGGGGAAGGCGCCGGTCTCGAACTCGTAACGCCACTTCTCGTGCCCCCAGCGGAACACCTTGCCGGCGTTGCGCGGGTAGGCGCAGTAGCCGATGCAACCGGCCAGCTCGAGCTGGTCGTCGGTGGTCCGGGGCGAGGTCCATGCGGCGACCGACAGGGTCGTCGCGACCAGCATCAGACCGAGCAGGGGCGCGAGGTGGCGGCGCAGGGGGGCGAACATGGGCATCGAGGCTAGGGCAAAGGTCACGAAAAGGTAAATTCGCCGCCATGGACCAGGTGAGCGTCGACCATCATCATCTGCGGCCGATGTCGGGCCGCGACCCGCGGGAGCCGCATCGGGCCGCGACCCCGCTGGAGCTGCTGTTCGACCTGACCCTGGTCGTCGCCTTCGGTGTGGCCGGTGAGCAGCTCGCCCACAGCCTGGCCGTCGGCCACGTCGCCGTCGGCCTGGCCGCGTTCGGCTTCGTGCTCTTCGGCGCCACCTGGGCCTGGATCAGCTACACCCGCTTCGCGACGGCCTACGACACCGACGACTGGTTCGTCCGCCTGGCCGTGCTCGTGCAGATGCTGGGCGTGCTGGTCTTCACGCTGGGCATCCCCGACCTCTTCCATGGCTTCGAGCACCACTGGGAGATGCGCAACGAGACGATCGTGGCCGGCTATGTCGTGATGCGGGTGGCGCTGGTGGCTCTGTGGCTGCGTGCCGCCCGCGACCATCCCGAGCGTCGGCACGCGTGCCGGGTGCAGGCCGGGGCGGTGGCGCTCGCCCAGGTGGGATGGGTGGCCGTGGCCGTGGCCGATCTCGCGACCGGGCCGACGCTCGTGCTGGGCATGCTGCTCTTCGCCCTCGAGGTCGCGTTGCCCATGCTCATCGAGCGGACCTACGGCGAGCACCCCTGGCATCCGCACCACCTGGCCGAGCGCTACGGGCTGCTCACCATCATCGCGCTCGGCGAGGGGGTCATCGGCACGACCGCCTCACTGGAGGCGCTCTACCAGCACGGCGGCTGGTCGGTCGGGCTGGTCGCCATTGGCGCGGCCGGGGTGTCGTTGACGGTGGGTCTCTGGTGGGTCTACTTCTCCTTCCCGTTCGCCCAGATCCTGGAGCTCCGCCCGGCGAGCGTCTACGCCTTCGCCTACGCCCACCTGCTGGTGTGGGCGGCTGTCGCGATGGTGGGCGCCGGCCTCCACGTCGCCGCCTACTACCTCGAGCACGAGGCGACCATCGGTCGCGCGGCCACGGTGCTCACCATCGCGCTCCCCGTCGCCCTGTTCGTGCTGGTGGCCTACGTCGGCGGCACGCTGATGACGCCGGGAGGCACGGTCGACCCCTTCCACGTGGTCCTCGTCGTGCTCACCGCGCTGGTGCTCGGGGGCGCGGTGGTGTTGGCGATGGCGGGCGCGTCGCTCGCGCTGTGCCTGGTGGTGGTGATGCTGGCCCCGTGGGTCACCGTGGTGGGCTTCGAGCTGCTCGGCCATCGGCACATGAACGAGCGGCTGGCGGTCGGCGACTGACCAGGAGACGACGCGCGGTGGCGGTCGCCAGTGACCTCAGACCTCGGCCAGCGGCACGGCCGGGTCGGCCAGCCGCTCGACGTCCACGGTGCTGCCCACCAGGCGGCGCAGCTCGTCGGTCGCGTCCCAGTCGTTCGCCTGCATCGCGGCGACCACCTCCGACCCGCGCAGCCAGAAGGCCGTGAACTCCAGGTCCGACGAGGCGTCCGTGTCACCGCGCACCACCACCCGGTCGAACCCCGCGGGGCCGGGGTTGCCGACGTACTCCATGCCCAGGTTGTACTGGTCGGTGAAGAAGTACGGCGCCGCCGACCAGGAGGCGTCCTCGCCGGTCACCACCGCCGCCGCCACGTCGGCGTGCTGCTTGGCGACGTCCCAGTGCTCCACGCGCAGCGGATAGCCGAGCCCCGCGTGGTCGGCGTGTGCGACATCGCCGATCGCGAGCACCTGGGGGTCGCTGGTGCGCAGGTGCTCGTCGACGCGGATGCCGTTGTCGATGGTCAGCCCGGCGCCGCCCGCGACGTCGACGACCGGCTCCACGCCGACGCCCACCACGAGCAGGTCGAATCCGACCGGGTCGCCGCCCGCCAGCTCGACGACGCCACCGGAGCCCGTCGCGCTGATGCCGGTGATCTGTGCGCCGAGCCGCAGGTCGACGCCATGGTGGCGATGGAGGTCGGCGAAGATCGCCGCGACCTCGGGCCCCAGGACCCGGAGCAGTGGCTGCTCGGCGGCTTCGAGGACCGTGACGGTGGCGCCGTTCTCACGAGCCGCGGCCGCGACCTCCAGACCGATCCAGCCGGCTCCGACGATGGCGATCCGGCGGCCCTCGGTGAGCTGGTCCTTGAGGGTGAGCGCCTCGTCGAGGGTTCGCAGGTAGGTCACCGGCGCCCCACTGTCATCGGCCATCGGGAAGGCACGCGGCCGGGCGCCGACGGCCAGCACCAGGGTGTCGTACGACGTCTGCTCGCCGTCGGCCGTCACCGACCGCCCGGCCAGGTCGATCGAGGTGACCCGGGTGCCGAGACGCAGGGTGACGTCGTGGTCGGCGTACCACCGCTCGTCGTGCACGACCGGGTCGGTCTCCTTGCCCAGGAGCAGGTCCTTGGAGAGCGGCGGTCGCTCGTAGGGCGGGTGCGGCTCCTCGGTGAACAGCGTCACCGGGCCGTCGAACCCTCGGTCCCGCAGCCTCTCCACGAAGGTCGCGGCCGCCAGGCCACCACCCACCACCACGATCGCCTGCTCGTCGTTCACGTCTCGCTCCTCTGCTCGGTGCCTCGTTGTCCGAGGGGTACCCACGCCAGGAGCCGCCACGCCGCGATGGCGGCATCCTTCGATGCTAGCCAGCGACCCTGAGTCGCGCCCCGGTCGCCAACGGTCGACGACCACTGGTGCGAACGACGCACCTGACGCTCCGTACGCACCAGGAGACGGCCACCCCGGCGCCCGGGTTCACCCCTGAGGCGTTCCCCGGCGCGCTCGCTGCCGCCGCCGGGCCGCCTCGCGCACCTGCCGCCCGCGGGGCGAGAGCCGGTAGCCGACCGGCAGGCTCTCGGTGAGGCCGAGCTCCTTGAGCCGGCGCACCTGCGCCTTCCAGGGCAGCGTCTCCCGGCCCAGCAGCTCGGCCAGCTCGGGCGCCCGACGGGCGGGCCAGCGGGCGATCAGGTCCAGCGAGGCGAACACCCACGGCTCGGTGGCGCGGGCCTCCATCGCCTCCAGGCGGGCCAGCATGTCGGCCAGCTCGCCGCGGCCCAGGGTGGTCTCCCTCAGGGCGGCTCGGCCGTCCGCGCCCGCATAGCCGACCCGCACGCGATAGACCCGGCTGGTCTCGTCGGGCCGAGCCACGCGGGCCCGGGTGGCCGTCGTACGCCGCGGCTCCAGGGCTGCCCGGACGGCGTCCGCGTCGACCAGACCGGCCCTCCGGGCCTCGTCATCGGTGATCGTGGCGGGGTCGACGACGTCGACCTCGTGCACGGCGAGCTCGCCGACCGCGGTGCGCAACCGGCCTCCGGCCTTGACCGTCGGCCGCTTCCAGAGCCGGAAGACCAGGTCGACGTCGCCGGCCACGATCGCGTCGAGCACCGGTCGGGTCAGCAGCACCCGACCATCGTCCGGCATGGCGGGGCGGCTGTCACTCGCTAGGCGCCGGTCGGCCGCGGCACGACCGTGTCGCCGCCCCACTCCTCGGGTGCCACGTCGACGAGGGTCTGGTTGAGCACCCACTGGTGCCCGAAGGGGTCGTCGACGGCGGCCTGCCGCTCGCCGTACTCCCAGTCGTGGACCGGGTCGGCCACGTGGGCGCCGTGGGCCACGGCGGTCGCCACCGTCCGCTCGACGTCGGCGACCTTCAGCATCACCTGGTGGGAGCGCTCCCGACCCGGGGTACGGCGACCCGGCCGGACCTCGGCGACGACCAGCTCCGCCGCCGGGGCGTCGGGCAGCCCGAGCTGGGCCCGGTGGCTCTCGCCGATGCGCACGTGCTCGACGAAGCCGAACACCTCGGCGTACCACGCCACCGCCGCGCGCACGTCGCTGACGGTGAGCACCGGAGTGACTCGAGCGTGGGGCGCCGACCGGTTGAAGAGCACCCCGCCACCCTAGATCCCGCAGCGACGTTCACCGAGCGTTCAGTCGGTCGCACCCCGGTGGGGGGTGCGAGATCGCCCGCGACCTCCTAGCGTGGCCGGAAAGCCGAACTCGGGAGGTCCCTGATGCGTCGCCTGCTCGTCCCCCTCGTCCTGGCCACCACCCTGGCCCTGTCCGCGGCCCCCGCGGTCGTCCAAGGCGCCGCGGCGGCAGCTCCGTCCTCCGGCCGCCACGGGCACGGCCAGGTGCGGGAGCCGGTCAGGTTCGCCACCTTCAACGCCTCGCTCAACCGCAACAACGAGGGCGACCTGCTGAGCGACCTGAGCACCCCCGACAACGCGCAGGCCAAGACGATCGCGGAGATCATCCAGCGCAGCCACCCCGACGTGCTGCTGGTCAACGAGTTCGACTACGTCGCCGGCGGCGAGGCGGCCCGGCTGTTCCGGGACAACTACCTGGCCGTCAGCCAGCACGGCGCGGACCCCGTGGACTACCCCTACTACTACGTCGCGCCGGTCAACACCGGGGTCCCCAGCGGCTTCGACCTCGACAACGACGGCACCGTCGGCGGCCCCAACGACGCCTTCGGCTTCGGGTTCTTCCCCGGCCAGTACGGCATGGTCGTCTACTCGAAGTTCCCCATCGAGACGCAGCGGGTCCGCACCTTCCAGCACTTCCTGTGGAAGGACATGCCGGGGGCGCTGCTGCCCGACGACCCGTCGACCGCCGAGCCGGCCGACTGGTACTCCCCGGAGGAGCTGGCCGTGTTCCGGCTCTCCTCGAAGTCGCACTGGGACCTTCCGGTGCGCACGCCGCAGGGGGTCGTCCACTTCCTGGTGTCCCACCCCACCCCGCCGGTCTTCGACGGTCCGGAGGACCGCAACGGCACCCGCAACTTCGACGAGATCCGGTTCTGGGCCGACTACGTCGCCGGTCGGCACTACGTCTACGACGACCGCGGCCGGCACGGTGGCCTGGCCCGGGGGGCGCGCTTCGTGATCGCCGGAGACCAGAACTCCGACCCGCTCGACGGTGACTCGATCCCCGGCGCCACCGCGCAGCTCCTCGACTCACCGCGCGTCAACGCCGGCCACCCGCCGACGAGCGAGGGCGCGGTCGAGGCCAGCCTGCTCCAGGGCGGGGTCAACCTGACCCACCTCTCACCGGCCGCCGAGGACACCGCCGACTTCTCCGAGCCGCCCGGCAACCTGCGCGCCGACTACGTGCTGCCCAGCCGCTCGCTGCGCATCCTCGACTCCGCGGTGTTCTGGCCCCCGCAGACCGACCCGCTCTCGGCGCTGACCGGGACCTTCCCGTTCCCGTCCAGCGACCATCGGCTGGTCTGGGTGGACGTGGCCCGCAAGCCGGGCCGTCCCTGACGGCCGGCACCACGACGACCGCAGGGCGGAGCGGTCGCCCGCGGACGGAGCAGCGGCCCTACGATGGCGGTCATGTCCGATCTGCCGGTGACCGCCTCGCAGCTGCTGGCGGCCGCGTTGGCGTCGTTCATCGTGATCGCGATCCCCGGGCCGAGCGTGCTCTTCGTGCTCGGCCGGGCGCTGGCCTACGGACAGCGGGTGGCGCTGTCCAGCGTCCTCGGCAACACGCTGGGGCTGTTCGTGGTGATGACGCTGGTCGCGGTCGGGCTCGGCGCCGTCGTGGCCGAGTCGATCGTGGTCTTCACGGTCCTCAAGCTGGCGGGTGCCGCCTACCTGGTCTGGCTCGGGGTGCAGGCGATCCGCCATCGGCGGGCCATCCACGTCGACCCCGACGCCGTGCGGGCGCCCCTGACGCGGTCGGTCGCGATCCGGCAGGGCTTCGTCGTCGGGGTGAGCAACCCCAAGGGGTTCATGATCTTCGCCGCTCTGCTGCCGCAGTTCGTCGATCGCGACCGCGGCGCGATCCCCGCCCAGATGTTCCTGCTCGGGATGACCGCGGTGGTGCTCGGCCTGGTCTGTGACTCGGTGTGGGCGATCGCCGCGGCGCGGATGCGCGACTGGTTCAACGCCTCCGACGCGCGCGGCCGCGGGCTCGGGATGACCGGCGGGCTGTCGATGATCGGGCTGGGTGTCGGCATCGCGCTCACCGGTCGGCCCGACTGACGGCGCGACCCTTCTGCGGGCTCCCGGCCGGCGGTGTGGGTCGTGTGTCCCAGCCGTCGTCGTCCCCGCGGGGCCAGACACAC
>NZ_JAWKJQ010000016.1:0-27460 GCF_041393715.1 Nocardioides sp. | reverse complement strand
ACAGGGGGAGACCTCGCGCATCTCGCAGCGCGTCCGATCGGGAACCACCGGACGGCCACGAGCCCTGATCGTGGCTGGCGCCTCTGACCCGCGCCTTCATTGGCTCCAAGGTCGCCCGACGATCCCTCGGTCCCCGCGCTATGCCTCGGGACCGGAGCCGCGCCGGTGACGCAGCAAGGTCAGCACCGTGCCCGCGCACAGTGCCGTCCCGACGACCCACGCTGCGGCGGTGCTGCCGTCGGGTTGGAGGACGCGGACGAGGCGGCCCAGGGGTGCCTGGACGCCGTACAGGGTCGTGACGATGAGCAGGCTGGTCGTGGCCAGCGCGCCGGCACCGGCGCCGCGCCACAGCGTGACCAGGCCGGCGAGACCGGTGAGCGTGAGGACGTGGCCCGCCGTCGCGAGCGGCGGCACCGAGCCGGCGCCCGGCAGGAACACCACGACGCCGATCGTGCAGCACCCCGCGAAGAGCAGGCTGTCCGCCGAACGCAGCCGCCGCCCCGGTCGTGCCTCGACGCCCTGCCCGGTCGTCGCGAACGCGTCACACACCGCCATCGCCCACACCAGCGGGAGGAAGGTCGACCAGACGGCCCTGCCCTCGTTGCCCACGACCACGGGCAACAGCAGCTGGCGACCGCCGACGGCCCCGGCGAGCAGGAGGCAGAGCAGGGCGACGAGGCAGAGGGTCGGCACGTGCCGCACCCGGAGCCAGGTGCTCACGAGGCCGGGGGGCAGCGGAGGTCCGAGACGCCGGCTCGGAACCATGCTGCCTGGTCAGCGGCTGCCTGATCGAGCCGCGATCGTGCCTGAGCAAGACTGTCGGCACTCACGACGTCGGTGAGTCCGTCTTCGGCGGGGTTCGCCGCCAGGGCGAGCGCCACCACCAGCACCTCGGTGTCCCGCCCGATCGTGACCTGGCAGCCGGCGCGCTGGTCCAGGTAGCCCGCTGCCATCGACAGCGTCATCGGGCCGGGAGCGAGTCCTCGCCCGGCATCCACCGTGGTTGCCCCCTCCTCCCCGGGCCTGGCCGTCACGGTGCTGATCGGGGGCAGGTCCCAAGCGCGGAGCTGCTGGTTGAGGCGCGCCGCCGTCGCGCCGATCTCCCGCCGCCGTCCTGCCTCCTCGGGCCACAGGCAGACCTCGATGTCGGAGTACTCCGCACACGAGAGCGGTGTCGAGCGCGGCTCGGCGGCCAGCAGGTTCAGCTCCTGCGAGGAGCGCGTGACCACGAGCCAGCCCAGGGCGACCGACAGCGCGACCGCCACGGTCACCGCGACCGAGGTCAGCGGCCGTGAGAGTCGCTCCCACCTCGTCACGGTCATGGCGAGCGCCACGCCGAGCACCAGGGTCACCGTCAGGACCAGCGTGGCGGTCACGGCGGTGCGCGACGGCTGGGACGTCGTCGCGAACCCGTCGATCATCGGAGACATCTGGTGCAGCTCGCGCGAGCTGGTGGCCGGGAGGTAGTTGACCCAGGCGAAGGCGACCACCGCCGCCGCTGGGACGGCCACCACGACGGGCAGCGCCCACGACAGGGCGACGCCCAGCGCGGCGGCGCCGGCGAGGACCGCCACGAAGGTCGCCATCAGCAACCAGCCGGCTCGTTCCTGCGGAAGCGTCTGCGCCGAGACGCAGACGGCCAGGCACCCCACGGCGGGACCGCCCGCGAGCAGCGGCCAGAAGCCGGCCGCCACGACGGCCGCGCCACGGCGCCGCGGCCGCAACGTCGCGTGCAGCTGGGCCCATCCCCGGGTCGAATAGCTCGTCATGGCAGCGAGGAGGGGGGCGTTGTAGGCCAGCCCGATGCCGGCGCCGGAGAGATCGGCCACCGGATAGCCAGTGAGCGGGACGTCGTTCAGGACGGGGAGCGTGACGCCGATCGCCAGCATCACCGGGAGGAACCACCACGCACCCGAGACCCGGAACGCGGCCACCACGCTCAATGCTCACCCCGCCCGAGCATGGCGGCGAACGCGGCCGCGAGGGACAGACCCTCGGGGTGACCCTCTCGGAAGTCGGTGACCGCTCCGTCGAAGCGGAACCGTCCGGCATCCAGCACCGCGACCCGGTCGACGTCGTCGGCCAGCTCGTCGACCTGATGGGTCGAGACGACGATCCCGCCGGGCATCGTGAGTCCGCGCAGCACCTCGCGGAACAGCGCCGACTGCGCCGGGTCGAGGCCCGCGGTGGGTTCGTCCAGCAGGAGGACGTGTGCGCGCCGGGCCAGCGTCTGCGCCAACCCGAGGCGGCGCAGCTGCCCGCCCGACAGCTCGCCCGCGCGCCGCGAGCTCAGGTCGGTCAGGTCGACGGCCTCGATGGCGGTCCGGGCACGGGATCGGCAGTCGCGTCGGGAGGCGCCGGTGACCCACGCGCCGTACTCGACCTGCTCCTGCACCGTGAGCCCGCGGATCGGACGCACGTCCTGGGGCATCCAACCGACCAGCTCGAACAGGTCCGACCGTCCCGACGTGCCGTTGACCGTGACCCGGCCGGCCCGAGGTCGCTCCAGGCCCGCCAGCAGCTTGAGCAGCGTGGACTTGCCGGCGCCGTTGGGGCCCAGCAACAGCGTCGTGCAGCCCTGCGACACCGTCCAGTCGAGCCCGTCGAACACCGGAGGGGACCAACGCCGGTAGCGGAAGACGACACCTTCCGCCCTGAGCGGACTCTCGAGCGGCGCCGGCATCACCGGTCGCCGCGTGAGTCTGGAAGCGCGCCGATCACCAGTAGACGGTAACGCCTGCCGTGGTGCAGCCGACCGGGTCGGACCAGGTCGGCCCGCGCTGACGCGCTCCCCGGAGTCGGCCGGTCACGAACGTGTCAGCCGAGCAGGACCTTGTCAAGGAGCGACCTTGCCGGCCACATCGGCGCTGCCCGGCCGGCCCACGGGCCGGGCGCGAAACGCGTCCGACACATGAGGACCGCACACTGGTGTCATGCTGTCGGACACCTCCCACGAGCTGATCGCCGCCGACCGTCGGGAGCCCGACGTGGCGCAGTACGCCGGCGGGGTGTCGTCCGACGCCCACCATGCGGCACTGCGCGCCTCGGTGAAGCTGCTCGGCCGACTGCTCGGCGACGCGCTGATCCGGCACGAGGGGGAGGACCTGCTGGCGCTCGTCGAGCAGGTCCGCGGCCTCTCGCGTGACGACCGCGACGAGGAGCTCCACGAGGTGCTGGCCGCCGTCGACGACGCCACCGCGGTGCGCTTGGCACGTGCCTTCACGGCGTACTTCCAGCTGGCCAACATCGCCGAGCAGCTCTACCGGTGGCGGGAGCTGGCCGGTGGCGCGGAGGGGCCGCTGGCGGCGACCGCCACCAGGATCGGGGAGGCGCTGGCCGAGGGCGACCTGGCCGAGGAGGTGCTTCGTGAGGTGCTGGCCCGGGTCGAGTACCGCCCGGTGTTCACCGCGCATCCGACCGAGGCGAGCCGCCGGTCCGTGCTCGAGCTCCTGCGCAAGATCGCCGACCTGCTGGCCGCGTTGGGCGACCCGGTCCGGTCGCCGGCGGACACGCCGCGCCTGGAGCGGCGGCTCGCCGAGCTGGTCGACCTGCTGTGGCAGACCGACGAGCTCCGCGTGGTCCGACCCGAGCCCCAGGACGAGGCGAAGACCGCGATCTACTACCTCGAGTCGCTGGCTGCCCAGGTGGTCCCCGACCTGCTCCAGGAGCTCGACCGCACGCTGGGCTCGGTGGGCGTCGAGCTGCCGGTCGACGCGCGGCCGCTGCGCTTCGGCAGCTGGGCGGGCGGCGACCGCGACGGCAACCCGTTCGTCACTCCGCAGGTGACGCTCGACGTGCTGGCGCTGCTGCACGACCACGGTCTGCGGACGCTGGTCGCCGCGGCCGAGGACCTGCTCACGGAGATGAGCGCCTCGACCCGGGTGGTGTCGGTCAGCGACGAGCTGCGGGCCAGCCTCGACGCGGATGCCGAGGCGCTGCCGATCACCTATGCGGCGGTCCGCCGGCTCAATGCCGAGGAGCCCTATCGCCTCAAGCTGTCCTACGTGCGGGTCCGGTTGCAGCGCACTCGCGACCGGATCGCCCGCGGCACCGCCCACGAGCCCGGTCGTGACTATCTCGGGCTCGACGACCTGCTGACCGACCTGACCCTGGTCCGCGACTCGATGATCGCCAGCGGGGACCGGCTCACCGCCGACGGTGGCATCCTCCGGATGATCCGCACCGCCACCGCGATCGGCCTCGGCCTGGCCACCCTGGACGTCCGCGAGCACAGCCAGCGACACCACGACGCGCTGGCCGCCCTGTATGACCGGCTCGACGAGCTGGACACGTCCTACGCCGAGCTGGCCAGGCCCGAGCGGATCGCCCTGCTCTCCGGAGAGCTCGCCTCGCGGCGTCCGTTGCTGGGCCGCACCAACACCGACCTGCCGGCCGAGGCGACGGCGAGCCTGGAGCTGTTCGCCGCGATCGGCGAGGCCCTGGACCGGTTCGGCGCCGACGTGATCGAGACCTACATCGTGTCCATGACCCACGACGTCGACGACATCTTCGCCGTGGTGGTGCTGGCCCGTGAGGCCGGTCTGGTCGACACCGGCACCGACGAGCGGGGCGCGACGGCGCGGATCGGGTTCGCGCCGTTGTTCGAGACGGTCGCGGAGCTGGAGCGGGCCGGCGAGCTGATGGACCGGCTGCTGTCGGAGCCGGCGTACCGGCGGCTGGTCGCGGCGCGCGGCGACGTGCAGGAGATCATGCTCGGCTACTCCGACTCGTCCAAGGACGCGGGCATCGCGGCCTCGCAGTGGCAGATCCACCGCGCGCAGCGAGCGCTGCGCGACGTCGCCCGGCGACACGGCGTCGTGCTGCGGCTCTTCCACGGTCGTGGTGGCTCGGTGGGTCGCGGCGGCGGCCCGACCGGCGAGGCGATCATGGCCCAGCCGAACGGCAGCCTGGACGGACCGATCAAGATCACCGAGCAGGGCGAGGTGATCTCGGACAAGTACACGCTGCCCGGGCTGGGTCGATGGAACCTCGAGAACGCCCTGGCGGCCGCGCTGGAGGGCTCGGTGCTGCACCGCCGGTCGCTGCTGCCGGCGGAGGTGCTCACCGGCTGGAACGACGCGATGGACCTGGTCGCCGAGGCCGGCAAGGCGGCCTATCGCGAGCTCGTCGGTGATCGCGCGCTGGTGCCGTTCTTCGTCACCGCCACGCCGGTGGAGGAGCTCGGCAAGATGAACATCGGATCGCGCCCAGCCAAGCGGCCCGGCGGCGAGGGGGACCTCAGCGACCTGCGCGCGATCCCGTGGGTGTTCGGCTGGACGCAGTCACGGATCATCCTTCCCGGGTGGTACGGCGTGGGGTCCGGGCTGGCCGCGGCCCGGCAGGCGGGGCGGGCCGACACGCTGGCGGAGATGTACGGCTCGTGGCCGTTCTTCCGGACCTTCGTGTCCAACGTCCAGATGACGCTGACCAAGACCGACCTCGACATCGCCGCCCGCTACGTGCGCGAGCTGGTGCCCGGCGATGCCGAGCCGCTGTTCGACCGGATCAGGGAGGAGCATGCCCGCACGGTGGCGGAGGTGCTCGCCGTCACCGGCCAGCAGGAGCTGCTCGAGTCGGCGCCGGTGCTGCGTCGTACCCTCGGCATCCGCGACGACTACCTCGTGCCGCTGCACGCGCTGCAGATCTCGCTGTTGGCGCGAGCCCGGGCGGCGGGGGAGTCGGCCGGCCAGGACAGCGATCTGCAGCGTGCCCTGCTCCTCACCATCAACGGCATCGCCGCCGGTCTGCGCAACACCGGCTGACGTCACGGCCGTGTCCGATTTCCGCGAGACCTGGTCGGCGGCGTAGGCCAGGATGGGGGCATGGCAGCGAGTGGAACCTCCCGGACCGCGGCCCGGCCGCACGGGGCCGGCCGGCTCGACGCGGAGTCGTGCTATCGGGCGGTGAAGTCGCGGGACCGGCGCTTCGACGGCGTGTTCTACACCGCCGTCCGCACCACCGGCATCTACTGCCGGCCCTCGTGCCCGGCCCGGACCCCGGCGCTCGCCAACGTGACGTACTACCCGACGGCGGCCGCCGCCCAGGCGGCGGGCTTCCGCGCGTGCAAGCGGTGCCTTCCCGACGCGACACCCGGCAGCCCCGACTGGGATGTGGCGGCCGACGCGGCGGGTCGCGCGATGCGACTGATCTCCGACGGCGTCGTCGACCGCGAAGGGGTGGAGGGTTTGGCGCAGCACGTCGGCTACACCCCGCGCCACCTCACCCGGCTGCTCACCGCCGAGCTCGGGGCCGGACCGCTCGCGCTGGCGCGGGCCCGGCGCGCGCAGACCGCGAGGGTGCTCATCGAGACCACCGACCTGGGCTTCGCCGACGTGGCGTTCGCGGCCGGGTTCGCGAGCGTGCGCCAGTTCAACGACACGGTGCGCGAGGTCTATGCCGCCAGTCCCACCGAGCTGCGGGGCCGCCGCGGTCACACCCGCACCGGCGACGGGGTGCTGGAGCTGCGGCTCGCCGTCCGCACGCCGTACGCCGGCTCCGCACTGCTGTCCTTCCTCGCCGACCGTGCCGTCCCCGGCGTCGAGCTGGCCGACGTCGTCACCGGTCGCTATGCCCGCACGCTCGACCTGCCGCACGGACCGGGCACCGTCGAGCTCACCGTGACCGACCATCCGGCCGAGCCCGGCACCGCGCTCGTGCCGGCGACGTTCCGGTTGGCCGACCTCCGAGACACCGCCGCCGCCGCCGAGCGGGTGCGACGCCTGCTGGACGCCGACGGCGACCCGGTGGCCGTCGCCGACGCCTTCGCCGGCGACCCGGTGCTCGGGCCGCTGCAGTGGCGGCGCCCCGGCCTGCGGGTCCCGGGTCACGTCGACGGCACCGAGGTGGCGGCACGCGCCGTCCTCGGTCAGCAGGTCAGCGTGGCGGCCGCTCGCACCGTGGCCGGCCGCCTGGTCGCCGAGCACGGGCGCCGCGTCGACACCGGTGTCCCCGGCCTCACGCACCTGTTCCCCGACGCTGCCGCCCTCGCCGGCCTCGACCCGGAGTCGCTGCCGATGCCTCGCAGCCGCGGCCGGGCCCTGGTCGGGCTCGCCGCGGCCCTCGCGGCCGGTGACGTCGCCCTCGACCGCGGCGCCTCCCGGGCCGACGTACGCACCGCGCTGCTGGGGCTCGCCGGGATCGGACCGTGGACGGCCGACTACATCGCGATGCGGGCCCTCGGCGACCCCGACGTGTTCCTGCCGACGGACCTCGGCACCCGCGATGCGCTCCGGCTGGCCGGGGCCGACCCGGCGCGGGCAGCCGCGCTCGCCGAACGGTGGCGGCCGTGGCGCTCCTACGCGCAGCTGCACCTGTGGCACTCCCTGGGGGACGACCCCCGCGACCCCTCCGAGAGGATCTGACCATGTGGACCGTGATGGACTCACCCATCGGCGAGCTGCGCCTCGTCGAGCACCACGGCGCGATCTCGGCGATCGAGTTCACGCCATTCGGCCACTCGCCCGACGGCCGGCCGCGCGGCGAGCGCGCCGACGACAGCCCGGTGCTGCGCGAGGCGGTGCGTCAGCTCACCGAGTACTTCGCGCGTGACCGCAAGGAGTTCGACCTCCCGCTCGCGCCGGACGGCACCGACTTCCAGCGGCGGGTGTGGGACCAGCTGCGGGCCATCGGCTACGGCGAGACCGCGTCGTACGGCGAGATCGCGCATCGCCTGGGCATGACCAACGCCGCCAGTCGGGCCGTCGGTCTCGCCAACGGGCGCAACCCGATCCCGATCGTGATCCCCTGTCATCGGGTGATCGGGGCCGACGGCAGCCTGACCGGCTACGCCGGCGGCCTGGAGCGCAAGCAGACGCTGCTCGAGCTGGAGCAGGACGCCTTGTTCTGAGGGGCCGCCCCCTCACTCCTCGGCGGCGCGGCGCAGCGACTCCGACAGTCGCTCGGCCGCGGCGAGCACCGCGGGCGCGTGCATCCGGCCCGGCTGGCGCGAGAGCCGCTCCAGCGGCCCGGAGACCGAGACGGCGGCGATCACCTTGCCACCGGGGGAGCGGACCGGTGCGGACACCGAGGCCACGCCCTGCTCGCGCTCGCCCACGCTCTGCGACCAACCGCGGCGGCGGATGCCGGAGAGCGCGGCCGCGGAGTAGGCGGCGTTCTGCAGGCCGCGGTGCATCCGCTCGGGGTCCTCCCAGGCCAGCAGCACCTGCGCGGCCGAGCCGGCGCGCATGGTCAGCTGGGAGCCGACCGGGATCGTGTCGCGCAGCCCGGACGGGCGCTCGGCCGCAGCGACGCACACGCGGTGGTCGCCCTGGCGGCGCCAGAGCTGCGCCGACTCGCCGGTGATGTCGCGCAGTCGCGCCAACACCGGGCCGGCCGCGGCGAGCAGTCGGTCCTCGCCGGCCGCGGCGGAGAGCTCGGAGAGCCGGGGGCCGAGCACGAACCGGCCCTGCATGTCGCGGGCCACCAGCCGGTGGTGCTCCAGTGCCACCGCCAGCCGATGGGCGGTGGGTCGGGCCAGGCCGGTCCCGGCCACGAGTCCGGCCAGGGTGGCCGGCCCCGCCTCGAGGGCGGAGAGCACGAGGGCCGCCTTGTCGAGGACGCCGACGCCGCTGGAGTTGTCCATATGGCAATACTGCCGTCTCAGATCATGGGATGCAAGTGCTACGCTCCCGTAGGTAGCGAGCCACGACGTTGAGGGAGGCGAGCCATGGGCCGGACCCTGGCGGAGAAGGTGTGGGACGAGCATGTCGTCCGGTCGGCCGCGGGGGAGCCCGACCTCCTCTACATCGACCTCCACCTGCTCCACGAGGTGACCTCTCCGCAGGCCTTCGACGGCCTTCGCCTCGCCGGCCGGAGCGTACGCCGGCCCGATCTGACCCTGGCCACCGAGGACCACAACGTCCCCACCGTCGACTGGGACCGGCCGATCGCCGATCCGGTGAGCCGGACACAGGTCGAGACGCTCCGCAAGAACGCCGCGGAGTTCGGCGTCCGGCTGCACCCGCTGGGTGACATCGAGCAGGGCATCGTCCACGTGGTGGGTCCCCAGCTGGGTCTGACCCAGCCCGGCATGACCATCGTCTGCGGCGACTCCCACACCTCCACCCACGGTGCGTTCGGCGCGCTCGCGTTCGGCATCGGCACCTCCGAGGTCGAGCACGTGCTCGCGACCCAGACACTCCCGCAGGCGCGGCCGAAGACGATGGCGGTCACCGTCAACGGCTCGCTGCCCGAGGGCGTCACGGCCAAGGACCTGGTGCTCACGCTGATCACGCACACCGGCACCGGCGGCGGCCAGGGCTACGTCGTCGAGTACCGCGGCCAGGCCATCGAGGAGCTCTCGATGGAGGCCCGGATGACGATCTGCAACATGTCGATCGAGTGGGGCGCCAAGGCCGGCCTGATCGCTCCCGACCAGACGACCTACGACTACATCGAGGGTCGTGCCGAGGCGCCGAAGGGCGCCGACTGGGAGGCCGCGGTCGCCCACTGGCAGACGCTGGTCACCGACGCCGACGCGGAGTTCGACAAGGAGATCGTGCTCGACGCCTCGACGATGACGCCGTTCGTCACCTGGGGCACCAATCCCGGTCAGGGCGTGCCGCTGGGCGGCGTGGTGCCGGGGCCCGACGACTTCGACGAGGAGACCGACAAGATCTCCGCCGAGAAGGCGCTGGCCTACATGGGCCTGACCGCCGGCACCCCGATGCGCGAGATCCCGGTCGACACCGTCTTCGTCGGGTCGTGCACCAACGGCCGGATCGAGGACCTGCGGACCGCCGCCTCCATCCTCGAGGGCCGCACGGTCGCCGACGGCACCCGCCTGCTGGTGGTGCCCGGGTCCGTTCGGGTGCGGATGCAGGCCGAGGAGGAAGGGCTGCACGAGGTGTTCCTCGCGGCCGGCGCCGAGTGGCGCGGGGCCGGCTGCTCGATGTGTCTTGGCATGAACCCCGACCAGCTCGCGCCGGGCGAGCGGAGCGCGTCGACCTCCAACCGCAACTTCGAGGGACGTCAGGGCAAGGGCGGGCGCACCCACCTGGTCTCCGTCCCCGTCGCGGCCGCCACGGCGGTGCGCGGCACCCTGTCGTCCCCGGCCGACCTGGCCTGACTGCTGGTCGAGGAGGAACCATGGACAAGTTCAGCACCCACACCGGCGTCGGCGTCCCGCTGCGGCGCAGCAACGTCGACACCGACCAGATCATCCCCGCGGTCTACCTCAAGCGGGTCACCCGCACCGGCTTCGAGGACGGCCTCTTCGCGGCCTGGCGAGGCGACCCCGACTTCGTGCTCAACAACGAGGCGTACGCCGGCGGCTCGGTGCTCGTCGCCGGTCCTGACTTCGGCACCGGCAGCTCGCGCGAGCACGCCGTCTGGGCGCTGCAGAACTACGGATTCCAGGTCGTGGTCTCCTCCCGCTTCGCCGACATCTTCCGGGGCAACTCCGGCAAGGCCGGCCTGCTCGCGGCCCAGGTCGACGAGAAGGTCGTGCAGCGGCTGTGGGACCTGCTGGAGACCGAGCCCGGCACGACGATCACCGTCGACCTCGAGTCGCGGACGATCCGCGCGGGCGAGGGCGAGACGGCGGTCGAGGACTCCTTCGACATCGACGACTACACCCGGTGGCGGCTGCTCGAGGGGCTCGACGACGTCGGCATCACCCTGGGTCATGAGGCCGACATCGCGGCCTTCGAGGCCGCGCGGCCGTCGTACAAGCCGGCGACGCTGTAGCCCTCGACGGCGGCGTCGAGGGGCGGGAACCCTGTCGTCACGGGGGTTTTCGGGCCGTTTGCGGCTGAATTCCTCGCGAAACGCCGCGTCGTATAGTGGCGCGAAGGCCGGAAACACCTAGCGTTTCCAGGTGAAAGTCGGGCACCGGCCCGACCCGACGCGTTTCATTGGGAAGGGAAGCTAGTGAACAAGTCACAGCTCATCGACGCGCTGGCCGCGCGCTACGAGGGGAACCGCAAGGCGGCGTCCCACGCGCTGGAGTCCGTGCTGGACACCATCACGCGTGAGGTGGCCAAGGGCGAGAAGGTCGCGATCACGGGCTTCGGCTCGTTCGAGAAGCGGGTCCGCGAGGCGCGCTGGGTGCGCAACCCGCAGACCGGTGCGCGGATCAAGGCGAAGAAGACGGCCGTGCCGAAGTTCACCGCCGGCGCCGACCTGAAGAAGGTCATCTCGGGTGCCAAGAAGCTGCCGAAGCTGCCCGCGGCGACCGCCAAGAAGGCAGCCGCTCCGGCCAAGGCCGCGGCGAGCAAGACCACCGCCGCCGCCAAGAAGGCCGCTCCCAAGAAGGCGGCTCCGAAGAAGGCCGCTCCGGCGAAGGCCGCGGCGAAGAAGGCGCCCGCGAAGAAGGCTCCTGCCAAGAAGACCTCGGCGGCGAAGGCCCCGGCCAAGAAGACCACGGCCAAGAAGGCGCCGGCGAAGAAGGCTCCTGCCAAGAAGGCCCCGGCCAAGAAGGCGCCCGCCAAGAAGACCACGGCGAAGAAGGCCCCGGCCAAGAAGACCGCCAAGAAGTCCTGAGTCACCTCGACGGTGGCCGGCCCCGACGGGGTCGGCCACCGTCGTCATTTCGCTCGTGACCAGCGCGGCCGCGGGTGCCCTGCCTACCTGGCGGCGAGCACACTGCGGGTGTGCTCACCCAGGCCCAGCTCGGCCGCCGCACCCAACGACTCCGGGTCGTCGACGTCGAGGCGCAGCGTGGGGAGCGCGCCGAGGACCTCGACGGCACCGGCCGCCCGGTGGCGCCCGGCGGAGCCGCTCCCGAAGCGGGGCGTGAACCGCGCCCAGGGCGCGGCATAGGTCGTGGTCCCGAGGCGCTGCCGGTCGCCGACGAAGGCCTCGACACCGGACATCTCCCTCAGCGCTGCGTCCAGGTCGGCCGGCTGGAGGGCGGGCAGGTCGGCGCACAGCGCCACGACGTACGACGAGGGGTCCAGGCGCTCGGCCCCGGCGCGCAGCGCCGCATTGAGCTCGCCGGCGTCGGGGGCGACCCGCGACCCGGCGGCACGGGCACGCCCCGCCACGGTGGGGTCGTCGGTCACCACCACGACCTCGTCGACGCACCTCGCGGCCAGCGCGGCCGCGAGCGTGTCGAGCGCGAACGCCACCGCCAGCTCCCGGCGTACCTCCTCGCCGAGCGACGCGAGCCGTGACTTGGCCAGCTCGGGGCGCTTCACCGGAAGCAGCACGACGGTCGGCGACACGGGCCGATTCTGACAGCCGCCCGCGCTGGTCGGGATCGGCCACCCCGCACCCGACCGAGTAGCCTGCTGCCGTCGGGTCCGGAGCGCACGAGGACACCACGGCCGGGTCGACCGGCCCCGCGGGAGAGGTGGCAGGTGACGGTTCGCAGGACGACGGAGAAGCGCAACTGGGCGTGGAACCTCGCCGTCGGCGTGCTCAAGCCGCCGATCCTCGCGTCGGTGCGGCGCGACTGGCGCGACGGCGAGAAGATCCCCGCCACTGGCGGCTGTCTGGTGGTCTTCAACCACATCTCCCACATCGACCCGCTGATGGCCGCCCACTTCGTCTATGACCACGGCCGGCTGCCGCACTACCTCGCGAAGTCGACGCTCTTCGACAACAAGGTGCTCGGCGGCTTCCTGCGCACCGTCGGCCAGATCCCGGTCGAGCGGCTGACCCGCAACGCCGTGGGGGCCTTCGACGCGGCGGTCGCCGGCATCCGCGAGGGCAAGTGCGTCGTCGTCTATCCCGAAGGCACGCTGACCCGCGACCCTGGGCTGTGGCCGATGCAGGGCAAGTCCGGTGCCGCCCGGATCGCCCTCGAGACCGGCTGCCCGGTCATCCCCGTCGGCCAGTGGGGCTCGCATGAGCTGCTCGCGCCGTACGCCAAGAAGCCCGACCTGGTGCCCCGCAAGACCGTGCTGATGAAGGCCGGCGACCCGGTGGACCTGTCGGACCTGGTCGACCAGCCGCACACGCCGGCGGTCGTGGGCGAGGCGACCGACCGGATCATGGCGGCGCTCACGTCGCTGGTGGCCGATCTGCGTGACGAGGCGCCTCCGAGCGAGCGGTTCGACCCCCGCAAGGCCGGCGTCCGGCCGATCGGCAACCCCAACGAGAAGCCGCGCAAGCCGCGGTCCGGGAGGTAGGCATGGCCAGGATCGCGGTCTTCGGGGCCGGTTCGTGGGGCACGGCGTTCTCGATCGTGCTCGCCGACGCCGGCAACGACGTGACGATCTGGGGCCGTCGCGAAGAGGTGTGCGCGGGGATCAACGATCAGCACGCCAACCCCGACTACCTGCATGGGATCTCGCTGCCGGAGTCGATCCGGGCCACCCATGATCCCGAAGAGGCGGCGAGCGCGGCTGACGTCGTCGTGCTGGCCGTGCCCTCGCAGACGCTGCGCGGCAACCTCGCCGAGTGGGCGCCGGTGCTGCCGGCGTCGGCGCCGTTGGTCTCGCTGATGAAGGGCGTCGAGCTGGGCACCCTGGAGCGGATGAGCCAGGTGATCGCCGAGCTCACCGGCGCCGGGCCCGACCGGATCGCGGTCGTCAGCGGTCCCAACCTCTCCAAGGAGATCGCTCGTCGCGAGCCTGCCGCCTCGGTGGTCGCCTGCGAGGACGAGGCGGTCGCCCAACGCCTGCAGGAGCTGATGCACTCGCCGGCGTTCCGCCCCTACACCAGCACCGACGTGGTCGGCTGTGAGCTGGGCGGGGCCTACAAGAACGTCGTCGCGCTGGCGGTCGGCATGGCCATCGGGCTCGGGTACGGCGACAACTCGACCGCCTCGGTGATCACCCGTGGGCTCGCGGAGACCGCGCGGCTGGCCACGGCGCTGGGTGCCAACCCGCTCACCCTGATGGGCCTGGCGGGCCTCGGCGACCTGGTCGCCACCTGCTCCTCACCGCTCTCGCGCAACCGCACCTTCGGCGAGAAGCTGGGCCGCGGGCTGACCACCGAGGAGATCTACGCCAGCACCCGCCAGGTGGCCGAGGGCGCCAAGTCGTGCTCCTCCATCGTGGAGCTCGCCCACCGCACCGGCGTCGACGCCCCCATCGCTGAGCACGTCGACCTGGTCGTCCAGGGCCGCGCCACCGCCTCCGAGCTCGTCGAGGCCTTCACCAGCCGCGACACCAAGGCCGAGACCGACTGAGGTTGACCCGGCAGAACCTCGGATTGACCCGGCAGAACCTCGGGTTGACCCGGCAGAACCTCGTGAACTTCCGCCGGGTGAAGGTGAACTTCTGCCGGGTCAACCGAGGCGCGAGAGGGCCTCGGAGAGGTCGGCCCAGAGGTCCTCGATGTCCTCGATGCCGACGCTGAGGCGGACCAGGCCATCGGGGATGGTGGCCGGCTCGGAGGCCCATCGGCGGCGACGCTCGAAGGTCGACTCGACGCCGCCCAGGGAGGTGGCGTGGACCCACAGCACCGTGTCGCGGGTGAGCTGGTCACCGGCGGCCGCCCCGCCCGCGAGCACCAGCGACACGATGCCGCCGAAGCCGGGGTAGCGCACTTCCGCCAGCGCCGGGTGCCCCTCGAGCCGGCGTACGAGCTCCGAGGCATTGGCCTGGGCACGCTCCACGCGCAGGTGCAGGGTGCGCAGCCCGCGCAGCGCGAGCCAGGCCTCCATGGGGCCGGGGACCGCGCCGATCAGGTCGCGGCGGCTCTTGAGGGCGGTGTGGACCTCGGCGTCCCGCGTCACCACGGCGCCCATCAGGACGTCGCTGTGGCCCGCGAGGTACTTCGTGGCGGAGTGCACGACGATGTCGGCGCCCAGGTCGAGCGGGCGTTGCAGCAGGGGAGTGGCGAAGGTGTTGTCGACCACGACCCGGGCCCCGGCGCCGTGGGCGCCGGAGATCACGGCCGCCAGGTCCACCACCTCCAGAGCCGGGTTGGTCGGTGACTCCAGCCACACGATCGCGGCGTCCTCGGCGGCGGCGATCACCGCCTCGGTGTCGGTCGCGTCGACCAGGACCCCCGTGGCGCGGCCGCGCGCCTCGAGGTCGGCGAGCTGCATGGTCACCCCGTTGTAGGCATGCCGCGGCGCGACCACCGTGTTGCCCTGGCCGACCAGGTCGAGCACGGTGGCGACCGCGGCCAGCCCGGAGGAGAACGTCAGGCAGCGACCGCCCTCGAGCGCCCCGAGCGCCTCCTCGAACGCCTGCCAGGTCGGGTTGTCGTAGCGGCCGTACTCCAGGTCGCCACCGGCGACGTACGTCGACGCCAGCGTGACCGGCGGGTTCAGCGGAGCGTCGGGCAGCACCTCGGGGCGGGCGGCCTTGACGACGACGGTGGCGGGAGCGGGGTCCCGTGGGTCGGCGGGCATGAGGCCCAGCCTAGGCCGGTAGGGTCGGCCCCGATGAGCCACCCAGACGAGCCGACCGAGGACCCGACCGGGCAGCCGACCGGGCAGGCGACCGGGGCGCCCGCCGACCCCGGGCGCAGGCCCCGGGTGGCCGTCGTCTTCGGCGGCCGGTCCAGCGAGCACGCCATCTCGTGCGTGACGGCCGGCAGCGTCCTGCAGGCCCTCGACCCCGACCGCTACGACGTGGTCCCGATCGGCATCGCGACCGACGGCCGCTGGGTGCTGGAGTCCGCCGAGCCGGAGCGACTGCGCATCGAGGCGCCCGACCGACTGCCGTCGGTCGACCCGGACCGCGCCGCGGTGTCGCTGAGCCGTGACGCCCGTGGCACGTCCTTGGTCGTCGCCGAGCCGAGCGCGCCACCGCGCGCGCTCGGTGAGGTCGACGTCGTCTTCCCCCTGCTGCACGGGCCGTGGGGCGAGGACGGCACGCTGCAGGGGATGCTCGAGATGGCCGGGGTGCGCTACGTCGGCGCCGGCGTGCTTGCCTCGGCGGTGAGCATGGACAAGGCGTTCATGAAGGTGGTGCTGGCCGCGGCCGGGCTGCCGGTGCTGCCCTCGACGACGGTCACCGCCAGCGAGTGGGCACGCGACCCGTCGGGCTGCCGGGCGCGTGCGGCAGAGCTGGGCTATCCGCTCTTCGCCAAGCCGGCCCGCGGCGGCTCCAGCATCGGCATCTCCAAGGTGCACGACGAGTCCGAGCTGGAGGCAGCGATCCTGGCCGCCGCCGAGCATGACCCCAAGGTGCTGGTCGAGGTGGCGGCCGAGGGCGCACGCGAGGTGGAGTGCGGGGTCCTGGGCTCCTTCGACGGTCCGCCGGAGACCAGCGTGCCCGCCGAGATCCGGATCGGCGGCGAGCACGAGTTCTACGACTTCGCCGCCAAGTACCTTCCCGAGGAGCACACCGAGCTCGACGTCCCGGCGGAGCTGGAGCCCGGCGTCACGGAGCGGCTGCAGGCGCTGGCGGCCCGCGCCTTCGAGGCGGTGGGCTGCGAGGGGCTGGCCCGCGTCGACTTCTTCGTGATGCCCGGCGGCGAGCTGGTGGTCAACGAGATCAACACGATGCCCGGGTTCACCCCGACCTCGATGTTCCCGCGGATGTGGGCGGCCTCCGGGCTCGACTACCCGAGTCTGGTCGACCGTCTGATCCAGCTGGCACTGGCCCGCGGGACCGGTCTGCGCTGACGGTTCGACCGGTCGACGTACCGGCTCAGCGGCAGCGCGACTCGCGCGTGAGCGGACGCCGGATGGCGGGCGCCAGGTCGACCTGAGCGGCCGGCGCGCCCTGCCGCCAGTAGGCCTCCGGCACCGTCACCTGCACCGCCGGCCGGAAGCCGATCGTGGTCATCGTGACCGAGGTCGGCTGGTCGCCCATCTCGTCGACCGGGACGTACCACCCGACGCCGTCGACCTCCACGCAGGGGGAGAACTCGTCGAAGTCGGCGGGCATGTCGGCGCCGCAGACGAGCACGATCGCGGGGTCGCCGTAGGCGGCGCCGAGGGCGTCCTCGGGGTCGACCGGGCGACGCAGCTCGTCGGCGACGGTGTCGGGCAGCGCGTCGACGAGGTCCGTGCAGGCGGCCTGGTCGGCTGCCTCGAGCGTCGGCGAGCCGATCGGGACCTTGTCGGACTCGCACGCGGACAGGAGGCCTACGAGCAGCAGGGCCACGGAAAGCAGGGCCACGCGTAGCAGGTCCGTCGCCCGGAGCCCGGCGATCCGGGACGGCGCGCGGCGGAACAAGGTCGGGGTGAAGCGGTGGAGGAGAGGGGCAGGGTCAGATGTGGACGACCGGGCAGGTGAGGGTGCGGGTGATGCCGTCGAGCGTCTGCACCTTGGCCACGACCAGCTTGCCGAGCTCGTCGACGTTGCGCGCCTCGGCCCGCACGATCACGTCGTAGGGACCGGTGACGTCCTCCGCCAGCGTGACGCCCTTGACCTGGGCGATCGCCTTCGCGACCTCGGCGGCCTTGCCGACGTCGGTCTGGATCAGGATGTATGCCTGCACGACCATGGGCTCTCCTCCGGTGGGGTCGGACGGATGACGAGACCAACCTATCGTGCGGGGAGCGCACCTCGGCCAGCGGGACTGGCGGCTGACGGGGCCCTACGGGGGTGCGTCGTGCGGCCGGTGAGGCGCCGTTGAGGCCCCTCCGAGGAGCCAGATCGTCCATTTCGGCCTCGAGATCAGCGATCTCGCTCCTCGGAGGCGTCAAACCCCGACCGCGCGCCCTGCCGCCAGGGGCCGCCGGATCTGGTGGGATGGCCCCATGACCTTCCCGCCCGAGGCGACCCTGGGAGAGGTCGGCGAGTTCGGGCTCATCGATGCGCTCACCCCGCTGTTCGCGGGGGAGGACGCACAGGTGCTCGTCGGGCCGGGCGACGACGCGGCCGTGCTCCGGGTGAAGACGGGCCACGTCGTGATGTCGACCGACCTGATGGTGGAGGGACGCCACTTCCGCCGCGACTGGTGCTCGGGCGAGGACGTCGGCCACCGCGCGGCGGCGCAGAACCTCTCCGACATCAACGCGATGGGCGGCCGGGCCCGGTGGCTGACGATCGGACTGGCCGCTCCGGCCGGCCTGCCGGCGTCCTGGGCCGTCGACTTCGCCCGGGGCTTCGCCGACGAGGCCCGACTGGTCGGCGCCACCGTCGTGGGCGGCGACCTCACGGCGGCCGACGAGGTGGTCGTGTCGGTCACCGTGCTCGGCACCTGCACCGTCGCGCCGGTGCTCCGCTCGGGCGCGGAGGCGGGTGACGTGGTCGCGCTCTGCGGCCGGCAGGGCTGGGCGGCGGGTGGGCTGACCGTGCTCGGTCGGGGGTTCCGGTCGCCACGCGTGCTGGTGGAGGCCTACCGCCGACCGGAGCCGCCGTACGACGCGGGGCCGGCGGCCGCCGACGCCGGCGCCACCTCGATGGTGGACGTATCCGACGGACTCGTGGCCGACGCCGGCCACCTGGCGCGGGCCTCCGGGGTGCGGTTCGACCTGCGCACCGAGGCGCTGGACGTGCCGGAGCCGCTGCAGGCGGTGGCGGCCGCGCTCGGCGCCGACCCGGTGACGCTGGTGCTCGGCGGGGGTGACGACCATGCCCTGCTGGCGACCTTCCCCGGCGGTGCGACGTTGCCCCCCGGCTGGACCGTGATCGGCGAGGTGCTGGCCGGGGAGGGGGTCACCGTCGACGGCGAGACCTACGACGGCAGCCCGGGGTTCACCCACTTCTGAGCCCAGCGGCAGGTGAGCCCCGCCGCCCTCGGGCAGCCCGGGCAGCGCCGGCCCGGAAATCACGAAGGGCCCCGCCGGATCGGCGGAGCCCTGTCGAGACGAGGTCAGCTGGTCAGCGAGTGACCTTGCCGGCCTTGAGGCAGCCCGTGCACACGTTGAGGCGCTTGGGCGTGCCGTTGACCGTGGCCCGGACGCGCTGGATGTTGGGGTTGAAACGACGCTTGGTGATCTTGCGCGACCAGGGTCGGTTGTTGCCGAAGCTGGGCTTCTTGGCGCAGATGTCGCAGACGGCAGCCACCGTGAACTCCTGAAACGATCGAGATGCGTTGGGTCGGACGCCCTGCGCGCTCCCGGACCGGGTCGCGTGGGCAACCGCACAAGAGTAGCCGACCCGCGCCGACAGCCCGAAATCGTGCCCGCGACCCTGCCGGGCGTCCGAGCTCCCTGCCGTTAGCCTGACCCACGTGGAGACGAGCGCGGACACCGGCCCGCGGGCGGCGGTGCGCCCGGACGGCCAGGCCCGGCGTCCCATCGAGCTGTCGGCGATGCTGCGCTTCGCCGACCTGGCCACCGACCACCTGGCCGCGGCCAGGGAGGAGATCGACGCCCTCAACGTCTATCCGGTGCCCGACGGCGACACCGGCACCAACATGTTCCTCACCATGTCCGCGGGTCGCGATGCGCTCCGCGAGCAGGCGGCCCTCGACCCCGAGGCCGAGGTCGCGCCGGCGATGCAGGCGCTGGCCCGCGGGTCGCTCCTGGGGGCGCGCGGCAACTCGGGGGTCATCCTGAGCCAGATCCTCGGCGCGGTCGCCGGGCGGATCGCGCGCGCCACGTCCGACGAGCGCGCGGCCCGGGTGCTCGCCGAGGCGCTCAGCGAGGCCACCGAGGCGTCGTACGCCGCGGTGGGGCGACCCGTCGAGGGCACCATCCTGACCGTGATGCGGGCCGCGTCCGAGGCCGCCGCCCCGTTCGTCGACGCCCCCGGAGCGCGGGCCCGCGACGTCTTCGGCGCTGCCGCGACGGCCGCCCGCGAGGCGCTGGCGCGGACGCCCGAGCAGCTCGAGACGCTGCGCGACGCGGGGGTCGTCGATGCCGGCGGTCGGGGGCTGTGCGTGGTGCTCGACGCCGCCGAGACCGTGCTGACCGGACGGCGCGCCCCCTCGGCCCCGGCGCCGCTGGGGACCCACCAGATCCCCACCCCCCGTCCGGGGGAGGACCTCACCCCCGACGGTCCGGCCTACGAGGTGATGTACCTCCTCGACGCGGACGCCGACGCCATCCCTCCGCTGCGCGCCGCGCTGGCAGACCAGGGCGACTCCTTGGTCGTGGTCGGTGGCGGCGGGCTCTGGAACGTCCACGTCCACGTCGACGAGGTCGGCCCCGCCATCGAGGCCGGCATCGCCGCCGGCCGCCCCCACCGGATCCGCGTCGTGCACTTCGCCGAGCAGGTCGCCGCCGCCCGCGCCAAGGTTGCCCGGGCGGGGGAGACGCACGGACGGGCGGTCGTCGCCGTCGCGGCCGGTCCGGGGCTGGGCGCGCTGTTCGAGGAGGCCGGCGCGACCGCGATCCCCGGTGGCCCGGGCGACCGTCCGTCGGCGGCGATGCTGCTGGAGGCGATCGTCGCCTCGGGCGCCTCGGAGGTGGTGCTGCTGCCCAACGACGCCGACTCGGTGAGCGTCGCCGAGATCGCGGCTCGCACCGCCGAGCAGGACCACGACGTCCGGGCGGCCGTGATCGCGACCCACACCCAGGTCCAGGGGATCGCGGCGCTGGCGGTGCACGAGCCGGGCCGGGCCTTCGACCAGGACGTGCTCGAGATGACGGCCACCGCCCGGCACGTCCGCCATGGCGCGGTGACGGTCGCGGCGCGGCAGGCCATGACGATGGCCGGCCCCTGCGAGCCCGGCGACGTGCTCGGCGTGATCGCCGGCGACTTCGCGATCGTCGGCGACGACCTCGAGCAGGTCGCCCGCCAGGTGCTCGACCGGTTGCTCGGCGGTGGTGGTGAGCTCGTCACGCTCGTCGGGGGCGCCGGGGACGGGGCGGGCCAGGGCAGCCTGGCGCAACGCTGCGCGGCCTACGTCACCGAGCGACACCCCTATGTCGACGCCGTGGTGTACGACGGTGGGCAGGAGCGCTACCCGCTCCTGCTGTCGGTCGAGTAGCCGGAGGGAGTCTCGCGTGATCACGCTCGACTCGCCGGTCGAGGCGGTGCTCGGCGACCTCTCGGGCCGCGCCGGCACCGGCAAGCGCAAGGCGATCGTCGAGGGGCTGGGGCTGCGGACCGTTGGCGACCTGCTGCGGCACTTCCCGCGCCGCTACCTCGAGACGGGTCGGCTGACCCGGGTCCGCGACCTGCGGCCGGGCCAGGTGCTGACCGTGGTCGGCGAGATCACCCACAGCCAGGTCAAGACCTACACCGACCGGCGCACCCGGCGGCCGGCGTACCGTCTCGAGACCACGCTGCACACCGACGGGGCCGACCTGTCGATCACCTTCTTCGCCAAGAACCAGGGCACGGCCGGCTGGTTCGGGCGCACCTACGCCGAGGGGCGGCGCGGTCTGTTCGTCGGGCAGGTCTCGACGTTCGGCCGCCAGTGGCAGCTGACCAACCCGCGCGCGGTGATGTTCGCCGCTGACGGCTCCGACGACGAGGACCCCGACACCGTCGCCGTGCTGACCGGCACGCAGGGGCTCTATCCGCTCTACCCCCTCACCAAGGGTCTCGACTCGTGGGACCTCCAGCGCGCGGTGACCTTCGCCCGCACCGTGCTCGACGACGGCCAGCCGCCCGACGTGCTGCCCGCGGAGGTCCGCGAGCGGCACGGCCTGCCCGACGCCCGCACCGCGCTCGACTGGATCCACGCGCCCGACGACCGGGCGCAGGTCGACGCCGCCCGCCGCCACTACCGCTTCAGCGAGGCGCTGGTGACCCAGCTGGTGCTGGCCCGCCGCCGCGCCGCGGTCCGCGCGCAGGGGGCGCAGGCCCGCACCGGCGGCGGCGGGCTGCTCGCGGCGTTCGACGAGCGACTTCCCTTCACGCTGACCGAGGGTCAGCGCGCGATCGGCGAGCAGATCTTCGACGACCTGGCCCATCCCTGGCCGATGAACCGCCTGCTCCAGGGCGAGGTCGGCTCCGGCAAGACCGTGGTGGCGCTGCGGGCGATGCTGCGCGTGGTCGACTCCGGCGGCCAGGCGGCGCTGCTCGCGCCGACCGAGGTGCTCGCCCAGCAGCACCACCGCTCGGTCACCGCGATGCTCGGAGACCTGGCCCAGGGCGGGATGCTCGGCGGTGCCGAGCACGGCACCACCGTCGCGCTGCTCACCGGCTCGCAGTCCAAGGCGCAGCGGCAGCAGGCGCTGCTCGACATCGTCACCGGCGACGCCGGCCTGGTGATCGGCACCCACGCGCTGCTCCAGGAGCACGTCGAGTTCGCCGATCTCGGCCTGGTCGTGGTCGACGAGCAGCACCGCTTCGGCGTGGAGCAGCGGGCCGCCCTCACCGACAAGGCCGGCACGCCCCCGCACGTGCTGGTGATGACCGCGACGCCGATCCCGCGCACGGTCGCCATGACCGTCTTCGGCGACCTCGAGGTCTCCACGCTCACCGAGCTGCCCGCCGGACGGGAGCCGATCCAGACGACGGTGGTGCCGCTCTTCGAGCAGCCCGGCTGGGTCTCCCGGGTCTGGGCGCGAGTCCGCGAGGAGGTGGCAGCCGGACGCCAGGCCTACGTCCTCTGTCCGCGCATCTCCGACGACGACTCCGAGCCGGGGGAGATCCCGGTCGTCGACTACGACGACGAGGGCAACCCGATCACGCCGCCCACGACGCTCGCCGCCGTGGAGCAGATGACCACCGAGCTGACGCTGGGTGAGCTCAACGGGCTGCGGGTGGCGATGCTCCACGGCCGGCTGCCGGCCGACGAGAAGGACCGCACCATGCGGGCCTTCGCCGCCGGGGAGATCGACGTGCTGGTGTGCACCACGGTGATCGAGGTCGGCGTCGACGTCGGCAACGCCACCACCATGGTGGTGCTCGACGCCGACCGGTTCGGCATCTCCCAGCTCCACCAGCTGCGTGGCCGGGTCGGCCGCGGCGGCCACCCGGGGCTGTGTCTCCTGGTCACCGCCGCCGAGGCGGAGACCCCGCCCGCGAGCGGCTCGCCGCCGTCGCCGCCACCACCGACGGCTTCGAGCTGTCCCGGGTCGACCTCGAGCTGCGCCGCGAGGGCGACGTCCTCGGCGCCTCCCAGCACGGCTTCCGCTCCTCGCTCCAGGACCTCCGGGTCCTGCGCGACGAGGACACCATCGTGGCGGCGCGGGAGGAGGCCGAGCGCCTGCTCGAGGCCGACCCGGAGCTCCGTGGCGCGCCCGAGCTGGAGGCGGCGGTGCTCGCGCTGGAGGTCTCCGTCGAGTCCGAGTTCATGGAGAAGTCGTGACCCGGATCATCGGCGGCGTGGCCCGTGGCCGGCGGCTCGCCACCCCCCACGGCGACCGCACCCGGCCCACGTCCGACCGGGTCCGGGGGGCCCTGTTCTCCTCCGTCGAGTCGTGGTGTGGCTCGCTCCACGACCTCCGCTTCCTCGACCTCTACGCCGGCTCCGGCGCGGTCGGCCTGGAGGCCTGGTCGCGTGGCGCCGCCCACGTGACGCTGGTCGAGCAGGACCGTCGCACGGCCGCGCTGGTCGCCGCCAACGCGCGCGACCTGGGCTGCGAGGTGGCGCACGTCGTGACGGCCTCCGCGATGACCGCGCTGAGCCGCGACCCCGGCGCGCCGTTCGACGTCGTCTACGCCGACCCGCCCTACCCCCTGCCCACGCCCGATGTCGTCGCGCTGCTCGAGCGGCTCGTCGGCCACGGCTGGCTCCACGACGAGACGCTGGTGGTGGTGGAGCGGGCGACGCGCAGCCAGCCGCTGGCCTGGCCGGCCGGCCTGGTCGGCGACCGCGAGCGCCGCTACGGCGAGACCGTTCTTTGGTACGGTCACGCCGACCTGCTCCCCGACCCGGGGGAGCCCGCCGGAGCGGAGGAGCGCCGATGACCCGCCCCCTCGTCCGGGTGGTCTGCCCCGGCTCGTTCGACCCGGTGACCAACGGCCACCTCGACGTGATCTCCCGGGCCGCCCGCCTCTACGACGAGGTCGTGGTCGCCGTCGGCGTCAACGTCAGCAAGACCCGCCTGTTCACCGCCGAGGAGCGGATGGACATGCTTCGCCAGGCCTGCGCGGGCTTCACCAACGTGCGCGTCGAGGGCTTCTCCGGGCTGCTCACCGACTTCTGCCGCCGGCAGGACGCCCTGGCCATCGTCAAGGGGCTGCGCACCGGCGACTTCGACTACGAGCTGCAGATGGCGCAGATGAACGCCCGGCTGGCTCCTGAGGTCGAGACGGTCTTCCTCCCGACCGCGCCCGAGCTCGCCTACCTCGCGTCGTCGCTGGTCAAGGAGGTCGCCTCGCTCGGCGGGGACGTCACCGGGCTGCTGCCCGAGCCGGTGCGCGAGCGGTTGCTGACCCGGCTGGCCGAGCGGCGTACTTCCGAGGCGTGAGCGGCCGGCCCGGCACCGACCGCAGCGTCGGCCGGTTTGGTCCGGACCGCCCCGACCGATACGATTCTCGCTGATCTGCCGTGTCCGAACACCGGAAGTGACTCCCCTGTCAGGCTTGGACCCGAGAGCGCCGCTCGTGCTCGACACCCACGAGCTCGGTCGCCGCCCGGGGTCCCAGCGACAGGTGTCACGGACGGTGCCGGCTCCGGCTGATCTGGGCATCGACGTCCTGCACGTCCCCGAAGGCTCGCCGGTCGACCTCGACCTGCGGCTGGAGGCGGTCATGGAGGGGGTCCTGGTCACGGGGTCGGCTCACGCCGACCTCGAGGGCGAGTGCGCGCGGTGCCTGGAGCCGATCACCGACGAGGTGGACGCGGACTTCCAGGAGCTGTTCGAGTACGACGACCGCGACCATGGCCGCGAGGGAGACCTCGACGACGACGTCCGCCGGCTCGAGGGAGACCTGCTCGACCTCGAGCCCCTGTTGCGGGATGCGGTGGTGATCGAGCTGCCGTTCCAGCCGCTGTGCACGGACGACTGTCCGGGACTGTGCCCCGAGTGTGGGGCCCGGCTCGCGGACGACCCGGACCACGCACACGACGCGGCGGTGGACCCGCGCTGGGCCGGCCTGGCGGCGCTGCAGCAGGACGAGGACTGACGACCGAGGAGACCAAGACCGTGGCTGTTCCGAAGCGCAAGATGTCGCGCAGCAACACCCGCCACCGCCGTTCCCAGTGGAAGGCCGTGGCGCCCCAGCTGGTGACCTGCGCCAACCCCGCCTGCGGGGCCAAGCACCTCCCGCACCGTGCGTGCGGCGAGTGCGGCCAGTACGGCGCTCGCTCCAGCCGCCGCCAGGTCCTCTGACCCCTCCGGTCCGCTGAGCGAGGAGACCCCGGACTACGGGGTGCTGCGCGAGGCGCTCGGGAACCCTCCGTTGGATCCCGAGCTGCTCGACCGCGCCCTCACCCACCGCTCCTACGCCTACGAGAACGGCGGCATCCCCACCAACGAGCGGCTGGAGTTCCTCGGCGACTCCGTGCTCGGCATCGTCGTCACCGAGACGCTCTACCTCACCCACCCCGACTTCTCCGAGGGCCGGTTGGCCAAGCTGCGGGCCGCGGTCGTCAACGCCCGCGCGCTGGCCGATGTCGCGCGCGGTGTCGGGCTCGGCGAGCACATCAAGCTCGGTCGCGGCGAGGAGACCACCGGTGGCCGCAACAAGGCCTCGATCCTGTCCGACACCGTCGAGGCGGTGATCGGGGCGATCCACCTCTCCGGGGGTCTCGAGGCGGCCGCCGAGACGGTGCACCGGCTCTTCGACCCGGTGTTGGAGGCCGCCGCCGACCTCGGCGCCGGCCTCGACTGGAAGACCTCCCTGCAGGAGCTCACGGCCGAGCTGGGGCTCGGCGTGCCGGAGTACGTCATCGAGGACGACGGCCCCGACCACATGAAGACCTTCACGGCCCAGGTGCGGGTCGGTGACGACCTCTTCGGGCACGGCGTCGGCCGGTCCAAGAAGGAGGCCGAGCAGGGCGCCGCGGAGACCGCCTACGGCGAGCTCCAGGCCGCCCACGGCCGCTAGCCCGAGCGATGCCCGAGCTCCCCGAGGTGGAGGTCGTCCGCCGCGGCCTCGAGACCCACGTCACCGGACGGACCCTGGTCGCCGTCGAGGTGCTGCACCCCCGCCCGGTCCGGCGCGACCCGCGCGGCCCGGAGGGCTTCGCCGCCGCCCTGACCGGTCGTCGGGTCGAGGCGGTCCGCCGTCGCGGCAAGTACTTCTGGCTGGCCCTCGACCACGGCGACGCCCTGCTCGGCCACCTGGGCATGAGCGGGCAGATGCTGGTGCAGCCGGTCGGCGCCCCCGACGAGCGGCACCTGCGGGTCCGCTTCGCCCTGTCGCCGGCGCTCGCCGACACCGAGGGGGAGCGGCTCGAGCTGCGCTTCGTCGACCAGCGGATGTTCGGTGGCCTGGCGTTCTCGCCCGGCGGCGCGGAGCTGCCCTCCGAGATCGCCCACATCGCCCGCGACCCCCTCGACCCGGCCTTCGACGACGACGCCTTCGTCGGCCGGGTGCGCCGACGGTCCTCGGGCATCAAGCGGCAGCTGCTCGACCAGTCCCTCGTCAGCGGCGTCGGCAACATCTACGCCGACGAGGCTCTGTGGCGGGCCCGGGTGCACGGCGAGCGGCCCGGCGACCGGCTGACCCGCGCCCAGGTGCGTGAGGTGCTGGCGCAGGCCCGTGCGGTGATGGCCGCCGCGCTCGACGAGGGCGGCACCTCCTTCGACGCGCTCTACGTCAACGTCAACGGCGAGTCCGGGTACTTCGACCGGTCCCTGCTCGCCTATGGCCAGGAGGGGCTGCCCTGCGGTCGGTGCGGTACGCCGATCCGCCGGGTGTCGTTCATGAACCGGTCGTCGTACTTCTGCCCGCACTGCCAGCCGGCCCCGCGCCGTCGGCGTACCGGCCTAGACACCTGATGTTGGTTTGACCGGGGGCCCCGCGAGTGAGACTCTTGAAGGCAGCCCGGTTCGGGATCGTTCGCCGAACAACACTCCAGACCCCCGGAGGGTTCACTTCATGGCCAAGGCGCTGATCGGCTACCTGAACAGCGACCTGCACACCGACCGACTCGCCGTCGAGAATGCTCGGCTGCGCGTCCGCGTGGGCGAGCTCGAGTCCCTGGTGCTTCGTCTCCAGGAGGAGAACGACGCGCTGCTGTCCGCCCGGGCCGCCGCGCTGCTCGACCTCGACGCGGACGCGATGGACGCCGAGCTCGACACCGTGCAGGAGATGCAGCCCGCCTGATCCCAGGCAACCACCCCGGCCCTGTGCCGGGGGAGCGGTGCGTCCGCAGCGAAACTCCGATGACGCCGCCCCGGCGGGCGAGTAGCCTCTCGTCCTCGTGAGCCGCCTCGTCGAGACCGTCGTCCCGAAGCGGCTCGGCCGGCCGTTCCGCTGGCTGCTCGCCTCGTCCTGGGTGACCAACCTCGGCGACGGCATCGCGCTGGCCGCCGGCCCGCTGCTGATCGCCTCGCAGACCCATGACCCGTTGCTGGTCGCGCTGGCGCCGCTGCTGCAGCAGCTGCCGTGGCTGCTGTTCGGGCTGTACGCCGGCGTGCTCGCGGACCGCCTGGACCGCCGGCTGCTGATCATGGTCGGCGACCTGGCTCGCGCCGGTGTGGTGGCAGTGCTGGTCGGGCTCATCTGGACCGACACGCTGTCGATCACCCTGCTGCTGGCGTTGCTGTTCCTGGTGGGCGTGGCCGAGACGTTCGTCGACACCACCGGCGGCACGCTGGCGCCGATGCTGGTCGCGAAGGCCGACCTGGGGATCGCCAACGCCCGGGTCTTCACCGGCTACCTCACCCTGAACCAGCTCGCCGGACCTCCGGTCGGCGCGGCGC
>NZ_JAWKJQ010000015.1:0-45029 GCF_041393715.1 Nocardioides sp. | reverse complement strand
CCACCGACACGGGCGGCGCCTGGGCGCAGGTCCTCACCGCAGGGTCGGGTGACGGCCAGAGCTGCCTGGACGCCGTACAGGTGCAGCTGTGGGTCGATGCCGGCGACAAGATCTCAGCCGTGAACCTGCTCCTCGGCACTCCCTGAGAGGCGCCCGCTCAGCCGCGACAGGTGGCCGCCGCGCAGGCCCGGAGGTCGTCGAGCACGCCACCCAGCCGGGCCACGACCTCGGCGTAGGCCGGCTCGGCTCCGCGGCTGCGCAGCTCGTAGGGATCGCGCCGGAGGTTGTAGAGCTCGACGAACCCGTTGCTGCGCTCGACGTACTTCCACGGACCTCGCACCAGACCCTGGTAGAGCCACGTGGACGTGTCGCCGGGGGTCGCGGCCTCGAGCAGGATGCCCGGGCGCTGCGGCCAGCGGGCCTGCGGGTGCCTGAGGCGGTAGAGCATCGACTGGCCGTCCACGCGCCACGACGGCGCGATCCGCAGGCCGGCCATCCGGGCGATGGTGGGGGCGAGGTCGACCTGGGCGTTCAGCCCGTGGAACGTGGACCGTCTCGGGATGCCCGGACCCCGGATCAGCAGCGGCATGTGGTTGGCCACCTCGTACGGCGACACCTTGCCGCCCCGGATCCGGTGCTCGCCGAGGAGGTAGCCGTTGTCGCTGGTCACGATGACGAAGGTCCGGTCGAGCTCGCCGCTGTCGCGCAGGGCGTCGAGGATCTCGTCGATGACGTCCTGGTCGGAGAGCTCGGCCTCCCGACGCTGCGCGTTGACCTCGGTGAGGGCGGTGACCTCCGCCGGGGTCAGCGGCGCCAGCTGGGCCGGCTTGTCGCTGATGTCGGCCTCGTCGAAGGACGGGTCGGTCAGCGGCCGGCCGGCGAACCGGTCCCGATAGGTCGCCGAGACCGCGGGCGTCGGCAGCGAGGGGTCGTCGGGCTCCGCCGGGTTGCCGGCGTGCGGTCCGACGATGCTGGTGAACAGGAAGAACGGCTGCGCGCGCGGCGCGTTGCGCCGGATGAAGTCCACGGCCAGCTCGCCGAGGGCGTCGGTCTGGTACTCCGGGAGGCTGAGGTCCGTGGTGACCCCGTCGCGCGTCACCATCCACCCGTCGTAGGAGTAGTCGTACATCCGGTGCGGGACCATCCACTCGTCCCAACCGGGCGGGACGTAGGGCCGGGTGTACTGGTTGAGGTACTTCCCGACCAGCCCGGTGCGGTAGGTCGGGTCCAGCCAGGTGGCCAGCGTCGAGCGGTCGTCGAAGGCGGTGAACCCGCCGCCCGGGGCGGTGTTGGAGAGCACCTGGTGGTTGTGGGCGTACTTGCCGGTCAGCAGCGTCGCCCGGGCCGGGCAGCACAGCGGGTACGGCGCGTAGTGGCGGGTCACGGTGACGCCCTGGTTGCCCACCCGCCGGCGGACATGACGCAGGATCGACATGTCGTCGAGGCGGGCGTCGTCGAGCACGACCAGGACGATGTTGGGGCGACGTTGCTGCGCGCGGGCGGTGACGGCGGCGACCGGTCCGCCGAGGGCCGTGGCCGTCGGCCCGGGAGACGGCCGCGGCGCCGGGGACGCGGCGGGCGACTCGGCCGGGGGCGCCGCCGGGCTCGACGGTGAGAGCCCGGCCACCAGGGCGACGGCGAGCGCGACCGCCCCCAGCCCCCGCCGGACGCGCTGCCCGCGGGCCGCAGCGCCCCACGCTCGTCGAACGTGGCCCGGTCGAGACATTTTCCACCCCCCAGACGTGGCGCTGCCATTGCAGCACACCGGTCGGGCGACAGCCAGGGCGCGACCGCCGTGGGGATGTCTACTGGTGCGTACGACGCACGGGCCGCGTCGTAGGCACCAGGAGAGGACCGACCAGGGGAGACCGCGCCCGACCCCGACCCCTACGATCGGCAGCGAGGGCCGGCGCCACGAGGCCGACCCCGGCCCACGGGACGCAACGACGCGAGACGAGGTGGCACGCATGACCGTGACCGAGGACCGACCGGGGACCTTCATCCGTCCCGACGGCAAGGAGAAGGTCACCGGGCTGGGGCGCTACACCGCCGACATCGACCTCACCGGCCAGGCCCACGCCGCCTTCCGCTTCGCCGACCACCCGCACGCGCGGATCACCCGGATCGACACCCGTGCCGCCCGAGCCATCCCCGGGGTCTACGCCGTCGTCACCCACGAGGACGTCCCCGAGAACCTCTACGGCGGCATGATCCAGGACCGGCTGCTCTTCGCGAAGGACACGGTCCGCTGGGAGGGCGACGTCGTGGCGGGCGTCGCGGCCCGCACCCAGGCGATCGCCCGCGAGGCCGCGGCCGCGATCGAGGTGGAGTACGACGTGCTGCCGGCGCTCCCCGACTTCGTCGCCAACGCCGAGCCCGGCGCGCCGCTGGTCCACCCCGACTGGTCGTCGTACGACGGCGACGAGGACATGGGCCGCGAGGGCAACGTCGTGGGCCACTCCACCATCGTCAAGGGCGACGCCGACGCGGCGATGGCGACGGCCGACGTCGTGGTGACCAGCCGGTTCGTGGCCGACGCATCCCAGGGCGCACCCATCGAGCCGCGCGCGATCCTCGCCCAGTGGAACGGCGACCGGGTGACGGTCTGGACCTCGACCCAGGTGCCGTTCGCCGCGCGCGACGGGGTGGCGCACACCCTCGGCATCCCGCAGAGCCACGTCCGGGTGATCGTGCCGCTGCTCGGCGGCGGGTTCGGCTCCAAGTGCGACTTCCACTTCGAGGCGCACGTCGCGTCGCTGGCCCAGGCGGCCGGCCGACCGGTCAAGCTGGTCTTCAGCCGCCGCGAGGAGTTCCTCGCCCCCGACCACCGCCGCGAGGGGATGGTGCTGGAGTTCGAGACCGGCGCGACCAAGGACGGTCACCTGGTGGCGCGCCGCGCCACCCTCCACCTCGACAAGGGCGCCTACACCGGCGAGGGCGGCTTCTTCGCCCAGATGGCCGCGATGCACGCCTGCGGGCCCTACGAGCTCGACAACGTCGCCGTCCGGGCGATGCTGACCTACTCCACCAACCAGCCCTCCTCCTCGATCCGCGCGCCCACGGCGCCGCAGGCCTGCTGGGCCCTCGAGCAGCACATGGACCAGGTGGCCGGTGCGCTCGACATGGACCCGGTCGAGCTGCGCCGCCGGACGTTGATCCGCCAGGGCTCGCACGGTCCGACCGGTCAGGTCTTCGACGAGATCGGGATGCTCGACACCCTCGAGGCGGCGGCCGAGATGATCGGCTACGGCCAGGAGCTCCCCGACGACGAGGCGATCGGGGTCGCCTGCGGCTGGTGGCCGTCGATGGCCTCGCCGTCGGGCGCCTACGTCAAGCTCAACGGCGACGGCACGGGCACCATCGTCACCGGAGCGCAGGAGTGCGGCACCGGCGCGGTGATGGCGTTGCCCATCCTCGCCGCCGAGCAGCTCGGCATGCGGCCCGACGACTTCTCGATCCTCTACCAGGACACCGACGCAGGCCCCTGGGACATGGGCGCCTCGGGCTCGCAGACGACCTTCAACAACGGGCGAGCCGTGGTGGCCGCCGCCCAGGAGGTGCGCGCCCAGCTGCTGCAGCTGGCCGCGGAGAAGCTCGAGATCGACCCGGCCGACCTCGAGCTCGTCGACGGGTCGGTGCGGGCCGTCGGGGCACCGTCCACGTCGGTGACGATCGCCGACCTCGCCGGGACCGGCACCCCGCTGCTGGGCAAGGGATCGGGCGACCTGCCGGAGAACCCGCCTACCGACATCCCCTCCGCGTGCGTCGGCCGGCTCGGCCTCGACTCGTTCCTGGCGCCGCAGCTGATCACCCACGCGGCGCGGGTCAAGGTCGACCGGGAGACCGGCGTGGTGCGGGTGCTGGCGTTCGCCGCCGCCCATGACTCCGGCGTGATCGTCAACAAGATCGGCGCCGACGGCCAGGTCTACGGCGGCGTGATGATGGGGATCGGGCAGGCCCTGTCGGAGGCGACGTACTTCGACGAGGAGGGGCGGCAGCGCAACCCCGGCCTGCTCGACTACAAGCTGCAGACCGCCAGCGACGGCCCGCGGATCGACGTGCGCTGGATCGAGGTGGACACCCCCAACGCCGGGCCGAAGGGCTCCAAGGGCGTCGGCGAGCCGCCGAGCGTGCCGACGTCGGGGGCCATCGGCAACGCGATCGCGAAGGTGGTCGGACGGCACGTCACGCAGCTGCCGATGACCGCCGAACGGGTCTGGACGACCCTGCAGGGACAGGAGGACGAGCAGTGAGCACGTACGTCGAGGCGCGCGACGTCGCCGCCGCCGTGGCCGCCATGGCCGACGGGGCGCGACCGGTCGCCGGCGGCACCGACCTGGTCGTCGGCGCCCGGCACGGCAAGGCCCCGCTCCCCGAGTCGATCGTCGGCATCCACCGGATCCCGGGCCTCTCCGAGATCGCGGTGACCGACGGCGTGGTCCGGATCGGCGCGCTCACCTCGCACGCCGCGATCCTCGCCTCCGCCGAGCTGGCCGCCGCGACCCCGGGCCTGCTCGACGCCTCGGCGATCGTCGGGTCGCACGCCACCCGCGCCAACGGCACCCTCGGCGGCAACGTCATGAACGCCTCCCCCGCCATGGACACCGGCGCCCCGTTGCTGTGTCACGACGCGGTCGCCGTGCTGACCGGTCCGGGCGGGACCCGCCGGGTCGGGCTGGCCGACCTGTGGACCGGCCCCGGCCGGACGTCGGCGTCGGCCGACGAGCTGATGGAGGCCGTCGAGCTCCCCGTGCCGCCGGCCGGCGCCGGGTCGGCGTACGTCCGGCTGCAGTACCGCCGCCAGATGGAGATCGCCGTGGTCGGCGCCGGCGCCTACGTCGAGCTCGACGACTCCGGCGTGGTCACCGTCGCCCGGGTCGCGATCTCCGCGTTGACCCCCGTCATCTGCCGGGTGCCCGCCGCCGAGGAGGCGCTGATGGGGCGACGTTTGGGCACAAACGGCAGCATTTCGTCACGAAGTGATGCCGTTTCGGCACAAACGTCACCCATGGCGGACGCCCTCCAGGCCGCCGGCCAGGCAGCAGCCGAGGCGGCCACGCCGATCTCCGACGTGCGAGCCTCGGCGTCCTACCGCACGGCGATGGCCGCCGTGATCACCCGCCGCGCGATCGCGGCCGCGCTCACCCGAGCCACCGGCGGCACCGTCGCCGTCCCCGCGAGCGACTGGAGCCAGCGTTGAGCACCGACATCACCCTCACCGTCAACGGCGAGAGCTACCCACTGAGCGTCGACGCCCACGCCTCGCTGCTGCAGACGGTGCGCAGCCAGGTCGGCCTGACCGGCTCCAAGGAGGGCTGCGACGACTCCGAGTGCGGCGCCTGCATGATGCTGATCGACGGGCGCCCGGTGAACTCCTGCTCCTACCTCGCGGTCCAGGCGGACGGCGCCGAGATCACCACGGTCGAGGGGCTGGCCGAGGGTCCCGAGCTGTCCACGTTGCAGCGGACCTTCCTCGAGAAGGGCGGCGTGCAGTGCGGATTCTGCACCCCCGGGATGCTGGTCTCGGCGACGGCACTGCTCCGGGACAACCCCGCTCCCAGCGACGACGAGATCCGGATCGCGCTGTCCGGCAACCTGTGTCGCTGCACCGGCTACGACGGCATCGTGGCCGCGGTCGCCGCGGCCGCGGAGCAGGGCTGACTCCGGCGACGAGGCAGGCGCGACATCAGCGCGACACCACGCCGGCATTGACATGACGTCATCGTGATGTCATAGTGGTGCGCATGGACATCACGCCGTACGTCGACAACCTCCGCCGCGACCTGGTCGCCGCGTCCGAGGCCGGCGGCGACGACATCAAGCAGGCCGCCGAGCGGCTCGCCATGGCGCTCGACCCTGCCGCCCGGCTCGCCCTCATGGAGGCGGTCTCCCAGGCGACCGCGGAGATCACCGCCGAGATGCCCGCCGGGGGCGTCGACGTCAGGCTCAGCGGCCGCGAGCTCCAGTTCGTGGTCCACGCAGCCGCCCCGTTGCCGCCCACGCCTCCGCCGCCGCCCCCACCGCTGGCGCCCGACGAGGCCGACGAGGGTGGGCTGTCCCGGATCACCCTGCGCATCCCCGAGTCGGTCAAGGCCAAGGCCGAGGAGAAGGCGAGCCAGGCGGGCCAGAGCCTCAACACCTGGCTCGTCAGCGCGGTGCGCGCGGCCACCAGCGACCATGCGATCGACATCGACATCGATCTCTCGAGCCTGCCCTTCGCGGGCGGCGTCGACCCCTTCACCCACCAGGGCCGCCCCGGCCAGCGCCGGATGACCGGCTGGATCTGACCCGCCCCCCTCCCTCCGGGACCGGCGCCCTGTGCCGGCCCCGTGGCCCCGCACACCCTCGACGAGGAGAAAGCCATGACCGACTACCGCTTCGACACCCCCCGCCCGGTGCGGCTCTACTGCGAGCTCGGCCGCGGCAGCGTCCGAGTGTCCGCCGTCGACACCGACGTCAGCCGCGTGCAGGTGACGGGCCGGGTGGCGGACCAGGTCAGCGTGACCTACGAGGGCGACGAGATCACCATCGTGGCGCCCCGGCAACGCACCGGGTTCTTCGGTGGCGAGGCCGAGGTCGACCTCGTCGTCGCCCTCCCCGCAGGCTCCGACGCCATGGTCAAGTCCGGCTCAGCCGACCTGGCGCTGACCGGGACGTACGCCGGCTGCGTGCTCCGCTCCGGCTCCGGCACCATCACCGTCGAGACGCTCACCGCCCCCAGCCAGATCGAGACCGGCTCCGGCGAGGTGGCCGTCGAGCTGGCGGCCGCCGAGCTGAGGGTGAAGTCCGGATCGGGCGACGTGGAGATCGGTCACGCCGAGGCCAGCATCTCGGTGTCCACCGGCTCCGGCGACGTCCGCGTCGCCTCCGCCCACGGCCCCACCGCGGTGAAGACCGGGTCGGGCGACCTCACCGTCGACCGGGCCAGCGACGACGTGTCCCTCGCGACCGCCTCGGGCGACCTGGTCGTCCGGTCGGCGCTCCGCGGCAAGGTGACGATGCGCAGCGCGTCGGGAGACGTCCAGGTGGGCGTCCCCACCGGACTGCCCGTGTGGACCGACATCACCACGGTCACCGGCGACATCAGCTCCACCCTCCCGTCGACGGGCGAGCCCGCCGACGGCGCCGACTACCTCGAGCTCCGCGCCAAGACCGTCAGCGGCGACATCTCCCTGCGCGCCGTCTGACCCGACACATCCACCCCGGAAGGAGACCCGTCATGCACATCGAGATCCATGCCGCCCTGGCCCGTCAGTCCCAGCAGGAGGTGTCCCGCCGGACGCGTTCCACCCGCCCCGGGCCGACGGACGTCCGCGGCCGGCGTACCCGCCGCCTGCGGGCGGTCCAGCCCCCCGGCTGAGCGGCTACGGCACGTCCCGGATCGGGGTGCGGTGGAAGTTCTGGAACGAGCGCGACGGGGTCGGCCCACGCTGACCCTGGTAGCGCGAGCCGTACTTCTCCGATCCGTAGGGATGCTCGGCCGGTGAGCTGAGCCGGAAGAAGCACAGCTGGCCGATCTTCATCCCCGGCCACAGCTTGATCGGCAGCGTCGCGACGTTGGCCAGCTCCAGCGTGACGTGCCCGGTGAAGCCGGGGTCGATGAACCCGGCGGTCGCGTGGGTGAGCAGCCCGAGCCGACCCAGCGACGACTTGCCCTCGACGCGGGCCGCGATGTCGTCGGGCAGCGAGACCACCTCGTAGGTGGACCCGAGGGCGAACTCGCCGGGGTGCAGGATGAACGGCTCGTCGTCGCCGTCGACCACGACCTCGCGGGTCAGCTCGGACTGGTCCTCGGCCGGGTCGATGTGTGGATAGCGGTGGTTCTCGAAGACCCGGAAGAACCGGTCGAGGCGCACGTCGATGCTCGACGGCTGCAGCATCGCCGGGTCCCAGGGGTTGAGCGCGACCCGCTCGTCGGCGATCTCGGCGAGGATGTCGCGATCGGAGAGAAGCACGGGTCGTAACCTACCGGCCATGGTCTTCCATCGGTACGTCGCGCTCGGCGACTCCTTCACCGAGGGCGTCGGAGATCCCGACCCCTCCCGTCCCAACGGCCTGCGCGGCTGGGCCGACCGGGTCGCCGAGGTGCTCGCGCGCCAGCAGGGCGCCGACGACTTCGGCTACGCCAACCTCGGGATCCGCGGCCGCAAGATGGCCGCGATCCTGGCCGAGCAGGTCGAGCCGGCGATCGCACTCGAGCCCGACCTGGTCACGATCTACGCCGGCGCCAACGACATCCTGCGCCCCCGCGTCTCGATCGACGCCCTCGCGTCGTCGTACGACGAGGCGATCGGCCGGCTGGCCAAGACGGGTGCGACCGTCGCCATGTTCACGGCGTACGACCCGGGCATCTCGGCGCTCTTCCGGCCGGTGCGCGGGCGGATGGCGACCTACAACGAGTGGGTGCGCGAGATCGCCGAGAAGCACGACGCCCTGATCGTCGACATGTGGCGGATGCGTGACGTGCCGGCGTGGGCCATCTGGGACACCGACCGGATGCACCTGAACTCCTTCGGCCACACCCACATCGCGATCGCCGTGCTAGAGCGGCTGGGCATCCCCCACGACCTCGACGAGCCACCGCTCCCGGCCCGCCGCGAGCTCACCCGGGCGGAGTCGCGTCGCGAGAACCTCCAGTGGGCCCGCGAGCACGCCGGCCCCTGGGTGCACCGCCGGGTGACGGGCCGCTCCTCCGGCGACCGGGTGACGGCCAAGCGGCCGACGCTCGGCCCCGTCGACTAGCCCCTCGCAACCGGCTTCGCCCCGCGGCGAGGTCGTTGGTAGCATCGCACCCGCCGCTTCGCGGAGCGGCATGCGGATGTAGCTCAGTTGGTAGAGCGCGACCTTCCCAAGGTCGATGTCGCGAGTTCGAGCCTCGTCATCCGCTCGGTTGAGCAGACGGTCGGCGCCCTCGGGTGCCGGCCGTTCTGGCTTTTCTGGGGCCGCCTCGGTCCGCAGCCGGCCGCGGGTGCCACCGATTGTGCGAAAGATGCAGGCCGTGGTCGCGCATTGTCGACGTTTGGGCACAAACGGCGACCTCCGGGCCGACATTTGCGTCGTTGTGGGCCAAACGTCGTCATCCAGCCACCCACCGCCCATGTGACTCACGAGACTCAAGAGGTTATCGTGACTGGCGTGACTCCGGTCTGACCGCTCACTCGCCGCGATTGAAGGTCTTCCCCATGCCTCGCCCTCGCCCGTCCGACGCCGCGCGTGCCACGTCGCCACGCCCCGCCGGCCGACCCGCCCACCGGCTACCTCGCCCTCGCACGATCGGCATCGCCCTGCTCGCGCTGCTCCTCGCCGCCGCCCCGTTCGTCCCCGCGAGGACCGCGGCGACTCCGGGGTCGCCGAGCGCACCGCGGCGGGCCCGGCCCCGACCAGGGCCGCCGACCCGGCGCCGGGTCGCACCCGCCTCACCCCGGCGATGCAGCGTGAGATCGACCGCGTGGTGGCCCAAGGGGCCGCGCAGCCGGCCCTGCGCGGCCGGCCGAGCCCGAGCACCCTGGCCGCCACCCAGGTCCGCTGTGCGACGTTCGAGCAGCTGACCTACTGCCTCCACGTCGGCTGGACCGACTCCTCGCCGACCGAGGTGCGGGCCCGGATCACCGCCGCAGCGGCCGCGGAGGCCCGCTCGGCACCGACCGCGACGGCGACGGTGAACACGGGCGATCTGGACCCGCTGGCCGACCTGACCGCGAGCGCACGGATGGCGCCGCGCGCCCGTGCCGCGGCCGACCGCGCCGAGCTGACCGACGCCGCACGCGCCGTCGCCAAGGTCTGGTCCATCCGCCACGACATCCTCGGCGAGCCCTACCCACGCGGCTTCTGGCGCCGCCACCCGGAAGCACGTCCGACCGGCACCGGCACCGGCGCCGGCACCACGTCGTACGCCGCCCGCAGCGGCTCCGCCTCGGCGTCGCCGACCGCGACCGCCACCCCGAAGGCGAAGCCGAAGAAGAAGTCGATCGCCGACTACCCCAAGAAGGACACCGTGCTGGACCCCCATCAGGTCCGCGAGCAGGTGCGGTCCTACTGGTGCGGCCCGACGTCGACACAGATGATCGTGTGGGGCTGGACCGGCAAGAAGCGCACCCAGAAGCACTGGGCCAACGAGCTGGGCACCACCACGTCGGGCACCGCGATCTCGAGCATCGTCCGCGTCGTCAACAGGCGCACCGGCTGGGACAACAAGGCGCACGCGGGCCCCTACATCACCCTCGACGTGAAGGGCTGGAGCTATGGCAAGTGGTACCTCCTGCTCGCCCGCCACGTCCACGACTACCGAGCGCCCCTGGTGCTGCACCCGATCCTGCTGAAGAAGTACTACCCCTACCTCGACGACGACGCGTCCGGCCACTACCAGGTCGGCCGCGGGTACTTCACCCGCAAGGACGGCGTCCGGATGATCAGCTACTTCGAGCCCTGGAACCAGCAGCGCTTCGACCCCTCGGAGCCGTTCATCAAGCGGGTGCAGTGGCAGCGGGCCTACCGCAGCTATCGCGCCAACCTCGCGCACCCCTACCACAACATCGGGGTCTGATGCCGCGGCCGAACGCGGCGTACGCCGGCTCCGCCCTGCTCGCGGCCACGCTCGCAGTCGGGCTCACCGCCTGCGCCGGCGACCAGCCGCCCCCGGCCTCCGGCACCAGCCCGGCCTCGACCACGACGAGCACGGTCGGCCCCGGCTCCTCGGGCTCGCCGTCGCCGGGAGTGACGTCGACCCCCGAGGCGGCCGACGCGCTGCTGGACTGGCTCCCGGTGCCCGGCTCCACCGACGCGGCGGTGACTGAGGCCGGCGAGTGGACCCTCGCGGTCGACCCCCGGGGCACGCGGGCGGTCCTCGACGGCCCACGGCCGGTCACCCTCCCGGCCGGAGCGGGTCGCCGGATCGCCGAGGCGTTCCTCGACGACGGCCACGCGCTCGTGGTGGCCCAGGACCGGCGCGAGACCCGCCCCTCCGTCGCGACCGTGGTCGACCTGGCGAGCGGCGAGCGGACCACCCTCGACGGCGACAGCCCGGCCCCGACCACGTCCGGCGGCACCTGGGCGCTCGGGCCGGACCAGGCCTTCTATGCCACCGTCGGCGCCCCCGGACAGGCTCGCGCCTACTGTCTGGCCGCGGCCGACCTCGGCACCGGCGACGGCGGCCCGCTGTGGTGCGCCGCGAAGCGACAGGGCTTCACCAACGCCCGGGTCGGCAGCGACGGCACCCTCAGCCTGATGACCTTCGACGACGCGCGCCCGTCGTGTCGCACCCTGGTCACGATGGCCGGGGTCACCCTCGACGGCCCCGACCCGACGCCGTACGCCGGCCCGACCGCCTGCGCGGCCTGGGAGGGGGTCACCCTCGGCAGCGACCGGGTGTGGACCGAGGTCCCCGACGAGCGGCACATCGAGCAGGCCCACGCCTACGCCGCCACGACCGCCGGCGAGCTGCAGGATCTCGGCGCGGCCACCTCGGGCAGTCTGCTGGCGTGTGGGGACGCGGCGTACTTCACCCGCGACGCCGGGGGCGGTGAGCCGGCCCAGGTGCTGCGCTGGAGCGCCGACGAGGGGCTCCGGGTGGTCTACCGCGCACCCAGCGCCAAGGACGGCTTCGTCGTCGCCCCACTGCGCTGCGGCGGCACCCGGCTTACCCTGACCGCACTCACTCCGGCCGGTGACGAACAGGTCACCGCCGGCCTGCGGTGACCCCCAAGATCACAGGATGGTCACGGCGCCGATTGGTCGTTTGGCGCAGAAGTTGCTAGCGTCCTGCGGATTCCGACGCCGGTCCCCCCGCCGTGCCTCCGATCGAGATGGGCCCCCCACCATGAACCTCGACCGTCGACCCCTGCGCCTGCTTGTGGCTGCGCTGCTGCTCGCCGGCCTCACCGCCACCACGATCCCCGCCGTCGCCGCGCCGGCGCCCGAGCGCTCGGTGTCCGCCGCGAACCGCCAGGCGACCGCGACGGCGCGCACCTTCGACCACCCACGGGCGGGCATCGTCTACCACGCGCTGTGGGGCACCCACACCAACGCCGAGCGGCGCCAGATGTTCGACAAGCTCAAGCGGATGCACATCCGCTGGGTCCGGATCGGCCTGCCCTGGGCGCTGGTCCAGCCGCGCAAGCCCACGGCGACGGACAAGGGTTGGAGCGCTTGGGGACTCGACCGGGTCGACAAGGTCGTCCGGATGGCCCACAAGCGCAACATCTCGGTGTCCCTCACCTTCCTCGGAACCCCCGGCTGGGCCAACGGCGGCAAGGGCCCCAAGTACCTCCCCAACAACCCGGCCGACTACGCCCGGGCGATCCGCAAGATGGCCAAGCGCTACCGCGGCAAGGTCACCTCGTTCGAGATCTACAACGAGGTCAGCGGCGGCATCCGCCTCAAGGGCGCGACCATCCAGGACTACAAGAAGGTCCTGTGCGCGGCACACGCCGCCGTACGCAAGGGCTCCCCCCGCGCGAAGGTGCTGTCCGCCGGCACCGGGCGCGACGCCGTCGCCTGGGTCGGCGACCTCTACGACGCGGGCGCCAAGCCCTGCTTCGACGTCCTGGCCATCCACCCCTACTACGGCGACCACGGTCCGACCTGGCCGGCCGGCAAGACGCCGGGGTGGCTGCGCAAGACCAAGGAGATGCGCGCCATCATGCGCAAGCACAAGGACCTCGGCACGCCGGTGTGGTTCACCGAGTTCGGCTGGCACACCGGCTCGATGGCCAACGGCGTCACGCCGCAGCAGCAGGCCAAGTACACCGTGCAGATGTTCAAGGTCACCGACAAGCGGCTGCCCTACGTCCAGAAGATGTCGCCCTACATGGCGCAGGACGAGGACGCCGAGGCGGCGAGCAACGCCCACTACGGCTTCTACACCCTCGACATGAAGCCCAAGCCCGTGGTCTCGGCGCTCCGCACCTACCTGGGCCAGCTGTCCTGACCGACCGGAGTCGGGCACGGTCGACTGGCAGGCTGGGCGGATGGCCGAGCCACCGGAGGACCTGAGGTCCGTCGGCATCCCCGCACCCGTCACCGACGCGGGAGCGGCGGCCGGCGGCGGGCTGCGCGACTACCTCGCCTGGCACGACGCCTACGACGACCCGCGGTCCAGCCTGCCCAAGCGGCTGCGACGGGTCCGATCCGAGATCGACCGCTTCCTCGACGACACCGCGCCCCGCCCGGTGCGGGTGCTGAGCCTGTGCGCCGGCGATGGCCGCGACGTCCTCGGCGTGCTGGCCGAGCGACCCGACCGCGCCCGGGTGACGGGCGCCCTGGTGGAGATCCTGCCGTCGCTGGTCGAGCGGGCACGCGCCCGGGTGGCCGAGCTGGGGCTCGATGCGGCCATCGAGGTCCGCGAGGCGGACGCGGGTCGCAGCGACGCCTACGTGGGCGCCGTCCCCGCCGACCTGGTCGTCGTGTCGGGCGTGATGGGCAACATCAGCGCCGACGACATCCACCGCCTCGTACGGGCCACCCGCGAGATGGCGGCGCCCGGCGCCACCGTGCTGTGGACCCGGGGTCGGATGGAGCCCGACCTGGGGCCCCAGATCCGGGCGTGGTTCGACGAGGCGGGCTTCGTGTCGGTCCGGCTCCACGACGACATCGAGGGCACTCCGATGCGCCTGGGCGTCGAGCGGCTGGTCGCCGACCCCGAGCCGCTGCGGCCGGGGCGGCAGCTGTTCACGTTCCTGCGCTGAGCCGCTCCGACCGGCGTACGCCGTAGGCTCGCCGCGTGGACTTCACCGGCTTCCCCGTGGCGGCGCTCGACTTCTACGACGACCTGGAGGTCGACAACACCAAGTCGTACTGGGAGAGGCACCGATCGACCTACGAGCAGGACGTGAAGGCGCCGATGCTCGCGCTGTGTGCCGCGCTCGCCCCGGAGTTCGGGGAGGCCAAGATCTTCCGCCCCTACCGCGACGTCCGGTTCAGCAAGGACAAGACGCCCTACAAGACCCACCAGGGCGCCTACGTGCCGACCGGCCCCGCCACCGGCTACTACGTCCAGCTGTCCGCTCGCGGCGTGATGGTCGGCGGCGGCTTCTACGACGCCGACAGCCGCCGCCTCGCCGCGTTCCGCGAGGCCGTCGCCGACGACAAGGCCGGCCCCAGGCTGCGCCGGGTCCTCACCGCGCTGACCACGAAGGGCTGGGAGGTCGGCGGCGAGACCCTCAAGACCGCACCGCGCGGCTACGACACCGACCACCCGCGCATCGAGCTGCTCCGCCACAAGTCGCTGACCGTGTCGACCGGCTACGGCTTCGAGCCGGTGATCCACGAGGCCGGGCTGCTCGACCGGGTCCGGGCCGACTGGTTGGCGGTGCGACCGCTGCTGGCCTGGGTGTCCGCGGAGGTCGACCCCCGCGTGGAGGGCTGAGGGTCGACGACCGCGGCCGTGCCACGATGGCCGGCATGCGCTCTCGGCCGTCGGTGACCAACGCCGCCCCCGAGCCGCCTGCCCGGTGGTCGCGGTGGCAGACCACGGCCGAGTCGCTGGCCGTCCTCGTCGCCAGCGGGCTGGGCCTGGCCTGGCTGGCGCAGCGCAGCCAGCAGACCGAGCTGGGCCAGACGGTCGACCAGGCAGGGATGGACCTCGTGGTCGGCGACGCCGAGGCGACCCGCCGGCTGCTGGGCTGGCTCGGAGTGGTCTCGGTCGGCACCATCGCGCTGGCCGTGGCCGGCCTGGTGCTGGTCGCGGTGTCGCGCCGGCGCTACGAGGCGGCTGCCGCCGCCGTCGTCCTGGTGGCCGGGGCCAACGTGACCACCCAGGTGCTCAAGCGCGCCGTGGACCGGCAGGACTTCGGGATGCTCACCGTGTCGAGCTTCCCGAGCGGCCACGCGACCGTCACGGTCTCCGTCGCTCTCGCCGCCCTGGTGGTGACGCCGACCGCCGTGCGCGGCGTGGTCTCGGCGCTCGCCACCGGGGCGATCACGGTGACCGCGGCCGCCACCCTGGTCGCGAGCTGGCACCGCCCCTCGGACATCCTCGGCGCGGTGCTGGTTAGCCTCGCCTGGGGCTCGGCCCTGACCGCGCTCTGGACACTGGTGCACGGCGGCGTCGCGCATCCACCGCCGGAGCAGCACCGGATCTTCTCGATGATCGGGTTCGTCGTGGCGGTGACCGCGCTGGTCGTGGTCGGCGTCCGCCCCGGCGGCGGCTGGACCAGGCTCCTCGACGCCGGACTGGTGATCGCCGCGGTCGGCAGCGCGGCCGCGGTCGCGGTGAGCGTGTTCGCCCACCTGTCGGCGCCGATGGCCGCCGAGCCCGACACCACCCCCGACGAGCGGCGGGGTGAGGGCGCGGCCGCGGTCGCGGTGGCCGCCGCGGACGATGCCGAGGACGTCGTACGCCGGGCCTCGCCGTAGGCTGAGCGGCATGCCCGCGGTCGCGACTCCCTCGAGCGCGGGCTGACGACGGCCCCATGGCCGACCAGGTCAGCCTGCGCGACGGCACTCCCGGTTGGGTGTGGCCGTTGCTGCCCACCGACCGGGAGACCTTGGTCCGGGAGTTCGAGACGCTGTCGCCCGAGTCGCGGCGGCGGCGGTTCCTGCAGCCGGTGCTGCACCTCTCCGACGCGATGCTGACCCACCTCGTCGACGAGGTCGACGGGGTCGACCACGTCGCGCTGGTGCTGATGGCGGAGGTCGGCGACGACCTGGTGCCGGCGGGGGTCGCCCGCTGCGTGCGCTACCCCGAGCACCCGGACGCCGCCGACATCGCCGTCACCGTCAAGGACGACTGGCAGGGCCGCGGTGTCGCGACGGCGCTGCTCGACGTGCTGATGCGACACCGTCCCGCCGGGGTGACCCATCTGCTGACCGAGGTGATGGCCGACAACCCGGCGTCGCTGGCGATGCTGCGACGGCTCGGTCCGGTGCGCACCTACGACACCGCCATGGGCATCCTCGACGTGGAGGTCGACCTGGTGCCCACCGGGGTGCAGCTGACCCCTCTCGACGAGACCACCCACGAGGTGGTGCACCGGCCGGAGCGGCGCCGGTTCCGCAGCCGCGACCTGGTCTGTCCCTGGCTGCGCCCGGGACCCTCCGAGGACCTCGACGGCCCGGCCGACTGAGGTGCCGGCGGCCTCTCCCGTCGGTCAGTGCGGCTGCCAGGCGTCGTCGTCGGCCGTCCGCGCGGCCACCGCGTCGGGGAGGACACCGGCCGCCAGGTCGGCGATGGTGACCACCTCGAAGACGTCGCGCAGCGAGTGTCGGGCCGCGATCCAGACGTGCTGGAGCACCTCCGCCGACGGGTTGTACTCCACGGCTTCCGGGCGCAACCCGTAGACCGACACCAGCGGCCCGTCGACGGCCCGGATCACGTCGGCCACCGACACCTCACCACCGTCGCGCGCCAGCCGCCAGCCGCCCGACTGGCCGCGCTGGGAGACCACGATGCCCGACTTGCGCAGGTCGGCGAGGATCGCCTGCAGGAAGCCGTGCGGGATGTCCTGGCGTCGTCCGAGCTCCTCGGCGCTCACCGGCGCCGACCCGTCGCTGCCCGCCATCTCGATCAACGCCCGGAGGGCGTAGTCGGCCTTGGCGGAGACGCGCATGCGCGCATTGTCGCAGCACCCCACGGGCGCGGTGGACCTGGCCCGGCGTACTCCCGGACCGACCACGAGCGTGGGCCAGGTCACACCCGCCCGGGCGGGACGGGTCCGTCGGAACGCCTTGCGTGCTCCTCCAGAGCGAGGCATCATGGATGTTACTGGCGAGTAGCCAACGTGCAGCGCCCACTCGAGGCGCGCGCCGACCAAGCAACCGAGATCAGAGGGCGGGTCCCGTGAGCCACTACAAGAGCAACCTCCGCGACATCGAGTTCAACCTCTTCGAGGTGCTCGGGCGCGACCAGGTCCTGGGTCAGGGCCCCTTCGCCGACGTCGACGCCGACACCGCGCGGGAGATCCTGGCCGAGGTCGACCGGCTGTGCCGCGAGGACCTCGCCGACTCCTACGTCGAGGCCGACCGCACACCGCCGGTCTTCGACCCCGCGACCCACACGGCACCCGTGCCGGACGCGTTCGCGAAGAGCTACCGCGCCTGGATGGACGCGGAGTACTGGCGGCTCGGCATCGTCGAGGAGCTCGGCGGCACCCCCGCGCCGTCGACGCTCAACTGGGCGATCGGCGAGATGGTCCTCGGCGCCAACGCGCCGATCTGGATGTACGCCTGTGGGCCCGCCTTCGCCGGCGTCGTCCACCGCAACGGCAACGACCGCGACAAGCGGATCGCCGAGATCATGGTGGAGCGCAGCTGGGGCGCCACGATGGTGCTCACCGAGCCCGACGCCGGCTCCGACGTGGGCGCCGGCCGCGCCAAGGCGACCCCCAACGACGACGGCTCGTGGAACATCGAGGGCGTCAAGCGGTTCATCACCTCCGGTGAGCACCAGATGGAGGAGAACATCATCCACCTCGTGCTGGCCCGGCCGGTCGGCGTCGAGGGCGTGGGCGGCCCCGGCACCAAGGGGCTGAGCCTGTTCATCGTGCCGAAGCTCCACTTCGACCACGAGACCGGCGAGCTCACCGGTGAGCGCAACGGCGCCTACGTCACCGGGGTGGAGCACAAGATGGGCATCAAGGTGTCCAACACCTGCGAGCTCACCTTCGGCGACTCCTCCGTCGGTGGCGGCGAGCCCGCCCGGGGCTGGCTCCTGGGCGAGGTCCACGACGGCATCGCTCAGATGTTCCAGGTGATCGAGAACGCCCGGATGATGGTCGGCACCAAGGCCATCGCGACGCTGTCGACCGGCTACCTCAACGCGCTCGACTACGCCAAGAGCCGCGTCCAGGGCGCCGACCTCACCCGGGCCGCCGACAAGACCGCGCCGCGGGTGACGATCACCCACCACCCCGACGTACGCCGGTCGCTGATGACCCAGAAGTCCTTCGCCGAGGCGATGCGGGCGCTGGTGCTCTACACCGCGTCGTGGCAGGACCGGGTGCTGCTGGCCAACCACGCCGGCGAGCCCGACGAGCTGGCCGAGAAGGTCAACGACCTGCTGCTGCCGATCGTGAAGGGCTACGGCTCGGAGCGCTCGTGGGTGCTGCTCGGCACCGAGTCGCTGCAGACGCTCGGCGGCTCGGGCTTCCTCCAGGACTACCCGATCGAGCAGTACGTCCGCGACGCGAAGATCGACACGCTCTACGAAGGCACCACCGCGATCCAGGGCATGGACCTGTTCTTCCGCAAGATCGTGAAGGACCAGGGTCAGGCGCTGGGGCACCTCGCCGGCGAGATCAAGGGGTTCCTGGCCTCCGAGGCCGGCAACGGCCGGCTCAAGGTGGAGCGCGGGCTGCTCGCCCAGGCGCTCGAGGACACCAACGCGATCGTCGGCCACATGATCAACGACCTGATGTCGGCGGACCCGTCGGCCGAGGGCGGCGACCTGCGCAACGTCTACAAGGTCGGCCTCAACACCACGCGCGTGCTGATGGTGCTCGGCGACCTCGTCTGCTCGTGGCTCCTGCTGCGCCAGGCCGAGGTCGCGCTCGACAAGCTGGGCGGCGACGTCTCGCCCGCCGACCAGGCGTTCTACGAGGGCAAGATCGCGGCCGCGCAGTTCTTCGCGCACCACAACCTGCCGAGGATCTCGTCCGAGCGGGCGATCGCCGAGGCCACCGACCTGTCGCTGATGGACCTCGACGAGGCATCGTTCTGAGCCCCGGCCCGGCCTGAGAAACGCCCGGCCGGCCCACGGGGACGGCTGGGACCGACTACTGGTGCGTACGACGCGTCTCGCGCGTTGTACGCACCAGTAGTCATCTCACGGCACGCCCGCACCCGGCCACCGCGGAGCGCGCCGGACCGGCGCTCTCAGCCGCTCCTCATGTCGATGGTGCACAGTGTGCACATGCGCACCACAGGAATCGTCCTGCTGATGCTCGGTCTGCTCTTCGGCCTCGACGTCGTCAATGTCGGCACCAGCTTCCTCGACGAGGGCCGGTGGCGTGGATCCTGGCCGGAAGCGGACTGCTGCTCGTCGTCGGCTCGATGATGGGTCACCACGCCCGCCGCTGACGCCCTGACCGCTCGCCTCCCCACCCGCGCCGTGGTGGCGCCGTCGATGCCGTGGGTGGCGCCGCGGGTGGATGTCTACTGGTGCGTACGACGCAGCTGGCGCTTCGTACGCACCAGTAGACGTCTCTTCCGGGCGCGGTCGGAGGACGTCATCCCCACCGAGCGCCCGCGCGACCGATCCGGATGACGTCCGATGGCTCAGCCGCGGGAGCCCGCGCCGGCGCTGGGCTTGCGGCCACCCTGCTTGCCGTAGGGCTTGCCGGCTCCCTTGCCGTAGGCCTTGCCGGCCCCCTTGCCGTACGACGTGCCGTACGACGTGCCGGGCTTGCCGCCGCGCGCCTGCTGGCCACGCCCCGGGCCGCCGGACCGACGCTCAGCCGGCCGGCCACCACGCCGCGGGCCCTGGCCCCGGTGGGGGGCGCCCTCGGAGCGGGGGGCACGGGGCGGGGTCGACGAGCCGGTGGCGACCAGCGCCTCCGCGGTCATCGGCCGCGGAGCGGAGCGGACGTCGTGGTGGAGGACCTCGACGCCGGCGCCCTGGTGGAGCCGGGACACCGCGCCGGAGTGCCGCACGGTCGTCAGCGTGACGACGGTGCCGTCGCGCCCGGCGCGGGCGGTGCGGCCGGAGCGGTGCAGGTAGGTCTTGGGGTCGTTGGCCGCGTCGAAGTGCACGACCAGGTCGACGTGGTCGACGTGGATCCCCCGGGCGGCGACATCGGTGGCGACCACGGCGGAGGCGTCTCCGCTGGTGAACTTCGCGAGGTTGCGCTCGCGGACCCGCTGGCTCAGGTCGCCATGCAGGTCGACGGCGGTGACGCCGCGCTCGCCCAGCTCGGCGGCCAGGTTGACGGCCGCGTCGCGGGTGCGCGTGAAGACGATGGTCCGCCCGTTGGCGCGGACCAGGTCGGCCGCCGCGTCGAGCTTCTCGCGGTAGCCGCCGACCACCAGCGTGTGGTGGGACATGGTCGTCACGGCACCGGCGTTGGGGTCGACCTCGTGCCGCCTCGGGTCGCGCAGGTGGGTGCGCACCAGGGCGTCGACGTCACCGTCGAGGGTGGCCGACAGCAGCAGCCGCTGGCTGCCGGCCGGGGTGAGCCCGACCAGCCGGTCCACGGCGGGGTAGAAGCCCAGGTCGCACAGGTGGTCGGCCTCGTCGAGCACGGTGACCTCGACGTCGTCGAAGAAGACGTAGCCCTGCTCGAACAGGTCGTCGAGCCGACCAGGGGTGGCCACCACGATGTCGGCGCGACGACGAAGGCGGCGGGTCTGGGCGTCGTACGGCGTGCCGCCGTAGACGGTGACCGTGGACAGCCCGATCGCGTTGGCGAGCGGACGCAGCGAGCGGTCGACCTGGGTGGCCAGCTCACGGGTCGGGACGATCACCACGGCGCGCGGGTGGCACGGGCGGGTGCTGCCCTGCGCCAGCCGCGCGAGCACCGGCAGCCCGAACGCGAGCGTCTTGCCCGAGCCGGTCTGCGCCCGGCCGAGCACGTCGTGGCCGGCGGCGGCGTCGGGGATGACGGCCGACTGGACCGGCGTCGGGTCGGTGATGCCCTGCTCGGCCAGGGCCGTGCGGAGGGCGGCGGGGAGGGAGTCGAAGACGGAGACCTCGGTGTCCTCGCTGGCCGAGGGGGTCTCGTGGGTGGGCTCGATCGTGGGCGCGCTCATGCGTCGCAGTCCTTGCTGTGGGTGCCGGAAGGCGGTCGGGTGCATCTGCGCGCGGACCCGCGGCGCGGGTCCGGTGAGCCTTGCCAGACACGGTCTCTGCCCTCGCAGCGGCGGGGGCCACCGGTCTCGGCCGCGCGATCGTGCGTGCGCGCCACACCGGCTTGATAAGAAGAGCGGCGCTGCGAGGCGCCGCCGGCTCCCACCAGGGTACGGCGTCACGACGGGCCCGACCCAATCGCCGACGCTGAGAGCCCGGTCACGCGCGCGGGGCGTTCGCGGGCGTGTCCTAGGCTCACGAGCATGAGCGACGCTGCGGACCACCCGGCCACCGACGACCGCGAGGAGCTCGCCGGCTACGTCGACATCTGGTGGCGCGCGATCGACGACTTCACCCACCTGCTCGAGGCCCTCGACGAGGCCGACTGGGGCACCGCCACCGACCTCCCCGGCTGGGACGTGCACGCGGTGGCGGCGCACACCGCCCACCTGGAGGCGATCCTGGCCGGACATCCGGAGGAGACGGTCGAGATCGAGCAGCCCGACCACGTGACGAGCCTGATGCAGGCCTACACCGAGCAGGGCGTCGTGGCCCGGCGGCACCGCACCCCCGACGAGCTGATCAACGAGATCCGCGAGAGCGCCACCACCCGGCGGACCGCGCTGCTCGACGACCCGCCGACCGACGGCGCCGCGAAGCCCGAGCTGATCTTCGGCGGCATCGGCTGGACGTGGCGCACCCTGCTGCGCAACCGGCCGCTCGACGTCTGGATGCACGAGCAGGACGTACGCCGGGCCACCGGCCGCCCGGGCAACCTCGACAGTGCGGCCGCGCGGCACACCGCCGACTACCTGCTGGAGTCGATGCCCTATGTCCTGGCCAAGCGCCTCGGCGCGGCTCCCGGGACCTCGGCGGTGTTCCGCGTCGACGGGAGCGAGCCGGTGGTCGCGGTCGTCAACGACGACGGTCGTGGCGCGTTGGCGGCCGACGCGCCGGCCGAGCCCACCGTGACCGTCGAGACCGACCGGGAGACCTTCGTGCTGCTCGCGGGCGGCCGGCGTACTCCCCCGCCGGAGGCGATCCGGCTGACCGGCGACGCCGACCTGGGTGCCCGGCTGCTGGAGGCGCTGGCGGTGACCCCGTGACGTTCGGTCTGCTGGGCCGCTCGACCGAGGCCACCTGGTCCGTCTCGGACATCCCGGACCTGTCGGGTCGGACCGCCGTGGTCACCGGCCCGAGCGTGGGCGGGATCGGCCTGGCCGCCGCCATCGAGCTGGCCCGGCACCGCGCGCGGGTCGTGCTCGCCGGACGGTCGGCGACCAAGCTCGAGGCAGCCGCGGCCGCACTGGTCGACCAGGTGCCCGACGCCGAGCCGGTCCCGCTGCTGGTCGACCTGTCCGACCTCACGTCGGTGCGGCAGGCGGCCGCCGAGGCGGCCCGATTGGGGCCGCTGCACCTGCTGGTCAACAACGCGGGGGTGATGGCGCCGGCCTACCACCGCACGGCCGACGGCCTCGAGCTGCAGCTGGCGACCAACCACTTCGGACCGTTCCTGCTCACCGGCCTGCTGTTGCCCCAGCTGGCCGCCAGCGGCGAGGCCCGCGTGGTGACCGTGGCCTCGCAGATGCACCGGATGGCGCGCTCGGCGCCACTGGGCGACCCGCACACCCAGGCGGGCCGCTACCAGCGCTGGCCGGAGTACGGCCAGTCCAAGCTGGCCAACCTGCTGTTCACCTTCGAGCTCGACCGGCGGCTGCGCGAGGGCGGGCTGCCGGTCCGGGCGCTGGCAGCCCACCCCGGCTTCGCCGGCAGCCACCTGGTGGCCAACGGCCAGCTCGGCCGAGCCTCCGGTCCGGTCGCGTCCATCCTCGACGCCGCCGTGCGCGCCGTGTCGCAGTCAGTCGACGACGGGGCGCTGCCCACGCTGATGGCTGCCACGGCCGACCTGCCCGGCGGCACCTACTGCGGTCCCTCGGGCCCTGGTGAGATGAGCGGTGCGCCGGTCGTCGTCGAGGCCTCCGCGACCGCCCACGACCCCGAGGCGCAGCGGCGGCTCTGGGAGCTCAGCGAGCAGACGGTCGGGCTCGCCTACCCCTGAGGCGGGTCGACGTCGACCTCACGCGGCAGCCGGGTGCGGCCGTCGAACTCGACGGCATGCCTGATCCGCTCGACGAAGAACGGCCGCATCTCGGGGAGCCCGTCGACGGGGAACCAGCCGACGTCGACCGACTCGTCGTCGCCGACCCGTGCCGCACCCGTGAGGTGGCGACAGCGGAGGGTGTGGGTGAGGAACTGCACCTGGTCGCCGTTCGGATAGATGGTCGGCGGCCCGACGCTCACCGCGGCGAGACCCTCGACCTCGCAGACGACCCCGGTCTCCTCGAGCACCTCACGCTCGGCGGTCGCCGCCGGGTGCTCGCCCGGGTCGACGATGCCGCCGACGGCCGTCCACTCGCCCGTGTCGGAACGGCGCACGAGCAGGACCTCGGGTCCCGCTCGACCCTCGCGCAGCACGACCGCCGTCACGCCGCACAGCCACAGCGGATCGTGGCCGACGCGTGCCCGCAGACTCAGGATGAAGTCCGGGGTGGGCATCGGCTCAGGGTAGCCAGCGCCCGCGCGCGCCGGCGTACGACGTCAGCGCCCGCGGGGGCCGAAGGTGGGCCGCACCCGGGCGAAGGCCGCCTCGCGCGCGACCTTGGTGTTGCGGGCGGCGAGCAGCAGCGCCTGCTCGACACGCTCGCGGGCGAAGGTACGACGCGGCGAGGAGGTCCAGGTGTCGTTGAAGAGGCGCTTCGCCGCGGCCAGGGCGTCCGGCGACCGGTCGGCCAGCTGCTGGGCGAACGACGTCGCACCGACCACCGGGTCGGCGTCCAGCGTCGTGACCAGCCCGACCTCGTGGGCCTCCTTGCCCGACAGCATCTCGGCGGTCATCGTCAGCCGCTTGGCGGTGTCGATGGACGTCAGCTCGGCCAGGCTGCGGATGCCCGACATGTCGGGGATGATCCCCCACTTGCCTTCGAGCACCGACCACGTCGAGTCGGGGGTGGCGAACCGGAAGTCGGCGGCCAGCGCGATCTGCAATCCGCCCCCGAGGCAGTGCCCGTGCACCGCGGCGATCACCGGGACCGGCACCCGGCGCCACGCCCAGCAGGCCTCCTGGAAGGTGTTGGTTCCGCGCCAGGGTCGGGGGACGAACGCCCGCGCCACCCGGGTCGGCTGCTTCAGCACGGTGCCGAAGTCGAGCCCCGCACAGAAGGCATCGCCCTCACCGGCGAGGACGACGGCACGCAGCGTCTTGTCGGCACGCAGCTCGTGGGCGGTCGCCACCAGCTGGTCGAGGATGTCGAGGGTCAGCGCGTTGAGCTTGTCGGGCCGCGACAGCCGGACCTGGGCGATCCCGTCGTGGACGGTGCACGTCACTCTCCCCGGGTCGCTGGTCATGTCTCGAATCTAGCCGGTGGCGGGGGTTGGAGGTTCAACCCCTCACACCGACAACGCGGCCAGGGCGGCGTTGACGAGCGACCCGGCGTCGAGGTCGCTCGCGGGCACGGCGACGGCGGGGACGCCGAGGGCGGAGCCCAGCCAGCCCAGGGAGTACGGCGCCACGTCGTGGGCGGTCACCACGGGGAGCCCCGGCTCGAAGGCCTGCCGCAGCACCCCGGCCAGCGCCGGCGTGGTGGCGGTGCGGATGCCGTAGCGCAGGGTGCGCTGCCACGCGCCATAGACCAGGTCCGGCGACACCACGTCGATCAGGTGCACGCGCACGCCCTCCTCGGCGAGCTCGCTCGCCGCGGCCACCGCGTCGGGCAGCGTCGGCCCGGTGACGGCGAGCTGCACCGCCGGACCGACACCGGTGCCGCCGTCGACCAGCCGATAGGCGCCGCTGAGCACCTGCCGGCGCAGCACCGCGTCGCCGAGCCGCTCCCGGGCCTCGGCGAACGGCCGCTGGTCGATCGGCCGGCGGGTCACCCGGAGGTGCACGGCACCGCGGCCCTCGGTCGCGATCTCCTCGAGCGCGGCGCACAGCAGCCAGTCGACAGCGACGGCGTACGCCGGCTCCAGCAGCGTCAGCGACGGGACCTCGATCGCCGACTCCTCGCCGGCGAGCACGAAGCGCGACCCGGAGGCGGCGGCCAGGCTCGCCTCCGCCACCGAGGCGAGGCTGTCGACGATCCCCACCGCCAGCAGCGGCTGCCCGGAGACCTCCCGGGCCAGGCCGAGCTGCTCGAGGGCGGCCACCCGGGGTCCGACGGCGTCGTCGGCGACCACCAGGTGCCCCGACAGACCGGACTCGCGCTCGAGGGCGCGCAGGCTGCGCAGGAAGGCCGCGCGCGTCGAGGTCGGGTGGTTGGCGCTGGCGCCGGTGGCGGCGGGCACCACCGCCCGCCACGGGTCGGGGCCGAGCGGCAGCCGGCCCAGTCCGGTGGCGCGGTCCGCGAGCGTGGGCCACAGGTCGGCCGGCAGCGGCGCCCGCTCCTCCAGCTCGATCGGCCGCTGCGGCGCCGGGTGCACGAGCACGGCGCTCACCGACGCGCGGGTGCCGGCGGCCTCGGCGTAGGCCTCGAGCAGGGTGTCCTGGTCGTCGCCGCCGAGGTCGCCCAGCAGGTCGGCCAGCTCGGCGTCGCTCCGCCGCCCGACGTAGGACCACACCGGCACCGGCGCCCCGTCGAGCAGCGCCAGCCTCAGCTCGCCGTCGTCGGCGCTCAACCCCCGCTCCAGCTCGCGGAGCCGGTCGGGGGGCAGCAGCCGCAACCAGATCTCGAGCTCGGGACAGTCCAGGAAGGCGGCCAGCAGCCTCGGTCCGAAGCGCACCTCGCTGACCCGGCACCCGGCCTGCTCCAGCCGCGAGCGGACGCCGTCGCGAGCCTCGAGAACCAGCAGCACCGGTGAGGCGCCCTCCTCGACATGGCGGCCCAGCAGGGTGAAGAAGTCGTCGTCGAGGTCGGCCCGGCCGAGCACCCCGACGAAGCGCGCGGGGGGCCGCGCGCCGAAGTGCTGGTCGACGTGGCGGCGGGTGGCGGCCGCCAGCAGCGTGGCTGCCGGGGCCCCGGAGGCCACGATCGGGTGACCGGCGACGCCGAGCCCGTCGCGGACGGCGCGGGCCGCCGAGAGCGCGTCGGGATGCACGATGACCCGGTCGGCCGGCTCGAGCACCGCGCCGTAGAGGGCGGCGAGGGCGGCCACCAGTCCGGTGCCGGCGCCGGGCTCGACGGCCAGGCGGGCATGCTGAGCCACCCGGTCGAGGACGGCCGCGTCCACGGCCCGCCGCTCGGCGTGCTTCATCGGCTCTCCCCCCGCGCCTGCCCGAGCAGCTGAGGTGTCAGGGTGTCATGAGGGGAAGCGGCCGCGCAGGTGGACCCGTGGTTCCCCCCGCGCGGTCTGGACAGCATCATGGCAGCCCCTCGGGAGAGACGGCGGACGCCCCGCCGACCGGTGGTCGACGGGGTGCCGCGAACCCTCGGACGGGGCTAGTGGTGCCAGCGGGGCACCCAGGCCGGGCCGGTGTGGGCCCGGTCGCCGAGCAGCGTCAGCACCGCCGGCAGCAGGACGCCGCGGACCAACGTCGCGTCGAGCAGGATGGCGGTGGCGAGGCCGACCCCGAGCTCCTTCATCTCCAGGGTCGAGAGCATCCCGAACACCGAGAAGACGCCGACCATCACCGCGGCCGCCGCGGTCACCACGCCCGCCGAGCGACCGACGCCGCGGCGGACCGCCTCGGCCGGGGGAAGCCCGGCGTCGCGCGCCTCGCGGACCCGGCTGGTGACGAAGACGTGATAGTCCATCGACAGGCCGAACAGGATCACGAACATCAGCAGCGGCAGCCACGCCTCGACGGCGCCGATGGAGGTGAAGTCGAGCAGCCCCTCCGCCCAGGTGTGCTGGAACACCAGCGTCAGCACGCCGTACGCCGCCCCGACGGACAGCAGGTTGAGCGCGACCGTGGCGACGGCCAGCCAGGGCGACCCGAAGGACAGCAGCATCACCGCCAGGGTCAGCAGCAGCACGAACCCCACGACCCACGGCAGCCGCGCGTCCATCCACCGGGCCAGGTCGCTGGCCTCGGCGCCGCCGCCCACGTGCACCTCCGCCGAGGGCACGCCGGCGAGGGCGGCCTCCACCTCCGGCACCACCTGGGCGCGCAGCTCGTCGACGGTGTCGCCGAACTCCCCTGCGGACGGGTCGACGTCCAGGGCGACGGTCTGCACGGTCACCGACCCGTCCAGCGAGGTCGTCAGCTCGGGCGCGACCTGGGTCACGTGCGCGACCCGCTCGGTGGTGCCGACCGCCCGCTCCAGCGCGGCGGCCACCCGGTCGGCGTCGGCCGGATCGGCCCTGACCACCAGGTCGACGGTCTGCCCGCCGTCGGTGGGCACCGCCCGCTCGAGCTGGTGGTAGGCCCGCACCACCTGCAGGTCCGCCGGGAGTACGTCGACCGACCCCAGCTCGGTCTTCATGCCGAGCGCGGGCAGCGCCAGCGCCAGCAGCAGGGCCGCCGTGACGCCACCCCACGCGAGCGGGTGACGCGACACCCGGCCGGCCAGCCGGCCCCACAGCGACCGGTCGGTGCCGCGGCGTCGGGAGAGCCGGTGCAGGAACGGGATGCGCAGCCAGTCCACGCCGCGACCCAGGAGGGCCAGCATCGCGGGCAGCAGCACCGCCGAGGCGGCGACGGCCACCGCGACGACGAGCATGGCGCCGACCGCGAGCGAGGTGAAGAGCCCACCCGCGACGAGCATCCCGGCCATCGCCACCACGACGGTGAGACCCGAGATGACCACCGCCCGGCCGGCCGTGGCGCCGGCGATCGCGACGGCGTCGACCCGGGAGCGACCCGCGGCGATCTCCTCCTGCACCCGGCGCATGATGAACAGCGAGTAGTCGACGCCGACCGCCAGCCCGATCAGCAGCACCAGGCTCTGGGTGCTCGGGTCGACCGGCAGCAGACCGCGCGAGGCGGCCGCCGTCAGGCCCAGGGCGACCAGGACGCTCGAGAGCCCCAGCAGCAGCGGGACACCGGCCGCGACCACGGCGCCGAAGGCGACCAGCAGGATGAGCAGGGTGATCGGGATGCTGTAGATCTCCGCCCGCTCGAAGTCCTTGCCGATGGTGGCGTCGAGCTCCCGGTCGATCGACCCCTCACCCACCTGGCCGACCTCGAGCTCGGGGTGGTCGGCCGCGAAGGCCTCGGTGGCGTCGAGGCTGTCGGCCACGACGTCGGCCGCCGGGACCGCGGTGTCGCCACCTCCGGTGGCGAGCTCGAGCTCGAGCACCAGGCTGCGACCGTCGGGAGCGGGCATCGGGCGGCCCACCGACGCGACGCCGGGCACCCCGGCGTACGCCTCGGTGAGCTCGGACGCCAGGTCCGACGCGGCCGACGGCGAGAGCGGGCCGGCCTTGCTGGTGACGACGACCCGCTCGGTCGGACGTTCACCGAAGTCGGCGCCGGCGACGATGGCGGCCGCCTCGGCGGAGTCGCCGACCAGCTGCTCGTCGGGCTGGGTGGTCGTGATGCCGCCGGCGAGCAGCCAGCCGGAGCCGACGAGGATCATCAGTCCGGCGAGGCTGACCAGCCACCGGTGCCGCATGCTCCAGAGGGTGAGCCGGGACCGGTGCTCGGGGGCCGGCGGAGCGGGCCGGGTCGGGGTGGGGTCGAGAGTGGTCGTCATGACCACCAACCTCGCGCCGACCGGGTCGGCGCGACATCGGGCCACCACCCCCCAGCACCCTGAGATTCTCCCGGGTGCCCCCTGGGGGTCACCCGGAGGGCACTCCCGAGACGAGGGCAGCGCCGAGGCGCGACCTCGGGGCATGATGACCTCATGAGCGAGTCGCGAGCAGGCACCCCCGCGCAGCCCTCCGACCTGGTGGACGTCGCCCATCTGGTGACGGCCTACTACACCGCTGTACCCGACCCGGAGGACGTCGACCAGCAGGTGGCGTTCGGCACCAGCGGCCATCGAGGAAGCAGCCTGCGCACCTCCTTCAACGAGACGCACATCCTCGCCACCACGCAGGCGATCTGCGACTACCGGCGCTCGCAGGGCTACGACGGCCCGCTGTTCATCGGGCGCGACACCCACGGGCTGTCCGAGCCCGCCTGGGCGTCGGCGATCGAGGTGCTGGTGGCCAACGACGTGGCCGTGCTCGTCGACAGCCGCGACGGCTACACGCCGACGCCCGCGGTGTCGCACGCGATCCTGCGGGCCAGCGACGGCCGCACGTCGGGTCCGGGGCTGGCCGACGGCATCGTGGTCACGCCGTCGCACAACCCGCCCGCCGACGGCGGCTTCAAGTACAACCCGCCCCACGGTGGCCCGGCCGACACCGACGCCACCTCGGTCATCGCCGCCCGCGCCAACGAGCTGATCGCGGGCGCCCTCCGCGACGTGCGCCGGGTGCCGTTCATGCGGGCCCGCCACGCCGTGTCGTCGTACGACTTCCTGGGCGCCTACGTCGACGACCTCCCCGCCGTCCTCGACCTCGACCAGGTCCGCGAGGCCGGCGTCCGGATCGGGGCCGACCCGCTGGGTGGCGCGAGCGTGGCCTACTGGGGCGAGATCGCCGACCGGCACGGGCTCGACCTGACCGTGGTCAACCCGCTCGTCGACCCGACCTGGCGGTTCATGACGCTCGACTGGGACGAGAAGATCCGGATGGACTGCTCCTCGCCGTCGGCGATGGCCTCGCTGATCCGCCGCAAGGACGAGTACGCCCTCGCGACCGGCAACGACGCCGACGCCGACCGGCACGGCATCGTCACTCCCGACGGCGGGCTGATGAACCCCAACCACTACCTCGCGGTCGCGATCTCCTACCTGTTCGGCGGGGCGCGCCCCGACTGGCCCGAGACGGCGAAGATCGGCAAGACGCTGGTGTCGTCGTCGATGATCGACCGGGTCGCCGGCGGCATCGCCAAGCCGATGGTCGAGGTGCCGGTGGGCTTCAAGTGGTTCGTGCCGGGGCTGCTCGACGGGTCGTTCGGCTTCGGTGGCGAGGAGTCGGCCGGGGCGTCGTTCCTGCGCCGAGACGGGCGGGTCTGGACGACCGACAAGGACGGCATCCTGCTGGCGCTGCTCGCCTCGGAGATCCTGGCCGCCACCGGCCGGACGCCCAGCCAGCACTACGACTACCTCGCCGGCCGCTACGGCGCCCCGTCGTACGCCCGGGTCGACGCGCCCGCCGACCGCGAGCAGAAGGCCAAGCTGGCCGCGCTCTCGCCGAGCGACGTGGCCGCCACCGAGCTGGCCGGCGAGCCGATCACCGGCAAGCTCACCGAGGCGCCCGGCAACGGCGCCCGGATCGGCGGGCTCAAGGTGACCACCGAGAACGCCTGGTTCGCCGCCCGCCCCTCCGGCACCGAGGACGTCTACAAGATCTACGCCGAGTCGTTCCTCGGCCCCGAGCACCTGGCCCAGGTGCAGGCCGAGGCCCGTGACGTGGTCTCCGCCGCCCTGGGCTGACCTCCGGACGCCCCTCCCCGATCGTTTGCTGCAAAGGGCCCCTCCGGTCGGCGTGGCGCCGGGCCTTCCGCAGCAAACGATGGACCCGTTTCGGAGGGCGCAGCATCGGGTAGGCCATGCTGGGACGGGTCGCCCGAGGTGCGGGCGCCGAAGCAGGAGGCGAAGGCGATGGGCAGGCGGACGGTCGGTACGACGATGGGGGCGGCGCTGGCGGCCCTGGTGCTCGCGGGGTGCTCGATCGGCACGCCCACGGTGGCTCAGGAGGATGTCGAGAAGACCGTCTCCGACCAGCTCGAGGCGCAGGTCGGGCAGGCCCCCGACAAGATCACCTGCCCGGGCGACCTCGAGGGCAAGGTCGGTACCGAGATGCGCTGCACCCTCGAGGCCGGCGGCGACACGCTCGGGCTCACCGTGAAGGTCACCTCGGTGGAGGGCAAGACGGTGAAGTTCGACATCCAGGTCGACGACAGCGCCCAAGGCGGCTCGTGACCGCGGTCGACGAGCTGCGCCGCCGGGTCGAGGCGGCGGTCGACGGGACGCCGTACACCCTGACGGCGACCGACGACGGCTTCGACCTGGCCGTCGACTGGGGCGACCAGCGGTGGTTCGCGCTGCTCGGCAAGGCCGGCGTGTCACGCACGTTCATCCACCACGTGCACGTCGACGAGGGCAACGGCACGTTCTCGGTGACCGACGACAGCCGCGAGGTCCGGTGGAGCGCCGGCGTCCCCACGCTGGCGCTGGGCGCGGAGCGGATGCAGGGCCGGGTGATCACCCTCGGCCGGCAGCGCGTGTGGGGACTCGACGACGCCGGCCACCTCACCCGGCAGGCCGACCTGGCCTTCGACTCCGAGGAGGGCCGCGAGCTGATCACCACCGCGGCCGAGGGGCTCGACCTGCGGCAGCGCCGCGGGGCGGCCGAGCGCACCGGCCTGGCCTTCGCGCTGGTGGGCGGCGTCGGCGCGCTGGTGGTGGCGGTGGTGCTGCTGGTGGCGTTCGCGCTCGGCAAGTTCTCCTGAGGGCGCGTCAGGACTCGGCAGGCTCGTCGACGCCGGCCTCCCCCGCAGGCCGCACCGAGGCCATGAACCGCTGGAACTCCGGCCCGATGGTGTCGAACTGCCCGAAGGTGCAGCTGAACGTGAACAGCACCACGGCGCGCTTGGCCGGGTCGTCCACGTCGGGCATCACCTGGACCACCTGGATCTGCCGAAGGTCGTAGCGCCGTCCCTCGACGGAGGCCACGGCGCCGATCAGCTGGCTCAGACTCGGCGCCGCCTCGCCGCCCGGGGTCCGCTGCAGCAGCTCGACCTCCTCCGCGCCCTGGGCGCGCAGCAGGGCCAGCGACTCGTCACCGATGGTGGCCAGGTCGGCGTCGTCGTCACGCAGGCCGCCGCTCACCACGATCGTCGGGTGGTAGCCGGAGTCGTCGTCGATGGACCGGACGGCGAGGAACGCGGCGTTGGTCACCCCCAGCTGCTCGGGCGCTGCCGGCCGCCACTGGGGTCCGGGCAGCCGCATCTCGATCGGCACGGGCAGGGTGGTCGTCATCGGCACTCCTCGGAGGTCGGCTGGCGGGTCGGCATGGTCGGCGGTCGGCTCACTAGTGGAACCACCCGCCGATGGCGCTCACCGCGTCACCGAGGCCGTCGATCACCTCGGGGACGTCGATCGTCACCGACCCACCGATCTTGCCACCCACGCCCCAGGCGATGCCGCCCGAGCCACCGATGGTGATCTTGCCGTCGTCGTAGCCGAGGTCGAGATCGCCGGCGATGCCGGCGCCGGCCCAGACCTCCCCCGTCACCTGACCGCCGACGCCGGAGAAGTCGGCCGCGGCGGTGGCTTCTGCCTTCGCCCCCGCGAACAGCTCGCCCCCCGCGTGCACCCCCTCGGTGCCGACGACGACGTGGCCACTGCCGTCGGCGCCGACCATCGCGTTGCCGGCCAGCGAGCCCTCGAGGTAGCCCCACTCGCCCTTGACCTCGCCGTCGACGCCCACCACCACCAGGCTGCCGTCGGCGTTGATCCGCAGGCCCTCCTTGTCGAGGGTCGCCTCGGCGGACCCGTCGGCGCCGAGGAAGGTGAAGCTGCCGTCGGCGTTCATCTTGACCGGGCCCCAGTAGTCCTCCCAGCTGCCGTCGGCCTTGTAGCCCCAGGCGGAGCCCTCGACCTTGCCGAGGGTGATGTGGAAGTCGTCCTCGTGCTCGTCGGAGTACTTGCCGTCGGAGCCCTCGGCGGGGTTCTTGCCGAAGGTGTCGCTCCAGAACTTCCAGCTGAACTCCGGGCCGCTCGCCGACCCCTCGGCCCCCCACCAGCCGCTGGAGCCCTCGGTCTTGCTGCCGGGCAGCCCGCCCAGCGTGCGGACCGCATCGGCGCCGGCGGAGTCGAGTGTCTCGCGTGCGTCGCGCAGGATCTCCTGGGCCTCCTGGCGCAGCGGCGCCGGTGTCGACGAATGGCCCGGGGTCGCCCGGGCGGATCACCGGCGTCGTGGACGGCGCGTAGCACATCTGCTGGTCCTGCTCGTAGGCCTGCACCGCCCGCTGCCACTGGTCGTGGGCGCGCGTGGTCTCGGCCTCACCCTCGTCCCACTTCGCGATCGCGTCGGCGGCCCGCTGCTGGGCGGTCCGCAACGCGCCGGCGTACGTCGTGAGCGCGCCGTTGGCGGTGGTGAGCAGGTCGGCGTAGACCACCCACTTCTTCAGCTCGGAGTCCATCGAGGTCTCGTAGGAATCGGCGGCATAGCCGGTCCAGCCGTCGATGCGCAGGTCCTTCAGCGTCTGGTGGCGATCCTCGATCACGGTCGCCTCCTTGCTCATCACCTCGGCCGCGGCGTCGATGGACGCCGGCTTGCCGTGGATGAGCTCGCTGGCGACCTTCGTCTGGCCGAGCTCCTTCGCCGCGGGCAGGGTCACGGGGTGCCTCCGGTGGTGGGCGTCGGGGTGGTCGAGGGCGCCGGCGGGCCGTAGACGGGCGGGGTCGGCGTGCTGCCCGGGCAGGCAGCAGCGACGGGAAGGTGTACTGCTGGGCCTGCTGCTCGTCGGTCCGCTCGAAGTCGGCCGCGGTCGCCTCCAGCGTCTCGGCCAGCGTGACCGCACCGTCGCGGAGTGCCTGACCGGCGTTGTCGCACTGCTCGACCACGGCCTCCAGCCACGCCGCCAGCTCGATGTGGCCCATCGTGTCGGCGTCGAGCTTGGTCACGCCGAGCTCGTAGTCGGCCATCGGATCGGTCGTGGTGCGCAGCGTGTCCGCCGCGGCGCGCAGGTTCTCGATGACGACCTCGAAGCTCATGGCCAGCGTTCTACCCACCTGCGCGGCATCTCAACCACGTGAGTACCGGTGGGGTGCTGGCGTGGTTGCTTCATCAGCCCCCGCCCGCGGCCGACGCCCGCATCAGCTCCCAGAGGGCCGCCACGTCGGCGCGCTCGGTGGGCTCGGCGCCGATGGAGACCCGCACCATCCAGCGGCCGTCGAGGACCGAGGGGGTGACGAAGGCGCGGCCGGAGGCGTTGACCCGCTCCACCCAGGCCAGCGTGTGCCGGTCGAGGGCTTCGCCGTCGAGGGGTGCGCCGTCGTCGCCGATGGGCTCGTGACGCACGCACACGGTCTGCAGCGTGACCGGCGCGAGCACCCGCCAGTCGGGGGCGGCCTCGACCTCGGCGGCCAGCCACTGGGCGTTGGCCAGGTCGCGGCGCAGCCGGGCCCGGATCGCCTCCACGCCGTCGAGCCGCAGGTGGAACCACAGCTTGAGCGCCCGGAACCGGCGGCCGAGCGGGATGCCGAGATCCTTGTACTGCACGACGTCGTCGTCGACGCTCGAGCGGAGGTACGACGGGTTGGTCGACATCACCCGCACCAGGTGCTCGACGTCGCGGACATAGAGCAGCGAGCAGTCGAGGATGGTGCCAAGCCACTTGTGCGGGTTCCAGCCGAGGGAGTCGGCGCCCTCGACGCCGTCGACCATCCACCGGCACTCGGGCAGCAGCAGCGCCGAGCCCGCCATCGCGGCGTCGACGTGCACCCAGGCGCCGTGCTGCTGGGCGACGGAGACGATCTCGCGCACCGGGTCGACGGCGGTGGTGCCGGTGGTGCCGACGGCGGCGACCACGGCGGCCGGGCGCCGGCCGGCGGCGACGTCCTCGGCCATCGCGGCGGCGAGCGCGTCGGGGCGCATCGCGTAGGTCCCGTCGACGTCGATGTAGCGCAGGTTGTCGCCGCCGAAGCCGGCCAGCAGCACCGCCTTGGGCACCGAGGAGTGGGCGTGGGCCGTGGTGTAGACGACCAGCGGCTGCGCCTCCGCCTGCAGGCCGCCGCGCGCCTCGGCGTACGACGTGGCGCGCTCGCGGGCCGCCAGCATCGCGACCAGGCAGGCCGTCGACGCGGTGTCGTGGATGGCGCCGATCCACGCGTCGGAGAGGCCGGTGAGCTCGCGCAGCCACTCGGTGACGACCTGCTCGACCTCGGTCAGCGCCGGCGCGGACTGCCAGGTGATGCCGAGCGCGCCGATCCCCGAGGAGGCCAGATCGCCGAGCACCGACGCGAGGGAGGCGTTGGACGGGAACCAGCCGAAGAAGCCGGGGTGCTGCACCTGCGTGACTCCGGGTACGACGACCCGGTCGAGGTCGGCGAGCACCTCGCTCCAGGGCTCGGGCGACTCCGGCGCGTGCGGCGCGATGCCGGCCGCCACCTGGCCCGGCGCCACCTGCGCCAGCACCGGCCGGTCGGCGACGCTCGCGCGGTAGTCGGCGATCCAGTCGACCAGCTCGTGCGCCGCCTGCCGGAACTCCTCGGGGGTCATGCGGTCACCCTAGGGGGCGGGGGTTTGCGCCTCCGAGGAGCGAGATCGCTGATTTCGCCCCGAAATCAGCGAATTCGCTCCTCGGAGGAGCACATCACACCGCCACCCGGCGCACCGCCGCCACGGTGCCCGCGAGGTCCTCGACGGTGGTGCGCGGGTTGATCGTGCAGAGCCGGAGCACGGGGCGGCCGGCGACGACGGTGCTGCTGAGGGCGGCGTACCCGTCGGCGGTGACCCGCGCCGCCAGCGCCCGGTGGCCGCCGTCGTCGAGCCCCGACACGGCGAAGGTCAGCACGCCGAGGCTCGCCGGCGTCACCACCTCCAACCCGGCCTCACGCACCAACCCCTCCGCCGCCTCGGCCAGCGAGACCCCCCGGGACACCGCGGCGGCCAGCGCGTCCAGGCCATAGGTCCGCAGCGTCAGCCACAGCTTCGCGGCCCGGCTGTGCCGGGTGAGCTCCAGCCCCCGGTTGTGCAGGTCGACCTCGCGCGCCCCCGCCCCCGCGTCCGCGTCCGCCCCCGCCCCCGACGGGCCGCCCTTCTGCGCGTCGGCGAGGTACTCCGGGTGCATCGCGAAGGTGCGGTGCAGCGCCCCCGGCCGGGCCACCCACAGGCAGGCCAGGTCGTAGGGCTGAAAGAGCCACTTGTGCGGGTCGAGCACGAACGAGTCGGCGAGCTCGAGCCCCCGCAGCCCGCCCCGGTCGGCGGTCAGCGCCGCCGGGCCGCCGTACGCGCCGTCGACGTGCAGCCACAGCCCGTGCTCCCGCGCCACCGAGGCCAGGCCGACCACGTCGTCGACCGCGCCGGTGTTGGTGGTGCCGACGGTCGCGACGACGCACGCAGGGCGACGGCCGGCCGCGACATCCTCCGCGACGGCAGCGGCCAGCACCGACGGCGCGAGCCGGCACGACGCGTCGGTCGGCAGCACGCGTACGTCGGCCGCCGGCCACCCCGTCACCACCGCGCCGCGGCGGATCGAGGAGTGCGTCTGGTCGGAGAGATAGAGCACCCCGGGCGGCGACTCGGCGCGCGCCACCAGCAGCGCCGTCGTGTTGGCCAGCGAGCCGCCGGTGAGCAGGATCCCCTCGGCCGAGGGCGCCAGGCCGAGCGCGTCGCGCAGCCAGTCGAGCACCACCAGCTCCAGGGTGGCGGTGCCCGAGCCGCCGCCCCACGACGAGGCGATCGCCTGCATGCCGACGGCCAGCCACTCCCCCAGGATCGCGACCGGCGACGACGGGCCGGGCACCCGGGCGAAGTAGCGCGGGTGGTCGCCGTGCTGCTGGGCCTCCAGGGCCACGTCGGCGAGCAGCCGCAGCCCTCCTCCGGGTCGGCCGGTCCGCGCGGCGGCGGGCCGCCCAGCAGCGCCGACAGGTCGGCGTACGACCGCTCGGTGATCCGCCGGCCGCTCGCGCAGGGTGGCCAGGTGCTCGACGGTCCGGTCGACCACCCAGTGGCCGAGCCGGCGCAGCTCCTCGGGGTCGAGGTCGAGCAGGTCGGGCGGCACGTCCAGCCCCGGTCGTACGTCGGTCATGGCCGGACTCCCTCCAACGGATCAGACGAGGTGGTGCTCGTGGACGACGGCGCCGCGGGCGAACCGGTCGGCCGACAGCGACGAGACGTCGACGGGTGGCTCGCGGCGCAGGTAGAGGTCGCGCACCACCTCGCCGACCGCCGGCCCCTGCAGGAACCCGTGGCCGGAGAAGCCGGTGGCGTAGAGGAACCGGGACGCCTCCGGCGCCTCCCCGATCAGCGCGTTGTGGTCGGGGGTGACCTCGTAGTAGCCGGCCCACCGGTGCGCGAGGCCGACGTCGAGCAGCGCGGGCGCCCGCCGCTCCATCGCGGTCATCAGGTCGGGCAGCCAGGCGTCGCTGACGCCGGGGTGGAAGCCGGGCGTCTCGGCGGCATAGGACATCCCGACGAGCAGGCCCGGCCCCTCGCGGTGCAGGTAGAACGTCGTGGCCGCGTCGATCGTCATCGGGCTGGTCGCCGGGAACCGCTCGACCAGCGACGCCGGCAGCGGTTCGGTCACCAGGATCTGCCGGCGCAGCGGCTCGACGGGCAGCGAGACTCCCGCCCACTCCCCGAGCGCGGCCGACCAGGGGCCGGCCGCGCAGACCACCGTGCCGGTGCGGACCACGCCCTGCGTCGTGACGACCGCACCGATCTCGCCGTCGGCCACCTCGACCCCGGTCACCTCGACGCCGGTCACCACGGTGGCGCCGTGAGCGCGGGCGGCGCGGGCATAGCCGTGCACGACGTTCTCGGGGCTGCAGTAGCCGTCGCGCGGGTGGAAGGTCGCGCCCACGACGTCGTCGACCACGACGCCCGGGTGCAGCGCGGCCGCCTCACCGGCGGTCAGCGCCCGCGTCGGCACGCCCAGCGACCGCTGCAGCTCGACCGCCACCTGCGCGGCCTCCCAGGAGGCGGCGTCGGTGTGCAGGAACAGGTAGCCGACCTGGTGCAGGTCGATCTCGCCGCCCGGCCGGTCGGCGTACCCCTCGAAGGCCGTCAGGCTCCGTGCGCCCAGCCGGATGTTGACCGCGTCGGTGAACTGCGCCCGCACCCCGCCGGCCGAGCGGGAGGTGGAGCCGCTCGCGAGGGTGTCGCGCTCGACCAACAGCACGTCGGGTACGCCGGCCTCGGCGAGGTGGAACGCGATCGACGCGCCCATCACGCCGCCCCCGACGACCACCACCTCGGCCTGGGCGGGCAAGCTCATCGAGGCGTCCGGCTCATCCGAAGTTCACGCCCTGGGCGAGCGGCAGCTCGTCGGAGTAGTTCACGGTGTTGGTGGCGCGCCGCATGTAGCCCCGCCAGGCGTCGGAGCCGGACTCCCGGCCGCCGCCGGTGTTCTTCTCCCCGCCGAAGGCGCCGCCGATCTCGGCGCCGGAGGTGCCGATGTTGACGTTGACGATGCCGCAGTCGGAGCCGGCCGCCGACATGAACGTCTCGGCCTCGCGCTGGTCGAGGGTGAAGATCGACGAGGACAGCCCCTGGGGCACGTCGTTGTGCAGCATCAGCGCCTCGTCGAGGTAGTCGTAGGTCAGCACGTAGAGCAGCGGCGCGAAGGTCTCCTGGCGGACGATCTCGGCCTGCGCCGGCATCCGCATCACCGCCGGTCGGACGTAGAAGGACTCGGGCCCGGCCACCTCCACCCGGTCGCCGCCCGCGACGAGCTCGCCGCCCGCCTCCTGGGCCTCGGCGATCGCGGCCTGCATCCGCTCGAAGGCGGCCTCGTTGACCAGCGGACCGACCAGCGTGGCGGCGTCGAACGGGTCGCCCACCGGCAGGCCGGCGTAGGCCGCGGCGATCCGCTCGACGAGCTCGTCGGCGACGCTGCGGTGCGCGATCACCCGGCGCATCGAGGTGCAGCGCTGGCCGGCGGTGCCGGCGGCGGCGAAGACGATGCCGCGCAGGGCCAGGTCGAGATCGGCCGACGGCGCCACCACGGCGGCGTTGTTGCCGCCCAGCTCCAGGATGCTGCGTCCGAAGCGCGCCGCCACCCGCGGCGCGACCTCGGCGCCCATCCGCTCCGAGCCGGTCGCCGACACCACGGCCACCCGGCGGTCGTCGAGCAGGGCACCCGCCGCCTCGCGGTCGACCAGCAGCAGCTGGTGCAGCCCGGCCGGGGCGCCGGTCTCCTTGATGGCGCGCCCGAGCAGCGCCGTACGCCAGCGAGGTGAGCGGCGTCAGCTCCGAGGAGCTTCCAGATCACGCTGTCGCCGCAGACCAGCGCGAGCGCGGTGTTCCACGACCAGACGGCCGCCGGGAAGTTGAACGCCGAGATCACCGCGACGACGCCGGCCGGGTGCCAGGTCTCCATCAGCCGGTGGCCCGGCCGCTCGCTGGGCATCGTCCGGCCCTCGAGCTGGCGGGACAGGCCGACGGCGAACTCGCAGATGTCGACCATCTCCTGGACCTCGCCCCACGCCTCGGAGCGGATCTTGCCGACCTCGATGGTCACCAGGTCGGCGAGGTGCTCGTGGTGCTCCTCCAAGAGCCGGCCGAACCGCTTGACCAGCGCCCCGCGCTGCGGCGCGGGGGTGGTCCGCCAGGAGAGGTACGCCGTGTGGGCGGCCTCGATCGCGGCGTCGACGTCGGCGGGCTTGCCGGCTCCGACGTCGAAGAGCGGCAGCCCGTCGATCGGCGAGCGCGCCGACCAGCCGTCACCGTCGGGGACCCGCGCCCCACAGGCGGTCAGCGCGGCGCGGGCACGGGAGAGGAGGGTGTCGTGGAGAGCCATGGCGTCAGTCTCGACGCTGGGGCCCCCGGCTCACCACCCGGGTGGGGTTTTCTCCTCCGAGGAGCGAACGTGCAGTTTTCGGCGCGGAAAACAGCGTTTCTGCTCCTCGGAGGCGCAGAACCCGCGCTCAGGCGGCGGCGCGCTCCTCGGCCACGGGAGCCTCGGCAGCGGCCTTGGCCTGGCGCGCCTTGCGGGCCTGCTGGACCATCCGGGCCTGGGCGGCGCGGCGGACCCGGGGGCCGCCCTTGACCATGCCGTAGAGCAGCTTCATCTGCGACGGGATGTTCTTGACCGTGGTGGTCTCCAGCCAGCCGTTGGGCAGCGAGAGCCGGAAGACCTTGTGCCACGCGGAGTAGACCTGCGGCACCAGCGGGCGGGCGCAGTAGGTGAGGCCGTACTTCTCGAAGAGCGCCTGGACCTGCGGCGCCACCTCGGCGTAGCGGTTGGACGGCAGGTCGGGGAACAGGTGGTGCTCGATCTGGTGCGACAGGTTGCCGGTCATGATGTGCATCAGCTTGGAGCCGGAGATGTTGGCCGAGCCGAGCATCTGGCGGACGTACCACTCGGCCTTGGTCTCGCCCTCGATCGAGCGCCTCTCGAAGGTCTCGACGCCCTCGGGGAAGTGGCCGCACATGATCACCGAGTGGGACCAGACGTTGCGGATGACGTTGGCGACGGCGTTGGCGGCCAGGGTGGTGAAGAACGACCCGGTCGGCAGCGACAGCAGCGGGTGGACGACGTAGTCCTTGGTGGCCTGGCGGCGGATCTTCTTGAGCACGTTGGACGCGTTGCGCTTGAACACCGGGTCCTTGGTGCGGCCGGACTTGATCGCGCCGCGCAGCTCGAGGTCGTAGGCCGCGATGCCGTACTCGAAGAACATCATGTTGACGAAGTTGTAGAACGGCTGACCCAGGCTGGCCGGCGACCACGGCTGGTCCTCGTCGACGCGCATGATGCCGTAGCCGAGGTCGTTGTCCTTGCCGATGACGTTGGTGTAGGTGTGGTGCAGCTCGTTGTGGCTGTGCTTCCACTGCTCGGCCGGCGTGGCGTTGTCCCACTCCCAGGTGGTGGAGTGGATCTTCGGGTCGCGCATCCAGTCCCACTGGCCGTGCAGGACGTTGTGGCCGATCTCCATGTTCTCGAGGATCTTGGCGATGCCGAGGCCGGCGGTGCCCACGATCCAGGCGGGCGGGAAGATCGAGAACAGCAGCACCGCGCGGGAGCCCAGCTCGAGGTAGCGCTGGGTGGCGATGACCTTGCGGATGTAGGCCGCGTCGTCGGCACCGCGGGTGTCGAGCACGGACTGCCGGATGGCGTCCAGCTCCCGGCCGAGCTCTTCGATGTCCTCCTTGGTGAGGTGGGCGATCGGGTTGTCGGCCTTCTTCTGGATCACGGTCATGGGGGGCTCCTCGCTGGCGGCGGGGTGGTCAGGTCTGTGGTGGGACGCGTCGGGGTCGGGCTAGTGGTCGAACTCGCACGGCCCGGCGGCCGCGTTGATGCAGGTCTGGACGGTGACGTCGTCGCCGGGAGCGGCGGTGGTGATCTCGCCGTTGCGGAGGTCGCGGACCGCGCCCTCGGTCAGCGGCAGGACGCAGCCGAAGCAGACGCCCATCCGGCAGCCGCTCGGCATCAGGACGCCGGCAGCCTCGGCGGCGTCGAGGATCGGGGTGGCGCCGTCGGCCTCCACGGTGGTGCCGGCCTGCGCGAAGGTGACGCTGCCACCCTCGCCGACGGCGACCCGGGAGACCCGGAACTGCTCGGTCTGGAGGGTCAGGCCGGCGGCGTCGTGGTGGGCCTCGAGCGCCTCGAGGAGCCCGCCCGGCCCGCAGGCGTACGTCGTCCGCTCGGCCAGGTCGGGCACCAGCTCGGCCAGCGCGTCGACGTCGAGCACGCCGTGCACGTCGTCGTACCTCGCGACCAGGCGGATCGCCCCGGCGGCGTCGAGCGCCCGCAGGTCGCGCAGGAAGATCGAGTCGGGCTCGCTGGGCGCGACGTGGAGGACGACGATGTCGAAGGCCGCGGAGCGGGCCGGCCGCAGCACGCCCTGGTCCGTGGAGGGGAAGAGGTTGCGGAGCATCCCGATCACGGGGGTGATGCCGGAGCCCGCGGTCACCATCAGGAACGAGCCGCACTCGGGGGGCAGCACGAACTCGCCGGCCGCCTGCTCGAGGTGGACCAGCGTGCCCGGCTTGGCCTCGCGCACGAGGTAGCCGCTGACCACCCCGTCGGGCACGGCCTTGACCGTGATCGAGAGGAAGCCGTCGCGGCGGGGCCCGTGGGTCAGGGAGTAGGCCCGCCACTGACGCACGCCGTCGACGTCGACGCCGACGCGGACGTACTGTCCCGGCAGGTGACCGGCCCAGTCGCTGCCCGGCTTGATGACCAGGGTCGCCGCATCGGCCGTCTCGGGGATCACCTCGACGATGCGGCCGCGGAGGGCGGCGCCGGGTCGGAGCGGGGCGAAGAGGTCGAGGTAGTCGGCGGGCAGCAGGGGGGTGGTGGCTGCCTCGGCGAGCCTGACCGCGCGGCGGCTCCAGGCGCGCTCGGGTCGCGACGGGGGGGCGGTCGCGGCGGGGGCGCTCATGGTCTCTATGGTCCCTGGCTGAAGGGGGTGAAGACATGACCGCTCCATGTGAATCTGACCCCCTTGATTTGTTCGCAGCGAACAAAGAAGATGGGAACTGTGGCGATTTCCGACACCGCACCGTCCCTCACGCTCGACGCCGCCGCGATCGCCGACCTGCAGACCCGGCTCCCCGACGTCGCGACGCACACCATCGCGGCGATCATGGAGGAGGTGCCCGCCTACGCCGGCCCGTTCGGCGGCCCGATGGGCAAGACCATCGCCCAGGCGGTGCAGGTGGCCCTCGCCGGCTTCCTCAAGCTCGCCTCCAGCGGCCGGATGGGGCGTGGCGGCACGCCGCTCACGCCCGCGCTCGAGGGCGCCTATGCGCTCGGCCGCGGCGAGGCCCGGCAGGGGCGCAGCGCCGACGCGCTGCTCGCGGCCTACCGGGTCGGCGCCCGGGTCTCGTGGCGCGAGCTGTCGGCCGCGCTGGTGGCCCACCGGGTGCCGGCGGCCACCGTCGCCGCGTTCGCCGAGCTGGTCTTCGCCTACATCGACGAGCTGTCCGCGGCCAGCGTCGCCGGCCACGCCGACCAGGTCGAGTCGACCGGACGCCGGCGCGAGCGGTCCCGGGAGCTGCTGGCGCTGGCGCTGCTGCGCGGCGACGGCCCCGAGGCGCTCGCCGTGGCGGCGGAGGCTGCGGAGTGGTCGCCCCCGCGCAGCCTGACCGTCGTGCTGCTGCCCGAGGCCCAGGTGCGCTCCGCGCTGGCCGTGGCCACGCCCTCCGCCCTGGTCGTGGGCGAGGCGCCCGACCTGGTCGACTCCGGGACGGCGGTGCTGCTGGTGCCGGACGCGGCGGGCGGCCGGCGTACCAAGCTGGTGCGCGAGCTCGCGGGTCGGCACGCCGTCGTCGGTCCGGCCACGCCGTGGCTGGAGGTGCACCGGTCCTATCGCCGAGCGCTGCGGGCGGTGTCCCTCGGCGGCGGCGCCGAGGCCGTCGACACCGACCGTCACCTCGCCGTCCTGGTGCTCACCGCCGACCCGGAGGCGCTCGCCGACCTGCGCGAGCGGGCGCTCGCGCCGCTGGCCGACCTCAAGCCCGCGGCCCGGGAGAAGCTCGAGGCCACGCTGCGCTCCTGGCTGCTGCACCACGGCCGGCGGGAGGAGGTCGCCGCGGAGCTGTTCGTGCACCCGCAGACGGTGCGCTACCGGATGGGCCAGCTGCGCGAGCTCTACGGCGACCGGCTCGACGACCCGGCGACGGTGCTCGACCTCACCGTGGCGCTCGGCGCGACGAGCGGCTGAGGCCGAGCGACTCAGAACGCCGCGTGCACCAGCTCACCGGCCACCCAGGTCGCGGCCACCCGCATGGCTCGCAACGCGGCGGCCTGGTCCACCGAGTCGCCGGGCGCCAGCGGGTCGGCGTCGAGCAGCGCCAGGTCGGCCGGCTCGCCGGCGCGCACCGTCCCGCGGCCGTCGACGGAGGCGGCCAGCGCCTCACGCACCTCGATCGACTCCTGGGGCTGCCAGGCGGCGCGGTCGTCGACGCTGCGGTGGACCGCGACTGCGATCGCCAGCCACGGGTCGAGGCGGGCGACCGGGGCGTCGGAGCCCAGCGCGAGCTCGATCCCCGCGTCGAGCATGGAGCGGAACATGTAGGCCCGGTCGGCCCGGTCACCCCAGCAGCGGTCGGTCACGTCGCGGTCGTCGACGAGGTGGGCGGGCTGCACGCTGGCGCGCAGCCCGAGCCGGGCGAGCACGGGCAGGTCCTCGCGACGCGCCAGCTGCGCGTGCTCGATCGAGCCCTGCGCGCCGGTCTCGGCATAGGCGGCCAGCACCTCGGCGACGGCGCGGTCGCCGATGGCGTGGGTGGCCACCTCGAGGCCCTGCTCGGCGGCTCGGGTCATCAGCGAGCGAAGGTCGGCGAGGTCGTAGTTGGGCGCTCCGAGGACCGGTGCGTCGAGGTAGGTGTCGCAGCACCACGCGGTCCTGGTGTTGAGCGACCCGTCGGAGATGATCTTGGGCGGACCCATCGTCATCCGCGCCGGCGCGCCCGGGATGGGGTCGCCGGTGCGCAGGCCGGCGTACTGCTCCAGCGTCTCGGGGTACGTCGACGCGCGCAGCCGCAGCGGACCGGGGAGCCGGGCCGCCCAGTCCTCCGGCGTCATCCCGAACTCCAGGTCGACCAGGCCGACCACGCCGCGGGCCGCCGCCGCCCGCTGCGCGCGGACCAGGCCGTCCGGCTCGGGGGCGGCCACGGCGGAGAGCCGCTGATAGGCGTCGAACCACTCGTTCTCGGCGACCATGCCGTCGCGCCGCGGGAGCCCGAGGGCGTCGAGGGCGGCGGTGCTGAGCCAGGCGTGATGACCGTCGCCGGAGATCAGCACGACCGGCCGGGGACCGGCGACCGCATCCAGCACGGCCACGGTCGGCTGCGGCTCCCACGGGACCGAGCGATGCCCCCAGCCGACCACCCACCGAGGCGCGCCCCCGCGCAGCGCGGCCGCGACGGTGGCGAGCGCGTCGCTGACCGAGGACGCCTCGCCGAGGTCGAGCCGCTCGGCGGTGGCGGCCCACTGGGCCAGATGGACGTGCTGGTCCCAGAGCCCCGGGATCAGCCAGCGCCCGTCGGCGTCGAACTCCGGGACGCCGGCCGGCCGGTCCAGGTCGTGGTCGACCTCGATGATCCGCTCGTCCTGGACGCGCACGTCGACCGGGTCGGGGCCGTGACGGGTCCCGGGGTCGATCTCCACCACCCGCGCGCGGCGCAGCAGGAAGCTCGACATGGGCACACGGTAGTCCCCGGCATCGGCGCGACTATCCTGCCCTGGTGACCTGGCGGGGACTCGGGGCGATGCTCCTGCTCATCGTCGTCGGCGCGGGAGCCGGCTTCGGTCTGGGGACCCTGCTCGACCGGCCTCCCGCCGCGGCCGGGACGCCCAAGCCGATGGTGGCCAGCGGGCCGGCGTACCCCTACACCCCGCCGATCGAGGTGCTCGACGACCCGGAGGAGCCGGGCCCGCTGCGGGCGCCATTCGACACCCACAAGGACACCCTGGGCGGGGGGCCGTTCGCGGTCACCTTCCCGGTGCCGGTCGGCTGGGTGCGCACCAACACCAACCCGGGCGAGGCGCGCTGGACGCTCCCCGGCAACCCACCCGACACCTACTCGGTGCGGGTGGAGCTGGTGGGCAGCCAGACCCGGACCCCCGAGCAGCAGATCTCACTGCGGATCAGCGACCTGCAGTCCGCGACCGGCATCAGCGACTTCCGGGTGGTCGACCAGA
>NZ_JAWKJQ010000014.1:0-60921 GCF_041393715.1 Nocardioides sp. | reverse complement strand
GGCAAGGCGACGGTGCGGCTGCTGCGCCGGCTGGGTGTCGACGTGGACTTCCCCGACGCCCAGACCTGCTGCGGGCAGCCGATGGTCAACACCGGGTACGTCGACGAGGCGGTGCCGCTGGTGCGCACCTACGTCGACGCCTTCGCCGGCTATGACCACGTGGTCGTGCCGTCCGGCTCGTGCGCCGGGTCGGTGCGCCACCAGCACGCCCTGGTGGCGCGGCGTTCCGGTGACCCGGGGCTCGTCAGCGCCGTGGCGGAGGCCGCGCCGCGGGCGCTGGAGCTGAGCGAGTTCCTCGTCGACGTGCTGGGCGTCGAGGACGTGGGGGCGTCGTACCCGCATCGGGTGACCTACCACCCGACCTGCCACTCGCTGCGGATGCTCGGGGTCGGCGACCGGCCGTTGCGGCTGCTGCGCGCCGTGCGCGGCATCGACCTGGTCGAGCTGCCGCACGCCGAGGAGTGCTGTGGCTTCGGTGGCACCTTCGCGGTGAAGAACGCCGACGTGTCGGTGGCCATGGGCGGCGACAAGGTCCGCCACGTCCGGGAGACGGGAGCCGAGGTGCTGGTCGCCGGGGACTCGTCGTGCCTGATGCACCTGTCGGGACTGCTGTCGCGACAGCGGGCGGGTGTCCGGGTCGCCCACCTGGCCGAGGTGCTGGCCGCGCAGGAGGGGGTCTCCTGATGGGCGCGACCTTCGTCGGGATGCCGGCGTTCCCGGAGGCCGCGCGCACGGCGTTGGCCGACACCCAGCTGCGTCGCAACCTGGCGCACGCCACGGCGACGATCCGCGCCAAGCGCGCCGCCGTGGTCGGCGAGGTCGAGGAGTGGGAGCAGCTGCGGGTCGCGGGCGCGGCGATCAAGGACCGGGCCCTGCTGGGGCTGGACCGGCACCTGGAGCGGCTCGAGGAGTCGTTGGTGGCCCGGGGCGCGACCGTGCACTGGGCGCGGGACGCCGCTGAGGCGGGGGCGATCGTGGCGTCGGTGGCCCGGGGGCACGGTGTCGACGAGGTGGTCAAGGTCAAGTCGATGGCCACCCAGGAGGTCGGCCTCAACGAGGCGCTCCAGGCCGAGGGGATCGCCGCCTGGGAGACCGACCTGGCCGAGCTGATCGTCCAGCTCGGCGACGACCTGCCCTCGCACATCCTGGTGCCGGCGATCCACCGCAACCGCGCGGAGATCCGCGAGATCTTCCGCCGCTCGATGGCCGCCGCCGGCAGGCCCGCGCCGGACGACCTCACCGACGAGCCCGCCGTGCTCGCCGCGGCCGCTCGGGAGCACCTGCGCGAGAAGTTCCTGCGGGCCAAGGTCGGCGTCTCCGGTGCGAACTTCGCCGTCGCGGAGACCGGCACGCTGGTGGTGGTCGAGTCGGAGGGCAACGGGCGGATGTGCCTCACCCTGCCCGAGGTGCTGGTCTCCGTGGTCGGCATCGAGAAGGTGATCCCGAGCTGGGCCGACCTCGACGTCTTCCTCCAGCTGCTGCCGCGATCCTCCACCGGCGAGCGGATGAACCCCTACACCTCCACCTGGTCGGGGGTCACCCCCGGCGACGGCCCGCAGGAGGTGCACGTGGTGCTGCTCGACAACGGCCGCACCCGGGCGCTGGCCGACGAGGTGGGGCGGCAGGCGCTGCGCTGCATCCGCTGCTCGGCGTGCCTCAACGTGTGCCCGGTCTACGAGCGGGTGGGCGGGCACGCCTACGGCTCTGTCTATCCCGGGCCGATAGGGGCGATCCTCAACCCGCTGCTGCGCGGCGTGGGGGAGTCCGAGCTGGTCGACTCGCTGCCCTATGCCTCGTCGCTGTGCGGCGCCTGCTTCGAGGTGTGCCCGGTGCGGATCGACATCCCCTCGGTGCTGGTCGACCTGCGGTCGCAGGTGGTCGACGCCCACCGGGGGAGCGGGCCGAGACCCGGGTCGCACTGGGCCGAGGCGGTCGCGATGAGGGCGGCCGGCTGGACCTTCGGGCGGGCCGGCCGGCTCGCGCTGGCGGAGCGGGCCGGCGGCCTGGTCGGCTGGGCGGCGGCGCGGCTTGGCCGGCGTACGCTGCCGGGCGGGCGGGCCGCCATCGGGCGTGTGCCCGGCCCCGGAGCGGCCTGGACGGGCGCCCGCGACCTGCCGGCGCCGCCCGCCGAGTCCTTCCGCGCCTGGTGGCGGCGGACCGGCGGCCGCGACGATGAGGTGGCAGGGTCGTGAGCGCCCGCGAGGAGATCCTGGCGGCGGTGCGGGCCGCGCTCGGCTCCGCGCCGGCGCCGCCGGAGGTCTCGCGCGCCTATCGGGACGTGCCGGGCGACGGCCCGGTGCTCGACCGGTTCGCCGAGCGGGTGGCGGAGTACCGCGCCACCGTGATCCGCTGCAGCGCGGCCACCGTCGGCGCTGCGCTGGTCGACGCGCTCGACGGGCTCGACCGGGTGGTGGTCCCCGACGGGCTCCCGTGGGAGGTGCCCGGCAGCGTGGCCGACTCGGGTCTCACCGCCGCCGAGCTCGACCGGGTGGACGCCGTCGTGACCGCTGCGGCGGTCGGCATCGCGCGCACCGGCACGATCGTGCTCGACCACGGCCCGGGACAGGGCCGGCGGGCGCTCTCGTTGGTGCCCGACCGGCATGTCTGCGTGGTGCGCGCCAGCCAGGTGGTCGCGGGTGTGCCCGAGGCCGTCGGCCGGCTCGACCCGGCCCGGCCGCAGACCTGGATCAGCGGTCCCTCGGCCACGAGCGACATCGAGCTCGACCGCGTCGAGGGCGTGCACGGCCCTCGGCAGCTGACCGTCGTCCTGGTCGAGGACGCCTGAGCGAGGGGTTCCGTCGCCCCGACGGCGTCACCCCGGCGGGCTCCCCGGACGCCGGACGTCATGCGCTCCGGTCGCCGGGGCGGGCGGTTCGGATGACGTCCCGGCAACGTCATACGTCGGGGTCGTCGGGGCGGGCGGTTCGGATGACGTCCCGGGTGGCGTTGCGCCGCTGGCGTTGAGCCCCGTGTGGGGATGTCTACTGGTGCGTACGGCGTGTCTGGTGCTCCGTACGCACCAGTAGACGCCGGCTCGCGCGCGGTTCGGATGACGCCCCGGCAACGTCATCCGCCGGGGTCGCCGGGGCGGGCGGTTCGGATGACGCGCCACCGCACCGACCCGGGGGGAGGCCGGGACAAGCACGGACGCCAGCCCGACCCTCAGAGCTCGCGGTCGAAGAAGCCGATGGTGCGGTCCATCGCCGCTGCGAACCGGGGACCGAAGGCGTGCTCCTCGTCGGGGTACCACGCCAGCCGGGCCCGGACGTCGGCCGCGCGCAGGGCGCGATGGGTCGCGCGGGCCCACCGCGGCGGGCAGGTGTCGTCGCTGCCGCCCTGGACGAGCAGGATCGGCTCGGTGATCCGGTCGACATAGGTGCGCGCGCTGATCTCCCGCCAGAAGCGCCGGCTCCCGGGCTGCCCGGGCAGCCCATAGCGCCGCTCGACGTACGCCGTCAGGTCGTCGCGCGCGGGATCACCCCGGACCCACCGGTTGAAGTTGTCGGGCTCCCACGAGCTCACCGGTGCCCACACTGCCGCGGCGTCGACCAGCCCGGGCGCCATCTCCAGCGCCTTGTAGACGACCCCGCCGCCCATCGACCGACCCATCAACCCGACCCGGTCGTCGTCGACCGGCACCGCCCGCGTCGACCGCAGCGCCTGCACGGCGTTGATCACGTCGACGGAGTAGTCGAGCCGCAGCCGCCGCGCGGTGGCGGGGTCGCTGTCGGAGCCGGCGTGGCCGCGGTAGTCGACGTGGAAGGCGACGTAGCCCCGACTGGCGAGCACGCCACGCTCGCGGGTCATGCCCTGCCCGGTGACATAGATCGCCGGGTCGATGTAGCCGTGCGCGAGCACCACGGCGGGGAACGGGCCCCGACCCGTCGGCACGTTGAGCACCCCGGTGATGCGCAGCCGCCCGCTGCGATAGCTCGCGGCGTACGACGTGTAGGCGGCCGTGCGTTCGCGCACCTCGCCCAGCCGCAGGTCGCCACCGGAGAAGCGGCGGTCGAAGTACGCCGGCAGCGAGACGGGGAAGGGCGCGGGGTCGGGAGTGGCGCTCTCGTCCGGAGGGGTCGCGACGCCGCCCGAGGCGCTGGCCCCGGCGGTCGGCGTGGTGGCCTCCGGGCTGGCGGGACCGCTCGACGGGCTCGACGGCGCAGGCACCGGCTCGTCATCGGCGCTCGCGCAGCCACCCAGGAACAGGGCGGCGATGACCAGCAGCGAGCGGCGCACGGGGACCTCCGAGGTCGATGATGCCCGATCGCTGGTGGCGCGCCGCCGGCTCACTCCTCGAGTGCTGCGGCGATGAGCTCGAACACCGGGCCGACCTGGGCGGTCGTCATCACCTCGGTTCGTCGGATGCCGGTCACGGTGAGCCGCCGGCCCGACCACGCCGGATCGATCGACCCCAGCAGCTGGAGCCGCTCACCGGAGTCCGCGTCGAGCACCCACACCCCACCTTCGAGGTCGAGGTGGTGGAGCAGCCCAGCGAGGGACTCCGCGGGAGGAGACGAGGAGGCCGCCGCCGACCGGTCGCGCAGCTCTCGCAGCGCGTCCCGGGCAGCGGCGGCCTGCTCGGAAATGCGGTCAGGGAGGTCCCCGGCGTTGCCGGGGCCTCCCTGACCGTGGTTCACCGAGGCGTGGTGCCTACGGAGTGTCGACCCGGACGATCGTCGGGTCGGGCATCGCGTCGGAGCCGGCGTAGGTCACCGACCCGAGGTACTTCGTCGCGGCGGCCAGGCCACTGAAGGTCAGGGTGATGTCACCCGAGCCCCCGGTGGTGGCCGTCGCCGGCGCGGACACCGTCATGTTGCCCTCGTCGGCGCTCCCGAGCGCCCACGAGAACAGCGTGTAGTCGGTGTCCGGACCCTCGGTCGCGAACCCGTGCACATAGACCGAGTAGGTGCCGGCGGCCGGGTTGACCAGGTCGACCTCCTCGTTCGACGTGCCGCTGCCGCTGCCGCCGACGAGATTGCCGCTCGAGTCGTAGACGTAGAGGTCCAGATCGTCGTCGCCGCTGGTGTAGTCGTCGAACAGCGAGATCCGGGCGTACGTCGTGCCGGCCGGGATGTCCACCAGCTTCAGGTCGGTGCCGGGACCGTCCTTGACGAAGTTGTCACCCGGGTCGTCGGCGACCGTGCCGTCCTGCGTCGTGGCCGGGATCAGCCCGGCCGGCGTCGCGGAGAACGGCCCGGTGTAGCCGAAGCCGACCGAGTAGGTCACGGGGTCACCGGAACCGGAGACCTCGGCCGGAGCGGCGAGCGCCACCGGCTTCACGACCATCGGGATGCGCACCTTCTGGCGGTGCTTGCCCCGCCAGGTGAGGTAGCCGCCGGTGTACTCGTTGAGCGCGGCGTCGGTGCGCGTGTAGGTGATCGTGAACGACTTCGTCTCGCCCTTGTGGATGAACATCGACCGCGGGGACACCTTCACGTCCACCCCGTCCATGCCCTGCACGCTCGCCGTGAACTTGCCGGCGTAGGGACCGACGTTGGTGATCCGTCGGGTCACCGTCTGGCTGCCCGCCAACCCACCGATCGAGACCGACGGCGTGTTCATGTCGCTCGGGTCGAGCGAGTAGCCGGCGCCCTCGAGGCTGGCGCAGGTGCTCGCGCCGACCCCGGTGGTGGTGCCACACAGGAACGCCAACCAGTCGTAGAAGTCGCTGTCGTAGACCAGGTGGGTGTTGTTGGCCTTCCGCGGGTCGACGTGACCGGCGCCCGCGCTGAAGATCACCGACGGGTCGTCGGCCGGACCGTCGAGCACGTCGTAGGCCGACGTCATCAGCGTCGACTTGATCGCCATCGGCGACCAGGCCGGGTGCTTGAAGCGCAGCAGCGCCGCCAGACCCGCGACGTGCGGGGCCGACATCGAGGTGCCGCTGTAGACGTCGAACTCGCGACCGTGGTTGCCCGGAGGCGCGACCGCGGCCAGGATGTCCTGCCCGGGGGCGATCAGGTCGGGCTTGAGCAGGTCACCGTCGCCCGCGAGCAGCGGGCCACGCGACGAGAACGACGCGGTGTAGGGCGCCGGGTCGTCGAAGGTGAGCGTGCTCTTGGCGATCGTCGCCGTGGCGCCCGCCGTGGCGGCGTACGCCTCGACCGGAGCCAGTGCGTCGTTCTGCAGGTGGATCGACGGCACGAAGTGCAGGTCGGCGTTGACCGAGCTCGGCGAGGTGTTGATGAGGATCATCCCCACGCCACCGGCCTGCTTGACCGCCAGGCTCTTGGCCGTTCGGGCGATCACGCCGCGCTCACACACGACGATCTTGCCGGTCACCTTGGCCGGGTCGAGCTCGTTGTCGGCGTCGGGGTAGCACAGCCGGGCCGCGTCCGTGGCGCCGTTCAGGCCGACGTCCTTGGAGTTGACCAGGTCGGCGCTGACCTCCTCGGCCGCCAGCGAGGCGCCCTGGAAGGTCTGCCCGTCGCCCAGCGTCACCGAGCCGGAGCCGTTGCGCGGGTGGGTGCCCGCGGCGACGGTGGTGATCCACGGCGAGGGGTGCGCCACCGTGGAGGCGGTCGGACCGCTGTTGCCGGCCGAGGCCGAGACGAACACGCCCGCGTCGGCGGCGAAGAGGAACGCCACCTCGGCCGGGTCGAGGAAGTTCGTCTGGGTGCCGCTGATGGAGTAGTTGATGACGTCGACACCGTCGGCGACCGCGTCGTCGATGGCGGCCACCAGGTCGGACGTGGTGCCGCCCGCGGTGGAGGCGTCCTCGGTCGACCAGAGGGCCTTGTAGACGGCGATCCGGGCGCGCGGAGCCATGCCGCTCACGCTGGAGCCCAGCGCGACGGCCTCTCCGGTGGTCGGCGTGCGGTAGTTGCCGCCCGCGGTGCTGCCGGTGTGGGTGCCGTGGCCGTTGTAGTCGCGTGCGGAGTTGAACTCCCACGGACGGTCGGCGTCGATGCCGGCGTCGCCGCCGTAGCCCGCATTGTAGTAGCGCGCGGCGACGATCTTGTTGTTGCAGTCGGCGGCGGTCCAGTCCTCACCGGTCTGGCACTGGTCGGCGCCGAAGCCGGCCAGCGGCTGGTAGGCGAGCCGCCCGGTCTTGGCCGGGATGCCCTTCTTGTTGACCCGCGCGGAGAAGGACAGCGACTCGGGCGTGGCGCCGGAGTCGATGATGCCGATCACGACGTTGTTGCCGGCGCGCTTGGGGCCGCCGAGCTTGTTCCACAGTCCACCGGGGCCCGAGAGGTGCAGGAAGTCAGGGGTCGTCGAGGTGTCGACGGTGTAGGTGCGCTGCTTGGTGACGGCGAGCACGCCCTTCTGCTTGGCCAGCGCGGCCGCCTGCTCGGCGGTCAGCTTCGCGGAGAAGCCGTTGAAGGCGTACTGGTAGGTGTAGAGGGTGCGCGGGTTGCCGACCGCCTTCAGGGCGGCGGACTGCTTGTCCTCGAGGTGGCCGACGTAGTCGCGCACCCGGGGCAGGCCTGGGTTCAGGCTGCGACCCGGTGCGGGCTTGGTGGCCTTGAGGCCGGCCTTGCCGCCGGTGTAGCCGGCTGCAGGGGGCTCCAGCATCTGTACGACGTAGATGCCGTCGGAGTACTCCGGCGTGGTCGTGGAACTCTCAGTCCCCGCGGCGCTCGCGCTGTTCAACGCTCCGCCCGCGAGGACGAGCGGCAGGGCGCTGAGCGCAGCCACCGTCCTTCGCAACATGTAGGTGCTCCTCGGTTGATGTCGTCTCACGAGGTGAGGTGGCCACGGAGAGGCCACCCGCCGGACCCTAACCGCCCGGCTCCACGGGGGGAACCCCCGGCCCGAGACTTCCTGCGGTCAGGGAGCCGATGGACAGTAAAATCCGCTCACCCGCGCCCGATCGGCGACGTGGGTCGTCCGAGCGCAGCCGCCGGTGCGTCAGGCGTCGGTGGCCCCGCCGCTCGGCGAGGACGGCGGCACCGTCTCGGAGGCTGCGCCGGTCTCGGGTGCGGTGGCCACGCCCGGCTGGTCCGGCGGCGGCATCGAGAAGTGCTGGTGCATGAAGGGCTGCCCGGCCCAGTAGCCGTGCAGGTAGACCCAGGAGGCTCCGGCGGCGCGCCAGTGGTCGGTCCACGCCCCGCGATAGTGGAGCAGCCGGGGGCGCGGCTGCTGGCCGGCCGCGAGCTCGGTGCGGCAGGTGGCGCAGACCGGCACCGGCGCCGTCAGGTCCGACGACGGGTAGACCATGGTGGCGACGCTGAGCCCGTGCCGGGGGTCGACGAAGCACGGCGGTGTCCGGGTCGGCTCGGGGCGCCCGTCGCGGAGCGCCGTGGCGGCGGCGTACTCGTAGCGAGCGTCGGCGAGCGTCCGGGCCACCGACTGGGCGTCCGCCGAGGTGCGGATGCCCGCGGCCCGGCCGGCCGCCTGGTCGAGCAGGCGGCGCAGCGCCTCGACCCTGGCGTCGACGGCCTCGCGGTCGCCGGTGACCGCCGGCCCGAGGCTCTTGGCCCGCTGCCGGAGCTCCTCGACCTCCTCGGTGAGGGCGCCGCGCAGGGCCTCGGCGGTCGGGTCGTCCAACCCGTGCGGGGTGCTGCCGGTCGAGCGGAACCGGGTGTAGACGCCGGCGGCGCCGATGCCGATGATCAGCGCGATGATCCCGCCGTAGGCCAGAGCCCCTGGGCCACCGGTACCGCTCGACGCGGTCGTGGTGCTGGCTCCGATCTCGACCGGTCCGCCGCCGGAGCGTCCCTTCTTCCCCGAGGCGAGCGGGTGGTCGGCCTCCTTGAGGAACCGACGGAGCAGGGCGGCGGCGTCGGTGGAGCAGCAGTCGATCGCGGCCGAGGTCGCCCGCCCGATGTCGTACGACGGCCCGCCACGGACCACCTGCAGGGCATAGAAGGACGCGCCGTCGTCGCGGCTCGGCGCCGTCACCAGCACGGCGTAGGTGCCCTTGCGGTCGATCCGGTCGGCGATCTTGCGCACCAGCTGGGCCGGGCGATAGGCCAGGTCGGCCGAGGTGTGCCCACCCTTGTCGACCGTGAGCCGGTCCACCGGCAGCACCATCACCCGGACCGGCCCCGAGACCTTGACCGCCTGCCGGGTGAGCGCGGTGACGTCGTCGCTCGCGATGAGGTCGTCCTCGAGCACGGCGGGGTCGACGTAGACCCCCGGCTTGGTGGCTCGGTCGGCGACCTGGTCGAGATAGTGGTCGACGTCGCCGCGGGTGCCGGCGGCCGCGGCCGGCTGGCCGCCGGCCAGCACGAGCAGCGCGGCGAGCCCGCACGCCAGCAGCGCCGCCACGGAACGGGCGATGGACGGAAGCATCGCGGGAGGGCGCAGCACCGACATCGGGCCCGCCTTTCCACGAGGCCGCCGGGGGTGGCGGCCGGTCCGTCGCTGACAGGGGTCATCCTGCCGCAACGACGGCTCCCCGGGTGGTGATTCGGCGGGGTGCGGTGGTGTCGGGCTACTCCCCGCGGATCCGCCGGCGCAGCACCTCGAGCTGCTTGCGCTCGCCCGAGGTCAGGGAGTCCATGCCGGACTCGCTGATCTTGTCGAGCAGCGCGTCGAGCTGGGCCCGGTCGTTGTCGACGCGAGGGACCGACGAGCCGGCCCAGGGACCGGCCACGACCCCGCCGCTCCCGGAGCTCGGCGTGCGCCGCTGTCGCTTCGGCCGCCCGCCGGGACTGCCGAGGCGGGGGATCGCGGCGTACTCCTGCAGCAGGCCGTAGTGGCGGGCGACCAGGGCGCCGATGCCGATGCTGAGCAGCAGGTGGAGCAGCACCAGCCAGGAGCGGTAGGCGGTGAGCTGGAGCACCTGGATGGCGACGATGACCACGCCGAAGACCCATGCCGGGATGTTGAACAGGAAGCGGGCGTGGGGACGCTCGGCGATCCAGATCAGCAGCACCAGAAGCTCGAGCGTGCCGAGCCCGCCCACCACCGGGTCGAACCAGCCGAACGGGATGCTGAGCACCACCGCGAGCACGCCGACGAACAGCGTCGTCCAGAGCAGCAGCCGCGCCATCGTGGCCCGGCCGAGCTCCTCCTCGAGCATCCCGCCGAAGTACCAGAAGAAGAAGATCGTGATGACCGGCCAGATGCCGAGCCGGATGTCGTTGGCGAGCGGCCAGGTGACCAGCCGCCACACCTGGCCCGACTGGAGGTACTCCGGGAAGAGGGTGAGATAGAAGATCAGCGTGGGCGAGAACGCGCCGAGGACGAGCACGAACCCCGACAGCAGCACCACGAACCAGGTCGTGGTGACCTCGAGCGTGCCGATGCGGAACCACGGGTCGTGCTGACCGCCCGCGGAGCCGGGGAACCGGAATCCTCTCGCCACGCGGGCATGCTATCCGGCTCGCCCCAGGCGTGCGCGCGGCGCGGGTGGGTACCGACCAGGCCGGGCGGCAGCCCCTGAATGGCAGTCCGGCCCGAGGAGGACCGATGCCCAGACTGCGCACGGTGTCGCCCCGCGACCCGGGCTGGAGTCGTCGTCGTGCCGATCGCGGAGCGAGCCGTGCTCGAGCTGTTGTCCTGAGCCTCGCGACGCGCGGGACTCAGATCGCCTCGATCGGCGGGTACTCCGGCTGCCACATCCGCGCGAACACCTGTTGCACCGGGTCGGTCAGGGGCGCCTCGGCGACCCCCTCCGCCTCGGCGGCTCGAGCCACGGCGACGGCGACGGTCGCCGAGACCATCCGCAGCTCGCCCAGCGACGGCAGCAGCGAGGCGCCGGGGCGGTAGGCGTTGACCAGGCCCGCCAGCGCGTCGGCCGCCGCCCCGACCATCCCGTCGGTCACCCGTGAGGCGCGGCAGGCCGCGACGCCCAGCCCCAGGCCGGGGAAGATCAGCGCGTTGTTGGCCTGCGCGATCTGGTAGCGCACGCCGCCGTGGTCGACCGAGCCGAACGGGCTGCCGGTCGCCACCAGGGCTCGCCCGTCGGTCCAGGCCAGGACGTCGGCGGGCGTCGCCTCGGCCCGGCTGGTCGGGTTGGACAGCGGCATGATGATCGGCCGCGGGCAGTGCGCCGCCATCTCCTGCACGATCGACTGACTGAACGCGCCGCCGCGGGTGGAGGTGCCGATCAGGATGGTGGGCCGGACCTCGCGGACGACCTCGTCGAGGGTGATGTGCCGCGGGTCGGCGATCGTCCAGCCCGCGAGCTCCTCGCGCCGCCGGGCGTAGGGCTTCTGGAAGGCCATCAGCTCGGGCTGGTCGTCGACGTAGAGGCCGTTGATGCCGATCGCGTGGAAGCGGTCGAGCGCCTCGGCCTCGGTCAGCCCCGACCGGACCAGCCGCTCGCGCACCAGCTGGGCGATGCCGATGCCGGCGTTGCCCGCGCCGAAGATCACGATCCGGTGGTCGGCGAGGTCCTGGCCGGTGACGTCGACTCCGGCCATGATCGCGGCCAGGACGACGGCGGCCGTGCCCTGGATGTCGTCGTTGAAGGTGCACACGTCGGCGTAGCGGTCGAGCAGGTGGTGGGCGGTGGCCGGGCCGAGGTCCTCCCAGTGGATCATCGCGTGCGGGAACAGCCGTCGGGCGGTGGTCACGAAGTGGTCGATGAACTCGTCGTAGCGCTGCCCGCGGACGCGGGCGTGCCGCTCGCCGAGGTACATCTCGTTGTTGAGCAGACCGAGGTTGTCGGTCCCCACGTCGAGCACCACCGGGATGCCACGGCGCGGATGGATGCCGGCGGCCGCGGTGTAGAGCGAGAGCTTGCCGATCGCGATCTGGATGCCGCCCACACCCTGGTCGCCGATGCCCAGGATGCCCTCGGAGTCGGTGACCACCAGCAGGTCGATGTCGTCGGCGCCGAGGCCGTAGTCGAGCAGCGAGCGCTCGACGTCCTCGGGCCGGTCGATGGAGAGGAACACCCCGCGGGGTCGGTTGAACTCGTGGCTGAACCGCTCGATCGCCTCACCGATGGTGGGCGTGTAGACGATCGGCAGCATCTCCTCGAGGTGGTCGGCCAGCAGCCGGTAGAACAGCACCTCGTTGCGGTCGCGGACCGCCGACAGGTGGAGGTACTTGCCCAACGGCGTGGACGTGCGGCGGAACTGCTCGTAGAGCCGGCGGGTCTGGTTCTCCATCGTGGTCACGCCCGTGGGGAGCAGCCCGACGAGATCGAGCTCGCGCCGCTGCGCGTCGGTGAAAGCCGTGCCCCGGTTGGTCATCGGGTTCGAGAGCACCGCCCGGCCGCGGGTGCGGACGCGGAGCGGTCCCCCTCGGGCGGCAGTGTCGAGCTCGTACTCGCGGGTGGCCATGGACCTACCTTGGCCGCCCGTGCGGGTCTCCACAACTTCGACCGGCCATTGCCAGCAGCGCGCCGCGGGGCGAGGATCGCCCCAGAGGATGAGCACGGAGGAGGATCGGCATGGGGACCAGGGCACGGACGCGTGGCGTCAGGTGGCAGGCGGTCGCGGCGGCGGTGGCCGCGCTGGCGACGACGATCGCGACGGTGGGCCTGAGCGGGCCGGCGTACGCCGGGGGGAAGGGGCACGACAAGCGCGGTGAGCCGGTCACCGTCATGACCCGCAACCTCTACCTGGGGGCGGACATCAACCGGCCCGTCAACGCGGCGCTGGCGGCGCAGGCGGCGGGCGGGTCGCCCCAGGACGTGCTGGTCGCCCTCGCCAACGCGACGCACCAGACCCGCGAGATCGTCGACCGGACGAACTTCCCGGTGCGCGCCGGGCTGATCGCCCAGGAGATCGCCAGGACCCGACCCGACCTGGTCGGCCTCCAGGAGGTCGCCCTGTGGCGCAGTGGGCCCCTGGAGCTGACCCAGGTGGGCGTGCCCAACGCGACCACGGTCGACTACGACTACCTCCAGCTGCTGCTCGACGCGTTGGCCGCGCGGGGTCAGCACTACGTCGCGGTCAGTGTGGGCGACCGAGCCGACGTCGAGGCGCCGAGCTTCACCGGGAGCCCGTTCGACGGCACCATGGGCGGGACGGTCCGCGACGTGCGGATGACCATGCGCGACGTGATCCTGATGCGCGCCGGCCGGGGCATGCGGGTGCTCGACAGCGGCGGCGCGGTCTACAGCAACAACCTGCAGGTCAGCGTGGCCGGCGTCCCGACCAGCTTCGACCGGGGCTACCAGTGGGTCGACGTGCGCAAGGGTCACCAGCGCTTCCGCTTCGTGAACACCCACCTGGAGGCGTTCAGCTCCGACCTGGCGCTGGCGCAGGTGAGCGAGCTGCTGGCGGCGACCCCGACGGACCGCGACGTGATCTTCGTCTGCGACTGCAACTCCGACCCGCTCAACGACTCGACCAAGCCCTTCGACCACGTGCCGCACAAGGCGCCCTACGACCTGGTCACCGGCGCGGGCGGCTTCACCGACGAGTGGCTGCGCTGGGCACCTGCGGAGGAGGGCTGGACCTCCGGCCTGTCGGAGACCGTCGACGACGCGACCGGCGACGGCTTCGACCACCGCATCGACATGGTCTTCGGGCGCTCGGCCCGCGGGGCGGGGTACGCCGTCGACAAGGGCCGCGTCACTGGCACCTCGGTCACCGACCGTGACCCGGCCACCGGGCTGTGGCCCTCGGACCACGGCGGGGTGGTGCTCCGGCTGCGGCTGGGAGCCGGGCACCGCTGAGAGTCGACGTCGACACGGTTCGCGCGGGCGCGTTCTTCCGCGGCCTCGCCAGTCGGGTACCGCGTGTGCCGAGGCCGGACACCCCTCACCCATGCCCTGATCTGCAGCCGAGATCCGGACAACCGAGGGACATACACCATCGTCGTATGTGCAGGTGATGTCTAGTGGGAAGGTCGAGAGTCGATGCGTATCGCCGCGAGCCTCGCTGCCTTGTTCTTGCTCACTGCCTGCTCACCATCCGGCCCTGGCGTGCCAGGGCGCACCCATGAGCCCGCGGTCACGCCGCAGGCTCCGGCCCCTTCGCCTGCGGCGACCCATGGATCGGCCTGTCGGGGCGACGATGTCGAGCGTGGCCAAGGCGTCGTGCTGGTCTACTTCGCCTGCAAGCCGGACCTGAACACCGGGAAGGATCCGCGGAGTGCAGTCGGACTCGCCCGCCACGTCGATCCCGGGGCGGATACTAGGCAGCGGCTGCAACGGGCCGTCGTCGAATACCTCGAGGGTCCTAGTCGATCGGAGCGACGCAACTTCGTGTCCGTCGGGCAGCCCGGCATGCTGAACAGCGTCAGGCTCGACGGGGAGCGGGCGATCATCGACCTCGATCTCACGAGGGCAGGTCTCCAGAGCACCACCAGCGCCCAGTCCGACGTGCTGTGGGCGCATCTCACTGCACTTGCCTTCCAGTTCCCGGAGGTCACGTACATGGAGCCACGGTTCAACGGCAGTTGTCGTGACTTCGGGATGGCGGTCCAGGCGGGCGAGTGCCTTGTTGCTACCCGCGACGGCGGCTACGTCCCCGGCAAGTAGCCATGCTCGACGCCGGCGTCGACCTCGGCAGCAGCGTTGCGCACGCTACGCGGCAGACGAGTGCGGTCAGTCGCAGAGTGCGAGCGCGTCGTCAAGCAGCGGGGCTGGGTCCATGGGCTGGCCAGTCGCCGGGTCGTCTGCCCAAATCCGGAGCAGCCCCCGGGGCAGGTCCGTCGATGTCTCACGCAGCCCAAAGGACCGACCCTTCACGGTGACTGTCGGAACCTCACCCGGCTCACAGGCCAAGACCGCGCGGTCAACGGTCAGCGGCCAGGTCGATCCGTAGCCATCGCGGGTGACCTCGCGGGTGGCCAAGCCGTTGTCCGAAGAGCATCCCGGCAGCACGAGTGCCAACCCGAGGAACGCGGGGATCCTCACCGCTCCGAGCACCAGCCTCCGAATGCGCGCCAGGTTGGACATGTCAACACCATAGGTCTCCGATCCCGACTCATCCGCTCATCGGCTGCGCAGGACAGGTGCCCTGGTCGGCTGGGTGGGCCACCCGAGGAGTCCGCGGCGACGCGCCGGGAACGCTCGTCCGGCTCGCCTCAGCGGGAGTCGGTGACCGGGGAGACGGTGGCGTCGCGGCGGAAGTCGACGGCGTCATAGAGGCGTCCACCGGCGCCGGGGGCGGCCCAGCGGATGAGGCGCACGTCGTCGACCATCAGCTCGCCGGCTCGGGTGACGCCGCCCGGGTCGCCCAGGCGGAGGTAGGGCTGGGCGGCGGTGACCCCGTCGGGTACGACGACGTCGAGGCGCACCTGGTGGCAGCCGTCGCCGGCCTTCGAGGGACCCAGGGGCAGCACGGCGATGTCGCTGCTCGGCCCGGACATCTCGGCGTACCACCGGATCTCGGCCTGCGCGCCCTGCGAGGCGGTGGACACGCTCACGACCAGGCTGAGGTGGTCGCCGGGCGTCACCGGGACCCGGTGGGCGGGATAGGCGACCACGTCGAAGTCGCGCGCGGGCTGGCGGACGGCGTGCAGTCCACGGCTGCCGGTGCAGGCCGCGTCGTTGCCCACCCGGGTGTACTTGCCGAGCGACCAGAGCAGGGGGGTGGTCCCGTCGGAGGCGGTGTCCATCCGCTCGTAGGTGCCGGTGCCGTAGAGCAGGTCCTCGCCGAGGACCACGTCGTCCTGGCCGGGTGGCAGCCAGCTGCCGTCGGGGAGCGGCAGGATCTCGCCGGCCGTGCCCTCCATCGGAGGCGTGCCCGCGGTGGGCAGCCGGGTGGTGGAGGCGCCGCCGGCGCTCAGCAGTAGCGGACCGGGGAGCAGTCCCGCGGCCACCCGGGCCGAGGACGAGGCGAGCGGGCCGGTCGTGGGCACGGGGGAGTAGTCGGCGACGGCGAACGGGTCGATCTGGCTGCGCACCGGGGTGCCGTCGCGCAGGTCGACGCGGAGCAGGTAGGAGCGCAGTGTCGACCAGAGGTTCTGGTCGAAGACGAGGTTGCCCATCGTCTCGGCGACCAGGGCGCCGCGGTCCTCGACGACACCGCCGACCACGTGCGGGTGCCCGTTGACGACCAGGGTGGCGCCCGCCCCGGCGGCGAGGTCGGTCATCGCGCGCACCGTCGGGTCCTGGGTCTGCTGGTACTCCACGCCGCCGTGCATCATCACGACGACCACGTCGGCATTGCGCTGCGCGGTCGCGATCGCCCGGCGCATCGGCACCGGCGCGCACTCGGCGGCGCCACCCTGGCCGGGGCCGGCGACGTAGTGGATGTCGTAGTCGGAGCCGGTCACCGTCGTGCAGCCGATGAAGGCGATGCGTTGGCCGCGCGCCTCGACGTACGCCGGCGCCCAGGCCTCGGCCGGGGTCCGGCCGGCGCCGAAGTGGACGAGGCCGGCGGCGTCGACGCTGCGCAGCGTGGAGTCGAGACCCTCGCCCAGGGCGTCGTAGACGTGGTTGTTGCCGAGGTCGACGACGTCCACACCGGAGCGCTTCAGCGCGATCGCGGCCGCAGGCGCGGTCGCGAAGACCAGGTCCTTCTGCTGCTGGAACCGCTTCGGGCGGGTGCCGCTGAAGTAGGGGTCCTTGACCAGCGAGGTCTCGAGGTTGACCACGGTCACGTCGGCGTCAGCCAGCAGCGGTGCGATGTGCTGCAGCACCGCCTCGTGCTTCTCGATGCCGGCCGGGTCGGTCAACCAGGTCTCGCCGTCGGGCAGTGGCTCGTAGAATCGGCGGCCCAGCATCACGTCGCCACCGAAGCGCAGCGACACGCTGCCCGGCGTACGCCGGACCAGGTCGACCGCCGGCTGCTGACCGGGAGCGATCGCCAGCACCCGCGAGGAGTAGCCCGGCGCACCGGCCCGCACCAGCACGGGTGCGTCCAGCTGCAGGGTGACCCGACCGCCGGCGTCCGCGCGGCGGGGGTCCGCTCCGTCACGGACCTCGGTGAGCCAGGCGTCCGGGAGCGGCTGACCGGTCTCGGTGTCGACCACGGTGGCGATCGTGGTGAGGGCAGGGTCGACCACCGCGGTCTGGCTGGGCGTGGGCTCCGGGCTCGGCGCCGCCTGCGACCAGACGAACCAGAGGAAGAAGCCGCACACCGTCAGCGCGACGACCACGGGGACGTAGAGGCGAGGACCGCCCTGCTCTCCGGGCACCCGTCGAGGATAGGAGCGAAGCGACTGGTCTAGAGGGGTTTTGGTGAGATCCGCACGACCGCCGTGACGTCAGTCGGCACCGGGGATCTGCGGAGAGACGGTGCGGGTGCGGTCGGGCTGGAAGCCGTGGTCGATGCCCCACAGCACCGCACGCGAGCGGCTCGTCACGTCGATCTTGCGGTAGCAGGAGCGGATGTAGGACTTCACCGAGTTGATGGACAGACCGGTGCGGTCGAGGATCTCCTTGTTGGAGAGCCCCTGCGTGATCAGCGACAGCACCTCCGACTCCCGCGGCGTCAGACCCTCCTCGCGCCCCGGCCAGTCGCCACCGATCGGCGCCTTGCTGCTGTCCTCGGCGGACGCGACCACCTCGCCACCGTGGACGGCCTCGAGCGCGCTGACCAGCTCGCCGGCGGTGAGCCGCTTGGAGAGATAGCCGGCAGCGCCGATCCTGAGGCTCGCCTGCTCCGTGCGCGGGTCGAGGTTCCAGGTGTAGACGACGACCTTGCCGACCCGGGGGTTGCGGACCAGCCGGGTCACCGCCTCCTGGTCGCCCTGTGGCTGCGCGAAGGTGTCGTAGAGGGCGATGTCGACGCTCGACAGGACCGAGGAGTCGGCGTCGAGCTCGACCACCTCGATCCGGTCGGTGTAGGACCGGAGCATGGCCGCGACCCCGTGGACGACCACTTCGTAGTCGTTCACCACCGCCATCCGGATCGTCACCTACGGATCGTACTGCGAACGAGGGTGCATGCCTTCACCCCTTGGGGGGTACCGGATCTGCGGCGACGTCGCTTGACTCGCTGTGCCTCTCCGGCGCCGGACGGGCACCAAAACTGAAGGAAGTGTCTCCATGATCGTCCTAGGTCTGATCCTCCTGATCGTCGGCCTTGTCGCCAGCATCCCGATCCTGACCACCATCGGCCTGATCCTGCTGGTGGTGGGCCTGATCCTGAACTTCGTGCCGATCGGCGGCAGCCGTCGGCGCGTGTTCTAGGGGGGCGCGAGATGGGAGTAGGACTGGGAATCATCCTGCTGCTCGCAGGGCTGGTGCTCGCCTTCGATGTCGTCAACGTCGGAAGCACGTGGGTGGACGAGGGTCCGCTCGGGTGGATCCTGATCGCGGTCGGCGTGTTGGCGATCGTGCTCGCGCTGGTGATGAACCAGCAGCGTCAGCGCGTCACGCACGTCGAGGAGCGCCGCGACCTGTCCGCCTGACCAGCTCCGGGGGGAGCACCCGTCGGCCCCGCACTCGCCTCGGGTGGGTGCGGGGCCGGCGTACGCCCGGCGTGGGGTCCGGGTCGGCTCAGGAGAGACCGACGATGCGGCCCTCGTCGTCGATGTCGATGTGGTCGGACGCCGGCACCTTGGGCAGCCCGGGCATCGTCATGACGTCGCCGGTCACCAGCACCACGAAGCCCGCTCCGGCGGCGAGCCGCACCTCGCGCACGTTGACCGTGTGACCGGTGGGGGCGCCCAGCGCGGCCGGGTCGGTGGAGAAGGAGTACTGCGTCTTCGCGACGCAGATCGGCAGGTGGCCGTAGCCGTCGGCCTCGATCCGCTCCAGCCGGCGGCGGGCCTTGGCGTCCCAGGAGACGTGTCCGGCGCCGTAGACCCAGGTGGCGACCGCCTCGGCCTTGTCGGCCAGCGGCATCTCGTCGGGGTAGACGAAGGAGAACTTGTCCTCGGTGGTGGCCTCGATCGTCTCCAGGACGGCGGTCGCCAGGGCCTCGGCGCCCGCACCGCCGTCGGCGAAGTGGGTGGCGGGGACGGCCACCGCCCCCTCCTCGGCCACCAGGTCGACGACCGTCTTCATCTCCAGGTCGGTGTCGCTCGGGAACCGGTTGACCGCGACCACCATCGGCAGGCCGTAGACGTCGCGCACGTTGCGGATGTGGCGGCGCAGGTTGGCCATGCCGGCGGCGATCGCGTCGACGTTCTCCTGCTGCAGGTCGGCCAGCGGCACCCCACCGTGGTACTTCAGGGCGCGGACCGTCGCCACCACGACGACCGCGGAGGGGCGCAGGCCGCTCGCCCGGCACTTGATGTCGATGAACTTCTCAGCACCGAGGTCGGCCCCGAAGCCGGCCTCGGTGACGACGTAGTCGGCGAGCTTCAGCGCGGTGCGGGTCGCGACGACGGAGTTGCAGCCGTGGGCGATGTTGGCGAAGGGGCCGCCGTGGATCATCGCCGGGGTGTGCTCGAGGGTCTGCACCAGGTTGGGGGCGAACGCGTCACGCAGGAGCACCGTCATGGCGCCGTGGGCGTTGAGGTCGCGTGCGGTCACCGGCTGCTTGCTCCGGTTGTAGCCGATCACGATGTCGCCGAGCCGCTTCTTGAGGTCGGCGATCGACTCGGCGAGGCAGAAGATCGCCATCACCTCCGAGGCGACCACGATGTCGAAGCCGTCCTCGCGCGGGAAGCCGTTGGCCACCCCGCCGAGGCCGACGACGATGTCGCGCAGCGCCCGGTCGTTGAGGTCGACCACGCGCTTCCAGCTGACCGTGCGCGGGTCGATCTCGAGCGCGTTGCCGTGGTGGACGTGGTTGTCGATCAGCGCCGCCAGCAGGTTGGTGGCCAGGGCGATGGCGGCGAAGTCGCCGGTGAAGTGCAGGTTGATGTCGGTCATCGGCACGACCTGGGCGTAGCCGCCGCCGGCCGCGCCACCCTTCATGCCGAAGACCGGGCCGAGCGAGGGCTCGCGGAGGGCGACCATCGCGTTCTTGCCGAGGCGTGAGAGACCGTCGGCCAGGCCGACCGAGGTGGTGGTCTTGCCCTCGCCCGCGGGGGTGGGCGAGATGGCCGTGACGAGGATCAGGGTGCCGTCGGAACGATCGGCCAGCCCGCGGATGTAGGGCAGCGAGACCTTGGCCTTGGTGTGGCCGTAGGGGGAGAGGGCCTCGGGCTCGATCCCGAGCCGCTCCTGGGCCAGCGGGACGATGGGTTGCAGATCGGCGGCGTCGGCGATCTCGATGTCGGACAGCATGCTCGGCACGCTACTCCTGGGTGTGGCGTTTGTCTCTTATGGCGCATTGAGTTGCTGAAGGCGCAACGGTGGGGGTGCTCGTGGGGTGGGGCTGGTGTGACGGTTCGCTCCTCCGAGGAGCGAGATGGATGATTTCGGTGCCGCATTTCGCGGTTTCGCTCCTCGGAGGAGGAAACCCCGGCGCCGGGGCTGGCCGTGGTCGCCCGGCGGTACGGCGTCGGCTGCGGCCCGTAGGGTGCCGTGCGTGGGACTGCACCTCCATCGCGCCGGGCGGGCCGACGTGCTGGCCGACGGGCTGGCAGCGCTGCTGGCGACCCCCCTGGAGGACCCGTTCGCCACGGAGATCGTCGTGGTGCCGGCCCGCGGCATGGAGCGCTGGCTGTCCCAGCGGCTCTCCCACGTGCTCGGGGCCGGGGAGGCCGGTGACGGCGTCTGTGCCGGGGTCGACTTCCGCTCGCCCTGGTCGCTGCGCGGCGAGATCAGCGGCACCCGCGACGACGACCCGTGGGCCCCCGACCCGCTCGCCTGGTCGGTGCTGGCGGCGCTCGACGAGTCCCTCGACGAGCCGTGGGCGACCGTCCTCGCCCGACACCTCGGCCACGGCCTCGACGGGGAGGAGGGCGACCTCCGCCGCGGCCGCAGGTACGCCGTGGCGCGCCGCGTCGCGGGACTGTTCGCCGCCTATGCCCAGCAGCGGCCGACGGTGCTCGCCGACTGGACCGCCGGGCGCGACACCGATGGCGCCGGCGACCACGTCCCGGCCGACCTCGCCTGGCAGCCTCACCTGTGGCGTCGCGTCCTCCGCAGGGTCGGCGCCCCGCCGCCGCACGAGCTGCACGCGGCGACCCTCGACCGGCTGCGCGAGGACCCGCGCTCGGTCGACCTGCCGGGCCGGATCTCGCTGGTCGGCCACACCCGGCTGCCGACCACCGAGGTCGAGCTGTTGGCCGCGCTCGCCCAGCATCGCGACGTGCACCTCTGGCTGCCGCACCCCTCCGAGGCGCTGTGGCAGTCGCTCTCCGACCTGCCGGGACCGGTGGCGCGGGCGGACGACCACAGCCACGACCGGGTCGGGCACCCGCTGCTCGCCACCCTGGGCCGCGACGTACGCGAGCTGGAGCGCACGCTCGCGACGGCGACCTGGGCGACCTCCGAGGCGCTGGCCGCCTCGCCGGCAACCGACGGCTCCGACACGCTGCTCGCCTGGCTGCAGTCCGACCTGGCCGCCAACGCCCCCGGCCCCCGCACCACCCGAGCCCTGGCCGCCACCGACCGCAGCGTCCAGGTGCATGCGTGCCACGGTCCCGCGCGCCAGGTCGAGGTGCTGCGCGAGGTGCTGCTCGGGCTGCTCGCCGACGACCCCACACTCGAGCCGCGCGACATCCTCGTCATGTGCCCCGACATCGAGGGCTATGCGCCGCTGATCCAGGCGTCGTTCGGCCTGGCCGAGGTCGTGGGCGAGGCGGGCCACCCCGCCCACCGGCTGCGGGTCCGGCTCGCCGACCGGGCGCTCACCCAGACCAACCCGCTGTTGTCCGTCGCGGCCCGGTTGCTCGACCTGGCCGGCGGCCGGGCGACGGCGAGCGAGGTGCTCGACCTGGCCCACGCCGAGCCGGTGCGCCGCCGGTTCCGGTTCACCGACGATGACCTCGACCAGCTCGCCGACTGGGTGCGGGAGGCCGGCGTCCGCTGGGCGTTCGACGCCGAGCACCGCGCCGACTTCGGGCTCGCCGGCGTCGTCCAGAACACCTGGCGGTTCGGCCTCGACCGGGTGCTCGCCGGCGTGACCATGTCGGCCGACGCGCGCACCTGGCTCGACCGCACCCTGCCGCTCGACGACGTCGGCAGCGCCCAGGTCGACCTCGTCGGCCGCCTCGCCGAGTACGTCGACCGGCTGGCCGCGGCGACCGACGCCCTGGTCGGCAGCCATCCGCTCGAGCACTGGCTGACGGCGCTGGGCGACGCGGTGACGGCGCTGACCGACGTCGCCGCCGACCAGGCCTGGCAGTCCGGGCAGGTGCAGCGCGAGCTGTCCCGGGTGGGGGCCGAGGCGGCCGGGTCGCACGGCTCGCGCGCGGGTGCGTCCGGCGACCTGAGACTCCCCGACGTGCGCACGCTGGTCGGCCAGCGGCTCGCGGGCCGACCCACCCGCGCCAACTTCCGCACCGGCACGCTCACCGTCTGCACGATGGTCCCGATGCGGTCGGTGCCGCATCGGGTGGTGTGCCTGCTCGGCCTCGACGACGGGGTGTTCCCGCGTGCGGGTGTCGTCGACGGTGACGACCTGCTGGCCCGCGAGCCGCGCACCGGCGAGCGCGACCCGCGCAGCGAGGACCGCCAGCTCCTCCTCGATGCGGTGCTGGCCGCCACCCAGACGCTGGTCGTCAGCTACACCGGCGCCGACCCGTTCACCGGCCGCGAGCGGCCACCCGCCGTGCCGCTGGGCGAGCTGCTCGACGCCCTCGACGAGACGGCGACCGCGCCCGACGGCCCGGTCGGTGCCGCGGTGACGGTGCGTCATCCGCTGCAGCCCTTCGACCGGCGCAACGCCGAGCCCGGGGCACTGGTGCCCGGTCATCCGTTCACCTTCGACGCCACCGCCGTCGCCGGGGCCCGCGCCGCCTCGGCGCCGCGGGTGCCGCCGCCGGCGTTCCTGCCCGGGCCGCTCGCCCCCCGACCGGAGGGCGACGTCTCGCTCGACGACCTGCTGCGCTTCTATCGCAACCCGGTGGGCGACTTCCTGCGGACCCGACTCGACGTCGCGCTGCCCTTCGAGGAGGACCAGCCGCAGGACACGCTCCCCGTCGAGATCGACCATCTCGCGCAGTGGCAGGTCGGCGAGCGGCTGGTGAACGACCTGCTGGCCGGCCTGCCGCCCCAGGTCGCCCGCGAGCAGGAGTGGCGGCGCGGCGTGCTGCCCCCCGGGAGGCTCGGCTGGCGGTCGCTCGGCCGACTCCTCGACCAGGCGATGCCGCTGGCGCAGGCCGCCCGCGACCGTCGTACCCGCCCGGCGACGGCGGTCGACGTCGACCTCGACCTCGGTGACGGGCGCTGGCTGCGGGGCACCGTCCCCGAGGTCTACGGCGACCGGCTGGTGGCCGTGAGCTTCTCCCGGCTGGGCGCCCGCCACCGGCTGCACGCCTGGCTGCGGCTGCTGGCCCTGTCGGCGGCCGACCCCGACCACAACTGGACCGCCCACACGATCGGGCGGCCGACCAACACCCGCTCCCGCGACGACCACGCCGTCTCGCTGCTCGGGCCGCTCGACGACCTCACCGCGCGCTCGGTGCTCCGCGACCTCGTCGACCTGCGTGACCGCGGCCTGTGCGAGCCGCTGCCGCTGCCGATCAAGGCGTCGTTCTCCTACGCCCGGCTGCGCCGCACCGACGCCCCGGTGGCCGAGGCGCTGCGCAAGGCGGGGTTCGACTGGGACGACGGCCGGTTCCCGGGCGAGCAGTCCGACGCCGCCAACCTCCGGGCGTACGGGCCGGGTTCCCCGATCCCCGGTCGCGAGGTGCCGCCGCTGCCGGGCGAGGAGCACCCCGGGGAGACCTCGCGGTTCGGGGCGCTGGCGCTGCGGCTGTGGAGCCCGTTGCTCCGAGCCGAGCAGGGGAGCTGGTGATGACCGGGAGCCCCGCCGAGCTGACGCCGTTCGACCTGACCGGCCCGCTGCCGTCGGGCACCACGCTGCTCGAGGCCAGCGCCGGCACCGGCAAGACCTACACCGTGGCCGCGCTGGTCGCCCGCTATGTCGCCGAGGGCGTCGCCCGGCTCGACGAGCTGCTGGTGATCACCTTCGGTCGCGCGGCCAGCCAGGAGCTCCGCGAGCGCGTCCGCGAGCACCTGCTGATCGTCGAGCGCGCCCTGGCCGACCCGGCGTCCGCCGATCCGGACCATGCCTACGTCGGGCAGCTGCTCGACGTCGACGCGGCCGAGCTCGCGCGGCGCCGGCAGCGGCTGCGCGACGCGCTGGCCGAGTTCGACACCGCCACCATCGCGACCACCCACCAGTTCTGCCATCTCGTGCTCCGCTCGCTGGGCGTGGCAGGCGACACCGAGGCCGGCGCAGCGCTGGTGGAGAACCTCGACGAGCTGGTCGAGGAGGTCGTCGACGACCTCTACCTGCAGCGCTTCGGCGACCTGGCCGAGGCGCCGCCGTTCGACCGCGGCGCGGCGCTCACCCTCGCCTACGCCGCCGTCGGCGACCCGCAGGCCGCGTTGACGCCCGCCGACCCCGATCCGGACACCGCCGGCGGCGCCCGGGTCGCCTTCGCGCTCGCCGTGCGGGCCGAGGTCGAGCGGCGCAAGCAGCGCCTGGGCATCCTGAGCTACGACGACCTGCTCGGCCGGCTCGCCGAGGCCCTCGCCGACCCAGCCGCCCCGGCCCGCGACCGGATGCGCTCCCGCTGGCGGATCGTGCTGGTCGACGAGTTCCAGGACACCGACCCGGTCCAGTGGCAGGTGATCGAGCGGGCCTTCGTCGGCCACGCCACGGTGGTGCTGATCGGCGACCCCAAGCAGGCGATCTACGCCTTCCGCGGCGGCGACGTCGTGACCTACCTCGCCGCGGCGGCGACCGCGACACGGCGCGCCACGCTCGGCACCAACTGGCGCTCCGACGCCGCGCTCGTCGAGCGGCTGCAGGTGGTGCTGCGCAACGCTGCCCTCGGCGACGAGGAGATCACCGTGCGTGAGGTGCGAGCCGCCCACGAGGGCTCCCGGCTCGGCGCGCTCCCGCATCCCGAGCCCTTCCGGCTCCGCGCGGTCGCCCGCGACGGCTTCCGGCTCACCCGGGCCGGTGACATCCCGATGCGGGCGGTGCGCGACCACATCGCGGCCGACTGCGCCGCCGACATCGTCGGCGCCCTCGCCTCCGGAGCCACCTACGACGACCGCCCACTCGTCGCCGCCGACGTCGCCGTCCTCGTCGGCACCCGTGACCAGGGGCATCTGGTCCAGTCCGAGCTGGTCGCCCGAGGCGTGCCCGCGGTGCTGGCCGGCGGCGGCCACGTGCTGCTCACCCCCGCGGCCGACGAGATGGTGGCGCTGCTCGAGGCCCTCGACCAGCCGCACCAGTCGAGGCGGGTGCGCGCCGCGGCCCTGACGTCGTTCTTCGGGATGACCACCACCGACCTCGACGAGCGCGGCGAGGACCTCACCGACGAGGTCGCCGACGTGCTGCGCGGCTGGGCGCTGCTGCTGCGCGGCCGGGGGGTCGCCGCGCTCTTCGAGGCCGCCGAGGAGCGCGGGCTGACCGCGCGGGTGCTCGGCCGCACCGACGGCGAGCGGCTCCTCACCGACCTGCGTCACCTCGCCCAGCTGCTCCACGACGTCGCGACCCGGGAGCGCCTCGGTCTCACGGCGCTGCTCCACTGGCTGCGCGAGGAGCGTGAGCGCAACGCCCCCACCAGCGAACGCACGCGCCGCCTCGACAGTGACGCCGCGGCGGTGCAGATCGTCACGATCCACGCCAGCAAGGGTCTGCAGTACCCGCTGGTCTATCTCCCCTTCGTCTTCGAGAAGTTCCTGCACACCGTCGACCAGGCGCTGTTCCACGACTCCGGGGTCCGGACCCTCGACGTGTCGGGCTCCGGCCCGCAGTGGTCCGACCATGTCGCGCGGCACCGCGCCGAGGAGGCCGGCGAGGAGCTGCGCGAGCTCTACGTCGCGTTGACCCGGGCCCAGTCGCAGGTCGTCGCCTGGTGGGCGCCGACGGCCAACACCCCCGACGGGGGACTGCACCGGCTGCTCTTCGGGCGGCAGCCCGGCCAGCCCGCGGTGCCCGACCGGATGCCGGTCAAGGACGACGACTACGCCCACCAGGTGCTGCGGATGATCGAGGAGCTGCGCGGCCCGGCCTACGAACGCAGCGTCGTGGCCGACCCGCCGGTCGTCGCGCCTGCCGCGGCCCCGCCGTCGCTCGCCGCGCGGGTGTTCGACCGCGCGATCGACACCGACTGGCGGCGGACGTCGTACTCCGGGCTGATCCGGGTCGAGGAGTCCGAGCCGGGTGTCACCAGCGAGCCCGAGCGACGGCCGCTCGACGACGAGCCGGCCGAGCTCGACGACAACGAGCCGGCGGGCCCGGCAGCCCCGGTGGCGGAGGCACCGGTGTCCCCGATGGCCGAGCTGCCCGCCGGTGCCGGGTTCGGCAGCCTGGTCCATGCGGTGCTGGAGCACGCGGACCCCGAGGCTCCGGACCTGCGCGCCGAGCTGCTCGACCGGGTGACCGAGCAGCTCGGCTGGTGGCCCGTCGACGCGACGCCCGAGGCGATCGCCGACGCGTTGGTGCCGTTGCACCACACGCCGCTCGGACCACTCGCCGCGGGTCTCACGCTGGCCGACCTGCCGCTGCGCGACCGGCTCTGCGAGCTCGACTTCGAGTTCCCGTTGGCCGGCGGCGACGCCCGCGGCCGGACCCCGCGGGTGCTGCTCGGCGAGCTGGCGGGACTGTGGCGTGCGCACCTGCCGGCCGACGACCCGCTGGCCCCCTACGCCGCCACGCTCGACCGGCCGCTGTTGGGCGGTCAGGTGCTGCGTGGCTATCTCTCGGGGTCGATCGACGTGGTGCTGCGGGCCTCCGGCCCGGGCGGCGACCCGCGGTTCATCGTCGTCGACTACAAGACCAACCTGCTCGGCGAGCCGGGGCGCCCGGTGACCGCCGCCGACTACGGCCCGGCCGAGCTGGCCGCCGCGATGCTGCACTCGCACTACCCCCTGCAGGCGATGCTCTACTCCGTGGTCCTGCACCGCTTCCTGCGCTGGCGGCTGCCGGGCTACCACCCCGAGCGGCACCTCGGTGGCGTGCTCTACCTCTATCTCCGCGGCATGTGCGGCCCCGCGTCGCCGGTCGTCGACGGCCACCCCAGCGGCGTCTTCAGCTGGTCACCTCCGGCGTCCCTGGTGACCGCCGTGTCCGACCTGTTGGCCGGAGAGGGGGCCTCGTGACGGAGCTCTTCGAACCCGACGGCCGTCATGACCGCCGCCTGGCCCGCTCGGCGACCGGCCTGCTCGCGGCGTTCAACCAGGCGGGCGTCCTGGAGGCGAGCGACCTCCATGTCGCCACCCGGGTGGGCGAGCTCGTCGACGAGCCCGACGAGTCGGTGCGGCTCGCGGTGGCCCTCGCCGTCCGAGCCGTACGCCGCGGCTCGGTGGCCCTCGACCTCGTCGAGGTGGCCGACCTCGATCCGTCGCTGCCGTGGCCCGAGCCGTCGGGGTGGCTGGCGGCCGTCGCCGCGAGCCCGCTGGTGGCGGCGTCGGTGCTGCACGTGGACGACGGCCTGGTCTCCCTCGACCGCTACTGGCGCGAGGAGGGGCAGGTCGCCGACGACCTGGTGGCCAGGGCCGCCCGGCCGGCGCCCCCGGTCGACCCCACGTTGCTGACGGCGGCGGCGGGCCGCGTCTTCCCCGCCGGCTTCGACGAGCAGCGAGCCGCCGCCACCGCCGCCGCCGACCGGTGGACCACCGTGCTGACGGGCGGGCCCGGCACCGGCAAGACCACCGCCGTCGCGGGGCTGCTGGCGCTGCTGGCCGAGCAGGAGGAGGCGGCCGGCGTCCGTCTCCGGGTCGCCCTCACGGCCCCCACCGGCAAGGCGGCCGCGCGACTGCAGGAGGCCGTGGCGGCCGCCACCCGAGAGCTGCCCGCCGACGACCGGGCGCGGCTCGACCACCTGCCCCCCGCACTCACCCTCCACCGGCTGCTGGGCTTCCGGCCGGGCAGCCACACGCGGTTCCGCCATGACCGCGACAACCGGTTGCCCCACGACGTCGTGGTCGTCGACGAGACTTCGATGGTCTCGCTGACGATGATGGCGCGGCTGCTCGAGGCGGTGCGCCCGCAGACCCGGCTGGTCCTGGTCGGCGACCCCGACCAGCTCGCCTCCGTCGAGGCCGGCGCCGTGCTGGCCGACCTGGTGGCCGGGCTGGGGGAGCGCGACCCGGGCTCGGTCGTCGCGCTGCGCACCTCCCACCGGTTCGGAGAGCAGATCGGCGCGCTGGCCGCCGCGATCCGCGACGGTGACGCCGACACGGCCCTCGCGCTGCTCCACGAGGGCGGTGACGAGGTCGAGCTCGTCGACCCCTCGGTCGTCGACGCGTCGGCCGCGGTCCGCGAGGTGGCGCTGGCCGCCGCCCGCGAGGTGCACGCCGCCGCCGAGGCCGGCGACGCGTCGTCGGCGCTCGCCGCCCTCGACCGGCATCGCCTGCTGTGCGCCCACCGCGAGGGTCCGTTCGGGGCCGGCCACTGGAACCGACAGGTCGAGCGCTGGCTGGGGGACGAGCTCGGCACGCCGGTCGGCGGCGCCTGGGGCCGCGAGTGGTACGCCGGCCGGCCGCTGCTGGTCACCGCCAACGACTACGGCCTGCGTCTCTACAACGGCGACACCGGGGTCGTGGTCCGCGCCGGCGACGGGCTGCGCGCGGTCATCGCGAGCGCCGCGGCGCCGGTGTCGCTGGCAACCACCCGGCTCGCCGACGTCGAGACGATGCACGCCATGACCGTGCACAAGAGCCAGGGCAGTCAGGCCGAGGAGGTCACCGTCCTGTTGCCCGACGACGACTCCCGGCTGCTCTCCCGCGAGCTCTTCTACACCGCCGTCACGCGTGCTCAGTCCCGGGTCCGGGTGGTCGGCACCGAGGCCGCCGTACGCGCCGCGGTGGAGCGCCGTGCCCTGCGCGCCTCCGGACTGCGGCAGCGCCTCGCCCGCACTCCGGGCAGTGAAACACCTGCGTAACCACCTCCGGCTAGCCTCGCTGCATGCCCTACCTCCTGCGGGTCGCCCTGCCCGACGTGCCCGGGTCGCTGGGCCGCGTCGCCACGGCGATCGGCCAGGCCGGCGCCGACATCGAGGCGATCGAGATCGTCGAGCACCGCCACGACGGCGTGGCCGTCGACGACGTGCTGCTCGAGATGCCGCCCGGAGCGATGCCCGACTCGGTCGTGTCCGCGTGCCACGCCCTCGACGGCGTGGAGGTCATCTGGATCACCCACTATGCCGCCGGCGGCAACCTCTTCCTCGACCTCGAGGTCGTGGAGGAGCTGACGACACTCGGCGCCGAGGCGCTCGACGCCCTGGTCGGCATGCTGCCGATCACCTTCCGAGCCGACTGGGCGGCCCGGGTCGAGCAGACCGAGGCCGGTGGTGCGGTGGTCCGCGCCACCGACGCCGCGCCCGCCGACCTCGTCTGGACCGACCTGCTCCAGGCCAGCCGGCTCCCCGACCGCGACGGTGGCGACACGCTGTGCTGCGCGGCCCCGATCGGTCCGGGCGAGATGGTGGTGCTCGGCCGCACCGGCGGCCCCGAGTTCCTCGACTCCGAGCTCGCCCGGCTCGGTCACCTGGTCTCGCTGGCGACCTCCATCGCGCGCCCGCACCCCCCGGGTCGTGTGTCTGCGCCGTCGTAGTCTCCGCGGGGGGGCACACCCGACCCGCCGGGGTTGTGGGTTGTGTGTCTGCGCCGTCGTAGTCTCCGCGGGCGGGGACACGACCCCCGGGTTGTGGGTTGTGTGTCCGAGCCGTCGTAGTCTCCGCGGGCGGGGACACACGACCCGCCCCGACGGGGACACGCGCCCCGGGGTTGTGGGACGCGTCAGGCCGGGAACACACGAGACAGCGTCGACGCTCGTCCGGGCAGGCGCCGGTCGTCCGCCGCCTCCGCGGCCTCCGGGTCGAAGCGCTTGCGGAACGTGAAGGCGTACGCCGTCGGGCCGTGCCGTTCCAGGTGCTCGAGCCGCTCGATCGCCTCCGCGGCCGTCGGCCGGTGGCCCCGCGGGACCCACCAGAGCACCGTCACCACCGAGTCGAGCCGCTCGAACCACTCGCGGCGCCGGCGCAGGAACCCACGTGCGCCGACCGGAACACATAGTCGGCCAGCGCCTCCACCGACTCCCAGGTCGAGAAGTTGACGAGCATCGAGGCGTCGTCGGGGAACGGCCGCTCGGCGATCGCGTTGCCGTCCTCGGTCTGGAACCGCCAGAGGAACCCCGGGCTGGCCTCGGCGAGCGCGTTGATCTCGTCGAGCGCCTCCATGAACGGCGCCACCACGGGGGAGTCCTCGGAGGCGACGAGTCGGCCGATGTTGAGCTGAGCGAGGTCGTGGCTGCGCATGCCGACACCGTACGACGCTCCCACGCCCCTCGTCGTCCTGGTAGGACTGACTCATGGGCCGCGCCAAGGTCGTCGTACTCACCGGCGCCGGCATCTCCGCCGAGAGCGGGGTGCCGACGTTCCGCGACGCCGACGGGCTCTGGGAGGGCCACCGCGTCGAGGAGGTCGCGACCCCGGAGGCCTTCGAGGCCCACCCCCACGTCGTCCATCGGTTCTACGACGCCCGCCGGGCCGCGCTCGCCGGCGTCGACCCCAACCCCGCCCACCATGCGCTGGCCGACCTGGAGGCGGTCCTCGGAGACGACCTGCTCGTCGTCACCCAGAACGTCGACGACCTCCACGAGCGTGCCGGCTCGACGCGGGTCCACCACATGCACGGCCACCTGCGCTCTGCCCGGTGCCTGGCGTGCGGCGCCCGCACCGTGTGGCACGACGACCTGGCCCACGGCCCCGCGTGCCCCACCTGTGGCGAGCCGACGCTGCGACCCGACATCGTCTGGTTCGGCGAGGTGCCGCACGGCATGGACCTGATCGAGGAGGCGCTGGCCGACGCCGAGCTGTTCGTGTCGATCGGCACCTCGAGCATGGTCTACCCGGCCGCCGGCTTCGTCGTCGCCGCGCGACATCATGGCGCCCGGACCCTCGAGCTCAACCTCGACCGCAGCGCCGCCAGCTCGGTCTTCGACGAGACCCGGCACGGCCCCGCGTCGCTGCTGGTTCCCGCCTGGGTCGAGGAGATGCTGGTCACGGAGGGTGGCCGGCTCTGATTACCGGCCAGTAGCATCTCGGCATGAGGCGCACGATCTACACCGAGGACCACGAGGCCTTCCGCGAGTCGGCGAGGGAGTTCCTCGACCGCGAGGCCCGGCCCCACCTGGAGGACTGGGCGGAGGCCAAGGCGCTGCCCCGGTCGTTCTGGCTGGCGGCCGGCAAGCAGGACCTGCTCGGCCTCGAGGTGCCCGAGCAGTACGGCGGCGCGGAGGCCGGCGACTACCGCTTCAACGCGGTCTTCACCGAGGAGCTCGCCAAGGTCAACATGGCGCTCCCGTCCTGCGTGGGCATCCACGGCGACATCGTGGCGCCCTACCTCGTGCACCTGACGACCGAGGAGCAGAAGCAGCGCTGGCTCCCGGGCTTCTGCTCCGGTGAGCTGCTCACCGCGATCGGGATGACCGAGCCGAGCGGCGGCTCCGACCTCGCGGCGCTGAAGACCACCGCCGTCCGCGACGGCGACGAGTGGGTCCTCAACGGCTCCAAGACGTTCATCACCAACGGCTACTCCGCCGACCTGGTGCTCGTCGCGGCCCGCACCAGCCCGGAGAAGAAGGCGCGCGGCATCACCCTGTTCGCCGTCGAGGCCGACCGCGAGGGCTACTCCCGCGGCCGCAAGCTCGACAAGGTCGGACAGGACGAGTCCGACACCGCCGAGCTGTTCTTCGAGGACGTCCGGGTGCCCGACGAGAACATCGTCGGTCAGCTCGACGAGGGCTTCATCCACATGATGACCTGGCTGCCGCAGGAGCGGCTCGGCTCGGCCGTCACCAACCTGGCGCACGCCCGCCAGATCCTCGACGAGACGCTGGACTACGTGAAGGAGCGCCAGGCCTTCGGCCAGCCGGTCGGGCACTTCCAGCACAACAAGTTCCTGATGGCCGACCTGGTCACCCGGGTCGAGGTCACCCAGGCCTTCGTCGACCAGTGCGTGCTCGCGCACTGCGACGGCGAGCTCACGCCGATCGACGCCGCCAAGGCCAAGTGGTGGACGGCGCAGGTGCAGAACGACGTGCTCGACCACTGCGTGCAGCTGCACGGCGGCTACGGCTTCATGAACGAGTACCGCGTCGCACGCGCCTGGCGAGACGCCCGGGTCACCAAGATCTGGGCCGGCTCCAACGAGATCATGAAGGAGCTCATCGGCCGCGACCTCGGGCTCTGACCCTGGCGCGTCAGCCGAAGGCGCGGGCTCGCACCTCGGGGTCCAGCCCGTGCTCGAGGAACGCATAGCGGCCCTCGTCGAGCAGGGTGCGCGCGGCGTCGACGAGGGCGCCGTACGCCGTCCAGGTGAGGCCGCCGCCGGTGGACACCCGGCGGACGCCGAGCCGGCCGAGCTCGGGCACCGACGGGGCGCCGGGCAGCGCCAGCACGTTGACCGGGGCGCCCGCCTCGGCGACCAGGCGGGCGATGTCGTCGGCGTCGGTGAGCCCGGGTGCATAGACCGCGTCGGCCCCGGCGGCGACGTAGGCCCGCAGCCGCCGCACCGTGTCGTCGAGGTCGTCACGGTCATAGAGGTGGTTCTCGGCCCGCGCGGTCACGACCAGCCCGTGGCGGGCGGCCGCCTCGACCGCCTGCCCGACCGCCTCGCTCGCCCGCTCGAGCGCCAGCACCTCGCCCGCGACCGGGTCGAAGTCCTCGATCGAGACCCCGCTCGCGCCGGCGTCGGCGAGCATCCGCACCGTCTCGGCAACGCCGCCGGGCTCGCGGGGGAAGGCACACTCCGCGTCCACGGACACCGGGATGCCCACCGCGGCGGTCAGCTCGGCGACGTGCCGGACCAGCTCGTCACGGCCGACCGTCTGGTCGTCGCGCCCGAGCGCGGCGCCGAGCCCCGAGCTCGTGGTGGCCAGCGCCGGGAACCCCACCACCTCCAGCAGCCGGGCCGACCCCACGTCCCACGGGTTGGGCATCACGAAGATGCCCGTCTGGTGCAGGGTTCGGAAGCGTCGCCGCAACTCCGCGGTGTCCGTCGCGCTCATGCCCGCAACGTACGCCGTCCCGCCGACGTCGGCCCTCGCGCGGTCGTCGTACGGGCGGGTCGTGTGTCCGGCCCCGCGGGGACCACGACGGCTGGGACACACAACCCGATTCCTCAGGAGAGGGATGCGAGGATCACCCCGTGACCGCGCAGACCCCCGACCCCGACACGATCGAGCCCGGCCCGCATGAGGACGAGCCCCACGAGGGCAACGTCAGCGGTCGGCTCAACTGGCTGCGCGCCGGCGTCCTGGGCGCCAACGACGGGATCGTGTCGACGGCGAGCCTGGTCGTCGGGGTGGCCGGTGCGACCAGCGACACCACGGCGATCATGGTGGCCGGGGTCGCGGGGCTCTTCGCCGGCGCGATGAGCATGGGCGCCGGTGAGTATGTCTCGGTCAGCACGCAGCGCGACTCCGAGAAGGCACTGCTCGCCAAGGAGCGTCGCGAGCTCGCGGAGGAGCCCGAGGAGGAGCTGGCCGAGCTGACCATGCTCTACATGGACAAGGGGCTCAGCGAGGACCTCGCCCGCCAGGTCGCCGTGGAGCTCACCGAGCACGACGCGCTGGCCGCGCACGCCGAGGTCGAGCTCGGCCTCGACCCCGACGAGCTGACCAACCCGTGGCACGCGGCGTTCGCGTCGATGGTCGCCTTCACCGTCGGCGCGCTGCTCCCACTGCTCACCATCACCCTGTCGCCGGAGGCGGTCCGACTGTGGGTGACCGTCGGTTCCGTGGCGGTGGCGCTGGCGTTGACCGGGTGGACCAGCGCGCGGCTCGGCTACGGCCCGACCGGCCGGGCGGTGGTCCGCAACGTCGCCGGCGGCGTGCTGGCGATGGCGATCACCCACGTCGTCGGCTCGCTGGTCGGCACCCAGGTGGGGTGACCGTGCTCGACGGGTTCGGGGTGCGCTCCCGCGTCCTGCTGGTCGCGATCACGGTGCTGCTGCTCACGCTGCTGCTGTGGACGTGGCTGTTCTGGCGGGTCTTCGACGCCGCGCTGATCGGCTCCGCGCGCGGGCACGCGGAGGTCGAGGCGCAGCAGCTCGCGTCCACCCTCGAGCTGGTCGAGCCCGCGAGCGCCGTGCCGGTGCGTGACCACGCCAACGGCAACGACATCACCGTGCAGGTGATCGACGGCTCCGGGCAGGTGGTGGCGGCCTCCCGTGAGGACGCCCTCCAGGAGCCCCTGACCGACGAGCAGCCCGCCGACGGCCACGTCCTCGTCGAGGAGGTCGACGGTCTGGAGGGCATCGACCGGGATGCGTTCGTGCTGGTGGCCCGCGGCGCCACCGGCGTCGACGGGGAGGCGCTGACGGTCGTGGTCGCCAGCCCGGTGCACATCGAGGAGGGCGTGGAGTCGCGCATCTTCCTGACCGGGGGGCTCGCGGCCGCGCTGGTGCTTGCGATCGCGGCGATCCTGGTGAGGTGGGCCGTGGGGGCCAGCCTGCTGCCCGTCGAGCGGCTCCGCGGTCAGCTCGCCGAGATCGACGGGCACACGATCGGCGACCGGGTCGACGTTCCCGAGACCGGCGACGAGCTGACCCGGCTGGCCGAGACGATGAACCAGATGCTGACCCGCCTCGAGGGCGCCTACGCCGCCCAGGCGGGGTTCGTCTCCGACGCCAGCCACGAGCTGCGCAGCCCGCTCTCGACGCTGCGCACCTCGGTCGAGCTGGCCGCCGCCGACCCGACCGGGCAGGTCTGGGCGGAGACCAGGCCGATCGTGATGAACGAGATCCTCCGCCTGCAGCGCCTCGTCGACGACCTGCTCACCCTGAGCAAGTACGACGCCGGCGCGGTGCCGCTGCGGCGGCGCGAGTGCGACCTCGACGACCTGGTGGTCGAGGCGGTGCGCCAGGTGCGGACCGTCGACGGCCCGGCCTTCGCCGTGGCCCCCGAGCCGGTGCGCGCGGTGGCCGACCCCGACCGCCTCGGCCAGGTGCTGCGCAACCTGCTCGACAACGCCGGACGCTACGCCCGGTCGGCCGTTCGTGTCGGGCTCTCCGCCGACGGTGACGAGGCAGTGGTGACGGTCGACAACGACGGCCCGCCGGTGGCGGCAGAGGACAGGGAGCGGGTCTTCGACCGCTTCGTGCGCCTCGATGCGACCCGCGACCGGGACACGGGCGGCGCCGGTCTGGGGCTGGCCATCGCGGCCGACATCGCGCGCGCCCACGGCGGCACCCTGGTGGCCGGGGAGGCCGATGACGGCTGGTGCCGCTTCGAGCTCAGGCTTCCTCGGGAGTGACGTCGGGCGCCAGCCGATAGCCCACGCCCCGCACCGTCTTCAGGCTCGTGGTGCCGAAGGGCACGTCGATCTTCTTGCGCAGATAGCCGACGTAGACCTCCACGAGGTTGTCGCTGCCGGGATAGTCGGAGTCCCAGACGTTGGCCAGGATCTCGCCCTTGGTCACCGCGTCCCCGGCACGGCGCAGCAGGTACTGCAGCAGGAGGAACTCCCGTGGCGTCAGCTCGATCGGCACCTCGCCGCGACGGACCAGGCGGGTGTTGGGGTCCAGGCTGAGGTCGCCGCTGGTCAGCACCACGGGTCGCTCGGGGGCGCCCCGCCGGACCAGCGCCTTGAGCCGGGCGACGAGCACGGGGAAGCTGAACGGCTTGGTGAGGTAGTCGTCGACGCCCAGGTCGAAGGCGTCGGTCTGGTCGAACTCGCCGTCCTTGGCCGTGAGCATCAGCACCGGCGTCCACACCTCGGCGGTGCGCAGGTCGCGCAGCACGTCGTAGCCGTGCTTGCCGGGCAGCATGATGTCGAGGACGACGACGTCGTAGTCGCCGTGCCGCGCCATGCCATAGCCGGTCACGCCGTCGTGGGCGACATCGACCACGAAGCCCTCGTCGCCGAGGCCGCGGCTCAGGGCCGCCGCCAACGGACGCTCGTCCTCCACCAGCAGCACTCTCATCGTGGTCCAGCGTCTCAGAGTCCTCTCAGCGCTGGGCACCTAGCCTCGCCGCATCCACCACGTCTTTTCTCTCGCCTCTCGGAGGAGCCCCGTGTTCGACACCATTGCCGGCCTGCCCGTGCACCCGCTCGTCGTGCACGCCGCCGTGGTCCTCGGACCGCTGGCCGCCCTGCTGCTGCTGGTCTATGTCGTCAAGCCCGGGTGGCGGCTCGGCCTGCGGTGGCCGCTGGTGTTGACCGGCGGCGGGGCCGCCCTGAGCGCCGCGGTCGCCTCCGCGAGCGGCGAGGCGCTGCAGCACCGCGTCGACGAGGCGGCCACGGCGGCGGCCCGCCAGCTGGTCGAGGAGCACGCCGAGGCCGGCGACCTGGCCGCGGCCAGCCTCTACGTGCTGGCCGGCGCCATCGTGCTCGTCGTGTTCTTCCTGCTGCCGCCGGTCGCCAGGGCCGGGCGCGCGCCGATCCTGCGCACCGCCGGCGTCGTGGTCGCCCTCGGCGCGGTCGCCTTCGCCACCTTCGGCGTGGTCAACGCCGGGCACACGGGCGCCAAGGCGAGCTGGAGCGAGGTGGTCGCCACGACCACCCCCGGCGAGGGCGACTGACCCACCGACCCGCACGGCCCCCAGCGCTCTCCCCCGTAGCCTGGGGGCCGTGCGGATGTTCGCGGCGGTCACGCCCAGTGACGAGGCCGTGGAGGATCTCGACTCATTCCTCGCGGTGCGTCGGGATGCGGCGCCCTTCCGCTGGGCCGCGGCCGAGCAGCTGCACGTCACGCTCGCGTTCCTGGCCGAGGTGCCCGAGCGCCGGCTCGACGAGCTGGAGGAGCGGCTGGGTCGAGCCGCCGGGCGCCGGCACCCCTTCCCGGCGCGGCTGGCCGGCGGCGGCGCCTTCCCGAACGCCGGCCGGGCGCGGGTGCTGTGGTGTGGGCTCGACCTCGAGGAGGCCGGGCAGGAGGAGCTGCGCCGGATGGCCACCGGCGCGCGGGCGGCCGCCGCCAGGTCGGGCATCGAGGTCGACGGCCAGCGGTTCCGTCCGCACGTCACGGTCGCCCGCCTGAACCGACCCACCGAGGTGTCCAGCTGGGTGCGCCTCCTCGACGGGTACGCCGGCCCCTCCTGGCCGGTCGACCGGATCGATCTCGTGGCGTCGTACCTCGGCGAGGGTCCTCGGGGTCGTCCCCGCTACGAGACCGTCGCGTCGTTCCCCCTCGTGACCGATCCGACGTAGTGGTCCCGCTCGGCGATCGTTTGCTGCACTTGACCCCGCGACACGCCCGCGAGGGGGGGCTGATTGCAGCAAACGATCGGGAATCCTGGCGGCAACGGCTCGGCCGGGAGGAGCGCGACGATGGCCAAGGGACCTGGGTGGTACCCCGACCCGTGGGGCGGCGAGGGGCTGCGGTGGTGGGACGGCAGCAACTGGAGTGAGCACGTCCAGGGCCAGGCCGGTCCGGGCTACTCCGTCGCGGCCACCATGCGCGGCGGGCCGCTCGTGCAGCCGGGCAGCGTGATCAAGTGGTACCACCAGTGGTGGTTCATCTGGGTGATGCTCTTCGTCTGCAGCGGATGCATCGGGCTGGTGCTCACCTGGACCCGACCCGGCACCCCCACCTCGGTCAAGCTGATCATCACGGTGTTCTACTTCGTGATCCAGTTCATGATCCTGTGGGCGATGGTCAGCGTCCTGGGGCGGATGGACTCCGGCAGCGGCGTCCCGGGCTGATCAGCCCGGCAGGCTGCGGATGATGTCCTCGACGCGCTCCTTGGCGTCGCCGAAGAGCATCTGGGTGTTGTCGCGGAAGAAGAGCGGGTTCTGTACGCCGGCGTAGCCGGTGGCCATCGAGCGCTTGAAGACGATGACGTCCTTCGCGTGCCAGACCTCGAGGACGGGCATGCCGGCGATGGGGGAGTTGGGCTCCTCCAGGGCGGCGGGGTTGACGGTGTCGTTGGCGCCGATGACCAGGACGACGTCGGTGTCGGCGAGGTCGTCGTTGATCTCGTCCATCTCCAGGACGATGTCGTAGGGGACCTTGGCCTCGGCCAGCAGCACGTTCATGTGCCCGGGGAGCCGGCCCGCGACGGGGTGGATGCCGAAGCGGACGTCGATGCCCTTGGCCCGGAGCTTGGCGGTGAGGTCGGCGACGGCGTACTGCGCCTGGGCGGTGGCCATGCCGTAGCCCGGCGTGATCACCACCGAGGAGGCGCCGGCCAGCAGCTCGGCCGCCGCGTCGGCGTTGATCTCGCGGTGCTCGCCGTAGTCCTTGGCCTCGCCGACGACGCCCCCGTCGGAGCCGAAGCCGCCGAGGATGACGGAGATGAACGACCGGTTCATCGCCCGGCACATGATGTAGCTCAGGATCGCACCGGAGGAGCCGACCAACGACCCGGTGATGATCAGCAGCGAGTTGCCGAGCATGAAGCCGGCGGCCGCGGCGGCCCACCCGGAGTAGCTGTTGAGCATGGACACCACGACCGGCATGTCGCCGCCGCCGATGGCCGCGACCATGTGGAAGCCGAGGGCGAAGCCCAGCGCCGCCATGATCAGCAGCAGGGTGAGACCGAGCCCGCTCGGGTCGCCGAGGGAATCGTCCTCGGCGACGACGAGCCAGATCATCAGCACGAAGAACGCCGCGAACCCGACCATGTTGAGGACGTTGCGGGCAGGCAGCACGAGCGGAGAGGACTTCATCTTCGCCGACAGCTTGAGGTAGGCGACGACCGAGCCGGTGAAGGTGAACGCACCGATCAGCACGCCGAGCGCGACCTCGATCAGGTGGACGGCGCCGCCCTCGCCCTCGGGGGAGAGGAAGGAGTTGAACCCGACCAGCACGGCGGCCATGCCGACGAAGGAGTGGAACGCCGCGATCAGCTCGGGCATCTGGGTCATCTCGACCCGCCGGGCGACCGGCGTACCGATCGCCGCGCCGATGGCGAGCACCACGACGATCAGCAGCAGGGTGACGCCGACCGAGCGACGGTCGGGGTCGTGGCCCGACATGTAGAGCGAGTGGATGATCGTGGCCGCGAGGGCCAGGGCCATGCCGACCATGCCGGTGAGCGTGCCCATCCGCGCCGTGGTGGGGCGGGAGAGGCCGGCGAGCGACAGGATGAACATCACGCCGGCGATGATGTAGAGGCCGGCGACGAACTGGATCACCATGCTCAGGCCTCCTTCCGGAACATGCCGAGCATGCGGTAGGTCACCAGGAAGCCGCCGAAGATGTTGATCGAGGCGATGGACGCGGCCACGAAGGACATGACCGTCACCGCGAGATCCGTCGACCCGAGCTGGAGCAGCGCGCCGACCAGGATGATCCCCGAGATCGCATTGGTCTGCGACATCAACGGGGTGTGCAGCGAGTGGGAGACCCCGCTGATGACGTAGAACCCGACCACGACCGCGAGCGCGAACACCGTGAAGTAGCCGGTGAAGCTCGGCGGCGACCAGGTCACCGCCGCGACGACCAGGGCGGCCGCGACGGCCGACATCACCAGCCGGCGCTGGGTGCGGCTGTGTGCCTCGGCGGCCTCGCGGGCGGCCCGGACGGCCGGGTCCTCCGGCTCCGCCACCGGGGCCGCCGCGGGCGCGGCCGAGACCTGCACCGGCGGCGGTGGCCACATCGGCTCGCCGTCCTTGACCACGGTGATCCCGCGCTGGACCACGTCGTCCATGTCGAGGGTCAGCTGCCCGTCCTTCTCGGGGGTGAGCAGCTTGAACAGGTTGACGATGTTGGTGCCGTAGAGCTGGGAGGTCTGCGCCGGGAGCCGTCCGGCGAGGTCGGTGTAGCCGATGATCGTGACCCCGCCCGCGGTGACGACCTTCTCGCCCGCGACGGTGCCGGCCACGTTGCCGCCGTTGGCGGCGGCCATGTCGACGACCACGGTGCCCGGCCGCATGCCGGCCACCGTCTCCTCCTTGACGAGCAGCGGCGCCGGTCGCCCGGGGATCAGGGCGGTGGTGATGACGATGTCGGCGGCCCTCGCCTCCTCGTCGTACATCGCCGCGGTGGCGGCCTCCTGCTCGGCGGTCATCTCCTTGGCGTAGCCGTCGGAGGAGACCTCCTGCTCCATGTCGACGGTGACGAACTCGGCACCCATCGACTCGACCTGCTCGGCCACCTCGGGGCGGACATCGAAGGCGCGCACGATGGCGCCCATCGAGCCGGCCGCCCCGATCGCGGCCAGTCCCGCGACGCCGGCACCGACCACGAACACCCGCGCCGGCGGCACCTTGCCGGCCGCCGTGACCTGTCCGGTGAACTGGCGGCCGAACGCATGCGCCGCCTCGATCACCGCGCGGTAGCCCGCGACGTTGGCCATCGACGACAGCACGTCCATCGACTGGGCCCGGGAGATCCGCGGCACTGCGTCCATGGCGAGCCCGGTCACCCCGGCTGCCTGCAACCGCTCCAGCAGCTCGGGGCTGCGGGCCGGCGCCATCAGCGACACGACCGTGGCGCCCTGCTGGAGCCTGCCGATCTCGGCGTCGGAGGGAGCGTCGACCTTGACCACGATGTCGCTGCCCCACACGTCGCCGTCGGAGCCGAGGGTGATCCCGGCGTCGGCGTACGCCGCGTCCGGCTGGTCGGCATGGGCTCCGGCGCCCGCCTCGACCACCACGTCGTAGCCGAGCCCGGCCAGCTGCTGAGCCGTCTTCGCCGTCGCCGCGACCAGGGTCTGGCCGTCCTGGGACTCGCGGGGGATGCCGATGCGCACGCTGCCCTCCTGGGGGTCCTGCTCGAGGGGTGGCCATCGACGGCACGCCCGGCCTTCAACGTACTAAAGGTGGTGGGTTCCCCCCGCCCTGGGGGTTGTGTGTCCCAGCCGTCGTCCTCCGCGCCGGGCCGATCACACGACTCACTCCGCTGCGCGGGCTGTGTGACCGTCCCCGCGGGGACTACGACGGCTGGGACACACAACCCGCCCGAGTCTGGGACGGCACCTGTGGAGGGCCGACGCGGGCAGTCGCTCGGGTGGGCATGCTCCCTGGCATGGACGACCGACGATGGGCGCCCCTCGCCGAGCGGCAGACCGGGGTGCTGGCGAGACGACAGCTGCGAGCACTCGGAGTGACCGAGTCCACCGTGCGCCACCACCTGCGCGTAGGGCGATGGGCGGAGCGGACGCCGACCGTGCTGACCACGACCACGGGCCCCTTGTCCTGGGAGCAGAGGCTCTGGGTCGCCGTGCTGCACGGTGGGCCCCGGGCGGTGCTCGGCGCGCTCACGAGTGGAGAGCTGCACGGCCTGCGCGGCTGGCATCGAGACGAGATCACCGTGGTGGTCAACGACCAGCACGTGCCTCCGCCGCTCCCGGGGGTGAAGTTCTTCCGCAGTCGACGTCCCTACCCGATCTGGGTCGCCGGCCACCTCGCGATCCCGACGATGCGGCTCGAGCAGGCCGTGCTGCTGTTCGCGGCCTACTCATGCGAGCTGCGCACCGGTCAGGGAGCGATCGCCGCCACGGTGCAACAGCGGCTCACCACGCCGGCGCGCTACGCCGAAGCGGTCGATGCCCTGCCGCCGTTGAGGCGGAGTCGCCATTTCCGACGACTCATCGGCGATCTTGCCGGGGGCGCGCAGTCGGTCGCCGAGATCGACGTACGACGTGCGTGCCGGCGCGCGGGAGTCGCGCTTCCCAGGCGTCAGCAGGTGCGGACGGACCGCAGTGGCCGCCGGCGCTACACCGACTGCGAGTGGGACCTGCCCGACGGGAGGCTGCTCGTTCTCGAGGTCGATGGCGCCTTCCATCTCGACGTCGCTACCTATGCCGACGACATGCGCCGCCAACGCCGGCTCACGGTGCCGGGGCGGGTGATCGTGCGCTGCACGGCAGTGGAGCTGCGTGACGAGCCGCACCAGGTGATGGCCGACCTGGTCGCCCTGGGTGTGCCGCTCGTCCGCGCCGCCTGAGGTCTGTGCCTCTGCTCGGCCGATCGGTCGGCCTGGGTGGGGTTGTGTGCGCGTGCCCGCGGGGACTACGACGGCTGGGACACACAACCCGCGGGCGGCGGGTTGTGGCGGCCCGCGCGGGACTACGACGGCTGGGACACACGACCCGCGGGGGAGGTGGGTTGTGTGACCGTCCCCGCGGGGACTACGACGGCTGGGACACACGACCCGCGGGGGAGGGGGCGGTCAGTGCGAGCCGGCGCTGCCGTAGAGGCGATCGCCGGCGTCGCCGAGGCCGGGCACGATGTAGCCCTTCTCGTTGAGCCGCTCGTCCATCGCGGCGGTGACGACGGTGACGGGGACGTCGAGGCCGTCGAGCTCCTGCTCCAGGCGGGCGCAGCCCTCGGGCGCGGCCAGCAGGCAGATCGCGGTGATGTCGTCGGCACCCCGGTCGGTGAGGAAGTGGATGGCCGCGGCCAGGGTGCCGCCGGTGGCCAGCATCGGGTCCAGGACGTAGCACTGCCGCCCGGAGAGGTCGTCGGGCAACCGCTCGGCGTACGTCGACGCCTCGAGGGTCTCCTCGTTGCGCATCATGCCGAGGAAGCCGACCTCGGCGGTCGGCAGCAGTCGCAGCATCCCGTCGAGCATCCCGAGGCCGGCGCGCAGGATCGGGACCACCAGCGGCTGCGGTGAGCGGAGGCGTACGCCGGTGGTCGGCGCCACCGGGGTCTGGATGTCGATCGCCTCGACGCGGACGTCGCGCGTCGCCTCGTAGGCGAGCAGCGTGACCAGCTGGTCGGCGAGCCTCCGGAACGTCGGAGTGTCGGTCGTCTCCTTGCGCAGCGCGGTGAGCTTGTGGGACACGAGCGGGTGGTCGACGACGAGGGTGCGCATGACCGGCACCCTAGTGCCGCCGACGGCCCTGGGCGAAGGCCGGTTCCACGCCCGACCCGCCGGTGACCCGACGCCGTCGAAACGGCTTGGCGCGGCCGGGGCCGTCTGTCACCCTGGAGTCGTGACCATCGAGCAGCTCGAGGGGATCGACTTCGCGTTCGCCGCCTACCGCGAGGAGGGCGTCTGGGCGCTGGAGGAGGTCGCCCATGCCGTGCTCGATGACCTCGACACCTTCGCGGGCGCGCTGCGTCGGTTCCCCGGCGACTTCGGTGCGTTGGGTCTCGTCGGCGTCGACGAGGACTTCTTCCTGGTGGTGCGGGTGGCCGGCCCGCACGTGCGGCTGCTGCTCTCGGACGTGACGGCGGCCGAGGAGTGGGAGCTCGCCTCGTCGGCCGTCGAGCACCTCGGGCTGCCCACGCCGGAGGACGACGACGAGCCCGCGCCGGCCGGTGACCTCGACATCCTGGGCGACCTCGGGATGAGCGCGATGGACCTCGGCGCGCTGCTCGACGAGGACGCCGAGGACCTCTATCCCGACGAGGTGCTGTCCGAGGTGGCCCGCCGGCTCGGCTTCGGCGCCCTGTTCGACGCGGCCGTCGGGCTCAGCCCGGCCTGAGGCGAGGATGACCGACCCCGCCGTCGCTCGTTGGGGCGACCCGATGCGGCTCGCGCTCGACGAGGCGCGGGCAGCGCTCGCGACCGGCGACGTGCCGATCGGCGCCGTCGTCCTCGATCCCGACGGCCGGGTGCTCGGCTCGGGCCACAACGTGCGGGAGGCGGCCCACGACCCCACCGGCCACGCCGAGGTCGTCGCGCTGCGGGCCGCGGCGGCGCGGCGGGGTGAGTGGCGGCTGGAGGGCTGCACGCTCGTGGTGACGCTCGAGCCGTGCACCATGTGCGCGGGCGCCGCCGTGCTGTCCCGGGTCGAGCGCGTCGTGTTCGCGGCGTACGACGACAAGGCGGGCGCCGTCGGCAGCCTCTGGGACGTCGTCCGCGACCGCCGTCTCAACCACCGACCCGAGGTGGTGACCGGCGTGCTCGCCGAGGAGTCCGCGGCGCTGCTGGAGGAGTTCTTCGCGGCCCAGCGCGACAGCGGCTGACCCGGCTCCGCGAGCCACCGTCGGCGGTCCGGCCGATTCGGCGGGCCGGTGCCGCTCCGGTACCCTCGTCGGCGGTGGCGTGTCCGAGCGGCCTAAGGAGAACGCCTCGAAAGCGTTTGTGGGTGCAAGCCCACCGAGGGTTCAAATCCCTCCGCCACCGCCAGCTGAGGCGGGACCCCGTCCGGTCCGTCCGGGCGGGGTTTCGTCATCCGGTGACCGGCGACGCGAACGACCTAGGCAGGGCCGATCCGCCGCCCCGACAGGGTGTCCCACCGCAGCCGCACGTAGAGCGGGCGGGTGCCGCCGGCCCACGGGTCGGGGTTCCAGGTCCGCACGATGTCGTCGAGCTCGGGGCCGGGCCGCACCTGGGCTCCGGGCCCGGAGGCGACCACGCTCCATCCGCTGCGCCGTTCGGTGTCGATCTGGTCGACCTCGAAGGCCAGCCGGGACTGCCAGGCGTGGGTGCCCAGCACGCTGTAGGCCGTGGTCCGGAAGACCACCGAGTCGTCGGTCAGGGTGAAGTTGACGGGGAACACCTGGGGCCCGTCGACCGTGCAGAGCGCGACCCGGCCGACCTGCTCGCCCCGGAGCAGCTCGAGGCACTGGGAGTCCGACAGCACGGCGACATCGCTCACGCCTCCATCCTGCCCCCTCGGTCCTCGTGCCGGAAGGGTGGCCCCTGCCACACCGAGTGGCGAGCCCGTCAGCAGTCCGGGGGCGGAGGCAGGGTGCGCTGCACGCCCTGGCGCAGCAGCACCGGGAAGCCGCAGACGTTCGCCACCGGGCGGTAGTGCGCGTCGAGCGCCTGCTGGGCCCGACCCGTCGGGTCCAGCGACCAGGTGTCGATCGAGCCGAGCTGGACCACCCAGTCGGGGCCGCCGGGTGAGTCGAGCGTCGCCGTCATCCGCGCCAGCTCGGGGTCCATCACCCGGGTCGGCAGGCTCCACAGGAACGGGTACGCCGGCCGCAGCCCGGCCCGCTCCAGCACCTGCGGCTGGCCGTGGATGACCAGGCCGGTGTCGCCGGGCTGTCGTGCCTCGCGCAGCCACGCGGCCATCGTCGCCTCCCGGCCCAGCGACCGCTCGGTCTCGGCGATCAGGGTCACGCCCCCGGCCACCAGCGCGGAGACGAGGGAGCCGGCGAGCACGCCGGTGAGCAGCCGCTGCCCGGGCGGCCGGGTCGCCAGGGCGACCAACAGCGCCACCCCTGGGATGGTGGCCAGCAGATAGTGGTCCCAATAGCTGCCACCGCCCACGACCCCCACCAGCTCCACCAGCAGCAGCGCCGCACCGGCGAGCAGGACCGGGTTCCGGGGCGAGGCTCGTCGCAGCCGCCAGATCGCGGTGAGCAGCAGCGGCACGAGTCCGCTCAGCACGGCGATGAGCAGCAGCAGCCGGACCCGATGGTCGTTGGCCGGGGAGCTGGTCTGGGCGAGCACCTCGGAGGCCGAGACCCGGAAGGTGACGACGGCCTCCCACAGCGGGGCGAGCCCCGGCCCGGTGGCGGCCCAGGCGACCGTCACGAGCGCCGGAGCCAGGGCGCCGGCCGCGGTCGCGGCCACCCGGAGCACGCCCACCCGCCATCCGTGCCGCTCCCGCAGGGCGTCCGCGACGGCCAGCACCACCAGGAAGGCGAGCCCGTCGAGGAGGTTCTGCTTCACCAGCGGGGCCACGCCGGCGAGCGCCCCGGCCACCAGCCACGGCCAGGGGCCGACCCGGTGGCGGGCGTGCAGCCCGAGCACCACCGCGCCCAGCACCCACGGCAGCCCGACCAGCTCGGCGTTGACCTCATGGCTGCCGAGCATCGGGTTGCTGAGCAGGATCGCCGCGGTGGCAGCGGCCGCGATCGCCCCACGGCGGCCGCCGACCGCCGAGCCGGCCATGCCGGCCAGCAGCACCGAGGCGCCGGCCAGGAGCAGGCCCAGCAGGCGGAGCGCGGTCAGACCACCCGCGAGATCGGCCACCTTGAAGACCGCCACCAGCGCCGGCGGCCGGTCGACGAACAGCGAGCCGTAGAGGTACGGACCGAGGCTGGTCCAGTGGCGGGCGACCACCAGCAGACCGCCCTCGTCGGGATACTCCTGGCGGGCCAGGAAGGGCACCCGCAGCAGGGCCGTCGCGACGGCGACCAGCACGACCACCCGCATCCCCGAGGACCCCGTCCCCGACGGTTGCGCGGCCTGGTCACGGCTGGTGCGAGCAACGGTCGTCGGCACTTCTCCGACGGTACGGCGGCCCCGCTGAAGCCCCGCTGAGAGCGGCTCAGCCCAGGAAGCCCGTCTGGCGGAGCCGCGCGAACTCGGCGCGCAGCACGGGGTCGGCGGCCGCATCGGCGACCCGCGCGCCCTCGGCGTAGGCCGAGGGTCCGGGCTCGCGGGACTCGAAGACCACGGTGACCCGGCGTTCGTCACCGGCATGCAGCACGGCTCCGAGCAGCGCCACCGGGTCGCTCCGCTCCTCCAGCGCCAGCAGCCGCACGTGGTCGGGGAGCCGCGGCACCTGCGCCGCGGGGGAGCCGGCGACCACGACCTGGTCGACCGTGAAGCCCTCGTGCTCGGCGGCCGCGACCGCGGCGGCCGCGACGCCGCCCTGTGCCAGTCCGACCAGCAGCACCCGCGCGTCCTCGTCGCCGGCCGTCGCGTCGGCCAGCGCCTCGACCACCGCCGAGGGGTAGTCACCCTCGTCCCCCACCAACCGCAGCCCGCGCAGCCCGACGTGCGGGCCGGGCAGCCAGGCGACGTACCGCCCCTCGGCGACGCGGGCCACCACCACCCGGCTCGTCGCGGCCAGCAGTCCGTCGACCAGATCCGCGAGGCCGCGGGGCCTGCCCTCCGCGACCTCGGTGGCCCCGTCGTGCTCGGCACTCCCGAGCACGGCCCCCGCGACATCGCGCACCGCGGCCGAGGGCGAGACCGGCAGCGCCGACAGCCCCAGCCGGTCGAGCCCCTCCGCGGCCAGTCCCGGGGTCTCGTCGGCCGACAGTCCGGTGGTGAGGAGGCCACGCATCTGCAGACTCTCCAGCAGCCCGCCTCCTCCGCTGGTGAGGTGCTCACGCAGCTCGGGGTTCTGCTCCGCGAGCTCGGAGAGATAGGCCGCGACGTCGTCGCGCTCCATCGACTCGGTCTCGATCAGACCGGCCGACACGATCGCCCCGCCCAGCGCGACCTGGGGGGCGAGGTAGCCGACGGCGCGCCCGGCGATCCGGCCGAGGGTGGAGTACGCCGCCTCCTGCAGCTCCTCGATCCAGCGGTAGGTCAGCACCGTCGCCCGCACCACGAACGCGTCGGCGTCCAGCTCGACCGAGCGGGTCTGCAGCCCGGCCTTGCCGGTCGAGAGGGCGCGCAGCGCCGTCTCGAGCGCCTCGAAGGTGCGCGGGCTGAGCGCGGCGGACGGCTCGATGTCGGGGTCGGCCAGGACGTCGGTCCCGAGCCGGGCGCGATGGCGCAGCTCGGCCCCGGTGGCGTCGAACACGTCGGCCAGCGCCATCATCTGCTCGAAGCCGTCGGTGGCCCCCGGCACCCCGGTCACGACGCCGCCCCGGCGGAGGTCACGGCGGCCAGGGCGGGGGCGAGGGCACCGCCGAGGTCGACGGGCCGCACGGGCGCGAGGCGCAGCGTGGCGGTTGCTCCCGAGGCCGGCTCGAGTGCCAGCCAGCCCCGGTCGCCGAGCAGCCAGGCGACGGTGGCGACGGGCAGCGCGTCGGTCCGGGTGACGTCGGTGGCGAGCGCGCGGAGCCGCCCGTGGGTGGCGGCCGCCAGCCCCGACAGCGCGGCGAGTGCCTCGGCCCGCTCGAGGGCGCGGCCCTGGACGTCGGTGACCGGCCCGGCCTGGTCGAGCAACGCCGGCAGCACGTCGTGCCTCCCCGCGGTCTGGGCCTCGGTTGCCGCGTCGGCCAGCTCGAAGGGCAGCAGCACGGTCCGTCGCGCGCGCTCGTCCGGCTCCTCGGGCCCCGTCGGCAGCTCGGGCACCGTCGCCACCCGGGCCAGCTCGTCGGTCCACTGGCTCGCGTGGCACCACGCGACCTCGAAGAGCACCCCGTCGGCCGTCGACAGGGTCGCGACGGCCGGGCCCCGCTGTCGGTGCCACGACCGCACCCGTCCGGTCGGCGTGGCGAGGTCGAGGTCGACGGCCAGCCTCGGTGTGGCGAGCAGTCCGAGGGCGCCGGCGAGCCCGGCGTCGAGGGCCGTGCCCTGGGCCAGCCCGCGCCGGCCGAGCGACGAGGCGGGGTCGGGGAGGCCCGCCACGATCCGGTCGTACGCCGGCCCCGCGGCGCCGGTCGCCTCCTCGCCCAGCCGGTCGGCCAACCGGTCTGCCGGCCGCCCGCCGGGTGCGACGCCGCCGGCCGTCGCCGCGTCGTCGAAGGGGAGGGGCGCACCGCCCGCGAGCCGGGCGGCATGCCGCAGCTCGGCCAGGGTGAGGCCGACCCGGCGGGGCAGCCCGTCCAGCAGCCCGGCCGGCTCGGGCGCGGGGGTGGTGGTGAGGTCGACGACGGTCACGGCGCACCTCCGGTGTCACGAGGGACGTCGTCCGGCGGGGCCGTCGCCGAGGTCCCGACGTAGTTCAGCCAGTCGCGGTGCCCGGAGGGTGGCAGCGGCCCGGGCGCGTCCGGTCGGGTGCGACGCTCCCGCTCGGCGATCAGCTCGGTGAGCCGCTCGACCTCCTCGCGATGCCGGTCGAGCAGCGTCGCGGCCTCCTCGTGGCCGCCGGCCAGGTCGCGCAGCCGGGCTGCGCGGTCGCGGATCCGCTCGCGCATGGCGACGGCGGCCCGGCCGGTCCACGCGACGGTCTCGGCCTGGCCGACGAGGCGGTCGGCCAGCCGGCGCAGCTCGGTGGCCTGCTCGCGCAGCTCGGTGGCGCGATGCCGCATCACCTCGGGGTCGCCGTACACCGCCGTCTCCCCTCCGCGCGTCGTGTCGGTGTGCGTCAGGGTAGCCAGCCTCGGCCCCGAGGCTCAGGGCCGCCGGGTGATCTGGAACGCCTGGTAGGCCACGTCGGTGGTCTCGCCGGTCAGGAAGCCGTCGTCGTGGAGGTCGGCGAGCGCGGCCGTCAGCGAGGGGTGCGTCGAGGCGTCGACACCGGCCGCGCCGTTGACGTAGTGGGACAGCGCATGGTTGCCGCCGACGCTGGTCTCGTGGTCGTCGAAGGTGACGGTCACGTGGTTGGCGGCGTCGGAGTTGTCCTCCCCGTCGAGCAACGGGACCACGTCGCCGTGGTGCTCGAGCGAGAGAACCTGGGTGCCGGGTGGGTAGTCGCCGAGGCCCGCGACGGGGGACCCTGCCGTCACCACCTGGGTGACGTGGAACTCCTGGCTGTGCGAGGCGATCCACGCGGCCTCGATGCCTCCCTGCGAGTGGCCGGCCAGCATCACCGTGTCGGTGGGGGCGATGCCGGCCTGGTGCATCGCCGAGAGGATGCCCTCGGCGTAGGTGGTGCTCTGTCCGTTGAGGGCCAGGAGGTTGGTCGGCAGGTCGCGGACGTCGTCGTCGGCCGTCCACGGCAGCGTGGTCAGGTCGTCGGTGCCGGGGAGATAGACGATGTGGTGAGGCACGCCGTCGCCACCGGTCCACGTCTGGATCTCGATGGTGCCGTTGTCGGCGGGATGGTCGGCGTCGGACCATCCATTGACCTGGTCGAGATGGGTCATCACGTCGGCCAGGCTGCCGGGCACCGGCTGGCTGCCGCCGAGGCTCGACAGGTCGTCGCGGACGTCGACGTGCGGCGGCCCGTCGGGCGGGTAGAGCCCCGCGAGCAGACCGGCGGCGTCCTCGGTGGTCGGCGTGACCGGCGGGAACCCCCACGGCCCCGGGGTCACCCCGTCCCAGAAGCCGTCGATGACGCCACCGCCGCCGTTGACGAGGTGCTGCACGGCCCCGGGGTGGTCGACCAGCCACTGCTGCACGTCGTCGGTGAGGTCGTCGGTGAGCCGGCCGCCGGCCTTGCGCAGCCGCTCCTGGAGCGCCGGCGGCAGCAGACCGTAGATGGTCGCGGCGCCCGCGGCGTCGAGAGCCAGCGGGGGGAGCCACAGGGGCGCGGTGGCGGCGGCGGTCACGAAGGCCGCGCCGAGGGCGAACCCCGCGAGCCGGCCGAGGGAGTAGTCGACGACCTCGAAGGTGAGCCGGACCAGCTCGTCGGTCGACTCGAACGCCTCGATGGTCACCCGGACCAGCAGCGCGTCGGCCTCCCAGGCCAGCGAGGCGACCAGCAGACCGTCGGGCCCGAGGGTGGCGGCGAGCACCGCGGCCTCGGCGTCGGCGAAGGTCAACGGCGAGAGCAGCGCCGACTGCAGCAGGTCGGTGTCGGCCAGCACCCGACTGCCGAGCCCGGCCTGGTCGCGCTGCCGGTTGCCCGCGGTGTCGTACGCCGTGGCGAGGGCGCGCATCTCGGCGTACTGCGCGGCCAGGCCGGCGGCGCCGCCGCGCACCTCGCCGGGTGGGACCGGCGTGATCGTGCCGTCGTGGTCGGGGGTCATCGGCCGGCCACCCCACGCAGCAGGCGGGCCACCTCGGTGCCGAGCCGGGTCGGCGGCACCGGGTCGACCCGGACGAAGGCCTGGCCGTCGCGGTGGACCGGGGTCAGGGACCGCCAGCCGTCGTCGTAGCGCAGCCAGCTCACGATGCCGAGCCGCCGGTCGCCGGCCGGGCCGTGGCCCGCCACGGTCGCGCGCAGCCGGGCGCTCGCACCCTCGTGAAGCAGCCGGAGCTGCTCGGTCTCCCCGGTCGCGTCGGGACGGCTCAGCAGCTCCTCCAGCAAGTCGGCCCGACCCTCGGTGGCGGCGGTGCCGGTGCCCAGCACCAGGGGGAGGGGAAGGGTCAACCCGACCCGAGGCCCGGGACCGCACCGGTCGCGCGGTCCCTGCTGAGCGCCGGCGGGCAGGGCCGTCAGCTGGGCGTGCCAGTGGCCGAGGCCGCACCAGCCGAGCTCGACAGCGCCACCGGCCGCGGTGAGCCAGGTGACCCGGTCGCCCCACCGGCGGTGCCAGGCATGCAGGCTCACCGGACCTGCGGACAGCCGGCGGACCAGCACGACGTCGACGGTCGTCTCGGCGCGGGCGAAGGCCGCGAGTGCGGTGAGCACCGTCGGCCGCACCCGCCCGTCGCGGTCGAGCGCCCCGAGACCACGCAGCTCGGCCCGCGCCGCCTCGTCGGTGGCGATCGGCGGCGAGGCTCCCGGCCCCGACAGCCGAGTGGTCAGCAGTGAGGGGGTGGTGGGTCGGTGCCAGGGCAGCTCCACGCCGGCGGCGGTGGCCAGCCACGCGACGGCGCCAGGGCTGAGCGGCAGTCGCATCGGCAGGTCGGCGAGCTGCTGTCGCGGCGTCGGGGGTGCCCCGAGCCGGACCCTCGTGGCGCTCACCGGTGCAGCCCCGGGAGGTCGACGTCGAGCCAGTCGCGGTGGCCGCTGGGCGGTGGGACGAACCGGTCGAGCAGCTGGTCGAGGGGGTCCGGCAGCGGACCGGCGAGGCCGTCGAGCAGACGATGCGCCAGCGCCGCCAGCCGGTCGCGGGCGGCGGCGATCAGCCGGCGGGCCCGCTGCTCGAGGGCCGCGATCAGCGCGGTGAGACGGTCGACCTCGGCGGCGTGGTGGTCGAGCGCGCCGGCGGCGTCGTCGTGGGCCGTCGCGGTGGTGCGCAGCGCGGCGACCCGGTCGCGCGCGTGGGTGCGCATCGCGTCGGCCGCCCAGCCCTGCCAGGCCACCCCCTCGGCCCGGGCCAGCAGCTCGTCGGCCTGGCCGCGCAGGTCCTCCGCCTGGTCCCGCATGCGGGTTCCGAGGCCGCGGATCACCGTCGTGTCGCCATACATCGCCCCACCTCTCTCGCGTGCTGGTGTTCCTGCCCCGCCGAGCGCGACCACAAACCACGGCACCGCGCGCCTGGGGATGAGCCGCCTTCGGGGAGCTCGACGCGGGGTTCACAGCACCGCGCCACCCCGCTACGGTGCGGAGACGGCCAGTTGTGAGGGCCGACACACGCCGCCCCGTCTCGGGGGCCTAGTGCATGGGAGTCCGTGATGCCGTCTCGCCGCCGTCCGTCCGCCACCTTGCGCCTGCCGGCCGCACTCTGGGCAGCGTTCGCGTCAGCGCTGGTCGCTGCCCTCGTGGTGCTGCCGAGTGGACCCTCGCGCGCCGCGACCGACAGCGTCACCCTGGTCGGCAGCCTGCAGGCCGCGCTGGGGTGTCCGACCGACTGGGACCCCGCCTGTGCGGCCACCCACCTGACGCTCGACCCGGCCACCGGCGTCTGGAGCGGTGCCTATGACGTGCCGGCCGGCAGCTATGAGATGAAGATCGCGGTCAACGACGGCTGGGACGAGAACTACGGCGCGGGCGGCGTCGCCGACGGTCCCAACCTCCCACTCGTCCTCGAGGGCGACGCCCGGCTGACCTTCTCCTTCGACGAGGCCACCCACCTGCTCACCGTGCGGGCCGAGGTGCTCGGCGGTCCGACCCGCGGCGACTGGGGCCGCTCCGGCACCTCGCTCCGCTCCTCGCTGACCAAGGAGCGGTTCTACTTCCTGATGGCCGACCGCTTCGCCAACGGCGACACCGGCAACGACCTCGGCGGCCTGACCGGAGGCCGGCTCGAGACCGGCTTCGACCCCACGGACAAGGGCTTCTACCACGGTGGCGACCTCAAGGGAGTGACCAGCCACCTCGACTACATCAAGGGGCTCGGCACCACTGCCATCTGGCTGACCCCGTCGTTCAAGAACCGTCCCGTCCAGGGCACGGGCGCCAACGTGAGCGCGGGCTACCACGGCTACTGGATCACCGACTTCACCCAGATCGACCCGCACCTCGGCACCAACGACGACATGAAGAACCTCATCGACCAGGCGCACGCCAAGGGCATGAAGGTGTTCTTCGACATCATCACCAACCACACGGCCGACGTGATCTCCTACCAGGAGGGCACCTACGGCTACATCCCCTCGACCACCAGCCCCTACCGCGACGCCGACGGCAACGTGTTCGACCCGCATGCCGTCGCCGGCTCGGCGGACTTCCCGGCGCTCGACCCGAACGTGTCGTTCCCCTACCACCCGGTCTTCCCGACGCCGGCCGACGCGACGGTCAAGGTGCCGGCGTGGCTCAACGACGTGACGATGTACCACAACCGCGGCGACTCGACCTTCGCCGGCGAGTCGAGCGAGTGGGGTGACTTCGTCGGCCTCGACGACCTGTTCACCGAGCGGCCCGAGGTGGTCGACGGGATGACCAAGGTCTACGAGTCCTGGGCCGACCTCGGCATCGACGGCTTCCGCATCGACACCGTGAAGCACGTCAACATCGAGTTCTGGCAGCAGTTCTCGCCGGCCCTGCTCGACTACGCCCACGGCCTGGGCAACGACGACTTCTTCATGTTCGGCGAGGTCTACGACGGCAACCCGGCGTACCTCTCGACCTTCACGACCAACGGCCGGCTGCAGGCCACCCTCGACTTCGGCTTCCAGGCCAAGGCGGTGCCGTTCGCCTCCGGCTCCGAGCCGACGAAGATGGCCGACTTCTATGCCCTGGACGACTACTACACCGACACCGACTCCAACGCCTACCAGCTCCCCACGTTCCTCGGGAACCACGACATGGGCCGGGTCGCGATGATGCTGCAGGGCGCCGCCAGCGACGACGCCGACCTGCTGGCGCGGGTCGAGCTCGCCAACGACCTGATGTACCTCACCCGCGGCCAGCCGGTCGTCTACTACGGCGACGAGCAGGGCTTCATCGGCCTCGGCGGCGACAAGGACGCGCGCGAGGACATGTTCGCCACCCAGACCGACCAGTACGCCACCGAGAAGGTGCTCGCCGGGCCGTCCGGGTCGCTGGACCGCTTCGACCCCTCGCACCCGCTCTACCGTCAGATCCGGTCGCTGTCCCACCTGCGCCGCAGCAACGTGGCGCTCGCCAACGGGGCGCAGCTGCCGCGCTACGCCGCTGACGAGGCTGGGGTCTTCGCGTTCTCCCGCGTCTCGCGCAGCAAGCATCCGCGGGAGTACGTCGTCGCGCTCAACAACGCCGCCACCGAGTCGTCGGCGACGTTCGTGACCGGCACCTCCCGGGCGACCTTCAAGCCGGTCTACGGCAGCCGCCGCTCGGTGCGGTCCGGCGCCGACGGGTCCGTCACCGTGACCGTGCCGCCGCTGTCCGCGGTGGTGTTCCGCGCCAGCAAGCCGATGGACGTCGGCAAGCAGGCGCCGGCGGTCACCTTCCGCACCCCGACCACCGGCACGGTCGGCGGCCGTGCGGAGGTGGGCGTGGACCTGACCGGAACCGGCGCTGCGGGCCTCAACCAGGTGTCGTTCTCCTACCGCCCGGTCGGCACCCGCGACTGGACCAAGCTCGGCGTCGACGACAACGCGCCCTACCGGGTCTTCCACGACGTCACCGGGCTGACCAAGGGCACCGTGCTGGAGTACCGCGCCGTCGTCCGCGACCCGCGCGGTCACCTGTCGGCGGCGTCGACCTCGGCCGTCGTGGGCGACCCGCCCAAGCCGCCCACCGGCGGTGGCGGCGGCGTCGTGGTGCAGCCCGACAACGTCAGCGTCCCGGGCACGCTGAACACGGCCATGGGCTGCGCGACCGACTGGGCGCCCGACTGCGACCAGGCGCAGCTCGCGCTCGATCCCGACGACCAGATCTGGAAGGGCACCTACACCCTCCCGGCCGGCGGCTGGGGCTACAAGGTCGCCATCAACAAGTCGTGGGAGGAGAACTACGGCGCCGGCGCGGTCCCGGACGGGCCCAACATCGACCTGACCACCACGGCGGCCCCCGTGACGTTCTACTACGACCACGGCACGCACTGGGTGACCAGCGACGCGCAGGGGCCGATCATCACCGCACCCGGCAGCTACCAGAGCGCGCTGGGCTGCCCGGGCGACTGGCAGCCCGACTGCATGCGACCGTGGCTGCAGGACCCCGACGGCGACGGCACCTACACCTGGGTGACCACGCTGCTCCCGGCCGGCGACTACGAGTTCAAGGTCGCGCACGGCCTGTCGTGGGACGAGAACTACGGCGCCGGCGGCGTGGCCAACGGCCCCAACATCCCGCTGTCCGTGACTGAGGGGGCGACCGTCACGATCTCCTACGACATCGCCACCCACCTCGCCACGGCGACGGTTTCCTGACGTCGCCGGCCGACGAGGTCAGCCGAGGTAGCGACCAAGCCGGTCGAGCGCCTCGTGGATGTCCTCGGTGGTGCCGGCGAAGCTGAACCGCACGAAGCGGTGACCGTGCTCGGGGTCGAAGTCGACCCCGGGGGTGAGCGCGACGCCGGTCTCGGCCAGCGTGCGGTGGCACCAGGCCATCGAGTCGTCGGTGAGGTGGCCGAGGTCGGCGTACACGTAGAACGCGCCGTCGGCCGGGGCGAGCCGGTCGATGCCCAGCCGGGGCAGGCCCTCGAGCAGCAGCCGCCGGTTGACGGCGTAGCGGCGGACGTGGCCGTCGAGCTCGGCGTACGACGCGTCGTCGAAGGCCGCGAGACAGGCGCGCTGGGCGATCACCGGCGGGCAGATGGTGAAGTTGCCGGTGAGCACGTCGACCGCGCGGCGCAGTCGCTCGGGCACCAGCATCCAGCCGATCCGCCAGCCGGTCATCGAGAAGTACTTCGAGAACGACGAGAACACGATCGCCTCGCGGGAGGTCTCCCAGGCGCTGCGGGCCAGTGCCTCGTCGCCGTCGAGCGGGGCGTACTCGATGCCGTGGTAGATCTCGTCGGACACCAGCTGGACGCCGTGCTCCTCGCACCAGCGGGCCAGGGCGGCCAGCTCCTCGGGCAGCAGCATGGTGCCGGTCGGGTTGGCCGGTGAGGCGACCACGAGGCCGGCGATCGGCCCGGTGCGGGCGACCAGCTCCTCCACCTGCGCGACCGTCGGCTGGAACCGGTCGTCGGGCCCGGTCGGGATCTCGACGACCTCGCAGCCGAGCGCGGCGAGCACGTTGCGGTAGCAGGCATAGCCGGGCCGTGCCATCGCCACCCGGTCGCCTACGTCGAAGGCCGCGAGGAAGGCCAGCAGGAAGCCTCCGGACGAGCCCGTCGTGACCACCACGTCGTCGGGGCTCACCTCGATGCCGTGCGCGCGTCGGTGGTGCCCGGCGATCGCGGCGCGCAGCTCGGGGATGCCGGTGGCCACGGTGTAGCCCAGCGGGTCGCCCGACTCCAGCAGCCGGATCGCCTCGCGGCGCACCGGCTCCGGCGCCCCGGTCATCGGCTGTCCGGCCACCAGGTTGACCAGGTCGCCGTGCGAGGCCTGGCGGGCCGCCGCGGCGGCGAGCAGGTCCATCACGTGGAACGGGGGTACGGCGGCGCGCGCGGCGACGGCGTACCGCTCGGTCGTGTCGCCGCTCATGCCGCCATCGTGCCCCCTCGGCGCGGCCGCTCGCCATCCACCCCCGGACCACCGATGCAGGGACGCACTCTCGGCCCCGATAGGATCGTGCTCACCGCCCGCGCGCCGCCGAAGGAGCCTCGTGACCTTCGACCTCCACCAGCTCGACACGTTCGTGCTGGTGGGCGCCGCGGTCACGTTCCTGGCCATCCTGGCCGTCCGGCTGTCCTCGCGAGCCGGGCTGCCGAGCCTGCTGATCTACCTCCTGATGGGGGTCGCGCTCGGGGAGCGCGGCGCCGGCATCCAGTTCGACAACCCCGAGGTCGCGCACGCGATCGGCTTCGGCGCGCTGGCGCTGATCCTGGCCGAGGGTGGTCTCACCACCTCGTGGCGGGAGGTGCGGCCGTCGATGCGGCTCGGCTTCCTGCTGGCCACGGTCGGGGTCGCGGTGTCGGTCTCGGTGGTCGCGGTCGCCGGGCATTACCTGCTGGGGATGCCGTGGGAGCTCGCGGTCCTGCTCGGCGCGGTCACGTCGCCGACCGATGCCGCCGCGGTGTTCTCGGTGCTGCGGGTGGTGCCGCTGCCGCAGCGGCTGGTCGGCGCCTGGAGGCGAGTCCGGGCTCAACGACGCCCCCACCGTGGTGCTGGTGACGCTGATCTCGACCGGCGCGGTCGCGGAGTACGGCGCCCCGCCGTGGCCGGCATCATCGTCTACGAGCTGGTCGCCGGCGTGCTGGTCGGCCTGGCGATCGGCTTCGCCGGGGCGTGGGTGCTGCGCCGGGTCGCGCTGCCGGCGTCCGGCCTCTACCCGCTGGCCTTCCTGACCCTGGCTCTGCTGGCCTACGGCGCCGGCGCGGGCGTTCACGCCTCCGGGTTCGCCGCCGTCTACGTCGGCTCGCTCGTGCTCGGCAACCAGGAGCTCCCGCACCGCGCCGCGACCCGGTCCTTCGCCGAGGGCGTGGCCTGGCTCGCCCAGATCGGGCTGTTCGTGATGCTCGGGCTGCTCGTCTCGCCCGGCCGGATCACCCCGTCCACGTTGGGGATGGCCCTGGTGGTCGGTGGTCGTGCTCACCTTCGTGGCCCGGCCGCTGTCGGTGGTGGTGTCCTCGATCGGGAGCGGGTTGTCCGCGCGGGAGAAGACGTTCCTGTCCTGGGCGGGACTGCGCGGTGCGGTGCCGGTGGTCCTGGCGACGATCCCCTACGCCGAGCACGTCGAGTCCTCCCGCCGGCTGTTCGACCTGGTCTTCGTCCTGGTCGTCGTCGCGACCCTGCTCACCGGGCCCACGCTTCCCTGGGTGGCGAAGGTGCTTCGGGTGGCGCGCCGCTCCGAGCCCCGGGGGCTCGACGTCGAGGTGGCGCCGCTGGAACGCATCGCCGCCGACCTGCTGCAGGTCACGATCAGCCCGGTCTCGAAGATGCACGGTGTCGAGGTCGGCGAGCTTCGGCTGCCGGTGGGTGCCTCGGTGTCGATGGTGATCCGGGGTGGCCGGACGCTGGTGCCCGAACGGCGTACCGTCCTCCGCCACGGCGACGACCTGCTCATCGTCACCCCGCGCGACGCCCGCGAGGACACCGAGCGCCGGCTCCGCGAGGTCTCCGCCGGCGGCCGGCTGGCCCAGTGGTTGCACGCCGACCCGGGGAAGGGGTGAAGCATGACCGGTGGCCGTTCGGGGCTGGTGGTGGAGGTTCCGGCGGCGGAGTCGACCGTGGCGCAGCACCGTCTGCGCCTCGACCCTCTGGCGTCGCTGGGGGTGCCCGCGCACGTGACCGTGCTGTTTCCCTTCGTGCCCGTTGAGAAGCTCGACGAGGGAGTACATGATCGGGTCGCGGCGATCGCGGGGTCGGTGGAGACCTTCTCCTACCGCTTCTCGACGCCGGCGTGGTTCGGGGACGACGTGGTCTACCTGGCACCGGAGCCACCGGAGCCGTTCGTGCGTCTCACCGAGCTGCTGTGGGCTGCCTTCCCCGATCAGCCGCCGTACGGCGGTGCGTTCGACGAGGTCATCCCGCACCTGACGATCGGACACGGCAACGACCGATCGGCGCTGCAACGGGCGGAGGCCTCGGTGCTGTCCCAGCTCCCGGTGGAGGGTCGTGCCGAGCGGCTCACCCTGCTGGTCGAGGGCGAAGGCGGTCGGTGGACCGTGGACCGGCGGTTCAGCCTCGGCGCCTGACGGGGCTGCTCACTCCGGCGCCGGAGGGACGCACACGGTGGTGTCCTCGGCGAGCTCGAGGGACTTCTTGCCCTTGGTGACCTGCTTGAACTTGGGGCCGAGCACGAGCGTGACGCCGTCGTCGAGCGGTTCGGCGTTGGTGATCCTGGCGCGCTTGCCGAGGTAGGAACGCAGCAGCTTCGCCTCCGGCCCCTGGGGGTCGGTGGTCCAGATCTCGGCGACCTTGACCTTGGTGCCGTCGGGGGCGTCGCTGGCGCGGCCCACCGCGAACCCCGCCGAGGTGAGCTCCTCGGAGGTGCGGCTGGCCAGGCCGACCCGGTCGCTGGCGTTGAAGACGTCGACCAGCATCTTCTCGGGGGTCAGCGAGGTGCCCGCGGCCAGCGTCGTGTCGGTGCACGCCGTCGTCTGTGCGGAGCGCTGGGGGAAGGGCTCGGTGAACGCCGCCCATCCCCACATGCCCCCCACGACGACGAGTGCGACCAGGGCGGTCAGCGTGAGGGCCGTCTTGACTCCGCGCGGCATCAGCCCTGCACCGCCACCACGCGGGCGTGCAGCACGTTGCGCTGCTGCAGCGCCGCCCGCAGCGCGCGGTGCAGGCCGGTCTCGAGGTAGTACTCGCCCTTCCACTCCACGACGTGGGCGAACAGGTCGCCGAAGAAGGTCGAGTCCTCGTCGAGGAGGGTGGCCAGCTGCAGGGTGTCCTTGGTGGTGACCAGCTGGTCGAGGCGCACCTGGCGCGGCGGCACGTCGGCCCATCCCTTGTCGGACAGGCCGTGGTCGGGGTAGGGCCGCCCCTCGCCGACGCGCTTGAAGATCACGCCCGCGAGTCTAACCACGGCGGAGCCGGTGTCCGTCCGCGCGATCCGGCGGTACGCCGACCGGCCCGGCGAGACTAGGCTTGCCGCTCATGAGCGAGACGCCCGACGCCGCCGCCCCCGAGTCCGCCGACCCCGACGCCGCGGCACCCCCGGCCGAGGCCGAGGCGCCACCCGCTCCCGCCGAGGCGTCCCCCGCACCGGCCGAGCCCGCCGAGCCGGCCGAGCCCGCCGAGCCGGCGGCCGAGCAGGACCCGATCTCCGCCGCCGTGGCGCCGGGCTACGCGTTCGAGGGGCCGGCGCTCGAGCTCGGTGGCCTGATGCTCAACGCCACCGACCTGGCCGACGTCCACATCCGCATCCCGCTCGGGATGGTCAACCGGCACGGCCTGGTGGCCGGTGCCACCGGCACCGGCAAGACCAAGACGCTGCAGCTGCTCGCGGAGCAGCTCAGCACCAACGGGGTGCCGGTCTTCGCGGCCGACATCAAGGGCGACCTGTCGGGGCTGAGCGTCCCCGGTGAGGGAGGCGCGAAGATCGACGCCCGGGCGGCGTCGGTGGGTCAGACCTGGACCGCGACCGGCTTCCCCACCGAGTTCTACGCCCTCGGCGGCCAGGGCACCGGCATCCCGCTGCGGGTCACCATGACGGCGTTCGGGCCGATGCTGCTGTCGAAGGTGCTCGGCCTCAACGACACCCAGGAGTCCAGCCTCGGGCTGATCTTCCACTACGCCGACAAGGCCGGCCTGCCGCTGCTCGACCTGGCCGACCTGCGTGCCGTGGTCGGGTTCCTCACCTCCGACGAGGGCAAGCCCGAGCTGAAGAGCCTCGGTGGCCTGTCGACCGCGACGGCCGGGGTGATCCTGCGCGAGCTGATCGCCTTCCAGGACCAGGGCGCCGACCTGTTCTTCGGGGAGCCGGAGTTCGAGTCCAAGGACTTCCTGCAGACCACCGCCGACGGCAAGGGGCTGATCAGCCTCCTGGAGCTGCCCAACCTCAATGACCGGCCGGCGCTGTTCTCGACGTTCCTGATGTGGCTGCTGGCCGACCTGTTCCACGACCTGCCCGAGGTCGGCGACATCGACAAGCCCAAGCTGGTCTTCTTCTTCGACGAGGCGCACCTGCTCTTCCACGACGCCTCCGACGCCTTCCTCGACCAGATCGCCCAGACCGTCAGGCTGATCCGGTCCAAGGGGGTCGGCGTCTTCTTCGTGACGCAGAGCCCGACCGACGTGCCCGACGACGTGCTGGCGCAGCTCGGCTCCCGGGTGCAGCACCAGCTGCGCGCCCACACGCCCAACGACGCCAAGGCGCTCAAGGCGACGGTCAACACCTACCCGACCTCGGCCTACGACGACCTCGGCGAGGTGATCACCAGCCTCGGCATCGGCGAGGCGGTCATCACCGTGATGAACGAGCGCGGCGCCCCCACCCCCGTGGCCTGGACCCGGCTGCGCGCGCCCGAGTCGCTGATGGGCCCCGCCGACCCGGCCGCGATGGAGGCCACGGTCAAGGCCAGCCCCCGTTACGCGACGTACGCCGAGGCCGTGGACCGCGAGTCCGCCCGCGAGAAGCTCGCCGCCAAGCTCGAGGAGGGCGCGCGCAAGGCCGAGGAGGACGCCAAGCTCAAGGAGCAGCTGCGCCAGGAGAAGCTCGACCAGGCGCAGGAGCGCAAGGAGGCCGCGAAGAAGAAGGACGACGGCGGTCTGATCAGCGATGTCGTGCAGTCGAGCGCCTTCAAGGACTTCATGCGCACCGCCGCCCGGGAGATCGCGCGGGGGATGTTCAAGTCGGGTCGGCGCTAGGTTCGTCGCTGAGGTCGTCGCTGGGGTCGTCGCTGAGGTGATCGCGTAGGGCGCGCCGCGAACTCAGGTGCCCTTGCGGCTGCCGGCTCTGATGTGGTGGCGGTTCTTGGCTGTGAGGGGCGGGAGCGCTGCTGGGGTTGCGGCGGGTACGGCGGCTTCCGGGTCTGCTCCGAGGGCTCGCGCGAGGCGTGGATCTGGTGGTGGATCCGGGGCCGGAGTTGGGG
>NZ_JAWKJQ010000013.1:0-97096 GCF_041393715.1 Nocardioides sp. | reverse complement strand
ACGCTCGTCGCGTGGGCCTGGAGCAACAACAACCCGCCCAAGATCCAGGCAGCGTTCCGGCCGGTGGCCGGGCCGTGGCGGAAGGCGGTCGACCTGACCCCCGCCGCCAACGCGACGAACCCGCGGGTGGCGTTCGCGCCCACGGCCAAGGCCTGGGTGGCCTTCAACCGGACACCGCTCGACGGACCGACGGCGGTGAAGGCGCGCTGTCGGCTGCTTGACGGCAGCTGGACGCCGACCGCCCGCGTCGGCAGCGGCCGGCTGGGCGGACTGGGGGTCGACCGCTACTCGGAGGTGACGGTGGCCTTCAGGAGCTCCGGCACGATCAAGACGGCGCTGTGGTCTCCGGTCGCCGGCTGGCAGGCTCCGACCCTGGCGACGCCCGTCGGCGCGAGCGTCCAGGAGTGGGCGTTCGCCAGCAACCGGCGCGGGGCCGCGCTGGTGGTCTACCACCGCCCCAACGGCCGCATCGACGCTGCCCGGCGGACCAACCAGGGCGTGTGGATCGCGCCGGTCACGCTGGCCGATCCCGGGAGCAACCTGCTCCCGACGGCGGCGATGAACGCGAGCGGTGACCTGTTCGCGGCCTGGGGCATGTACGGCGTCTGGGGCGCCTACCGACCCAGCGGCGGCGACTGGCATCCGGCGACCGCCGCTCTGCCCGACACGGGCGGGGTCGACGTCCTGGAGACCACCGCCTCGCAGGTCGCGCCCAACGGCGACGCCGTACTGCTCTGGGACCAGGAGGCCCGCGCCCTGAAGGTGCGAGTGCTGGTTCCTGGCGAGTAGGCGTGGCCGGCGGGCTCAGCGCAGCAGCGCGTCGACCCAGGACAGCTTGTCGACCACGACCGGCGGCAGCACGAACGGGTAGAGGTCACCGTGGCCGAGGGACCGGTTCATCTGGTTCAAAGCGGCCGACAGCGGCACCCAGGTGCCGAGCACCACGTCGCCGAAGTCGCGGGTCGCCAGCTGCGGGTCGACGCTGAGCCCGGTCTCGTGCGCGGTCTCCAGCGCGTCGCGGATGTGCAGCACGTGGGCGAAGGTCTCGGCGAAGTCCTCCCACGGGTGCATGGTGGCGTAGCCGGACACGAAGGTCTCCTCCCAGCCCGAGGGCGGCCCGTCGGCGTAGTGCCGACTCACCGCGTCGTCGTAGGAAGCCCGCTCGTCACCGAAGACCGCCCGGAAGCCGTCGAGGTCGCCGGGCTCGACGAGCACCGTCCAGTAGTAGTGCCCGATCTCGTGCCGGAAGTGGCCGAGCAGGGTGCGGTAGGCCTCGCCGAGGTGCAGCCGCACCTGCTCCCGGTGCACCGCGTCACCCTCGGCGAGGTCGAGGGTGATGATGCCGCCCGCGTGGCCGGTCGTGACGTCCTCGGCGACGCTGGAGAGCAGGTCGAACGCGAGACCCCGGCCGGTCGCGTCGTCGTAGGGCTCGACCGGCAGCCCGATCCGGTCGAGCTCGAAGAGCAGCCGCCGCTTCGCCTGCTCGGCGCGGTAGTACTGCGGCATGCCCTCCAGGTCGGCGTCGTTCGGCCGGGTGCGGGTCAGCCGGCAGGCGAAGCACAGGTCACCGGCCACCTCCGGGATCCAGTTGCAGCCGTTGAGGTCGAGGTTGGCGCAGGGGACCATCCCGTCGAGCGGTCGCACGTCACGCGCGTCGCGGGCATAGCCCACCGCCCGTCCGCACCTCAGGCAGACGGAGTTCTCGAACGACAGCGTCTGGCCGCAGACGCAGGTGAAGGACCGCACCGCACGACCCTACGCGTCAGGTGGGCAGCTCGCCCGTCGCGGGCGCCACGTCGACCTCCACCGACATCGTCGACTCGGTCGCCTCGGTGAAGATGACGCCCTTGACCGGCGGTACGTCGGCATAGTCGCGCCCCCAGGCCACCGCGATGTGCCGGTCTCCGGTCTCGCGGTCGTTGGTGGGGTCGACCGACAACCAGCCGTGCGCCGGAATCCAGCACTGCACCCAGGCGTGCGTGGCGTCGGCGCCGACCAGGCGGGGCTGACCGGGTGGCGGGTCGGTCGCGAGGTAGCCACTGACGTAGCGGGCGGCGAGCCCGTGACTGCGCAGCGCCGCGATCGTCAGGTGCGCGAAGTCCTGGCAGACGCCGCTGCGCAACCGCAGCACCTCGGGGACCCGGGTGCTGACCGTGGTGCTCCCGGGGTCGTAGTCGAAGTCGGCATGCACCCGGTGGACGAGGTCTAGGACGGCGTCGACGAGCGGGCGGCCCGGCAGCAGCGAGTCGGCGGCGTAGGCCCGCACGGCCGGGCCGACATCGACGAGCGGCGAGGCGACGGCCACCTCGGCCACCAGCGCCGCCTCGGGCAGGTCGGACCGCGCGGCCGGCCGGGCGTCCTCCCAGACGACCAGGTCGCGCTCCGGAGCGGGCTGCTCCACCAGGCAGTCGACCACCGAGCGGGCGCCCACCCGGAGCTCGCGGTGCGGCTCGGTGACGTGGAAGTAGGTGGCGTGGTTGCCCTGCGCGTCGAGGTGGCTGCCGAGGTCGGCGTGGCCGGGGTCGGTCCAGAGCTCGTGCTCCACCACCGTCTGGCCCGCGCCATCGCGTGGCCGGCAGAAGGTCAGCCCGAACGAGTCGGTCACGTCGTCGTCGTAGGTGTACGTCGTCACGTGGGTGATCTGGTAGCGGCGCGGCGTCACGAGGCCACCTCCGCGGCTCGCTGCCGGACGCCGGGGCCGAGCGGCCTCGGAGCGACCGGGTGCCAGAACCAGGTGGCCGCCATCGCGTCGGAGAGGCCGGCCAGGCCGCGCTCCATCGACTCGCACATCTCGACCAGCGCCTCGCGCCGGGCCAGGTGGAAGTGCTCGACGTCGCCCTCGGCGGGCGTCGGTGTGGCGAGCTGAGGACCGGTGTGCGACGCGAGCAGCGAGCCCAGGTCGTCGAGCCGGGCGGTGAGCTGCTCGACGCGCGGGCCACCCGGCAGCCGGGCCAGGTCGCGGCGCACCCGGGAGAGCTGGTAGGCGACCGACCGGGGGTTGCCCTCGTCGAGGAGCAGCAGGTCGAGCATGGTGTCGACGCCCTGGGTGCCGGCGAAGCGACGACGGTGGGTGAGCACGCTCTCGGCCGCGGACAGCACCGAGGTGACCAGGTGCCGCTCGATCCAGAGCGGCTGGGCGGCGCCCATCGTCCACTTCACCAGCGTCGTCAGCTGGGTCGCCCGCTCGATGCCGCGGCCGATGTCGAGCAGGTGCCAGCCGACGTCGTGGACCATGTTCTCCACCGTGATGCCCGCCAGCGCGAGCGTGCTGGACAGCACCTGGCCGCCGGCGTCGAGGATGTGGGGGCCGCGCACCCGAGGCGCCTCGGCCAGCTGCGTCAGCGCCCGCTCCAGCCCGCCCAGCACGGTGAAGACGTCGGAGGACAGCTGGTCGCGCACGGCCCCGGTCGCTCCGGCCAGGCCGGCGAGGGCCTGCGCCACCGAGCCCGCGCGGGTCTCGTCGACCAGCAGGTCGCGGAGCTCGGCGTCGATGGTGGCGTCGCTCAGCGACGGCTGTCCCAGGAGGCCCGGATAGGTCGTCGTGGCGTGGGTGAGCGCCGCGGCGAGCACATCGACCGCGGCGCGGCCGGGGTCGGCGTACCAGACGGGCAGCTCGGTCGCGAGCCGGCGCAGCGCGAGCAGGTGCCGGGTGGTGCCCTCGGCGCGCTCGGTGTAGCGCCCCATCCAGTAGAGGTTCTCCAAGGCGTGCGGCACCATCGGGACGCCGGTCGGCACGGCGACGATGTGCTCGGCGGGACCAGCGAAGCCGCCGCCGTCCTCGGGCGCCTTGAGGACCCAGACGTCCTTGCTCAGCGGCACCCGCTCGCGACGCCCGGTGGCCGCGTCGAAGGAGTCGGGCACGATCCGGCCGAGCGCCCCCGGCAGCATGGTGTACGACGACCGGTGCGCGACCCCGAAGAGCCGCAGCGTGAGCGGCCGGGCGCCGAGGCCGAAGCCCGCCACCGTCGGCGTGGTCGACAGCGGAAGCACCTCCTGACCGACGAAGCGCTCGGGGTGGGCCTCGAGGCGCGCGCGCCAGGTCTCGCGGTCGGCCCGGCTGAGGCCGGGGCCGTAGATGCCGCGCTCGGCGCCGGGGTTGACCGGCCGGATCACCAGTCGGTCGAGATGGGTGACGAGGTGGTCGAGCCCCTGGGGCGTGCCGCCCCACCACGCGTCGGCCGAGGGCAGCAGCAGGCTCTCGTCGAGCAGCGCCTCGCAGAGCGCCGGCAGCAGCGGCGCGAACGCCGGCGACTCGACGAGACCGGCGCCGAAGCCGTTCGCGGACACCACGGAGCCGCGCCGGCAGGCCTCGAGGAAGCCGGGCACGCCGAGCTCGGAGTCGGGGCGCAGCTCCAGCGGGTCGCACCACACGTCGTCGACGCGGCGCAGCACCACGTCGACCGGGCGCCGGCCGTCGAGCTCACGCGTCCAGATCCGGCCGTCGGCCATCTCCAGGTCGGCACCGGTGACCAGCGGGAAGCCCAGCAGCGAGGCGATGTAGGCCTGGTCGAACGCGGTCTCACTGTGTCGGCCGGGCGTCAGCACCACCACCCGTGGGCCCTCGATGCCGGGCGCGGCCAGCTCGGTGAGCGCGTCGCGCACCACCCCGAAGTACGCCGTCAGCCGGTGCAGCTCGGCGGACTGGTAGGCGTCGGGGAGCAGCCGGGCGACCACCCGGCGGTTCTCCATCGCATAGCCGAGCCCCGAGGGGGCCTGCGCGCGGTCGGAGATCACCCGCCACGAGCCGTCCGCGGCACGACCGACGTCGGTGGCCGCGAGCACCAGCCGGGGCCGGCCGGCGGGCAGACCCCAGGCAGGACGCAGGTAGGCCTCCAGCTGCCACAGCAGCTCGGGCGGCACCAGCCGCGAGGTGAGCAGCCGGCGCGGGCCGTAGAGATCGGCGAGCACCGCCTCGAGCAGGCGGGCGCGCTGGCTGGCGCCGCGCTCGAGACCGGTCCACTCGTCGTGGGTGAGCACGGTCGGGAGTGGGTCGAGGCGCCACTCGGTGTGGCCACGACCGCCGGGGCCACCGCCGGTCCAGGTGGCCGGCAGCGGGTTGTAGGTGACGCCGTCGTCCTCGAGGAGCCGGTGGGCCTGGCTGCGCGCGGCGCGGAACGCCTCGGCGTCCCAGCTGTCCAGCGCCAGCGTCTCCCAGCCCGGGCGCGGGCCGCCGTCGGCACCCACGAGCTCGTCGTAGCGGCTGCCGATCGCGTCGCGATAGGGGCCGAGGAAGGCTGCCGTCACGCTAGCCGCCCCACGCCCTCGGGACCTGCCGGCGCAGGTCGAGGGTGTGGGGGTACTCGGCGGACCGGGTGCGACGTGCCTCGGCCTCGAGCGTCGCGACGTCCACCTCCCCGGTCATGAACCCACGCTCCTCGAAACGACTGGCCCGCCGCGCCTCCGCCTCCTGGGCGTTGACGGGGGGCACGTCGTAGGACCTGCCCCCGGGGTGCACCACATGGTAGGTGCAACCGCCGAGGGACAGACGGCGAGCCAGGTCGATGACATCGAACCGCAACGGAGAGTGCACGCCGATGGTCGGGTGCAGGGCCGAGTGGGGCTGCCAGGCGCGGTAGCGGACGCCGGCCACCAGCTCGCCGGTGCGGCCCGTCGGGCTCAGCGGGACGGGCACGCCGTTGCAGGTGACCGCGTGTCGACCGGGGACGGCGTTGGCGACCCGGACCTGGAGCCGCTCGACCGAGGAGTCGACGTAGCGGGCCGTGCCGGCGCCGGTCGCCTCCTCGCCCAGCACCCGCCACGGCTCGATCGCCTGCCGCAGCTCCAGCTCGACGCCGCCGAGCACCACGGTGCCGATCCGCGGGAACCGGAACTCCAGGAACGGCGCGAACCACTCCTCCTCGAGGGGGAAGCCGTGGGCCCGCAGGTCGGCCACCACCTCGGCGATGTCGGCCTCGGCGCCGGCGGGCAGCAGGAAGCGCTCGTGGAGCTCGGTGCCCCAGCGGATCAGCGGGGCGACGTACGGCGACTCCGCGAAGCGGGCGACCAGCGCCCGCACCAGCAGCGCCTGCACCAGCCCCATCTGGGCGTGCGGGGGCATCTCGAAGCCGCGCAGCTCCAGCAGCCCGAGCCGGCCCCGGGAGGAGTCGGGGCTGTAGAGCTTGTCGATGCAGAACTCCGCGCGGTGAGTGTTGCCGGTCAGGTCGGTGAGCAGGTGCCGCAGCGCCCGGTCGACCACCCACGGCGGGCACTCGCCGTCCTCGCGGGTCAGCCGCTCGATCTCGGCGAAGGCGATCTCCAGCTCGTAGAGCGACTCGGAGCGTCCCTCGTCGGCCCGCGGCGCCTGGCTGGTCGGGCCGACGAACCGGCCGGAGAACAGGAACGACAGGCTCGGGTGGTGCTGCCACCAGGTCAGCATGCTGACCAGCAGGTCGGGCCGCTTGAGCATCGGCGAGCGCTCCGGCGCCGGGCCGCCCAGGGTCAGGTGGTTGCCGCCGCCGGTGCCGGTGTGCAGCCCGTCGAGGTCGAACTTCTCGGTGCCGAGCCGGGCCGTGCGGGCCAGGTCGTAGAGCAGCTCGGTGACCCGGGTCAGCTCGCCCCACGACGAGGTCGGCTGGAGGTTGACCTCGATGACGCCGGGGTCGGGGGTGACCATCAGGGACACGACGCGAGGGTCGGGCGGCGGGCCGTAGCCCTCGACGACGACCCGGGCACCGGTGTCGGCGACGACCCGGTCGATGAGGCCGAGCAGCCCCGCGAAGTCCTCGAGATGGTCCAGCGGCGGCAGGAACAGGTGCACGAACCCGTCGCGCGCCTCGACCACCAGCGCGGTGCGCGGCGCGTCGGCCGCCTCGGCGAGCGGGAGCACGGTGGCCGTCGGGGCGTCGCCGGCGAGCGCCTCCCCCTCATGGAGGTACGACGGCTCCGGGTCGGTGCGCGGGTCGGTCCAGGAGACGGCGTCCAGCGGCAGGCGCAGACCGGCCGGCGAGTCACCGGGGAGCAGCACCAGGCGACTCCGGCGGAAACGCCACTCGGGGCTGACCCAGGCGCCCGCGCCGGGCTCGTCGTCGGCGGGGTGCATCGGCAGCACCCAGGCCACGGGGTCGCCGGCGGCCTCGTCGAGGGCGGCCACGTCGGCGGCGGCCGAGGGCTCGTCGGCCGGTGGGTCCCCGGCGGGCCGGCGTACCTCCGCGACGAGGGTGGCGAGCGGGTCCTCGAAGGCCGGGACCAGCTGCTCGGGCGGCAGCCCGAGACGAGCGGTCAACGCGGCGGCCAGCCGCCCGGCGACCGCCGGGGCCTCGGGGTCGGGGTCGTCGGACCACGGGTCGGCCAGCAGGTCGGGGCTCGACCAGAGCGGCACCCCGTCGGTGCGCCAGAGCAGCGCGATCTGCCAGCGCGGCAGCGGCTCGCCGGGGTACCACTTGCCCTGCGCGCGCTGGACGACCGCACCGAGACCGAACGCCTCGCGCAGGCGGTGGGCGAGGTCGGTCGCGAGCCGGCGCTTGTGCTCGCCGTCGGCGGCGGTGTTCCACTGCGCGCTCTCCATGTCGTCGATCGACACGAAGGTCGGCTCGCCGCCCATCGTGAGCTCCAGGCCGGCGGCGGCCAGCCGCCCGTCGACCGCCTCACCGACCCGCTGGACGCGCTGCCACTGGTCGGGGGTGTAGGGCAGCGTGACCCGCGGGTCCTCGTGGAACCGGGTGACCACGTTGGCATAGTCGAGAGTCGACTCGCAGGGGTCGACGACGCCGGTGATGGCGGCCGCGCTGGTCGGGTGCGGGGTCGCGGAGAGCGGGATGTGCCCCTCGCCGGCGAACAGCGCCGAGGTCGGGTCGAGCCCGATCCAGCCCGCTCCGGGGACGAACACCTCGGTCCAGGCGTGCAGGTCGGTGAAGTCGGCGGTCGGGCCGCTGGGGCCGTCGAGGCTCGCTTGGTCGGCGGCGAGCTGGACGAGGTAGCCGGACACGAAGCGGGCGGCCAGGCCGAGCTGCCGCAGCACGCTCACCAGCAGCCAGGCGGAGTCGCGGCACGACCCGATGCCGACCTGGAGCGTCTCGTCGGGGCTCTGCACCCCCGGCTCGAGGCGGATGGTGTAGCCGACGGCGTCGTGCACGCGCTGGTTGACGTGGACCAGCAGGTCGACGATCGGCCGACCGCCCAGGTCGCCGAGATCCGCGACAAGGGCCTCCACCAACGGACCGGGGCCGGTCGCGCCACCGGGCTCGTCCACCGGGCGCAGGTAGGGCTCCAGGTCGACCGCCTGGTCGCCGTAGGGGAAGGGGTAGTGCTCGGCCCACTCCTCCACGAAGAAGTCGAACGGGTTGATCACCTGCAGGTCGGCGATCAGGCCGACCACCACCTCCAGCCGGTCGGTCTTCTCCGGGAAGACCAGTCGGGCGACGTGGTTGCCGAAGGGGTCCTGCTGCCAGTTGAGGAAGTGCTCCTCCGGCACCACCGTCATGGAGTAGGCCTCGACCGGCGTCCGGCAGTGCGGCGCCGGGCGCAGCCGCACCGCGTGCGGGCCGAGCGAGACACGACGGTCGAACGTGTACGTCGTCCGGTGCTCGATCGACACCTTGATGCCCATGAAGCGACCCTAGGGCGTGCGTGTCACAGCCGTGTGAACCCCGCACCCGCCGGGACACGGCACGCCCCACGGGCGCCGCTCACATGGGGATGGTCTCGTAGACCTCCACGGTGCCGCCCCCACCGAGCACCGGGCAGCCCTGGGCCGCCTTCGTCGCCGCGGCCAGGCTGTCGGCGGTGAGGATGCTGTAGCCCGTGAGCCCGGACCGGCCGGGACCCGCCTCGCCGTCGGAGGTCACCGTCGTCGAGGGCCCGAACGGGTTGCCCGCGTCGGCCACGGCCGACCCCAGGCCCTCGAACCACGCCCCCCACGCCGCCATCACGGCCTGCTGCTCGGCCTCGGTCTCCGGCATCCCGGCCCCACCGCTGTAGGTCAGCACGAAAGTCGCCATCTCGTCCTCCTCGGACTCCGCGGCGAGGTGGTTCCCCGCCGGTCACCCTGATGACGTGGCGACACCTCCCGGATCGACAGCTCATGTCGAGGTGCAGCGAACCTCGACGACGGTTCCCGCGGGCCACCTTGATGAGCTCGGCGCGAACCGCCGAGTTGGTCGAGGTCCGCCGAATGCGCCCGCCGGACGTCGTCATAGCGCGCGCCGTCACCGGGAAACTCGCCGGACGGGGCTTGCGGGACACGGACAGTCGCTGGCGCACGGCAAGCTGCAGCGTTGCCGCACGGGGATCGCCTTGTGGCACGCTCCCTCGAAGCGGCATGTCAGGAAGTGGCGAGGGCGGTACACCCTCCCGCCTCGCGTATGACGAGGACGGCTACTACTTCATCGTCGACCGGGCCAAGGACATGATCATCCGGGGCGGCTACAACGTCTATCCCCGCGAGATCGAGGAGGTGCTCTACGAGCACCCGGCCGTCGCCTCGGCCGCCGTGGTCGGCGTACCCCATCCCACGCACGGCGAGGAGATCGCGGCCGCCGTCGTCCTCAAGCCGGGCACGGAGGCCACGGAGGCCGAGCTGCGCGAGTGGGTGCGCGACCGCGTCGCGGCCTACAAGTACCCGCGCATCATCTGGCTCACCGACGCGCTGCCGATGGGCGCCACCGGCAAGATCCTCAAGCGCGAGATCACCATCCCGGCCGAGGCCACGCAGGCCTGAGCTCCGCCAGGCCTGATCGAGGGACGGCGGCCGACGTGGCGTGGACCGCGTCGGCCGCCGTGGGCAAGCGCACTCTGCGGGCGGATGGTCAGCGGATGTCGCCCAGTCCCAGGCCGCGAGGCGTCACCAGGAGTCGTCGGCAGGGCGCAGGCGTGCCCACGCGGGCCAACCGAGCCACAGCAGCCCGACGCCGAGCCCCAGCGCGGCGGCCAGCAGCGTCGCCCAGCCGTGCAGCACCAGGCTCGCGGCCAGCTGGACGGCACAGACCATCGCGAGCAGGACGAGCGTCAGCCCGAGGACGGCGAGCCGGTGAGCCACGGCCACCACGCGCAGCGAGGCCGGCGCCGGAACACCAGGCGGTGGTACATCACCGGCGCGAGCAGCACACCGGCCGCGACCGCGCTGAGCACCAGCGCGATGACGTAGACCGCCTGCTGACCGGCGCCGAGCTCGTCGAAGCGCCCCGTGAAACCCAGACCGAGCAGGAAGGCGAAGAGCACCTGGATGCCGGTCGGGCGACCTGGACCTCCTGCAAGAGCTCCGCGAAGTTGCGGTCCGCCTGCTGGATGCGGGTCTCGCCCCGCACCGAGCGGTTCCACTTCTCGTGGTCGCTGCCCGGCCGGCTGGCGGAACCTCGTGCGCGCGACGGCCATTCCATCGACCCTACCGTGCGGAGAGGAGACGAGCGTGGGCGAAGGCGTGCCCGAGCCGTGGTGATGCTTCGGCACTGTGTCCGGTGTGTGTGCGCTGACAGCTCGCCGACGTGCACGTCCTACCGGCTCCCACGGTGGCCGTCCGAACGCGGAGGTTCCATCTTCAGCGCCGGTGTTGCTGGTGAGTGCGCCGTTGACGAGGCACTAACCCACCGCAGCGGCGCGGGAATGGAACGGACGGCAGACACCGCGTCGCGAGACGTCACATACGGCGCGCCCGTAGGGATTCGAACCCCAAACCTTCTGATCCGTAGTCAGATGCTCTATCCGTTGAGCTACGGGCGCCTGTCACCAGGACTGCACGAGGATAGCCGACCACGGCTGGCGATGCCGAATCCACTCGGGGCCGAGGAGGGTCCACTCCGGGCCCGACTCGGCCTCCAGGGCCAGGTCGTCGCCGACCGTGGGGTGCTCGCCGTGCCAGTGCGGGGCCTCGCGTTCCTCGTCGAAGCCGCGAGCCACGACGACGTCGGTCGAGGAGTGCAGCAGGATCGACAGGCAGACCGTGATCGCGATCAGGTGGAAGAGCTCGTCCGCGCTGCCGATGCCGGCGTTGAGGACATAGAGCCCGTAGACCACCGAGGCGAAGCCCTTCGGGCCGAACCACATCGCGGCCAGCTGTTCTCGTCTGGTCAGCTCCGAGCCGAGGAAGGACACCCAGAGCGCCACCGGCCAGGCGACGAAGATCGCCAGGACCACGAAGACCCAACCCCGAGGCTGACCTCGCCGACGAACGCCGGTGTGATCAACGCGCCGAACACCAGCAGCGCCGCGAGCTTCAGCAGCTCGGCGATCAGCTCGCCGAACTCCACGAAGGTCTCCCGCTGGCGCTCCCGCCGTGGCGATGGTGACGCCCGCGGCGAACGCGGCGATGAAGAGGTTGGCGTGGGTGGCCTCGGACAGCGCGAGGACGAGCAGCCCGATCGCGACGGCGTTGAGCGGCTCGTAGTGCGAGGAGGCGCGGAACAGGCGGGTGCGCTCGGGGCGGATCGCGGCGTAGGGCACGACGACCCCGATCGCCAGGCCCAGCGCCAGCTCGGACATCAGCAGGCCGAGGTGGAAGTCCTCCTCGCCCGACGCGACCGCCAGCAGCACCACCACGAACGGCAGCGCCAGGCCGTCGTTGACGCCGGACTCGACGTTGAGCAGATGGCGCAGCCTCCCGGGGACCTTGTCGTTGCCGACCAGCGCGGCGGCGAACACCGGGTCGGTCGGTGCCAGCACGGCGCCGAGCAGGAAGGCGTCGGCCCAGTCGAGGCCGGCGACGTAGTGCGCGAAGACCGCGGTCACCGCGAGCGTCAGCGGGAGCCCGAGCAGCAGGGCCCGCCCGGGCAGCCGCCAGGCCGAGGTGAGGTCCTTGAGGCCGACGCGCATGCCGTCGGTGAACAGCACCGCGAACAGTGCGAGCTCGGCCAGGTTGCCCACCAGGTCGTCACCGCCGGTGAGGTCGATGACCCCCAGCACTCCGTCACCGAGCAGGAACCCGGCGACCAGGAACAGCACCGCGGTGGACAGGACCGTGCGGTGGGCGAGGTGCGAGAGGAGCACGGCCAACAGCAGCACGGCGGCGTACGACAGCAGCAGCACGTGGTCTCCTCGTCAGGGGCGGTCCGGGCTCACACGCTAGCCGGTCGAGGCGGGGCCGAACTCGCCACAAACCCCACCGCAGAGCCGGATTCTGTGGCCTGCGACACACAAATCGCTGGGCTGGATCGATCCAATATGCCCATCGCCCGGCGCTCCCTATCGTCGCAACCAAGAAGCGCGAACCAGGGCGACAACGAGGTCCTCCGCCGATCCCAGAAAGGTGCGAGGGGAACATGGTCGATGTAGAGGCAGTGCTCGACGAGGCAGGCCTGAAGAACACCCACGTGCGCGAGTACGTCGCCCACTGGGCCGCCATCACGCAGCCGGAGCGCATCGAGGTCGTCACGGCCGACGACGACGCGCGCCTGCTGGCCGAGGCGGTCGAGGCCGGCGAGCTGCTGCCCGCCGGCGAGGGGCGCTACTACTCCCGCAGCTACTACAAGGACACCGCCCGCTCCGAGGAGCGCACCGTGGTGGCCACCCACCGCCCGGAGGACAAGGGCGTCTACAACAACTGGAAGCCCGCCGACGACGTCACCGCCGTCCAGGTGGAGCGGATGCGCGGCGCCTCGCAGGGCAAGACGATGTACGTCATCCCCTACCTGATGGCGCCCCCCGGGTCGCCGCTGGAGAAGTACGCCGTCGGCGTCCAGCTCACCGACACCCGCCCCGTCGTGCTGCACATGATCCGGATGTCGCGGGTCGGCATCGAGTTCGTCGACAACCTCGCCGAGCCCGACACCTTCGTGCGCGCGGTCCACGTCACCGGCGACCTGGAGAACCTGGGCCAGGGGACGCCCGACGACCAGCGGCTGTTCGCCACCGTCGCCGACGACCGCACCATCCTCCACTTCGGGTCGTCCTACGGCGGCAACGCGCTGCTCGGCAAGATCGCCCACGGTCTCCGCCAGGCGTGCTACGACGGCCGCGAGTCGGGCATCTTCCTGGCCGAGCAGTTCATGCTGCTCGGCATCACCGACAAGCAGACCGGCCAGCGCTGGCACATCTGCGGCGGCTTCCCGAGCGCCTCCGGCAAGACCAACCTCGCCATGACGCTGGCCCCCGACGCCCTCGGCGAGCGCTACCACGTCGAGTTCTACGGCGACGACATCGCCTGGCTCTGGGTCAACCCCGACGACGGCCGGGTCTACGGCATGAACCCCGAGTTCGGCGTCTTCGGCGTCGCCAAGGACACCAACGAGAAGACCAACCCGACCGCGCTGGACTCCATCGGCGACGGCTCCGGCGTGATCTTCACCAACGTGGCCTACAACGAGGACACCCACGAGGTGTGGTGGGAGGGTCGCACGCCGACGCCGCCGGCCGACCTCACGGGCTGGCTCGACTGGAAGGGCGAGCGGATCGCCGACCGGGCACCCCGCGACGACTCCCCGTGGGCACACCCCAACAGCCGGTTCACCACGACCCTGGCCAACGTGCCCAACGTGGCGAAGGACTTCGCCGACCCGGCCGGCGTACCCATCGACGGCATCATCTTCGGCGGCCGCACCCGCGACCGCGAGCCGCTGGTGCGCGCGATCACCGACCTGGCCGAGGGCGTCTACGACGGGCTGACGCTGGGCGCCGAGGCGACCTTCGCGGCCGAGGGCGTCGAGGGGCAGCTGCGCTACGACCCGATGTCGATGCGGCCGTTCATGGCCTACGGCGAGGGCGACTACGCCGCCCACTGGCTGAAGATCATCGGTGCCGCCACCGACCAGCCGATCTTCGCCCACGTCAACTGGTTCCAGCGCGGGGAGGACGGCCACTTCCGCTGGCCCGGCTACCGCGAGAACCTGCGGGCCCTGCTGTGGCTGATGCGCTTCAAGGACGGCGACGTGGAGGGCGTCCAGACCCCGGTCGGCGTGCTGCCGACCGAGGAGGAGCTCGAGCTGACCGGCGTCGACGTCACCGCCGAGGACCTCGACCTGATCCTCTCCATCGACACCGAGCGCTGGCAGCAGGAGATGGGCTTCCGCGAGGCGCACCTCCAACAGTTCGAGCGGCTGCCCGAGGAGATCTGGGAGGTGCACCGCCGCGTCGCCCGCGCGCTGGAGGGCTGAGACCCGCGGGAGCGCCCGCCGCGACGGCGGACGCTCCCGGATCATCGGCATCGAATTGGCCGCTCGGCCGTCACGATCCCCGAATCTGTGTGAAAATCTGCCCAGGGCAGGCAGAGGAGGGGGACGTGACGGGGTTCAGCCCGGAGGATCGGGCTCTGTTCGAGGCCGAGGCGACCGCGCTGTTCGAGGACGCGGTGGCCGAGGGCAGCCTGTCCGACGACGATCCCCGCATCCACCCGCGCAGCGCCCTGCGCCCGGCGTTCGACCTGTTGCGCGAGATGGGTCTGCTGGTGCTCGACGACCAGACCCACGCCTACTTCCCGGTCGACCCGACCACGGTGCAGTCCCGCGTGGTCTCGCCGATGAGCCAGGAGGGTGCCAGCCTGCTCACCGAGTCGTCGCAGTGGGCCTCGGCGTTCTCCGGCCTCGCGCAGACCTGGCGGCGAGCACCCGGCTCCGAGCGCGGTCCGATCACCGAGGTCCGGGGCGACGCGATCGACCCGTTCATCGCCTCACTGGTCGCCGACGCCGAGAAGGAGCTGCTGACCGCGCAGCCGCAGACCGGTCGCAACGCCGCGGCCCTGGCGGCCGCCGCCGTGCGCGACGTCGCGGCGCTCGACCGCGGCGTACGCCTGCGCACGCTCTACCAGCACTCCGCTCGACGCAGCTCGATCACCCACAAGTACGTCGGCACGGTCACCGCGCACGGCGCCGAGGTGCGCACCCTCGACGAGTTCTTCAACCGGATGATCGTCGTCGACCGCAGGGTCGTGGTCATTCCCAGCCACGAGGGTCTCGGCGCCGCCCTGGCGATCCGGGAGCCGTCGTTGGTGGCCTACCTCGTCGACATCTTCGAGCGGACCTGGGAGCGCGCCCGCCCGTTCAGCAACCGTGAGTCCACGATGATGCGCCACGTCGCCGCCGAGCAGCGGGCGATGACCATCCGGATGCTGATCGAGGGCCACGCCGACCCGACCAGCGCCAAGCGGCTGGGGTCAGCCCGCGCACCTACGCCGGCTACGTCGCCGACCTCAAGGAGCAGTACGAGGCCCAGACCCGCTTCCAGCTCGGCTACGCCATGGGTCGCGCCGGCATCGCCGGCGACGACGAGGACGACTGACGAGCCCGAGGGCAGCGACCCGGGAGGTCGCTGCCCTCGTTTCCATGAGACGGGCCGTGGGGGTGGGCGCTGGGTCCAACTCGGTTGCCGAGGTGATGACCACCGTCTCAGGTCTGTGACGTGCAGGTCGTGGCTCGGCGGTCAGCGGCGCTGGACCCCTTGTCCCCAACTGGTGTCGGCCTGGGCGGAGGACGTGGTGAAGCCGACGACTCCGAAGCCGAGCACCGCGGCCATCAGGGCACCGACGAGACGACGTGTGATCTTCATGCTGACTCTCTTTCCGACGGGCCCGCTTGACCCTCGCAGCCATTGTCCGTGCAGGTCCGTGGTCCGTCATCGCGAACGCACCCTCAGAAAACTGCAATGCGAAATGTTGCAGGGCGGCCGCGGCTGACAACCTTGTCGGCCGCTGGTAGTGGCGCGCCTCGCCGGACGGCCTCCGGCGCAGCAGGGGCCTCCACGCAACAGCGCCCTCCGCAAACCCTGGACACCAGCCGGACCCACCATCGTGGGTCCGGCTGTCGCCGATGTCCTGAGACATCACAGGGCGGAGGCGGCGGGATTTGAACCCGCGATCGGCTGTTAACCGAAACCCGCTTAGCAGGCGGGCGCCATAGACCGGACTAGGCGACGCCTCCCCACGCCCGAAGGCGCGCAGCACAGGCTACCGCCCGCCGGCCGCGGAGTCCGAATCGGTTGCCGGCGACACCGGCCGGCGGCGGTCAGAGCCTGCGGATGCCGTGGCCGCGCTGCAGGTGGTCCTGGAGGGTGCGCACCAGGTCCTCCCGGTCGACGTCGAGGAGTCGCACCGGCAGCACGGTGCGGCGACCGTCGCGGAGCTGCAGCACGACCACCGGCTCGTCGCCGGCGTACGTCGCGGCGGCGTCGTCCACGTCCTGCCAGGCGGCGGCCCGGACCCCCGACGCGCGCCACCGCACGTGGTAGCCCCGGTCGTCGAGGGTCAGGATCGACCAGCCCCGGACCGCCACCGCCGCGCCCACCGCGAGGCCGACCACCAGCAGCGCCAGCCCGAGCAGCACGCCCGGCGAGGCGTTGAGCAGGACGACCACCAGCGTCACGACCATCACCGCGAGCGCCGCCGCCACCAGGGTGGCGCCCACCAGCCGAGCAGCGAGCGGGCGGGCCAGGCGGTATCGGGTGCGCACCCCCTGATTCAACCCAAGCCGGTCGTCCTCGCGCCCACCGGGTCCCCGGGCCGGCCACCGGCGGGGCGCCCTCCCGCGGGCCGGGGGGGCGTCGGCCCACCCTTGTGCCCACGGCCGTCGGCAGGTCACACTCGTGGTTCCTACCCGATATCCGCCCATACCGGGAGGCACCATGCGCACCACGTCTCGCGTCCTCGAGGAGCTCCACCAGGCCCTGGAAGTCCCGATCCAACCGGGCGCCCCGCTGGGCACCTGGCGGTGGACGGTGCGGCAACGGATGGCCGGGGTGCGCGACGCACTGGTCGCCGAGACCGCCCACCACGAGGACGCCTGGCTGGCCGCCCGCGGCGGGTCGGTGCTGCGCGAGCGCAACGCCCTCCTGGGCCGGCTCAGCGCGCTGGGCCCCCAGGTGCTCGAGGAGGAGCGGATCGAGCAGGTGCGCGGTGAGCTGGCGCGGCTGCTGTGCGACATCCGCCATCACGTGCAGCGGCTCCACGACCTGGCCTACGACGAGGTCGAGCTGGAGCTCGGCGGCTCCGAGTAGGCACGGCTCTCGCGCCCGCCGACGCTCGGCGACCACGGCCCCGCCCTAGACTGCCCTGGTGCCGCCGGTCCGCGATCGGCGCACGGAGGGGTGCCGGAGTGGCCGATCGGAACCGCCTTGAAAGCGGTCGCTGGCAGAGATGTCAGCCGCGGGTTCGAATCCCGCCCCCTCTGCGGAGTGCCCCGAGAGCCGGCCGGCTCAGAGCAGCGCCTGGGTGCGCGGCGGCTCGGGCCGGATGGCGGCCGCCTCCTCCGCGCGCCGGCCGCGGCGTCCGCGGGACCCGGTCATCCGCAGGTCGATGCGGATCACCACGTAGCCCAGCAGCAGCCCGACGACCAGCGTGTAGAGCTCCGCGAGCGCCAGGTGGGGCAGGGTGAACGCCGGGCTGACCACCAGGTGCGAGATCGGCACGGTGGCGCCGACGCCGAAGGCGCTGACCCACCATCCCTGCCGCCGGCGGGCCCGCTGGTGGCAGCCCCAGGCCAGCGCCGGGATGCCGAGCAGCGCCTGCAGCGGTCGCGGGAAGGCACCGAGGTGGTCCCGCGTCCAGTCGATGGTGTCGAAGACCGAGGTGACCAGGCCCGGCGTGCCGTAGCGGCGCAACAGCTCGGCGTACGCCAGCGTCACGCCGAGCACCACGCCGCCGCCGACCACCACGATCAGGCCCCGACGGCCGAGGCCGTGCAGGCCCGCGCCGAGCCGGTAGACCAGGGCGAAGACGAGCACGAACGACACGACCAGCGTGGTGTAGCCGAAGCGGGCCACGTTGATCACCGGCTCGTAGCCGACCGCGGCGACGGCACCGACGAAGGCGACCCCCATGGCCAGCAGCACCTCGCGCGCGGCGGCCGCGAACCGGACCGTCGGCACGGTCACCATCACGCCGAGCACCGCACCCAGCGAGGCGGTGCTCACCGCGGCGCCGGTGCGGAGCAGGTCGTAGTCGCCGAACGCGGCGAGTCCGGACAGCGCGCCGACCAGCAGGGTGAAGAGCATCCACCGCCCGCTGGTGCGCAGCGCGAGCACCCACGTGTACGTCGTGGTGATCAGCGCGGCACCGGCACCTCCGGCGTACGCCGGCCCGACGCCGGCCGCCGAGGCCACCAGGCCTGCGATGCCGGTCAGCACCAGCAGCAGGTGGAGCAGCACCAGCAGCCGGGGCGCGGCCGCGGTCGCGAGGGTGCGCAGCCGCGAGGGTCGGTCCTCCCGGCGGGCGGCGCGACGGCCGGCGCTGCGGGAGGCGGTGCGGGGAGACACGGGGGAGAAGGCTACAGCCGGCGGTTGCCGAGTGACGGATTGGCGGCGCGGGCCTCCTCGAGGGCCGCCCGCTCCAGCGTGGCGTGGAGCACCTCGCCGGCGGCACCCGCCTCGACGACCACCTCGCCCCAGGGGTCGACCACGAGCGAGTGCCCGGTGTAGCGCGGCCCCGGCTGACCGACCGCGACGACGTAGGCGACGTTCTCGATCGCGCGCGCCCGCGCCAGCGTCCGCCAGTGCTCGACCTTGTGCGCGCCGGCCACCCAGGCGGCGGGCAGCACGAGGACCTCCGCGCCGGCCGCCGACAGCTCCCGGGCCAGCTCGGGGAAGCGCAGGTCGTAGCAGGTCATCAGGCCGACCCGGAAGCCGTGCAGGTCGACCACCTGCGGCGTGAGAGGGCCGGCGGTGATGCGGTCGGACTCGCAGAAGCCGAAGGAGTCGTAGAGATGGATCTTGCGATAGGTCGCCTCGACGGCGCCGCGCGCCACGAGCGTGTTGAAGGGACGGGCCGGGTCGGTGGAGGTCTCGAACATGCCGGCCACGATGGTGGTGCGACGCGCCTGCGCGACCCTCGCCACCTCGGTGGCGAACGGACCGTCGACCGGCTCCGCCTCGCCGCTCACGTCGGAGCCGGGCTCGCCGAAGTCGCGGGCGAACGCCTCCGGGAAGACCACCAGGTCCGCCCCGGCCGGGGTCAGCCGGTCGAGCAGCGCCCGGTTGTCCGCCGGCTCGAGGCCGGAGGCCGCCTGCACGAGGGAGACCTGCAGGCAGGTGGGGGGTTCGCAGCTCACGTCCCTAGCCTGCCACGATGAGCGCCATGCCCGAGCTCGCCGCCGTGATCCTGACCGGGGGCACCGCCTCGCGGATGGGCGGGACCGACAAGGCCGCCCTGGAGTACGCCGGCCGGTCGCTGCTCGAGCGGGCCCTGGCCGCCGTCGCCGACGCCGGCCGGACCGTCGTCGTCGGGCCGCCCCAGGAGACCAGCCGCCCGGTGACCTTCGTGCGCGAGGAGCCGCCGCTCGGCGGGCCGGCCGCGGGGCTGCTGGCCGGGGTCGACGCGCTGCCCGCCGCCTCGTCGGTCGTGGTGCTGGCCGTGGACATGCCGTTGGTCGACGCCCGCACCGTGGCTCGGCTGCTGGCCGCCGCGACCGGCCACGACGGCGCCTTCCTGGTCGGCCCCGACGGCCGACGCCAGCTGGCCGGGGTCCTGACCCGCGCGGCCGTGGAACGGGCCCGCCCCGAGCGAGGGGCGGAGGCCGGGCTGCCGATGCACCGCCTGCTGTCGGGCCTCGACCTCGCCGAGGTGTCGGCGGCCGGCGGCGAGGCGCGCGACGTGGACACCTGGGACGACTACTCCGGGCTGCCGCCCGACGCCTGAACCCCGCGGGCCCGGTCGGTCGCTGCCGGCTCGCCGAGCCGGAGCGAGACCTCGGCCTCGGCGGCGGTGCCGAGCTGGATCCAGTCACGGGCGCTGACCCTGATCCCGAGCGGGAAGCTGCCGGCCACCCGGTCGGCATGGACGCAGACGACGTCCCAGCTGGCCTGGATGTCCAGCCGCACCGGCCGCCACTCGGGGTTCCCACCCCGAGGTGGAGTCACCGTCCGACCCGCGGTCCACGACTGGCGGTGCCCGTGCCCGACGCCCTGGAACGGCAGCCGCTCGCCGGCCAGCTGCCAGCTGAACTCCGGCCGCTCGAATCCCACGGTCTGCGCCCACACGTGCCAGTGCCAGCCGTCGTCGTCGAGCCTCTCGGCGCGGAGGTCCATCCGGGGGACGACCGCGTCGGCACTGACGAGGACCGTGACCCCGTCGGCGTCGGCGTCGAGCAACCGAGCGGTCCACGGGAGCGCCTGCGCCGAGGTCACGTCGAGGTCTCCGGCAGCGGGCAGCGGGATGGTGCCGACATAGACCGCCCGGTGCGCGCGGCGCCGGCCGTTGTTGGTCAGCAGCTCGCGCCAGGTCGCCGGGCGGCGCAGCGACTCGAGCACGTGGAGGACCACCCCGGGGCCGTCGTGGAGGTCCTGGCTCGGCTCGCGGTCGGCGCGCTGGTACCACCGCCGCAGGTCCAGGCCGCCGTCCCAGTCCACCCCGCGCCGCGGGTCCGGCCGGCGTACCTCCAGCACGAAGCGGCGCGCCTTGGCCGTCTCGACCACGACACCGGCCGGCAACGGTCCGGCCCGGTCCCGGTCGGTGAGCCGCACGGTCACGCTCTCGCCCGGGGGCACCCGCACCCAGGGCAGCCAGGAGGCGTCGGCCGCGGTCAGCCGGCGTCCTCGGTCGCGCAGGCCCCAGGCCACCAGCTCGGCCAGCGAGACCCGCGGGCCCGCGATCCGGAAGAACTCCGCGGTGTCCGCGGGGGCACCGGCCCAGGCGGGCACCGGCGTGCACACCTCGTCGAAGCGCCGGGCGGTGCCCATCACGCAGTAGGGCGAGCCGTACTCGCGGGTCAGCACGTTGCCGACCTCGGTGGCCAGCCCCCACGGGTGCTCGAAGCCGAAGACGTGACCCAGCTCGTGGGCCAGGATCGTGTGGTGGGTCTGGTCGCTCACGAAGGCCACCTGCAGCGTGCGCCGACCGACCTGCAGCTCGGCGGTGTAGGCCCGCTCGACGGGCAGCGAGCCGACGACCAGCAGCCCCGTGGCATCACGCACCGAGGCCGGGTCGAGGCAGCGCCGGACCAGCGCACCGAGGGCCAGGCGGTGCCGGTGGTCGGGGTCGGCACCGTGCCGGGCGGCGACCCAGTCGGGGTCCTCCGGCGACAGCAGGACCGGCGGCAGCACCCGCCCGGTCGTCCGCAGCACCCCGCACGTGGAGTCGGCCCAGAAGTCCGCCATCGTGGTGCGCTGCTCGGGCCGGGTGCCGGGAGGGCTGGGGTCGAGCAGGCGTTGCAGGAAATCGGCGGGCCACCCGGCTCCGGGCTCGTGCACCAGCGGGAGGGCGACGACCCGGTGCCTCACCACCACGTCCGGCCCCGTCCCACGCACCGGATCAGAGCACACCGCCCCCGTCGGGTCAACGACGTGACGCCGCTCACGGCCGACTCGACGCGACTCGGCGGTCCGGGCTTGCACCCGGGTCGCCGTTGGACGAGTCTGGGCCTCGTGAACCTGCACGACTGGATCGACGAGCTGTGTGACGTCCTGGACCTGGAGACCGAGGTCGACGAGGGCCTGGTGCTCGACCTGGCCCGGGCCGCGGCCCACAACGTCGAGCGGCCGGCCGCGCCGATCACCACCTACCTGCTGGGCTATGCCGCGGGCAGCCGCGGCGCGGGCCCGGCCAAGATCGAGGCGCTGGCGGCCCGGGCGCAGGCGCTGGCCGACGAGTGGGACCGGCCCGCCGACGCGCCCGACCCCGACGACGTCGACGACGAGGTCCCCGACGACAGCGCGGTCGACCACACCGGCGACTCGTTCGACGACTGAGCGCGGCCGATGCTCGCGATCGTCCCGACGGAGCCCGGTGGCTCGGAGGTCCTCCGGATCGGCGAGCTCCCCGACCCGGACCCCGGGCCGGGTGAGGTCCTGGTCGACGTGGCTGCGACCGCGGTGAACCGCGCCGACGTGCTCCAGCGGCTGGGCTTCTACCCGCCGCCGCCCGGCGCCTCCGACGTGATCGGGCTCGAGTGCAGCGGCACGGTCGCGGCGCTCGGCGAGGGCGTCACCGGCTGGTCGGTCGGCGACGAGGTGTGCGCGCTGCTGGCCGGCGGCGGCTATGCCGAACGGGTCGTCGTACCGGCAGGGCAGCTGATGCCCCTCCCCGACGGGGTCGGCCTGGTCGAGGCGGCCGCACTGCCGGAGGTCGCCTGCACGGTGTGGTCCAACGTCTTCATGGTCGCCGGCCTGCAGCCCGACGAGGTGCTGCTCGTGCACGGCGGCGCCGGCGGGATCGGCACGATGGCCATCCAGCTGGCCACCGCCCTCGGGGCCCGGGTGGTCACGACCGCCGGCTCCGCCGCCAAGCTCGCGCGCTGTCGTGAGCTGGGCGCCGACCTGCCGATCGACTATCGCGAGCAGGACTTCGTCGCCGTGGCCCGCGAGGCGACGGGTGGCGTCGGCGTGGACGTGGTCCTCGACAACATGGGGGCGGCCTACCTCTCGCGCAACGTCGACGTGCTCGCCCCCGGCGGGCGGCTGGTGGTGATCGGCATGCAGGGAGGCACCAGGGGCGAGCTCGACCTGGGTGCGCTGCTCGGCAAGCGGGGCGCCGTGATCGCCACCTCGCTGCGCAGCCGGCCGGTCGAGGAGAAGGCCGCGATCTGTGCCGCCGTCGTCGAGCACGTCTGGCCCCTGGTCGCCGACGGCGTGGTCCGCCCGATCATCCACACCCCCATGCCGCTGGCCGAGGCCGCCGCGGCCCATCAGCTGATGGAGGACGGCGGCCACGTCGGCAAGATCGTGCTGAGCGTCTGACCCGGCCGTCACCCGCGAAGGGCCCCTGGGGAGCCCATCGACCGGTCGCTAGGGTGGCGGAATGAGCGAGAACGGACCCGAGGCCGACGGCGAGGTGCAGCAGGTCGTGGTCGTGGGCCCCGACGGACAGCCGGTCGGCACCATCCCGGCGCACCTGGTCGAGGGGTTCCAGGAGGGAGCCGAGGACCCAGACGCGGAGGACGACGAGGAGCGCCACCTCACCGACCTGGTCGAGCAGCCGGCCAAGGTGATGCGGATCGGCAGCATGATCCGCCAGCTCCTCGAGGAGGTGAAGTCGGCACCGCTCGACGAGGCCAGCCGACACCGCCTCAAGGAGATCCACCGGGCCTCGGTCAAGGAGCTGGAGACCGGCCTGGCCCCCGAGCTCGTCGAGGAGCTGGAGCGGCTGAGCCTGCCGTTCACCGAGGACGGGACGCCGACCGACGCCGAACTGCGGATCGCCCAGGCCCAGCTGGTCGGCTGGCTCGAAGGGCTCTTCCACGGCATCCAGACCGCCATCTACGCCCAGCAGATCGCGGCCCGCGCGCAGCTGGAGCAGATGCGCCGGGCGCTGCCTCCGGGCGTCCACCTCTCCCCCGGCCAGGCGCCGCAGGCGATGCCGGAGCAGTCACCGGGCCAGCCCGGCTCGTCGGGCGGCATGTACCTCTGAGGGGCGCCTACCCCTCCCGAGGCGTACGCCGGCGCGCGCGACCGACCGCGGCCAGCCCGAGCAGCCCGACCAGCGTCGCCGCCGCGCCCGGGGCCAGCAGGCGACCCAGGGGCAGTGGGGTCGAGGTCTCCAGCTCGGTCCACTCCAACGGCGGCCGATCCGGCTCCGGCTCGACCACGGCGTGCCCGGAGCCGAGCACCCGCTCGACCCGGCGCAGCAGGGCGCTGGTGGCCCGCTCGCTGCCCTGGCAGGAGTTGCCGAAGAACTTGGCGTTGCTGCCGTTGACGAAGAACAGCCAGGTCTTGTCGGTGGGGATCGAGCCCAGCCCATGCTTCGCGGCGGACTTCGGTGAGACCACGACGACCTTCTTGGCGGTCACGGTGCCCTGATAGACGCGTTCGACGGTCGCCTGGTAGCGGCGTACCTGCCGGGTCTTGTCGCCGGTGCCGATCGCATCGACCTCCTGGCCCGTGACCGCGGCGGTGAACACGGCGTCGACGTTGTCCGCGCGGGTGCCGACACTGCCCGGCACGCTGCAGTCCGGAGCGGGCGCGGCCTGGGCAGGTGCGCCGGTGAGGGCGGAGAGGCCACCGGCCAGCAGCAGCGCCGCCAGCACGTGTCTCGGCGCGGGAAGGGGTCCAGGCACGAGCCTCAGCCTACGGGGAGGTCCCGAAGCCGGCGGGGCTCAGCCCACGAAGAGGGCTTCGAGAGTCGCGGCCACACCGTCGTCGTCGTTGCTGGGCACCACCGCGTCGGCCGCGTCGAGCACCGTGCGGTGGGCGTTGGCCATCGCGTAGGACCGGCCGGCCCACTCCATCATCGGCAGGTCGTTGGGCATGTCGCCGAAGGCCACGACGTGGCGCCGGTCGACGCCGAGCCGGGCGCAGACCAGCGCCAGCGTGGAGGCCTTGGTGACGCCCGCGGCGCTGATCTCCAGCAGCGTGGTGTCCGACGACCAGGTGAACTCCGCCAGGTCGCCGGCCGCCGCCTCGGCCCGCAACCAGTAGTCGAGGGGACCCAGCTCCTCGTGCCGAGCCAGCAGCTTGAGCGCGGGGGCGTCGAAGATCTCCTCGATCCGGCCGCGCCGGCTCCCCTCGGGGATCGGGTGCCGCTCCAGGAAGGCCGGCTCGAGGGCGATGCCCGCGACCGTCTCCACGGCGAACGCCGACCCGGGCACGGCCGCGCGCAGCCGGCGGGCCACCTCGAGCCCGGTGACGGGAGCGATCGTGCGCTCCAGCTCGACCCGCCGCTCGTGCACGTTCCAGACCAGGCCACCGTTGGAGACCACCGCGAGCCCGTGCTCGCCGACGTGCTCGAAGACCTCCACCGTCCAGCGCAGCGGTCGCCCCGTCACGAAGACCACGGGGACGCCCCGCGCCTCCAGCCGCTCCAGCACCGCGCGGGTGCGGGCGGTGACGGTGCCGTCGGAGTGGACCAGGGTGCCGTCGAGGTCGGTCGCGACCAGGCGGGGAGGACCGTCGGGTTCGACCTCATCCACCGGGGAACCACCGCTCCAGCTCGCGGGCGGCCCCGTCGAGCGTCACGTCGTCGGTCACCGCGTCGGCGGCGGCCTTCACCTCGTCGACGGCCTGGCCCATGGCCACGCCGCGGCCGGCCCATCGGAGCATCTCGATGTCGTTGCGACCGTCGCCGATGGCGAGTACGTCGGCCGCGTCGACGCCGAGCTCGCGGGCGACGTACTCCAGGCCCGAGGCCTTGGACACGCCCATCGGCGACAGGTCGAGCCAGGCCGTCCAGCCCACGACGTAGTCGGTGCCGTGCAGCCCCAACCGCCCGACGAGCTCCACGAAGTCCTCGGCCGAGGCGTCGGGATCTCGGATGATGACGCGGCTGACGTGCTCCTCGATGAGGGAGTCGAGCTCGTCGACGATGATCTCGCCGGACAGCTCGCCGAGGGGGAAGTGCCGGTTGACGCGATAGCCGACGCCCCGCTCCTCGACCGCGACCAGCGCGTTCGGATGCAGCTCGAGGACGGCCGCCACGGCCGGCCGGGCGTCGAAGGTCTGCTCGTGCACCACCTCGAGCGGCGGGTAGCGGAACACCACGGCGCCGTTGGACGCGACCACCCACAGCGGCGGGTCGCCCGACTCGTGGAGGTCCAGCAGGTGGGTCATCGGGATCATGCCGTGCGGCGAGCGGCCGCTGGCCAGCACGATGTGGGCCCCCGCCTCGCGGGCGTGGTGGACCGCGGCATAGACCGCGCCCCCGACCTCCTCGCGGGTCTGACCGGAGCCCTCGATCCACTTCAGCAGGGTGCCGTCGATGTCGAGTGCGACCAGCCGGGGCCGCCAGCCGTCGTCAGCCACCCGTGACCGGCTTCAGCACGTCGGTGCCCATCCACGGCTGCAGCGCCTGCGGCACGAGCACCGAGCCGTCGGCCTGCTGGTTGTTCTCGAGGATCGCCACGATGGTGCGGGTCATCGCGCACAGGGTGCCGTTGAGCGTGGCGACCGGGCCCGTGGACCCGTCGGCCAGCCGACCTCGGGTGTCCAGCCGGCGGGTCTGGAAGTCGGTGCAGTTGGAGGTCGAGGTGACCTCGCGGTACTTGTCCTGGGTCGGGATCCACGCCTCGCAGTCGAACTTGCGCATCGCCGACAGCCCGAGGTCGCCCGCGGCCACGTCGATCACCCGGAACGGCAGCTCCAGCGCGGTCAGGAACTCCTTCTCCCACGCCAGCAGTCGCTCGTGCTCGGCGTAGGACTCCTCGAGGGTGGTGTAGACGAACATCTCCACCTTGTCGAACCAGTGCACCCGGATGATCCCCTTGGTGTCCTTGCCGTGCGAGCCGGCCTCCTTGCGGAAGCACGGGCTGAACGCGGCGTAGCGCCGTGGCAGCGCGGCGACGTCGAGGATCTCGTCGGAGTGGTAGGCCGCCATCGGGACCTCGGAGGTCCCGACGAGGTAGAGGTCCTCGCCCTCGATGCGATAGACGTCGTCGGCCGCCTGGCCGAGGAAGCCGGTGCCGTCCATGGCCCGCGGCTTGACCAGCGACGGCGCGATCACCTGGGTGAAGCCGGCGCCACGCGCCTGCTGCATCGCCAGGTTGATGAGCGCCAGCTCGAGCTGCGCGCCGACCCCGGTGAGGAAGTAGAACCGCGCTCCCGACACCTTGGCACCCCGGTCGAGGTCGATCGCCCCGAGCATCCGGCCGAGCTCGATGTGGTCGCGCGGCTCGAACCCCTCCGCCGCGAAGTCGCGCGGCGTCCCGTGGTGCTCCAGCACGGTGTAGTCGTCCTCGCCGCCGGCCGGCGCCTCGTCGGCCGCCAGGTTGGGGATCGACATCAGCGCGTCGCGCCACTCCGCCTCGGCGTCGGCCTGGGCAGCCTCCGCGGCCTTCACCTCGGCGCTGAGCGCCTTGGTGCGCTCCAGCAGCGCGGCCCGCTCGTCGCCCTGGGCCTGCGGGATCTGCTTGCCGAGCTGCTTCTGCTCCGCGCGCAGCGCCTCGAAGGTCGCGATCGACCCTCGCCTCGCGCCGTCGGCCGAGAGCGCCCGGTCCACCACGTCGGCGGACAGGCCGCGCTTGGCCTGGGCGGCACGCACGCGGTCGGGGTCGTCTCGGAGCACACGGGGATCGATCATGGCCTCAGGCTAACGGCCTGCGTGGGCGAGCAGCACCGCAGTTCTCGGCGGCGCCGGCACGACCGGCATACTGCGGGGGTGCTGGATCGACCTCGCATGGTGGCGCTGGCCTCGGGGGCCGCCTGCCTCCTGTTGGCGGCCGTCCTCATCGCGTTGGTGCAAGGCGTCGAGCCCGGCTGGCTCGCGACGATCGACGCCCGGCCCGCCGACACCGCGCGCAGCGTCGCCGACCTGACCCTGGTCGGTGGCCTGCTGCGGCTGCTCGAGGTCGTGTTCGGCACCTGGGGCGCGCCGATCGTCACCGCCGTGCTCGCCTTCGGCCTGCTCAACCGCAAGCACGACCGCGCCGCGGCATACGTCGTCGGTGTGGTGGTCATGACCTGGGCCTCGACCGGCGTCATCCAGGTCGCCACCGGTCGCTTCCACCCCGACTGGCTCGGCGAGCCGATCGACCGCGGCTCGCTGCCGTCGGCGCCCGCGGCACTCGTGGCCGCGCTCGCCGGGGTGGCGCTGGTGCTGCTGCAGATGCTGGTCCGCCGCGCGTCGGTACGCCGCGGGGCGGGGCTGGCGCTGGTGGCCACCGCCGCGCTGGTCGGCCTCGCCGCGGTGCTGCTGGCCGACGCCTACCCGACGGACGTGGCCGTGGGCTGGCTCCTGGGCGCGGGGGTCTCGCTGGTCGGCCTGGGGCTCTACAGCCCGTTGCCGCGCAGCCATGCCGAGTCGGCGCCGCCGCTGCCGCAGGCCGTTCCGACCGGGCGCAACCTGGCGGTGATCCTGAACCCGATCAAGGTCGAGGACCCCGGCCAGTTCCGCGCGATCGTCACCTCGATGGCGACCGAGGCCGGCTGGTCCGCGCCGACCTGGCACTACACGACCATCGAGGACCCCGGCACCGGCATGGCCCACGACGCAGCGGTCGAGGGTGCCGACCTGGTGATGGTGTGCGGGGGCGATGGCACGGTCCGCGAGGTGTGCGCGGAGCTGGCCGGCACCGGCGTTCCGGTGGGCATCATCCCGGCCGGCACCGGCAACCTGCTGGCACGCAACCTCGACATCCCGCTCTATCTGCGGGCCGCCATCGACGTCACCCTCAACGGCCAGGACCGGGCCATCGACCTGGTCGAGGTCAGCGGCGACAACCTCGAGGACACCCACTTCCTGGTGATGGCCGGCATGGGCCTGGACGCCGCGATGATGGAGGGCGTCAACGAGGACATCAAGAAGAAGGTCGGCTGGCTGGCCTACGTGCTCTCCGGCGCCAAGGCGCTGATGTTCCCGCCGGAGCGGATCGACATCTCCGTCGACGACGAGGAGTTCACCCGGCATCGCGCCCGCACCGTGGTGGTGGGCAACGTGGGCTTCCTGCAGGCCGGCATGCCGCTGCTCCCCGACGCGGTGATCGACGACGGCCTGCTCGACGTGGTGGTGCTGCACCCCCGCCGGTTCTTCTCGTGGATCCCGCTGGCCCTGCGGGTGGTCACCCGGCGCCGGCGTACCGACGACACGATCAACCGGATGACCGGCCGGTCGGTGGTGCTCCGCGCCCACGGCGACGTGCCCCGGCAGCTCGACGGCGACACCATCGGTCCGGGCCGCGAGCTGCGGATGCAGTGCATCCCGGGCAAGCTGCTGGTGCGAGTGCCGCGCTGACACCGTCCGGCTCAGCGCCGGGCCAACGCTCGCTCGGGGTGGTCGGTGATCACCCCGTCGACGCCGGCCCGGCGGGCCCGCCACAGGTCGAACCCCGTGTTGGCGGTCCAGGCATGCACCGCGAGGCCACGGTCCTGGGCCCGCCCGACCGTCTCCCGGCGGGCCGCCCAACAGGACAGGTTGAGCTGGTCGGCGAAGGCCGCGATCCGCTCGATCGCCAGCACCGGCACGGCATGCTCCGACAGCACCCCGACCCGCACCTCGGGCGCCCGCTCCTTGAACGACTCGACCCAGTCGCGGTCGAACGACTGCACCACCAGGCGGCCCTCGGCGACCGCGGTCCGCAGGATGCCGGGGCGGGCCAGCTCGGCCTGCAGGTCCCGCTCGATGCCCGGGTAGCGCCCCGGGTCCTTCACCTCGACGAGCAGGTGCCCGTGCCTGCCGACGGCCGCCGCCCAGCCGGCCAGCGTCGGCACCGGCTCGCCGGCGAACTCCGGACCGAACCAGGCGCCCGCGTCGACCCGGCGTACCTCGTCGAGCGTCAGGTCGGCGACGTGCCAGGGCGCGCCGCCGGGCAGCACGGTCGGCGCGTCGGTGGTGCGCCGCAGGTGATGGTCGTGCACGACGACGAGCGCGCCGTCCACGGTCCGGTGCAGGTCGCACTCGACGCCGTCGGCTCCCAGCGCCATCGCGAGCCGGGCGGCGACGAGGGTGTTCTCCGGCGCCCGGCCGGACGCCCCGCGGTGGGCGAGCACGCGGGGCAGGGTGCGGGTCCGGTCGAGCCGTACGCCGGGGCTCAGCGTGGGCACGGCGCCTCCTGGGATCGGGTCGCCCCGGTTCGTTCGCCGAGGACGCCCCCACCGTGACCCGGCCGGGCTTCCAGCAGGCGTCCTGCGTGCGAACACCCGGTGGCGCGCGTGGGAAGATGCGCCGGTGACCCCTGAAGCTCCTGGGACCCCCGGGGCGCGGCGGATCGCCTACCAGGGCGAGCCGGGCGCCAACTCCCACACCGTCTGCGTGCAGCACTACCCCGACTGGGAGGCGGTCCCGTGCGCGTCGTTCGAGGACGTGTTCGCGCTGGTCGAGGGCGGCGACGCCGAGCTGGCGATGATCCCGATCGACAACTCCATCGCCGGCCGGGTCAGCGACATCCACCACTTCCTGCCGGCCTCGCGGCTGCACATCGTGGCCGAGCACTTCCTGCGCATCCGCTTCATGCTGATGGCCGTGCCGGGGCCTCGCTCGACACGCTGGAGACGGTGCACAGCCACGTCCACGCACTCGGCCAGTGCCGCAAGGTCATCCGCGAGCTCGGGCTGACGCCGATCATCAGCGGTGACACCGCCGGCGCGGCCCGCGAGGTGTCCGAGGCCGGCGACGTCACCATGGCCGCGATCGCGCCCCCGCTCGCCGCCGAGACCTATGGCCTGCAGATCCTCCGCGAGGACGTCGAGGACGAGGACCACAACACCACCCGCTTCGTGGTGCTCTCCCGCGAGCTCGTGGAGGCGGCTCCCGGCAACGGACCCGTGGTGACGTCGTTCATCTTCAGCGTGCGCAACCTCCCCGCCGCGCTCTACAAGGCGCTCGGCGGCTTCGCCACCAACGGCGTCAACATGACCAAGCTCGAGAGCTACATGGTCGGCGGGCACTTCTCGGCCACCCAGTTCCTGGCCGAGGTCGACGGGCACCCGGCCGACCTGCCGGTGCGCCGGGCGCTCGAGGAGCTGCGGTTCTTCACCACCGACGTGAAGATCCTCGGCGTCTACCCCGCCGCCCCCGAGCGGGTGGAGTAGCCGCCGGTGGACATCGCCGTCCTCGCGCTGACCTTCGGCGCGATCTTCGTCGTCGAACTGCCGGACAAGACGTTCCTGGCGACGCTGGTGCTGTCGACGAAGTACCGCCCGCTGTTCGTCTGGATCGGCGTCGGCCTGGCCTTCGCCGTGCAGACGGCGGTGGCCGTGACGGTCGGCAAGGCGGCGTCACTGCTGCCCGAGGACCTGGTGCGCGGGTTGGCGATGCTGATGTTCCTGGCCGGGGCGGTGATCCTGTTCCGCGAGGGGCGCAGCCATCACCGGGAGTCGGGCGAGGAGTTCATCGAGAAGGCGGGCGACCCGCACGGGGCGCGGGTGATCCTGTCCAGCTTCCTGGTGCTGTTCGCCGCCGAGTGGGGCGACCTGTCGCAGCTGCTGACGGTGTCGCTGGTCGCCAAGTACGACGCCCCGGCGACCGTCTTCGTCGGCGCGCTGGCCGCGCTGCTCACCGTCAGCGGGCTCGCGGTGGTGTCCGGCCGGGCCCTGATGCGGGTGGTGCCGCTGCACGCACTGCACTACGTCGGCGCCGGGGTCTGCCTGCTGCTCGCCGGGCTGACCGGCTACGAGCTCTGGGGCTGAGCCGGGCGGACTCGGCCGCGGGACTCAGCCGTCGCCTCGGACCACGTCGTCCACCAGCCGGATGAGGCGCTCTCGGGTCTCGGCCGCGGACAGCCCACCGACGTGGAGCCACGCGAAGACGGAGCCCACCAGGATCGCCTGGTAGTCCTCGACGGGCCTCTGCAACGCGCTGCCTCGGTCAGCGGCGATCCGTTCCAGCACCGGCCTCAGCTCGGGCTGGCTGCCCAGCACGAACGACTCCATGAACCGCTGCCTGAGCGCTGGGTCGTCGGCCACGTCGGCCAACACGCCCGGGAACACCCGCGCCGCCACCCCTCCCCCCACGAACGCCAGCATCCGATCGGCGAGGGCGGCCACGTCGCCGTCGCCGCTTCCCGTCGGGGCCAGCGACGGCAGGTCACGGTCGTGCAGCACCAGGTCGAACACGAGCTCGGCCTTGCTGGGCCAGTGCCGATAGAGCGTCGACTTCGCGACGCCGGAGCGCGCGGCGATCCGTTCGTAGGTCAGCTCGCGGTAGCCGCCCTTGCGCAGGAGGGAGAGGACCGTGCGCTTGACGGTGGTCCGGGTGGCGAGCCTGCGCCGCTCGCCGACGGAAGAGGGAGAGACCTTCGTCACGGCCTGAAGACTACGCTACGTAGCGTAGCGTTGCTAGTCTCGGAGCATGACCACTCCCACCACAGCACCGCGGACCTCACCCGATCGGGCCTGGGCGGCCACGGCCGCGCTGATCGGGATCCACCAGGTGGAGGAGGTGGTGTTCTCCCTCGGGGTCTGGCGCGACGAGGTGGGCGACACGGGCTGGGCGCCCCTCGATCGGGTCCTGCGCCACTCGCCGATCGCGAGCTACTCGGTCGGTCCCCGGGTGGCCACCCTGGCGGGCCAGGCGCTGGTGGGCACGATGCTGTACGCCGCCACGAGGCGCTCTCCCGGCCTCACTCGGGCCGCCACCTCGGCGCTGAGCCTCGGCTGGGGTGCCGCCTTCGTCATGCATCTCACCGTGGCGACCCGCACCCGCTCGGCCATGCCTGGGCTGGCGACCTCGATCCTCCCCGGCCTGCCGGGGGTCGCGGTGACGCTGCGATACATCTGGGCGGGGCACCGCGCCGGCTAGTTGTCCTGGCATGGAGGCCTGGCATGGAGTCCTGGCACGCGTGGACGTGGGGCGTGTTCGGGGCGGGACGGGCAGCCCATACGCCCCGCCGAGGATGGCCGCTAGGCTGCCGCGCATGTCTGACAATGCTGAGGGCGCACGCCCGGTCGGCGCGCACGGTGCGGACTCCGAGGTCGGCGTGCTCCGCACGGTCATGCTGCACCGGCCGGGCACCGAGCTGAAGCGGCTCACCCCGCGCAACAACGACCGGCTGCTGTTCGACGGCGTGCCGTGGGTGGCCCGGGCCCAGGAGGAGCACGACGCGTTCGCCGAGGCGCTGCGCTCCCGCGATGTCGAGGTCGTCTATCTCACCGACCTGCTCACCGAGACCTTCGCCAGCGGCGAGGCCCGCGAGCTCGCGGTGTCGCGCACGCTCTCGGCGCTGCACCTCGGCGACACGCTCCGCGCGCACCTGGGCGAGATCCTCCACGAGGCCAGCCCGGCCGAGCTGACGTCGTACCTCACCGGAGGGATCCGCAACGACGAGCTGCGCAACGGCACCGGCCTGGTCACCTCGCTGCTGGCCAGCGACGACTTCCTGATCGACCCGCTGCCCAACCTGCTGTTCACCCGCGACTCCAGCGTGTGGGTGCGCGACCGGGTGGCCGTCACGTCACTCGCGATGCCGGCCCGCTCGCGGGAGACGCAGCTGACCGAGCTGATCTACTCGCTGCACCCGCGCTTCGCCGGCACCGAGACGATCCACGGCTGGCAGCACGAGTACGTCGAGGGCGGCGACGTCCTGCTGCTGTCGCCCGGCGTGATCGCCGTCGGCGTCGGCGAGCGCACCACCCCCGCCGGAGCCGAGCGGTTCGCGCGACAGGCCTTCCACGCCGGGCTGGCGCACACGGTGCTCGCCGTGCCGATCGCGCAGGAGCGAGCGACCATGCACCTCGACACCGTGTGCACCATGGTCGACGTCGACAAGGTGGTGATGTACCCCAACGTCGCCCACGACCTGCGGGCGGTCGCGGTGACGATGCGCGAGCCGGGTGAGACCGACAGCGACATCGTGCTCGATGTGGCGGCGGCCGAGCCGTTCCTGGTGGCGGCCGCGAAGGCGATGGGCATCGACCGACTGCACCAGATCGACACCGGGCTCGACCCGGTGACCGCCGAGCGCGAGCAGTGGGACGACGGCAACAACACCCTGGCGCTCGCCCCGCGGGTGGCGGTGGCCTACGAGCGAAACGACGAGACCAACGGCCGGCTCGAGGAGGCCGGCATCGAGGTGGTCAAGATCGCCGGGTCCGAGCTCGGCTCCGGGCGCGGCGGGCCGCGCTGCATGAGCTGCCCGATCTCGCGGACGCCGCTGGGCTGAGCCCGGGCCGCCCGGACGGCCGCCGCCCGGAAATGAAGAGGCCCGGCCGTTGCTGACGGGGGATGCAACAACGGCCGGGCGCCACGAAATCTACGGCACCGTAGGTCGGATCTCAACCGAATCCAACGGTGTCTCGCGGCAATTTCTTCAAATCTCGCACGGCCGTGCGACTCCTGAGGAGAGCCCGGACCGACGAGTCATGGCCCCGTCGCCTCGACGGGGCTGCCGGCGACGCCCCAGCTCCGTCGAGGCGGGCGATCTCAGCGCAGCGTGACCTGACGGTTGGCGAGGCCCGCGCGGGCCGAGCGCTCCTGCGCCGACAGCGGGGAGTCGTCGGCCAGCGCCTCGGCGAGCGCCGCGGCGAAGGTGGCCGCGGGCTCCTCCAGGACCGCCGCCCCGGTGCCCGGCTCGAGGTCCCAGACGGGAGCGAGCAGACCGTAGGCGCGGAACATCCCGACCAGACGCGACCCCTCCACCAGCCCATCGCGGCCGGCGGCGTGCAGCCGGGAGAGCGCGTCGAGCAGAGGGTCCTCGTCGTGCGGCATCACCCAGCGCAGGTGCTCCTTGGCGCCGACGTCGGTCCAGTACGCCGCCTCGACCGAGGCCAGCCGGGACGTCGGCGCGGCCGCGGCGTCGGCCTGCTCCAGCGCGGCCTCGATCTCCGGGGAGGCCTCGACGTCGGCGACCCAGAAGCCGAAGCCGTCGTGCACGGTCACCTCGAGGTCACCGCCGGCGACCAGGTCCTGCAGTCGGGGCCCCTCCCCCGGCGGGTCGGTCAGCCCGACCACGCCGGCGTCGGCCTCGAACGCCCGCTCCAGCACGGCGGCCAGGTCGCGCGAGGGGTCGCCGAACTGGTGCCGCACCTGCAGCCCGAGCCAGATCTGGCCCGACTCACGCACCATCGCGGGCACCGCCCCGGGCAGCAGGGTGCAGAGCACCACGTCACGGTCGGAGTCCTTCAGCGCCAGGGGCGCGGTGGCCGCGGGCACCAGGTCGCGCATCGCGATGACGTCGCACTCCGACGGCAGCCCGGCGAACGGTCGGGCGACGAAGGCGGGCGCGGCACCGCCGGGTGCCCCGTGGCAGTGCTTGTAGCGCTTGCCCGAGCCGCACGGACACGGCTGGCGCGGACCCACCTCGCCCGCCGGCGCCTGCTCCCGGGTCTTCTGGCGCGATCGCTTCCCCATGACGGCACAACCTACTCGGCACGGGTGTCGAGCAGCTCCAGGAGGTGGGCCGGCCGGTCACTGATCACCGCCTTGACGCCGAGGTCGAGGCAGGTCTCCAGCTGCGCCCGGGTGTTGACCGTCCAGACGTGCAGGTCGTGTCCGCTGGCGGCCAGTCGCTTGGCCCACCGCGGATGTTGCTGGAGCAGGTCGATGCCGGGCCCGATCACCCAGTCGCGGGCGACCACCTTCTCCAGCATCGACCAGGCCGCCCGCTTGTCGATGAGCATCACCAGGGTCAGCTCCGGTGTGAGGCCGGCCATCCGCTGCATCGCGGTGTAGGAGAAGCTCATCACCCGGGCCGGCGACCCCGCCCGGTGCCAGCCGAAGTCGCGCAGCTGCTCGGCCAGGCGGCGCTCGACGAGGCCGCCGTACCTCGTGGGGTGCTTGGTCTCGATCGCGATCTCGACCCGCCGCTCGAAGTCGGCCACCGTCTCCAGCAGCTTGCGCAGCGTCAGCACCCCGCCGGGGGCCGCGTCCGCCTGCGGCGCCTCGTCGTCGAGATCGGCCCACGGGTTCTTCCAGGCCGCGAAGTCGAGCTGGTCCAGCTCCGCGAGCTCCATGGTGGAGACCACGCCGGGGTGCAGGGCGGTACGCCGCAGGTCGCGGTCGTGCACGCAGACCAGGTGCCCGTCGGCGGTCAGCCGGACGTCGCACTCGAGTCCCTCGGCGCCCTCCTCCAAGGCCCGGACGTAGGCGCCCAGCGTGTGCTCGGGGCTCTCGTGGCTGGCCCCGCGGTGGGCCACCACCTGCGGCCTCGTCTGCGCCGTCACGGGCTCATTGTGCACCGGCGCCGCCCGCCGCCGGGGGACCAGCGCGCGAGGAGGACTGGACAGCCTTCCTCGCCCTCGTCAGGGTGTGGGGATGGTGGAGAGGCGCCCGGCAGCGGGGACCGAGTCCGGCCTGACCGAGGAGGCCTTCTCCCTGGTGTGGGCCGACGACCGGCGCCCGCGGATCCCACGGGTGGCCGGCGAGCGCGACGCGCTCGCGGGCTACTTGGACTACTACCGCGCCACGGTGGAGATGAAGTGCCAGGGCCTGACGGCCGAGCAGGCCCGGGCCCGATCGATGCCGCCCTCCACGATGTCGGTGCACGGACTGGTCCGACACCTGGCGGGAGTGGAGCGCTGGTGGTTCCAGCAGAACTTCGAACGCCGCGAGGTGCCGTTCCTGTTCTTCACCGCCGACAACCCCGACCTCGACTTCGAGCCGCCGCCCGATGCCGACTTCGCCGACGACCTGGCGACGTGGCGCGACGAGTGCGCCGTGTCGAGGCAGATCGTCCTCGCACACGACCTGGACGACACCGCGCGGCCCCTCGACTGGACCGAGGACGTCGACCTGCGCTGGCTGGTGCTGCGGATGATCGCGGAGTACGCCCAGCACTGCGGGCATCTCGACCTCCTCCGCGAGGGGATCGACGGCAGGACCGGGGCCTAGCCGGAGGGCGCACCCGGGTCCGCGGGACGACGGGCCTCAGTGGCCCTTGATCACCATCCTCATGATCCGCGCGTTGTAGACGGCGAAGCGGGTCAGCTGGAGTGGGATCGAGCGGCGCTTGCGCAGCGTGTCCTCGGTGGGCAGCGGTGCCTTCGAGAGGTCGGCGATCGGGCCGCCCGTCGGGCTGGAAGAAGCAGGCTTGTCGGTCATCGGCTCACTCCGGGATGAACTGCCAGCCCAGACGGGCCTTGGCCTTGTGCAGGAACAGGTGGTGCAGCATCAGCTTGACCCAGTGGCCGCTGAGGCCGATCTCACCACGGGTCGCGGACAGGTCGCGACCGGTGGGATAGCGGGTGTAGTCGGGCACGACCGGCATCATCGTCATCGCGGCCGCCGAGCCGGTGCGCAGGTCGGCGCCGGCCGAGGCGACGCAGGCGGCACCCATGTGCGCCATCGACGCGCGGTGTGCCTCCGCGTGGTCGCCGTTCTTGATGCGGTCGTGGATCGTCAGCGCCGCGACCTTGCCCATCACGCCCGAGGGCATGCCGGTGCGCGGCGGCGCCGGCGCGATCGGCGTGCCGTTGGCGCTGGTGCGCGGCCGGGAGATCTGGTGCGGCGGGGCGAAGGCGATGCCGACGGCGAAGATGTTGTCGTAGCCCGGCACCTGGTAGGTCTCCGGCCAGTCCTGGGCCCGCCACTCCTCGTAGGGCTTGGCGGTGTAGTCGGCGTCGACCTTCATGAAGCCGCTCGGCGCGAAGAGCCGCTCGGTGATGTCGCCGCCCTCCGCGTCGTACGCCGACAGCCCGACGCCGCCGAACGGCGGCAGCAGCATCGCGAAGTCGAAGCCGAGCTCGTGGAACTCGCCGTCGAGGGTCTCGTAACGCACGACCCCAGGGGCGACCTCGGTGACGTGGGCACCGAGGATCGCCTCGACGTTGCGCTCCCGGAACAGCGAGGCGGTCCACATCTCCGACGACGTCTGGAAGCCCTGCTCCTCGAAGGTCATGCCGTCGACACCGAAGTCGCCCAGCTGCGCCTCGTTGGTGAGGTAGACCAGCCGGGCCCGGTCGCGCACCCCCGCCTCGCGGAGCTCGTGGTCGACGTTGAAGTCGTACTCGAACGCCGCCCCCTCCCAGGTGCAGGTGCCGTGTCCCATGCCGACCACGAGCGTCTGCTCCTCGCCGGCGCGGAGCTTGTCGATGGTCGCGGCGAGCGAGCGTGCGGTCTCGGTGGCGTGGTCGGCGGTGCACACCGAGAGTGAGTGGCCGTCGGGGCCGAGGCCGGGCGTGGCCTCGAAGCGGAGCTTGGGACCGGTGGCGTTGACGAGGTAGTCGTAGCGGATCCGCTCGGTGGTGCCGGCCTTGCCCTGGCCGGTGTACTCCACGTCGACGGCGCCCCGGGGGTCGTCCGCATCGCCATCTGGCCACAGCGCCACCGCCTTGGCCTGACGGAACGCGATGCCCTTCTTGCGATAGACGGGCTCGAGGGGGAACACCACGTCGGGCTTGCCCATCTTGCCGACGCCCACCCAGATGTTGGAGGGGATCCAGTTCCACTGAGAGTTCGGCGACACCACCGTCACGGTGTGCTCGCTGCTGCGCCCCAGCTTGCGCTTGAGATGGAGCGCTGCGGTGTGGCCTGAGATGCCGGCGCCCAGGATGACCACGTCGGCCATGAGTTCCTCCCGATTTCCTGTTGGATACCCCCCGGGGTATACACTACCGCTCGTGAGCACCCCGTCAACCCGGTCGGCCAGCGGCACCGACGCCGCCGCCCCGGCCGCCGCCGTCCCAGCCACCCAGGTGACCGGTGGCCTCCAGTATCTCCCCGTCCCGCTGTTCGCCACCGTGATGGGGATCGGCGGGCTCAGCCTCGCCTGGCGCCGGGCCGGCGTGGTCTGGTCGCTGCCCGCGTGGCCGGCCCAGACGCTGTTCTGGATCGCCCTGGGCGTGTTCGCGCTGGTGCTCTCGCTCTACGCCGCCAAGTGGGTCCGCCACCCCGCGGCGGCCCGCGCCGAGCTCCGGCACCCCATCCGGATGACCTTCGCCCCGGCGATCACCATCGACCTGCTGGTGCTCGCCACCGCGGGCCAGGACCTGCTGCCGACCGCGGCCACCGTGGCCTGGTGGCTGGGCGCGGTGGGCCACCTGCTGCTCACCGTGGTGGTGATGTCGGCCTGGTTCGGCCGCCACGACATCCGGCTCGACCACGTCACGCCCGCCTGGTTCATCCCGGTCGTCGGCAACGTGATCACGCCGCTGGCGGCCCGTGAGGTCGGCAACCTCGAGCTCGCCTGGCTCTCGTTCGGTGTCGGCATCGTCTTCTGGCTCGGGCTGCTGCCGATCCTGCTGCGGCGGGTGCTCCTCCATGGAGAGTCGCTGCCGCTCAAGCTGATGCCGTCGATCGCGATCTTCGTCGCGCCGCCCGCGGTGGCGGGGCTGTCCTGGCTGGCGCTCACCGAGGCGGCGCCGGGCGACCCGTTGTTCCGGATCCTCTACGCCGCCACCATGATGTTCGCCGCCATGGTGCTCGCGCAGGCACCGGCCCTCGCCAAGGCGCCGTTCGGCGTGCCCTGGTGGGCCACCACCTTCCCCTTCGCCTCCGCGGCCGCGATCGCGATCGCCGCCGCCGGCCGGCTGCCCGGCACGGCCTACGACGTCGTGGCCGTCATCCTGCTCGCGCTCGCCACCACGATCGTCGCCGCGGTGGCGGCGCTCACCCTGCGGGCGGCCGCCCGCCGCGAGATCTGCGTCCCCGAATGACCCACCAGTCCCCATCTGCTCGAGGAGAGTCCATGTCCCGCCGCCCCACCACCCTGCTCCCGCCGGCCTGCTGGCGCTCGGTCTCGCCGTCGGCGCGACCGGCTGCTCGTCCACGACGGCCGAGGTGAGCGTCAAGGACGGCCCGACCGCCAGCGCGGCGCCCGAGGTGGGAGCGGCACTGAGCGCGGCCGACTTCGCGGCCGCCCTCAAGCGCCCCGGCACCACCATCCTCGACGTGCGCACCCCGGCGGAGTTCGCCGAGGGCCACCTCCCGGGCGCGGTCAACATGGACGTGGAGGACCCGTCGTTCCAGCAGCAGGCCGCGACGCTCAACCCGTCCGGCACCTACGCCGTCTACTGCCGCAGCGGCAACCGCTCCGGCATCGCCGTCAGCTACCTCGTCAGCCAGGGGTTCGCCTCGGTCTACCACCTCGACGGCGGCATCCAGAGCTGGGAGTCCTCCGGCGGCGACGTCGTCACCGGCTGAGGCGCCCGCCTCAGCGAATCGGGTTGCCACCGGCTGATGTTAGTGACTAACATCAGCGAGTGACCACCACCCGAGCCGCGCGCACCCGAGCCCTCCTCCAGGAGACCGCGACCCGGCTGTTCACCGAGCAGGGCTACGACGCGACGACCGTCGAGGAGATCGCCGCCGCCGCCGGGGTCAGCCACATGACGTTCTTCCGGCACTTCCCGACCAAGGACGCCGTGGTGCTCGACGACGGCTTCGACCCTGCCATCGCGGGGGCCGTGGCCGCGGCCCCGGCGGGGCTGCGCCCGCTCGCCCGGGTCTGCGCCGGCTTCCGCCTCGCGCTCGACCACGTCGACCTGCCCGAGCAGGAGCAGGTCCGCCAGCGGGTCCAGATCGCCGCGGCCACCCCCTCGCTGCGGGTCGGGATCTACGCCAACACCGAGACGACCCGCGAGGCCGTCGTCGACGTCCTCATCGCCGACGGCGCCGACGAGCTCGCCGCGCGCGTCGCTGCGGCGGCGGCGCTGGCCGCGCTCAGCGTCGCGCTGCTGGAGTGGTGTCACGACGACGGCGCCGACACCATGCGCACCCGCCTGGGGGCGGCCCTCGACGTGCTCGACGGGAGTGCGGCATGAGCGCCCTCGAGCTGCGCGGGGTCCGCCACGACTTCGGGGAGCGGCCGGTGCTCCGCGAGGTCGACCTGACGGTCGGTACCGGCGAGGTGCACGCGCTGATCGGGTTCAACGGCGCCGGCAAGTCGACCCTGATGCGGGTCGCGCTGGGCATGCTCCGCCCGGCCGCCGGGACCGCGCGGATCGACGGGGTCGACGTGGGCCGGGCTCCGGCGGCGCTGTGGCGGGGCGTCGGCCAGGTGATCGACTCCCCCTTCGTCTACCCCGAGCTGACGGTGCGCGAGAACCTCTGGGCGGCCGCCCGGCTGCACGGCGTACCGAGGTCGGAAGCGGCCGCCGCGGCCGAGGGCGTGCTGAGCGCCCTCGAGCTCGAGCCGTGGGCCGACCGTCGCGCCAGCACCCTGTCGATGGGCAACCGGCAGCGCGTCGGACTGGCCAGTGCGCTGGCGCACCGCCCGTGGCTGCTGGTGCTCGACGAGCCCACCAACGCCCTGGACCCGTCGGGCGTCGTGCTGCTGCGCGAGCTGCTCCTCGGCGCGGCCAGCGAGGGGGCGGCCGTGCTCGTGTCGAGCCACCACCTCGACGAAGTGGCCCGGATCGCCGACCGGGTCAGCGTCATCCACGCCGGTGCGATCGTGGGCGAGCTCGACCCGCGGGGCACCGATCTCGAGCGCGACTTCTTCGCGATGGTGCACGCCGCCGACCAGGCCCACCGCGGCGCGGGCAGGGGTGCGGCATGAGCCCGGCCTACGCCGTGGAGGCGCTCAAGCTGCGCCGGTCCCGGGTCGTCCAGATCGCCACCCTCGCGCTGGTCGTGGTGCCGCCGGCGATGGCCCGGGGCTTCCTGGCGGCGGCCGAGAACGCGGGCAACGACCCCGCCAGCCTCAAGGCGGCCGCGATGCTGCCCGGCCTCGGGTGGACCGGCTACCTCGGCGGGCTGATGCAGATCTACGCGACCGCCGGGGTGGTCGGCGTGGGCATCGTCGTGGGCTGGTGCTTCGGCCGGGAGTACGCCGACCGCACGGTCGTGTCCCTCTACGCGTCGGCGACCCCCCGCGAGGCGGTGGCCACCGCCAAGCTGGCACTGCTGACCGTCTGGGCCGTCGGCACCGGGCTCGCCATGGTGGCGGCCACCTGGCTCCTCGGCGTGGCGACCGGCCTCGGCCTCCCCGACGCGGCCGACGCGCGGGTCCTGGTCCGGGTGCTGGCGCTGGCCGTCCTGTCCGGACTGCTCGCACTGCCGGTGGCGCTGGCGGCCAGCGCTGGTCGCGGCTACCTGCCCGCGGTCGGCGGCCTCCTCGTCCTGGTGGTGCTGGCGCAGGTGGCGACCATCGCCGGTGCGGGTGACTGGTGGCCCTGGTCGGTCGCGGCCGTGTGGGCGATGGGGCCGGAGGCCGGGATGCCGGCCGTCGCCGAGGCCCGGCTGCTCGTGGTGCCCGCGGTGGTGGTCACCGGGGCGCTGCTCACCGTGCGCTGGTGGCGGCACGCCGAGGTCGTCTGACCATCACCTGCCGCACCGCTGGGGTCACAGGTCGCGGCACAGTCCCCGCAGCACCATGTCGGTGTAGCTCACGATCCCGACGATCTCGCCGTTCTCGACCACGGGCGCGCGCGACAGGCCGAACTTGTCGAACAGCCGGGCGGCGTACCTGATGTCCATGCCGGGCGCCACCGACAGCACCGGCTTGGACATGATCTCGTAGACGTTGACCCGTTCGGGGGCCCGGTCCTGGGCCAGCACCTGCCGGGCGATGTCGGAGATCAGCACGACGCCGTACTCGTCGCCCGGGTGCCGCTTGTCGACGACCAGGGTCTTGGTCTCGACGTGCTTCATCCGGCTCAGGGCGTCGGCCACCGTCGTCAGCCCGTCGACCATGTCGACGTTGCGCTTCATCACCTCGGCCACGGTGATCGTCTCGCGATGCTCGCTCACAGCTCCTCCTCCACGACGTCCTCGAGTCTCTTGGCCTGCATCAGCACCCCGACCGCGTCCTCCACGTCGACCTGGAACGCGATCCCCCGGCCGGGATGTCGGTCGAAGCCGCCGGCGTCCGCGATCGCCTCGAGGATGCGGCGGCTCAGATGCTGCTCCACCAGCAGCAGGATGACGTCACGACGCGCCTCGAGGTCGAGGCCGAAGAACGTCCGCTGCCGCTCGAGCCCCTCCCCCCGCGCCTGGTTGAGGACGGTCGACCCGGTCGCGCCCTCCCGCCGGGCGACCTGCAGCAGCGCGGTCGTGTCGGCGTCCTCGACGATGACGATGATCAGCTTGAAGTGCACCTAGACCTCCTCATGGTCCGGCTCGTGGTGAGCGTAGGACGCCGGGCGGCGTCCGCGGGAGCGCGCGGAACCGAGTCCGGCGTAGGCCATCACGGTCATCATCGGGACCATGCTGGCGAAGGCGATCAGGCCGAACCCGTCGACGAGGGGGCTGCGGCCCGGGATGGTGCTCGCCAGGCCGAGCCCGAGGGCCGCGACGAGCGGGACCGTCACGGTCGACGTGGTGACCCCGCCGGTGTCGAACGCGAGCGCCAGGATCGGGCGAGGAGCCCGCCAGGCCTGGACCAGCACCAGCAGGTAGCCGACGACGACGTACGCCGCCAGCGGGGTGCCGGTCACGATCCGGAAGCAGCCGAGCGCGATCCCGACGGCGACGCCCACCGCCACCGCGACCCGGAGGCCCCAGGCCCTGATCGTGCCGCCCGACACGTCCTGGGCCTTGAGCGAGACCGCGATCAGGGCAGGTTCGGCGATCGTGGTGGCGAACCCGATGGCGGCGCCGAAGGCGTAGACCCAGCCGTAGTCGGTCCAGCCGGCTCCCCCCTCGCCCGAGACCGAGTCGGTGAGCTGCTCGGCCATCAGCCGGCCGAGCGGGAACAGCGACTTGCCCAGGCCGGCCAGGAAGAGCGTCATGCCCAGCACGACCAGGACCAGCCCCGACGCGAGCTCGCGGGGTCGGGGCAGCGGCCGACGCAGCACCACCCGCGGGAAGAGCCCGAGGAGCACGACGATCGGGACCAGCCCCAGGACGGTGTCGTGGACGGACTCCCACAGCAGGCGGGCCAGGTCGCTCATGCCAGCGTCCCGTAGGCCATCACGAACACCATCGGCGTCAGCGACGCGAAGGCGATCAGCCCGAAGCCGTCGACCAGCGGGTTGCGTCCCTTGACCGCCGACGCCAGACCGACCCCCAGCGCGGTGACCAGCGGCACGGTCACCGTCGAGGTGGTGACGCCGCCGGAGTCGTAGGCGATCCCGACCACGTCGGCCGGCGCCACCAGGGTCATCAGCACCACCCCGACGTAGCCCGCCACGATCAGCCAGAGCACCGACCACCCCTTGATGATCCGGATCACCCCGACCACGATCGCCGTCCCGACCGAGAGGGCCACCGTCAGCCGCAGGCCGAGGGCGTAGCCGTGGCGGGCGGACTCGGTGGCCGCGATCAGGCCGTCGGCTGCGGCGACCGAGGCCGCCTCGTCGGCGATCGCGATCAGCGCCGGCTCCGCCACCGTGGTGCTGAAGCCGAGCGCGAAGGCGAACACGGTCAGCCAGAGCAGGCTTCCACGCCGAGCCAGGCCGGCGGCCATCAGCTCGCCGAGCGGGAACAGCGCGAGCTCCAGCCCGCGCAGGAAGAGCGCCAGACCCAGCACCACCAGCACGCTCCCGACCAGGATCGCGCCGAGCTCGGGCAGCGGTTGACGCAGCACCACCAGCTGGAAGAACGCCACCACCAGCACGATCGGAGCAACGTCGCGGAGTGCTCCGAGCAGGTCGCCGCCGAAGGTCGCGAGGGCACGAGGCACCCTGAGACGCGGCTCGGGACTGACCCCGGTGATCACCGATCCCCACCTCCGCGCCTGTGGGTCCGACGATAGTCACCCGGCAGGGGCTACCGGTCCGCGGCACACTGGTCCCATGACCCTCGCGCACGACCTGCTCACCGACGCCTTCGGACGTGTCCACGACGACCTGCCCACCGTGGTCTCGGGTCTGACCCGCGACCAGCTCCGCTGGCGGCCCGACGACGACGCGAACCCGGTCGGCTGGCTGGTGTGGCACCTCACCCGGGTGCAGGACGACCATCTCGCCGGTGTCGGCCAGGTGGAGCAGGCCTGGACCGGCCTGGGGTACGCCGACCGGTTCGGGCTGCCCTACCCCGTCGAGGCACACGGCTACGGGCACAGCTCGGAGGATGTCGCGGCCTTCGACGTGGCCGGGCCGGACCTGCTCGTCGACTACCACGACGCGGTGCACGGGCTCACCCTGCGCGTGCTCGACGGCCTCGACGACCCGGCGTACGAACGGATCGTCGACGCCCGCTGGGACCCGCCGGTGACCGCGGCCGTGCGGTTGGTCTCGGTCGTCAACGACATCACCCAGCACCTGGGTCAGGCGGCCTACCTGCGCGGGCTGCTCGAGCGTCGCGGCTGACGGAGCTGCGCCGCGCCGCCCATTGCCGGCGCGGGCCCCTGCCGGGCACGATGTGCCGGTGCGGGTCCACGTCAACAACATCACCTTCGACTGCGCCGATGCGAGAGCGCTCGGCCACTTCTGGTCGCACCTGACCGGGTGGAACCTCTACTACGACGACGACCCCGAGGTCGTGGTCGCGCCGTCCTACCCCTACTCCGGCACCGGGCTGCTGTTCATCCCCGTACCCGAGGGCAAGACCGCGAAGAACCGGGTGCACCTGGACCTGCAGCCCGAGGGCGTCACGCGCGACGAGGCCGTCGTCCAGGCGATGGCGCTCGGCGCGACCGTGGTCGCCGACCATCGACGCTCCGACGGCAGCGGGTGGGTGACGCTCGCCGACCCCGAGGGCAACGAGTTCTGCTTCGAGCGCGGCGAGCACGAGGGCGGCCCCCGCAAGCCGCGGGCGTTCCGGATCGGCTGAGGTTCGCGTCGGGTGGGCCGGCGGGGCAGCGGCCGGTCGACTGCTCCTCCGAGGAGCGAAAACGTTCATTCCGAGGCCGAAATCATCGATCTCGCTCCTCGGAGGAGCAGAACCCCCCACCCCCACACCCAGGGCCGGGGGCCGACCTCAGGCCTCCCAGGCGGCGAACTGGTCGAGGAACATCCCGCGGACCCGGGTGACCTGACGGTCGAGGCCCTTCGCGGTCCAGCGGGCGGTCGAGACCGGGGGCAGCACGGCCACCTGGACGACGCCCGGGGAGATCAGCATCGAGTGGGCCGGCATGATCGCGCCGGCGTTGCGGATCACGATCGGCACCATCGGCACCCGGGCCTGCAACGCGAGGTGGAAGGCACCCTTCTTGAAGGGCAGCAGCTTGGGGGTGGGCGAGCGGGTTCCCTCGGGGGCGATCACCAGCGACTTGCCGTCGCGCAGCGCGTCGACGGCCGGCGCGAGGGCGGCCCGGGCCTGGACCGCGTCGGTGCGGTCGATGTAGGCCACATCGGCCAGCCAGCCCATCGCGGCGAAGGCCGGGTCGCGCGACAGCTCCTTCTTGGCGACGCCCGTGAAGTCGCGGCGCAGCAGCGCGGCCAGGATCGCGACGTCCAGCTGGCTCTGGTGGTTGAAGACGAAGACCGCCGGTCGCGCCGCCCAGAGGTGCTCCGCGCCCTCCACCTCGAGCTCCACACCCGCCGCCGCCAGCGACAGCTCCGAGCCCACGGCGGCCGCGACCGTCAGCGCGGTGCCGCGGTCGCGGTTGAGCAGGCCCATGCCGAGGCCGGCCGCGACCCCGACGCCGAGTCCGGCGAACGACGCCGCGGAGCGGACGACGGTCAGCGGCGTGAGCCGCTGCACCCGGGTCAGCCGATGCACCGACCAGCCGCGCTCGGCCGCCGCCGCGGTCAGGCCGCCGTCCGGGTTGAGTGGCCGGGGCCGTCCGACGACCTCGAGATAGGGCACGTCCTCCGCCCCGTTGCCGTAGGCGTACGACGACCCGAGGTCGAGGCCGTGCTCCTCCGCGAACTCGCGCACCGCCTGGGCCTTGCCCGGCCCCCAGAGGATCGGACCGTCGACCCGGCCGGTGAGGATGCCGTCGTCGTCCTCGATCTCGGTGACCAGGATGTGCGGGATGTCGAGGTCGGCCGCGGCCGAGGCCGCCTGGAACCTCGTCGCCGACGACGCGAGCGCCACCGTGTGGCCGGCCTTGAGGTGGGCGGCCACCAACCGCCGGGCGTCGGGATAGACCTTCGGCGCGATCCGGGTGCGCCACATGTCGGCGGCGAACTGCTCCAGCTCGGCGACCTCGCGGCCGGCGAGCGCCTGCAGCGCCACCTCGACCAGCCGGGTGACGTCGTGGCCGCGGCTCTTCATGTTGAAGACCTCGACGAGGGTGCCGAGCAGCTCCGCCGGCCCGATCTGCCCGGTGGTCAGCCGCTCGCGGAAGTAGAGCGTGGCCGAGTAGCCGTCGATCAGGGTCCCGTCGAAGTCGAAGAAGGCCCCGACCTCGGGACCCTGTGGGCCCGACGCGATGTCGGCGAGCAGGTCGTCGATGTCGGCCACTCAGCGCTCCTTCAACGGTAGGTCGCGGGCACCCAGGCCGCCGAGCGCGGTGCGTCGGATGACGGCCACGGCACGCACCACATCGGCCAGCTCCGCGGCGAAGTCGGCCCGCTCCTTGCGCAGCTCGTCGCCGCCCGGGCCGAGCAGGCCGCGGTTGTCGGCGAGCTTGAGGCAGCCGCTCATCACGTCCTTGCTGATCGACTCGGGGCTGTGCAGGCGCTGCTGGAGCATCCGCTGCCGGGCGACGCCGAGGCACTCCGAGATCAGCGCGTCGGCGTCGACGGGGGCCGCCGGCTCCCGGTCCGCGAGCCGGTCGGCCACCACGGCGTAGGCCTCGAGGAACGGACCGATCACCCGGTGCGCGATCAGCACCCGGGAGTCGGCGAGTCCCTCGGTGACGTCGTCGAGGGTGCCCAGGCCCTCCTCCCAGTCGGGCTTGACCATCACCACCTCCGCACCCAGCGACTCGGAGAACTCACGCTTGGTGGGGAAGAAGAACTCGTACTTCAGCAGGTCGCGCAGCGCCAGCGAGTGGGTCCACATCGCCCGGGTCACGTTGGCCGCGCCCTCCTCGGCGGCCCGGACCGCGGCGACCTCGACGATGGCACGGTTGATGAAGTAGTGGGTGACGGTGTTGCGATAGAACGCCGCCTCGTGCTGCCGGTTCGGCGCGATCGCATAGACCGGCTCCAGCCCGCCGGCGTACTCCTCGACGACGCCCTCCCGGACCAGCGTCCGCAGCGCCCGCGACAGGCCGGCCGGGCGGGCCAGGTCGACGTCGGAGGTCAGCGGCAGTCCGCGGCGGCGCACCGACTCGACCAGCGGCTCGATGACGGTCAGCGTCTCGGCGAGCGTGAGCGCCCGACCGTCGTTGTCGAGGAGCCCGAAGGTGACCAGCGCCGACGGGGTGATCGGGGTCGCGTTGTTGATCCGGTGGGCGACCTCGAAGGCCACCCGGGGCACCACCTCGGTGGGGTCCGCCGACTCGGCGCGCTCCTTGGCCTCGTCGACGACCGACCGCAGCGACAACGGCGAGCCGAACCGCAGGTGGGCCCGGCCACGGAGGCGGGACTGGGCACGCGCGAAACTCACGACCCAGCGGAGGCTCTCGGGGGTCTTGGCTCCGCCCGACTCCTCATAGGACAGCGCCTCCACTTCGGCCTGCTGGTCATAGACGATCGCGACCGGCACCAGCAGCACGTCGTCGGCCCGGTCGCCGTTGGCGAGGAACGCGTCGACGAGGTAGCGGAGCACCCCCATCTTCGGAGGTCGCAGCTTGCCGGTGCGGGTGCGCCCGCCCTCGAAGTACCACTCGAGGTTGGCGTGCTGGCGCAGCAGGTAGCCGAAGTAGAGCCGCATCATCGCGGGATAGACGGGGTCGTTGCGGGTGGTGCGGCGGATGAAGATCAGCCCGCTGCGCCGCCCGAGCTCCGACAGCGGCCACATCGCGAGGTTGATGCCGCCCAGGATGTGGTTGGGCTCGAAGCCACGGGGCGCCAGGGCGGTGCGCAGCACCAGCGGGTCGAGGTAGGACCGGTGGTTGGGCAGGAACACCAGCGAGTGTCGCTGGCTGAGCCGGGCCAGCTCGGCGAGGCCCGTGGTGTCGGCATCGACGATGTAGGAGCGAGTGAGCCAGCGCCCCATCCGGTCCCAGGCCTGGGTGGCCTGGGGGCCGACCTCGGCCACCATCTCGTCGAGGCAGCCGCGCGCGTCGCGGCGCAGGTCCTCGGCCGTCCGCCCCGTGTCCTCGGCGAGCTGGGCGATGACCCGCCGGAACTCGCCGCTGGCCAGGATCGCGCGGACGGGGTCGCGTGGCTCGCTGCGCGTGCCGTCATCTCCCCACGGCTTCTTCAGGTCCACGGGCCTCACCCTAGGCAAGGTGGGAGTGGTTGGACAGGGCCGATCGGTCGCGACCCCCGGCGAGTACGTTGGAAGCAGGAGGGCATCATGCGCCGGATCGTGGTCGGGTACGACGGTTCCGAGAGCGCCACCGCCGCGTTGGAGTGGGCGGTCGACGAGGCTCGCAGACGACACGTCCCCGTGGAGGTCGTCACCGTCCATGACGACCTGCCGGCGGGCATGCCTCCCTGGCGGCAGCCCGAGCCGAGTCCAGACGCGGAGCGCCGGGCGGCCGAGATCGCCGACGGGACGCTGCACGACGTGACCCGGGAGCACGGCAGCCCCTCGGAACGGCTGGTGGCCGCGTGCACCACCGACGACCTGCTGGTCGTCGGCAGCCACGGTCACGGCAACCTGGTGGGCACCCTGACCGGTTCGGTGAGCCGGGCCTGCCTGCACGCCGCGCCCTGTCCGGTGGTCGTGGTCCGCCGACCGGCCAGCCCGGCCGGGCCGGTGGTGGTGGGCGTCGACGCCTCGCCGCCCGCGCGGCGGGCACTGAGCTTCGCCGCCGACGTCGCCGAGCGGCGCGGTGTGGCGCTCGAGGCCGTGCACGCCGCGGGCTGGGTGCCGGTCGCCGGCGAGATGGTGATGCCGACGCCCGAGGAGCTCACCGAGTGGGGTCAGCACCTGCTCCGTGCCGAGCTCGAGCGCGCCGGTGTCACCGCCGACGCGGTGGTCGATCCGGGGCACCCGAACGACGCCCTCGTGCGGGCCTCCGAGCACGCCGGTCTCCTCGTGGTGGGCTCGCGGGGTCGCAACCCGCTGACCGGGCTGCTGCTCGGCTCCACCAGCGGCCACTGCGCCGGCCGGGCGCACTGCCCGGTGGCGGTGGTCCGCTGAGCCTCGGGCGTCGGCGCGCTCAGCGCTCCGGCGGCTCGACGCCGAGCTCGGCCTCGTAGGACCTGGGGTCCTCGATCGGCTCGATGTGCACGGCCACCTCGCAGTGCTCGACGGCCTCGCACAGCGCGTGCTCGATGTCCTCGGACAGGTCGTGTCCCCGCTGGACCGACCACGCCCCCGGCACCAGGAGGTGCAGGGTGACGAAGCTGCGGTGCCCCGCCTCGCGGGTCCGGATGGCGTGGAAGCGGACCTCCTGGCCGGCGTACCTCTCGAGGACACCGTCGATGCGCTGCTGGGTGTCGGCGTCGAGCGCGCGGTCGAGCAGGCCGCTCACGGAGGAGGAGATCAGCTGCCAGCCGGTGCGCACGATGTTGAGGCCGACCAGCAGCGCGATGACCGGGTCGAGCCGCAGCCAGCCGGTCAGCGCGACCAGGAGGACCCCGACCAGGACCCCGCCGGAGGTCCAGACGTCGGTCATCAGGTGCTTGCCGTCGGCCTCGAGCGTGATCGAGCGCTCACGCCGGCCGACCCGGAGCAGCACCATTGCGACCGCCCCGTTGACGAGCGAGGCGACCACCGAGATGCCCAGCCCGATGCCGACGTTGTCCAGCTCCACCGGGGTGATCAGCCGTTGCACCGCGGTGACCACGATGTAGACGGCCGCCACGAAGATCATCACGCCCTCGACGACGGCCGAGAGGTACTCCGCCTTGGTGTGCCCGAAGTGGTGCCCGTCGTCGGGGGGCCGCGCGGCGACGGTGAGGGCCAGCAGCGCGACCACCGCGGCGACCAGGTTGACCACCGACTCCGCGGCGTCGGACAGCAGTCCGACCGAGTCGGTGACGAGGTACGCCGTGACCTTGAGCGTGATGGTGACGACAGCGGCCGCGATCGACAGCCACGCGAACCGCGTCAGGCTGTCACGGCGACCGTGGTCCGCACCCATGGAGCCACTGTGTCACGCGGCGGCGGCGCCCCGCGGGCCGCCTCAGCGCTCGACGTCCCCGCCCGGAGCCCCGAACATCTCCGGTGGCACCGCCTCCAGTCCCTTCACCCCGACGAGCAGCTCACGATCCAGGCGGGTGCCGGCGCGGATGACGGTCATGTGCCCACGGGGCTCCAGGATCACCAGCCCGATCTCGGCGAGCCGCGCGATCCCGCGCTGCCGGAGCTGGGACCAGAGATGGTCGGGCGTGATGCTGTACTGCCGCAGCGCCCGGTCGTCGACCTGCTCCCCCACCATCAGCACCACCGGCGAGCGGCCCCAGCGGCTGGTCCGCCGCAGCGCGAGCGCCCCGGCCCACTGGCCGAAGATCTGCTCGAGGACCAACAGCGTGCCGATCGCCACCAGCCCACCCATCAGCGTCGGCGAGTCACCGAGGGTGGCGCGGGCCGCGATGGCGCCGATCAGCGTCACCAGCGCCACGCCGACGGTGGAGGCGCCTGACCGCCAGCCGTCGGCCCCAGAACTTCAGTACGACGGCCAGGGCGGCGTAGAGCACGGCCGCGGAGATCATCACGCTGAAGACGCCGATCACAGTGATGCCGAGGTGGGCTTGCAGATCGTCCATGCCCCCGATGATGCCGCGTCCCGTCGCGGGCCTTGACCTCACGTGGGCTCGAGGAGGCACAGTGGGTGCCGTGGAAGCCGCCGACGTGGACGCCTACCTCGCGCGGATCTCCGCCTCGCGACCCGCGAGCCCCGACCTCGACGCGCTCACCGCGCTGATGGCCGCGCACCTGCGGTCGGTGCCGTTCGAGAACCTCGACATCCACCTGGGCCGACCGATCGAGCTGACCGAGGCGGCTGTCATCGACAAGCTGGTCGGGCAGCGCCGCGGCGGCTTCTGCTACGAGCTCAACGGCGGGTTCGCGGCGCTGCTGCGCGGCCTCGGCTACCCCGTGACCCTGCTGCAGGCGCGGGTGTACGGCGAGGCGTTGGGGCCGCCGTACGACCATCTGGCGCTGCGCGTCGACCTGGAGCGGCCCTACCTCGTCGACGTGGGGTTCGGCACCTTCGTCGAGGCACCGGTGCCGTTGGCGCCCGGCACCTGGGCCGATCCGGCGGGTGAGGTCGAGATCCTGTCGCGCGACCACGACGACCTCGAGGTGCGCCTCGACGGCCGACCGCAGTACCTCCTCGACCAGCGGCCGCGTGCGCTCGACGAGTTCCGGGCCACCAGCTGGTGGCAGCAGACCTGGCCGGGCTCGCACTTCCGGCAGGGCCCGGTGTGCTCGCTGCTCACCGACGACGGCCGGGTCACGCTGGCCGGTCGCACCCTGGTGCGTCATGTCGGCGGCGAGCGCGTGGAGACCGAGCTCGCCGACGCCGCCGCCGCACTGCTGACCTATCGGGAGGTCTTCGGGGTGGAGCTGGACGAGGAGCCTCGGCTCGCGGACACCTAGCGGGCCGCGCGCTGGGCGGGAGGCACCGCCTCGGCCAGGCGCGCGCGGATCGTCTCGGCGTCGGCGGCCCTGGCGGTCGCAGCGGCGAGCAGACCCGCGCCGCTGTGGTAGGGCTCGGTGTAGGCGGGGGTGTCGCGCTCGAAACGCCAGCCCTCGCCGAGCGGGCCGGCGTCGACGGCGTCGTAGCCCAACGCGTCGAGCAGCTCGGTCACCTGCTGCTTGGCTGTCGCGTCGTCGCCGGCGATCGGGAGGGCGCTCCGCTCGCCGTCACCGTGGGGCCGGGCGAGCACACCCAGGTGGCCCCAGAAGATGTTGTTGAAGGCGCGCACCACATGGGCGCCGCGGAGCTGGCGGGCGAGCATCTCGCTGGTGATCGCCGAGCCGTTGTCGAGCTCGTCGATGTCACCGTCGCGCTGGGGGTAGTAGTTGCCGGTGTCGACCACCGTCTTGCCGGCGAGCTCGGCCTTCGGGAGGTTGGTGATCGAGCGGAGCGGGATGCTGACGACGACCAGGTCGGCGTCGCGCGCGGCCTCGGCGGCGTAGGCCGCGCGGGCGTGCTCGCCGAGCTCGGCCACCAGCTCCTGCAGCGTGTCGGGCCCGCGGCTGTTGGCGACCACGACCTCGATCCCGGCGGCGGTGGCCAGCCTGGCGAGGGTGCCGCCGATGTGGCCGGCGCCGATGAGTCCGAGAGTGGTCATGCGCCTCACCGTAGTACGGCGACGCCAACCCGGTCAGGGTCGGTCGCGGAGGAACTGCCCGAAGTGGGGCACGGTGAAGGCCACGCTGCCACGCTCGGCGGCATAGACCAGGCCCTTCTTGATCAGCCCGTCGCGCGCGGGCGAGAGCGACTGCGGACGACGGCCGAGGTGGCGCGCGACCTCGGCGGTGGGGACCGGACCGTCGTCGCGCTCGCCGGCGAGGTCGGCCATGGCGGTCATGTAGTCGCGCTCGGCCGGCGTGGCCCGCTCGAAGCGGGCGCCGAAGAAGCCGACGGCCAGCTCGGCCTCGGCCGCCGGCGCCGCCTCGCGGACATCGGCGACCGTGATGGGCGAGGCCAGGGCGGCGTCCCAGGCGACCTTGCCGTAGGCCTGCACGAAGTAGGGGTAGCCGTCGGTCAGCCGGTAGAGCTCGTCGAGCGCCGCGGGCTCGAAGTCGACGCCCTCCTCGGCCGCCGGGACCCGCCAGGCGCGGTCGGCCATCTCCCGGGGCAGTCGGTCGACGGAGACGTAGCGGAACAGCCGCTCGGCATAGGACTTGGCGGACGCGAGGGCGGCCGGGAGGTGCGGCAGCCCGGCGCCCACGACGAGCACCGGCGTCGCCTGCTGGCTGAGCTCGTGGACGGCGCCGCAGACGGCGGCCAGCTCCGGAGCGCCGATGTCCTGCATCTCGTCGACATAGAGCGCGACGCCGACCCCGAGGTCGCCGGCCAGCGCGCCGACGTCGGTGAACAGCTCGACCAGATCCAGCTCGAGGTCGCCGGAGTCGGCGCGGCCCCTGGCAGCGGTGACGTCGACCGGTGGCGTCCATCGGATGCCCTTGCGGTCGGCCGGCCCGGCGCGCAGCGCGAACGCCTTGAGGACGCCGGCCACCTCGTCGACGCGGTCGGGGTCGCGGTGCCGATGGGCGACCTCGCGGACGGCCGCGTGCACGGCCTGGGCCACCGGCACCCGGATCGACTGGTCGGGCCGGGCCTCGATCTTGCCGGTGCCCCAGGCCCGGTGGACGGCCTGGGACCGCAGCGCGTTGAGCAGCACCGTCTTGCCGACCCCGCGCAGGCCGCTCAGGACCATGCTGCGCTCGGGCCGCCCCGCCGCCACCCGCTCCAGGGTCACCTCGAACTGGTCGAGCTCCCGATCGCGCCCCGCCAGCTCGGGCGGGCGCTGCCCCGCCCCGGGCGCGTAGGGGTTGCGGATCGGGTCCATGCTCGGACCGTATCCCGCTGTCTAGCGGATTTCTTAGATGAGGCGCGGCGGGTCGGCTCGGGGCGGAGACCGCGTGGGCCGGGGTCAGACGGAGGAGATCCGTCGGCGCCGGCTGGCGGCGTCGTACGCCGCGTCGAGGCCCTCGCGGAGCAGCTCGATGAAGTCGGGCACCTCGTCGACGGCGAGCCGGAACGACCCGACGCAGACGTTCTCACGCCACAGCGACAGCACCACGATGTCGGACTCGGCGTGCCAGGAGACCCGGAGCGCGCGACCGTCACCGCGGGCGTCGAAGAAGACCGACCCCGCCGCCGGAAGCGGACGCACGGGCTGCATCTGTCCATTCTGCGCCGTCGATGGTCGCCGTGTCACTGCTTCACCATGCTGAGTGGATGAGTGCGCACCTGGCACGACGAGCTCACCGTGCCAGGTGCGGCGTCGCCTACCCAGCATGGTGAAGCAACAACCCCGCAGCCCACCTACACTGACCCACGTGCCCGAGCTGCCCGAGGTGGAGGCGCTGGCCCTCGACCTCAAGACCCGCCTCGACGGCCGCGCGATCGTGCGCGTCGACGTGGCGGCGTTCAGCGCGCTGAAGACGTTCGACCCGCCGCTCTCGGCCCTGGAGGGCACCCTCGTCGAGGACGTCGGCCGGCACGGCAAGTTCCTCGACATCACCGCGTCCGGCCTGCACGTCGTGCTCCACCTGGCCCGCGCCGGCTGGGTCCGGTGGCGCGACGAGGTGCCGAGCCTGCCGGCCCGCCCCAACACCAAGTCGCCGCTGGCCGTGCGGGTGGTCCTCGACGACGGCAGCGGCCTCGACATCACCGAGGCCGGCACCAAGAAGAGCCTCGCCCTGTACGTCGTCCGCGACCCCGCCGACGTCGAGGGCATCGCCCGGCTCGGCCCCGACCCGCTGGACGAGTCGTTCACCCTCGAGACGCTGCGCCAGATCCTGACCGACGCCGGTCGCGCCCAGATCAAGGGCGTGCTGCGCCAGCAGAGCATCGTGGCGGGCATCGGCAACGCCTACTCCGACGAGATCCTGCACGCGGCGCGGATGTCGCCGTTCAAGCCGGCCAGCTCCCTCGACGACGCGGAGCTGCAGACGCTCCTCGACGCGATCCGGACCACCCTGGGCGACGCGGTCGAGCGCTCTCGCGGGCTGCACGCGGCCGACCTCAAGGCGGAGAAGAAGTCCCACCTCGCCGTCCACGCGCAGACCGGCAAGCCGTGCCCGGTCTGCGGCGACACGGTCCGCGAGGTGTCCTTCGCCGACTCCAGCCTGCAGTACTGCCCGACCTGTCAGACCGGCGGCAAGCCGCTCGCCGACCGCCGGATGAGCCGCCTGCTCAAGTGAGCCGGGGCGCGCGTCAGTGCGCCAGACCGCCCGGCACCACCGGCGGCTGCGACGACCAGGGGAAGTCGATCCACGCCTCGGTGCGCCGCCAGACATAGTCGGGCTTGATGACCGACTGCGGCTTCTCGTAGACCACCGCGACCCGCGCCTCCGACACGTGATCGGCGCAGAAGGCGCGCACCGCCTCCAACGTCCGCCCGGTGTCGGCGACGTCGTCGGCGATCAGCACCCGGAGGCCGGACAGGTCGACGGCAGCCGGGGTCGGCGGCAGCATGATCGGCATCTCGAGACGCTGGTCGACGCCGGTGTAGTACTCCACGTTGATCACCGACAGGTTCTTCACCGCCAGCGCGTAGCCCAGGCCCATCCCGAGACCCAGTCCGCCGCGGGCGATCGCGAGGATCATGTCGGGCGCGAAGCCGGAGTCGACGACCTGCTGCGCGAGGTCGCGGCAGGCGACGCCGAAGTCGTCGTAGGTCAGCACCTCTCGGTCGGCCACGCGCACCATCCTGCCGTACGCCGGCCGGCCCGGCCGCCCCCGCTCACTCCTCGGTGAACGCCCCCGGCAACGGCAGCGCCAGCAGCCCGGGCAGGGCGGCGAGGTAGTCGTCACGCGACATCTCGCTGACGCCGAGCGACGTCAGGTGCGGCGTCGCCCACTGCACGTCGACGAGCCGCCGGTCGGCGTACTCGTCGCGGAGCAGGTCGACCAGCGCCACCAGGGCGACCTTCGACGCGTCGCGCTCGCGGTGGAACATCGACTCCCCGGCGAACAGGCCACCGACCGCGACGCCGTACAGCCCCCCGACCAGCTCGCCGTTGACCCAGGTCTCCACCGAGTGCGCCCAGCCGAGGTGGTAGAGCCGACGGTAGGCCGCCCGCACGTCGTCGTCGATCCAGCCGCCGGGCCGGGTCGGGTCGCCACACGCCTCCAGCACCTGGTCGAAGGCGGTGTCGACGCGCACCAGGAACCGCCCGGTCGAGCGTCGCAGCGAGCGGCTGACCTTCAGGTCGGCGACCCGCAGCACCCCGCGTCGCACCGGACAGAACCAGTACGGCGGCTCGCCGGGGCCACCCGCCGGCATCGGGAACAGTCCCTGCCGATAGGCGGCCAGCAGGGTCCCGGGCTCGAGATCGGCGCCGACGGCGACCAGGTCGTCGGACTCGTCCCAGCGAGCCGGCGAGCCGAAGTCCCACGGGGTCGGCGACGGGAGAACGGGCACGGTCGTCAACCTAACCCGGCGCCCCACACCGCCGGGATCGGCCGATCGGGCAGCCCTCGGCGCCGCCCGACGCAGGGTGCCGGCTGGGCCACCGATCGTAGGATTCGCGCATGAGTGTCAAGAGCTCGGTGGCGAAGACCCTGGCGCCGTGGGCCACCGTGGCCGCGCCCCAGCTCACCCACTCCTTCGTCCGCGAGGCGCTGCACCGCGCCATCCACGGCGTCGGCCCGCTCCCGCCCGCGGCGGAGGCCGCCGAGAAGCAGCTCGCCGAGCAGCACGGCAACGTCGACGACGGCATCCACGAGGTGATCGAGAACCACGTCCGCTACGCCGGCGCCCAGGGCTTCGTCACCAACATCGGCGGGCTGGTCACCGCGACCGTGGCGATCCCGACCAACATCACCGGGCTGGCGCTGATCCAGTCGCGGATGGTGGCCGGCATCGCCCACCTGCGGGGCTACGACCTCGCCGACCCCCGGGTCAGGAACGCCGTCCTGGTCTGCATCCTCGGCGAGGACCGCGTCGACGACCTGGTCCGCGCGGCCAAGCTGCCCGCGCCGCCGATGGCGCTGGCCACGGCGCCCGCCCACGACCCCGACCTCGACAAGGTGATCTCCGCCGAGGTGGCCTCGGAGCTGATCACCAAGATCGCCGGCAAGCGGCTGGCGACCACCGCGGCCGCTCGCCGGATCCCGTTCGTGGGCGGCTTCGTCGGCATGGGCGCCGACGGGTTCTCGACCTGGCGGATCGGCCGCTACGCCGACCGCGAGCTGCTGCCCCGCGCGCGACGATAGAGCCTCAGCGCCCGGCGCCCCGCCCCGCTGGTCTCCAGCCGGTTGACGACCTTGCCGCGCAGGCCGACCCGGCTGCGGGCGTCGTGGAGCTCCCCCTCGAGCCGGTCCCGGTCCCGCCGCAGCGTGGCGTTCTCCACCAACAGCGCTCGGATCGCCTCGACGGCGGCGGCCGAGACCTGTCGCTCGCGCGGCTTGTCGGGGTCGGCGTACGACGCCGCCGGGGGGCCGACCAGCAGGTCGTCCAGGTCTCCGACGACGGCGTAGCCCCGCTCCCGGAGCTCGGCGACCCACGACTGCGCCAGCTCGGCGACCCAGTCGTGGATGTCCGGCGGCAGCGCGAGCCGGGGCGAGGAGGTGCGCTGGGCCAGGGTCTGGTGGGCCAACAGCTCGCGCACCAGGGGGCGGTAGTCGGCCGGCGGCACCACCTGGTTGGCGGACCGGTTGATCCGCCGGATCAGCGCGGTCTCGGGCACCCCCAGCGAGGGGTTGACCCGCTCGGTGCCGACGTCGAGGTCGAGGCCCGTCAGCCCGAACGCCTCGGCGAACCGGCGCCACAGCAGGTCGGCCTCGGACCCCGAGGGCGGCACGGTCACCAGGTGCACCCGCTCGGGCGGCAGGTCGGGCGCCCAGCGGGCGATGATGTCGGGGATCTCCTGGACGCTCCAGAACCAGCTGGGAATCCGGCCGCGGCGCTGCGGGTCGCGGATCATGTCGAGGAAGCGGGCGTAGGAGACGACGCTGCGGTGCTTGACGTTCTCCTGCCACTCGGCAGGGATCTGCCGGCCCAGGTCGCGCACCGACAGCACCAGGTGGAGCTCGATGTCACCGAAGGACTCGATCGCGCGGGCGGCCTGCGACCGCGAGGCGGCAGCCAGGATCTCGTGGCTGACGATGGTGGTGCCCGGCGTGCGGCGTACCCGCTCGGCGAGGGCGTCCCAGGCGCCCACCGCCTCGTGCTCCAGCCCTCCCCACGGCAGACGCATCAGGTCGAGCGCCGCCAGGAAGTGGGCATCGAAGCGGTGGGCCGGGTAGTGCAGGCCGTGCAGCACCAGGCGCCGCCGGTTGCGGAAGAGCACGTCCTGGAGGTGGGAGGTGCCGGTCTTGGGGGTGCCGACATGGAGCAGGACCCGCTTGCTCATCGGTCCGCCTCTCCGGTCGCCTTCCCCGTCGCGGCCCCCGTCTCGCCCAGCGCCCGGATCGCGAGGGCCAGCGCGCCGCTGCCCGTCGGGGCGACGCCGGGCAGCTCGGCCGGCAGCACCGCGTGCGGGTCTCCGGCGACAGCGTAGTCACCGCGGGTCAGTGCCTCGGCCATCCGCCGCGCGCGCCGGGTCACCCACTCGTCCCGTTCCTCGGGTACGCCGAGGCCGTCGCGGCCGTCGTCGAGGCCGCCGGGGAGGCGCACCAACCGCGGACGCAGCACGTCGCCGAGCAGTCGGGCCCGCCGGGCGGGGGTGACCATCAGGCCGAGCACCGGGGCCACCCGTCGGGCCAGCTCGGCGGCGTCGGCCGAGGGGCGCTCCGGCTCCCCGCCGCGCGGTCGCGGCTCCAGCTCCACGGTCACCCGCTCGACCCCGGACCGGCGGGCCCAGGTGTCGGCGACCCGGGCCAGGTCGACCCGAGGCGGCACCCGGCGGCGCTGCTCCAGACCGAGCAGCCAAGGCTCCCACCTCGGTGCACCCCCGGCGAAGCACCGGTCCACCCAGACGTCGGCGAGCAGTCGGCGCAGCGGACCCCCGGCGACCACCACCGGCGAGCGATGACCGACCGCGACACCGCGGGCCGACTGCGCGCGTTGCGCCACCTGGGCGGCGGCCGGGTCGCCGACGACGCGCACGCCGCGCCGCCAGGGGCGCGTCCGCGCCGTGGGCGGCGCGCCCGGCTCCACGCCGGCGAGGTCCTCGGCCAGCAGCGCGGTGGCCACGCGGAGCAGCTCGCCCGTGGGCAACCGGGCAGGGTCGACCGGTCGCGGACCGAACGCCGACTCGGTGGCCGCGCCGACCAGCTCCAGGTCGGGGCTCCCGCGGCCGGCCGCGCTCGCCTCGAGCACCCGATCGACCAGCCTCGCACTCGGCCGGCCGGTCTCGTTGAGCCGCCGGAGCAGCTCGAGCTGCTGGGCGCCGGGCAGCGCCCGCCCGGAGGCGACGTCGGCCCCGGCGTCGCCGCGCTCCCGCCAGACCTGCCACGGAGTGGAGCCTCCCGAGCGCAGGTGCGCCACCCAGCCCCAGGCGCGGCGGCGTCCGTCGTCGTCGTTCACGGTCGGTGGCCCGTCCCCACGCTCACGTCCTGCCCGCGCTCACGTCTTGCCCACGCTCACTTCTTGCGCAGCCGGTCGGCACCCTGCCGGACCAGGTTGCCGAGCTGTCGGTCGGGGTCGGGGCGTCGCGCCGCCTCCCGCGTCATCGCCTCCAGCGCGTCGAGCGCCGCCTCGAGCACCGGCTTGGCCCGGGCCCGGTCGGGGTTGCGCCACTTCTCGTCCTCCGGCGGGCGCACCGGTCGCAGGTCGTCGGGGTCGCCGATCACGTGCACGCCGCTGCCGGCGAGCCAGTCGATCCAGAGCTCGGCCTGCTCCTCGGCCCAGGCGAAGCGGCTCGGGGGCAGCCGCACCGGCACCGACTCGCGGTTGACCAGCTCGCGCTGCGCCAGCAGGTCGCGGATCAGCCGGTCGTAGGTCGCCTCGCGCCGGACCGCCCGGTCGAGCCGGGCGTTGAGCTGCCGGATCAGCTGGGTCTCCGCCACCCCCAGCGAGGGGTTGGCGCGCTCGCTGTCGAGCGGCGCCCACGACGGGTCGATGCCGAAGGCCTCGCAGAACCGCAGCCAGAGCAGCTCGCCGCGACCGCTGGACTGCCGCTTCGGCGGGACCGTCACCACATGGATCCGCTCGGGCGGCAGATGGTCGCCCCAGGTGCTGAGCACGCTGGGCAGGTCGAGCGCCCGGAAGAACCAGGGCTTGCCGGTCTCGACCTTGTTGAGGAACCTCCGGAACGACCACTTGCGGCCCTGCTTGATGCTCTCCTGCCAGGCGGCGGGCAGCTGCCGGGCGAGATCACGGGCGGAGTAGACGATGTGGACCTCGCTGCCCTCGAGGTCGTTCATCGCCTTGGCGACCTTGCTGGCGGGCGCGGGGGCGAGGATCTCGTGGCTGACGATGACGGTCCCGTCGAGCCGGCGTACCTTGCGGGTCAGCTGGGCCCAGGCCCCGGCCGCGTGCCCCTGGTCGCCGCCCCAGTCCTGGCCGAGCAGGTCGAGCGCGGCCCGGAAGTGGAACAGCGCCGGCTCGGTGAACCGCGAGCTGGTCGGCACGTGCACCCGATGGTCGGCCAGCCGGGCGGCGTTGAGGGACAGCCGGTCCTGCAGATAGGTGGTGCCGGTCTTGGGGGCACCGACGTGCAGGTGGACGACCCGGGTCATGCCTCGGATTGTGCCGTACGCCGACCGGCCGCCCTCTCGCCCCCGGGCCTCAGCCCGGCGCCGGTCCGCTGCTCTCGCGGACCACCAGCTCGGTGGGGAGCACGACCTCGACCGGCTCGACGGGTCGGTCGGCCTTGGCCGCGCGAAGCGAGGCGGTGAGGGCGCGGGCGGCTGAGGTGCCCTTGGCGTAGGCGTCCTGGCGCACGGTCGTCAGCTCCGGTCGCACCCGCGTGGCCAGCGGGTTGTCGTCGAACCCGACGACGGAGAGGTCGCCGGGCACGGTGAGACCGAGCTCCTCGGCGGCCCGCAGGCCACCGGCCGCGAGCACGTCGGAGTAGGCCAGGATGGCGGTCGGCCGGGCGTCGGACCCGAGCATCAGGCGGGCCTGCTCGGCCGCCACGCGGTCGCCGTACTGGTCGACGTGATGGACGACCACCGTGGCGCCGGCGGGCTCGAGCACATCGAGGAAGCCGGCCAGCCGGCGCCGGGAGACGTACTTCCACCCCTCGGCGTCGCGTCGAGGGTCGGCGAGCCGTCCGACCGTGCCGGGAGAGCCGCCCGAGATGAGGATGCCGACCCGCCGGTGCCCGAGGTCGACCACGTGCTGGGCGGCCAGCCGCGCGCCGTGGTAGTCGTCGATCCGGACGCTCGGGAAGGCCGGGTCGGGCTCCTGGTCGACCAGGACGAGCGGCAGACCGCGCTTGACGAGCCAGTCGCGGGCAGTGGAGTCGAGCGAGCACGAGAAGACCAGCACCCCGTCGACGGCCACGTCCCGCGCCGGGACGACTCCGTCGCGACCCTCGCTCGACAGCAGGGTCAGGGAGAGGCCCGTGGGCCTGAGCTCGTCGGCCACCGCCGCGAGGAAGTCGGTGGCCACCGCGTCGCGGAAGCCATAGGCCAGGTCGTCGGTCAGCAGCACGCCGACGGCACCCGTCGAGCCACGGACCAGGGCCCGCGCCGTGGGGTCGGGGCCGGTGTAGCCCAGCCGGTCGGCCGTGGCCAGGATCTTCTCCCGCATCGGGGCCGACAGCTGGTCGGGCCTGTTGAAGGCGTTGGAGACCGTCATCCGGCTGACCCCGACCTCGTCGGCGATCGTCTGCAGGGTCACCCGGGCCACGCTGGCGATGGTAGCGACGTGCGCCGCGGGACGTCGTACGCCGGTTGCCACGGCCACCGCCGCGAGCGGGTCGGGCTCAGGCATGCCGATGGTCGCCGCGCGGCTGTGGCGCGATGCCGTCGGCGGCCCGGTGGAGCGCGGCCGCCAGACCGGCGCGGAGCGGGCCGACCCGCGCGGGACGAGCCGACCCGTCGGCCTGCTCCGCCCGACGGGCGGGACGGTCCGGCATGGTCGGGTCGGTCCCGTGCGCGCCGACCAGGTGCTGGGTCATCAGCTGCTGGACGTTGAGGGCGGGGAGGTTCATGGTGGCTCCTTTCGGTGATCTGTATCGGTACAGTGCCGGAGGTTTCTGTATCGGTCAAGTTACCGATACAGAAGGGCGTGCTCCTTGCTCGGGACTGCCCTGGTGCGGCGCCCGGAGGCAAGCCCGCGCGGGACACGCCCCGGCTTGTCTCCTGGTGCGTACGACGCGCCTGGTGCGTCGTCCGCACCAGGAGACACGGGCGCCCGCAGCCACCCCCGCGACAGCAGGCGCGGCGTCAGACCGCCGACCCGCTCCGGGCGCGGACCACCGCCGACGGGCTGGGCCGGCCGAGCTGCTCGGCCATCCAGGCGCTGGTGGCCACCAACGCGTCGAGGTCGACCCCGTGCTCGATGCCCAGGCCGGTGAGCATCCAGACCAGGTCCTCGGTCGCGAGGTTGCCGGTGGCCGACTTGGCGTAGGGACAGCCGCCGAGGCCACCGGCGCTGGAGTCGAAGGTCGTGATGCCGCTCTGCAGCGCGGCGAGGGTGTTGGCCAGGGCCTGGCCGTAGGTGTCGTGGAAGTGCATCGCGAGCCGGTCGACGCCGACGCCGCGATCGCCGAAGGCGGAGACCAGGGCCTGCACGTGCCCGGCGGTGCCGACGCCGATGGTGTCGCCGATGCTGAGCTGGGCGGCGCCCAGGTCGAGCAGGCGGGTGCCGACGTCGACGACCTGGGCGAGCGGGACCTCGCCCTCCCAGGGGTCGCCGAAGCACATGGAGACGTAGGCCCGGACGTCGAGGCCGGCCTCGCGTGCCCGGCGGACGACCGGCTCGAACATCGCGAACTGCTCGTCGAGGCTCCGGTTGAGGTTGCGCTGCGCGAAGGTCTCGGTGGCGCTGCCGAAGATGGCGACGTGCCGACAGCCCAGCTCCAGCGCCCGGTCGAGGCCACGCTCGTTGGGCACCAGCACCGGCAGCTCGCGTGCCCGCTCGCCGAGGTCGTCGACCAGCCGGGTCATCAGGTCGGCCGCATCGGCCAGCTGCGGCACCCACCGAGGGTGCACGAACGACGTCGCCTCCACGACCGGCAGGCCGGCCGCGAGGAGTCGGCGGCAGAACCTGGCCTTGGTGTCTGTCGGGATCACCCCCGGCTCGTTCTGCAGCCCGTCGCGTGGGCCGACCTCATAGAGGGTGACCCGCTCCGGCAGCCCCGGGACGTCATACGAACCGGTGGTCATGGCGCTCCCTTCGGATGACGTTCCCGGGTCGAGCCGGGGACGTCATACGGTCCGGTCGTCCCGACGCGCGCTTCGTATGACGCCACGGCCGGCGTCACGGCTCGACCTCGAAGAGCACGACACCGAGCGCCACCTGGTCGCCGGCGGCCGCGCCGACGTGGGTCACGGTGCCGGCGAACGGCGCCCGCAGGGTGAGCTCCATCTTCATCGCCTCCATCATGCCCAGCGCAGCGCCCTCCTCGACCTGCTCACCCTCCGCGACGGTCACCGCGAGCACGGTGCCGGGCATCGGCGCCGCCACGCTCCCGTCGCCGGCGTGCGCAGCATGGTCGCCGAACGCGTCGGGGAGCTCGAAGACCCAGCGCTGTCCGCGGTGCACCAGCTCGACGGCCGGCACACCGACGGACCCCACGACGCGGTGCCGCTCCTCGTCGAGCGTGACGACGGCGTCGATGACGCCGTTCGGTCCGTCGTCGCGCTCCAGGACCCGCAGCGGGTGGCCGTCCACCGAGTCGGGTCCGACGAGCACCTCCGGGTCGAGACCGGCGACGATCGGCGCCGGCGGGCCCGCCGAGCGCCAGCCGTCGTGGCGGAACGGGCCGTCCCCTCGACCGCGGGCGTCGGCCGCGACCAGCCAGCCCGCGAGCAGGCGGGCGGCGGCGGGGTCCGGTGCGGCGGGTGGGTTGCGGTCCAGCCACGCGGTGTCGATGGTGGCCTCCGCGAAGGCGCTGCTCGCCACCAGCTCGCGCAGGAAGCCGACGTTGGTGGTCAGTCCGAGGACGGCCGTCTCGTCGAGCGCGGCGACCATGGCCCGCCGCGCGGACTCCCGGTCGGCGCCATGGACGACGACCTTGGCGAGCATCGGGTCGTACGCCGTGCTGACGACCTGGCCGCTCTCCAGCGCATGGTCGACCCGGACGCCGTCCGCCCAGCGCACCAGGCGGGCGGTGCCGGCCTGCGGGAGGAAGCCGGCGTAGGAGTCCTCGGCATAGACCCGCACCTCGATCGCGTGTCCACGGATCGTGAGGTCGTCCTGCGCGAACGACAGCGGCTCGCCCGTGGCGATCCGCAGCTGCTCGGCCACCAGGTCGATCCCACCCGCGATCGCCTCGGTCACGGGGTGCTCCACCTGCAGCCGGGTGTTCATCTCGAGGAAGTAGAAGTCGCCCGTCTCGTTGTCGAGCAGGAACTCCACGGTGCCGGCGTTGACGTAGCCCACCTGCCGCGCCAGCGCGACGGCCGCGTCGGTCATCCGGCGTCGCAGGTCGGGGGTGACGGTCGGGCCGGGGGCCTCCTCGACGACCTTCTGGTGTCGACGCTGGACCGAGCAGTCGCGCTCGAACAGGTGGACGGCTCCGCCCTGGGTGTCCGCCAGCACCTGGACCTCGAGGTGACGTCCGCGCTCGACGTACCGCTCGATGAGCAGGGTGTCGTCGCCGAAGGCGCTCCGGGCCTCGCGGCCCGCGGCCGCCATCGCGTCGGCGAGCTCGTCGGGTGCGCGCACGATCCGCATGCCCTTGCCGCCCCCGCCGGCCGCGGCCTTGACCAGGACGGGGAAGGCCATCTCGTCACCGACGGCGTACGCCGGCACGACGGGCACGCCGGCCGCGACCGCCACCTCGCGGGCCCGCGCCTTGTCGCCCATCTGCTCCATCACGGCGGCGCTCGGCCCGACCAGGGTGAGCCCGGCCTCCTCGACCGCGCGCGCGAAGGCGGCCCGCTCGGAGAGGAAGCCGTAGCCCGGGTGCACGTGCGTCGCGCCGGCCTCGACACCGGCGGCGACGACGGCCGCGATGTCGAGATAGCTCGGGACCGGGCGCGCCGCGTCGGCGAGCCGCACGTGCGGCGCCGCCGCGTCGAGGTCGGTGAACAGCGCGACGGTCCGCCAGCCCTCGCGACGGGCGGTGCGGATCACCCGGACCGCGATCTCGCCACGGTTGGCGACCAGCAGCGTTGGGGGGCGCTCGGCGGGGGCCACCGCGCTCACATCCGGAAGACGCCGTAGGACGGCGCCGGGGTCGGGGTGGTGGCGGCGACGGCGAGGCCCATGCCGAGCACCCGGCGGGTGTCGGCGGGGTCGATGATGCCGTCGTCCCAGAGGCGGGCGGTGGAGTAGTAGGGCGAGCCCTGCTGCTCGTACTGCTCGCGGATCGGCGCCTTGAACGCCTCCTCCTCGTCTGCCGACCACTGCTCACCACTTGCCTCGAGGCCGTCGCGGCGCACGGTCGCCAGCACCGAGGCGGCCTGCTCCCCGCCCATCACCGAGATCCGCGCGTTGGGCCACATCCAGAGGAAGCGCGGATCGTAGGCGCGCCCGCACATGCCGTAGTTGCCGGCGCCGAAGGAGCCGCCGATGACCACGGTGAACTTCGGTACCACCGAGCAGGCGACCGCGGTGACCAGCTTGGCTCCGTCGCGGGCGATGCCGCGGTTCTCGTACTCCTTGCCGACCATGAAGCCGGTGATGTTCTGCAGGAAGACCAGCGGGATGCCGCGCTGGTTGCAGAGCTCGATGAAGTGGGCACCCTTGAGGGCCGACTCGCTGAAGAGGATCCCGTTGTTGGCGACGATGCCGACCTCGTGCCCCCAGATCCGGGCGAACCCGCAGACCAGCGTCTCGCCGTAGAGCTTCTTGAACTCGTGCATCCGGCTGCCGTCGACGATCCGGCGGATCACGTCGCGGACGTCGTAGGGCGTTCGGGTGTCCGTCGGCACCACGTCGTAGAGGCTCTCGGGCGGCTCGTGGGGGGCGTCGATGGGTGCCGTTTGTGCACAAACGTCGCCATCTGGCGCCGAAACACTGCCGTTTGTGCTCAAACGTGGGGGTCCGGGCAGCGTCTCCACCACCGACCGCAGGATCCGCAGCGCGTGGGCGTCGTCGTCGGCGAGGTGGTCGACCACGCCGGAGGTGCGGGCGTGCACGTCGCCACCGCCGAGCTCCTCGGCCGTCACCACCTCACCGGTGGCCGCCTTCACCAGCGGCGGTCCACCCAGGAAGATGGTGCCCTGGTTGCGCACGATCACGCTCTCGTCGGACATCGCCGGGACGTAGGCCCCGCCGGCCGTGCACGAGCCCATCACGGCCGCCAGCTGCGGGATCTGCCGCGCCGACATGGTCGCCTGGTTGAAGAAGATCCGGCCGAAGTGCTCGCGATCGGGGAAGACCTCGTCCTGCATCGGCAGGAAGGCCCCGCCCGAGTCGACGAGGTAGAGACACGGCAGGGCGTTGTCGAGGGCGACCTGCTGGGCACGGAGGTGCTTCTTCACCGTCATCGGGTAGTAGGTCCCGCCCTTGACGGTGGCGTCGTTGGCGACCACCATCACCGGCCGGCCGGCCACCTGCCCGATCCCGGTCACGATGCCGGCCGACGGGACGGCGTACTCCCCGCCGTACAGGTCGTACGCCGCCAGGGCGCCGAGCTCGAGGAACGGGCTGCCGGGGTCCAGCAGCCGGTCGACGCGATCGCGCACCAGCAGCTTGCCGCGGCCGGTGTGCTTGGCGCGGGCGCTCGCGGAGCCACCTTGGCGGGCGACCGCCAGCCGGTCGCGCAGCTGCCCGACCAGGTCGTGCATCTCGCTCACCGCCACCTCCTCGCCAAGTTAATGATCGTTAACCTACCGGAACTCCACGCCCACCGCCACGTCGCCGACTAGTCCGTTCGGGCCATCCGCTCTCGGCCGTCAGGACTGTTCTGGACCATTCCACGGTGCCACCCCCATCCCGGTTGGCACCATCGGGAAGCGTGCGGCCACCTCCCCGAGGCCGCGAAGGGATCGGGACCGATGACGCGCCTCACCAGCATGATGCTCGCGGCCGTGGTGGCCTGCGGGCTGCTGCTCGGGCTGCCCGGAACCGCGCACGCGGCGATCCAGAAGCGCGGCAACCTCAAGGTCATGGTCACCCACGTGCAGCGCGGCGAGCTGGTCACGGTGCGCGGCTGGGTGCCACCGCGACACAGCCGGACCGTGGTGCTGCAGCGCAAGGTCAGCTGGGGCTGGGCCACCGTCGCGCGCGGCAAGACCACCGACCGGCGCGGGGCGTTCAAGCTCCAGTGGACCCCGGACCTCGCACCGCAGAAGGTGAAGCTGCGGGTGCTGGCGCCGCGCCGCAAGATCGGCGGCAAGGTCTACCACATGCTCAAGACGCCGACCCGTCGGCTGGTCGTGGACCCGGGCCCGCAGCCGGCGGTCGGCGACATGAGCCAGGTGACGATGGGCAACAACACCTCCGACCGGATCTCGCTGTCGGGCGACGGCAGGTGGGCGACGTTCGACTCCCTGGCCAAGGACCTGGTCGCCACCACGACCGAGGACGACCCCTACCAGGACGTCTACCTCGAGGATCGCAGCACCGGGGACACGCTGCGCATCACCAACGGTCGGGGCACCTCGACGGCGGCGGACATCAGCGCCGACGGACGATACGTGCTGTTCGACTCCTTCGCCTCCTCGCTCGTGCTCGGTGACACCAACCAGAACAGCGACGTCTTCGTCTACGACGCCGACACCCACGAGCTGGAGCGGCTCACCGACGGTGACCGCGGCTCCTACGCCGCCGGCATCTCCGACGACGGCCGCTACGTCGTGCTCTACTCCTTCGCCACCAACCTGGTGCCCGACGACACCAACGGGTCCCGCGACGTCTTCCTCTACGACCGCGACACCGACACCATCAAGCGCCTCACCAACGGCAGCTCCTCGGCGTTCGACCCGGCGATCTCCGCGGACGGGCAGTGGGTGTCGTTCTACTCCGGTGCGAGCAACCTGGTCGCCGGCGACACCAACCGCAACCGCGACGTGTTCCTCTACGAGGTCGCCACCGGCACCACCACCCGGATCACCGACGGCAACGGCGCGTCCTCGTCGTCGAGGAAGGCGCTGTCGGCCGACGGTCGCTACCTGACCTTCTGGTCGGAGGCCTCCAACCTGGTGGGCAACGACACCAACGCCGTGCAGGACGTGTTCGTCTATGACCGCGTGGCCGGCACCACCACCCGGATCACCGACGGCAACAACCACTCCTCGTTGCCCGCGATCTCCGACGACGGACAGCACGTGGCCTTCGAGTCCTACGCGACCAACCTCGCTCCGGGCACCGATAAGAACGACCAGCTGGACGCGTTCGTGTACGACGTCGCGACCGGCATCACGACCCGGCTCGGTGGCGCCACCGGCGCGACCTTCCACGCCAGCCTCTCGGCCGACGGCGGGGTCGTCGGGTTCACCTCGTCGGCCTCCGACCTGGCCGCGGGCGACACCAACGACCTGGCCGACGTCTTCGTCTGGGTCCGGCGCCCGGTCGCCGGCTGACCGGACTAGAGGTCCAGCTCGAGCCGTTCGCTGGTCGGCCGTGAGCAGCAGATCATCATCTGGTCCATCGCGGCCTGCTCCTTCTTGGTGAGCACCAGGTCGCGGTGGTCGACGGTGCCGGCGATCACCCTCGTCACGCACGAGCCACAGATGCCGTCGCGGCAGTCGTTCTCGATCTCGATGCCCAACGCCAGCGCGGTGTCGAGGATGTTGGTGTCGGGCTTGAGCCGCAGCGTGTGGCCCGACTTCGCCAGCACCAGCTCGAAGGTGTCGCCCTCCAGCGGCGACGGCGCCTCCTGGATCTCGACCCCGGCGCGCGAGAAGAGCTCGAAGCGCACCATGTCCTGCTCGGGACCGTAGGCCGCCTCCGCTGCCGCCTCGACGGCACGCAGCAGCGGTAGCGGACCACACACGTAGACCAGGCCGCCCTCGGGCACCGAGCGCACGATGGCGTCGAGGTCGGGTCGCCCGTCGACGTCCTCCGCGAGGAAGCTCACCTTGTCGCCCAGCCGGCCGAGCCGCTCACGGAAGGCCATCGAGTCGCCGGTGCGGCCGCCGTACGTCACGGAGTAGGGCTGGCCGGTGCGCTCGAGCTCCTCGGCGAAGGTCATGATCGGCGTGATCCCGATGCCGCCGGCGACCAGCGCGTGGAACGGCGCGGCCTCCAGGTTGAAGTGGTGCTTGGGCCGGGTCACCAGCAGTCGGCCGCCGACCCGCAGCTCGTCGTGCAGGTAGGACGACCCGCCCCGGGACTCCGGCTCGCGCAGCACCGCGATCTCGTAGGCCGACAGGTCGCTCGGGTCGCCGCACAGGGAGTACTGCCGGGTGGTGCCGTCGGGGACGTAGACGTCGATGTGCGCCCCCGGCCGCCACTCCGGCAGCGGCCGGTCGCTCTCGATCCGGGTCAGCCGGATCGACAGGACCCCCTCGGACTCCCATGTCATCTGCTGCACGCGCAGCTCGCGCTGTTCGACCACCGTTCCTCCTCGTGGGACCAGCATCCCGCGTGACCGCGACCACACGCACCACGTCCCGCAGAAAGGAACGCTTCGGCCCCTCAGTGGGGGGAAGCCCCGGGGTCAGCGGCGTAGACTGGAGTGGACTCGAGCCACGGGAGGTCATCATGGCTGGCAAGGGTTTCGGATCGGATCTGTGGAAGAACGTCTCGAGCGTCCGGGTGACGCGCCACGACGGGGTCAAGGCGCCGGTGCGCGCCGACGGCACCCACGGCATCGTGGCCGGGCAGGACGCGATCGCCCGTCGTGAGGGCGGCACCCGTCCCGAACGCGACTCGTCGCCGGGGTTGTGGAGCCGCTTCGTCACCACCCTGCGCGGCGCCTGACCCGGCGCAGCCGCGGGGCGGTCAGGCCTCGCACTCCCGGGTGCGCCGGTCGACGTACTCGCGCAGCGCCTCGTCGAGGCCGGCGTCGATGCCGGGGTCCTCGTAGGAGTCCAGCAGGCGGCGCCACTCACCGGCGGCGACCGCCGGCAGGTGGCGCGCGCCCTGCTTCTCCCAGGTCGGATGCGCCTGGGAGCGGAACAGCGGGCTCATGAACACGTCGGTGCGGAACCGCTCGAGGGTGTGCTCGTGGGCCAGGAAGAGCCCACCGGGGCCGAGCTCGGCGAGCGCGTCGAACGCGAGTGACTCCTCGTCGACGTCGAGCCCCCGGGCGAGCCACCCGAACATCCGGATCAGCTCGAGGTCGAGCATCAGCTCGTACGACGCCACCAGGCCGCCCTCGAGCCAGCCGGCCGCATGCACCGCCAGGTCGACGCCGGCCAGATGCGTCGCCCACAGCGACATCGTGGTCTCCGCGGCCGCCTGGGCGTCCAACGGGATGCCGGAGCAGAGCCCACCACCACCTCGCAGCGGCAGCCCGTAGCGCCGAGCCAGCTGCGCGCCGGCCAGGGTGGCGAGCACCGACTCGGGCAGGCCCAGCGACGGTCCGCCGGAGCGCATGTCCACGCCGGTGAAGAAGGTGCCCATCAGGCACGGCGTACCGGGGCGCACCAGCTGGGCCATCGCGACGCCCGACAGCACCTCGGCCGCCAGCACGGACAGACCGGCGGCCAGCGTCACCGGCGCGGAGGCCCCGGCCAGCAGGAAGGGCGTCACCGCGACCGGCTGGCCGTACTCCGCGCAGGCCGCCAGCTGCGTGACCATCAGTCCGTCCCACACCAGCGGGGAGTTGGGGTTGACCACCGCCAGCGTCATCGGGCGCTCGAGCAGCGCGTCCCGGCCGCCCGCCGCCAGCGCCGCCAGCTCGAAGCCGTCGCGCGCCTTCTCGCCGCTGGTGCCATAGACCATGAACGGCCGGTCGCTCCAGCGCAGGATCGAGTGGTCCATCGCGAGGTGTCGGCTGCTCGCCTCGCGGTCCTGCGCCTCGACGGTGCCGCTCTGCAGGACCGGCAGCAGGTCGCTGGCGTGGGCGAGCTTGACCAGCTCGACGTGGTCGGCCAGGGACCCGTCGCGGCGGCCGCGCTCCTCGTCGTGGGCGAACGGCGGCCCACCCACCGGCATCATGACGAGGCTGCCGTCGCCGATGGTCACCCGGCGCTCCGGGTTGCGGCCGGTGAGCGTGAACGACGCCGGCGCCAGCGCCAGCTGGGCCAGCACCCAGTCGGCGTCCCACCGCACCCGGGTGCCGTCGACGCGCTGACCGGCCCCGGCGAGACGCTCCAGCATCTCGTCGTCGTGCACCTCGGTGCCCACCTCGGCCAGCAGCCGCAGCGCCTGGGCGTGGATGCGGTCGAGGTCGTCGGGGCCGAGCGGCTCCAGCGGCAGCGCGCCGCCGGGCCTCACTCACCACCCCCGGGCAGCGGGCCGGTCTCGAGGCACATGGCGAGAGGCTAGCGCCCCCGCCGAGGGCCGCCGGCCAGGCCCTTCTGGCGGCGCGGCCGCGCCGCCATGCTGGACCCACTCGACCGACCCGGTCGAGCCGCCCTGTGAGGCCTTGCGACTCGGCACCGGACCTCGGCGACCGAGCGTCGGAAGGACACAGTCATGTGGGCCCAGCTGCAGACCCTGCGCCTCAAGGATGGCGTGCCGGGGTCCTGACCGGCTGCCGCCTCGACGGTGCGGCGACGACTCAGCCGGCGAAGGCCTCCGCCGTGGTGGTCACCCCGCCCTGGACGTCGGGCAGCCGGGTATAGCCCGCCTGCGCGTTGAGCACGGCGATGGACTGCTCGGGACTGAACTCCATGCCCCAGGGACGCATGTCCTCGGTGGTGTGGGCGTCAGCGACCAGGGTCACCGGGAAGCCGCGGTAGAGGGCGCCGTAGAACGTGCTGCGGATGCAGGCGTCGGTCTGCGCCCCGCAGAGCACCAGCGAGTCCACCCCCTTCCCGGAGAGCACCTCGCCGAGCTCGGTCTCGGCGAAGGAGTCCCCGAAGGTCTTCTCCACGATGGGCTCGCCGTCGGCGGGCACCAGCTCGGGCACGATCTGCCAGCCGTCCGTCCCGAGCACCAGCTCCTCCTCGGCATGGTGGCGGACCCACACGACGGGGACCGCGGTCGAGCGGGCACGTTCGACGAGCGTGGCGATGTTGGCGACGGTCTCGTCGCGGCGGATCGAGGCGTTCATGACATCGTTCTGGACATCGACGACAAGCAGGGCAGTAGTCATGTGACCACCCTAGGAGCCTTTCCGGACGATTCAGTTCCGCAAATCTCCGGCGCCGCTCGGGGGAGTCAGGGCAGGCCGAGCAGGCCCCGCAGCTCGGCGTACGCCGCCTCCGGGTCGCGCGGGTCGAGCGACACCGACCGGATGCCGAGCGCCTCGGCACCGCGGATGTTGACCGGCATGTCGTCGACGAAGACCATGTCGCCGAAGCCGACCCCGAGCCGCTCGGACATCAGCTCATAGAGCCGCGGATGCGGCTTGAGATGGCCCTCGATCGACCCGTCGACCAGCACGTCGACGTCGTCGAGCACGTGCATCTGGGCGACCCACTCGTCGGAGTGGAAGGCGTGCAGGTCGTTGGTGAGCACCCCGATCGGGTGTCCGGCCACCCGGGCGTCGTGGATCAGCTTCACCGCGCCCTCGCGGACCAGCCACGGCTGCGGCGGGTCATAGAGGTGGGCGATCATGTCCCGGATCGACCCACCGCCGCCGCCGAGCTCGCCCCACTCGGCGGCCCGGTGGTCCCAGTAGGTCCGCTCGGTGATCGCCCCGGTCAGCACCCCGACCCAGTCCGCGTCGGGCTGGTCGGGCGGGGCCATCGGGCCCCGCCCGTGCAACAGCCGGTACGCCGGCGCGTCCGGGCCCAGCTCCTCCACCAGCTCGAAGGGCGTGAGCAGCACCGGCCCGCCGAAGTCGAAGACCAGCGCAGGCAGGCTCGCCCCCACTAGTGCTCCGGCTCGAGGATCGTCGCCCGCTCGAACAGCACGACGTTGCCGGTCCACCGGCACCCCGGGCACCAGGTGAGGAAGACCCGCTCGTGACCGACCCACGACTCCGAGGTCAGCCCGTGGTCGAGCGACCCCCCGCACATCGGGCAGTGCCGCGGACGGTCGAGCAGGTGCCGCTCCGCATCCGGCGAGAACCACTCCGTCGGCGGCGGCAGCCGATGTGGGTCGGGCGGCAGGGACGGGTCGAACGGCGGCACGCTGCGGTCGTGCGTCTCCATCCAGCCCTGGCGCCCGAACGGCGTGGTGCCGGGCATCCGGTCGTCAGCCACCGGCACCAGCGCCCTCCCGCGCCGCCGCGGCGTCGTGGTGGAGCTTCATCAGCTCCTGCTGGATCGGCGAGTACTTCATCGAGCCGCCGGTGATCCACTGGTCGGTGAACGCGGTGCCCGCACCGAACTTGTTCTTCTCGCAGGGCAGGTGGATCACGTCGTGCTTCTCGCGGATCACGCCGGGCGGGTCCTCGCCGTCCTCGACGGCCTGCATGGCCTCCTTGAACATCTTCCGGAGCATCGCCACGCCCTGGTCGGACCGACCGAGGTGCTCCTGCGTGCGGTCGGTGATCGCACCCTGGGAGACCCACGCCATCACGTCCTGGCCCTCGACGTAGTTGGTGATGAAGTTGCCGTTGTCGTCCATCCACTCGTAGTCGTAGACGACCGGACGCTCCTGGTGCTCCCAGGTGCCACCCTCGGGGTGGTGCAGGGAGTAGAACAGCTTCCAGGTGGTGGTGTCGTCGATCGGCACCCGGATCTGCATCTGGTCGATCCACTGACCGCCCACGCGCATGCCGTAGGGGAACATCAGCGGGTGGCCGACGGCCCAGTCGTCGTCCTGCTCGGTGTGGCCCTCGAGCACGCGGCGCTTGATGATGCCCCACTCGAACTCGTCGAAGGCCACCTTCATGTGCTTCTTCTGGAAGGACTTGGGGGCCTCGAAGCCCTCCATCTTGCCGACGAAGTCGAAGTAGAAGCCGTGCAGCCACTCGACGTGGTGCGGGTCGACGGAGTTCTCCATGATCTGCAGCCAGTTGCACGGCAGGGTGGCCACCCCGACGTCGCGGATGCCGTCGAGCACATAGACGTCGAAGCGCGGCAGCTCCGGGGCGGGGCCGGGGCCCACGTAGACCCACACCATGCCGCCCATCGCCTCGGCACTGCCGGCGTGCGCCTGGATCTTGTCCTTGAACGTCGTGTTGTCCTGCTCGGCCGGCTGCTCGACGCACTGGCCGTCAAAGTCGAACTTCCAGCCGTGGTAGCCGCAGCGGATCCCGTCCTCGTGCACGACGCCGTAGGTCAGCGACGCCCGGCGGTGCGGGCAGAACTCGCCGATGATGCCGTACTTGCCCGACGGGGTCTTGTAGACGGTCCAGTCCTCGCCCAGCAGGCGCACCGACTTGGTGGGCCGCTCGTCGAAGTCCTGCTCGAACGCGATGGGGTACCAGTAGCGACGCAGCAGGTTGCCCATCCTGGTCCCGGGCCCGACCCGGGTCAGCTCTTCGTTCTGTTCGACGGTCAGCATCTGGCTGTCCCTCTCCTCTTCTGGTCTGGCCGCGGAGCGCGGGTTGTCGGGTGGTGGTGCCGTGGGCGGGGCGCCCGCTCGGGGCGAACGGGCGACCCGCCACCGGAGGTCATTCGATGACGGACACCTTGCCGGTGTTGCCGTCGACGCGGATCATCTGACCGGTCTTGATCTGCTTGGTGGCGAACGCCGTGCCGGTCACGGCCGGGAGGCCGTACTCGCGGCAGACGATGGCGGCGTGGCTCATCATGCCGCCGACGTCGGTGACGGTCGCCTTGATCTTGCCGAACACCGGCGCCCAGGAGGGGGCGGTGAGCGGCGCGACGAGGATCTCGCCGTCCTGGAGCTCGCCGATGCCGTCGGCGTTGAGGATCACCCGGGCCGGACCCTCGACGAGGCCCGGCGAGGCCGCGAAGCCCGAGAGCGAGCCGTCGCCGCCCTCGCCGTCGCCGGCCTGCAGCCAGGCCGACACCGAGTCGGACGTGATGCCCCAGAGCATCACGGTGAAGGGCTCGGTCACGACCTCCGGCGGGGCGCCCAGCGCCGGCGGCGGGCTCCACGCCTTGAGGGCGCTGAGCAGACCCCGGCGGCGCTCGAGCTCGCGGGGCCAGTAGCCCGGGCCTCGCGACGGCGCCCCGACCGACCAGCCGGCGTAGTAGTCGAAGAGCGCGTCGGCGACCTCGTAGCGCTTGAGCAGGAAGACGTCGTCGGCGCTGCTGAAGAAGCCGGCGTCGACGAGGACCTGACCGATCGCGCGCATCTTGCGCCAGATCACCGAGTGCGCCCAGTGCTCGACGTAGAAGTTGTGGTTCTCGACGTAGGGGAACACGGTCCGCGACAGGCCGAGCTTGCCGTCGAAGGCTGCCCGGTCCTCGTCGGAGTCCAGCAGGTCGCGGTACTCCGCCACCACCCGGTCGCGCTCGGCGTGCAGCGCCTCGACCGGACGATTGAGGTCGACGCCCTGCTTCACCTTGTCGATGTAGTCGGCGATGTAGCCGAACGGCACCTCGACGTTCTGGATCCAGATCTTGTCGGAGTGGTAGAAGCCGGACCCGGTGGAGAAGTTGAACCACGGCTCGCAGGCCTTGTCCCACTCGGCGATCCACGACTGGCCGGTGTCGTCGGCCTTGAGCAGCTGACAGGTCGTGTCGACGTCACGCGAGGCGAAGCGGTCGGCGATGCCGTCCTCGACCGCCTTGCGGGCCAGCCGCTTGAGCTCGTCGTCGGGCCGGAACAGGTCGACGTCGACGCCGGCCACCATCTTGGCGATCGCCAGGTCGGGGATGCTCGGCCAGGCCTGCTTGCAGAACCCGAAGAAGTCGAGGTACGCCGCGTAGCCGAGGTTGAGGAACTCGAAGTGGTACTGCCACACCTGGATCGCCTTGCTGAGCAGGTCGTGGTAGTTGGAGATCAGCCGGTGACCGGAGCCCACGCCGGCGCCGGAGGTGATGACCTCCATGTCCTCCATCTCCGGCAGCGGGCTGAAGTCGAGGTCGGTCATCTCCTGCACGAGCGTGCGCATCTTGACCAGCCAGTCGTCGTAGAGGCGGTCCCAGTTGCCGAAGTAGTAGCCGGCGCGCTCCATGAACAGCGGCACCCGCGACTCGATGTCCTCCGGCGGGGCGGGCACCGGCGAGAGGTAGACGTAGCCGTTGAGGATCCGGAAGTCCACGCCGTAGGCGGGCGGCACCATGTAGTGGCGGGTGTTGTACTGCCCCAGCCCGGTGATCGCGAGCTCGAAGAGCGAGGCGTCCCAGGGGCTCAGCACCTCCGGCCAGTGCACGCCGTCCTGGAACCAGAAGCCGCCGTCCTCGTAGTCGTGGCGCTCCTCACCGAACAGTGAGGAGTAGGTGTAGAGCTCTTGCCATCCATCGGCGCCGGACGGCGACTCGATGTCGAACGGGCTCGGGAAACGATCGGCCATGTGTCTGTCATCCTCCGGTGGAAGGCCCCGAGCGGGCTGCTCGGCGCTGTTGGGTGGTGCTGTGCTGCCGGTGTCCTCGACGGTGCTGACCCCGAGTCAGGACTCCGTTCCCCCTCGCTTGGCGTACAACGGGTTGACCAGCGTCGACACGATGCTGGACATCAGGTCGCTCTCGGCCTTGACCTCGTGCGACTTCTTGCTCCAGACCGTCTCCGGCCTGGCCTGCAGCAGGACGACGTCCTCGCCGGCCGGCAGGTCGTCGTCGACGGCCCACTCGATGTCCTGCGGGCAGCCGTAGTGCTTCTCGGCGGTGCGCGCCAGCTTGGCGATCGCGATGATCTCCTCGTCCGTCAGCGACGGCGCGTTGGCGGTCTCCTCGTCGAGGTCGACCAGCGAGACCGCGTCGTCGTGGAGCTGGTAGGCCTGCGCCTTCGGCGAGATGGTGCGCCGGTTGACGCACCACATCACCTTGTCGACGAGGAAGTTGTCGGGCGTCACTGCCCCGGAGACGACGCCCTCACCGAAGCCCCACGCGGAGTCGATGCAGATGCCCGAGCGGTCGCCGTTGGTCGGGTCGAGGGTGAAGGCCACCCCCGCCGACCGCGGCCGCACCATCTTCTGGACGGCGACCGCCATGTCGACGTTGTAGTGCTCGTAGCCCATCTCCTCGCGGTAGGCGATGGCCCGGTCGGTGTACATGCTGGCCCAGCAGGACTTGATCTTGTCGATCACCTCGTCGGCGCCGCGGACCCACAGGTAGGTGTCGTGCTCGCCGGCGAACGAGGCGTCCGGCGAGTCCTCGGCCGTCGCGGACGAGCGCACCGCCACCGGCAGGTCCTCGACCCCGCAGTAGGCCGACAGGGCGGCGTACTCGTCGCGGATCAGCTGCTCGCTGTCCGGCGCCAGGGGCCAGCCGGTGACGATGTCACGGCACTTCGCGGCCGCCGCGGCGAGCGCCGCCGAGTCGTCGACATCGGTGTCGGCGAGCAGGTCGTTGATCTCCTGCTGGGTCTCCGACAGGTCGCGCGCATGGGCGAACACCGCCGTGGTGACCGCGAAGCCGGGCGGCACCGGGAGCCCCGCCTGGCTCATGGTGCCCAGCGACGCGCACTTGCCGCCGACGATGGGCTGGTAGTGCTCGGTCAGCGTGTCGAACGTGATCACATGGGGAGCGTCACTCATCGCCGTCCTCCTCCGAGACGTCGAACCGGTGGTCGCTGCTCGGCGGCAGCGCCGTCAGGTCGGGGATCGAGATCTCCTGGACCCGGTTGCGATAGAGGACCAGGGCGGTGACCCCGCCGTCGATCAGGCGGATCCGGACGAACTCGGTGTTGAACGGCTCGCCCGGGTCATAGCCCATCACCGCCGTGGCGAACGCCCGGATCGGCCCCGAGTGGGTGGCCACCACGATCTGCCGGGCGTCGGTGTGCTTCTCGAGCTCCAGGATGCCCCGCCAGAACCGGCGTACGGCGGAGACCGGGGGCTCGAAGTAGAGCATCGGCATCGTCAGCCAGTGGGTGATCGGGTCGCCGCCGCCCTGCTGGATCCCCCAGAAGCGGTCCATCTCGACCAGCCAGCCCGGACGCTCGCCGAGGCCGATGCGTTCGTACTTCTCCGCCTCGCGGTGATAGATCCGGAAGGCCGAGGTGACGTCGCGCGGGCCGTCGGGGGTGGCCACCTCGAAGTTGCGGAAGTTGCGGTCGTCGTGGACCTCGGAGATGTCGGCGCCCTGGCGGCCGTAGAGCTCGACGTTGTCGAGCAGGCCCCGGCGCAGGTGCTCGGCGGTCTGCCGGGCCCGGTTGGTGGGCGCACACACCATCTGCACCTGCATGCCGGGCATCACCCGTCGAGCGATCTCCTGGCCGCGCCGGTGGGCCTGCCAGGCGCCCAGCGGGGTGAGCCCGGACTCCGAGGAGTAGCCCTGCGTCTCGCCGTGCCGGACCAGGTAGATGTCGGCCGCGACGGTCGCCATCTGGTCGCGACGCTCGGGGACGATCTCCTTGGTGCGGGTGACCTCGGCCCAGGCGCGCGTCGTGCTCAGGCTCTCGCCGTCGAAGCTGACCGTCTCACCGAGCCCGCTGCCGTCGGTCTGCCGCTCCCGGAAGCGACGCAGGTAGAGCGGCGTCTCGTCGTCACCGCCGGCCAGCGCCTCGGCGGGCCGCTGGGCGGCCCGGGCCGCCTGCCGCTGCTTGTGCCGCTGGAGGTACGCCGGCGCGTCGGGGCGCTCGGTGCGGGGCAGCACGGTCGGCGCCGACTGCTCCCCCTCCGCCAGGGTGGCTCCCGCCTGGCCGACCTCGTCGGTCAGCGGACCCTCGCCACTCATCACGTCGCTGCTCATGTGTGCACCGTCAGGAACTTCTGGTTGACGACGCCGTCGTAGTAGAACAGCGCCCGCCCCATCTCCGCCTCGGTCCAGGTGATCGGCTCGGAGTCGGGGTCGACCCAGTAGCCCCCGGTGAACATCTCGTTGCGGTTGCCCACGGGGTCGAAGAAGTAGAGGCACTGGCCGCGGGTGGCGCCGTGCCGCGTGGGGTTCGTCTCGATGTTGACGCCGTGGTAGGCGCAGACGTCGGCGGCGGTGCGCAGGTCGTTCCAGCCGTCGACCCACCAGGCGAAGTGGTGGAGGCCGCCGTTGGGCCCGGTGATCAGCGCGATGTCGTGGGAGGAGTGCGACACCTCCAGCCAGCTGGCGATCTGGTAGCCGTCGTCACCGACGACCTGCTCGGTGAGCCGGAAGTCGAGGTGCTCCTCGAGGAAGCGGGTGACGGTGTCGACCTCCTCGGCGGTGAGGAAGATGTGGTCGAGCCGTGGCGGCGCCATGCCGACCAGGCCCATCGGGCGCGGCGGCGGGTTGGTCTGCGGCAGCAGGTTGCCCACCTGCTGCATGCCGTGGACGAGCTCCATCTGCTGCCCGCTGGGCAGCTCGAAGCGGATGGACTCGCCGTGTCCCTTGGCCCACTCGTCGGCGCCGAAGCGCTTGACGGCGACACCGGCCGCCTCGAGCCGCTCCTGGTAGTGGTCGAGATCCTCACGGTCGGTCACCTTGAAGCCCAGGTGGTTGAGCCCGTGGGTCGGCTCGAGCGTCAGCACCAGGGAGTGGTGCTGGTGCTCGTCCCAGCACTTCAGGAAGACCCGGTTGGGTTCGCGCGCGGTCTCGACCAGGCCCACCACCTCGGAGTAGTAGGCCGTGGCCAGCTCGAGGTCGGGGACCCGGAGCTCGACGTGGGACAGTCGCAGAATCGTCATGTGTGCACCCTCATGAAGCGGTCGTTGAGCTCGCCCTCGTAGTAGAAGACGGCTCGGCCGATGTTGTCCTCGGTCCAGGTGAGGGTCGGGAAGTCGGGGTCGGGGCGGTAGCCGCCGGTGAAGACCTCGTTGCGGGTGCCGAGCGGGTCGAAGAAGTAGATCGTCGAGCCGCGGGTGACGCCGTGCCGGGTCGGCCCGACGTCGACCTGGATGCCGTTGTAGGCCAGCACGTCGGCGGCGTCGCGGACGTCGTCCCAGTCGTCGAGCCAGAACGCGAAGTGGTGCAGGCCGCCGTTGGGGCCGTGCACGACCGCGAGGTCGTGGGGGCTGTGCGAGCGCTCCATCCAGGTGCCGAGCTGGTGCCCGTTGCCGTCGAGCAGCTGCTCGGTGATCCGGAAGCCGAGGACGTCGCGGTAGAACTGCGTCGACTCGCCGACCTCCTCCGCGGTGACCAGCAGGTGGTCCATCCGCGGCGGGAGGATCAGGCTGGGCGGGCCGGGCACACCCTCGGCGGCGTAGGGCTCGGGGTTGACCTTGCCGCGCGAGCTCTCGACCTTCTCGATCTCGTGCACCAGCTCCATGGTGTGCCCGCTGGGGGTCTCGAAGCGGATGCTCTCGCCCTGGCCGAGGGCCTCGCCCCGGCTGATCCGCTGCACCGGCAGGCCGTAGCGGTTGATCTTGTTCTCGAGGTCGTCGAGGTCGTCCTCGTGGGCGACCTTGTAGGCCATCAGGTCGAACCCGACGCGCGGGGAGTAGCGCAGCCGCAGCGAGTGGTGGTCGTCCTCGTCCCAGCAGCGGAGGTAGACCGAGTCGGCGTCGCGGCCGCTGACGGTCATGCCCATCACGCCGGTGTAGTAGGCGGTGGTGAGGTCGAGGTCGGTGACCTGGATGTCGACGTGGGCCAGCCGCAGGATGCCGGCCGGGACACCGGGCTTGGGCATCCGGCGCTTGCCGTACTTCGCGGTGTCGGTCTCCAGCCGCGTGGTGCCGGCGGGCGTGCCCTCGGCCATGTCCGGCTCGGCCATCGCGTCCTTCATCGCCTGTGCGGCGGTGTGACCGTCGACGTACCCCGTGCTCATCGCTGCCCCTTCATGTCCCGAAACGGTAGGAGCAACGTTCCGCATGCGGGAAAGTGCGTACCCCTATGCGGGACACTAGTCCGTAGCCTGGGTCACATGACCGGAGACACAGTCGGCGCGGACGACGACTGGCCGGCCGCCGGGCCAGAGGCCATGCGCGACCGGCTGGCCGACTACGTCGGCGCCCTGCACCGCGCCTACCTCGGCCAGGCCGAGCTGCTGGCGCCGGCCGAGCGCGCGGCGATGCCGCTGGTCGGCGCCGCGCAGGTCACCGTGGCCGTCGCCGCCACGCGGGAGCTGCACCTGGTCGCGACGACCGACCCGCTGCCCCCGCCCCGTGGACCGGAGGTGGAGATCGGCGACCACGAGGCCGGCGTCTCCTGGACGGTGCGCTTCTTCGACGCCACGATCCTGCCCGAGCTGGGGCTGCTGGCCGCGGAGGACCCCCCGGCCGTACGCCGGGTGCTGGGCATCGCCGAGGTGGTCTACCACCTCTCGGTCTCGCCCGGAGGCGGCCTGAGCGGTCACCACGCGCAGCACGCCGGCGTCGCTCTCGCCAACCGGCATGCCGCCGCCGTCCGCGACGGGCAGGCGATCCGGCATGCGTTCCCGGGGCGCGAGGCGCTCGTCGACGAGTTCGTGGTCGCGGAGCGGGTCGGCCTGAGGCATGCCGCCCGCCTGCTCGCCGCCGAGATCGCCCCGTCGCTCTCGGCGGCGGAGCTGGCCGGGGACGCCGAGGAACTGCGGCGGGCTCTGCTGACCGCCGGGCGGAGCCGGCGATGACGCGCGTGCCCGGCAGCACCCAGACGCTGGCCAGCGTGGCCACCGCGGCGCGGGTGCTGCGTGAGTTCGGCAAGGGCGACACCCAGCTCGGCGTCAGCGAGCTCGCCCGGCGGATCGGCGTCGGCAAGAGCACCTCCCACCGCGTGGTGTGGACGCTCGTCCAGGAACAGCTGCTCGAGAAGGTCGAGGACACCGGCCTGTTCCGGCTGACCCCGACGATGCGCAACCTCGGGATCTCCGCGGAGACCGCGCTGTCGCTGCACCAGGCGGCCACCGGACCACTCGACCAGCTGCGGACGATCACCGACCACACCCTGCACGTCGCGATCCTCGACGGCACCGACGTGCTCTACGTCGAACGCCGCGAGAGCCCCACCACGATGGCGGTGTTCAGCCGGGTCGGCGGCCGCAACGCGGCGTACCTCACCTCCACGGGGAAGGTGCTCCTCGCCTACCTCGATGCCGACGAGCAGGAGCGGCTGCTCACCTCGATGCGGCTCACCCGCCGCACCGCCCACACCATCACCTCCAAGACGGCGCTGCGGGCCGAGCTGGACCAGGTGCGCCGGCAGGGCTACGGCGTCAACGTGCAGGAGTCGGAGGCCGGCATGGTCTCGCTCGCCGCCCCGATCCGCGGGCGCACCGGCCGGGTGGTCGCCGCGGTCTCGGTCGCGGGCCACATCAGCAACAACGACGCGGAGCCGATCCGGCGGTTGGCCCGGCCCGTGATGGAGACCGCGGGGCGGATCAGCCACAACCTCGGCTGGCGTCGTCCTGGCCACGGGATGGACTCCCGGTGAGCGCACCCGAGGAGTGGACGCGCATCTGCCTGGCGTCGGACGTGCCGGTCGAGACGCCGCTGGGCGTCGAGCTCCGCGGCGCGGACGAGACCGGCCGGGTGTGCGTGGTGCGGCTGCCCGACGGCGGCTTCCAGGCCATGCTCGACCGCTGCCCCCACCGCGACATCCGGCTGTCCGGCGGCGTCGTCCGCGACGGGCTGCTCACCTGCCCCGGCCACTTCTGGCGCTTCGACCTCAGCGACGGGCACCGCACCGACGAGCCCGCCCAGGTCTGCACGTTCCACCCCACCACCGTCGACGACGACGGCTGGGTGTGCGCTCGGCTCCCCGAGCCCGCCCCGGCCGTGGGGATGCGGGAGTGGCTGCTGCAGCAGGCCCGCCGGCGTGCCGACTGAGGCCGGCGGACCCGGGCGGGGTCGTGTGTCCCCTCCCGCGGGGACGACGACGGCTGGGACACACGACCCGGGCGGCGGGGCAGTGGGATGCTGGGGACATGGGTGACGCAGCCGGGGGTCACACCGGACACGGGCACGGGCCTCGGGGCGGGCACGACCACGGGCACGACCATGGCGGGCATGCCCACGACCAGGGCGTGCGCGGGGCGCTGAGATACCTCCGCCTGCTGCCGCGGCTGTGGCGCTCGGAGGTCAACGACGCCGTGGTGGCGCGGATCGCCCCGCGGCGCGGTGAGCGCGTCGTCGACATCGGGGCGGGGATGGGGGCCGGCGCGGTGGCGGCGGCGGTCACGGGCGCCACCGTCGTGGCGGTGGAGCCGACGCCGTTCATGCGGGGACTGCTGCGCTCCCGGTTGACCGCCGGCCGGCTGACCGGGTCGCTTCCGGGACGGTCGCGGCCGGGTCGCATCGAGCTCGCCGCCGGCGCGGCGGAGCACCTGCCGCTCGCCGACGGGTCGGTCGACGCGATCTGGGCGGTCAACACCCTGCACCACTGGAACGACCTGGAGCGCGGGGTGGCCGAGATCGGCCGGGTGCTGGCGCCCGGCGGCCGGGTGCTGCTGGTCGACGAGGTGTTCTCCGACCCCCGGCACCCGGAGTGCGAGCGGTTCGGAGGCGGGGGCGGCCACCACGACTTCCTGGAGGTGGAGGCACCCCGGCTCGCCGACCTGCTGCGGGCCGCCGGCCTCGAGGAGGTCGACGACGCGGTCGACGAGCTGGCCGGGCGGCCGGTGCTGGCGGTGTCGGGGCACGCGCCGGCAGGTGAACGCCGGATAACCTGACCCGGTGAGCCGACGTACCCAGATCCTCGCGACGGCGGCCGACCTGTTCGCCGCCCGCGGCTTCCACGGAGTCTCCGTGGCCGACCTGGGCGCCGCCTGCGGGATCTCCGGACCGGCGATCTACAAGCACTTCGTGGCCAAAGAGGCGATCCTCGCGGAGATGCTGGTCTCCATCAGCGAGGAGCTCCTCGCCGAGGGCGAACGACGGGTCGCCGGAGCCGCCGACCCACGGGCGGCGGTCGCCGCGCTGGTCGACTGGCACGTCGACTTCGCGCTCCGGCAGCGGTCGCTGATCGTGGTGCAGGACCGCGACTGGGAGTCGCTGCCCGACGACGCGCGCGAGAAGGTCCGCGACCTGCAGCGCCGCTACGTCGACCTGTGGGCCGACCAGCTGCGGGGGCTCGACCCGACGCTCACCCGTGACCGCTCCCGGGCGATGGCGCACGTGGCCTTCGGGCTGATCAACTCCACCCCCCACAGCGGGCTGCTGCCCGACGAGGAGATGCGCTCGGTCCTCACCCAGATGGCCGGCGCGGCGCTCCGCCTCAATCCCCCACGCGAGGCCTGATCCAGACCTAGAGTCGGACCATGCCTGTCGTCCGCCCCCGACGTCTCGTTCCGACCGCCATCACCTGGGCGGCCGGCGCGTTGGTCCTCGGTCTGGCGGTCGGCGCCGCGGGGCCGGCGGCAGCCGACGACTGGTCGCCGCCCACCGTCCTGGACGCCAGCGGCTCGACGTCCGCCGTCCTCACCACCGACGGCCTCGTCGTGGCCGGCTGGTCCTCGCAGCGGGGGGGCTCGACGAAGGCCTACGCCTCCGTCCACGAGAACGGCGGCTGGTCGAGCCCGCTGCCGCTGGGCGGTGCCGGCACCCAGTCCCGCCCCGACTTCGCGCGCAACGCCGACGGCTCCGTGACCGCGGTGTGGACCGAGAGCCACCCGCTGCGCGGCGCGGCCCGGGTGCTGACCTCGACCTATGCCGACGGCGACTGGTCGGTCCCGACCGAGATCTGGCAGGGGCGCGACGCGATGTCGCCGCGGATCGCTGCGAACGCCACCGGCGACCAGGTGGTCGCCTGGGTCGGCGGCCGCCCGGCCGCCGCGCGCACCGACGCCCGGCGCGCTTCGGGCTATGCCGTCCGGGTGATGCTGCGCCCGGCGGGGGGCACCTGGGGCCCGGCCACCCGCCTCGACGACGGCACCCGGACGGTCCGTGGCGCGTTCTCGGTCGGCATCGACGACGCCGGCCGCGCCCTGGTCGCCTGGGCCCAGGTGCAGGACGGGCCCGACCAGATCCTCGCCCGCCGCTTCGACGGAGCCGCGTGGACGCCCGAGCAGCGCGTCGGTCCCCTCGGGACCGGTGCCGGACAGGTCGTCGTCGCACCGGACGGACGCGCGGCCGCCGTCTCTGTCGCGCACACGGTCCGAGGGGACCGGGCGCGAGCCAGGCTGATGCGTGCCGACGGGACCTGGACCGGGGCGGTGGTCCTCGACCAGCGGGCCGGCGTGGTCCACAACGCCGACCCGTCGGTCTCACTGAGCCCCGACGGCTGGACGGCGGTCTTCACCGCCGGGCCGCGCACGATCGGGGTCCGCGAGCAGGTCGACGGTCGCTGGCAGCCCAGCGGTCGCCTGCACGCCACCCACGGCACCGCCTCCGGCCCCCGGCTGCTCGTCCGCTCCGGGGCCGGGGACCTGCTGGCCTGGACCGAGCCGTCCGCCGACGGGCCCAGCCTCCGCACCACCGTCCGCTCGGGCAACGGGTGGACCGCCGTCGACGACCTCGGGCCGAGCGATCTCGGCACGCTCGTGGCCGACAGCCTCGACGGCGGCGCGGTGCTGACCTGGGTGTCGCACGGCCGCACCAGCGCCGCGGTGTCCGGACCGTGACACCGCTGCGATCGCCCGGGTTCGCCACCGACCTGGCCCTGCTGCGCCTGTCCGGCGCGGAGTTCGAGGACCGCGACGACCATGTCGTGGTCCGCAGCCCCGCCAACCCGACGTACCACTGGGGCAACTGCGTCTATCTCCGTCGCGCTCCCGAGCGCGGCTCGCTGGGCGGTTGGCTCGACGTCTTCCGGGCCGCGCATCCGGACGCCGGGCACGTCGCGATCGGGATCGACGACCCGGACGCCGACCCCGACCCCGACGAAGCGGCCGGGCTCGGCCTCGAGATCGAGCGCGACATGGTGCTCACGGCCGCCGCGCTCCACTCGGGACCGGCACCGGAGGGCTACCGACTCGTCCGCGCCGAGGTCGACGACGACGCGCTGTGGGGTCGGCTCGTGGAGCTCGAGATGACCGACGGCATCGTCGGCACCCCCGAGTCGCACCGGGTGTTCGTCACCCGGCGGCTCGACGCCACGCGCGCCCTGGCCGCGGCCGGGCACGGCACCTGGTGCGCCGCCCTGACCTCCGACGACACCCCGGTGGCCTCGCTCGGGATCTACGCCGTCGGCGGCGGCCGCGCCCGCTACCAGTCCGTCCTCACCCATCCCGACCACCGCCGCCGCGGCCTGGCCGGGGCGCTGGTCCGCTTCGCCGGGGAGTACGCCGGCTCCGCGCTGGCCGCCCGCGAGCTGGTGATCGTCGCCGACGCCACCGGCCCGGCCATCGCCCTCTACCGACGGGCCGGCCTCGCCGACCACACCCCCCAGGTGTCGCTCTACCACCCCGGCTGACCCACCCGAGGCGTCGCAGACGGGGCGGTCAGGCGTCGCAGACGGCGGTCACCCGCGCTCGGACGCCTCCACGACGGGGACCCGGACCACGCCGCGCAGCGCCCGGTCGAGGTCGAGCAGCGTGGCCGCCGCGGCGACGGCGTCGAGGCGCTCCAGGACCTGCTCGCTTTCGAGCCGGTCCTGGTCGTAGGCGTGGCGCAGCCACCGCTGGGCCCACCCCCGCCACGCGTCGTCGACCGGCGCGCGCACCCCCGCGGCGACGGCGGCCGCCTCGCCGGGCAGCTCCGGGCCTGCGGGCCCGTCCTGGCCCGCGGCTTGGACCGCGGTCGGTCCCGCGGAGACCCGCTGGGCGGCGGAGGTCAGCGACACGGACGGCGGCTCCGGGTCGGGGAACACGCCGTACAGGAGGCCGGCGCCGGTGATGCGCCAGGTCGTCTCACCGGCGAGCTCGATCCGCGACGCCAGCCCGGCGGCCTCGGCCGACGCCAGCTCGACCCCCACCGCCGCCTCCGGCAGCCCGGTGTCGGCCGCCAGCTTGTCCTGGCTGGCCAGGCCCGAGCCGAGCGCGGCCAGGACCCGGCTCCGAGCGGATGACTCGTCCACGCCCACCTCCTGTGTGTCAGCGCATTGTCGCGCCCGTGGGGGCCCACCGCAGCCGAAACCGCGGGACCTCCGCCGCTTGTGAAATGGTTCGCAACCTCGAGGGCGCTTCCCTAGTCTGTGTCGGTGACCGACAATCCCACCCTGCCCGCCGGCGACCCCGGCGCGCCCCCCACCGCCACCCGCTCCGACGACAAGCTCGACCGCGGCGTCCTGGTCGTCGCCGGTGTCGTCGTCCTCGGCGCGATCATGTCGATCCTCGACATCACCGTGGTGACCATCGCGATGGAGAACTTCCGCGAGGTCTTCGACGCCACGCCCGCCGAGGTCGCCTGGACGATGACCGGCTACACCCTGGCTCTGGCCTCGGTGATCCCGCTGACCGGCTGGGCCGCCGACCGGTTCGGCACCAAGCGCCTCTACCTCCTCGCCGTCGCCCTGTTCACCGCAGGGTCGGTGCTCTGCGCCACCGCCACCTCGATCGAGATGCTGGTGCTGTTCCGGGTCCTCCAGGGCCTCGGCGGCGGCATGCTGATGCCGCTCGGCATGACGATCCTCACCCGCGCCGCGGGCCCGGACCGGGTCGGTCGGGTGATGGCCGTGCTCGGTGTGCCGATGCTGCTCGGCCCGATCTTCGGCCCGATCCTCGGCGGCTGGCTGATCCAGATCGCCAGCTGGCACTGGATCTTCCTGATCAACCTGCCGATCGGCATCGCGGCGCTGGTCTACGCCTACCTCGCCCTCCCGAAGGACTCCCCGCAGCCGTCGGAGACCTTCGACTGGATCGGCATGGTCCTGCTGTCCCCCGGCCTCGCGGCGTTCTTGTACGGCGTCAGCTCGATCCCCGAGCACGGCGGCATCGGCCACCGCGAGGTGCTGCTCCCGGCGGTCATCGGGCTGGTGCTGATCGTGGCCTTCGTCGCCCGGGCGATGTGGGACGAGATCGCGCACCCCCTGGTCGACCTGCACCTGCTGCAGAACAAGCAGATGGCGACCGCCGTCATCGCGATGTCGTTGTTCGCCGTGGCGTTCTTCGGCGCCAGCCTGCTCTTCGCGCAGTACTTCATCGCCGTCCGCGGCGAGGGCACGCTCAAGACCGGCTGGCTGCTCGCACCGCAGGGCTTCGGCGCGATGATCACGATGCCGATCGCCGGCGCGCTCGTCGACCGGATCGGGCCCGGCAAGATCGTGCTGACCGGCGTCACCCTGATCACCGCAGGCATGGCGGCGTTCACCCAGGTGAGCACCGACACGTCCTACACCCTGCTGCTCGGCGCGCTCTTCGTGATGGGGCTCGGCATGGGCGCGACGATGATGCCGATCATGACCTCGGCGCTGCAGACGCTGAGCGACCACAACATCGCGCGGGGCTCGACCCTGATGAACATCGTGCAGCAGGTCGCCGCCTCCATCGGCACGGCGCTGTTCTCGGTGCTCCTCACCAACGGCTACAAGCAGAGCCCCGAGCTCGGCCTGGTCACCGCCGTCAAGCAGGCCGGCGACGACCAGGAGGCGGTGGCGGCCATCCTCGCCAAGGCCGGAGCGACGGCCGAGCAGCTGCCGGCCCTCGGCGCCCAGGCGCTCTCCGACGCCGCCGACGCGTTCGCCTCGTCGTTCGTGGTGGCCACCATCCTGGTGGCCTGCGTGTTGATCCCGGCCGCGTTCCTGCCCCGCAGGCGCGTGCAGCGCGACACCAACCCGGAGCACATGGCCGCCGGCCACCTGCACTGACGCCCGGTCGGCCCGGCGGCGGCGCACCAGCCGCCGGGCCGACTCGTTGGTCACACTCCCCTCGCCCCTCTGGTGAAGGCCTGACGGCCGGACCAGAATGGAGAAGGACGAGGTGATCCTGATGGCCTCTGGGATCGGCGCACCATGGCGTCGCGGCTGAGCGAGCTGCTCGAACGCATCCGCCCTGCGGGAGCCCCCGGGGCGGCGGAGGACCACACCACCCGACGGGCGGCGGGAGCCGCGGAGGAGTTGGCCGCGCTGCGTGCGGTACTGGCGACCGCGGAGGCGGAGGCCGCCGAGATCGTCGCGAACGCGACCACGGGCGCCGCCGCGCTCGAGGCCCGGGCCGACGCCCGAGCGCAGCAGCTGCGGGACGCGACGGCGGACCGGGCGGCCACGGCGGCCGCCCGCGCCGCGGCCGAGGCAGCCGGCCCCGACCCCGAGCTGGCCGAGATCCGTCGCCGCGCCACGGAGCGGACCGACCTGCTGCGCTCCCACGCCGAGTCGCGGGTCCCCGAGCTCGTCGCACAGGTCGTGGACGATCTCTGGCTGCTGGCCGCGGCACCCGGACCCGGCGAGGTCGGCGACCGGTCATGAGCGCGGGCTGGGTCGCCGCCACCGTGCGCGGGGCCGCCCTGATGCGCGGCGGCCTCGGGACCGGCGGCGCCCTCGAGGTGGCCGGGCTGCCGGCCTGGGAGCCGGCGCTGGCACGGCTCGCGGACGTCGTACCGCACGGGATGCCGGAGGGCGCCGACCGGGCCGTCGCTCGCCGGGCGGCGATGGAGTCGTGGCTCTGGCAGCTGCGGGTGCTGGCCGGCTGGCTGCCACCATCGGGCGCGCCGCTCGCACGCCTGGCCGCCGCCCCCGCGGAGATCGCCGCGCTCGAGGAGCACCGAGCGGGGATGGAGCGGTCACCACGGGCGGGCTCCGCACACCCGCCCCTCGACCTGGGCTCCCTCGGGTCCGTCTGGCCGCGCGCGGCCGTCTCGTCGACGCCCGAGCAGCTGCGCACCCTGCTGGCGACGTCGGTCTGGGGAGACCCCGGCGGCACCACCGAGGCCGAGCTCGCCCTCGCGCTCCGGCTCGGCTTCGCCGGGCGGTTGCGGTCACTCGGCGGCACCCTGGCCCGACCGTGGGCGGCGGGCGTCGCCGCCCTGCTGACCACCCGCGAGCAGCTCGTCTTCGGACGGTCGGTCAACCCGGCCTCCGCCGGCCGGGCCGACCGGTTGCTGGGCCACGGCTGGCGCGAGCCCGAGTCGATGGAGGCGCTGGCGGCCCGGCTGCCCTCCGACGCCCGCTGGGTGCTCGACGGGATCGAGGACGTCGCCCAGCTGTGGCTCGGCGAGGTGGCGCTGGTACGCCGGGTGGCCCGCGACGCCGGCGCCGTGGTGGCAGCCGGGCGCCGCGACCGGGACAGCGTGGTGGCCCAGCTGGCGCTGCTCCTGGTGGACCTGTGGCTCGTCGAGGTGGCGATCGAGAGCGCCGGACGCGGCGACGCCGGACGGGAGGTGCTCGATGCCTTCGCGGCGTGACTGGTGGCCGCTGGCCATGCAGCGGGTGGCCGTGGTGGCGCCCGAGAGTCGCTGGCGGACGACGCTCGTCACCGTCGCCGACGCCGGCTGCTTCGAGCCGGACCCGCCCCTCGACCCGCAGCCGAACCCGCTCCGAGGGCTGCTCGACGGGGTCGACACCACCGACGTCCGCGCCGAGCTGTTGCCCGAGGACCCCGACGCTCGGACCCTCGTCGGGAGCGACCCGGCCGCACTGCTCGGCGAGGTCTCGCTGGCCGACCAGCAGCACGCGAGCGCCGAGGCCGGGGCGTGCCGCGTGCTGCCCGGCTGGGTCGGCGCCGCCGACCGGGCCACGCTCCAGGAGCGGGTGGCTCCCGTCGGCGTCAGCATCGTGGATCTCCCGTGACGTCCCGGGCTGATCCCGCCCACCGCCCACCAGGGCGGGCCGAGCTCGTCGATGCGACCACTCGTGGCGACGTACGCCACGGTCCCCTATCGCGACGTCGACCCGACCTGGTTCGCCGCGGTCAGCTATCTGTTCATGTTCGGGATGATGTTCGGCGACGTGGCCCACGGACTGGCCATCGTCGCCGTCGGCCTCGCCGCACGCTACGGCCACGGACGGCTCGGGCGGCTGCGGGCGGCCGCCCCGCTGCTGCTCGGCGCCGGGGCCTCCGCCACCGTCTTCGGCCTCCTGTACGGCGAGGCGTTCGGTCCCACCGGCCTGGTGCCCACGTGGTGGCTGCGCCCGCTCGAGGAGCCGGTGACGCTGCTGGTCGTGGGCGTCGCCGTCGGCGCCGTGCTGCTGTCGTTGACCACCGTGTTGTCGATCGTCAACCGGTGGCGTGAGCAGGGTGCCGCCCTGGCGTTCTTCGACGCCAGCGCCGTCCCGGGCGCCCTGCTCCTGCTCGCCGTCGGCAGCATCGTGCTGGCCTCCGCCACCGGCGCCTCCTGGGCGTGGGTCTCGGCCGCGCTGCTCGCTGCCGCTGGTCTGACGCTGGTCTTCGTCGGCCTGCTGGTGCGGGCCGGTGGCCACGGCGGCGCCATCGCCGAGGCCAGCGTCGAGCTGTTCGACACGGTGCTGCGCCTGGGTTCCAACCTCATCTCGTTCGCCCGGCTGGCCGCCTTCGGGCTCACCCACGCGGTGATCACCACGGTCGTCTGGCAGGGCAGCACGGTGCTGTGGGGCCGCGGTGGCTGGCTCCTCGGCGCGGCCGCCGTGCTCTTCCTGGTGGGCAACGTCGTCGCCATCGCCCTCGGCGCGTTGGTCGCGGCCGTCCAGGCGCTGCGCCTGGAGTACTACGAGATCTTCTCCCGGCTGTTCACCGACTACGGCCGGCCCTTCCTCCCCTGGCACATCCCCACCCGACGAACGGAGACACCATGAGCACGCGAACCGCGCAGCGGACCATCGCCGCCTCCGCGGCCGTGATCTTCCTGCTCGCACTGGCGGTCCTCACCCTGGTGGCGATCGACGCGCTCTCGGCCGCGGCCGCGCCCGCCGCCCCCGCCGCGACCGCGGCCGCCGCCACGACCTCGGCGAACAGCGGCCTGGCCTTCCTGGGGGCCGGCATCGCCGTCGGCGCCTCGGCCATCGGCGCCGGCATCGCCGTGGCGTACGCCGGCTCCGCGGCGCTGGCGACGATGAGCGAGCAGCCGGCGCTCTTCGGCAGAGCGATGGTCGTGGTCGGCCTCGCCGAGGGCGTCGCGATCTACGGCCTCATCGTGGCGGTGCTGATCCTGGGCAACGTGTGAGCGCGATGGGCCAGGTCCTCGCCCTCGGTGATGCTCACGAGCTCGCAGGTTTCGTGCTCGTCGGGGCCTCCGTGGTGCCTGCCCGCACCCCCGACGAGATCCGCGCGGCGTGGGCGAGGCTCGGCGGCGGGGTCTCGCTGCTGATCACGACGGAGGCCGCGGCGGCCGTCCTCGACGAGGAGCTGCGGCACCGCGACGACCTGCTCACGGCGGTGCTGCCATGACCGTCGTCGACACGCTCCACACCCAGCTCGCGCCGGTGCGGCGGGCGCTCGGCGAGGATGCCGAGCGGCGGGCCACCGAGCTCCTCGACGAGGCCCGCAGTCGCGCCGACGCCACGGTCGCGAAGGCACAGGCGGAGTCCGACCAGGTGGTCGCGCGGGCCCGGGCCCGAGCGGTCGCCACGGCCCAGGCACAGCGGGAGCAGGCGCGTGCCGCCGCCCGGCGCGAGGTCCACCGCGAGACCCTGACGGCCGAGTCCGCCGTCCAGCGCGAGATCGTCGCGGCCGTGGTCGCGGCGGCCGAGGAGATGGCCGGCGACCCGCGCTACCCGCGGCTGCTCGACGGGCTCGAGGCACGGGCCCGCGACCAGCTCGGACCGGACGCCGTGGTGGTCCGCGACCCGGGGAGCCGGCCCGGCGTGGTGGCGACCGCCGGTGGGCGGCGCGTCGACTACCGGCTGGCGGCGCTGGCTCGGCGAGCCCTGGAGGCACAGGGGGACCTGCTCGCCCGGGTCCTGGAGCCGGCGCCATGACCGGAACGACGACCAGCGCCACCGGCAGGGTCCGCCGGATCAGCGGGCCGGTCGTGCACCTGACCGGCCTCGACTCCCCGACCCGACTCGAGTTCGTCGAGGTCGGCCACGACCGGCTCCCGGGCGAGATCATCTCGCTCAGCAGCGACGAGGCGGTCGCCCAGGTCTACGAGCACACCGGCGGCCTCCGGGTCGGCGAACCCGCCGTGGCCACCGGGCGCCCGCTCAGCGTGAACCTGGCTCCCGGCCTCCTCGGCGGGATCTACGACGGCCTGCTGCGGCCACTCAGCGGCGCCCCCGACTTCCTCTCGCGGCGCCGCGAGTCCGGGACGACCCCGGTCGCACATGCCTTCGTGCCGCGGGTCGAGGCCGGTGCCGAGGTCACCCCGGGAGCGGTGATCGGCGAGATCACCGGAGCCGCCGTACCCCACCTGGTGCTGGTGCCGCCGGGCGTCGCCGGGCGCGTCGAGTCGGTGGCCGGCAGCGGCACCCATCTCGAGAGCGAGGAGCTCGCTCGGGTGGCCGGGCGCGCGATCCGCGCCGGCCACGACTGGCCCGTACGCCGGCCGCGGCCGGCCGACCGGCTGGCGGAGACGCGGCCGTTCCACACCGGCCAGCGGGCCATCGACCTGCTCGACCCGATCAGCGCCGGCAGCAGCGCGACGGTCATCGGCGGCTTCGGCGAGGGCAAGACGATGCTGCTGGAGCAGGTGGCCAAGTGGGGCGACGCGGACGTGATCGTCTACGTCGGCTGCGGCGAGCGCGGCAACGAGCTGGCCGACCTGATCGACGAGCTCGGGCAGCTCAGCGACCCCCGGACCGGGCGCGGCCTGATCGAGCGGACCCTGATCCTGGCGAACACCTCGAACATGCCGGTGATGGCGCGCGAGGCCAGCATCTACACCGCGATGACCGTCGCGGAGTACTACCGCGACATGGGCCTGCACGCGGTGATCATCGCCGACTCGACCTCGCGCTGGGCGGAGGCCCGTCGAGAGCTGTCGAGCCGCACCGGAGCGGTGCCGGCCGAGCACGGCTACCCGCCCGACCTCCCCGCTTCGTTGGCCGCGTTCTACCAGCGCGCCGGACGGGTCGCGACGGCCGGCGGCGGGACCGGCGCGGTCACCATCGTCACCTCGGTCTCGCCGCCCGGCGGCGACGTCACCGAGCCGGTCTCCGCGCACACCCAGCGCTTCGTCCAGGCGGTGTGGGCACTCGATCGCGAGCTGGCCTACGCCCGGCACTACCCCGCGGTCAGCTGGCAGCGCTCCTTCTCCCGCGACGTCGACGCGATCGCCCGGTGGTACGCCGCCCACGGCGACCCCGACTGGGGGGTGCGCCGGGGCCGGCTGCTCGCCCTGCTCGCCGAGTCCGACCGGCTTCGCGGCATCGCCGACCTGGTGGGCGCAGCGCGATGCCCGCGGAAGAGCGGATCACCATGCTGGGCGGAGCTCGCGCGCGCCGCCGTACTCCAGCAGAGCGCGCTCAGCGAGCACGACGCGACCTACGACCCCGGCGAAGCAGGCGGCACTCCTGCAGGCGACCCTCGACGTCTACGACGCGGGTCTGGCGCTGGTCCGCGCGGGTGCCCCCGCGACGCTCGTCGAGGGGTTCGACCTCACGCCGCTGCTGCGCGCCAAGGACGACCTGGGGTCCGACGACGCCGCGGGCGTGTCCCGGCTGGCCGACCGGCTGGTGGCCGACCTGGGGGAGCTGGCGCCATGAGCGACCACGTCACCGAGCTCACCTCGCCGGTCGCCGTCACCGGCGTCCGACGCGTCGAGGGCCCGTTGCTGTTTGTCACCACCCCGGGCCGGGTCGGCTGGGACGAGCTCGTCACGGTGCCGCTCGCCGACGGCACCACGCGCCACGGCACCGTCATCGACGTCGACGACGACGTGGCGGTGATCGAGGTCTTCGAGGGCACCGACGGGCTCGGCGTCGACGGAACCACCGTGGAGTTCACCGGCTCGCCGCTGGAGATCCCGGTCACCGACCGGTGGCTGGGTCGGGTCTGCAACGGGCGGGGCGAGCCGCTCGACGGCGGCCCCCCGGTCACGGCCTCTCGTCGCGCCGCGGTCTCGGGCCAGGTCCTGAACCCCGCGCGCCGCGAGGTGCCGCGCGACCCGGTGCGGACCGGGGTCACCGCGATCGACGGGCTCACCACGCTGGTCCGCGGCCAGAAGCTGCCGATCTTCTCCGTCGGCGGGCTTCCCCACCTCGAGCTGGCCATCCAGATCGCCGCGCACGCGACCGTGGAGGGCGCCGACTTCCGGGTGGTGTTCGCCGGCATGGGCGTGACGAACGCCGACGCCGAGCTGGTCCGGGCCGGGCTGGAGGAGCGCGTGCAGCGCGGCCAGGCCGCCCTGTTCGTCAACACCGCCGACGACCCGCCCATGGAGCGGGTGCTCACGCCGCGGCTCGCCCTGACCGTGGCGGAGCACCTGGCCTTCGAGCACGGGCACCACGTGCTGGTGATCCTGACCGACATGACGGCCTACTGCGACGCCGTACGCCAGCTGGCGTCGGCCCGCGGCGAGGTCCCGAGCAGACAGGGCTACCCGGGCTACCTGTTCAGCGACCTGGCCAGCATCTATGAGCGCTGCGGGCGGCTGCGCGACCGGGCCGGCTCCATCACCGAGCTCCCGGTGCTCACCATGCCCGCCGGCGACATCACCCACCCGGTGCCGGACCTGACCGGCTACATCACCGAGGGGCAGATCGTGCTGTCGCCCGACGTGCACGCGCGCGGCGTCTCCCCGCCGATCGACGTGCTCTCGTCGCTGTCCCGGCTGATGCGCCGCGGGACCGGGCCCGGCCGCACCCGCGAGGACCACCAAGCCATCGCCGCCCAGGTGCTGGCGCTGCTGGCGGAGGCCCGCCAGGCCGAGCAGCTCGCCTCGCTGATCGGGCTGGAGGCGCTGTCGGTGACCGAGCAGCGCTACCTCGACCTGGCCCGGCTGTTCGACACCGAGGTGCTCGACCAGCCGCCCGACGACCCTCGCGCCATCGACGACTCCCTGGACCGGCTGTGGCGGGTGGCCGCCGTGCTGCCGCCGCGGGAGCTGACGGTGGTCTCCGCCGACCAGCGCGCCGCACACCTGCGACCGACGGTGGCCGCGAGCGAGGCGAGCGGGGCCGAGCACGACGGAGCGGCGCCATGAGCAGCCCTCCTCGCACCCGGGCCGACCGGCTCCACCTGCTGCACCGTGTCGACACCGCGCGGCGCGCCGCCACCCTGCTGCGCAGCAAGGAGGAGGCCCTCGAGCGCGAGCAGGACCGGGTCGCCGGTCACCTCGCGCGGGCCACGAGCGACTGGGCGGCCGCTCTGGGCACGGCGACCTCGTTGCTCGCTCGGGCCCGGGCGCTGGGCGCCAGCGGCGAGCTCGACCGGTGGGTCCGCACCCTTCCGGCCACCGCCACCGCCGCACCCACCTGGCAGGTGTCGATGGGCGTGTCCTACCCCACGGCGGTGGCCTGCACGCCCGGCCCGCGACCCGACCTCACCACGACCGCGGCGCTCGGCCCGGCCGCCGACGCCTACGCCGCGGCGCTGTCCGCCGCCGCCACCGCCGCCGGCGCCGCCCTGGCCCAGCGTCGACTCGACCGGGAGCTCGCCGAGACCCGTCGGCGTCGGCGGGCCGTCGAGGACCGGCTCCTGCCGGAGCTGGAGGACACCTGCCGCCGCCTGGAGCTGCACCTGGACGAGCTGGACCGCGAGGAGGCGCAGCGGGTGCGCACCGCGGTCCGGATCCGGGAGGGGGGACGATGATCGGACGGATCCTGCTGGCCGTCGACGACTCGGCTCCGGCCTTCGCGGCCGCCGACCTGGCGATCGAGCTGGCGCAGACGCTGACCGCCGAGCTGCGCGCGGTCACCGTCGCCGAGGAGGGGCACCTGCCGGACCGCGTGCTGGGCGCGGTCGCCTCCCGGGCCCGCCGAGCGGGCGTCCGGGTCGAGACGGTGACGCTCGCCGACGGGATGCCACCCTTCGAGCTGACGCTGGCGGAGGCCGACCGGTGGGGTGCCGACCTGGTCGTGATGGGCCGCTCCGACCAGCGCCGCCTCGGGCCGGCGTACGTCGGCAGCCAGACCAGCCGCCTCCTGGAGTTCGCCGAGATCCCGGTGCTCGTGGTCCCCGGCCCGGCACCGGGCTGACCCGGCCGAGGTCCCGCCCGGTCAACCCCTGGTGAAGCCGGCACCGGTGAGGACGGGCACCACCGGGGAGGCGTCGAGCTCGGCGGCGAGGCGGACGTCTTCGGCGAAGCCTCCGTCGACCAGCTCCAGGCCGGACGCGCACGCCGGGAGCAGCTCGGGCAGCCGCCCGGCCACGGAGCGGTACGCCGACGCCGCGAGCTCCGCCTCCGGGCTGAACCCCGCCACGCCCCGCTCCGCCAGCCCGGCCAGCACCGCGCCGGCTCCCCAGAGGTCCTCGACCGCCGGCCGCAAGGAGCCGTCGGGCCAGCGTTCACCGGCGGCGACCACCGCGAGGCCCTCGCCGGCCCGAGGCGCCAGCCAGTCGGCCACCGCGGCGGCGTTGCGCAGGCAGGCGGCCACCACGCTCGCCCCGGAGTCGGCCAGTCCGAGCGAGATCGTCGACCCGTTGGGCGAGGGCAGCACCAGCCGCTCGACCCCGGCGAGTCCGACCAGGCTCGCCGGCGACAGGCTCGGGGTGCCCTGGGCGAGCACCGCGCGGCGGCCGCCGGCCAGGGCGGCGTCGTGCGCCGCGGCGTACTCCTCGGCGGAGGGGTCACGCCACCGATAGGGCAGCACCGTGGCCCCGCGCTCCACCGCCAGCGTCACCGACGTGGTGAAGGACAGCACGTCCACGACCACCGCCACCCCGCAGCCGGGAGCGATCGCGGCAGCGCCCACCGGTCCCCACTCGAGCCGGACGGTGTGGGCACGTTGCCGATGCGACGGGTGTGGGTCGGGCACCGGCCCACGCTAGCCGTCCGCGACGCCTCACCGCGCCGTCTGCGACGCCTCACCGCGCC
>NZ_JAWKJQ010000012.1:0-115654 GCF_041393715.1 Nocardioides sp. | reverse complement strand
ACGTGCCCGCCCTCGTCGGGGAAGTAGTGCCGCGGGCTGTGCACGATCGCCAGGTCGGGGCTCCGGTCGGGGTCGGCGAAGAAGGACAGCAGCCGCCGGGCGGCCAGCGGGTAGGCGTTGTCCGTCGACCGCTTCGGCGACGGGTCGGCCAGCTCGCGCTCATAGGGGAGGAACGCCAGCGGGTCCTCGCCGCCGATCGGGTTCTCCCCGGCCACGACCTCCGCCGGCCCGTCGAGATGGAACCGCACCCGGCCCACGCTGTTGGCGGCGAAGGGGACCCGGCCGTCCGGCCCGTCCTCCACCCAGCAGACCAGGTCGACGATGTCGGCCAGCTCCGGCCGGCACAGGGCCTCGACGAACGCCTCGCGTGACATGGCTGCACCCTAGGACACGCGCGCGGCTAGCCTGACCCCGTGCACCCCTGGAGCCCCTTCTGGCTGAGCGCCATGCTCGACCTCGAGGCCGGCTCGTTCGAGCGCGGGGTCGCGTTCTGGCGGGGCGTCACGGGATTCTCGCTCTCGCCCACTCGCGGCGCCCGGGGAGAGTTCGCCACCCTGCTGCCGCCCACGGGCGATGACTACCTGCGGGTCCAGCGGCTCGACGACGGTCCCGGCCGGGTACACCTCGACGTCAACGTCGCCGACCCGCGGGCGGCCGCGGACCGGGCCGTCGGGCTGGGTGCTGCCGAGCTTGCGGACCGGGGCTATGTCGCGATGCGCTCTCCGGGCGGCTTCGTCTTCTGCTTCGTGGCACACCCCGCGAGCGTCCGCCCGACGCCGATGACCTGGCCGGACGGTCACCACAGCATGGTCTACCAGGTCTGCCTGGACCTGCCGCGGTCGTCGTACGACGTCGAGGCGGCGTTCTGGGCCGGGGTCTTCGAGGCCAGCCCGGAGGTGCTGGCGCGGCGCCCTGAGTTCGCCTGGCTGCGCCCCGACCGTCAGCTGGCCCTCGACGTGCTTCTCCAGCGCACCGACGACGAGACCGGCCCGGTCACTGCCCACCTCGATCTCGGCACCACCGACCGCGACGCGGAGGTCGCGCGGCACCTGGCACTGGGCGCCGTCGCCGACCCGGACGAGGAGTTCTGGACCGTGCTCACCGACCCGACGGGACGCCGCTACTGCGTGACGACCCGCGACCCGGCCACCGGGCGGCTCACATGACCGCGACCCATCCGCTCTGGCGGCCGTTCGACCCGCCCGACGAGGAGGCGATCGCCGCGGTCCGACTCCCGAGCTGGCAGCCCGAGCAGATCACTGTCGTCGACCCCGACCCTGCCTGGCCCGCGGAGTTCGAGCGGGTCCGGGCAATGGTCGAGGAGGCGCTCGGCGACGACGCCCTCGACGTCGTCCACGTGGGCTCGACCTCCGTGCCGGGGCTGGCCGCCAAGGACGTCATCGACGCCGAGCTCACGGTGGCCGACTCGGCCGACGAGGACGCCTACGTCCCGCGCCTGGAGGCCGCCGGCTTCCAGCTCCGGATCCGCGAGCCGGACTGGGAGGAGCACCGACTGCTGCGCCACCACGACCCGCGCACCAACCTGCACGTCTTCTCCGCGGGCGCGGTCGAGCCGCAGCGGACCACGGCGTTCCGCGACTGGCTGCGCGCGCATCCCGACGACCGCGACGCCTACGCCGCCCACAAGCGGCAGGTCGCGACGCAGGGGTTCACCGACGGGATGCTCTACAACAACGCCAAGGCGGCCTTCGTCTACGACCTCTACGAGAAGATCTTCGCCGCCGACCCGCGGCATCCGCACGACCCGCACCCGCGAGGGTGAGGCTCACCGCGGGGTGATCGTGCCGCTGAGCATCGGCTGCCACGGCAGGGCCGCGGCCTCGGCGATCACGCGGTCGAGTCCGTCCGCCTGCTCCTGAGGGATCGTGGTCAGCCGGCGGGTGCCGAGGTCGACGTAGCAGTTGAGCGCCTCCATCGCGGCGGACACCTCGCCGTGCGTGTGGTTGGCCAGATAGCTCATCAGGTGGATCATCCGGCCGGTCCGGCCGAGCAGCCGCACACCGACGGACACCTCGTCGCCGACCGCCACCTCGCGGCGGTAGGTCAGGTGCTGCTCCAAGGCGAAGACGCCGCCGATGCCGCGCTGCGCCAGGTCCGACCCCAGCCCGACCTGCTCGAAGACCACCCACTCGGCGTCGTCGAGGATGCCGAGGTAGTGCCGGACGTTGAGGTGGCCGTTCTCGTCGCCGTACTCCGGCGGCACCACCATCCGGTCCCCGCAGGGCAGCGCGCCCACCTCGTCGTACGTCGGCCACCGTCCCATGCCCGTGATGGTAGGGGGCGCCTAGGGTGAGCCTCATGGGCGAACCCACGACGCAGAAGCAGGACCCGCCGCTGGCCGCCGACGAGGTGACCACGCTGCGATCGTTCCTCGACTACTACCGCGCCACGCTCCGCCGGCAGGCCGAGGGACTCACCGCCGAGCAGCTGGCCGCGACGCTCCCGCCCACCACGATGACGCTCGGCGGGATGCTCAAGCACCTCGCGGTCGTCGAGGAGGGCTGGCTGGTCGAGACGTTCGGGGGCGAGGAGCTCGGCGAGCCCTGGGCGTCGGTCGACTGGGAGGCCGACCGTGACTGGGAGTGGCACACCGCGGCTGACGACGAGCCGGCGTACCTCTTCGAGCTCTACGACCGCGCCATCGCCACCGCCGACGCCCGCATCGACGAGGCGCTGCGCGGCGCCGGCCTCGACGCGCTGTCGGTGCGGCCGGGGCGCCGCACCGGCGAGCCCTTCTCGCTGCGGTGGATCCTGGTCCATCTGATCGAGGAGTACGCCCGGCACGCGGGCCACGCCGACCTGCTCCGCGAGAGCATCGACGGGCTCCTCGACCTCTGACCCGATCTCGCAGTTAGCCGCTGGGACTTCCGTGGAGTAGGCGTGTTAGCGCGTCGATGACGCGGATGAGTGCGTCTGGTCCCTGCGAGAGCGTCGCGACGGTGGCCAGAACGATCGCGAGAGCGATGGCGGCTGGGATCACCGCACGTGTCGGGGCGTGGGTCGCAACAACCATCAGGGCGATGGTCCCTGCGATGAGGTAGGTCAGGTTGGTTAGCACGCTCTCTCCTGTGCCGGGTGCTGTGGGCCAGCGGTCGGAGGAGGAGTTGAGCGGTTCGAGGGGGGTAACGTCGCGGGCTACGCGACCGCGGGTATCGCACGCAGCCGGGCGAGGACTTTGGCGAGGATCGTGATGCCGGGTGGTAGCCGGAGGGTGATCTGTCTGGCGTGGTGGATGACGCGGCCCGGGATGCAGATCAGCTCGCGGCGGAGCCTGGTGAGGTGGGCGCGGCCGTAGCCGTCACCGTCGTCGAGGCCGCCGAGCTCGTGGAGCCAGGCCGATAGGTTGACCGCGAGCAGCGCACCCCACATCCAGGCGGTGTTCACGGTCGGGTCGCCGGAGGGCAGGTGCCGCAGCGCGGCGCCGTGCTTGGCGTCGCGGATCCGGTCCTCGATGTCGGTGCGGTGTCGGTACCAAGACTCGACGGCCGCGGCCTTGGCCGGGGTGGTGATGTCGAGGTTGGTCACGATGAACGAGTAGGCCCACACCTGCTCGACGTCGCCTTCCAGGGCCAACGCCAACTGTTCGGCGGGGATGGTCTTGCGGCGCCGTGCCCTGGGGTCGGCCGAGATGGCCACCGCGTCGTGGCGGACCCGGCGGATCAGGCAGCGGGTGCCCGCGGGCCAGCCGCCAGGGGCGTAGTCGGCGACCGCGACCTGAGCGCCCTTCATCCCCACTGTGTCGTTCCAGGCCTCTTCGGGTACCGCCGCGGCGGCACGCCAGGTCGCGGGGTTGCGGTTCGCGCCGATCGCGAAGTCGCAGCCGGCCTCGACTACTGCTTGGGCGAGGTCCTTGGTGAAGTAGCCGATGTCGCCACGGACCCTGACCCGTCCGTGACCCGGCGCGGCGGCGCCCAGTCCGGCCAGGGCCCGCCCGAGCAGGTCGACGACCCCCGCGCGAGGGTCGGTGTCCCCGGGCAGCAGGTCGGCGGCCAGCACGATCCCGGCTTCGGCCCAGGTCGCCAGATGTGGGCGCCCGGATCGTTGGCCCTTGTAGTTGTAGGCGATCCCCTGCTTCCTCGATCCGTAGACCTCGACTTCGGTGGCATCGATGTCCACCGTGGGCGAGGCCAGCAACGCGGCCTGCCGCTGCTCATCGAGGTGCCCAAGAACCCGGCTGCCGATCTGCCCGATAGCTGCTTCGACTGCGTGCCACGCCGTGGGGTCGAATCGCTTGGCCAGCGTGGCCGCGGTGGTCGAGGGTGCTGTCGACACCGGCGACAGCAGCGCACCGGCCGTGTCAGCGCGACGGCGATCCAAGCCGACGAGGTACTCCGCGCCGGCCATCTGCGCCGAGGCGAGCCCGACCAAGAACTCACCCGCGGACAACCCACGAGCCCGCTGTTTGATCGGACCAACCGTCGTGTCGAGGGCGGCCACAATCCCGAGCCGGTCGACCAGCTCGGTCACCGCGAGCATTCCCGCAGCCCCGGTCAACGTGGGGTCCGACTCACCGATCCGGACCTGCTGACGACTCCGACGCCCACCACGTAATCTCGTCACCCGACAGGTGCCTTTCACTCGACGCGATCAACGGCCTCAACAACCACGATCTTGCCGATCTGAAAGGCATCTGTTGCGTTCACACCCCGAAGGACTCAGGGCTTACCTGCGGATCCGGGTCAGAGCACGTCGGGATCGAGCTCACGGCACAGCGGCTCGCGCCGCGCGACCACCGCCAGCCACGGCTCGACCTTCGGCAGCTCGTAGGTCAGGAAGTAGCGCATCGCCGCACCTGCGCCGGCGGCCTCGGGGTGCTCGCTCGCGGCGGCGGCGACCGCCACGTCGAGCCAGATCCACGCGAGAACGACGTGGCCGAAGGCCTGGAGATAGGGCGTCGCGTTGGCCAGGGCCTCCTCCGGGTCGCCGGTCGCCCAGGCGGCGGCGGCCGTGTCGACGGCTCGCGCCCAGGCGGCTTCGACCTGTGCCGCCTCGTCGGTGAGCCCGGCGCCGCGGGCCCGGTCCACCGTGGTGGTCAGCCGGCGGCCGAGTGCCCGCAGGCCGGCCCCGTCGTCCTGGATGACTTTGCGGCCGAGCAGGTCCAGGGCCTGGATGCCGTGGGTGCCTGCGTGGATCATGTTCAGCCGGTTGTCGCGCCAGTACTGCTCCACGGGGAAGTCCCGGGTGTAGCCCGCACCGCCGAGCACCTGGATCGCGAGGCTGTTGGCCTCCAGGCACCACTCGCTGGGCCAGCTCTTCACCACCGGCGTCAGGATCTCCAGCAACGCGCCGGTGTCCGCGGCGTCGGCGGCGTCGCCGGCCGCGCGGGTCGCCTGCTCGTCGAGCAGACGGGCGGCGAAGAGACCGAGCGCGATGCCGCCCTCGGCATAGGCCTTCTGCGCCAGCAGCATCCGCTTCACGTCGGCATGCTCGACCAGCGGCACCATCGGGGTGGTGGCGTCCTTGCCGGTGCGCGTCAGGTGCCGGCCCTGCCGCCGGTCCCGGGCGTAGGCCAGCGACGCCTCGAAGCCGGCGTACCCGAGCGCGGCGGCGCCGAGCCCGACCGCGATCCGTGCGGCGTTCATCATGTGGAACATCTGCCGAAGACCGTCACCGGGTCGACCGACCAGGTAGCCGATGGCGCCTCGGGCTCCGCCCGGCTCCCAGCTGCCGTCGCCGAACGCCAGCGCGGCGTTGGGGATGCCGCGGTAGCCGAGCTTGTGGTTGAGGCTCACCAGCGACACGTCGTTGCGCTCGCGCAGGGTGCCGTCGGGATCGACCAGCATCTTGGGCACCACGAAGAGCGAGATGCCGCGGGTGCTCGGGTCGATCGTGCCGTCCGGTCCGGCGGTCTTCGCCAGCACCAGGTGGATGATGTTCTCGGTGAGCTCGTGGTCGCCGCCGCTGATCCACATCTTCTGACCGGTGACCCGGTAGCGCGGGCCGAGCGGGTCGTCCTCGAAGTCGTCCCCGTCGGGGACCGCGGAGGTGGTGATGTCGGACAGCGACGAGCCGGCCTGCGACTCCGACAGGCACATCGTGCCGGCCCACTCGCCGCTCAGCTCGCGGGTGGCGAAGACCTCCTGCTGGGCCGGGGTGCCGTGGGCCAGGAGCAGCGCGGCGTTGGCCTCGGTGAGCAGGCCCGCATTGATGCTGATCGACGCGGCCGCCAGCACCACCTGGGTGGCGAAGCCGGCTGCGTGGGGGAGCTGCATGCCGCCGTGCTCGACGTCCTGGGTGGCGAGCAGGAACCCGAACTCGGCGGTGGCCCGCCAGGCGTCCGCGGTCTCCCGGGGCAGCACCACCCGACCGTCCTCGACCCGGGGCTCCTGGTCGTCGACGACGCGGTTGGCCGGCTGGTAGTACGTCGCCGCGATGTCCGCGGTGGCGCGCAGCAGCTGGTCGATGCTCTCCCGGTCGTGGTCGGCGTATCGGGGCCGGTCGAGGAGGTCGGCCAGCCCCAGCCACTCGAAGAGGAGGAAGTCGAGCGTGGGCAGCAGCTTGTCCTGTTGGCTGGTCATCCGGGCTCCCGTCGGCGATTCCTCGTGCGGACCAGGAAGAACCTAGCCAGTCGTGCCTCCTAGTCCGCCGGACGGTGGGCCAGCTCGCCGCTGGCGTAGCGAGCGGCCATCTCGGCGAGGGGACGGGGCGACAGCCGAGGGGCCATGCCTGCCGAGCCGAACTGCTCGTAGCGGCTGCGGCACAGGGTGGTCAGCGCCTCCATCGCGGGAGCCATCCACTTGCGCGGGTCGAACTCCTTGCGGTCGGTCTGGGCAAGTCGGCGCATCGCGCCCGTCATGGCCAGTCGCGTGTCGGTGTCGATGTTGACCTTGCGGACGCCATGGCGGATGCCCTCCTGGATCTCCTCCACGGGGACGCCGTAGGTCTGCGGCAGGTCGCCGCCGTACTGGTTGAACACGTCCTGCAGCTCCTGCGGCACCGAGGACGACCCGTGCATGACGAGGTGGAGATCCGGCAGGCGCTGGTTGATTTGCTTGACGACGTCCATGTCCAGCACCGAGGAGTCCGGCCGCTCGCTGAACTTGTAGGCGCCGTGCGAGGTGCCCATCGCGATCGCCAGCGCGTCGACCTGGGTCCGCTCCACGAAGTCGACCGCCTGGTCGGGGTCGGTGAGCAGCTGGGAGCGATCCAGGGTCCCGGTCGCGCCGTGCCCGTCCTCCTGCTCGCCGCGGCCGGTGTCGAGGCGTCCCAGCACGCCGAGCTCGCCCTCGACCGAGACGCCGCGCGCGTGGGCGTACTCGACGACCTGGAGGGTCACGGCGAGGTTCTCGTCGTAGGTGGTCGGGGTGGTGGCGTCCTCACGGAGCGAGCCGTCCATCATCACGCTCGTGTAGTCCTGGTCGATGGCGGAGCGACAGGTGTCGAAGGAGTTGCCGTGGTCCTGGTGCACGCAGAGGGGGACGTCGGGGAACATCTCCTCGGCCGCACCCATGAGCGCCCGCACCATGGCGTCTCCCGCATAGCTGCGTGCGCCGCGGCTCACCTGCAGGATGGCGGGGCTCTCGACCGCCCGTGCCGCCCGGAGGATCGCGATGATCTGCTCCATGTTGTTGACGTTGAAGGCTGGGAGGCCGTAGCCGTGCTCGCCCGCATGGTCGAGCAGCTCTCGAAGGGTGATGCGGGTCATGACGACGCGATGTCCTCTCGTTGGGATGCCTGGTGCCGACGGACCTGCCGTGCCCGGTCGGCGATCGCGGCAGCGGTGAGACCGAAGTGCTCGTAGACGGCCGGCGCGGGGCCGGACGCCCCGAAGCCGGCCATCCCGACGAACCCGTCCTCGGGGCGGAGCAGGAGCTCCCAGCCCTGCCGCACCGCGGCCTCGACGCCCACCCGGGGCGCCTGACCGAGCACGTCCGCGCGAGAGGCCGGGTCCTGGTCGGCGAAGACCTCGAAGCAGGGCGCGGAGACGACCGCGGCCGCGATGCCCTCGCTCTCCAGGAGGGTGGCCGCCTCGAGGGCCAGGGACACCTCCGACCCGGTGGCGACCAACGTGACGTCCCGGTCGGCCGCCGGCTCACGCACGACGTAGGCGCCGCGCGCGACCTCGGGCCGCTCCCTGTCATGGGGGAGCGCGGGGAGCGCCTGACGGCTGAGCACGAGCGCCGTCGGACCGGGTCGGCTCAGCGCCAGTGCCCACGCCTCGGCGGTCTCCGCGGCGTCAGCGGGACGTACGACGGCCAGCCCGGGCATGGCCCTCAGGGAGGCGAGGTGCTCGACCGGCTGATGGGTCGGCCCGTCCTCGCCGAGCCCGATCGAGTCATGGGTCAGCACGTAGACCACGCGCTGGCCCATCAGGGCCGACAGCCGGATGGAGGGGCGCGCGTAGTCGCTGAAGACCAGGAACGTGCCGCCGTAGGGGATCAGGCCCCGGTGGAGCGCGAGCCCGTTCATCACCGCCCCCATGGCGTGCTCACGGATCCCGTAGTTGACGTAGTCGCCGCCGAAGTCGCCGGCCTCCACGGCCCGCTGGGTCGACGTCCTGGTGCCGTTGGAGCCGGTGAGGTCGGCGGAGCCGCCCACCAGTCCCGGCTGCGCGGGGACCAGCCGCTCGAGCACCTTCTGGGAGGCCTGGCGGCTCGCGAGCTCCACCTCGCCCTCGATGAACGCGGCCCGGACCTCGGCCAGCGCCTCGTGGGCGGCGTCCAGGAGATCGCCCCGGCTCGCCTGCTCGAAGTCGGCGCGCTGCGCGGAGGCCTCGAGGCGCGTCCGCCAGGCCGCGTGGGTGGCACGACCGCGGTCGGCCGTCCGGCGCCACGAGCCACGCACGTCGTCGGGCACGACGAAGGCCGGGTGCGGCCAGCCCAGCGCCTGCTTGGCGCCGGCGAGCTCCTCGGCGCCCAAGGGGCTGCCGTGGACGCCGCTGGTGCCGGCCTTGGTGGGCGCGCCGAAGCCGATCGTCGTCCGGCAGGCGATGAAGGTCGGCCTGTCGTGCGACCGCGCCTGCTCGAGAGCGCGGGACACGGCCTCCTGGTCGTGGCCGTCGACGGCGAGGGTCGCCCAGCCGCTCGCCCGGAAGCGAGCGGCGTGGTCGATGCTGGTCGACAGGCTGGTCGAGCCGTCGATGGAGATGCCGTTGTCGTCGAAGAGGACGACGAGCCGGTCGAGCCGCAGGTGGCCGGCCAGGTCCACCGCCTCGTGGCTGAGACCCTCCATCAGGCAGCCGTCGCCGGCCAGCACGTAGGTGCGATGGTCCACCAGGTCGTCGCCGTAGCGTGCCTGGAGCATCCGCTCGGCGAGCGCCATCCCGACGGCGGTGGCGAGCCCTTGGCCCAGGGGGCCGGTCGTGGTCTCCACGCCCGGGCAGTGGCCGTGCTCGGGGTGGCCGGCCGTGGGCGAGTCGAGCTGCCGGAAGGCCATCAGGTCGTCGAGGGTGAGGGCGTAGCCGGTCAGGTGCAGGACCGAGTAGAGCAGCATCGACCCGTGCCCGGCGGACAGCACGAACCGGTCGCGGTCGGGCCAGTCGGGGTCGTCCGGGTCGAAGACGAGATGGTCGCGCACCAGCGCGGTCATCACGTCGGCCATGCCCATCGGGAGGCCCGGATGGCCGGAGTTGGCGCGCTCCACGGCGTCCATGCTCAGCGCCCTCAGCGCGTTGGCCATGACGCGGCCGTCGGTGAGGGTGGTGGCGGTCTCGTCGGTCATGGGCGAGGTGGACACTCACTGGCTCCTCTGCGCGTTGCCGACCATCCGCTTGATCATCGGCGTGAGGATCAGCTGCATGGCCAGGTCGAGCTTGCCGCCCGGGATGACGATGGAGTTGGCCCGGCTCATGAAGCTGTCGTGCAGCATCGAGATCAGGTAGGGGAAGTCGATCCCACGCGGGTCGCGGAACCGGATCACGACCATCGACTCGTCGGCCGTGGGGATCGCCCGGGCGATGAAGGGGTTGGAGGTGTCGACGATCGGGACCCGCTGGAAGTTGACGTCGGTGCGGGAGAACTGCGGCGTGATGGTCCCCATGTAGTCGGGCATCCGGCGCAGGATCGTGTCGCTGATCGCCTCCGTGGTGTGGCCACGGTGCGACTTGTCGCGGTGCATCTTCTGGATCCACTCGAGGTTGATGACCGGGACGACGCCGAACTTGAGGTCGCCGTACTGCGCCAGGTCGACCGTGTCGGTCACCGCGGCCCCGTGCAGACCCTCGTAGAACAGCAGGTCGACGTCCTCCGGCAGCGGCTCCCAGTCGGTGAAGGTCCCGGGTGGGCTGCCGTAGCGCTCGGCCTCCTGGTCGTCGTGGACGTAGTGGCGGGTCCGACCGCGGCCCGTCTCGGAGAACTCGCGGAACACCTCGCCGAGCTCGTCGAGGATGTTGGCCTCGGGGCTGAAATGGCTGAAGTGGTGGTTGCCGCGGGACTCTGCCTCGGCGAGCGCCTCCCGCATCGACACCCGGTCGTAGCGATGGAAGGCGTCGCCCTCGATGGTCGCGGCCTTGATGCCCTCGCGTCGGAAGATCTGGTCGAAGGTGTTCTTCACCGTCGAGGTCCCGGCGCCCGACGACCCCGTGACGACGATGATCGGGTGCTTCACCGACATGGTGGTCTCCTGAGCTGTGGTGGCGGATCGCTTCGTTCGGACGTGGGCACGGCTAGTCGCGGAACAGCCCGCGGGTCCCGAACAGCGGTGAGGTGTCGTGCGGCCGGGTCTCCGACAGGTAGCGGCGTACCCGGTCGACCTTGGACGCCGAGCCGAACACCAGGGCGGTGCGCTGGTGGTGGTCGGTGGGCACCAGGTCGAGGATCGCCTCGAGTCCGTCGGTCGCGGCGCCTCCGGCGGCCTCGAAGATCATCGCGATCGGGTTGGCCTCGTAGACGAGCCGGAGGCGGCCGCGCTCGTAGCCCGGGCGGACGTCGGCGGGGTAGAGGTAGATGCCGCCGCGCAGGAGGATGCGGTAGGCCTCGGCGACGAGCGCGCCGATCCATCGCATGTTGAAGTCCTGCTCGCGGGGACCGCTCGCCCCCTCGACCATGTCGGCGATGTAGGAGCGGATGCCCTGCGCCCAGTGCCGGCTGTTGGACGCGTTGATCGCGTACTCCTGGGAGTCCTGCGGCGCGCGCAGCCCGGCGCTCAGCAGGCGGTACTCCTGGCTGTCCGGGTCGAGCGCGTAGGCGTCGACGCGCTCCCCGAGGGTGAGCACGAGGATCGTGCTCGCGCTGTAGACCGTGAACCCGGCGGCGAGCTGGGCGCGACCGGTCTGCAACAGCGCCGCGGCCGGGTCGGCCGCATGCTCGCCGACCGGCAGGACCGAGAAGATGCTGCCGATGGGCGCGTTGATGTCGATATTGCCCGAGCCGTCGATCGGGTCGGTGGTGAGCACGAGGCCGGCGCCGGGCTCGATCGTGATCGGCGCCTCGCTCTCCTCCGACGCCACGGCCGCGACGAGGCCTCCCCGCAGGGAGTCGAGCAGGATCCGTTCGGCGGCCAGGTCCAGCGGCTTCGCCTGGTCGCCGCCGCCCCGGGCTTCGGGGTCGACGTCGGGCAGCGCGTCGGCGTTGAGGGGGGCGCCCGCCACCAGCGCGGCGAGGCGGACGGTCGCCCCGGCGACGCGCTCGACGGTGTCCGCCACCGACTGCCGGTCGGCGTCGGCGCCCGCCCACGAGCTCAGGATCTCGCGCAGGGGAGTGCCTGCCGGCGGCGCCGCGCTGACGCCGCTCGGCTCGGTGGCCGGCGTACGCGGCAGGCTCTCGCTCCTCATGCACAGCGAGTGTGCCGGGCGCGGCGAGAAAATCATAGCTAAATCTGCTTACCTCAGACCAAACAAAATGTATGGTGGGCGCCATGGTCGACCTCACCCTGCGACAGCTCCGGTTCCTGGCGGAGACGGCGCGGACCGGCACCCTGGCTCGCGCCGCGGACAGCCTGCACCTGACCGGGCCGGCGATCGCCCAGCAGCTCAAGGCCCTGGAGCGCGGGGTGGGCATGACGCTGCTCGAACGGGGTCCCCGAGGACAGGAGCTCACCGAGGCCGGCCGCATCCTGACCCGGGCCTGGGAGTGCATCGCCGCCGAGCTCGAGGCGGCGGAGGAGGAGCTCGACGAGCTGCGGCACGCGCGGGCCGGGACGGTGCACGTGGGGGTGGTGAGCACGGCCAAGTACTTCGCCCCCCAGGTGATCGCGGCGTTCCTGCGCGACCACCCCGAGGTGCGCGTCCAGCTCAGCATCGGCAACCGCGGCGAGGTGCTCGAGCTGGTGGAGGGCTTCCACGTCGACCTGGCCGTCATGGGCCGGCCACCGGAGCGGGTGGACGTCGAGAAGGCCGAGTTCGGTGACCATCCCTATGTCGTCATCGCGCCGCCCGACCACCCGTCGGCCGGACGTCCCGGGATCTCCCGCAAGGAGCTGGCCGCGGAGCCGTTCCTGGCCCGGGAGCCCGGGTCGGGCACACGCCAGCTCCTCCACGAGATCTTCGACGGTCTGGAGGGGGCGCCCCGCGTCGAGATGGTGATCGCGTCGAACGAGACCATCAAGCAGGCGGTGATGGCGGGGCTGGGGCTGGCCCTGATCTCGGCCCACACGGTGGCGGCGGAGGTCCACGACGGTCGCCTGGTCGTTCTCGACGTCAAGGGTCTACCCGTACGCCGGCACTGGATGCTGGTGCGGATGGCCCGACGGGCCGTGTCACCGGCGACCCGCGCCATGTGGGACTTCGTGCTCTCCGAGGCCGGCCGGCTGCTGCCCGACCTGACGGCGGGCACCGCGGAGGGCCCCGCGTAGGCTCTGCCACGATCGATTCAGGGAGTCCTCGGCGTGGCGGATCGACCAGTGGGGACGCGGGTGCGTTTGATCAGTGAACGCTGATCAGTAGGGCGGGAACTCACAATGGACGGGGTCTGCGGTTGGTGTGCATAGTCAGCACCATGCTTGAAACCCGCGGGGTCACGTCGACGTCGCGGGCGAGGTGAGGGGCTTCATGGAGAAGCTGGTGCTGGCGCTGCCCGTGCTCCCCCTCCTGTCGGCGTTGCTGATGGTTGTTCTGGGGCCCACCCGCGGCCGAGGCGTGGTGCGCATCTCGACCGGTGCCGGCGTCGCGACGCTGCTGCTCGCCGGAGTGCTGCTGTGGCTCAAGCTCGGGGGCGCGCCGTCGAGCACGCAGGAGATCGGCCGCTGGGGGAGCCTGCTCTTCGACCCGTTGGGGCTCCTGATGGCGTTCGTCATCGCCCTGATCAGCCTGCTCGTCCGCGTCTACTCGGTGCGCTACATGGCCGATGAGTCCGGATACGTGCGCTTCTTCGTCGTCCTGGACCTGATGGTCGCCGCGCTGCTGGTGATGGTGACCGCCGGAGACCTGTTGGTGCTCCTGGTGGCCTGGCACCTCATCGGGGTCCTGCTCTACCTGCTGCTCAGCCACGACCTGCGCAGCACGTCGGCCCATCGCTACGGGCTGCGAACCTTCATCACCTACCGCTTCGGTGACCTGCCGCTGGTGCTGGCGGCGCTGCTCCTGCACCGTGCCTATGGCACCTGGTCGCTCCCCGAGATCTTCCGGCTCGTCCAGGAACGGCCCGACATCGAGACGGTCGGGGGCCTTCCGCTGGTCGAGGTCGTCGCCGCCCTGGTGGCGCTGGCGGCCTTCGCCCGGTCGGCGCAGTTCCTGCTGCACACCTGGCTGCCCTACACCATGGAGGGTCCGACGCCCGTGTCGGCGTTGATGCATGCGGGGATCGTCAACGCCGGAGGCTTCCTGATCAACCGGTTCGCGCCGTTGTTCGTGCACACCGACCAGGTGCTGCACGGGGTGTTCCTGGTCGGGTTGGTGACCGCCCTGGCGGGTTCGGCGCTGATGCTGACCCGCAGCGACGTCAAGAAGTCGCTGGGCTACTCGACCATGGGCCAGATGGGCTTCATGACGATGGAGTGCGGGGTCGGGGCCTTCTCGCTGGCGATCTTCCACCTGATCGCGCACGGGCTCTTCAAGGGCACGCTGTTCCTCAACTCGGGTAGCGGGATCGGGGAGGCGCGCAGGCACGACGGGGTGCCCAAGGACGACATGTACACCTTCGTGATCGAGAAGCAGCCCCAGACCAAGCGCTATCCCTGGCTGGTGATCGCGGTCACCACGACGCTCGTGCCGCTGGCGGTGCTCGGGCTGGCGCACGCCGCGATCGCGTCCGAGGTGTTCACCCAGCAGGGCGCCGTGGTGCTGCTGTTCTTCGGCTGGGTGACCGGCGCCCGGCTCGTCGTCTCCTCCTACCGGATGCACGTGCAGAACACCTGGCGCCTCGGGATCGTGATCGTGACCTCCTTCACGCTGGTCGTGATCGGCTACACCGCGATCAGCCACTCCTTCGCGCTCTTCCTCTACCCGGACGGCATGGTCACGCAGCTCTACGACGCGGCGCATCTCGGGCTGCAGACGCTGATGGTGCTGCTCGTGGTCGTCGCCATCGTCGGGCTCGCCGGCTGGGCCAGCGCGCACTACGTCACCCGCGGAGCGGCCAGTGAGCGCAACGCCGTCTCTCGGTGGCGGGTGAGCTTCTATGCCGCGCTGTCCCGCGAGTTCTACGTCGCCGATGCCTATGCCCTGCTCACCCGCGGCCTGCTGTCGGCCTCGGCCCGCGTCAACACCTGGCTGCGGTGGGGGTGAGTCGATGTCGACGCAGAGCCTGATCCTGGTCGGGTTGTTCTGGCCGCTCTTCCCGCTGAGCCTCGTGTTCAACCGTGTCCACGCGCTGCTGGGGCATGCCGTGCCGCGCGCCGTGCTGATCGTGATCTGGCCCCAGCTCGGGCTGCTGGCGATCTCCCGGGCCGACGGTCCGCCGCCCGACTGGCTGGTGTGGTGGGCGGTCCTCAGCGCCGTGCTCTACTCCTTCCGCATCCTCACCGTGCGCGACGTCTACACCTGGGTCGGGTTCCTGGCCACGGCCCAGTGGTCCCTGCTGTGGCTGCTCCCCGACGCCGCCTGGTCCGAGCCGTACGGCGACCCGTCGACGTGGGGCTCGGTGCTGGCCGTCGCGGCGCCGCTGGCCCTGCTCGTGCTGCTCGCCGGAGCGCTCGACCGGCGGTTCGGCGCCGCCTACACGCATGTCTACGGCGGCCTCGGCGTCGTGATGCCGCGGCTGTCGGTCCTGCTCACGCTCGGCGTGCTCGCGGCCGTGGCCACTCCGGTGTTCCCGACGTTCTTCGTGCTGCTGCGCGAGCTGCTCTCGGCACCCTCCGTTGCAGTCGTCGCGGCGGTGCTGACCGCGGCGTTGGTGTGGAGCTGGGCCGGGTTCCGCCTCCTGCAGGGACTGGTGGTGGGCTCGCCCGACCCTGACGCCGCCGTCACCGACGTGCCTCGGGTCGTGGCCGGGGCCGCACTCGTGGCGCTGGTCGGACTGCTCGTCGCCGGGATCTACCTCTCCGGGGAGATCGCATGAGTGACCTGTCGAGCCGAGGTCCGCTCGCTGCGTCGGCGGCCGAGACCGATCCGATGCCGAGCGCCGACCTGGGGGAGCGCCTGAGGGTGCGCTCCATGGTCCATCTCGCGGCGGAGCCGATCCCGTTCTTCTGGCCGATGCGCAACTTCATCCATCACAACCCCCTGTACGGCCTGGAGCACCTGCCGTTCACCGAGGCGGTGGCGCAGGGCTCCGCGCTGTTCCACGGGCGGGGCTACCTGGAGCGCCGTCAGTACCAAGCGCTGTCGGCCCGGGGCGAGGTCGACCCCGACGCCCTCGCCGCCGGGGTCCGGCGCGTGCTCGCCGGGTCCGCCCCGATCGCGGGGGTCGACCTCGAGCGCTGGGGGCTCGAGCTGCTGACCGGTCCGGAGCCCGCCGGGAGGTGGCGGGCCACGATCGCCACCCCCGCCGATGTGCGGGCACTGCTCGACGGGGGCACCATCGACCCGGAGCCGCCCTCCCTCGACCTGGTGCGCGCGAGTCTGCGCCGCGAACTGCTGGGCGCCCGGACGGCGTACGAAGCCGTCGACTCGCTGTACGGGTCGAGGATCGGCGCGGAGCTGGATGCCCTGGTCATCATGAGCTGCCTGGACTTCTTCGACGAAGGACAGTCGGTGTGGACGATGCCGGGACGCGAGCGAGGCTTCTTCACCGCCTGGCGCGAGCTCACCATGCACAACGTCCCCCTCGAGCGGCATGCCCGTCAGGTGCGGAGCATCCTGTCGCAGACGCGGACGCCCGAGGGCGTGATCCTGCACGTCCTCGAGGAGCTGCAGATCCCCGAGGACGAGTGGATCGACTACTTCACCCGAGAGCTGGCCCGGATGCACGGCTGGAGCGGGTTCATCCGCTGGAGGACGAGCGCGAAGAGCTATCACTGGGCCCGCGCGTTCCCCGGCGACCTGGTCGACCTGGTCGCCATCCGGATGGCCCTGGCCCTCGGGCTGCTGGCCACCAGCCCGCATCGCGAGGTGATGGCCCGGCCCGTCGTGGCCGCGGCCATCGAGGAGCGTCCGGAGGAGCTCTACCTGCGACGGGAGCTGTTCGGCGGCCAGCTGCTGCCGGCCCTGGCCGGGCGGGTCGAACGGGCCGTGGCCCGGTCGCGACCCGCCGAGGTCGCCGCGGTGTTCGCCGACTATGCCCGCGCCAAGCGGCAGCAGGAGGCCGCCCGGATGACGGCTCGCCTCGAGGGGCTGGCCCGTTCGCTGGGCCAACAGGAGCGGCTCGCCACCCTCGAGGCCGGCGAGGTGGACTCGCTGCTCGGGTCCTTGCGTCTCTGCGAGGAGCGTGAGGGCGAGGTGTGGTTGCAGGCCATGGAGAGCCGGGCCACCGCGCGCTTGCTGGACGGCCTGACGCTGAGCAAGCGCGGCCCGGACGAGCAGCGCCCGTTCGCCCAGGCCCTCTTCTGCATCGACACCCGCTCCGAGCGGCTGCGACGCCATCTCGAGAGCGTGGGGGAGTACCACACGTTCGGCATCGCCGGCTTCTTCGGGGTTCCGGTGAGCTTCATGGAGCTCGGCACCGGCAGCGAGACCCACCTCTCCCCGGTGATCGTGACACCGCAGAACCTGGTGCTGGAGATCTCGGCCACCGGGCTGGGTGACGAGCCGGTCATCTCGGTGCTGGGTGAGGCCGTGCACGAGCTGAAGGACTCCGTGCTCTCGCCGTTCGTCACCGTCGAGGCCATCGGCCTGCTGTTCGGCTTCGACATGGTCGGCAAGACGCTGGCCCCCCGCCGCTACGGGCAGTGGCGACGGCGGCTGGAGCCGCACCGGCCGCGCACCCACCTGCTGCTCGACAAGCTCGACCGGGCGCAGGCGGACTCCCTGGTCCGAGCGGTGCAACGGGGCGTCATCGTCCGGGCCGTCGAGCAGGAGCTCGAGGTGGACCCGGAGTCGGTCACCGACGCGATGATCCGAGACCTGCGCGAAGCGGCGCTCGAGCACGAGACCGACCTGACGCTGTGCCGCGAGCGGCTGGGGCTCGACGACCAGGAGCTGCGCGCCTTCGTGGCGCGGCTGCAGACCGACTACGAGATCAACACCTCCTTCGCCCAGCGTCAGCTCGAGCGCCTCGGCCGGATCGGCTTCAGCCTCGACGAGCAGGTGAACTACGCGGGGACCGCGCTGCGCTCGATCGGCCTGGTGCAGAACTTCTCCCGCTTCGTGCTCCTCGTCGGACACGGCAGTACGTCGGCCAACAACCCCTACGAGTCCGCGCTGGACTGCGGCGCCTGCGGCGGCAACCACGGGTTGGTCAACGCCCGCGTGCTGGCCCAGATGGCCAACAAGCCTCAGGTCCGGCGACGGCTGCGGGATCAGGGGATCGACATTCCCGACGACACCTGGTTCCTGCCGGCGCTGCACAACACCACCACCGATGACGTCGAGCTCCTGGACCTGGAGCTCATCCCGCCGGCCCACCTGGTCTACATCGACCGGCTGCGGACCGGCCTCACGGCCGCGTCGCGGCTCTCGACGCAGGAGCGCATCCCGACCCTCGGCCTGGAGTTCGACGACTCCTCGCGGAGCAGCGCTCCGGCGCGCGCCCACCGCAACTCGACGGACTGGTCGCAGGTGCGCCCCGAGTGGGGCCTGGCCCGCAACGCCTACTTCGTGATCGGCACGCGGGACCTGACGCGCCATGCCGACCTGGAGGGCCGGGCGTTCATGCACTCCTACGACTACACGCTGGACCCCAGACAGCGAGTGCTGGTCAACATCCTGACCGGCCCTCTGGTGGTCGCGCAGTGGATCAACATGGAGCACTACTTCTCGACGGTCGACAACGACTGCTACGGCAGCGGCAGCAAGGTCAACCTCAACGTCTCCGGACGCTTCGGCGTGATGAGCGGCAACGTGAGCGACCTGCGCACCGGGCTTCCGGCGCAGACGGTGCTCAAGGAGGGCGAGCCCTATCACGAGCCGGTCCGGCTGATCACGGTGATCGAGGCCCCCTTCGAGCACGCGCGGGCGGCCGTGGACGCCGTACCCTCGGCGCGGCAGCTGGTGGCCAACGAGTGGATCAGGCTGCTGGTGGTCGACCCGACCACCGCCTCGGTGCACGCGTACGACGACGGCGAATGGCACACCCGCGAGCGGCTCGAGACCCAGTGACGCACCGGCCGAGCGTCCTCCGCGCGGGCGAGGACGGCTGAGGACAACCACGATGGAGAGGACCGACATGGACGAGATCGAGCTGGGCGCTCTGAAGAAGCTGGAGATCGTCGTCGAGGGCGAGCATCGCGAGTTCGTGACCGACCTGCTCGACCACGCGGGGGTCAAGGGCTACACCATCGTCGAGAACCTCTCCGGCAAGGGGGCCCACGGGTTCCACCAAGGCCACCTGATGTTCAACGACGACGCGCTGCTGATCATGATCATCGCCGCCGTTCCCGAGCCGCTGGTGCAGCCGATCCTCGGCGGCTTCGCGCCCTTCCTGGGTCGGCACTCGGGCGTGGTCTTCGTGTCCGACATCCAGGTGATGCGGATGGTGAAGTTCCAGGGCTGACCGCCCGCGACCCGCGGCGGCGTCAGCGCCGGTGAAGACCTCATCAATTGCTGAATGATCAGCACCAAAGTTTCAATAGACGCCTGAACTCGCCCTCCTTACTCTCGACGAAGTGACCGAGAGGTCGTTGGCCGGATTCCGCGTTGCGAACCCCCGGGGAGAACCCGGGAGTCGAACGCTAGCCGAGGAGAGAGAGCGTGGCAGACAAGACCTACCAGGCGGGCGTGAAGGACTACGCCAAGACCTACTGGACCCCCGACTACGTGCCGCTGGACACCGACCTGCTGGCGGTCTTCAAGGTCGTGCCGCAGGCCGGCGTCCCGCGCGAGGAAGCGGCGGCCGCCGTGGCCGCCGAGTCCTCCACCGGCACCTGGACCACGGTGTGGACCGACCTGCTCACCGACCTCGACTACTACAAGGGCCGGGCCTACCGCATCGAGCAGGTCCCCGGCGACGAGAGCGCGTTCTTCGCCTTCATCGCCTACCCGATCGACCTCTTCGAGGAGGGCTCGATCGTCAACGTCCTCACCTCCCTGGTCGGCAACGTCTTCGGCTTCAAGGCCGTGCGCAGCCTGCGCCTGGAGGACATCCGCTTCCCGCGTGCCTACACGATGACCTGCGGGGGCCCGCCCAACGGCATCCAGGTCGAGCGCGACCGTCTCAACAAGTACGGCCGCCCGCTGCTCGGCGCGACGATCAAGCCCAAGCTCGGCCTGTCGGCGAAGAACTACGGCCGGGCGGTCTACGAGGTCCTCCGCGGCGGCAACGACTTCACCAAGGACGACGAGAACATCAACAGCCAGCCGTTCATGCGCTGGAACCACCGGTTCGAGTTCGTCATGGAGGCCGTGCACAAGGCCGCGGCCGAGACCGGCGAGGTGAAGGGCCACTACCTCAACGTCACCGCGGCCACGCCCGAGGAGATGTACAAGCGCGCCGAGTACGCCAAGGAGCTGGGCGCGCCGATCATCATGCACGACTTCTTCACGGCCGGCTTCACGGCCAACACCGGTCTCGCCAACTGGTGCCGTGAGAACGGGATGCTGCTGCACATCCACCGCGCGATGCACGCCGTCGTCGACCGCAACCCGATGCACGGCATCCACTTCCGGGTGCTCACCAAGGCGTTGCGGCTGTCGGGTGGCGACCACCTCCACTCCGGCACCGTCGTGGGCAAGCTGGAGGGGGACCGGCAGGCCACCCTCGGCTGGGTGGACCTGATGCGCGAGCAGTTCGTGCCCGAGAACCGCAAGCGCGGCATCTTCTTCGACCAGGACTGGGGGGCCATGCCCGGCGTGATGCCGGTGGCCTCCGGCGGCATCCACGTGTGGCACATGCCCGCGCTGGTCGCGATCTTCGGTGACGACTCGGTGCTGCAGTTCGGTGGCGGCACCCTCGGACACCCCTGGGGCAACGCCGCCGGCGCCCACGCCAACCGGGTCGCGCTGGAGGCCTGCGTCGAGGCCCGCAACCAGGGCCGCGCGGTCGAGAAGGAGGGCCGCGACATCCTCACCGAGGCCGCCAAGCACAGCCCCGAGCTCGCCATCGCCATGGAGACCTGGAAAGAGATCAAGTTCGAGTTCGACACCGTCGACAAGCTCGACCTCGGCTGACGCCGCGCCGGCCATCGCCCCTTCGCACGACAGCCCCAGGAGGACTGACCATGGAAGCCTACGGACCCACCAAGACCCGCGGAGAGACCTTCTCCTACCTCCCGCCGATGACGCCCGAGCGGATGCGTCAGCAGATCGCCTATGTCATCGCGCAGGGATGGAACCCGGCCGTCGAGCACACCGAGCCGGAGAAGGCCGGGTCGCACTTCTGGTACCTCTGGAAGCTGCCGCTCTTCGGCGAGCAGTCGGTGGACAACGTGCTCGCCGAGCTCGAGGCGTGCCACCGCGCGAACCCGGGGCACCACGTGCGCTTCATCGCCTACGACAACTACACCCAGTCGCAGGGCACCGCGTTCATCGTCCACCGCGCGGGAGCGCGCTGACCCATGGGCGCGAACGCGGTCCAGGCCGCAGATCCGGCTGCGTCGGCGGGGCATCGTGACCCTGCCGGAGGCGGTCGCGCGGCCGCGGTGGCGCGACGTCGCGCCCTGTCCGCCGGCCGGAGCGCCCTCGGCCCGGCCAGTGAGCGGGTCCGCACCGGCGCCCGCGCCGCCGACCTGCCCGACGCGCCCCTTGCCCGGGGCGGCGCCCAGCGCCCGATGCCGGTCCGCCCCGGACCACGCCGGAGCCGCCGGCGCCCACGTCGCCGGCAGCTGTCGATGCCGTCCGAACCGGTCGGCGGCGACCCGGCGCCGCCGCGTGCCTCGGGTGGCGCGGTCGCGGACGCCCACGTCGGCCGGCTGCTGTCGATGCAGCGTCGCCGCCAGCTGTCCCAGGGCAAGCGCGGCCTGGACGGCAGCGCCGCGACCCGCCCCGCTGACGAGACCACCGACCCGATCGGGTCGGGCGCCAGCGGTCCGGAGCCCCAGGGCCGCGTCGAGTACGCCGCCAAGGTCACCGCGTCGGGCACGCAGGGCGGCGGTCAGGTCACCGGGTCCGGATCGGCTCGGGTCCGCAGGTCACCGGTGACGAGCGTGGGCGCGGCCTGCCCGTCTCGGGCTCGCAGTACCTCCCTGCCGACGCTGCCTCGGGGCGCCGCCGGCCGGGCCGAAGGTGGGCCTGGCGCGCACCCGCGGCGGGCTCGTCGTCTCCGGGACCGCCGTGCGCAACGCCACGCCGATCACCGGCGACGAGCCCGGCGAGCATCTGCCGATCACCGGCTCGGCCGACCAGAAGCTGGACGACGACCTCACACCTCGCTCCGGTGGCAGGCCGGGTCCGCGCAGTTCCCGAGCAGGGCGTGCCGCACGGTGCCTCCGCCCACGCCGGGCGGCGCCGACAGCCGGGCGGCACCGGGTTCGAGGCCTCGGCCGGCGGCCACCCCGTCAGCGGGACCGCGGTCGGCCGCAGCGACCGCGTCACCGGCAACGAGGCCGGGGCGGCTCGCTCGGTCACCGGAGACCAGTACCAGGGCGCGATCTCGTCGCCCGCCGTGGACGACACCGCAGCCGAGCCGACCGGACGTCGTGACGCCGTGACCGGCCGCAAGGTGACCGAGTCCCAGACCTGGGGCGGCCAGCGCGTCACCGGCCCCGATGTCGAGCACCGCACCACGGTCACCGGTGACGAGCCCGGTGTGTGCCGACCCGTCACCGGGACGCCGTACCAGGGCCCGGGCACCGGCGTCGGCTGGTGCGCGCCCGACGAGGGGGAGTCCGCGGCCACCCGTCGGGAGGCCCGTGCACCCGGAGTCGCGGTCACCGGCGACGTGCCGAGCCACGCCGACGCCGTCACCGGCACCGAGCGCGGCCGCAGCCAGCGGGTCACCGGCAGCGCCTACCACCACGAGATGCGCGATGCCGAGGCCGTGGACGGTCCATGGTCGGGCGGCCGCGCCTTCCCCGGGGCCCTGGCCCGTCGCGGGCGGCCGGAGCCGGTGCAGGACCGGACCGACGCCGGCCCGATCACCGGCTCGTTCGCCATCGGCGAGGGCAAGGTCACCGGCAACAACGAGTTCCTCTTCCAGGCTCGAGCCCGTCGTGATGCCCCACCCGCGCAGGTCACCGGCGAGGGCAGCGTCGAGGGCCGCACCGTCACCGGCTCGGCGTGGACGCCGCACGGCCGGGTCACCGGCACCGAGGGACACATCGCCTCCGGCCGCAACCCCAGCGAGCGCGGCGGAGGCAGCCAGGGCTGGGCCGGCGCCCGCTCGTTCAGCGACCGGGCCAGCACCCACCCCCGTCCCCAGCGGGTCACCGGCCAGTCCGGTGTCGGTGACAACGCCTCGGTCCGGGTCACCCTGTCCGGCGGTGCGCGGGCATGAGGACCCTTCTCCAGCCCGATGGGCGCGTCCGCCCACCCTGGGAGCGCAGGACCGCTGCCCGGGTGCCCGGCGCTGCCCCGGCTGCGGCCTCGACCGCCTCCGTTCCCGCCGTGGGCGGCCACCCCTCAGCGAGCCTGCCCTCGGGGCGGCGCTCACTCGCCGCGCCGCCGACATCACCACGGCGTTCGATCGGATCGAGCCGGTGCTCCGCCGGCTGGCGCCCCTCCAGTTCGACGACGGCTTCGCTGTGCGGGCGCAGCAGGAGATCGCCGGCTTCCTCGGCGTCACGGTGCCGATCGAGCGGCTCGAGGCGACCTGGAGCAGCCCGCTGGACCTCGGCCTCGTGCACGCCCGGTGCGTCCTGGGCACCTTCTGCAACCTCGCCGAGGACGAGGTCGACCGCTCGCACGCCCGGATGGAGGAGGGCGAGGACGCCGAGGAGCTGATCCAGCGCTTCGGGTTCCACGCCGTCGACATCACCGCGTGCGCCGACGGCCGCCTCGGCGGTCTCGTCGACTACATCCTGCGGGTGCCGCCGGCGGTCGTCGTCTCGCGCGACTCCTACGCCGGCTCGATGTTCGACGTCGAGGCCGCGGTGCACCAGTGGGAGGCCGTCGAGCTGCGCCGCTGGCGCGAGGGTGTCCCCAACGCCGCCTCGGCCCCGACGCGCTACCTCAAGATCGGCGTCTACCACGTGAGCAGCGTCGACCCGCAGCACGAGGGCTGCGCCGCGCACGGCAGCGACGACACCCGGGCCGCCACCGAGCTGCTCGGCCTGCTCCAGGACTTCCGGGCCGCCGTCGAGCGCACCCACGGCGGCGGGGCGGCGGTCGCCGTCCTGCTCGTGGGCGTCGACACCGACACCGACGCCATCCGGGTCCACGTGCCCGACGCGGCGGGCCGCACCGACCTCCACCGGTTCGTCTCGAGCGCCGATCTCTACGACCAGACCGCGGGGATGGCTCGCGAAGCCGCCAAGGCGCACATCCGCACCGTCGTTGCCGGCGCCATGGGGGTCGACGCCGACGACGAGGCCACCGAGGGCATCCGCTGGCTGTGCGGCTACCTGCTGAAGAACAACATCGGCCAGGTGGAGGCCGTCCGCAGCCGCGGTGGCACCTACGCCGACGCGGGGCACGGAGAGCGGCTCGTCGTCGCAGGGGACGCCATCGACGACGTCCAGCTCCGCAACCTCGCCTTCCAGGCGCAGATGACCACGCTGGAGGAGGGCGCGGACGACCTCGACGTCGGGATGCGCATCCTGCGACGCTCGCACGCGCCGCGCGGCCTCGCCGTCCCCGTCCTCGTCCATGTCGCCTACGACGACCGGATCCCCGGCGCGCGCGCCAGGGCCGAGGCGCGGACCCGCCGGCTCGTCCGTGCCGTCGAGGACCGCTACCGGACCGACGAGTGCACCGGCGGGCCGGCCGTCCAGGGCGTGGTCCGGGCGCTGACCGGCTCTCGGCTCGAGCCCGTCGACCCCGACCCCATCGCGAAGGAGGCGGACCGATGAAGGTCTTCCGCGTCGAGGGCACCCTCGTCGCCACCGCGCGCATCGGCAACCTCGACCGGCACCGGCTGCTGGTGGTCCAGGAACGCGCCTCGTCGAGCAAGCAGGTGGCCGTCGACCCCGTCGGGTGCAAGCCCGGCGACTGGGTCATCGCCGTCGGCAGCTCGGCGGCCCGCGACGCCGCCGGCAGCAAGGAGTACCCCAGCGACCTCACCATCGTCGGCATCATCGACTACTGGGAGGAGGACGACCCGACCGACGACGCCGGGACGTCCGGTGGCGCGGAGGCAGCGTCATGAACATCCAGCGGGTGCGCAGCGACCTCGTCGCCACCGAGCGGGTCCCCGGGTTGCGGGACAAGTCGCTCCGCGTGGTCGAGGACGGCTCCGGGCACCTGACCGTCGCCCTCGACCCGGTCGGCGCCAAGACCGGTGACTTCGTGATCACCATCGAGACCTCGGCGGCGCGGTATGCCGCCGGCGACTACGCCATCGCCACCGACCTGACGATCGGCGGAATCATCGACCACTGGAGCGAGGAGCACTGGCGCGCCTGAGCCCACGACGCCCGGCCGCCGTACGCGTCCCCTTCACACGACTCTCATCCCCCAGGTTCACCCACATGGAAGGAAATCCAATGCCCAGAAATGACGAGAAGTTCGGGATCGCCCTCGGCATGATCGAGACCCGCGGCCTGGTCCCGGCGATCGAGGCCGCCGACGCGATGACGAAGGCGTCGGAGGTGCGCCTCATCGGACGCCAGTTCGTCGGCGGCGGCTACGTCACCGTCCTGGTGCGCGGTGAGACGGGTGCGGTCAACGCCGCCGTCCGCGCCGGTGCCGACGCCTGCGAGCGGGTGGGCGACGGTCTGGCCGCGGCGCACATCATCGCCCGGCCGCACACCGAGGTCGAGCAGATCCTGCCGGCCGGTGAGGGCGACCTCAGCGAGGCCGCCAGCTGACCGTCACCCGGCGGTCCACCGCGGCGGCCGGCCTTCCCGGCGCTCGCTCACCGCGAGCGGCGTCCCATCTCGAAGGAGACCCAGATGAGCATCGACACCCGCGAGGTGCCGGGCTGGACCGAGGTCGCACGACCTGCCGGCCTGCATCGTCGTTTCGAGTTCCCCACCTACGCCGACACCCGCGCCTTCCTGGAGCGGTTGGCGGAGCTGTCGAAGGAGACGGGGCTCTACCCGGACCTCAGCTTCGCGCGCACCTATGTCAACGTCACGGTGCCCGGCCCGCCCGAGGAGGGCATCGGGTCCGAGACCCGGGAGTACGCCGCCCGGGCCGACGAGCTCGGGGCTGACCGGCTCGGGTTGGCGGGAGTGGGCTAGTGGCTGCCGAGCGTCGCGCGGCCAGCCGTGCGCGCCAGGGCTCGACCACCCCGACGCGGACGGCCGCCACGAAGGCCGCGGCCACGAAGACCGCGGCCCGGAGGTCGGGAACCAAGAAGCCTGCGGCCACGACGTCGGTGCCGGCCGACCGGCAGACCACGGCGGGGAGCTCGACGCCACCCCGGCAGCGGCCCCCGCCGGGTGTGGCCGGACTGATGGCTCCGGCCGTGATGACTGCCCGTCGGCACGGCGCGCTCCGGACCGAGGGCCGAGGCCCGCGGTCGGGTGGCCGGCCCGTCGTCCAGGTGGCGGTGGGTGTGGTGAGGGCGGACGACGGCAGCGTGCTGCTCGCGCGGAGGCGGCCCGGCACCGAGGGCGAAGGGCTCTGGGAGCTGCCCGGCGGGAAGATCGAGCCCGGTGAGACACCCGCCGAGGCGGCCGCTCGCGAGCTGGCGGAGGAGGTCGGCATCGGCGTCGACGAGCTCGCGCCGTGGCGGGTCTATGACCACGACTTCGTGACCAAGCGGGTGCGCCTGCACTGGTTCCACGTGACCAGGTGGTCCGGCCAGCCGAGCGGTCGTGAGGGTCAGCCGGTCGCCTGGGTCGACCCGGCCGGCCCGCGGTTCGGCCCCTTGCTGCCGAGCAACGAGCGAGCGATGCAGGCCCTCGGGCTGCCCGAGGTCATCGCGGTGGCCGAGATCGGGCGCCACGGCCTGGACGTCGACGACCTCCTGACGCGGGTCGCCGTCCAGGCCGGCCGAGGCCTCCGGATGCTGCTGGTGTGTGCGCCCGGACTCGGTCCCGGACAGCGGGTCCAGCTGGCTCGGCGCCTGAACGAGGTGTGTCGGGGGACCCAGGTGCGGCTGCTGCTGTCGGGCAGCGCCCTGGAGGCGAGCAGGGCCGGTGCCGAGGGTGTCCACAGCGACACCCGTTCCCTCGACGGAGCCATGCACCGGCCGCCCGCGACCCTGTGGGCCGCGTCCGTCCGCGATGCGGAGCAGCTCACCCGGGCGCACCGCCTGGGTGCCGAGCTCGCCCTCGCCACGCCGGTTCTCCCGACGCCCGAGCGTCCGCATGCCGGGGTCCTCGGCTGGGAGGGCCTGGCGCGGCTGGCCGGGGCGGCGCCGCTACCGGTCTACGCCGCCGGCGGACTGCGCCCCACCGACCTGGTGACGGCGCGCGCCTCGGGTGCCGCCGGTGTCGTCGTGGACCTGGGGACGCTGTGAGGCACTCACCGCGACGACCGGCTCCCGGAGCGACCCGGGAGCGTGAACGCCAGGTCGCCCAGGGACTCGTCGGCACAGCTCTCGACGAACAGCGAGGCGGCCCTCAGCGGCTTGGCTCCGGTGACCAGGTGCCAGGGGCGGTTGATCGGCGTGCGGGAGAGGGGCACCTCGACGAGCAGTCCCTGGGCCAGGTCCTGCACGACGGCATCGGCATGGACCAGGTTGACTCCCAGACCGGCCTTCGCCCCGGCAAGCACCGCACCCAGCGAGCCGAGCGTGAGGGTCGCGGGGCTCATCTGCAGCTGGTCGAAGAGCGACAGGGTGGTGTGGAGGGTGCCCGAGCCCGGGCCGCGCAGCAGCCACGTGGAGTCCCACGGCGACTCCTCGCCGCCGGGCGCCGCCACCACGATCAGCCTGTTGGCGCGGGTCGCCCGGATCGTCAGCCCGGAGCCACGCGGGGGCCGTCCGCCGAAGACGACATCGAGCTCGTGGTCGCGGATCGAGGCGAACAGCTCGTCGCGCGGCTGCACGCTCAACGACAGCTCGACCCCCGGGTGGCGCTCGCGGAACCGCGCCAACAGTGCCGGGACGACGTACTCGCTCGCGGTGCCCACCGCACCCAGCCGCAGGCGCCCCAGACCCGCGCGCCGCACCGCGGCCTCCGACTCCTCGAGCAGTCCCAGCACCTGTCGGCAGTAGCCGGCGTAGACGCGACCGGCCTCGGTCAGGACGATGCCGCGGCCGGACTTGGTGGTCAGCTTCGTCTGCAGCTGCCGCTCGATGCTGGCCATGGCCATCGAGACGGCCGGATCGGTGATGTGCAGCTGGGCCGCGGCCTCGCGGATGCTTCCGGTGCGTGCGACGGCGGCGAAGGTGCGCATCCTCGACCACGTCACCGGTGTCTCGCCCACCGCCCCAGTCTAGTGACGCGCACCCGCTGCCGCCGACGCCCGCCGGATCTTCGCGGGTGTCGGCGGGTCCGCCCGCCCTGTGGGGGGCGACGAGAGCTGAGAGGTCCGAGGCCGGTTCGGCATGGGCGCCGGATGGCTCCCATGAGGCTCAGGAAAGGGGATGTGAGATGAGTGTGAACGATCAGCTGGTGGAGGGTACCCGCGGCCTGTTGGTCCTGGATGAGTACGCGCGCGCGGCGGTCGGTGGCTCGATCGACTTCGACGCGCTCGTCGCTGCGGCGCTGTCGGCCGAGGATCTGTCGTCGGCCATCTCGACGGTCGTGGTGGACGACGTTCCGGGCGTCGGTGGGACCGCGGGGCTGATGATCGGCGTACGCGATCGACCGGCCACCGACCCCTCGCGGGACCTCGACGGACTGATCGACGCCGGCCCGGACCTGATCGAGTTCCGCGCCAACCTGCGTCCCGCCGAGACGGCCAGCGGCCAGCCCGCCATCGACGTCGAACACCTCGTCGCCGGTGCGAGCCGGGCCGTGGAGCGCGGCGTCACCCCGCTGGTCACGGTGGCGATCCCCGACCTCGGGGGCCACTCGCGGGCGGTCGCGTTCGCCGTCGCCGGGAACGCGCTGCGGACCTTCTTCCAGGAGGCCGGCCATCGCGTCGACGTGAGCAGGCTCTTCCTCCGCGTCAACATGGTCAGCGCCGGGGCCCGGTCGCCGGAGCCCAGCACCACGGAGCAGGTCTCCTCCGACACGCTGGAGCTGCTGGGGCGGCACGTGCCGGAGGACGTTCCGGGGGTGTTCTTCCTCAGCGGGGGACAGTCACTGGACTCAGCCTGTGAGCGGCTGACCGCCATCGCCCGCGAGGCCCGCCACCGCGCCGTGCCCTGGCGACTCGGCTTCGCCTTCACGCGCGCGATCATCGAGGCACTGCCGCCCACACCTGGCGGCCCGGAGGCCGGGTCCGCGGACCGGGCGGCGGTGCAGGAGGCGCTCACCAGCGCCAGTCGCCGAGCGGCGGCAGCCCTGCAGGTCTGAGCGCGGCGGTCGGGCGCCCGGCGTCGCGGGGGAGTGACGAAGGGGCCTCCGACGCCGCGTTGTCGCGGGTCAGAGGCCCCTGCGTAGAGACGGTTGGCGCTCAGATGTCGTAGTAGAGCTCGAACTCGTGCGGGTGCGGGCGCAGCTGCACGGGAGCGATCTCGGAGGTGCGCTTGTAGTCGACCCAGGTCTCGATCAGGTCGGGGGTGAAGACGTTGCCCACGGTCAGGAAGTCGTGGTCGGCCTCCAGCGCCTCGAGGACCGCGCCGAGCGAGGTCGGAACCTGGTCGATCTCGGCCATCTCGTCCGGCGGGAGCTCGTAGATGTCCTTGTCGATCGGCTCGGCCGGCTCGATCTTGTTCTGGACGCCGTCGAGGCCGGCCAGCATCAGTGCCGAGAAGGCGAGGTAGGGGTTGGCCGACGGGTCGGGGAACCGGGTCTCGATCCGCTTCGCCTTCGGGTTGGCGCCGGTGATCGGGATCCGCACCGAGGCCGAGCGGTTGCGCGAGGAGTAGACGAGGGAGATGGGGGCCTCGAAGCCCGGCACCAGCCGGTGGTAGGAGTTCACCGTCGGGTTGGTGAACGCCAGCACCGCCGGGGCGTGCTTCAGGATGCCGCCGATGTACCAGCGGGCCATGTCGGACAGGCCGCCGTAGCCGGTCTCGTCGTAGAACAGCGGCGAGCCGTCCTTCCACAGCGACTGGTGCACGTGCATGCCGGAGCCGTTGTCGCCGAAGATCGGCTTCGGCATGAAGGTGACCGACTTGCCGGCGGTCCACGCCGTGTTCTTGATGAGGTACTTGAACTTCATCACGTCGTCGGCGGCCTTGAGCAGCGTGTCGAACTTGTAGTTGATCTCCGCCTGGCCCGCGGTGCCGACCTCGTGGTGGGCCCGCTCCACCTGGAGGCCGCAGGCCTCGAGGTTCTTGACCATGTCGGCCCGCAGGTCGCTGTAGTGGTCGTAGGGCTCCACCGGGAAGTAGCCGCCCTTGAGGCGGGTCTTGTAGCCGAGGTTCTCGCCCTCCTTGCCGGAGTTCCACCAGCCCTCGACGGAGTCGATGTGGTAGTAGCCCTCGTTGACGTCGGTGGAGTAGCGGACGTTGTCGAAGATGTAGAACTCCGCCTCCGGGGCGAAGAACGCGGTGTCCGCGATGCCGGTGCTCTCCAGGTAGGCAAGCGCCTTCTTCGCGATGTTGCGCGGGTCGCGGGAGTAGGCCTCGCCGGTGATCGGGTCGTGGATGAAGAAGTTGACGTTCAGCGTCTTGCTGGTGCGGAACGGGTCGACGTAGGCCGTGGTCGGGTCCGGGAACAGCGCCATGTCGGACTCGTTGATGGCCTGGAAGCCGCGGATGGAGGAGCCGTCGAAGCCGAGCCCGTCGTCGAAGACCGACTGGTCGAACGACGACACCGGCACGGTGAAGTGCTGCATGATGCCGGGCAGGTCGCAGAAGCGGACGTCGACCATCTCGACGCCCTCGTCCTTGATGAACTTCAGCAGCTCTTCGCTGTTTGCGAACATTCGTCCTCCTTGGCTGCGCGCTCGGCGCAGCCGGCACGTGAATCGGGGGCCATGAATCTGTTGGGGCGTGGTGATCCGACGCGACGTTGGGTCGGCTGCCCCGACCCTAGGAAGGGGCAGTTTCTCGACCGTATCCGGTTTGTTTCACCGACGTAACAGCCGGTCCGGAGGACGAGCCCCGGCTTCGGCGGGGGACGCCCGCACCCGCCCGCGGGGGCGGCGTCTCCTAGGCTGACGTGCGTGCCCGATGTCGAGACCGCCTCCTGGCCGCGCCGCGTGCTGGCGCTGGTGGTCGACTGGGCCGCCTCCACGCTGGTGGTCATCGCCGTGGGCGGCCTGGACTGGTACGCCACGTCCCGGCTGTCGGGCGTCGCCGTCCTTGCCGTGTACGTCGTCGAGAGCGGGCTGCTGACCGCGCTGGCCAAGGGGTCGTTCGGCCAGCTGCTGACCGGGTTGCGGGTCGTCCGGATGAACGGGGACCCGCGACCGGTGAGCCTGCTCGGAGCGCTCGGCCGCAGCGTGCTGATCGCCCTGGTCGTCCCGCCGCTGGTGTTCCGCCCGGACGGGCGAGGGCTGCACGACCTGGCCGTCGGCTCGGTCACCGTGCCCGTGCGGCGCGCCGTCACTTCGTGACCCGATCGTGAGTGTTTCGGCGCCCGGCGGCACCGCCGGACGCCTACCATGAGCCGACCTGACCTGGAAGGACTCGGCACGATGCGACGTACCACTCTGTTCCGCCGGCTGGCGGTGGCCACCGCGACCCCGCTGCTGGCGCTGGCCCTCGTGTCGTGTGCCGGCTCGGGAGGCGACACGAAGGCCACCAGCAGCGAGACCGGCACCTCCTCGACCAGCCCGTCCGACGACGCCTCGACCCCCTCGGAGAAGGCCACCGACAGCGGTGGCGACGTCGCCACCGGCGACACCCTGAGCGGCAAGGAGTTCGCGGCGCTGCTCAGCGGCTCCGAGGCCAACTACACCACCATGCACATGACGCTGGCGGGCACCGCCGAGGGCAAGCCGGTCAAGATGGACGCCGACATCGACGCCGCCGACAAGAAGCACCCGGCGATGCGGATGATCATCAGCGCCGACGCCCAGACCGTCGAGATGATCCTCGTCAACGACGAGCTCTACCTCGGCGACCCGAACTCGGGAGACCCCTACCTCAAGATGGGCAGCCCGCAGAAGGGCCAGGTGCCCTTCAACCTGGACCAGGAGGAGACGACCTCCAACCCGGGTGGCGGCTTCGTCAACGACAAGGACATCGTCTCGGCCACGTTCCTCGGGGAGGACGACCTCGACGGCGTCAAGGCCCGGCACTACGCCATCAAGGGCAAGGGCGACATGAAGGACGCCGAGCTGTGGTTGGACGACCAGGGCCGGGTGGTCCAGATCGTCGGGACCGTCGAGGGCGACCAGGTGACGATCGGGCTGTCGAACTTCGGCGAGAAGGTCACGATCAAGCCACCGAAGAAGTTCCAGGACATGTCCTCGCTGGGCGGCTGACCGCCCCGCAGCCGGGGCTCAGCGGCCGCGCAGGTTGCCGCGCAGCCCCTTCATGCTGGTGGGCACCGGACCCTTGGGCAGCGGCACCTTGGGCCGGGTCGCGTCCATGGCCTTGAGCCGGTTGATCACGTCGGTCATCTGCGCCGGCTTGATCGCCTTGGGCAGCTTGCGCACGGTCTTGCTGAGCTGACGCAGGCCGACCTGGCCCTCGCCGTTGCCGACGACCAGCTCGTGCACCGGCACCTCGGAGTCGACCCGCTCGTGCTTGCGGCGCTCCTGGTTCATCAGCGGGCGCAGGCGGTTGACGTTGCCCTCGCCGATGAGCACGATCCCGGGAGGACCGATGACCCGGTGCACCAGGTCGCTGTTCTTGTTGACCGCCACCATCTGGTCGGTGCGCCAGCCGCGCTTGAGGACGCTGAGCGCGGCGAGGGCCGCTCCCGGCTTGCCCTCCATCTGCTCGAACGCGGCCTTCTCGGCGCGCCGGCTGAAGACGACCACCGCGGCCAGACCGCCGATGGCGAGGGCGCCGAGCACCAGCACGATGATCTTGAACACGGTCATGTCGCGCGGCGGCAGCAGCCAGAACAGGAGAACGCCGACCGCGGCGCCGACCACGAACGAGCCGATGGTCCACAGACCCAGCCGCTTGTCGGTCTTCGAGGCGTACTGGTAGGCCTGGACGAACTGCTTGATCCGGCCCGTCTTCTCCGGCGCGGGTGTCGACATGCGTGGGTGCCTTCGTGGTGCGTGGGTGGACTGCTGGGGTGCTGCGGTGACCCGAGGGTCAGGTGGACGGCTGGCTGCGCGCCTCCATCGCCTGACGGTACAGGCGTCCGGCGCGGTACGACGAACGGACGAGCGGGCCGGAGAGGACCCCGGCGAAGCCGATCTCCTCCGCCTCGGCTGCCAGCTCCACGAACTCCTCGGGCCGGACCCACCGGTCGACCGGGTGGTGCCGCACCGAGGGGCGGAGGTACTGGGTGACGGTGACGAGCTCACAGCCGGCGGCGTGCAGGTCGACCAGCGCCTGGGAGATCTCCTCGCGGGTCTCGCCCATGCCCAGGATCAGGTTGGACTTCGTCACCAGCCCGGCCGCCCGGGCCCGGGTGAGCACGTCAAGGGACCGGTCGTAGCGGAACGCCGGGCGGATCCGCTTGAAGATCCGCGGCACGGTCTCCACGTTGTGCGCCAGCACCTCGGGGCGGGAGTCGAAGACCTGCGCCAGCAGGTCGGGGTCGCCGTTGAAGTCGGGGATGAGGTTCTCCACCCCGGTGCCGGGGTTGAGCTCGTGGATCGCGCGGACCGTCTCGGCGTACAGCCAGGCGCCGCCGTCGGGCAGGTCGTCGCGCGCGACGCCGGTGATGGTGGCGTAGCGCAGCCCCATCGTCTGCACGCTCTCCGCCACCCGACGCGGCTCGTCGCGGTCCAGCGGCTGCGGCTTGCCGGTGTCGATCTGGCAGAAGTCGCAGCGCCGGGTGCACTGGTCGCCACCGATCAGGAACGTCGCCTCGCGGTCCTCCCAGCACTCGTAGATGTTGGGGCAGCCCGCCTCCTGGCAGACCGTGTGCAACCCCTCGCTCTTCACCAGCTGCTGGAGCGACTGGTACTCCGGGCCCATCCGTGCGCGGGTCTTGATCCACTCGGGCTTGCGCTCGATGGGTGTCTCGGCGTTGCGCGCCTCGACCCGCAGCAGCCGGCGACCATCCGCGCTGACGGGCGCGGCCGGGGCGGGGGCCGCGCTGATCGAGGTGCCCGGGGAGGTGCCCGTGGAGGTGTCGGTCGGGGTCGTGGTCACGATCCTCGAGTCTACGGGGTGACCAACGGGACCCGGGGAACCGCCGGAGGGCGGTGACGCCGGCTCGGGTCGGGACGCGGCTGGTAGTCAGGCGTGGCGGCGTAGGGCTCCCAGGCGAGGTACGTCGCCAGTCGGGCCCGCACCAGCGGCAGCACCTCGGCGACGGTGACGTCGCGATCGAGCTCGGCGGACAGGGAGGTGACCCCGGCGTCGTCGATGCCACAGGGGACGAAGCGGTCGTACCACCCGAGGTCGACGTCGCAGTTGAGGGCGAAGCCGTGCATGGTCACTCCGCGAGACACCCGGATCCCGATGGCGGCGATCTTGCGCTCCGGGCCCCGGCCGTCGGCCGCCAGCCAGACGCCGGAGCGGCCGGGAACGCGAGCGGTGGTCACCCCGAGGTCGGCGCACACGCCGATCAGCGCCTCCTCGAGTCGGCGCACGAAGTCGACCACCTTGACGTGGTCGGGCAGCCGGACGATCGGGTAGCCGACCAGCTGGCCCGGTCCGTGGAAGGTGATCTTGCCGCCGCGGTCGACATCGATGACGGGGGCGCCGCCCGCGTCGACGGGGCGCTCGTGCCGCTCGGTGCTCTTGCCGGCGGTGAACACGGGCGGGTGCTCGAGCAGCAGCACGGTGCCGGGACGGTCACCGGCGACGACCTGGGCGTGCACGGCTCGCTGGAGGTCCCAGGCCTCGAGGTAGTCGAGGGGCTGCTCGCCGAGCTCGTCGAACTCCGGGGTCGTCACCCGGTCGAGACTACTCCGCGGGTGTGCCTGTGGATGAGCGGCACGGGAGGTGGCCGGGTTGCGGCAGGCTGGACACGTGGCTGCTCGCAGGTCGTCCGTCGTCGGGGCGTTGGTCGCCCTCGCGGTGGCGTCGGTGGCGCTGCTGGTCGCCCTCGGCGGGCGGGCAGCCGACAGGCCGCCGCAGCCGGAGCGGAGTCCCGAGCCCGCGCCGGCTGCGGTGCTGGCCGCCTGGGACGGCCAACGAGCCGACGCCTGGGGCCGCGGTGACCTCGACGGGCTCGCGCGTCTCTACACCGACGGCAGCCCCGCCGGGCGGCACGACCGACGGATGCTGCATCACTACCTCGCCCGCGGCCTGCGGGTGGAGGGGCTGCGCATGCAGCGGCTGCGGGTCGTCGTCGTGGAGCAGGCAGCCGACCGGTGGGTGCTGGAGGTGTGCGACCGTGTCGCCGGCGGCACGATCGTCGGCCGTGGAGTGGTGCGACCGCTCCCACGCGATCGGGTCAGCGCCCATCGGGTGACGCTGCTGCGGGTCGACGGCCGCTGGCGGGTGTCCGAGGTGCTCGCTGTCGGCGGGGCCGTCAGTCCAGCGCGGCCGCGATGACCGCGTCGACGTCGCGGTCGGCGAACTCGAAGCCCGCCTCGAGCAGCACCTGCGGCACCGCGTTGACCGAGCCGAGCAGCTCCGGTGCCAGCGCCCCGGCGGCCGGGGCGAGCACCGCCGCCGGCACCTTCAGCAAGGCCTTGCGGTGCGCGGCGTCGGCGATCGCGCGGGTGTACTCCGCGTTGGTGGGTGTCTCGGGGCAGCAGAGGTTGACCGGCCCGGCGACACCGGGAGTCTCGGCGAGGAAGGTCACCGCAGCGAGCCAGTCGCGCAGCGAGATCATCGGCATGTGCTGTCGGCCGCTGCCCAGGACCGTGCCCAGCCCGAGCCGGGTCGCGAGCAGCAGCTGCTTGAGCGGTGGGCTGCGGCGGTCCTGCACCGGCGAGGTGCGCAGCACGCAGACCCGGGCGCCCGCGTCGACGGCCGGTCGGGTGGCCTCCTGCCACTCGCGGGTGACTGACGTCAGCAAGGCGTCGCCGCGGCTCTCGGCCTCCTCGGTCAGCGGCTCGTCGCCGTGGTCGCCGTAGAAGGAGATCCCGTTGCCGGCGAGGTACGCCGGCGGCGACGGCGCCGCGGCCACCGCCTCGGCAAGCACCCGCGTCGTGCCGACCCGGCTCTCCCGGAGCTCACGGGCCCACCGCTTCGAGTGGGGGTTGCCCGCCGTCGGGCTGCCGGCGAGGTTGACCACGATGTCGGCCGAGGCGACGAGCGCGTGGTCGAGGGTGCCCGAGCCGGGGTCCCACGCGGACTCGTGGCTCCCGTGCGGCGGTCGGCGGACGAGCCGGGTGACGCGGTGCCCGCGCTCCTCGAGGTGCTCGGTCAGGTGCGACCCGAGGAACCCCGAGCCGCCGGCCATCACGACGTGAAGCGACATGCGGTCAGTCTGCCATCGGGCGGGTGACTAGCCGGCGAGGTGTCCCCACCGGGGGCCAGGCCGGACCAGGGTCCTTCGTCGACGACGGTGCCACCGGCCAGCACCACCACCCGGTCGGCCTGGGCCAGCGCGGCGGCCTTGCTCGTCGCGCCCACCACGGTGGTGCCGCGCTCGCGCAGCGCCTGCCACAGCTCGACCTCGGTAGCGGCGTCGAGCGCCGACGACACGTCGTCGGCCACCAGCAGCTCGGCGTCGCAGGCCAACGCTCGGGCGAGGGCCAGGCGCTGCACCTGGCCCCCCGAGAGCCGGACCCCGCGGTGGCCGACGACGGCGTCGAGTCCGCCGGCCTCGGCGACGTCGCGCTCGAGGCGGGCGTCGGTCACGGCCGCGGTGACCGGGCGGTCGGCGTAGTCGAGGGTGATGTTGCCCCGGAAGGTGCCGGACAGCACGCGGGGCACCTGGGCCACGTGGGCGACGCGACCCGGACGCAGCTCCACCTGGGGATCGGCCACGAGGCGGTCGTTCCAGCGGATCTCACCGGTGGTGGCCACCAGGCCGGCCAGCGCGCCGAGCAGGCTGGACTTGCCCGAGCCGACCTGGCCGAGCAGCAGCACCAGCTCGCCGGCCCGCACGGTCAGGTCGACGTCGTCGACGCCCACGGTGCCGTCGTCGTGCACCACCGTCACGCCGCGCAGCGTCAGCTCGGTCAACGGCTCCCGGTCCGGGACCGCAGGAGTGGGCGCCGTGCCTGCGGCGAGGTCGACTCCCTCCGGCAGCTCCATGAGGTCGCCGCCCCCGGCCAGGGCGCTGGTGGCCTGCATCCACGAACGGACACCGGGTGCCTCGGTGACGACCGAGCCGGCCACCCGCCCGAACCAGTCGAAGCCCCCGACGGCGTTGGCGACCAGCAACGTGGTCGCGAGCCCCCATCGACCGGTGACCAGGCCACCCCAGGCCGCGACCACGCCGCACTGCACCATCACGAAGGGGACACCGTCCAGGAGGGACTGGACGCGGTGCTCGCGCACCGCGGCGTCGACCCGACCGCCGTCGACCCGAAGCAGATGGGCGTGGACGTCGGGGGTCGCCGCCGCGAGCTTGACGGTGCGGACCGACTCCATCGCGGAGACCAGTGACCGGCCGAACCGGGCTCGGGCCGCCGAGGAGGCGGCGGCCGAGCGGCCGGCGACCGGTCGGCCGACCGCGGAGGCCGACGCGGCGGCCAGCATCACCGCGAGCAGGATGGCCCCGGCCAGCAGCGACCCGGACAGCAGCGTCGTGATGACCGCGATGCCCAGGCCGTTGAGGAAGTCGACCCAGCGGTCGGTGTAGCGCGCCAGCCGGTCGGCGTCCATGGCCCGGCCGACCACCTCGCCGGGCGGGGTGCGCACCAGGCGGTGCTGGACGGTCTGCCCGTGCAGCACGCTCATCCGCACCCGCAGCATGACCGAGACCCACCAGCGCGGGAAGCAGTAGATCGCCTGCGACAGCAGCAGCGGGGAGACCAGCAGCGACCCCAGCAGGGCCAGCGTGAGCAGCAGCGGCCGGCCGCCGGCCTGCAGGTCGCTCACCAGGTGGCCCCAGATCCATCCGGTGACGGCGCCGAACGCGCCGGTCACGGCCGAGGCGAAGAACAGGGCGACGCCGACCAGGCCCCAGCGCGGCTCGACGAGCAGCGCGCTGAACGTGGCCCGCGCGAGGCTCGGCGTGGGTCGCAGCGGCGGCGGTGTGGGTGCGGTGGTGGTCCGCCGGGCGGTGCCGACCGGGTGCCCGTCGACCTCGTCGCGGGGGATGGTGGTCGTGGCCGCCACCTGCCCGTCCCCCCCGGGGAGGTGCGGGGCAACGGTCCGCTCGGCCTCGACGGACGCCGCCTCGAGCAGCTGCCTGAAGGGGCCGGCCTCGCCGGCCAGGCGGTCGCGGGGCCCGTGCTGGACCACGCGGCCGCCCTCGAGGACGGCGACCCGCTCCGCGCGCTCGGTGGTGGACAGCCGGTGGGCCACAAGCAGGCCGGTGCGGCCGGTCAACAGCCGCTCGGACGCGCGCACCACCCGAGCCTCGGTGACGGGGTCCATCCGTGCGGTCGCCTCGTCGAGCACCACGATGCTGACGTCGCGCACCAGCAGCCGGGCGAAGGCGACCAGCTGCTCCTCGCCCGCCGACAGGCTGGTGCCGCCCGGACCGAGCACGGTGTCCAGGCCGTCGGGCAGGCTCGCCACCCAGGAAGTCAGCCCGAGCTCGTCGACGGCGGCGGCCACCCGCTCACGGGGGGCGTCGGCGAACAGGGTGATGTTGTCGGCCAGGGTGCCGGACAGGATCTCGGTGCGCTGGGTGACGACCCCGACGGCGGCACGCAGCTGTTGCAGGTCGAGCTCGCGGACGTCGACACCGCCCAGCAGGACTGAGCCGGGCTCCGGCTCGACCGCACGGGAGAGCAGGGACGCGAGCGTGGACTTGCCGGAGCCGGTGCGGCCGACCAGCGCGCAGGTGTGCCCGGCCGGCACCGCGAGCGACACGCCGCGCAGCGCGAACGTGCCCGTGGGGTAGGCGAAGTGGAGGTCGCGGAAGTCGAGGTCGAGGGGCCCGTCGGGGAGCGGCCGCCCGCCCTCGGGCTCGGGCGTCGACGCCAGCATGGCGCGCAGCCGCAGCACCGCGCCGAAGCCCTCCTGCAGGTCGGGGACGTGCCGGGCCAGCATGTCGACCTGACCGACGAACATCGTGGTCACCAGGAACAGGGTGACCAGCTCGGCGGTGCTCAGGTGGCCGGTGCTGACCAGCGCGATGCCGGCCAGCGCGGTGGCCGCCAGGGCGCCGTGGAGCAGGCTGCCGGTGGTGCGCCCGATCCGCACCTCGAGGGCGAGGACCGCGCGGATCCGGCTGAGGATCTCGGCCGACAGCTCCGCGGACCGGCGTACGACGTGGGCCTGGCCGAGGCTGGTGCGCAGGTCGTCGCGGGCGGCCACGCCCTCCTCCATGGCCGCGGCGTGGTCGGTCCAGGCCATCTCCTCGACCACCTTGCGGGCGGCGATCTGGGGCAGGATGCCGCGGACGGTGAGGTAGGCGACCGCCCCGGTCAGGGGGAACAGCACGAACGCCGGCCACCAGGTGAGCCCGGCGACGATCCACAGCGGCCCCGTGGCCATCAGGGTGCGCACCGCCATCCAGACCGCCCAGCGGAGCATCTGCCCGACCTCGTGGGTGTCGTCGTCGATCCGGTCGAGCACCTCGCCGACGGCCTGCTCGGTCAGCTCGGAGAGCGGCTGTGCCATCGCGGCGTCGAGCAGGTCGGAGCGCAGCTGGCCCTCGGCCCGGTCGGCCACGCCGGTCCAGACCACCTTGGCGACCGTGTCGACGACCGCGGCGCCGACCACGCAGACGGTGAGCAGGCCCAGCAGGCGACCGACCGGGTCGTCGGCGAGCAGACCGGCGACCACGGAGCCCAGAGAGGACCCGATGGCGGCGATGAACGAGCCGGCCAGACAGAACCAGGTGGCAGGACGACGCAGCCGCCGCCAGTCCACCGGCTCCCGACCCGGTGGCAGCACCGGGACCCCGTCCGAGACCGACGGCGACGTCACGAGGGCGGTCTGCTCGGTCGTCGTCATCGGTTCGACGTTACGGGCACCCGCCGACATCGCGCGCCCCATTTTCGGCAACGTCCTCCGGTGGCCGGCCACCCGGAACGGGCGACCGGCCGTCGGTCAGACACGGTCACACGTCGAACTGAGCGGCCTCCAGGCGCGCCTTCACGTCGGTCAGGAAGCGGGCGGCGTCGGCACCGTCGACGAGCCGGTGGTCGTAGGTCAGTGCGAGGTAGACCATCTGGCGCACCGCGATCGTCTCGCCGAGGTTGGCGTCGCTGATCACCACCGGGCGCTTGACGACCGCTCCGGTGCCGAGGATCGCCACCTGGGGCTGGTTGATGATCGGCGTGTCGAACAGCGCCCCACGCGAGCCGGTGTTGGTCAGCGTGAAGGTGCCGCCCGACAGCTCGTCGGGGGTGATCTTGTTGCTGCGGGTCCGGTCGGCCACGTCGGCGATCTTGCGGGCCAGCCCGGAGATCGACAGGTCGCCGGCGTCCTTGATGACGGGGGTCAGCAGCCCCTTCTCGGTGTCGACGGCGATCGCGAGGTTCTCCTTGTCGAAGTAGGTCACCTCACCCTTGTCGGTGTCGATCGCCGCGTTGAGCGACGGGTGCTGCTTGAGGGCGTCGATCGCCGCCTTGGCGAAGAACGGCAGGTAGGAGAGCTTCACGCCCTCGCGGGCCGCGAAGTCGGCCTTGACCTGGTCGCGCAGCCGCCCGATCGCGGTCACGTCGACCTCGACCACGGTGGTGAGCTGGGCGCTCACCTGGAGCGACTCGACCATCCGCGAGGCGATCACCTTGCGCAGTCGCGACATCGGCTCGGTGGTGCCGCGCAGCGGCGACGGCTCGCCCGCATCGGTGGTCGGTGCGGCGGCGGCCGCCGGCTCGGCGGCGGGCTCCTGCGGGGCCGGCGCGGACTTGGCCTTCGCGGCGTCGAGCACGTCCTGCTTGCGGATCCGGCCTCCGACGCCGGTCCCGGTGACCGACGCGAGGTCGACGCCGTGCTGCTCGGCGAGCTTGCGCACCAGTGGGGTGACGTAGCTGCGGGCGTCGGAGCTCGAGCGGGTCTCCTCCGGGCCGTCGGCCTGGGCGGGAACCTCGGCGGCCTGCGCCGTGGGCGCCGGGGCCGGGGTCGCCGGGGGCTGCGGCTCGGCGGCCTGCTCGGGCGCGGCGGGCTGCTCCGGCTCGGGCTCGGGGGCGGCGGCCGGCTCCGGCTCGGCTCGGGCTCCGGCTCGGCGGCAGGGGCGGCCTCGGGCGCCGCGCCCCGCTGGGCGCCGATCCGCTGCCGATCACGGCGAGCTCGGCGCCGATCTCGACGGTCTCGTCCTCGGCGGCCTTGATCTCGAGCAGGGTGCCGGCCACGGGGAGGGGATCTCGGTGTCGACCTTGTCGGTGGACACCTCCAGCAGCGGCTCGTCGACGGCGACCTCGTCGCCGACCTGCTTCAGCCAGCGGGTGACGGTGCCCTCGGTGACGGACTCACCCAGGGCAGGAAGGGTCACCGAGGTGGAGTCGCCACCGGACGCGGCCGGCGCCTCGGGAGCGGCCTCGGGCTGCGGCTCGGGTTCGGGCTCGGGTTCGGGCTGGGGCTCGGGCTGTGCCGCGGGCGCTGCCGCGGGGGTCTCCTCGGCCGGCGTACCGGAGTCGGCGGGGGCCTCCTCGGCCGCACCGCCACCGGAGTCGCCCGAGCCCTCGCCGGCCTCGCCCACCAGCGCGAGCACCGCGCCGATCTCGACGGTGTCGTCCTCGGCGGCCCGGATCTCGAGCAGGGTGCCGGCCACGGGGGAGGGGATCTCGGTGTCGACCTTGTCGGTGGACACCTCCAGCAGCGGCTCGTCGACGGCGACCTCGTCGCCGACCTGCTTCAGCCAGCGGGTGACGGTGCCCTCGGTGACGGACTCGCCGAGCGCGGGGAGGGGGACTTCGGTGGCCATGGGGAGATCATCGTCCTTCGGTCAGCGTGGTGGGTAGCGGTGGTCCAGGGAATGGGGTCAGGAGTGGGCGTGCAAGGGCTTGCCGGCGAGCGCCAGGTGTGCCTCGCCGAGGGCTTCGTTCTGCGTGGGGTGGGCGTGGACGAGCGGTGCGACGTCGTCGGCATGCGCCTCCCAGCCGTAGATCAGCTGCGCCTCGCCGATCAGCTCCCCGACCCGGTCGCCGACGAGGTGGCAGCCGAGGACGGGGCCGTCGACCAGGGACACCAGCTTGACGAAGCCCTGGGTGCCGAGGATCTGGCTCTTGCCGTTGCCTCCGAGGTCGTAGGTCACCGTCGCCACCGCGTCGCCGTGCTGGGCGCGGGCCTGCTCCTCGGTGAGGCCGACCGAGGCGACCTCGGGGTGGGAGTAGGTCACCCGTGGGATGGCGGACTCGTCGATCGGCCGGGGGTCGAGACCCGCGATCTGCTCGGCCACGAACAGGCCCTGCTGGAAGCCGCGGTGCGCCAGCTGGAGGCCCGGCACGATGTCGCCGACGGCATAGACATGGGGCACGCTGGTGCGCAGCCGCTCGTCGGTGACGACGAAGCCGCGGTCGAGCTCGATGCCCTGCTCGGCATAGCCCAGCCCGTCGGTGTGCGGACCGCGGCCGACGGCGACCAGCAGCAGCTCGGCCTCGTGGACGCCGCCGCCCTCGACGGTCACGGCCACGCCGTCGTCGGTGGCCGTCACGCCCTCGACACGGGTGCCGGTGTGGAAGCCGATGCCGCGCTTGCGGAACGCTCGCTCCAGGGCCTTGGAGCAGGCCTCGTCCTCGCTCGGCACCAGGCGGGGCAGCGCCTCGAGGATGGTGACCTCGGCGCCGAAGGAGCGCCAGACGCTGGCGAACTCGCAGCCGATCACGCCGCCGCCGAGCACCACGACCGAGGCCGGCACCCGGTCGAGCGACAAGGCGTGCTCCGAGGTGAGCACTCGCTCGCCGTCGACCTCCACCCCGGGCAGGGTGCGGGAGTAGGAGCCGCTGGCGAGCACCAGGTGCTCTCCGGTGACGGTGCGGTCACCGACCGTCACCGACGTCGGCCCCGTCATCCGGCCCTCGCCCTCGATCACGGTGATGCCGCGCGACCTGACCAGCCCGGTGAGGCCCTTGAAGAGCCGGCTGACGACACCGTCCTTGTAGGCGTTGACACCGGCCATGTCGACGCCGTCGAGCCGGGCGAGCACGCCGACCTTGTCGGCCTCGCGAGCGCTGTCGGCGACTTCGGCGGCGTGCAGCAGTGCCTTGGTGGGGATGCAGCCGACGTGCAGGCAGGTGCCGCCGACGCGGTCACGCTCGACCAGGCCCACCGACAACCCCAGCTGCGCGGCGCGCAACGCACAGGCATAGCCACCCGACCCCGCGCCGAGCACGAGTACGTCGAAGTCGGCCACGCTGGTCCTTCCGTCGTCCGCAGGGGTGGCGGCCTCTCGGGCGACCGCACGGGCACCCATCTTTGCACTGTTCGGGACCGCATCGGAGCCCGGGCCGTGGAGCAACCGGGCACACTTGTCCCCATGGGCCTCTTCGACCGCCTCCGCCGTGGGACCGGACCGCGCATGCGCCGCCCGTCGGGCGACACGACGCGCACCGGGTCCACCACCGTCAGGGCCGCGTCCCGCCAGGACGAGGCGCACCTGGTCGACTTCGTGGCCGCGCGCCGCGGGGTGGAGGGCTTCGTGGAGCCACGCACGGCCGTGAGTGACGTGACGCTGCTGCTGGTGGCCCACGACGGCGAGTGGACCCGCCGGCGGGTGCCGTCGGTCGCCTGGGCCCACGAGTTCTGCAACAGCCACCAGGTGCCGTCGTACGACGCCGCCGTGGTGGGGGTCCCGCAGCGGATGCGTGACTACAACCGGCGGAAGAAGGCCGGGGAGGTCTGAGCCTCGAGGCCGGGGCCTCAGCAGAGCGAGCGGGCGTAGTCCACCAGGGTGGTGACGGCGAAACCGGTCCCACCCGGCGTGACATGGCCGTAGGGGCCGCCCGAGTTGAAGGCCGGCCCGGCGATGTCGAGGTGGGCCCAGGGCAGGCCGCCGGTGAACTCGCGCAGGAACGCGGCGGCGAAGAGCCCGCCGCCCCAGCGCACCCAGTCGTGCTGCAACAGGTCGGCGACCTTGCTCGCGTGGACCCGTTCGTCCATGTCCTCGGGGATCGGCATCGGCCAGAGCTGCTCGCCGGTCGCCCGACCGGCCTCGAGCACGGCCGTCACGACCTCCTCGGAGCCCAGCACGCCCGCGACCCGGTCGCCGAGGGCGACGACCATGTGGCCGGTGAGCGTGGCGACGTCGAGCAGCACGTCGGGCTTGGCCTCGACCGCACGGACCAGGGCGTCGGCGAGGATCAGCCGGCCCTCGGCGTCGGTGTTGGTGACCTCGACGGTGCGCCCGCCGTAGATCGTCAGCACGTCGCCCGGACGCATCGCCCGGTCGCCGAGCATGTTCTCGGCCATCGGGACGAAGGTCGAGACGCGCAGCGGAAGCCCGAGGGCGGCGATGGCGTAGGTCGCCTGGACCACGGCCGCGGCGCCGGCCATGTCGGACTTCATCGTCTGCATGCCCTGGGCGGGCTTGATCGTCAGCCCCCCGGAGTCGAAGGTGACGCCCTTGCCGACCAGCGCCAGGTGGGCCCGCGCCTCCTTCGGGCGGTAGCCGATCTCGACCAGCCGCGGCGGAGCCGACGAGGCGCCGCCCACGCCGAGGATGCCGCCGCAGCCGAGCTCGGCGAGCGCCTGCTCGTCGTGGACGGTGAGGGTCACCCGCGGGCCGCCGCGGCCCTTGGTGGCGGCCCGGTGGAGGTCCGCCACGGCCTCGGCGAACGCCGGCGGCCGGAGGTCGCCGGGCGGGGTGTTGACCCAGTCGCGGGTGCCAGAGACGGCGGCGGCCAGCGCCTGCGCCTCCTCGAAGACCGTGACCGCCTCCTGCTGGCGGGCGATCGACGACAGCACGCTCACCGTGCCGGGCGGGTCGGCCTCGCTGGCCGTGTCGTGCTTGAAGCGGTCGAAGGTGTAGCCGCCCAGCAGCCAGCCCTCGGTCACGGCGCGGACCAGCTCGGGGGTGTCGGCCGGAAGGGCCAGGGCCACCGAGGCCGCGTTGGTCACCGCCCGCGCGGCCACCCCGGCAGCCCGGCGGCAGACGTCGGGGGTCGGCTCCTTGCCCAGCCCGACGAGGACGACCAGCCCGGCGGGAAGGGTGCGGGCTCCGGGCAGCCGGGTGACCTCGCCGACGCCGCCCTTGACGCCCAGCCCGGCCAGGGTGGGCCGCAGCGCGCGGCCGTAGGCCTCGGCCACGTCCTCGCCGCCCGGGGCGAGTGCGACGCCCTTGCCGGTCTGGACGACCCCGACGACGACCGCGTCCGCGCGGGTCTTGGCGGGGCTGGCGCTGCGCAGCAGGTAGCTCGTCACCGGGGCAGGATAGCCGCCGGGTCCGTCGCTGCCGTCGGTCCCTGTCTGGGGTACGTTCGGCCCATGACGGACCTGCTCACCTCACCGCTGCACGACCGGCACGTCGCGCTGGGCGCGAAGTTCGCGGAGTTCGGCGGCTGGTCGATGCCTCTGGAGTACCCCTCCGGCGTCGTCAAGGAGCACACGGCGGTCCGGGAGGCGGTCGGCCTGTTCGACGTCAGCCACCTCGGGAAGGTGCTGGTGTCGGGTCCGGGCGCCGCCGACCTGGTCAACGCGACGCTCTCCAACGACCTGGGCCGGGTCGGCCACGGCAAGGCGCAGTACACCCTGTGCTGCGACGCCGAGACCGGCGGCATCGTCGACGACCTGATCGCCTACTTCCACAACGACTCCCACGTGCTGCTGGTGCCCAACGCCGCCAACAGTGCCGAGGTCGCCCGGCGCCTGCAGGCGGTCGCCCCCGAGGGGGTCACCGTGCGCGACCACCACCGGGAGTACGTCGTCCTCGCGGTGCAGGGGACCCGCTCCGACGAGGTGCTGGAGGCGCTGGGGCTGCCGGCTGGCCACGACTACATGTCGTTCGTGGAGGCGCAGTTCCGCGACGTCGGCGGCGTGGTGGTGTGCCGCACCGGCTACACCGGCGAGCGGGGCTATGAGCTGATCGCCAAGAACGACATCGCCGGCCCGCTGTGGGACGCCCTCATGGAGGCGGGCGCACAGCACGGCATGCTCGCGTGTGGGCTCGGCGCGCGCGACACGTTGCGCACCGAGATGGGCTACCCGCTGCACGGTCAGGACATCAGCCTCGACGTGACGCCCAACCAGGCCGGGCTGGGCTGGGCCGTCGGGTGGAAGAAGGACGCGTTCTGGGGCAAGGACGTGCTGGCCGCCGAGCGAGCGGCCGGACCCAAGCGGAGGCTGCGCGGCCTGGTCGCCGTCGGTCGCGGCATCCCGCGACCGGGGATGGGCGTGACCCTGGTGGCCGACGTACCCCTGTGCGACATCACCTCGGGCACGTTCTCCCCGACGCTCAAGAAGGGGATCGGGCTGGCGCTGGTGCCGACGTTCGTCGACCCGGACGCCGAGCTGGGCGTGGACGTCCGCGGCCGCCGGGAGATCTTCCGGTCGGTCAAGCCGCCGTTCGTCGACACCTCGGTCCGCGAGTCGTGATCCTGCCCGACCAGCCGGCCACGTTCCGCCAGCCCTCGGCGCACGAGCGCCCGTGGTGGTGGCGGCTCGAGGACGCCGCCGGGCAGCAGGTCGAGGCACCGGAGGAGTACGCCGACGCGCGCTTCCCGACGCAGTCCGAGGCGGAGTCGTGGCTGGGCGAGGTGTTCGCCGACCTCGCCGGCGCCGGGGTCGACGCGGTCACCCTCTTCGAGCTCGAGCGGCCGGTCTACGGGCCGATGTCGCTCCATCCGTGAGCCATGAGCCGGCATCCGTTCCGCCAGGTCGACGTGTTCAGCACCGTGCCGCATCGCGGCAACCCGGTGGCCGTCGTGCACGACGCCGACGACCTGAGCACGGCGGACATGCAGCGGTTCGCCCACTGGACGAACCTGTCCGAGACGACGTTCCTGGTGGCGCCGAGAGACCCGGCCGCGGACTACCGGCTGCGGATCTTCACCCCCGCCGAGGAGCTGCCGTTCGCAGGCCACCCGACGCTCGGCAGCGCGCATGCGTGGCTGGAGGCGGGCGGGGTGCCCGCGGCGGCCGGTGAGCTGGTGCAGGAGTGCGGGGCCGGCCTGGTGCGGCTGCGCCTGGGCGAGCGGCTGGCCTTCGCAGCGCCGCCCCTGGTGCGCGCGGGCCCCGGCACGGCGGAGGAGGTGACCGCGGTGCTGGCGGCGCTGCGGCTCGACGCCGCCGAGGTGGTCGCCAGCGCGTGGGTCGACAACGGTCCCGGGTGGTTCGGTGTCGTGCTCCGCGACGCTTCGGCCGTGCTGGCCCTCGAGCCCGACTGGGCGGCCTTCGACGGGATCGAGGTCGGCGTGGTGGGTCGCTACGCCGACCCGGCGCCGGGGAGCCGCTGGTGGAGGTGCGGGCGTTCTGCCCCTCGCTCGGCGTGGTCGAGGACCCGGTCACCGGCAGCCTCAACGCGTCGCTCGCCCAGTGGCTGACGGCCGCCGACGCGCCCCCCGAGGCCGCCCTGCCCGCGGCGTACCTCGCCGCCCAGGGCACCCGGCTCGGCCGCGCCGGCCGGGTCCATGTCTCGCGGGAGGGCGACACGGTCTGGGTCGGCGGCGACGTCGTCACCGTGGTGACCGGCGAGGCGCGGTGCTGACCCGCGAGCCGCGGCGGTCGCGTCGGCGGGGCGGCGTAGGGTCTCCCCATGCAGCAGTACCTCGACCTCCTTCGCAGGGTCCTCGACGAGGGCGTCGAGAAGGGTGACCGGACCGGCACCGGCACGCTGAGCGTCTTCGGACACCAGATGCGCTTCGACCTCACCGAGGGCTTCCCCCTGCTCACGACGAAGAAGATCCACACCCGCTCGGTGTTCGGCGAGCTGCTGTGGTTCCTGCGCGGCGACACCAACGTCAAGTGGCTGCAAGACCGCGGCATCACGATCTGGGACGAGTGGGCCGACGCCGACGGCGACCTCGGGCCGGTCTACGGCTACCAGTGGCGCTCGTGGCCCGCACCCGACGGCCGGCACGTCGACCAGATCGCCCAGGTCGTCGCCCAGCTCGGCTCCGACCCCGACTCGCGGCGGCACATCGTCTCGGCGTGGAACGTCGCCGACATCCCACAGATGGCGCTGGCGCCGTGCCACGCGTTCTTCCAGTTCTACGTCGCCGACGGCCGGCTCTCCTGCCAGCTCTACCAACGCTCCGCCGACGTGTTCCTGGGCGTGCCGTTCAACATCGCGTCCTATGCCCTGCTCACCCACATGGTGGCCCAGGTGACCGGGCTGCGGGTCGGCGACTTCGTGCACACCCTCGGCGACGCCCACCTCTACCTCAACCACCTCGACCAGGCCCGCCTGCAGCTCACCCGGGAGCCGCGGGCGCTGCCGACGCTGCGACTCAACCCCGAGGTCCGCGACATCGACGGGTTCGACCTCGACGACATCCTCGTCGAGGGCTACGACCCGCACCCCGGCATCAAGGCACCCATTGCCGTCTGAGCTCCGCCCCGGCCAGCGCGTGGTGCTGGTCGCCGCCGTCGCCGACAACGGCGTCATCGGCGCCGACGGCGACATCCCGTGGCGCATCCCCGAGGACTTCGCCCACTTCAAGGCCACCACGCTGGGCCACACGCTGGTGATGGGCCGGGCGACGTACGACTCGATCGGGAGGCCGCTCCCGGGCCGCGCCACCGTGGTCGTCACCCGCGACCCTGCCTGGACGGCGGGGGAGTACGCCGACCAGGTGCGCGTCGCCCACTCGCTCGACGAGGCGCTGGCGCTCGCGGCGGAGCTGCCGGGGGACGTGATGGTCGTCGGCGGCGCGCAGATCTACGCCCTGGCGATGCCGCTGGCCACCCACCAGGTGCTCACCGAGGTCCACCGCTCGCCGGAGGGCGACACCCGCTATCCCGCGTGGGACCGCGATGGCTGGGTGGAGACCGCCCGTGACGAGCGCGAGGGCTGGGCGATCACCTGGTGGGAGCGGGCGCCGTGATCGTCATCGACCCGGACGACCCGGCCGCGCCGTTCGACCAGGTGAAGCGGCAGATCGCCGCCCAGGTGGCCGACGGGCGGCTGCAACCGGGCGACAAGCTGCCCACCGTGCGCCGGCTGGCCGACGACCTCGGGCTGGCGCCCAACACCGTGGCCCGGGCCTATCGCGAGCTGGAGGCCTCGGGGGTCGTCGACACCCGCGGGCGGGCGGGGACCTTCGTGGCCGGCGACGAGGCCTCGCGGGCTGCCCGGGCCGCCGCCGCGGAGTACGCCGCCCGGATGCGCGCCCTGGGGGTCGCCGACGACGAGGCCGTCGCGCTGCTCCGCCGGGCGTTGTCGGCGGGTTACTGAGGTCGTTGCTTCACCATGCTGAGTAGGTGAAGGCACAGTTCGCATGCCCAGTTCGCCGTGCCAGGTGCGACGGCGCCTACCCAGCATGGTGAAGCATCAGCCCCCCCACCACCCCACGCGTCGCGGCCAGGGAGGCACGCAGGTCGGCGCGGGTGCCGGGGTCGAGCCGGCCGTGCAGCGCCCGCACCACGTCGTACACGTGGAACTCACCGTCGGGCCCGGAGGGGTCGATGTGGGTCGGGAAGGCAAGCGGGGGAGCGACCCGCACCGGCCCCCACCCGCCCGAGGCCAGCCGGCGCTGGCGCAGCGTCACCTCGACCACCATGCCGTCGTCGACGCCCGGTGCGATGGTGCGCTGGCCGGCGACCAGGTTGCCCAGCCCGTAGACCACCCACGTCCCGTTCACGCGCGAGATCGGCTGCACGACGTGGGCGTGGTGGCCGTAGACCAGCGTCACCAGGCCGCTGCGGGTCAGGCGGGAGGCCACGTCGCGCTGGTACGCGCTGGGCACGTGGGAGTACTCCGTGCCCCAGTGCAGCGCGACGACGACCGCGTCGGCGCCGGCCGCGCGGGCCCGGCGCGCCTCGCGGAGCAGCCGCCGCACGTCGATCAGGTCGACGGACCAGGGATGCTCCACGGGCATGCCGTTGGTGCCGTAGGTCGCCGCCAGCCACGCGATCGTCATCCCGTGCCGGCGCAGCATCACGACCCGTCGGCCCTCCGCCGGGGTGCGGGCGGTCCCGGTGTGCGGAGCCCCACGGCGTCGAGGTCGTCCAGGGTGCGCACCACGCCGGCGAAGCCCTGGTCGACGCTGTGGTTGCTCGCCGTCGAGCAGCCGTCGTAGCCCACCCAGCGCAGCGCCTCGGCGACCTGCGGTGGTGCGGAGAACAGCGGATAGCTGGAGAACGGGCCGTCCGCCGGCGCCAGCGGCGTCTCCAGGTGGCACAGGGCGAGGTCGGCCCGCGAGAGGCGAGGTCGCAGGTCGGCCAGCATCGGCCGGAAGTCGAAGCCTTGCCCGCCGGCACTGCGCCGCGCCGACGCCCAGACGTTGTCGTGCACGAGCACGTCGCCCGTCAGCGCCAGCGTCACGGTGCGCAGCCGCGGACCCCGGGGCTCAGCGGGCGCGGTGTCGTCATCGGCCCCGGAGTCCGCCGCCAGGGAGATGGCCGGTGCCGCGGCCACGTGGTCGGGCGCTCGTGGCGTGGCCGGGGCCAGCACCACCAACGGCAGGCCCGCGCCGGCGACCATCGCCGCCCACCTGGTCCGCCTCCGCACGCGCCTACTCAACCGCATCACGTGCCCCGGTCGCCGGCGGTCCTTCGGTCACACCAGTGGTACGCCGGCCGGGACCGAGAAGTTGCGTCGGAGGGCCGACGAGGTCAGAGCCCTCGACGGTGGGTGACGGGGGAGAACCAGTCGTCCTCGGTGACGATGATCGACAGGTCGGGCACCCGCGGCAGGGTCAGCGCCCAGGACTCGCCGATGAGGTACCAGCTGCTCGGCTGCATCACCACCTCGGCCGCCGGCACGAACACCGGCGGGTGGAACGCCGCCCACGGAGCCATCAGCCGCAGCGTGACCCCCCACTCCGAGATGTCGACCGTGACCGTGCCGAGGTAGCGGTTCCACAGGCCACCCCGGCTGCGCAGGATGACCGTCCGACGGCGCCGGGTGTCGTGGACGACCCCCGGCTGAGCCGGCACGGGGTAGGCAGCGGCGAGGCGGCGCCAGCGGCCACCGTCGCGCCACCACAGGAACGCGAGCAGGCCGACGACGAGGCCGAGGCCCTGGATGGTGGCCAGCACCTGGAACATCGCTCACCTCCTGCAGCCCGGCGACCGGCTCGACGCTAGCCGCCGGCGCGGGACTCTCGCAGCGAAACCGATAGCCTGGGTGACATGACCACCGCACCGCAGGCGCCGTTCGGCCGGGTCCTCACCGCCATGGCGACGGCCTTCCACGACGACGGCTCGGTCGACCTCGACGGCACCGCCCGGGTGGCCGCCCACCTGGTCGACCACGGCCACGACGGGGTGGTCGTCTCCGGAACCACCGGCGAGTCGCCGACCACGACCGTGGTCGAGGACGGCGACCTGCTCCGCGCGGTGATCGACGCGGTCGGCGACCGGGCGACCGTGGTGGCCGGGGTCGGCACCAACGCGACGGCGCACTCCGTCGAGCTGGCCCAGCAGGCCGAGAAGCTCGGCGCCGACGGGATGCTGCTGGTCACCCCCTACTACAACAAGCCGAGCCAGGCCGGCATCCTCGAGCACTTCCGCCAGGTGGTCGACGCCGCGCCGCTGCCGGTGATGCTCTACGACGTGCCCGGCCGCACCGGCGTCGCCATCGCGCCGGAGACCTACCGGCGCGCCGCTGAGTGGGAGTCCGTCGTCGCCGTCAAGGACGCCGTGGGCGACTACGCCCGCGGGGTGCGGCTGATGCGGGACACCGGGCTGGCGTTCTACTCCGGCGTCGACGCCAACAACCTCGGCTGGCTCGCCCACGGGGCCTCGGGCTTCGTATCGGTCGCGGGGCACGCCTGCGGCGACACGCTGCGCGAGCTGTGCGACGCGTTCTTCGCCGGCGACCACGACGCCGCGCTGGCGGCGTACCGCCGGATGCTGCCGGCGATCGACGCCATCATGGGCGTCCCCAACTACGGCGCCACCACCGCCAAGGCGGCGCTTCAGCTGCTCGGCGTCCTCGACAACCGCAACGTCCGCAGCCCCCTGGTGCCGCTCGACGACGACGAGCTCACCGCTCTGCGCGCCGGCCTCCACGACGCCGGCGTTCTCTGACCATCTCCCAGGAGTCTTTCTTGAGCCACCCCCATCCCGAGCTCTCCGCACCGCCGCCGCTGCCGGAGGGAGGGCTTCGGGTCATCCCGCTGGGCGGCCTCGGCGAGGTCGGCCGCAACATGACCGTCTTCGAGTACGACGGCCGCCTGCTCGTCGTCGACTGCGGCGTGCTCTTCCCCGAGGAGCACCACCCGGGCGTCGACCTGATCCTGCCCGACTTCGAGCCGATCCGGGACCGCCTCGACGCGATCGAGGCGCTGGTGCTGACGCACGGTCACGAGGACCACATCGGCGCGGTGCCCTATCTCCTGCGCGAGCGCCAGGACATCCCGCTGGTCGGCTCGCAGCTGACGCTGGCGCTGCTCGACTCCAAGCTCAAGGAGCACCGGCTGCGGCACACGGTGCACCACCAGGTGGCCGAGGGCGACCGGATCGCGTTCGGTCCGTTCGACCTCGAGTTCGTGGCGGTCAACCACTCGATCCCCGACGCGCTGGCGGTCGCGATCCGCACCGGCGCCGGGCTGGCGCTGCACACCGGCGACTTCAAGATGGACCAGCTGCCGCTGGACGGCCGGATCACCGACCTGCGGTCCTTCGCCCGGCTCGGTGAGGAGGGCGTCGACCTCTTCCTCACCGACTCGACCAACGCCGAGGTGCCCGGCTTCACCACGCCGGAGAAGGACATCACCCCGGTGCTCGACCGGGTCTTCCACGCCAGCGACCAGCGGATCATCGTCGCCTGCTTCGCCTCCCACGTGCACCGGGTCCAGCAGGTGCTCGACGCGGCGGTCGCCCACGACCGCAAGGTGGCCTACGTCGGCCGCTCGATGGTGCGCAACATGCTGATCGCGCAGGATCTCGGCTACCTCACCGTGCCGGGCGGCGTCGTGGTCGACGCCAAGGAGCTGGCCGACCTCCCGCCGGAGCGGCAGGTGCTGATCTCCACCGGGTCGCAGGGCGAGCCGCTGTCGGCGCTCTCGCGGATCGCGCAGCGCAACCACAGCTTCGTGCACATCGAGGAGGGCGACACGGTCGTGCTCGCCTCGAGCCTGATCCCCGGCAACGAGAACGCCGTCTATCGGGTGATCAACGGGCTGGCCCGGTGGGGCGCGACCGTCGTCCACAAGGGCAACGCGCTGGTGCACGTCAGCGGCCACGCCAGCGCGGGTGAGCTGCTCTACTGCTACAACGTCGTGAAGCCCCGCAACGTGCTGCCCGTGCACGGCGAGATCCGGCACATGAAGGCCAACGCCGCGCTCGCCCGGGCCACCGGCGTGCCGGCCGACCGGGTCGTGGTCGCCGAGGACGGCATCGTCGTGGACCTCGTCGACGGCCGGGCCAGCATCACGGGCAAGGTCGACTGCGGCTATGTCTTCGTCGACGGCTCCTCGGTCGGCGACATCACCGAGACCTCGCTCAAGGACCGCCGGATCCTCGGCGAGGAGGGCTTCATCTCGGTGATCGTCGTGGTCGACTCCGTCACCGGCAAGGTGGCCGGCGGACCCGAGATCCACGCCCGCGGCTTCGCGGAGGACGACGCGACGTTCGACGGGATCAAGCAGCCGATCATCGACGCCGTGGCCGCGGCCAGCCGCGACGGTGTCGACGACAGCTACCAGCTGCAGCAGGTGATCCGCCGGGTGGTCGGCCGCTGGGTCAGCGGCACCCATCGGCGCCGGCCGATGATCATCCCGGTGGTCATCGAGGCCTGAGCTCCTGGGGGGCTCAGCCGGTCAGCACGCCGAGCACGATCAGCGCCTGCCCGACGTGGTAGGTGACCATCACCAGCAGGTCGGCGCGGGGGAGCGGTCGCACGAAGCGGTTCACGGCCAACATCGTGTCGCTGGCGACGAACACGGACGCGCCGAGCGGCACCAGCCAGCTGTCCGTCGTCCAGGCGGCCACCACCATCACGGTGATCACCAGCATGTAGACCGCGACCGGTGCCGACAGCGCCGGGCCGTCGCTGCGGTGGGTCGCGGGCAGCACGCCACGAGCGGCGACCAGCGCGCCGAGCGCGACGACCGCGCCGGCGAGGGCGCCGGCGGGCTGGTCGAGCCCGAGCGCGACGAAGCACGCGAGGTAGGCCAGGTGACCGAGCAGGAACGCGGCCAGCCCGGCCTGGAAGCGGGCCGTCGTCCGGCCGAGCAGGAAGACGTCGCCGACCAGGCCGAGGGCCAGGGCGACCAGCAGCCAGCGGCCGGCGGCGGTGTCGGCGGCGCCGAGCGCGAGGGCGACCACGATCAGGGCGGTGAGGGTGGGGCTTCGCCCACGTCTCCGTACGCCGGTCGCCGCGCGCGACCGCTCGCCAGTCGAGGAGGGCGCAGGCTCCGGCCAGCAGCCAGGCCGGCCACAGCAGGGCGGACACGCGGGCAGCATGCCACGGACGGGCACGGGTCAGGCGTGCTCGTGTCGTTCGGCGAGCCGCGCCAGGTGACCGACCAGGACGGCGAGCCCGACCGCGCCGGCGGCCACCAGCGCGGGGAGCAGGGACGCCGAGGCGCCGGCGACCACCGCGACGAGCGGTGCCGCGCCGGTGCCGGCCGCCGCCAGCAGCCCCCAACGGAGCCGCAGGTAGGCCGCCACGCCGACGGCGGGCACCAGCACCCAGCCGGCGGGGAGCAGCCGGGAGTCGGCATAGGGGGTGTCGGTGCCGAGCGCCGTCAGCACCAGCGCCAGGCTCGCGAACGTGACCACCACGGCGATCGCGGCGGCGAGGCGAGTCGGGGCAGTCACCCCTCCAGCGTCCCTCGGCGCCGACCGCCCGGCCTGAGTGCGGGGGCTCAGCCTCGAGGTCAGGTCGGGGCGGGCTGCCGGGTCTCGCCGAGCCGGATCACCTGGTCCATCCGGTCCAGCCCGACGGTGCCGTGGGTGATCCAGACGATGGACCGTTCGGTGTGCTCGCCGAGGATCTCCGCCGCCACCCGCCCGGCGGTCTCGGAGTCGAGGTGGGCGGTGGGCTCGTCGAGGACCAGCACCGGCGCGTCGGCGAGCAGCGCCCGGGCGACCGCGATCCGGGCCCGCTCGCCGCCCGAGACGTGGGCGCTGCCCTCACCGATCGGCGTGTCCAGCCCCTCGGGGAGGCCGTCGACCCAGGCGCCCAGATGGGCGGCGTCGAGCGCCCTGCGCACCTCGTCGTCCTCGGCGTCGGGGCGGGCCAGCCGGACGTTCTCGACGAGCGTGGAGGCGAACAGGTGCGGGTCGTCGTCGACCAGCCCCGTGGTGCGGCGCACGTCATCGAGCGCCAGGTCGCGCAGGTCCGCGCCGGCCAGGGTCTGTCGACCGTGGTGGGGATCCAGGAAGCGCATCAGGACCGCGGCGTAGGTCGACTTGCCGGTGCCGGAGGTGCCGACCAGCCCGACCCGGCCGCCTGCGGGCAGGTCGACGTCGAGGTCGACGAGCACATCGGCGCCGCCCCACCCGGCGGTGAGCCCCTCGCTGGCGGCGCGCGGGTGGGAGAGGTCGGCGTGCGTCGGCGCGGACGGGTCGTCGACCGTCGCGGGAAGGGCGGCGAGGTCGTCGAGGCGCCGCTGCGCGGCCGTCGTACGCACCGAGAGGGCGCCGGCGTCGGGGAGCATGGCGAGGGGGTCGACCAGGGCGATCGGCAGCATCACCAGCAGGGCACGCAGGGCGGGGGACACGGCGTCGGCCGGGACCAGCGCGGCCATGGCGAGGAAGCCCGCGCCACCGGCCAGCAGGGGCAGCATCCGGCCGATGGCGACCGCGCGGGCGGAGCGGCGCACCGCGCGCGAGAGGCGTACGCCGGCCCGGTCGAGGTCGTCGAGCGCGGCATCGTCGGCGCCCCAGAGGACCAGGTCGCGGGCACTGGCGAGGATCTGTTCGACCAGCTCGGACAGGGCGGCGCGGGCCGCGACGAACTCCGGCTCGGCGGACGCCACCCCGCGGTGGGCGACCAGTCCGCCCAGGGCGCCGACCCCGACGACCGCCGCGGTGACCAGACCCGCGACCGGGCTGAGCAGCAGGGCCAGCAGGGTGGCGAGCCCGCCGACCCCGACCGCGGTCCACGCCGGCTGGCGGACCCGGAGCCGTTCGTCGACGAGCGAGTCGACGTCGTCCACGATGGAGGAGAGCAGATCTCCGCGGCGCCGGCCGAGGCCGCCGGGGACCAACGGCACCAGGCCGTCGTAGACCAGGGCGCGCCGCTCCGCGAGCAGGCGCAGCGCCGCATCGTGGGACACCAGCCGCTCGGCGTAGCGCAGCACCGGACGCGCCAGGCCGAAGGTCCGCACGCCCACGATGGCGACCATCAGCACGAGGACGGGCGGGTGCTCCGAGGCACGCGTGATCAGCCAGGCGGCGGTCGCGGTCAGCGCGACGCCGGAGGCGACCGACAGCGTGCCGAGGAGGGTGCCGAGCCAGCTGCGGGCGGCACCCCGGTCGTCGTCGGCCGGGGTGGACGCGGTGGCCTGAGTCTGCGTCGGCGCCTCGCGCGTGGCGGGGCCGGGTTCGGGGGTGTCCGCGCTGGTGGGAGGCCCCGCGGTCCCCGCGGCGCCTGCCGGTGGGGCGGTGACCGCGTCCGGGAGGGTGAGCACGTGGTCGGCGGCCTCGACGACGGCGGGCCGGTGGGCGACGACCACCACGCAGGCCGTCCGCGCGAGGTCGCGCAGGGTGTCGAGGAGCACCGCCTCGGTCTCGGTGTCGAGGTGGGCGGTGGGCTCGTCGAGCACCACGACCGGACGGTCGGCCAGCACCACGCGGGCCAGCGACAGGCGGGCCTGCTGCCCGGCGGACAGCCCGGCGCCGTCGTCGCCGAGCCGGTGGGCGAGACCCTCGGGAAGCGCGCGCACCACCTCGGCCAGCCGGACCCGGGCGAGCGCCTCCCACAGCTGCTCGTCGGTCGCCTCGCGGGCGCCGACGCGGAGGTTGGCGGCGATGCTGCCCGCGGTCAGCCACGGGCGCTGGGGGGCCCACGCCACCTGCGCGTGCCAGTCGGCCGGGTCGAGGTCTGCCAGCTCGGTGCCGGCCACCACGATCCGCCCCTCTCGGGGTTCGAGCTCACCCAGCAGCGCGGCCAGCAGCGTCGACTTGCCGCATCCCGAGGGCCCCACCACCGCGGTCATCCCCGGGGAGGGGAACCGCGCGTCCAGCCCGCTGACCACCGGCCGCTCCCGACCGGCGTACCCCAGCGTCAGGCCGGCCACCTCGATCCCGGTTGACCCGGCAGAACTTCGGGTTGACCCGGCAGAAGTTCGGCCGGCAGGCGCCTCGTGCTCCCCGAACTTCTGCCGGGTCAACCCGGTGTCGAGGAGCACGGAGGCCTCCTCGAAGGCGGCGGCGCCCTCGGCGGCGGCGTGGAACTCCGCGCCGACGCGACGCAGCGGCCAGTAGGCCTCGGGGGCGAGCAGCAGCACGACCATGGCGGTCTCGAAGTCGACGCTGCCGCTGGCCAGCCGCAGGCCGACGCTGACCGCGACCAGGGCCACGGAGATGGTGGCGATGAGCTCCAGTGCCGCGGAGGAGGCGAAGGCGATCTTGAGCGTCTCGAGGGTCGCGCGTCGATAGCGGTCGGTGATCCGCCGGATCGAGGCCGACTGGGCGCCCGCGCGTCGGTAGGCCACCAGCGTCGGCAGCCCGCGCACCACGTCGAGGAAGTGCCCGGACAGCACCGACAGGGTGCGCCACTGCTTGTCGGCGCGGTCCTTGGTGGCCAGCCCGATCAGGATCGCGAAGACGGGGACCAGCGGCAGGGTGAGGAGCACGATCAGGCCGCTGAGCCAGTCGAGCCAGAAGATCGCCAGCACGGTCGCGGCGGGCAGCACGCCGGCGAGCACCATGGTCGGGACGTAGCGGGTGAGGTAGGGCTCGATCGCGGCCATCCCGCGGGTGGCGAGGAGCGCCAGCTCACCGGTACGCCGGCGGGCCAGCTGCTGCGCGTCGAGGGCGAAGGCGCTCTCGACCAGCCGGTGCCGCAGCGGCACCGACACCGCACCGGCGGCCGTGGCCGACGCGGCGTCGACGACCGCGGCGGCCAGCGCCCGCGCCACCACGATCCCGGCCAGCCACCACGCCGGCTGGTGCCACGAGTCCGACCCCGGCTCGGACACCAGGCGGACCAGCAGCACGCCCATCGCGAACGCCTGGGCGACGGTCAGCAAGCCACCGGAGACGCCTCCGGCCAGCACCCCACCCAGAGGGCGGAGGGCCGGCCGGAGGAACGGTTGGATCCGTGGGTCCAGTGGCCTCATCAAGCAGAGACGGTATCCCGGATGGGCTCCGGGATGTGCTGGGTCCCGATCCGCTTGCGGAAGATCCAGTAGGTCCACGACTGGTAGGCGAGCACGATCGGCGTGAAGATCACCGCCACCCAGGTCATCACCTTCAGGGTGTACGGCGTCGCCGAGGCGTTCGTCGTGGTCAGGGAGTAGGCCACGTCGGTCGTCGAGGGCATCACGTTGGGGAACAGCACCACGAACAGCCCGGCGACCGCCAGCGCGATCGTCGCGAAGGTGCCGATGAACGCCCAGCCCTCACGTCCCTGCATGGACATGAAGATCGCACCGAGCAGCGAGGCGGCGGCGAGCACGAACAGGATCAGCGCCGGCACCTCCCACCCCGACTTGACCAGCGTCCACACCAGGAACACCACGGCGACCACGGCGGTGCCGAGCCCGAGCTTGACCGACAGCGCGCGGGCGCGCTCCCGGATGTCGCCCTCGGTCTTGAGCGCGATGAACATCGAGCCGTGGGTCAGGAACAGGCCCATGGTGACCAGGCCGCCGAGCAGCCCGAAGGGGTTGAGCAGCGTGAACAGGTTGCCGGTGAACTCCTTGTTCTCGTCGATCGGGACACCGGCCACGATGTTGGCGAACGCCACGCCCCACAGGATCGCGGGCAGGTAGGAGCCGAAGATGGCCGCGGCGTCCCAGCGGGCCCGCCAGCCGTCGTCGTCCCGCTTGCCGCGGTAGTCGAAGGCGAGGTTGCGCACGATCAGCGCGACCAGGATCAGCAGCAGCGGCAGGTAGAAGCCGCTGAACAAGGTGGCGTACCACTCGGGGAAGGCGGCGAACGTCGCGCCGCCGGCCACCAGCACCCACACCTCGTTGCCGTCCCAGACGGGGCCGATCGTGTTGTAGAGGACCCGGCGCTCCTTCTCCTCCCTGCCGAGGACGGGCAGCAGCATGCCGACGCCGAAGTCGAAGCCCTCGAGGGCGAAGTAGCCGATCCACAGGATGGCGATCAGGCTGAACCAGACGGTGGTGAGCTCCATGTCAGTCTCCTCCCTCTCAGTAGGCGAACGCCATCGGGCGGTCGCTGTCGCCGCTGCCGCCGAACGGGACGTCCGGTGGCTCCTCGAACGGCTCGGCGCCGCGCTTGATGTACTTCGCGAGCAGCTTGATCTCGACGACCGCGAGGACGGCGTAGAGCAGCGTCAGCACGATCAGCGAGGTGGCGGCCTCGAAGGTGCTCACGCCCGGTGAGACCGCTCTCTCGGTGGTCATCAGGCCGAACACCGCCCAGGGCTGCCGGCCCATCTCGGTGAAGATCCAGCCCCACGAGTTGCCGAACACCAGGGCCAGCGGCAACAGCAGTCCGAGGGTGCCGACCCAGCGTGCGGTGGGCATCCGTCCGCCGCGCGTCAGCCAGAGGATGAGCGCGGCCCCGGCCGCGGCGAACAGGCCGAGCCCGATCATGAACCGGAACGACCAGTAGGTGATGGGGATGACGGGGGTGTAGTCGCCCGGGCTGTAGTAGGCCGCGCCCGGGTCCTGGCCGTACTCCTGCTGGTACTGCTCGCGCAGGTCGTTGATGCCCTCGATGGTGCCCCCGGTCGAGCCGGTGCCGAGGAAGCTCAGCAGGCCGGGGATCTCGATGATGTTGGTGGCCTCGGACCCGTCGAGCTTGCCGATGGTGAGGACCGAGAACGGTGCGCTGTCCGTGGTGTCGTAGATGCCTTCGGCGGCGGCCATCTTCATGGGCTGGACCTCGGTCATGATCTTGCCCTGCACGTCACCGCTGATCGCGACGCCGAGGCCGGCGATCAGGGTCACCACGGCGCCGAAGCGGATCGCCCGGTGGTAGAGCGGCCGGTCGTCGGCGTGCTTCTCCTTCATGTAGAGGTAGGCGGCGACGCCGAGGATGAAGGCACCCGCGGTCATGTAGGCCGACAGCACGACGTGGGGGAAGGTCACCAGCTGGACCTTGTTGAACATCACGGCCCAGAAGTCGGTGAGCTCGGCGCGCCCCGTGTCGGCGTTGTAGGTGTAGCCGACCGGGTGCTGCATCCAGGAGTTGGCCGCGAGGATGAACCAGGACGAGGCCAGCGTGCCCAGGTGGACCAGCCACATCATCCCGGCGTGCGCGGCGCGCGGCATCTTGTCCCACCCGAAGATCCACAACCCGAGGAACGTGGACTCCAGGAAGAACGCCAGCAGCCCCTCGACCGCGAGCGGCGCACCGAAGATGTCGCCGACGAAGCGGGAGTAGTCGGACCAGTTCATGCCGAACTGGAACTCCTGCACGATGCCGGTGACGACGCCGATGGCGAAGTTGATCAGGAACAGACGGCCGAAGAACTTCGTCAGGCGAAGGTACTCCGGGTTCTTGGTCCGCACCCACTGGGTCTCGAGCACCGCGATCAGCGCGGTGAGACCGACGGTGAGTGGGACGAACAGGAAGTGGTAGACGGTGATGATGCCGAACTGCCAGCGGGCGATGTCCAGGACGTCCACGCGGCGACTCCTCGGGTGAGTGGCGGTGACACTGATTTCTAGTGGACATTCAACACCTACGACATCAAGTAGTAACAACTCGGGGCTGCCCCTAGGCTGGTGCCATGCCTCACACAGGGAAGCCTCACCTTGGCGAGCTCGAGCGCGCGGTCATGGATGTGCTCTGGGCCGCCGACGAGGACACCACGATGACCGTGCGCGAGGTGCACGCCGCGTTGGTGCCTGACCGGGACGTCGCCTACACCACCGTGATGACGGTGCTGGACCGACTGGCTCGCAAGGCCCTGGTCACCCAGGAGCGCGCCGGGCGGGCGTTCCGCTATCGGCCGCGCGCCTCACGCGCCGAGCTCACCGCCGAGCTGATGCACGAGGCACTGTCCGACTTCACCCGCGACGACCGCGGACAGGCGCTGGTCGCCTTCGTCGGCGACGCGTCGGCCGCCGACCTCGACGCCCTGCGTCGGGCGCTGGCCGACCTCGACCGCTGACGTGACCCCGCTGACGCTGGGCCTGCTCGCCCTGGTGCTGTCCGGGGCGCTGCCCGCCGCCCTGGGCCGGATGCCGCGGCTGCGGCGCACCCCGGCGGCCACGCTCGTGCTGTGGCAGGCGGTCGCGCTGGCCGCGGTGCTGTCCGCGCTGGGCGGCGGTCTGGCGGTGGTGACCGACCGGGTGTGGCACACCGACCCCGGGTGGCCGTCGTACGTCGTGGCGGGCGCGGCGCTGCTGCTGACCGCGCTCGTCGTCGGGCGGCTCCTCCTCACCGGTCACCGGGTCGGCACCGAGCTCAGGTCGCTGCGGCGCCGGCACCGGCACCAGGTCGACCTGGTCGGGCACCGCGTCGACGAGAACGACGTCCGGGTGCTGGAGCACCCGCTGCCCGTGGCCTACTGCCTGCCGGGCATGCGGCGCTCGCGCATCGTGCTCTCCTCGGGCGCGCTGAGCCGGCTCGGCTCCGGTGAGCTGGCGGCCGTGCTGGCGCACGAGCGCGCCCACCTGAAGGCCCGCCACGACCTGCTGCTGGAGTGGTTCACGGTGTTCCAGCGGTCCTTCCCGCGCGGCGTCCGCAGCGGTACGGCGCGCGCCGAGGTGGCGCTGCTGGTCGAGGCGCACGCGGACCGGGCCGCTGCTCGCGACGGCCGGGGACCGGAGCTGCAGCGTGCGCTCGGGGCGATGACCGGGGCGGGCCATCCCGACGGGGCACTGGGGGCGGCCGAGGACGGTCTGGCGACCCGGGTCGAGCTGCTTGCCGACCCGCGGGAGCATCGGCTCCAGGCCGCGGTCGTGAGGGTCGCCGCGGCCGCGCTGCTGGTGCTCCCGACGGCCCTCGTCGTGTGGCCCTGGCTCACGGCGCTGGCCGCCCGCTGACCGGGGGGCGGTGACTCCTGGGGCGGCGACACGCTCCTGGGGTGCGTGATGCTGGTGTGACGAGCACCTAAGGTCACACCATGGCGACCCGTACGTCTTCCCCGCCGGGGTCGCGGAGCAGGAGCACGTCCACGCGCGGCAAGAGCGCCACGACCAGGTCCCGTTCCCGATCCCGGAGTACCCGCAGCACCGGCCGCGGTCGGTCCAGCGCGCTCACCCGGCGGACTCCGCCGCCGGCGGTGCGCAAGGGCCCCGGTCCGGTCTACCGCTTCCTCCACGCGATCGGGCGCAGTCTCGCCGCCGTGTGGCTGGGCGTGGCCCACGCCCTCGGGGCGGTGGCTCGCCGGATCGGTGGTGCCGCGCGCGACCTCGAGCCGGAGCACCGTCGCGACGGCGTCGGGCTGCTGATGCTGGCGCTGGCCGTGGTGTCGGCCGCCGCGGTGTGGTGGCAGGTGCCCGGGTCGGTCATGGAGCTCGCCCGGACCGTGGTGTCCGGCTCGGTCGGCAAGGTCGGCTGGCTGGTGCCGCTGGCGCTGGTCTATGTCGGGTGGCGCACGATGCGCGACCCCGTCCACCACGGCCCCGCCGGCCGCCAGGTGGTCGGCTGGAGCTCGCTGGCGCTCGGTCTGCTCGGCATCGTGCACCTCGCCGCCGGCAACCCGCAGCCCGACCTGGGCGACACCACCGACCTGCGCGAGGGTGGCGGGGCGATCGGCTTCGTCGTCTCCTCGCTGCTGCTCGACCTGCTCCGGACGCCCTACGTCGTGGTGCCGGTGCTCGCCCTGGTGGCGCTGTTCGGCGTCCTGGTGATCACCGCCACGCCGGTCTACCAGATCCCGCGACGGCTCGCTGCCCTCCGCGACCGCGCTCTCGGACGCCACCCCGTCGACGACGCCGACCCGGACGCCACCCAGCCGGTGCGAGCGCGCCGCCGGCGCAAGGGCGACGACTTCGAGCCCGACGGCATGCCGGCCTACGACTCGCCCGTGCTGGAGGACCGCGAGGTCCGCAAGCGGCGGCGGTCGGCCGACACCGCCGAGGAGGCCACGGCGGGTGTCGAGGTGCCGGCCCAGGTCCCCGCCGCGGAGGAGAAGGTCGAGCTGACCCCGCCGCCGCACACCCCGCTCCCGCCCCGGGTCGAGCAGCTGGCGCTGTCGGGCGACGTGACCTACTCGCTGCCCGACAGCCAGGTGCTCAAGGCCGGCTCGCCGCACAAGCCGCGGTCGCGCGCCTCCGACGACGTCGTCGACCGGCTGACGCAGGTGCTCGAGGAGTTCGGCATCGACGCGCAGGTCACCGGCTACACCCGCGGGCCCACGGTCACCCGCTACGAGGTCGAGCTCGGTCCCGCGGTCAAGGTCGAGAAGGTCACCGCGCTCTCGAAGAACATCGCCTACGCCGTCGCGTCGGCCGACGTCCGCATCCTCAGCCCGATCCCGGGGAAGTCGGCGATCGGCATCGAGATCCCCAACACGGACAAGGAGATCGTCTCCCTCGGTGATGTGCTGCGGTCGAGCACCGCGCGCAGCGACCACCACCCGATGCTCGCGGGGCTCGGCAAGGACGTCGAGGGCGGCTTCGTGGTCGCCAACCTGGCCAAGATGCCGCACCTGCTGGTCGCCGGCGCCACCGGCTCCGGCAAGTCGAGCTTCATCAACTCGATGGTGGTCTCGGTGCTGATGCGCTCCACGCCCGACGAGGTGCGGATGATCATGGTCGACCCCAAGCGGGTCGAGCTCAACGCCTACGAGGGCATCCCGCACCTGATCACGCCGATCATCACCAATCCCAAGAAGGCGGCGGAGGCGCTGCAGTGGGTCGTGCGCGAGATGGACATGCGCTACGACGACCTGGCCAACTTCGGCTTCCGGCACATCGATGACTTCAACAAGGCGGTGCGGGCGGGCAAGGTCACGGTGCCGCCGGGCAGCGAGCGCGAGCTGGCGCCGTACCCCTACCTGCTCGTGGTCGTCGACGAGCTCGCGGACCTGATGATGGTCGCCCCGCGCGACGTCGAGGACGCCGTCGTCCGGATCACCCAGCTGGCCCGCGCGGCGGGCATCCATCTGGTGCTCGCGACCCAGCGACCGTCGGTCGACGTGGTCACCGGGCTGATCAAGGCCAACGTGCCGTCGCGGCTGGCGTTCGCCACCTCGAGCCTCGCCGACAGCCGGGTCATCCTCGACCAGCCGGGCGCGGAGAAGCTGGTCGGTCAGGGTGACGGGCTGTTCCTGCCGATGGGTGCCTCCAAGCCGGTGCGCGTGCAGGGCTCGTGGGTCACCGAGGCCGAGATCCACCAGGTCGTCAAGCACGTCAAGGGCCAGCTGGCACCGACCTACCGCGAGGACGTCACCGCGCCGGCCTCGTCCAAGCGCGAGCTCGACGACGACATCGGCGACGACATGGACCTCGTGGTGCAGGCGATCGAGCTGGTCGTCTCCACGCAGTTCGGCTCGACGTCGATGCTGCAGCGCAAGCTGCGGGTCGGGTTCGCCAAGGCCGGCCGGCTGATGGACATCCTGGAGTCGCGCGGCGTCGTCGGCCCGAGCGAGGGCTCGAAGGCGCGTGACGTGCTGGTCAAGCCCGACGAGCTCGAGTCGGTGCTGGTGACCCTGCAGGGGGAGGCGTGAGCGGGCCGGTGCTGTCCGAGCCGATCGAGGCGGACGGCGAGGCGCCCGCGGCCCCGGTCGTGGAGGTACGCCGGCGCGGGGCGCTGCTGGGCGCCATCGGGGTCTCGGCGGCGGCGGTGGCGGCGGCCTATCTCGGACGAGCGCTGACCTCCGCCAGCACGCTGGACTGGCTGCTGACCATCGTCCTGGCCGGGCTGGCGCTGCTCTTCCTGGGTGGGCTGCTCGACTCACGGGCACCCCTGGTCGTCGCCGACGCCGACGGCGTCCGGATCCGGCGTGGCCGCCGGTGGGCCGGCAGTCCCTGGTCCGAGGTCAGCGCGGCCGAGCTGCACCCCCGGTCCGGACTGCGCGACGGACTGATCCGACTCGTCGACGCCGGTGGCCGGGAGGCCCGGGTGCCGCTCGGGCTCGGCACCCGCGTGGTCGGCGACGGCGACCCGGTGGCGGCACTGGCCGCGCTCGCCGTGGCCGCTCCGGCGTACTCCCCGGCCGCGGAGCCGGAGGCCGCAACGAACGCACCTCCTCCGTCCGCTCCCCACTGGCGGGACCCGCGGCCGGTCCTCGCGTCCGGGATCTCCGCGCTGGCCGACCGGCTGCCCGGCCGTGCCGGCCTGGGCGCGGTGGCCCGGCTGGGCCGCGGTCGGCCGCACCTTCCCCACGGGCCGGGAGACGCCTCCGTCGACGGTGCCCTCGCCCTCGACGCCCTCGGCGCCGAGGACACGGTGGCGATCGTGCTCCCCGAGGACGCCGAGCTGCGCCGCGGGGACGGTGCGCTGCTCGACCCGGGCGCCGCCTCGGCCGGCGCGCGCACCGACGACGAGGAGCTGACCGAGGCGATCGTGTGGCCGGTCGCCGACCCGGTGCTGGGCCCACAGCTGTTGCAGGCCCGCCGGCGCCTGGCCCTGACCCTCGACGAGCTCGCGACCCGGACCCGCATCCCGGCGCGGGTGCTCGAGGCCGTGGAGCGCGACGACTTCCGCGCCTGTGGCGGTGACTTCTATGCGCGCGGCCACCTGCGGACCCTGGCTCGGGTGCTGGGACTGGACGCCGCTCCGCTGGTCGCGGGCTACGACGAGCTGTACGCCGACCGCCCGGTGGTGATCGGTGCCCCTTCGGTCGCTCGGCCGGCCGCCCTCCCTGACCGGGACCCCGTGCCGCCGCGAGGGAGCCCGCGCTGGTCGGTCCTGGTGGCGGCCGTGATGGCCGTGGTGCTGGCCTGGTCGGTGGCCCGGCTGGTGATCGAGTCGCCAATGCCGCAGCAGCGGGTGGCCGGTCTCGGTGCGGGCTCGGGCGGTGTGCACGGAGCCGGCGCGAGCGGCAAGGCCGTGCCGGTGCTGCTGCGTGCCGCCGGCGGGGGAGCCCACGTGGTGGTCCGCGACGGCAACGGCCGCATCGCCTTCACCGGCGACCTCGCCTTCGGTGAGTCGCGCCGACTCGACGTGGTCCCGCCGCTGCGTCTCGACTCCTCCGACGGTGGCGTCGAGGTGGTCGTCAACGGCGAGGAGCAAGGCCGCCTCGGCGAGCTCGGTCACTCCGCCTCCGCGACCTACGACGGCGGCTGAGCCTGCCGGTCCTGCGGGACGTCCGACCGGGCCCGTCGCCACCCGGGCGTCAGCGGCGCCGGACCAGGTCGGCGTACTCGGCGCCGCCGACCTGGTAGCGCTCGACCTCGACGAAGCCGTGGCGTCGGGCGAACGAGAGGCCGTCGTGGTTGGCGCACAGGACGACCGTCGCGAGGTCGCCGGCGCGCAGGGCAGGGTCGTCGGTCAGCAGCCGCTGGAGGTACTCGGTGCCGTAGCCATGGCGACGATGCTCCGGCAGGATCCGCACGATGACGGTGGGCGGTCGCTGGTCGGTGGCCGGGCGCACGGTCGCGTTGCCGACCAGGACTCCGGCGGCGTGGGCCAAGGTCAGGCGGTTGCGCCGTCGACGGTCGCGCACCTCGCTCGAGGTCAGGGGGGTGGCGGGGATCACCGTGTTGTGCACCTGCCGCCACAGCTCCGCGGCGGCGTCGTCAACGACGGTGGTGACCTCGATCGACACCCTTCCAGGCTAGGCGGCCGCGCGTGGTGCCCCGCCGGTGACCGGCCATCGGAGGGCCGCGGGCCGGGGCCGAGGGGTCACCCGGGCATACTCGACATCTCATGACGACGACCGACCAGCCCCGAGCCGCGCACCGACCCACGGTGGCGCTGGTGACGCTCGGGTGTGCGCGCAACGAGGTCGACTCCGAGGAGCTGGCCGGGCGGCTCGCCGCCGAGGGCTTCGAGCTGGTGGCCGATGCCGAGGACGCCGAGACGGTGGTGGTGAACACCTGCGGCTTCGTGGAGAGCGCCAAGAAGGACTCCGTCGACGTGCTGCTCCAGGCGGCCGACCTCAAGGCCGAGGGCCGCACCCAGGCGGTGGTGGCCGTGGGCTGCCTGGCCGAGAGGTACGGCGGCGAGCTGGCCGACTCGCTGCCGGAGGCCGATGCCGTCCTCGGCTTCGACGACTACCCCGACATCGCGGCCCGGCTGCGGGCGGTGCTCGCGGGTGACCGCCCGGCCGCGCCGACGCCGCAGGACCGCCGGCTGCTGCTCCCGCTGTCGCCGGTCGACCGGCAGGACACCGACGCCGTGGTGCCCGGCCACGGACTCGCCGACCGGGTGCGGCTCGACACCGGCCCGACCGCCGCGCTCAAGCTGGCGAGCGGCTGCGACCGCCGATGCTCGTTCTGCGCGATCCCGCGGTTCCGCGGTTCGTTCGTCAGCCGACGCCCGTCCGACGTGCTGGCCGAGGCCCGCTGGCTGGGGGAGCAGGGGGTGCGCGAGCTGTTCCTGGTCAGCGAGAACTCCACGTCCTACGGCAAGGACCTCGGCGACCTGCGGCTGCTGGAGACGCTGCTGCCCGAGCTGGCGATGGTCGACGGTGTCGACCGGGTGCGCGTGTCCTACCTGCAGCCCGCCGAGATGCGCCCCTCACTGGTCGAGGCGATCGCCGGCACGCCCGGGGTGGCGGCGTACTTCGACCTGTCCTTCCAGCACGCCGCGCCCGCCGTGCTGCGCCGGATGCGGCGCTTCGGCGATCCCGACGCGTTCCTGGGGCTGCTCGACCAGGTGCGCGCCGTCGCGCCGACGGCGGGTGTCCGCTCCAACGTGATCGTCGGCTTCCCCGGCGAGACCGAGGAGGACGTGGCGACGCTGTGCGACTTCCTCGTCGCGGCCCGGCTCGACGTGACCGGCGTGTTCGGCTACTCCGACGAGGACGGCACCGAGGCGGCGACGTACGACGACCAGCACGACCCCGACGAGATCCGCTCCCGGGTCGCCCACGTCACCGACCTCGTCGAGGAGCTCACCGCCCAGCGCGCGGCCGCGCGGGTCGGCGAGCAGGTGCGAGTCCTGGTTGAATCGTCGGGGGACACCGGGCCCGAGGGCCGGGCCGACCACCAAGGACCAGAGGTCGACGGCGTCACCACCCTGGCCGGGCTCGAGGGGTCACCGGACCCCGCGAGGGGAGACCTGGTCCTGGCCCGGGTCGTGGAGAGCGACGGTGCGGACCTGGTGGCGGTCCCGATGACGGCAGCAGACAGCGGAGGCGCGGATGGGTGAGCAGACCACCGAGGTCAGCAACCTCAACCTGCCCAACGTGCTGACCACGCTGCGCATCCTGATGGTGCCCGTGTTCGGCTGGGCGCTGCTCCAGGAGGGCGGCGACTCGATCCTGTGGCGATGCGTGGCCTTCGTGATCTTCGTCGCCGCGATGATCACCGACAAGATCGACGGCGACATCGCGCGCGCCCGCAACCTGGTCACCAACTTCGGCAAGATCGCCGACCCGATCGCCGACAAGGCGATCACCGGCATGGCGTTCATCGGGCTGTCGCTGGTCGGGGACATCTGGTGGTGGGTGACCATCGTGGTGCTGGTCCGGGAGTGGTCGGTGACGCTGCTGCGGCTCTCGATCCTCAAGCACGTCGTGCTCCAGGCCAACCAGAGCGGCAAGATCAAGACCACCCTCCAGGCGGTGGCGCTGGCGGGTCTGTGCCTGCCGCTGCCCCACGGCGACGCCCACGGCGGAGCCTTCGACCGGTTCGGCACGGTGGGTGAGGTGCTGTTCTACCTGGCCCAGGTGATGCTGGCCGGGGCCGTCGTGATGACGTTGTGGTCGGGCTACGAGTTCTTCCGCGATGTCTGGCGCCAGCGGCACGCTCTTCGGGGCTCGACCGCCTGAGCCGGACGACTTGCGGCCGGTCGTTCACCTGACCGAAACCGAGAATTTCGGCGCGCGGGGGTAGCGCGACCCCGCGGACCCCTGGCTAGGGTGAGGCCCGCAAGCCACCGCCGATCTCGGGAGGTTCCGTGCCTGTCCGCTCCAAGCTGCCCCTGTCGTCCGACCGCCGTGCACTCCGACGGGCGGCGCTGCCGCTGGCGGCGGGCGCGCTCGCGCTCGCCGGCACCGGTGTCCTGCTGGCCCCCGCCGCTCAGGCCAACCCGGCCGGCACCGGCCTGGTGATCAGTGAGGTCTACGGCGCCGGCGGCAACAGCGGCGCGGTCTACAACGCCGACTTCGTGGAGCTCTACAACCCCACGGCGGCCGACATCGACCTCAACGGGCTGTCGGTCCACTACCGATCGACGGGCGGCAGCAGCGGCGGCAACCCCTACGCCCTGTCGGGAACCGTGGCGGCCGGCGGCCACTTCCTGATCCAGATGACGGGCGCGGGCACCAACGGCGTCGCGCTGCCCACCCCGGACGCCACCGCGCTCCCCGTCCTCAACATGGCGGGCGGCGGCGGTCAGGTCTACCTGCTCAACGGCACCACCCCGGTCACCGACACCGGAGACATGGCCGGCCGTGCGGACGTCGTCGACATGGTCGGGCTCGCGTCGTCCAGCTCCTTCGAGACCGCCACCGGACCGACCACCAGCGCCTCCCAGTCGGCCCAGCGCTCGGCCGCCGGCACCGACACCGACAACAACGCGGCCGACTTCTCCCTGGCCGCTCCGACGCCCACGAACGGCGGTGGCGCGCCGCCGCCTCCGCCGCCCTCGGAGGTCTCCATCGCCGAGATCCAGGGCACCGACGCGGCGGTCAGCCCGCTGCTCGGGCAGACCGTGATCACCCGTGGCGTGGTCACCGCGGCCTACCCCACCGGCGGCTTCAACGGGTTCGTCATCCAGACCGAGGGCACCGGCGGCGGCACCGACGCCACACCGGGTGCCTCCGACGCGGTCTACGTCTTCGGCGCGGCCGGCATGGCTGCCGACCCGCAGATCGGCGACCTGGTCGAGGTCACCGCGCCGGTCCAGGAGTTCGCCGGCCTCACCGAGCTGGTGCCGGCCACCGGCGGCGTGGTCAAGCTGGGCGGCACCCCGCAGCCGGTGACCCCCTCGCCACGGCGTACCCCACGACCGAGGCCGACCGGGAGGCGCACGAGAGCGAGCTGCTCGCCCCGACCGACGACTTCACGGTGACCAACAACTACACCACCAACCAGTACGCCGAGGTGTGGCTCGCGACCGGCGACACCCGCTCATCCAGCCCACCGACGTCGCCAGGGTCGGCACGCCGGAGCTCGACGCCGTCAAGGCCGACAACGACGCCCGCAAGGTGGTGCTCGACGACGGCGCCTCGACCAACTTCCTGTCCGCGACCGGCAGTTCGATCGCCCTGCCCTGGCTGAGCCCGACCAACACGGTCCGCGTCGGGGCACCGGCCACCCTGAACCAGCCGGTGATCCTCGACTACCGCAACAGCGCCTGGAAGTTCCAGCCCACCCACCAGGTGACCGACGAGGGCACCGACGTGGTGACCTTCGGCGACACCCGCACCCCGGCCCCCGAGCCGGTGGGCGGCGACCTGACGCTGGCGACCTTCAACGTGCTCAACTACTTCAGCACCACGGGCGAGGAGTTCGTGGCGGCCGGCGGCGCCTGCACCTACTACAACGACCGCGTGGGCGACCCGGTGACCGACCGGTCGTGCACGCCCGACGGGCCCCGCGGCGCCGCGCAGGTCGAGGACCTGCAGCGCCAGCAGGACAAGATCGTCGCCGCCATCAACGCGCTCAACGCCGACGTGGTCTCGCTGGAGGAGATCGAGAACTCCGTGAAGCTCGGCCCGGTCACCGGCGAGACCGACCGCGACGCCGCGCTGGCGACCCTGGTCGACGCCCTCAACGCGGCGGCCGGCTCGACCCGGTGGGCCTACGCGCCGTCGCCGGACCCGGCCGACCTGCCCGACCTGGCCGACCAGGACGTGATCCGGACGGCGTTCATCTACGACCCGTCGACGGTCGTCCCCGTGGGCGGGTCCCGCGTCCTCGTCGGCGACCCGGCCTTCAGCAACGCCCGTGAGCCGCTGGCCCAGGTGTTCAAGGCGGTCGGCGGCCAGGACGCTGACGGCTTCGCCGTCGTCGTCAACCACTTCAAGTCCAAGGGCGACAGCAGTCCGCCCGCCACCGGTGACAACGCCAACGGCGACCAGGGCGCGTTCAACGGCGACCGGACCCGTCAGGCGGCGGCGCTGGTCGACTTCGCCGACGGCTTCGCCGCCGACCGCGGGGTGACCAAGGTCTTCCTGACCGGCGACTTCAACTCCTACACCCAGGAGGACCCGATGCACGTCCTCTACGACGCCGGGTTCACCAAGGTCGCCTCCGACGACCCCCGCGACGCGTCGTACAGCTTCAGCGGGCTGTCGGGCTCGCTGGACCACGTGCTGGCCAACGACGCCGCGCTGACGACGGTGACCGGCGCGGACGTGTGGGAGATCAACGCCAACGAGGCGGTGGCGTTCGAGTACAGCCGGCGCAACTACAACCTGACCGACTTCTATGCGCCCGACGTCTATCGCGCCTCCGACCACAACCCGGAGGTCGTCGGCATGACGGTGCCGCATCGGGCGGACGCGACGGTGCGGGCGAGGGTGTCGCCGAAGGCGGTCAAGGTCCACCGGGGCCAGGCCTGGATCACCGTCCAGGTGCGCGCGGACGGCCGGCGGGCCACCGGCGAGGTCGAGGCCTACGTCGACGGCGCCCCGGTCGCCTCCGGCACCCTGGTGCGCGGCACGGTCCGGCTGCGGGTCGGCCCGTTCGACACGCTCGGGCCGCAGGACATCGAGATCCGCTACCTCGGCAACGACACGACCAACCCCGCCACCGCCACGGTGACGGTGCGCGTCCGGCGCTGACGCGACGGGTCCGAGACCCCTGGTCCGGCCCTCGCTGTCCCGAGCAGCGAGGGCCGGCCCAGGTCACGGTCGGCGCAGGTCGAACGCCGCGCGCACCAGCGCGAGATGGCTGAACGCCTGGGGGAAGTTGCCCAGCATCCGCTCCGCCCGCGGGTCGTACTCCTCGGCCAGCAGGCCCACGTCGTTGGCGAGGGCGACGAGCCGTTCCATCAGCTCCTCGGCGTCGTCGCGACGGCCCGCCGCGGCGTAGGCCGAGACCAACCAGAAGGAGCAGGCCAGGAACGGGCTCTCACTGCCGCTCACGCCGTCGACCCCCGAGGAGGTGCGGTAGCGCAGCAGCAGGCCGTCGTGGAGCAGGTCCTCCTCCACGGCGCGGAGGGTGCCGAGCATCCGTGGGTCGTCGCCGGGCAGGAAGCCGACCCCGGGCAGCACCAGCAGCGCGGCGTCGACCTCGCGGGTGTCGCGGTGCTGGACGAAGGTGCCGCGGTCGGGGTCGAAGGCCCGGGTCTCGACCTCCTCGCGCAGTGCGTCGCGGGCGGCCCGCCACCGGTCGGCGGGTCCGTCGAGGCCGTGTCTCTCGATGCCGCGCAGACCCCGGTCGAGGGCCACCCAGGCCATCACCCGTGAGTGGGTGAAGTAGCGCAGCGGCCCGCGGATCTCCCACAGACCGTTGTCGGGGGTGTCGAGGTCGGCGACCAGCTGGTCGAGCAGCGCCACCTGCAACCCCCAGCTGAAGGAGCTCTCGGCGAGCCCCTCGTCGCGCGCCTGGTCGAGGGCGATCATCACCTCGCCGAGGACGTCGAGCTGCCGCTGGCCGACGGCGCCGTTGCCGATCCGCACCGGCGTGGAGCCCTCGTAGCCGGGGAGGTGGTCGAGCTCCCGCTCGGGCAGCTCGCGGCCGCCGTCGACGGCGTACATGATCTGCAGGTCCTCGGGGTCGCCCGCCACCGCCCGGAGCAGCCAGCGGCGCCAGCTGCCCGCCTCGTCGGTGTAGCCCGCGGTGAGCAGCGACTCGAGGGTCAGCGCGGCGTCGCGCAGCCAGCAGTAGCGGTAGTCCCAGTTGCGGGTGCCACCGATCTCCTCCGGCAGCGAGGTCGTGGGCGCCGCGACGATGCCGCCGGTGTCGGCATGGCTCATCAGCCGGAGGGTGACCAGGCTGCGCACCACCGCGTCGCGGTGCGGTACGTCGGCCGGGCACCGGTCGGCCCACTCCTGCCACTCGCGGACCTGCTGCTCGGCCCGCTCCGGCCGGTGCGGACCGGGAGTGTCCTGCCAGGACGGCGTCCAGGTGGTGACGAAGGTGAGCTCGTCGCCCGCGGTGACGTCGAACTCGTCACGGTGGTGCCCGCCGTCGCCGACCGGGAGCCGCGGCCCGCGCAGGGTCAGCTTGTCGGGACCGGAGACGGCGATGATGACCTCGCTGCGCTGGTGCTCCTCGCGTGTCACCCACGGGCGCACCCGGCCGTAGCCGCCGCGCACCACCCAGTCGTGGCGCATCCGCACGGTGCCCTCGACGCCGACGACCCGGCGCACCAGGTCGGCACGCTCGTCGTCGGTCGGCATCGCGTCGAGCAGCCGGACGCGGCCGGACCCGGTCGTGAACGTCGTCTCCAGCAGCGGTGAGTCACCGACATAGCGACGGGTCACCGTCGCCTCGTCGACCGGCCCGATCAGCCACCGGCCGTGCTCGGGGGAGCCGAGCAGCGCGGCGAAGCAGGCGGGTGAGTCGAAGCGGGGCAGGCACAGCCAGTCGATGGAGCCGTCGTCGCCGACCAGCGCGGCGGTGTGGCGGTCACCGATGACGGCGTAGCGCTCGATCGGCAGCGGCATGTCCCCAACCTAGGCGGCCGCACCCAGGCGGGCGGCTAGCATCCGGCTGTGTCCTCCACCCCGCGCGCGACCCCGCCGGAGCCGGCGGCCCGATGGGTGCTCGACCTGCTCGCGGCCCGGGGCGAGACGCTGGTGACCGCGGAGTCGCTCACCGGCGGCATGCTGGCCGCGCTGCTCACCGACGTGCCCGGCGCCTCGCGCAGCTTCCGCGGCGGCGTGGTGGCCTATGCCACCGACCTCAAGGAGTCGGTGCTGGGCGTCCCGACGGCTCTGGTGGCCGAGCACGGCGTGGTGTCGGCGGCCTGCGCCGAGGCGATGGCCGTGGGTGCCCGCCGCCTCGGCGGGTCGACGTACGCCGTCTCGACGACGGGGGTGGCCGGTCCAGACCTCCAGGAGGGCAAGCCGGCCGGGACGGTGTTCGTGGCCGTGGCGTCGCCGCGCGGCGCCAGCGCACGCGAGCTGCGCCTCGAGGGCGACCGCGAGGCCGTCCGGCGAGCCGCCTGCCGGCGCGCGCTCGACGCGCTGGGCGAGGTTCTCACCCGGGAAGTTCCCGGCCTCGGGTAGCGTTGCACCAGATCGTCCCCGCACGACGACGGACTGAGAGGACCCTCGGATGGTGCTGTTCCGCCAGCTGCTCGGCGATGTGCTGCGCAGCCGTCGCATGCACCGGGGCCTCACCCTGCGCGAGGTGTCCGCCGAGGCGCGGGTCAGCCTGGGCTACATCTCCGAGATCGAGCGCGGGCAGAAGGAGGCCTCCTCCGAGCTGCTGGCCTCGCTGTGCGGCGCCCTCGACGTGCCCCTGTCAGCCGTGCTCCGCGAGGTGAGCGACGCGGTGGCCGAGCGGGAGGCCGAGCTGGCCCCGGTCGCCGTCGAGGCCACGCCCCTCCAGGTCGCCAAGCCGGCCGCCGGCGACGTCGTCGCCTCCGCCGCCTGACACCCGCTCACTCGGGCTGGCAGCGCGGACACCAGTACGACGCCCGCTCCCGGCCCGGCTCACCGGCCATCGCCACCTCGACCGGTGTCCCGCAGCGACGGCAGGGCCGCCGGTCGCGGCGGTAGACCCACATCCGCTCGCCGCGGCGCAGGTCACCGGTCGTCGCCTGCACCGGTCGCTCCTTGTTGACCGCGAGCATCGACGCGGCGGTGCGGACCAGCCGCGGGAGGTCGGGCACCTCACCGAGGGGCCGCTCCGGGTGGACCCCGGAGACGAAGCACAGCTCGGCGACGTACATGTTGCCGAGGCCGGCCAGGTTGCGTTGGTCGAGCAGCGCGTCACGCAGCGGGCGGTCGGGATCGGCGCTCAGCCTGGCCAGCGCCACGGCCTCGTCCCAGTCGGGGCCCAGCAGATCGGGCCCGAGGTGACCGACGACGCCGCCCTCGTCGTCGGTCGGGAGCAGCTCGACGATGCCGAGGGAGAAGCCGACCGCCTCGCGGCGGGCGGTGCCGAGGACCACCCGTGCCTGGTGGGCGGGGCGTCGCCAGCGCTCACCGGGACGGTGGATGGCCCAGTGTCCCTCCATCTTGAGGTGGGTGTGCAGGGTCCAGTCGCCGCTCGCGTGGTGGATCCGGGTGAGCAGGTGCTTGCCGCGGCTGACCGTGCCGGTGATCGTGCCACCGCGCAGGTCGGTGGTGGCCAGCGCCGGCACCCGGAGGTCGGTGCGGGTCAGCACCTGCCCGGAGAGCCCGGTGTCGAGCGCCCGGGCGGCGCGGAAGACGGTGTCGCCCTCGGGCACGGCTCAGCCCCGCAGCCGCAGCCCGCGCGGCGTGGACACGAAGCCGGCGTCCTGGAGGGCCTGTCGCAGCGGCGTCTGGCCGGCGCCCAGCAGCTGCGCCCCGTCGGCGCGCTCGACCGTCAGCCTCCCGAGGGCGCCGCGGCCGACGGCCTCGGCCAGCGCCGCCGCTGCCGGCCCGAGCAGGTCGCCGTCGTCGCTCCAGGTGAGCAGGGTGCGGCCGCCGCGCTCGACGTAGAGCACCAGCCGCCCGTCGACCAGCACCACCAGCGCGCCGGCCTTGCGCCCCGGGCGATGCCCGGAGCCCTCGTCGGCGTCGTCCGCGCGGCCCGGGGCGGCGCGCTCCGGCCAGGACAGCGCGGCGCCGTAGGGGTTGGCCGGGTCGGTGGCCGCCAGCGTGACCGCCTCGGGCGCGGCGTCGGAGGGCACCTCGGCAAAGGTGCGGAGCCGGTCGACCGCACCGGCCGTGCCGAACTGCGCGGCCCCGAGCCCGGCGACGAAGTAGCCGCGGCGGCACCGCCCCGACTCCTCGAACGCGGTGAGCACGCGGTAGACGCCGGCGAAGCCGCCCGCGACCCGCTCGCTCACGACCGCGCCGCGGGTCACCACGCCGTGCCGGTCGAGCAGCCGCTCGGCGACCGCGTGCGCGCGCCGGGTCGGGTCGGTGTCGAGGTCGGGGAGGAGCGTCCAGCGGCCGGCGGTCTCGGGAGGACCGGTGCGTGAGGGGAGCCGACGGCCGGCGCTGCCGATCCGGGCCCGCGGCGGCGGTCGCCGGGACCGGTGGGCGGTGCGGCCGCTGCGGGTGAGCGCCCGCAGCGGGGTGAGCGTGTCGTTGGTGACCCGCCCCGACCACACCAGCTCCCACAGGGTGGCTGCGAGGTCGGTGTCGGACACGCTCTCGCCTCGCGCGGCGCCGACCGTGTCGGCGAGCTGCCGGAAGAACCACGCCCCTCCGGGGGCCAGCGCCTGCAGCACGGCCTCGGTCAGGTCGCCGCCCGGAGCGTCCGTGGGCTCGGGGAGGGTGAGGTCGGCCTGGTCGGCCAGGTGCAGGCTCACCCAGCCGTCGGTGCCCGGCAGCGCGCCGTGGCCGGACCACAGCACCTCGCCGGCAGCGGTGAGCTCGTCGAGCATGGCCGGCTGGTAGTCGGCCACCCGGCTGGGGAGCACCAGGGACTCGAGCGCCGAGGCCGGCACCGGGGCCGCGGCCAGCTGCTCGACGGCAGCGAGCACGCCGTCGACCCCGCGTAGCGCGCCCCGCCCGGACCTGCCCGGCGCACGGACCCGCTGCCAGGCCGGCAGGAACCGGCCGAGCGTGTCAGGCTCGACCGGCTCGACCTCCTTGCGCAGCCGGGCCAGGCTGCGCCGGCGCAGCCGACGGAGCACCTCGGCGTCGCACCACTCCTGGCCGGTGCCGGCGGGCCGGAACTCACCGTCGAGGACCCGGCCCTGGGCGGCCAGCCGCTCCAGGGTGTGGCGCACCACCGCGCCGCCCAGACCGAAGCGCTCGGCGACGGCCTCGGTCACGAACGGCCCGTGGGTGCGGGCGAACCGGCTGACGAGGTCGCCGAGCGGGTCCTCGACCGGGTCCGTGAAGGCCTCGGGGGTGCCCGGTGGGACCGGGACCCCGAGCGCGTCGCGGAGCCGCCCGACGTCCTCCACGGCGGCCCAGCGCTCGACGCCCGCCACCCGGACCTGGACAACGCGCCTCGCCGCTCCCAGCTCGGCCAGCCACTGAGCCACCTCGGCGCCCTCGACGCACCGGTCGGCGATCTCGTCGGCATGGAGCGGTCCGAGCAGCCGGAGCAGGTCGGCGACCCCCTCGGGGTGGCGTGCCTGCCGGTCGGGGGTGAGCCGCTGCAACTCGGCCTCGAGCTCGGCCAGCACGTCGGGGTCGAGCAGCTCGCGGAGCTCGGCCCGGCCCAGCAGCTCGGCCAGCAGCCCCTGGTCGAGCGCCAGCGCTGCCGCGCGACGCTCGGCGATCGGTGAGTCGCCCTCGTAGAGGAACTGGGCGACGTAGCCGAAGAGCAGGCTGCGGGCGAACGGTGACGGCTGCGTCGTGGCCACGTCGGTGACGGTGACCTCGCGGCGCTCGATGCGGCCGAGCAGCGCGGTGAGGGCGGGCAGGTCGTAGACGTCCTGCAGCACCTCGCGGACGGCCTCGAGCACGATCGGGAACGACGGGTAGCGGGCGGCCACCTCGAGCAGCGCGGCCGAGCGCTGCCGCTGCTGCCACAGCGGTGAGCGGCGACCGGGGTCGCGCCGCGGCAGCAGCAGGGCGCGGGCCGCGCACTCGCGGAACCGGGAGGCGAACAGCGCGGAGCCGCCCACCTCGGTGGTGACCAGGTCGGCGATCTCCTCGGGGTCGAAGACGACCAGGTCACCGGCGGGGGGCTCGGCGTCGGAGTCGGGGATCCGGATCACGATGCCGTCGTCGGAGGCCATCGCCTGGCCGTCGATGCCGTAGCGCTCCCGCAGCCGGGCGTTGATCGCCAGCGCCCAGGGGGCATGCACGGGGGTGCCGAAGGGGGAGTGGACGACGAGTCGCCAGTCGCCGAGCTCGTCGCGGAAGCGCTCGACCACGATCGTGCGGTCGCTCGGCAGCACCCGGGTCGCGTCGCGCTGCTCGGCGAGGTAGGTCAGCAGGTTGCGGGCGGCGTTGTCGTCGAGGCCCCCGGCGCGGGCCAGCTCGAGCGCCTGCCGCTCGGGCACCGAGGCGAGCTCCTGGGTGAACGCGCCGACCGCGGCCCCCAGCTCGGCCGGCCGGCCGAGGGTGTCGCCCTTCCAGAACGGCAGCCGGCCGGGGATGCCGGGAGCCGGGGTGACGAGCACCCGGTCGTGGGTGATGTCCTCGATCCGCCAGCTGGTCGCGCCCAGCGCGAAGACGTCGCCGACCCGGGACTCATAGACCATCTCCTCGTCGAGCTCACCGACCCGGCGGCCCCCCTGGTTGCCCGGTCCCTCGCCGCCGACCAGGAACACCCCGAAGAGGCCGCGGTCGGGGATGGTGCCGCCGCTGGTCACCGCGAGTCGCTGGGCGCCCGGTCGCCCGGCGAGGGTGCCGGCCACCCGGTCCCACACGATCCTCGGGCGGAGCTCGGCGAACTCGTCGGACGGGTAGCGCCCGGCCAGCAGGTCGAGCACGGCGTCGTAGGCGGAGCGGGGCAGCCCCGTGAAGGGTGCCGCCCGGCGGACGGCGTCGAAGAGGTCGTCGACCGCCCAGGTGTCGACGGCGACCGCGGCCACCACCTGCTGGGCCAGCACGTCGAGCGGGTTGGTCGGCACCCGTAGCGCCTCGATGGCGCCCTCACGCATCCGGCGTACGGCGACCGCGGTCTGCGCGAGGTCGCCGCGGTGCTTGGGGAACAGCACCCCGCGGGAGATCTCGCCGACCTGGTGTCCGGCGCGGCCGACCCGCTGCAGCGCGCTGGCCACGCTGGGTGGGGACTCGATCTGCACCACCAGGTCGACGGCGCCCATGTCGATGCCCAGCTCGAGGCTGCTGGTGGCGACCACGGCGGGCAGCCGGCCCCGCTTGAGGTCGTCCTCGATCAGCGCGCGCTGCTCCTTGGAGACCGAGCCGTGGTGCGCGCGGGCGATCACCGGGGCCGCCCCGTGGGTCTGCCCGGACTGGGCCATCACCTGCGCCGGCGGCCCGGGCCGCCGTCCGTCGGTCTCGGTCGGCTCGCTGCCCTCGGCCCGCTCCTCGGCGATCTCGTTGAGCCGGGCGGTGAGCCGCTCGGCCAGCCTGCGGGAGTTGGCGAAGACGATCGTCGAGCGATGCTGCTGGATCAGGTCGGCGACGTGCTCCTCGACGTGCGGCCAGATCGAGGTGGCCCGCTCCGACTCCTCGTCGGTGTCGCCGTCGAGGCCCCCGGGTGCGGTCATGTCCTCGACCGGGACCACCACCCGGAGGTCCCACTGCTTCTCGCTGGGCGGCGCGACGATCCGCACCGGAGCCGCGCCGCCGAGGAAGCGGGCGACCTCCTCGTGGGGGCGCACGGTCGCGGACAGGCCGATCCGCTGGGCCGGTCGGTCGAGGAGGGCGTCGAGCCGCTCGAGGCTGACGGCCAGGTGGGCGCCCCGCTTGCCGCCGGCGAGCGCGTGGACCTCGTCGACGATCACGGTCTCGACGCCGCGCAGCGTCTCGCGGGCCTGCGAGGTGAGCATCAGGAACAGCGACTCGGGGGTGGTGATCAGGATGTCGGGCGGCTGGGTCACCAGCCGGCGGCGGTCGGCTGCGGCGGTGTCCCCGGACCGGACGCCGACGGTGACCTCACCCAGGGAGCTGCCCAGCCGCTCCGCGGTGTGCCGGATGCCCGCCAGTGGCGCGCGCAGGTTGCGCTCGACGTCGACCGCCAGCGCCTTGAGCGGGGAGAGGTAGAGCACCCGGGTGCGACGGCTCCGGTCCTCGGGCCGCGGGGTGGTGAGCAGCCGGTCGAGCGACCAGAGGAAGGCCGACAGCGTCTTGCCCGACCCGGTGGGGGCGACGACCAGCGCGTGCCGCCCGGCGGCGACGGCGTCCCACGCCCCCTCCTGCGCCGCCGTCGGCTTCGCGAACGCCGCCGCGAACCAGCTGCGCGTCGGCTCGCTGAAGCGGTCCAGGGCGGTCACCACCCCATCCTGTCCTACGCCGCCGACACGCGCCCCTCACCATCGTTTGCTGCGTTCTGTCCCTGCCCGCCGGCGTGTCGCGGGCCTTCCGCAGCAAACGATGGGGAAAGCGCGCGAGGTCAGCCCAGTGCCGGGACCCGGACCACCTGGCCGGCGAAGCTCAGCCCGGCGCCGAAGGCGATCAGCAGCGCCGTGTCGCCCGCCTTGGCCGTGCCGTCGCGCAGCATCCGCTCCATCGCCAGCGGCACCGAGGCGGCGGAGGTGTTGCCGGAGTCGACGACGTCGGTGGCGACGGCGACCTCGTCGGAGAGCCCGAGGTTCTTCACCAGCAGCTGGGTGATCCGCAGGTTGGCCTGGTGGGGGATGAAGGCGTCGAGGTCGTCGAGCGACAGCCCCGCGCTCTTGACGGCCTCCCGGGCCACGTCGGCCATCGCGAACGGAGCCCAGCGGAACACCGCCTGGCCCTGCATCTGCACGACCGGGGGATGGTCGGCGTCGACGTGCTCACAGCGCGGCGTCTGGATGATCACCTCGGACTGTCCGCCGTCGGAGCCCCAGGCGACCGGCCCGATGCCCGGCTCGTCGGTCGGGCCGACGACCACCGCTCCCGCGCCGTCGCCGAAGATGAACGCCGTCGACCGGTCGGTGGGGTCGAGGAAGGTGCTGAGCTTCTCGACCCCGATCACCAAGGCGTACGACGTGCTGCCGGACCGCACCAGGTCGGACGCGACGGCCAACCCGTGGCAGAAGCCCGCGCAGCCGGCGACCAGGTCGAAGGACCCGGCGGTCGAGCCGAGCCGGTGCGCGATCTGCGGGGCCGCGGGCGGGGTGTGCTGGGTGTAGGTCGACGTGGCCACGATGACCGTGCCGACCTGCTCGCCGGAGATCCCCGCCGACTCCAGGGCCGCACGGGCGGCCGCCTCGGCCATGTCGAGCAGGGACTCGTCGGGGCCGGCGTACCGTCGCGTCCTGATGCCCGAGCGGGTCTGGATCCACTCGTCGCTGGAGTCGAGGACCCGGCAGATCTCCTCGTTGTCCACCAACCGCTCCGGGCGGTGGACGCCCAGCCCGAGGATGCCCGCCGCGGGGATGCCCTTGGTCAGTCCGATCGTCGCCATCGCCTGCTCCTCACCGTGCTCCCCGTGCGGCCAGCGTACGACGACCGGCTCAGGCCGCGCCGCCGGCGGCGTCCGTGGCGGCCTCCTCGGTGTGATCGCCGGCCTCGGGAGGCAGCCGGAAGGTGGCCAGCAGCCCGACGACCAGGGCCACCGCCGCGAACCCGGTGGTGAGCCGGCTGGCGGCGACCATGGCGTCGGTCGCGGCGCCCGCCACCTGGCTCATCGACGGCTGGGCCTGCAGGCCCGCGATGGCGGTGCCGGCCGATTCGCTGACCGCGGTGGTGACCTTGTCGACCACCGAGGCCGACAGCGACAACGCCTCGAGGTTGTGGCGCGTCAGCCGCCCGAGGCTGGAGATCAGCAGCCCGCCGAGGACGGCCACGCCGAGGGCGGAGCCCAGCTGACGGACCGTGCTCTGCAGGCCCGACGCCTGGCCGCTCTCGTCGACGGGCACGTCGGTGAGCAGCAGCGAGGTCAGCTGGGCGGTGGCCATCCCGACCCCGACGCCGTACAGGAACAGCCAGCCGCACAGCACCCAGCTCGCGACGCCGTCGGACAACGTCAGCGCCAGCCCGCCGACGGCGACCGCCTCGCAGCCCAGGCCGATCTGGACGACGGTGCGCTGGGGGAGTCGCTGGGAGATCCTGGGCAGCGCGCCGGACACCAGGAAGGTGCCCAGCGCCAGCACCAGGATGATCGCGCCGGTGCCGAGCGCGGAGTAGCCCAGGGCCCCCTGCAGCAGCAGCGGCAGCGTGAAGAGCAGGCCGAACTCGCCGAAGGCGACGATCAGGGCCGCGACGACGCCGGCGCTGAAGGTCGGGATCGTGAACAGGCCGAGGTCGACCAGCACCGGCCGCCCCGCGGCGGCCCGTCGCCGCTCGAGCAGCACGAACGCCGCCATCGCCGCGACGCCGGCCGCCAGCACCCAGGGGATGGGGGAGAGTCCCGACCCCTCCTTGGCCCGCCACCAGCCGTAGGTCTCGGCCTCGATCAGCCCGAAGACGATCGCGCCCATGCCGGCCATCGTCAGCACGATCGCGCCGTAGTCGCGGCTCGGTGTCGCGGAGGCGTCGCGGGTCTCCGGCAGCGCCCGCCAGATGCCCAGCATCACCAGCAGCCCGACCGGGATGTTCAGCCAGAACGCCCACCGCCAGCTGACGTCGGTGGCCAGCCAGCCACCGATCAGCGGGCCGACCGCCGCCATGCCGCCGATGGCCGAGCCGTAGACCGCGAAGGCGATGGTGCGGCGCCGGCCGGTGAACAGCGCGTTCAGGCTCGACAGTGTCGAGGGCAGGATCATCGCGGCGCCGATGCCTTGGACCAGCCGGGCCCCGATCAGCATCAGCGCGGTGACCGACAGGCCGGCCACCACCGACGCGAGGGTGAAGACGACCATGCCGACCAGGAACAGCCGACGCCGTCCGTAGAGGTCCCCGATCCGGCCCACGGTGATCAGCAGCGCCGCGAAGACCAGTGAGTAGACCGCGTTCATCCACTGCGCCTCGGTGGCGGTGAGGTCGAGGTCCGCGATCACCGTCGGCAGCGCCACGTTGACGATCGTGGCGTCCATGATGACCAGGCTGACGCCGAAGCCGATGGTCAGCAGGGCGGCCCAGTCGCGTCGCGTCATCACGCCCCGATCCTGGCAGGTGAGCCGTGGCGGAAACCGGGTGGGCGGTTGTCGGCGGCCCGGGCTAGGGTCGCTGCTCGTGAGCATCGAGGGGGAGGCGGGGGAGGCGAGCGGGCCGCGGGCCGGCGCGCCGATGATCCGCGCACGGGGGCTGCGCAAGTCGTTCGGCGACTTCGAGGCGGTGCGCGGCATCGACCTCGAGGTGCTGCCGGGGGAGGCGTTCGGCTTCCTCGGGCCCAACGGCGCCGGCAAGTCCTCGACGATGCGGATGGTGGCGGCGGTCTCTCCACGCTCGAGCGGCGAGCTCAGCATCCTCGGGCTCGACCCGAGCTCCGACGGCGCGCAGATCCGCGCCCGGATCGGGGTCTGCCCGCAGGACGACACCCTCGACAACGAGCTCAACGTCTACGAGAACCTCTACGTCTACGGCCGCTTCTTCGGGCTGCCCAAGCAGGAGGTGCGGGAGCGGGCCGAGCAGCTGCTGGGCTTCGTGCAGCTGACCGACAAGTCCGCCAGCAAGGTCGAGGACCTCTCCGGCGGCATGAAGCGCCGGCTGACGATCGCGAGGTCCCTCATCAACCGCCCCGAGCTGCTGCTCCTCGACGAGCCGACCACCGGCCTCGACCCCCAGGCCCGGCACCTGCTGTGGGACCAGCTGTTCCGCCTCAAGCAGCAGGGCGTGACGCTGGTGCTGACGACGCACTACATGGATGAGGCCGAGCAGCTGTGTGACCGGCTGGTCGTGATGGACAAGGGCGAGATCGTGGCCCACGGCTCGCCGCTGGCGCTGATCCGGGAGCACTCCACCCGCGAGGTGGCCGAGCTTCGCTTCGGCGTCGGCGAGCACGAGGCGCTGCGCCAGAAGGTCGAGGACCTCGGCGAGCGGGTCGAGGTGCTGCCCGACCGGCTGCTGGTCTACAGCGACGACGGCGAGGCGGTGATCGCACGGGTGCACGAGCGAGGGCTGCAGCCGGTGGCCGTGCTCGTCCGGCGCTCCACGCTGGAGGACGTCTTCCTCCGGCTCACCGGACGCACCCTGGTGGACTGACCATGGCCGCCACCCTGCCCCGCGTCGAGCCGGACCGGCGGCTGTCCGCCTGGGACGGCGTCGGCCGCCAGGTCGACTACTGGCTGACCGTCTATCGCCGCACCTGGCGCGGCTCGGTCGTGTCCTCGTTCCTGGTCCCGCTGTTCAACGTGCTGGCCTTCGGCGTGCTGCTCGGCGGCTTCGTCTCGGTCGACCCGGCGCGGCTCGACGGCGCGTCGTCGTACCTCGCCTTCATCGTGCCCGGCATGCTCGCCGCCCAGTCGATGCAGACCGCCGTGGGCGAGACGACCTACCCCGTGATGGGGATGATCCAGTGGAACAAGGTCTACTACTCCATGCGCGCGACCCCGCTGCGCACCGGCGACCTGGTGGCGGGGCACTTCGCGTTCATCCTGTTCCGGCTCGGCAGCTCGAGCGCGGTGTTCGTGCTGGTGGTCGCCCCGTTCGGGCTGTTCGCGACCTGGTGGGGAGCGGTGGCCGCGTGGGCGGTGCAGCTGCTGGTCGGCATGGCCTTCGCGACGGTGACCTACGCCTACTCCGTGCGACTGAAGTCGCCGGAGGGCTTCGGGCTGGTCTTCCGCCTCGGCGTGCTGCCGCTGGTGCTGTTCTCCGGGTCCTTCTTCCCGATCGCCAACCTGGGCTCGGGGCTGGCCTGGGTGGCTCGGCTGACCCCGCTGTGGCATGGCGTGGACCTGACCCGGATGCTGACCCTCGGCACCGTCGACGCGCCGATCGCGGCGCTGCACCTGCTGGTGCTGTCGGCGATGACCGCCGTCGGCTGGTGGCTGTCGGTGCGTGGCCTGGCGAAGCGGATGGCGGACTAGGCGATGGCGATGGCAGACGGCACCACGACTCCGGCGACCGCCACCAGGCCGCGGGTGATGACGCCGGTCGAGGCGATGCTGCGCATCCTCGACCGCAACACCATCGCCTACCGCGGCGCCTGGCCGCTGTTCGTGACCGGCTTCCTCGAGCCGGTGCTCTACCTCTTCTCGATCGGGATCGGCGTCGGCAAGCTGGTGGAGTCCTTCGAGTTCCACGGTCAGCCGGTCCCCTACGCCGCGTTCGTGGCACCGGCGATGCTGGCGGCGTCGGCGATGAACGGCGCGTTGCTCGACTCGACCTTCAACATGTTCTTCAAGCTGAAGTACGACAAGGTCTACGACCAGATGCTGGCCACGCCGCTGACGACGTCGGACGTGGCTCGGGGCGAGGTCGCCTGGTGCCTGGTGCGCGGTGGCACCTACTCCGCGGCGTTCCTGCTGGTGATGCTCGCGATGGGCTACGTCGGCTCGTGGTGGGCGCTGCTGGTGCTGCCCGCCACGCTGCTCATCGCGTTGGCCACCGCCGCGGTCGGCATGGCCGTGACGACCTACTTCACCAGCTGGCAGGACTTCGAGAAGGTCACCCTGGTCCAGCTGCCGATGTTCCTGTTCTCCGCCACCTTCTTCCCGGTCTCCGCCTATCCCGCGGGAGTGCGCTGGCTGGTCGAGCTGACGCCGCTCTACCGCGGCGTGGTGCTGTGCCGGGAGCTGACCACCGGGCTGCTCACCTGGGGCTCGGTGTTCTCGGTGGTCTACCTCGCCGCCATCGGGCTGCTCGGTCTGCGGATCGTCCGCCGGCGGTTCGACGGGCTGCTGCTGAAGTAGGGGCCCAGCACGAGGCGCTCAGACGAGCCGCAGCTCATACCACGCGGTGTCGATCCACCGGCCGAACTTGAAGCCGACCTCGGTCATCGTCCCGACGTGCCGGAACCCGCAGGCGCGGTGCAGCGCCTCGCTCGGGTCGTTGGGGAGCGCGACCAGGGCGACCACGGTGTGCACGTCACTGCCGGCCATCCGCGCCAGCAGGTCGTCGTACAGCCGCCGGCCGAGGCCGCGGCCTCGCGCGTCCTGATGGAGGTAGACCGAGGTCTCCCGGGTCCGGGAGTACGCCGGCCGCGGCCGGTAGGGCGAGGAGTAGGCATAGCCCAGGACCCGGTCGCCCTCGACGGCGACCACCAGGTGGTCGCCGGGGTCGGTGGAGGCGAGCCGGTCCTCCCAGTAGGCCGTCGGTCGCGGGTCGACGTCGAAGGTCGCGATGCTGGTGCGCACGGCGTCGGCGTAGATCGCGGCGACGCCGGTCAGGTCGTCAGCCGCCGCCGGCCGGATCGTCTCCATGTCAGCAGTATCCAGCGTGCCTCCGGACGTCCGGCAGGCGCGGTGGAGGGGCCTGAGAGGATGGCGCGCATGACTGACGCGCAGGCGCCGGAGGAGATCGCGCCGGACACCAAGGACTGGACCTGGGTGCTCGACGCTCCCTGCCCGGAGTGCGGCTTCGTGGCCGCCGCCTATGCCGTCGCCGACCTGCCCGGCACCATCGAGACCAACGCCGCCGGCTTCCAGCGGGTGCTGGCCGAGCCCGGCGCGACGGTGCGTCCCGACCCGCAGACCTGGTCGCCGCTGGAGTACGCCTGTCACGTGCGTGACGTGCACCGGTTGTTCGCCGAGCGGTTGCGGCTGATGCTCGGTGAGGACGACCCGCTGTTCGCCAACTGGGACCAGGACGAGACGGCGCTCGAGCAGCGCTACCACCGGCAGGACCCCGCGGTGGTGTCCGACGAACTGGTGGCGGCCGCCGCCGACGTGGCGGCCGTCTACGCCGGCGTCGAGGGCGACCGGTGGCAGCGCCCCGGCCGGCGCAGCAACGGCTCGACCTTCACGGTGGAGTCGCTGGGCCGCTACCACCTCCACGACATCGTCCACCACCTGTGGGACGTCGGGTTCGACGCCGGCGAGGTCACCCGGGCGTCGTACGACGCCTCGGCGTCGGCCTACCGCGAGGGAGTCGCGGCGTTGGCCGAGAGGGTCCAGGAGGAGGTCGAGCGGTTCCTGACCCTGGTGCCGGCGGGCGCGCGGGTCCTCGAGATCGGCAGCGGCGGCGGCCACGACGCCCGGGCGCTGACCGCCGCCGGGCTCTCGGTGCGCTGCACCGACATCTCCCCGGGCTTCGTGGCAGACCTGCGTGCCCACGGTCTGTCCGCCGACGTCGTCGATCCCGTGACCGGCGACCTGAGCGACCCCGACCGCTCCGGCGCGCCCTACGACGCCGTCTGGGCCTCGGCCTGCCTGCTGCACGTCGACCGCTCGGCGCTGCGCGGCGTTCTCAGCCGCTTGCACGAGGTCACGGCGCCCGGTGGGGTGCTGCACCTGTCGCTCAAGGAAGGAGATGGCGAGCGCTGGTCGGTGCACGGCCACGTGGCCGGACCGCGGCGCTTCGTGCTCTGGCGCGAGCAGGCGTTGCGCGATGCGCTGGAGGGGGCGGGCTGGAGCGTGGTCACGGTAGAGCGGAGCACGGGCAGCCAGGGCGAGCCGTGGTTGGCCGTCTTCGCGAGCCGCGGGTCCGAGGAGAGCCGATGAGGCACACCGAGTTCTGGGCTCGTCTCGAGCACGCGCTGGGAGGCGCCTACGCGCACCACTGGGCCGACCAGTTCGTCATCGCCGACCTCGGCTCGCGAACCGCCGGGCAGGCGCTGCGTGACGGCGTACCCCCCAAGCAGGTGTGGGCCGCCGTCTGGCGAGCCCTCGAGCTGCCGGCGAGCGAGCGGTGAGCGCCGTCACGGGGTCGAGCCCCGACCTGCACGCCGTCCAGCGGCGCACCCTCGGCACGCTGGTCGCCGGCCAGGCCCTCGGCGCGGTCGGCATCACGATCGGCATCGCCACCGCGTCGTTGCTGGCCAAGGACATCTCCGGCTCGGAGAAGATGGCCGGTCTGGCGCAGACCTTCCAGGTGCTCGGCACCGCCGTCGCGTCCTACGTCCTGGCCCGGGTGATGGCCGTGCGCGGGCGTCGGGTCGGCATGGTCACCGGCTTCCTGCTCGGCGCGCTCGGTGCCGTGGTGGTCGTCGTCGCCGGGGTCCTCGACTCGATGACGGTGCTGCTCCTCGGGGCGCTGCTGCTCGGCTCGACCTCGGCGGCCAACCTCGGCGCGCGCTACGCCGCCACCGACCTGGCCACCGACGACACCCGTGGTCGGTCGCTGGCGATCGTGGTCTGGGCGACCACCATCGGAGCAGTCGCCGGCCCCAACCTGACCGGCCTCGCCCGCGACGTCGCCGACACCGTCGGGATCCCCGTGCTGACCGGTCCCTTCGCCCTCGGCAGCATCGGGATGCTGCTCGCCGCGCTGGTCGTCGGGTTCTTCCTGCGACCGGACCCGCTGTTCGTGGCCCGGGAGCACGCCGGCGCCGCGCCGGCCCCTCCTCGGGGGACCTCCTGGAAGCGGGTGCGTCGTGCGGTCCGCGAGCGGCCGGTGCTGGCTGCGGCCACCGCCGGGCTCGGCACCGCGCACGCGGTGATGGTGGCGGTGATGGTGATGACGCCGCTGCACATGGAACACGGCGGCGCGCAGCTGCGGGTCATCGGCCTGGTGATCTCGATCCACGTGCTCGGCATGTTCGCCTTCGCCCCCGTCTCGGGCTGGGCGGCCGACCGGCTGGGCCGGGCGACCACCGTCGCGATCGGTGGGGTGGTGCTGCTCGTGAGCCTGTTCTTCAGCGGCCGGTCCCCGGAGGGCAGCTCCTGGCAGATCTTCGCGGGGCTCTTCCTGCTCGGCTTCGGCTGGTCGCTGGCCACCGTCGCCTCCTCGACGCTGATCGCCGAGCACGCGCCGCTGGAGTCGCGCACCGACATCCAGGGCGCGGCCGACCTGCTGATGAACGTCGCGGCGGCCCTGGCCGGCGGCGTCGCCGGGCTCATCGTCGGCGCCTGGGGCTACCCGTCGCTCAACGCCTTCGCCGCGCTGATCGCCGCCGGCACGCTCGCCGCTGCGGCTGCCGCCCGCGTCTCGCTGACGCGGGTCGCGACCCCCGCCGAGGCCTGAAGCCCCGTCTGCGACGCCTCGGGTGCCCGTCTGCGACGCGTCGCGGTCAGGGGGTGACCGGCGGCGGGGTGGCGGCGGCGTAGACGTCGAGGACCCGCCGCACCGCGGCCCGGCGTACGACGTCCGCGGTGGGGGCGGGGTCGAGCGCGATGCCGGGGACCTCGCCGGCGGACAGCCAGGGGAGGTACTGGCTGGCCAGCTCGTCGGGGATGCCGACCCGGTCGAGGTTGGCCAGCAGCCGGCAGACCGCCGCCTCGACGCCCGGCACCGGCCAGTAGTAGCGCGACCGGTCGCTGCGCGACCAGGCCCGGGCGAAGGCCGCCGGGACCGGCGTGGAGGGGTAGAACGGCTCCCAGTGCCGCGGGTCGGCGAGCATCGCGGCCTCCAGGGCCGTGCGCAGCCCCGATCCGCGCGTCCCGAGCAGCTCGTCCTCGACCGCGGCGAGAGCGAACATCGCCTCGCGGTAGGCGTAGGTCAGCCCGGGGCCGACCTTGAGCACGGCGAAGCGGTCGTGCACCAGCGCCGCCAGCGCCTCGCCCCGCTGGTAGTCGGTGCTGTGCGCCTCGAAGACCATGGTGGCGGGCAGCACCTCCGTGAGGTGCGCGGCCTGGCCCGGGTGGTAGTCGAACAGCTCCCGGTCCGAGAACTCCACGCCGGGCTGTGCCACCACGGCCCGCACCCGCTCCCACACCGAGGCGACGCCGGCGGCCTCGAAGGCGGCGTGCGACACCTCGAGGGTGCGCGCCACGTCGGCCGAGGCCGAGACGTGGATGCCGTGGTCGCCGGCCGACTCGCCGCCCGGCACGGGCACCTCGGTGCCGATGACGTAGCGCAGGGTGGCCGGGTCGGCCGCGCGCTCGGCAACGACGGCCAGCCGCGCGGCTCGTGCGGCGGCGACCTCGGGGGCCAGGGCGCCCGGTGGGTCGTCGGCGCAGCGGATCGAGGTGTCCAGATGGAGCTTGGTGAACCCGGCGCCGGCATAGTCGGCGGTCATCTGCTCCGCACGGGCCATCGCGTCGGTGGCCGACAGGTGCTTCCAGGGGTTGGGCCCGAGGTGGTCGCCGCCCAGCGCCAGCGCCTCGGGCGGCAGCCCGGCCTCCCGGGCCCGGTCGCGGACGTCGCGGGCGAAGTCGGCCGGCGTCATCCCGGTGTAGCCGCCCTCGTGGTTGACCTGGTTGCAGGTCGCCTCGACCAGGGCGGGCCGGTCGGTCCGGGCCGCGTGCCGCAGCGTCTCGTCGAGGACGACGGGGTGGGCGGAGCAGACCGAGGCCACCCCGGAGCCGGGGGTCGAGACCAGGGAGTCGAGCAGGCTCATCCGGCCCTCGGCTCCAGCCGGGCGGCGAGCTCGACGAGCTCGGCGCGGGTGGGCTGACCCGCGGTGCCGCCGCGGCCCCGGGTGGACAGCGTGCCCGCGGCGACCGCCCAGGTGAGCGCCTCCGCGGGGGTGCGGCCCTCCAGGCGGGCCACGAGGTAGGCCGCGTCGAAGGAGTCGCCGGCACCGGTGGAGTCGACGTAGTCGTCGGCGGTGGGGGCGGCGACCCGGACCCGGTCTCCACCTCCCTCCCAGTCGGCACCTGCGGCGCCGCGCTTGGTCACCCGCTCGCCGGCGTACCCGGTCCAGTCCAGGGCCGCGGCCTCGGTCTCGTTGGGCAGGCACAGGTCGACCGAGGTCAGCAGCCCACCGACGTCCCAGCGCCCGGCAGGGTCGTAGTTGGTGTCGACCGAGCAGGTCGCCCCGGCGGTCCGCCAGCGGGCCAGCTGCGACGGGAGCGCCTCGCGGGCCGCCGGCGGCAGCAGGAAGTACGACGCCACGTGGACGTGTCGGGCCGGGAGGTCGGGCAGGTCCTCCAGGTCACCGGCGGACAGCGACCCGATCGCGCCCAGCCGGGTGAGGATCGCCCGGTCGCCACCGCGGTCGAGCACCACCGAGGCGCCGGTGGGCGCGGCGTCGTCGACCCGCACGCGCGACACGTCGACGCCGGCGCTCGACAGCTGCTCGCACAGCCACCCGCCGAGCGGGTCCGCGCCGACCACGCCGACGAGCGAGACGTCGGCAGCGAGCCGGGCGGCGCCGTGTGCGGTGATCGAGGCGGAGCCGCCGACCAGCAGGTCGATCCCGTCGACCAGCCGCTCGGCCTGGCCGAAGGCGAGGTCGGCGGGCACCCCGGACACCACGACGTCGGGGTTGACGTCGCCGATCACCAGCAGGTCGGTCACGAGGCCCCCACGCCGGGCGTGCCGGCCACCAGGTAGTCCGGCAGGTGCTCGGCCTGGGCGGCGACCATCTCGTCGAACATCTCCCGGATCCGGCCGATCTCGCAGGCCGCGGAGGTCAGCGGGTCGAGCATCAGCGCGTGGACGGCGGCCTCGCGGTCCTGCTCCAGCAGCGAGGTCACCGCCAGCTCGTTGACCTCCTGGTGCCGCCGGACCAGCGACGCGAGGTGCTCGGGCAGGGAGCCGAACGGCTCGGGGTGGATGCCGTCCCGGTCGACCCGGGCCGCCACCTCGACGACGCGGCCCTGGTGGAGGTTGTCGACCCACCCGAGGTTGGGGGTGGAGACGTAGATCGTGGTCGGCTCGCCGCTCGTCATCGCCTCGACGATGTGGGAGGGGTACTCCCCGCCCCGTTCGAACGGCAGCTCCTCGCCGCCGGCGAGCACCGCCTCGAGCTGCGCGTCGTTGTCGCGCCGCCAGTCGGGCCAGTTCTTGGCGTAGAACCCGGACTCGCCGCGGTAGTCCGTGCCGGCCCAGGAGGCCACCAGCTCGGGGTGGGTGCGGAACCACGGGACGTACTCCGACACGTGCCCGCTGCTCTCGGTGGGGAAGGCGCCGAGCTGGTCCATCAGCTCGAAGCGCACCGGGTCCTGGGCGCGGATCTCGGGGACGGCGCCGGCTCGGCGCAGAGCGGGGTAGAGGTCGCCGTCGCCGTCGGCGAGCTCGGTCAGCCAGGCGAGGTGGTTGACCCCGGCAGCGCGGAACCGCAGGTCGCCGGGCTGCCGGCCGAGGTACTCCGCGAGCTGCTCGACGGTGTAGTGCACCGAGTGGCACATGCCCCACATCGGCACCGAGCCGGACCGGGCGGCGGCCTCCACGGTGATCGACATCGGGTTGGTGTGGTTGAGCACCAGCGCGTCGGGGCACAGCGCCTCGACGTCGGCGAGGATCGCCAGCACCGACGGCACCGTGCGGAAAGCCTTGAACAGGCCGCCGGGGCCGATGGTGTCGCCGATGCACTGGTCGACGCCGTAGCGCAGCGGGATCTCGTAGTCGTGGTCGACGGTGGCCAGCCCGGCCACCTCGATGGTCGAGATCACCACGTCGCTGCCGGCCAGCAGCTCGCGCCGGTCGGTGGCCGAGCGGACCGTCCAGTCGCGACCGGCCCGGGCGACCAGGTGCTCGGCGTACCGATGCGCGAGGTCGAGGCGGACCGGGTCGAGGTCGACCAGCCGGAACTCACCCTCGGGCAGCCCGGGAGTGAGGAGGAAGTCCGTCACCAGCTCGGCGGCGAACACCGTGCTCCCGGCTCCGATGATGGTCACGGTGGTCATCTACTTGCCTCCGGTCAGGGTCAGTCCAGCGACGATCCAGCGCTGGGTGAGCAGGAAGAAGATCAGCACGGGGATGACGAGCAGCACCGACGCCGCCATCACCAGGTTGAGCTGAGCGCCGTGCTGCGTGGAGTACCACGTCAGGATCACCGGCAGCGTGCGCTTGTCGTTCTCGGTGAGCACGATCAGCGGCCAGAGGTAGGCGTTCCAGTTGAACATGAACTCCAGCAGGGCCAGGGTCGCCAGTGCCGGGCGGACCTGGGGGAGCACCACCGACCGATAGATCCGCCACTCCGAGGCGCCGTCGATGCGCGCCGACTCGATCTGGTCGTTGGGGAGCGTGGAGATGAACTGCCGCATCACGAAGATGGCGAACGGGTTGATCGCGGCGGTGACGACCAGCCCCCACAGGTTGTTGAGCAGCCCCAGCTCGCTGAGGATCAGGTAGTTGGGGATCATCAGGACGCTCGGCGGGACCATCATCAGCGCGAGCAGGTACCAGAACAGCGGCTGGCGCCACCGGAAGTCGTACTTCGCGAAGATGTAGCCGAGCAGCGACGCCAGGAACAGCTGGATCACGACGTTGGCGACGGCGACGAACAGCGAGTTCTTGTAGAACGTCAGCAGCGGCATCTCCGGGTCGGACAGGATGGTCCGGAAGTTGTCGAGGGTCCAGTCGCGGGGCAGCAGGTCGGGTGGGAAGGTGCGGATCTCCTGGCCCGACTTGAACGCGCCGAACACCATCCAGAGGAACGGCAGGACCGCGATCACGCTGAGGATGCACAGCACGGCGTAGAGCGCGGCCCGCGCCAGGGGGTTGCCGCCGCGGGTGGCGGCCAGCCGAGGGGCCCGCCGCAGCCGGCCGGGCTGTTCGTCGGTCGAGGGTCCGGTGAGGGAGGTCATCAGTACTCCCAGCTCGTGCGCAGCAGCCGGGACTGGATCAGGGCGATGGCCAGCACCAGGACCATCAGCACCAGCGACTCGGCCGCCGCCCAGCCCATCGCCTGGAACCGGAACGCGTTCTCGTAGATGTCCAGCGCCAGCACCCGGGTCTGCCGGTCCGGGCCACCCAGCGTCATCACCTGGAACAGGTCGAAGGCCTGGAACGACGAGATCATGGTGAGCACGGCCGTGAGCATGATCGTGGGCTTGAGCATGGGCAGGGTGATGTGCCGGAACCGCTGCCAGGCGTTGGCGCCGTCGAGCACCGCGGCCTCGGTCACCGAGCTCGGGATGCCCTGCAGCGCGGCGATGAAGATGACCAGGTTGTAGCCGATGTCCATCCAGAGGTACGCCGCGGTGACGGCGAGCAGTGCCACGGGGATCCCGAGCACCACCAGGGACGGGTCGTTGATCCACGCGATCACCGTGCTGACGCCCCGGACCTTGGTGAGCATCGAGTTGGCCAGTCCGAACTGCGGGTTGAGCACATAGCTCCAGATCACCGCCACCGCGACTGCCGAGGTGAGCACCGGCATGAAGAAGAGGGTCCGGAACAGCGGTCGCAGCCGGCGCGCGACCGACTCGATCATGGCCGCGAGTGGCAGCGTGATCATCAGGTTCAGGGGCAGCACCAGGAAGGCGAACAGCAGCGTCGTCACCAGCGAGCCGCGGAAGGCGTCGGCCAGGGGGTTGGCGCCGCTGGTGTCGAACATCGCGGTGAAGTTGTCCAGGCCGACGAACGGGTTGGCGCCGCCCAGCCCACCCGGCCCGCTGCCCTCACGCCGCGGGCTGTAGGAGAACAGCGCGAGGGCGCCCACCCAGACCAGCGGCAGCAGCGTGAAGAACGCCAGGTAGGCCAGGCTCGGCGTCAGGACCAGCCGCCGGAACCAGCGCTGGGGCCGCTCGCGCTCACGCCGCTCGCGGGCCCGGGCCCGGGGAGGTCGCGGCCCCGCCGCGCGGTTCAGGAGGGTCGTCATCGTGCTGTCTCGCCGGAGGCGTCAGATCGCGTTGGACTGCTGCTCGATGGTGGCCAGCGCGTCGTCGACCGAGCCGTTGCCCTCGAGCACGGTCAGGATGGCCGGCACGATCACGTCGTAGAACAGCCGGTCGCGGTCGGACAGGCTGCCGAGGTACTGCGCGTTGCCCAGGATGTCGAGGAAGGGCTCGACGTGCGGCAGCTCGCTGACGATCCGGTCGCGCGCCGCCCCCTCGGTGTTGGCCTGCATCGCCGGCAGCGTCGAGGTGTCGAGGTTCCACTGGAGGGAGTTGTCCTGCTCGGCGGCGACGTACTTCACGAAGTCCCAGGCGAGCGCCTGCTGCTGGCTCGCCCCGGAGACGGTGAGCCCCCAGCCGGAGTCGGCCGCGAAGGTCGGGTTGTCCAGCGTCGGCAGGGGGACGTACTTGGTGACCGCGGCGATGTCGGGGAAGTCGGAGGCGTACTCGGGCACCACCCAGGGGCCGACCAGACCCATCGCGCAGAGCTCGGTGAAGTAGCAGTCGCCGACCCAGTTGGCGGTGTCGCCGAACAGCGTGGGGTCGGTGATGCCCTCGTCGACCATCCGCTTCATCAGCTCCAGCGAGGCCTGCGCCTCCGGCGTCTGGAAGGTGAAGCTGCCGTCGTCGGCGAGGTAGCTGCCGCCGTTCTGGAGGATCAGGCTGAGGAAGGTGTAGGCGATGCCGTCGTTGGTGGTGAAGTGGTAGCCGGCCCGGGTGATGGTGCCGTTGTCGGTGACGGTCATCGCCTTGGCGTCGGCGATGAACTCGTCGAAGCTCGCCCAGCCGTCGGTGCCGACGCCCGCCTCGGCGGCCATGTCGGTGTTGAGCAGCACCGCGCCGTACTCGACGTTGGACTCCTGGGGGAGGCCGTAGAGCGCGTCGTCGCACTGGTAGCCGCCGAGCGGGCCGGGGAAGTAGGTCGCCTCCGCGTCGGACATCGTCATCACGTCGTCGGGGACCGGCGAGAGGTTGGAGGAGTAGGAGCAGGTCCAGGAGCCGAACATCTGCAGCACGTCGGCCTCGGTGCCGGCCGGGAGGGAGGTCTGCAGGGTCTGGATGTAGGTGTCGTAGACGAACGTCTCGAACTGGATGTCCACCCCGGGGTGGTCGGCCATGTAGCTCTCGGCGAGCGCCTTGTAGGACTTGTTGAACGACTTGTTCTGGTGGGTCCAGACCCGGATCGTGCCGGTCATGTCACCGGCCGCCCCGCCGGAGGAGCCGGAGCCGCCGTCGTCGCCCGAGCACGACGTGAGCGACAGGGCGAGGGCCGCGACGGCGGCCGCGGCGAGGGTGCGCTTCATGAGATTCCTCCTGGGTGGACTGGCTCGGGTCGGTCGTCGAGGCGGATCACCGCGACCAGGTGGCGCGGGGAGTCGGGGTCCAGGCCCTTGGCGAGCGCTCGCTCGAGGGCCAGCAGCTGCAGCGGCAGCAGGTGCAGCACCGGCGCGGCGTAGGGGTCGAGGTCGGTGGGCACCGACACCTCGGCGCCCGCACCCACGGTGAGGATCCGCGGCCCGAAGGGAGCGATGTCGTCGAACACCGCCCGCTCGAGGACCGCCCGCGCCGGGTCGAGCAGCCCGACCACCGCGGTCTCGGGGCCGCACATGCTCATCGGGCCGTGCCGGAACTCCAGCGTGTGGTAGGCCTCCGACGAGGTCAGCGACATCTCCTTCAGCTTCAGCATCGCCTCGCTGGCGAGCCCGAACAGCGGGCCGCTGCCGAGGAAGAAGTACGCCGACAGCGCGGGGTCTCGGGCCAGGTCGGCCATCGAGGCCCGCGAGGAGTCGAGCAGGTCGGCCGCGATCCCCGGCAGCCGGCGCAGGTCGTCGAGGGGGCCTCCGGCGACCGTCGCGGCCAGCGCCTGCCCGATCAGCTGCATGCTCCCGAAGGACCGGGTCTGGGCCACCGACCGCTCCGCGGCCGCGGGGGCGTGCCAGCCCAGCGTCGCCAGCTCGGCCAGCGTGGAGTCGGGGTCGCAGGTGACGGCGGCGACGGTGCCGGTGCCGGCGGCGAGCGCCTGCTCGGCCGCACGCACGGTCTCCGTCGTGGTGCCCGAGCGTGAGAACGCCAGCAGCGTGGCGCGGCTCTGGTCGGGCACCGGGAGGCCTGCGGGGGTGAGCAGCTCGGAGGACGGCACCGCCCAGGCGCGCACCCCGGCGGCACGCAGCAGGGCGGCGGCGGACAGCGCGAGATAGTAGGTCGACCCGCAGCCGGTGACGACCACGTCGTCGCTGTCCCGGACCAGCCGATCGGCGGCCGAGACGTCCAGCGCGTCGAGGGTCTCGCGCCAGACCTCGGGCTGCGAGCAGATCTCCCGCTCGGTGTGGCTCAGCGCGCTCATGCCCGGCCGCCGTCGTCCGTCGCGGGACCGGCGGCAGGGTCGGCGACGACGACCCTGGTGCCGGCCTCGCTGAGCGCCTCCACGTCGGAGGGGTGCGCGCCGGCATCGGTCACCACGGTGTGGATCGAGTCGAGGTCGGCGACGAAGGTGGTGCTGACCCTGCCCAGCTTGGTGTGGTCGACGAGCATCACGGTGGCTCGCGCCATCTCGAGGAAGGCCAGGTCGGTGGCCGCCTCGGCGTCCCCGTCCTGGGTGAAGCCCGAGACCGGGTCGAGGGCCGGGGCGCCGAGGAAGGCGGTCTCGGCGCGGTAGGCGCGGATCGCCTCGGCCGCGCGAGGCCCGATCATCGACAGCTCCGGGGTGCGCAGCGTGCCCCCGATGACGATCACCCGGGCGCGACCGTCGGCGAGGCTGCTGGCGATCGGGATCGAGTTGGTGACCACGGTCAGGTCGAGCCCGCCGAGCAGCTCGGCGAGCTGCAGCGTGGTGGTGCCGCCGCCCAGGAAGCAGGTCGAGCCGGGGCGCACCAGCGGCAGCGCCGCGGTGGCGATGGCCCGCTTCTCGGCGACCTGGCGACCCTCGCGGTCGGGGAGTGGCAGCTCGCGCACCGGCACCGCGCCGCCGTGGGTGCGGCGGACCACCCCGGAGCGCTCCAGGTCCTCCAGGTCGCGCCGGACGGTGGCCTCGCTGACCCCCAGCAGCTCGGTCAGCTCGCGCACGCTGACCGCGTCGCTGCCGCGCAGCGCCGTCTGGATCTGCGCATGGCGAGCGATCTTGAGCGTTTTGTGAGCGGGCATGACAGATTCTGCTCATTTCTGATCGGAGTCTGTCAAGGGTTCTTGCCGATCCGTGACGTCGCGCCGGCCCGCTGTCGGGGGTTGGTGGACGTTTGGCAGAGTGACCGCGTGAGCGCACCCTCTCCCCGCGCCGAGGTCGCCGTGATCGGCGGCAGCGGCTTCTACGAGTTCCTCGACGACCCCGTCGGCGTCACCGTCGAGACGCCGTACGGCGCCCCGTCGGGGCAGATCGCGATCGGCGAGGCCGCCGGCCGCCGGGTCGCCTTCCTGCCCCGGCACGGGGCCGGTCACGAGTACCCCCCGCACCGGATCAACTACCGCGCCAACCTCTGGGCGCTGGCCTCGCTGGGGGTGCGCCAGGTGCTGGCGCCCTGCGCGGTCGGTGGGCTCCGGCCCGAGGTGGCGCCCGGCGACGTGGTCGTGCCCGACCAGCTCGTCGACCGCACCAGCGGGCGGCTGCAGACCTACGTCGAGACCGGCGCCGTGCACGCCCCCTTCGCCGACCCCTACTGCCCGCGCCTCTCCGACGCCGTCGCCGCCGCCGACCCTGCGGTGAAGCGCGGCGGGGCGATGGTGGTGATCGAGGGACCGCGGTTCTCGACCCGCGCCGAGTCGCAGTCCTACGCCGCGCAGGGCTGGACGCTGGTCAACATGACCGGCCACCCGGAGGCCGTGCTGGCTCGCGAGATGCGGCTCTGCTACTCCGCCGTGGCCCTGGTGACCGACATGGACGCCGGCGTCGAGGAGGGCGAGGGCGTCGGGCAGGCCGAGGTGTTCGCGGCGTTCGCCCGCAACATCGAGCGGCTCAAGGGGCTGCTGGTCCGCGTCGTCGGCGAGCTGCCCGACCCGGCCGGCTGCGGCTGCTCGACCTGGGCCGACGGGATCGAGCTCACCTACCAGATCCCCGGGGACGCCTCGTGAGGGTGCTGCTCACGGGCTCCGCCGGCTTCATCGGCGGCGCCGTGGGCCGGGCGCTGGTCGCGCGCGGCGACGAGGTCGTCGCGGTCGACCTGATGGTCCCGCAGGCGCACGGGGCGGGCTCCCCTCCGGAGGGCACCCATCGGCTCGACGTCCGCGATGCCGACGCCTGGGGCGACCTGCTGCGCGGCGTCGACGTGGTCTGCCACCAGGCGGCGATCGTCGGCGCCGGTGTGACGGTCGCCGACCTGCCGGCGTACGCCGCCCACAACGACCTGGGCACCGCCGCGCTGCTCGCCGCGATGCACGAGGCGGGGGTGGGGCGCTGGCGCTGGCCTCGTCGATGGTGGTCTACGGCGAGGGGCGCTACACCTGCCCCGAGCACGGCCGGCAGCCCGCCGCGCCGCGGGCGATCGCCGACCTGGACGCGGGCCGCTTCGAGAACCCGTGCCCGGTCTGCGCCGGCCCGATGGGCTGGGCGACGGTGCCCGAGGACGCCCGCCTCGACCCGCGCAGCTCCTACGCCGCCAGCAAGGTCGCCCAGGAGCACTACGCCGCCGCCTGGGCTAGCCAGGGCGGCGGTCGGGTGGTCGCGCTGCGCTACCACAACGTCTACGGCCCCGGGATGCCGCGCGACACGCCCTACTCCGGGGTGGCCGCGATCTTCCGCTCCGCCCTGGAGCGCGGCGAGCCGCCGCGGGTCTTCGAGGACGGCGGCCAGATGCGCGACTTCGTGCACGTCGACGACGTCGCCCGCGCCAACCTCGCGGCCATCGACGCGGCCCTCGCGGCGGCCGGGTCGTCGTACGCCGCCTACAACGTCTGCTCGGGTCAGCCGGTCTCGATCGCGGAGGTGGCCCGGCTGGTCGCCCGGGGCGCCGAGCGTGACCTCGAGCCGGTGACCACGGGGGAGTACCGCCTCGGCGACGTCCGGCACATCGTCGCCTCCCCGGCGCTGGCCACCGTCGAGCTGGGCTTCACTGCGCAGGTCGGTCCCGCCAAGGGGCTGCCGGCCTTCGCCACCGCGCCCCTGCGGTGAGCCCCGCCGGTGGCTACCCGCCGGGCCACCGTGTCGGTGCGCGGGACGTCATCCGAAGCGGCTGCCGGGGCGAGCCTTCCGGATGACGTCCCGGCAGCGTCATCCGAGGTGGTCGCCCGGCACGCCGGAACGTATGACGCCAACCAGTCGCTCCAGCGACGCCCGCCGTCGTCGAGGGCCCGGCCGGCTCACCAGCCCGTGAACAGCAGGTGCTGGACGACCAGCGCGACGCCGACCTGCAGCCACAGTCCGCGCTGCCGCCACCGCTCGGGCAGCAGCGCGCAGCCGACCAGCATCCACGGCACGAACGGCAGCCAGATCCGCTCCACCTCGGCCCGGCTCATCTGGGAGAGGTCGGCGGCGAGCACCATCGCGGTGCCTGCGGCGGTGAGGCCCAGCGGCACCCGCGCGGCCACCAGCCAGTCGCGCCAGCGACCCGCCGCCTGGGCGACGCCGGCCCACACCAGGGGCCCGGCGGAGAAGGTGAGGGCGGCCAGGTTGCCCCACATCCAGTACGCCGGCGGGCGGCGCCCGGCGACCCCCTCGAAGTAGCGGCCGTGCAGCACCCGCACGGCGTCCCACCAGAAGAAGCCGTAGGCCGCGAAGGCCAGCACCACCCCGAGCGCCGCCACCGCGGCCGGCACCAGCGGCCGCCAGCTGCGCCCCAGCCAGAGCACGGTCAGCGCCAGAATGCCCAGCAGCGGCAGGCCGTAGGACAGCATCACCGTGTAGCCCAGGAGCAGCCCGGCGACCACCGACCAGAGGACCCACCGTCGGTCCCGACTGGTCGCCGCCAGCGCCAGCGCGGCCATCCCCCAGGCGGCGACGGCCGCGAACATCGCGTCGGCAGAGACCGCCTGCCAGACCGCGGCCGGGCCGAGCACCAGGAACGGCGCCGCGCGCCGCGCCCACTCCTCGGCGCCGAGCACCCGCATCGTGACCATCACCGCCACCGCGGTGCTGGCGGCGAACAGGGTGACCACGAAGCCGGCCCCGAAGCCCGACCCGAGCCCGAGCTGGACGAGCACCACGAAGAACAGGAGCGCCCCCGGCGGGTGGCCGGCGATGTGCACCGGCCAGTTGTTCGGCTCGGCGGAGTAGGGGATGCGGGAGACGTACTCCTGCAGGGTCGCCGGGAAGTCGGTCACCGCGCGGGCGGTGCCGAGGTACTCGTAGCTCGTCGTGAGGATGTGGCCGATCCCCTCCGTCCCGTCGACGAAGGCCAGCGACAGCAGCCAGGCGAGCCCGCCGGCATAGACGGTGAGCAGCAGCCGGCCCCACGACAGCGCCTGCGCCAGCCGGACGGCGTACGTCGCCCCGAGGCCGCCGACGACCAGGGCCAGGGGAGTGCCCCAGCCGACGCGCGGGTCCCAGTCGGCGTGCAGCGGTGGGAAGTGGAAGACGTGGACGTTCCACCCGGTCACGGCCGGCAGCGCCATGGCCACGACCACCAGCACCAGCCCGGCGCCGAGCGCCCAGGGCACGGCGCGGGCGGCCGGCGCCTCGGTCGTGGAGGCGCGAACGGGCGCAGTGGTGGCGGGCACGCTGCCGAGCCTAGGCGCGGGTGTCGCGATCACCCGGTCGGGTACCGCACCGTCAGGCACTCGTAAGGCTTTCGGCAGCCCTTCGACCCTCGGGAGGACCTAGCGTGGCCAGCGTGACCGACTGCGACCTGATCCTCCCGTGCAGGGACGAGGGCCCGGCCCTGCGCGCCCTGCTCCCGGAGGTGCCCGCGGCGCTGCGGGTGATCGTCGTCGACAACGGGTCGACCGACGACACGGCCGCGGTGGCGGCGGGGCTGGGGGCCCTGGTGGTGCACGAGTCGCGGCCCGGCTACGGCGCCGCCGTGCACGCCGGCGTCGAGGCGGCGTCGGCGCCGTACGTCGCGGTGATGGACGGCGACGGCTCCTTCGACCCCACCGCGGTGCTGCCCCTGCTGGCGCAGGTGCGAGACGGCGGGGCGGACCTGGCCATGGGCCGTCGCCGGCCGGTCGGTCGCGGTGTCTGGCCCTGGCACGCGCGGGCCGGCAACGCGCTCGTGGTCGCGTGGATGCGGTGGCGGTGGTCGCTGCCCGTGCGCGACTTCGGGCCGCTGCGGGTGTGCCGTCGCGAGGAGCTGCTGGCGCTCGGCGTCGAGGACCGCCGGTTCGGCTACCCCTTCGAGCTGCTGCGCCGGGCCACCGAGGCGGGCTGGCGGATGAGCGAGCACGACGTCGACTACCTGCCGCGCGCCGAGGGGACCCGCTCCAAGGTCTCCGGCTCGCTGCGCGGCACCCTGCGCACCGCCCGCGACCTGTGGCGGGTGGCCCGATGAACGCGGCGTACGACGCCCGGGTGCTGGTGGTGGCCAAGGCCCCGGTGCCCGGCCGGGTGAAGACCCGCCTCGGCGCCACGCTCGGGATGGCCGACGCCGCCCGCCTGGCCGCTGCGGCGCTGCTCGACACCGTCGTCGCCGCCACCGCGGCGGTGGGCGCCGACCGCTGTGTGCTGGCGCTCGACGGCGACCTGTCGACGGCGGTCGACGGCGCGGCCCTGACCGACGCCGTCCGGGGCTGGACGGTCGTCCCACAGCGCGGCGACGGCCTCGCCGAGCGGCTGGTCGCCGCGCACGCCGACGCCGACGCCGGCCCGGGGCCGGTGGTCCAGGTCGGCATGGACACGCCCCAGGTCACGGCCGCGCTGCTTCTCGAGGTGGCCGCCGGCCTCGACAGGGCGAGCGCGGTGCTGGGCGCCGCGGCCGACGGTGGCTGGTGGGTGCTGGCCCTGCGCGACCCCGGCCGGGCCGAGCTGCTTCGCGGGGTTCCGATGTCCACCCCCGAGACCGGTGCGGCGACGCTCAGCGCCCTGGTCGCGGCGGGTCTCACCGTCGGGGCGACCGCGACGCTGCGCGACGTCGACCACCACGACGACGCCGCGGCCGTCGCCGCGTCCGCCCCCGGCTCGGCGTTCGCGCGGGCCTGGGCCGAGGTCTCGGGGCTCCACGTGGGTCCGGGGGAGAGGGAGCAGGGATGACCACCATGGACCGCCCTCCGTTCGCGGAGGTCTATGCCGCGGCGCTGACCGGTGACGGTCGGGCCGTGGTGGGCGGCAACGGCGACGACCGGATGCTGCCGGTGCTGCGGTGGCTCGGGCCGGCCGACGACTCCGACATGGCGCTGCTCGCCCACTGCCGGGGTCGCACCCTCGACATCGGCTGCGGCCCCGGGCGGATGAGCGCCCACCTGGCCTCGCTCGGCCACGCCGTGGTCGGGCTCGACCTGGTGCCGGCGGCGGTCGCCCAGACGCGGGCGCGGGGGGTGCCGGCGGTGCAGGGCGACGTCTTCGGGCCGGTCCCGCACGAAGGTGACTGGGACACCGCCCTGCTCGCCGACGGCAACATCGGCATCGGTGGCGACCCGGTGCGACTGCTGCGCCGGGTCGTGGGACTGCTGGCCGTCGGCGGACGGGTGGTCGCCGACCTGGCGGCCTACGGCTCCGGCGTACGCCGGACCTCCCTGACGATCCGCACCCAGGAGCAGCACAGCGAGCCCTTCCCGTGGGCGATCGTGGGCGCCGATGCCGTGGCAGCGGTCGCCGAGGCGGCCGGGCTGGTGACGACCGAGGTGCACGAGCACGCCGGCCGCTGGTTCGGCGTCCTGGAGGTGGCTCGATGACGACGGGGCTCCCGACGCGTCCGCGGATCCCCCGCGAGGAGGACTTCCGGTCCCGCCTGCGCGGGCCCGAGGTGACGTCGCGGATCGGCGTCTGGCTGGGCGTCTGCTTCGCCGTCGCGTTCCTCACCGGGGTCTACAGCCACCTCTCCCAGCAACCCGACCCGGTGATCCCGCTCCCGACCCACCCGGTGTGGCTCTATCGGCTCACCCAGGGGCTGCACGTGACCGCCGGCACGGCGGCGGTGCCGCTGCTGCTCGTGAAGCTCTGGTCGGTCTTCCCGAAGCTCTTCGCGCGGCCACCCAAGGAGCTGCGCGAGCTGGCGCTGCACGGCGCCGAGCGGGTGTCGATCGGCGTGCTGATGGCGGCCGCGATCTTCCAGCTCGTGACCGGGCTGATGAACACCGCGCAGTGGTACCCCTGGACGTTCTCCTTCCGGGCCACCCACGACGCCGTCGCCTGGGTCGCGATCGGCGCGCTGGCCGTGCATATCGCGGTCAAGCTGCCCGTCGTCCGGCAGGCGTTCGCGCACGACGTCGACGACGACATCGTCGAGCGGCCGGCCGACCTCCCGGCCTCGGCGCTGGGCCGCCGGTCGCTGCTGCGCACCACCTGGGTCGCGGCCGGCGTCGCGGTCCTGGCCACCGCGGGAGCGACGGTGCCGTGGCTGCGCAAGGTGTCGGTGCTGGCGGTCAGGTCCGGCGACGGGCCGGGCGGGGTGCCCATCAACAAGTCAGCGGCCGCGGCGCGGGTGACCGGTCTCGCCGACGCCGCGGACTATCGGCTGGTCGTGGCCCACGGCGACCGAGAGACGTCGCTGTCGCGGGCGGACCTGGAGGCGATGCCCCAGACCACCGCGGAGCTGCCGATCGCCTGCGTCGAGGGGTGGAGCGCCCAGGGCTCGTGGACCGGGGTCCGCATCCGCGAGCTGCTCGACCTGGTCGACGCCCCGCACGGGTCGGCGGTGCTGGTCACCTCGCTGCAGCCCTCGGGACCGTTCCGGGTCACTCGGCTGCCGGCGGCCTTCGCCGACGACGCCTCGAGCCTGCTCGCGCTCGCGTTGGCCGGCGAGCCGCTGTCGCTCGACCACGGCTACCCGGCCCGGGTGATCGCGCCCAACCGCCCCGGCGTGCTGCAGACGAAGTGGGTCGCCCGGCTGGAGGTCGTGTGATGGGTCGAGTGGGGGCGGGCCGGGTGTCGGCGGGCCGGGTGGTGCTGGGCGCGCTGGGCGTCGCGGGGGCGGCGTACGGCGGCTGGCTGCTGGTGCAGCGCGGGTTCGCCGACCTGGTGGCGACGGCCGTCTGGCTCGGCGCCGGCGTGGTCGGCCACGACGGGCTGCTGGCCCCGCTGACGCTGCTGGCGGGACTGCTGGCCGCCCGGCTGCTGCCTCGCGGATGGCTGGGGCCGGCGGCGCGGTTCGGGGTCCTCGTCGGGCCGGTCACCCTGCTCGCGGTGCCGGTGCTCGGCCGGTTCGGCGCCCGGGCCGACAACGCCACGCTGCTGGACCGGGCCTACTGGCCCGGCTGGGCGCTGCTGGTCGGCCTGTGCCTGGTCGGCGTCGCCGTCGGCGCCTGGCTGGAGGGTCGCTCCGGGGTCGCGACACGCCGGGACGACGTACCCTGATCGAACACGTGTTCGGGCTAGGTTGTGTCCACAGGTGACACGGCTGGCCCGGTCCTCCACAGACGTCTCCGCCTTCCTCGGGCGTTGTCGGTGGCCCGATCTAGCGTCACCTCCACAGATCGACCGATCCGACCGGCCGCGGGACCGCGGCGACCGACGTCAGCGGGCGCACCGCTGGAGAGGCAGGAGCGACATGGCCGCTGGAGACCGCGAGAAGGCGCTGGACGCCGCGCTGGCCGGCATCGAGAAGCAGTTCGGCAAGGGCTCGGTGATGCGGCTGGGTGACGACGCCCGGGCGCCGCTGGAGGTGATCCCCACCGGGGCGATCAGCCTCGACATCGCGCTCGGCCTCGGCGGCCTGCCGCGCGGCCGCGTGGTGGAGATCTACGGTCCGGAGTCCTCCGGCAAGACGACCGTCGCGCTGCACGCCGTGGCCAGCGCCCAGCGCGCCGGTGGCATCGTGGCGTTCATCGACGCCGAGCACGCCCTCGACCCTGAATACGCCAAGGCGCTCGGCGTCGACACCGACGCCCTGCTGGTCTCCCAGCCCGACTCCGGGGAGCAGGCCCTGGAGATCGCCGACATGCTGATCCGCTCCGGCGCGCTCGACCTGATCGTCATCGACTCGGTGGCCGCGCTGGTGCCGCGGGCCGAGATCGAGGGCGAGATGGGCGACAGCCACGTGGGCCTGCAGGCCCGGCTGATGAGCCAGGCGCTGCGCAAGATGACCGGCGCCCTCAACGGCGCCGGCACCACCGCGATCTTCATCAACCAGCTGCGCGAGAAGATCGGCGTGATGTTCGGCAGCCCCGAGACCACCACCGGTGGCCGGGCGCTGAAGTTCTACGCCTCGGTCCGCCTCGACGTGCGTCGCATCGAGACGCTCAAGGACGGCACCGAGCCGGTCGGCAACCGCACCCGGGTCAAGGTCGTCAAGAACAAGGTGGCCCCGCCGTTCAAGCAGGCCGAGTTCGACATCATGTACGGCAAGGGCATCTCCCGCGAGGGCGGCCTGATCGACGTCGGCGTCGAGGCCGGCCTGGTCCGCAAGTCCGGCGCTTGGTACACCTACGACGGCGACCAGCTCGGCCAGGGCAAGGAGAACGCCCGCCAGTTCCTCAAGGACAACCCCGACCTGGCCAACGAGCTGGAGAAGAAGATCCTCGAGAAGCTCGGCGTGGGCCCGCAGGTCGACGCCGAGGCCGACCCGCTCGAGGCGCTGTCTGACGAGCCCATCGGTGTCAACGACTTCTGACCGCGCAGCCGGGCGGGTCGAGACCGCGAGCCGCCCGGCCGGCCACTGGCGCGGAGACGTCTCGGCGGGGGTGACCGCCTGGGTCGGTGAGCGACCCGAGGCGGCCGCCCCGCCCCCGGACGACGAGGCCGCGGTCGGACCCGACGCCGACCCCGAGTCGGTGGCGCGCACCATCCTGCTCGACCAGCTCACTGGTCGGGCCCGCAGCCGTGCCGAGCTGCGGGCCAAGCTCGACGGCCGCGACGTGCCGCCCGAGATCGCCGAGCGGCTGCTCGACCGCTTCACCGAGGTGGGCCTGGTCGACGACGCCGCCTTCGCCCGGTCCTGGGTGGAGTCCCGGCAGGCCGGCAAGGGGCTCGCCCCGCGGGCGCTGGCCGCCGAGCTGCGCCGCAAGGGAGTGCCCGACGAGGTGGCCCGCGAGGCGCTCGCGGTCGTCGACGAGGAGGCGCAGCGCGACGCGGCCCGCCTGCTGGTGCGCCGCAAGCTGCGGTCGCTGCGCTCCGTCGACACGCAGACCGCCACCCGGCGGCTGGTCGGCATGCTCGGCCGCAAGGGCTACTCCTCGGGGCTGGCCTTCGCGGTGGTCCGTGAGGAGCTCGCCGACCGCGACGACGCGGAGGCGCTGGACGGCGTGGTGCCGCCCGACTGAGGTCGTAGGCTGCCGGCATGTCGCCGCGGAAGCCCCCATGAGCGTGCACGTCGTCGTGCACGACCGGGGTCGAGAGCTCTCCGGCGTCGTGCACGAGGGTGAGTCCTGGGGTGCCGCCGCCCGTCGGACCGCCCGGTCCGTGGTGGGGGAGCCGCTCCCGGTCGACCTCTCCGGCGAGGTCAAGCACTTCGTCGTCGACCACGACTGCATGGTGACCCTGCGCGCGATGACCCGCGGCGACCTCCCCGACCTGGTGCGCTGGCGAGGGGCCGAGCACGTACGCCGCTGGTGGCACGCCGAGGGCGACCCGACGCCGGAGTCGGTGGCCGAGCAGTACGGTCCGCGGATCGACGGGATGAGCCCGACCCGGATGTGGGTCGCGGAGGTGAACGGCCGGTCGGTCGGCTTCGTGCAGGACTATCGCATCGCCGAGCATCCCGACTTCGCCCTCGTCTGCCCCGAGCCCGACGCGGTGGGCCTCGACTACGCGATCGGCGACCCGGCCTGGGTGGGCCGCGGGCTGGGCGCCCGCGTGGTCTGGGTGTGGGCGCGCCGGGCGGAGCGTCGCTTCGCCGACGTGACGACGTACTTCGCGGCGCCCGACCACCGCAACGAAGCCTCGCTGCGGATGCTCGACAAGGCCGGCTTCGTGCGTGGCGTGTGGTTCGACGAGCCGCGGGCCGACGGCACCACCGGCACCGTGGTCGGCTGCACCCTGGACGTCCCCACCGTCCTCGGCTGACCCCGAGACGGCGCTCCCGGCCGGCCGGCGGCGTGGTGACTAGGGTGTGCCCATGCGCAGCGACGTCCTCCGGCTTCCGCCCGGCCCTGTCGACCTGACCACCTTCGACGCCGCCAGCGCCGCTGGCTTCCCCGAGGACAAGGACCAAGGGAAGGAGGCGCTGGCCGGGCTGGGTGCGGAGCTGGCCGAGCTGCAGGAGCAGCTCTTCGCGCAACGAGGTGCGGACCACGCGCGCAGCGTGCTGCTGGTCCTCCAGGGCATGGACACCTCGGGCAAGGGTGGCGTGCTCAAGCACACCGTCGGGCTGGTGGACCCGCAGGGCGTGCGGATCACCGCGTTCAAGGCCCCCACCGACGAGGAGAAGAAGCACGACTTCCTCTGGCGGATCAAGAAGGCGCTGCCCGGGCCGGGGAAGATCGGCGCCTTCGACCGCTCGCACTACGAGGACGTCCTGATCGTCCGGGTCCACGAGTGGGCCGACGCCGACGAGATCGAGCGGCGCTACGGCGCGATCAACGACTTCGAGGCCGACCTGGTCGAGAGCGACGTCAAGGTCGTCAAGTGCTTCCTGCACATCACCGCCGACACCCAGAAGGAGCGGCTGCTCGCCCGCCTCGACGACCCCGAGAAGTACTGGAAGTTCAACCCGGGCGACATCGACGAGCGGTCCCGCTGGGCGCAGTACCGCGAGGCCTACCAGATCGCCCTCGAGCGCACGAACACCGAGGTCGCGCCGTGGTACCTCATCCCGAGCGACCGCAAGTGGCTGCGCAACCTTGCCATCGGGGTGCTGCTGCGCGACACGCTGCGCGGGATGGGGCTGCGCTGGCCGGAGGCCGACTTCGACATCGACGAGCAGCGCCGCCGCCTCGAGACCGAGGCGCCGATCGCGTGATCCCCACCGTCGCGGTGAGTCGCTATGTCACCCCGCTGCGCGAGGGTGGCTCGCTCCCCGGCCTGGTGGAGGCCGAGGATCTCGGCACCTACGTCTGCAAGTTCCGCGGCGCCGGCCAGGGCGAGCGGGTGCTCGTCGCCGAGGTCATCGTCGGAGAGCTGGCCCGCCGACTGGACATCCCGACTCCCCGCCTGGTGGCGCTCGAGCTCGACCGCGAGATCGCGCGGTACGAGGCCGACGAGGAGGTCCAGGACCTGCTGACCGCGAGCCTCGGGCTCAACCTCGGTGTCGACTTCCTGCCCGGCGCCTTCGGCTACGACGGCGAGCGTCCCTCACCGCTGGACGCCGCCCGGATCGTCTGGCTCGACGCGTTCACCGCGAACGTCGACCGGTCGTGGCGCAACCCCAACCTGCTGTCCTGGCACGGCCGGACCTGGGCGATCGACCACGGCGCCTGCCTCTACTTCCACCACGGATGGGGCGGCGGGGTCGGCGACCCCGCTCGGTTCGCCGCCCAGCCCTGGAGCGCCGAGGACCACGTGCTGGGCTTCGCGGTGCCGTCCGTCGCCGACGTCGACGACGAGCTGCGCGCCCGGGTGGACGAGGCGGTGCTCGCGGAGATCGTCGAGGAGGTGCCCGACGACTGGTTGACGCCGGTGCCCGGGGCGGCCGACGCGGCGGCCGTGCGGTCGGCGTACGTGCGGTTCCTGGGGGCGCGGCTCGCCGCCCGGCAGTGGCTCCCGCGGCGAGGCGCGGCATGAGCATGCCCGCCGGGGCGAGGCTGTCCTACCAGTACGTCGTCCTCCGCTGCGTCCCGCGCGCGGACCGCGAGGAGTTCCTCAACGTCGGCGTGGTGCTGTTCTGCGAGGAGGCCGGTTTCCTCCAGGCCGCCTGCCACGTCGACGAGCAGCGGTTGCTCGCCCTCGACCCCCGCGTCGACCTGGCCCAGGTCCGCTCCGGGCTGGAGTTCGTCACCGATGTGTGCGCCGGCGATGAGCGCGCCGGGCCCGCGGGGCTCGGCTCCCGCGGCACCCGCTTCGGCTTCCTGAAGGCCCCGCGCTCGACCGTGCTGCGCCCCGGCCCGGTGCACGGTGGGGTCACCGGCGACCCGGCCCGCCAGCTCGACCGCCTCCTGGACCAGCTGGTCTCCTAGCCCGACGCGTCGCCTCGCGGTCAGACGGGGACGAGCTCGACGGCGCCGACGGCGTAGCGGGCGAGGATCGTGCGGGCGATCTCCGGGTGGGCGCCGAGCGGTTCGGAGACCGCGACGGCGCCGGCCTCGAGCGCGAGCTCGGCGGCCCGGTCGGGGAGCGGCCCGGGGGCGAGGAACAGCGAGGCGACGGCGATGTGCCGGCGGCCCTCGGCGCGGAAGGCACGCACCGCCTCGCCGGTCGCCGGCGGCGCGGACGACGCGTACGCCGCCGTCACCGGCAGCTTGTGGTGGGTGCCCCACACCCGCGCGAGCCGGGCCACCGACTGGTTGGCGAGCGCGTCGGACGACCCGGCCGCGGCGAGCACCAGCGCGTCGAGCTCGCGCACCCGCGCGGTCTTGAGGGCCTCGCGCATCCGCAGGTCGAGCACCTCCAGGAAGCACGCCTCCAGGCCCAGGATCTTCGTCACCCGGATCTTGAGGCCCTCGTGCCGAGCGGTCGCCTCGGCCACCGCCGAGGGTACGTCGACCTTGGCCTGGTCGGCCTCGGTCAGCAGCAGCGGGACCACCACGATCTCGTCGTGGCCCTTCTTCACCAGGCGCTCGACGACCGTCTGGAAGTCGGGTCGGGCCTGGTCGAGGAAGGCCTTCTCGATCCGCAGGTCCGGGCGCAGCCCACGGACCTCGTCGACGAGTGCGGTGATGGTCTGCGACGAGCGCTTGTCGCGGCTGCCGGGGGCCAGCGCCACCAGGGCGGGTGCGGTCATGACAGCGAACTCCCTTCGAGGAGTGGGGTGACACGAGGGGCGCTCCCGACGGCACTGTCGAGGTCTCCGGACCGGCGAGGACGGGTGCGGGCCCTGGACCGGCGGCCGCCGGGAGCCGGCGCGCGGTCGGGAAGGCCGACCGGACCGTGGGTCCGCGACGTCCGTGCGGGGGAGGGAGCGAGGGAGGTCATCGGTTGCTTCCTGGGGTGTGGAAGACGCTCGATCGGCGGCTCGGGGCTCCTCGACGCTGAGGATGTGACCGGCTGGGCCGCTGACCGGCGCCCAGAGGGGTGTTGCTGGGCGGGTCGCCGTCGGGTTCCGAGAGGCTCGGGACGGCGGGTCAGCGATGCCAACACATCAGAGGAACGACGCGACCGAGGCCCACGTGGCGCCTGGCCACGAGGACGGGATGCGTGTCCGCAGTGATCACCCGACCAGTCTCACGGGTCGGACGCCCGTCCCACAAATCGCAATCTCGTGTGGTGAGACGGCGTCTCGTCAAATGAGACGACCCGCCCCTGCTGACGCCGCCTCACCCGGACTCCTAGGCTGTCTCGCATGACCGACCCCTCCAGCGAGCTCGTCAGCTCGACCTACCGTCAGGCCCTCGAGGTCATCGAGAGCGTGGAGCCGCGGATCGCCGCCGCCACCCGCCAGGAGCTCGCCGACCAGCGCGGCTCGCTGAAGCTGATCGCCTCGGAGAACTACGCGTCCCCGGCGGTGCTGCTGACCATGGGCACCTGGTTCAGCGACAAGTACGCCGAGGGCACGGTCGGCCACCGCTTCTACGCCGGCTGCCAGAACGTCGACACCGTCGAGGCACTGGCGGCCGAGCACGCCCGCGAGCTGTTCGGCGCGCCGTACGCCTATGCCCAGCCGCACTCCGGCATCGACGCCAACCTGGTCGCGTTCTGGTCGATCCTGGCCCATCGGGTCGAGACTCCGGCCCTGGAGAAGCACAGCGTCAAGAACGTCAACGAGCTCTCCGAGGGTGACTGGGAGACGCTGCGCGCCGAGCTCGGCAACCAGCGCCTGCTGGGCATGAGCCTCGACGCCGGTGGCCACCTGACGCACGGCTTCCGACCCAACATCAGCGGCAAGATGTTCCACCAGCAGCAGTACGGCACCGACCCCGAGACCGGGCTGCTCGACTACGACGCCGTCGCCGCCAAGGCGCGGGAGTTCCGCCCGCTGATCCTGATCGCCGGCTACTCCGCCTATCCCCGCCGGGTCAACTTCGCCACGATGCGCGAGATCGCCGACGAGGTCGGCGCCACGCTGATGGTCGACATGGCCCACTTCGCGGGCCTGGTCGCCGGCAAGGTCTTCACCGGCGACGAGGACCCGGTGCCGCACGCCCACGTGGTCACCACCACCACCCACAAGTCGCTGCGCGGACCGCGTGGCGGCCTGGTGCTCGCCCAGGAGGAGTTCGCCTCCTCGGTCGACCGCGGCTGCCCGATGGTGCTCGGCGGTCCGCTCTCGCACGTGATGGCGGCCAAGGCCGTGGCGCTCGCCGAGGCCCGGCAGCCCGCGTTCCAGGACTACGCCCAGCGGATCGCCGACAACGCCAAGTCGCTCGCCGAGGGGCTGATGAAGCGCGGCGTCAAGCTCGTCACCGACGGCACCGACAACCACATCGTGCTGCTCGACGTCGGCTCCTTCGGCATCACCGGCCGCCAGGCCGAGTCGGCGCTGCTCGACGCCGGCGTCGTCACCAACCGCAACTCGGTCCCCGCCGACCCCAACGGCGCGTGGTACACCTCCGGCGTCCGCATCGGTACGCCGGCGCTCACGACCCGCGGCTTCGGTGCCGACGAGTTCGACAAGGTCGCCGAGCTGATGGTCGACGTGCTCTCGAACACCACGCCGGGCACCACCAGCGCGGGGGCGCCGTCGAAGGCGTCGTACACGCTGGGCGACGGAGTCGCCGACCGGGTCCGCGCCGCCTCCGCGGAGCTGCTCGACGCCAACCCGCTCTACCCCGGCCTCGACCTGGGCTGACGGGTCGGCGCTCACCCCGTCGCGTCGAGCAGGTCCAGGCTGTGCTCGGCGATGCTGGCGCGCCCCCGGGCATCCGCGACCAGTGCGGGGGTGATCGCCGACTCGAGGTGCTCGAAGGGCAGGGTGGACAGGCCGGTGAACACGACCAGCTGGAGCGCGTGGGCCCGGCGGACCTGATCCTCGGTCACCGAGGAGCCCTCCGCGTGCAGCCCCTGCGTGTAGGCCGGCACGATCGTCGCCTCGATCTCCGCGAGCCGATCGGCCGGGATCGCACCGGTCTGCACGCCGCCGACCAGGAGCTGGGCCAGGTCGAAGCCGACTGGCTGCGGACTCCAGAACCCGAAGTCGATCAGCCAGAAGCCGCCGTCGGGGCGGCCGAGCAGGTTGTTCGGGCAGGCGTCGCCATGCGCGGCGTGCGTCGGGAACGAGCAGAGCTCCTCCACCACCTGCTCGACCCGGTCGGCGACGGCGAGGAGGCGAGCGCGCAGCTCGGGTGAGAAGGTCTCGGCCACCAGCGGGTGATCCCAGACCCGGGAGCGCAGCATCGGCAGCACCGCGTGGCGAAGCCGACCCCGCAGGTAGGTCCGCGGGCCGGCCGCGGTGTGGCCGACGTTGCGGAGCGGAGCGACCCTGGCGCTGGCGGCCATCCGCCCGAGCAGGTGGGCGGCCGCGTCGAAGGTCGGCAGGTCCCAGGCGAGGTCGACCGGTTCGACCGCGTCCAGCCACAGCGCGCGCGAGAGGTCGTCGAGGTCGAGCACGGCGTACGCCGGCACCATCGACAGCCCCGCCGGGAGACGGTCCGCGAGGTCACTGCGGTAGACCTCGGCCTCGGTCTGCCAGGGCACGTCCGCGGCGGCCATCTCGCGGAGGTCCTCGGGCACCTGGACGAACTCCGGGGAGCGGCTCCAGCAGCGCACCACCTTGACGAAGAACCGGAACGGGGTCACCTCGCCCCGGGACGCGGCGGTCCCGCTCACCCACCACCTGCCACCCGTGGTGATGGCGGGCAGCGCGTAGTCGACCTCGTCGACGCGACTGCTCAGCAGCGCTGCGGCCGGGTCGGCCAGTCGGTCGCGCACGATCCCTTCCAGCCATGCGTCGCTGACGCCGGCGGCGCCCAGCAGGGTTCGGTCGCCCATGATCGCCTCTTTCGGAAAGTTGCTTTCCCAATGACCAAAGGTAAACTTGCTTGATGATCGTGGTCAACCAGGTTGCGGACCGCCCCCTCCCCGACCTGCTTGCCGGGCTCTTCGACCAGATCCGCGAGCAGCCGTTGCGGCAGGTGCTCGAGTCCCACGGCCTCGACGGCCTTCGCCCCTCGCACCTGCGGGTGGTCGCCGGCGTCGACGAGAGCGGTCTGAGCATCACCGAGCTGGCCCAGCGGCTGGGGATGACCAAGCAGGGGTGCGGTCAGTTCGTCGCCGCGCTCACCGGCTCCGGACACCTGGAGGTCGCCACCGACCCAGCCGACCGACGGGTGCGCACGGTGTCGCTCACCCGCCGCGGTCGGGCCCTGGTGGCCGAGATCCACCAGCGTCTCTCCGCGTTCGAGGACCAGCTGGCCCGCCGGATCGGCCCGGATCGCTACGCCAGCTTCCGAGCGGACCTGGCCGCGCTGTCGTCGGCTCCGGACAGCGATGTCTGATCGCGGGCTCCCGGCCCCGGTCGGCAACGTCGCCCGGTCCGGCTGTGCGGACCCGCCGCCACGGCGTACACTCGACCGCAGGTAGTTGCGACCGCCACCGCTCGACGCCATCATGGGCGCGGCTGTGGTCTCGCAGTCAGGCGCTCCACGGCAGCACCGCCGGGCGCCGCACTCGTCCAGGTGAGCCGCCCCGTCCGCGGGGCGACGCCCGGACCGCACCTCGTCCGACGCAAGCGTCGTCGGCGCAGCACGACCGGCCCGCCGCGCGCGCGGCCGCACAGGAAGGGGCTGCCAGGTTGGCGGCACGACAGACATCCCGGTCGGGTCGGGGCGGACAGCGTTCCGGCTCGCGGCAGGGCAACGGGCGCTCCCGCACCCGGGCCCGCGACAACGAGGGGATCATCCCGGTCCTCGCGATGACGGTGCGCGAGGTGGAGACGGCGGTCAAGAAGGGCCAGCTGTCCTCCGGCACGACCGCGCGGTTCCAGGCGGTGGCGCTGCTGGCGCGCGCCGAGCGGGCCAAGGTCAAGGCCGACACCGCCCTCACCGACGCGCAGCGTGACGGGCAGCTCAAGCGGCTCGACGGGATCGCCACCATCCTGGCGCAGATCGCGGCCCACCAGCCCGCCTTCTTCGGCCTGCTGTCCGAGGACGCCGAGGTCAGCGAGGCGACCCGCCGGCTGCAGCAGGAGATGCAGAGGCAGGCCGGGTTCGAGCCCGAGCCGGAGCCGGAGGAGCCCGACGCGGAGGAGTCGCTGCGGCACGAGCGCCGGGTGATCCCGCCGTCGGTGATGGCCGCCCAGCTCGCCAACCCGTTCCTGGTCCCCGACTTCTCCCAGGCGCCCCCGCGGACTCAGGGCACCCTGGTGGGCTGGGAGCTGATCGGGCCCCTGCTCAACGCCTTCGAGCACCCGGCTCCGGGCGCGCCGGCCTGCATGGACCTGCCCGACCCGCGGCCGATCCTGCTGCCGCCGGACGTCGATCTGATGGCCCACCAGGCGCGGCTGCTGGCCTCCGTCGCCGACGGCCACCGCACCTTCCTGCTGGCCGACGAGCCGGGTCTCGGCAAGACCGCCCAGGCACTGCTGGCCGCCCAGGTCGCCGACGCCTACCCGCTGCTGTGCGTGGTGCCCAACGTCGTCAAGACCAACTGGGCGCGCGAGGTCAGGATGTGGACCCCGCAGCGCTCGGTCACCGTGATCCAGGGCGACGGCGTGACCGTCGACGGCTTCGCCGACGTGGTGGTCGTCAACTACGAGGTGCTCGACCGGCACGTCGACTGGATCGGCAACCACGGGTTCCGGGGCATGGTGGTCGACGAGGCCCACTACATCAAGAACAAGAAGTCCCAGCGCTCGCAGCACGTCCTGGAGATCTCCGAGCGGATCCGCCGCCGGATGGCCCGCCCGCTGCTGATGGCCCTCACCGGCACCCCGCTGATCAACGACATCGAGGACTTCCGCACGATCTGGCAGTTCCTCGGCTGGATCGAGGAGCGCCGGCCCGGCAACACGCTGATGGCCGCGCTCGAGGACACCGACCTGACGCCGGCCTCCCACGGGTTCTACCCGCTGGCCCGCCAGGCGGTCATCGACCTCGGCATCGTCCGCCGCCGCAAGGTCGAGGTGGCCGCCGACATCCCCGCCCGCCGGGTCGCCGACCTCCCGGTCGAGCTCGAGGGCGCCGTCGGCCGCTCCATCCAGGACGCCGAGGACCGGCTCGCCAAGCGGCTGGTCAGCCGCTACCAGGCCGCGCTGGAGCACCGCCGCGCCGGCGCCACCATCGACGGCATCGACCTCACGCTCGTACGCCGGGTGGCCGAGCGCGAGATCGCCGAGGCCGCCGAGTCCAAGACCGAGGACAACGTCTTCACGATGGTCCGCAAGATCGGCCAGGCCAAGGCCGAGCTCGCGGCCGACTACGCCGCCCAGCTGGCCCGCAACGCCGGCAAGGTGGTGTTCTTCGCCAAGCACCTCGACGTGATGGACACCGCCGAGGAGGTCTTCGCCAAGCGCGGGCTGCGCACCACGACCATCCGCGGCGACCAGACCCCGACGGCCCGCACCGCCGCGATCGACGGGTTCGTCAACGACCCCGACGTGGCCGTGATCGTCTGCTCGCTGACCGCCGCCGGCGTCGGCATCAACCTCCAGGTGTCGTCCAACGTGGTGCTCGCCGAGCTGTCCTGGACCGACGCCGAGCAGACCCAGGCGATCGACCGGGTGCACCGCATCGGCCAGACCGAGCCGGTCACCGCGTGGCGGATCATCGCCGCGCAGACCATCGACGCCAAGATCGCCGAGCTGGTCGACAGCAAGGCCGGCCTCGCCGCTCGGGCCCTCGACGGTGCGGCCGAGGACACCGGCGAGACCGTCGACGTCCAGGTCGAGGCGCTGGTGGAGATCCTCACCCAGGCGCTC
>NZ_JAWKJQ010000011.1:0-118859 GCF_041393715.1 Nocardioides sp. | reverse complement strand
GAGCACGCTCAGGCGGTCGCGGTGCGAGCTCGCGCACCACCACCGCTCGGCCCTGGGGGAGCAGGAGGTCAGCCGGCGACCCGCTCGAAGTCCATCACCCAGTTGGTCTCCCAGCTCTGGCCTCCGTCGGCGCTGAACGCCTGCTCCCATCGGGGCGCCTCGGGCCCGGTGCTCCAGAGGAACCGAACCACGATCGGCCGCCCGTCCCACGTGTCGTCGCACCGGAAGGTGCCCACGCCGTCGACGAAGGAGCCGACGAGCGGCGGATCGAGGTGTCGCGGCGCGCGGGCGTCGAGCCACCAGATCGACCACACCTCGTCGGCGGCGTCGAAGGACCGCATCGTGAGCGCGGAGTAGGCGCCCTGTGGCAGGTCGATGCGGTTGTCGTCGACGTTGCCGTGGCCCTCGAGCATCGGCCAGCAGGTGGAGGTGCCGTCGAACTCCTCCCACTCCTCGCAGCCGACCAGCCGCTCACGCAGCCGCCGGTGCCGCACGCGCCATGCGCCGTGCAGGAAGTCGAAGTCGTGACTGTCGGTCATGCGGTCCTCCCCTTTGATGGTCCATCGGCAACCTAGCCACGGCCACCGACAGCGGAACCGACCGCGCGGCCGCCACGTCCCATCCCCCACGACGACGCGAAGGGGACACACGATGGGCACCGTCACGCTGAAGGTCCGCACCCTCCTGACCGGGGCAGCCGGCGCGCTGCTGCTCGCGCTGGCCCTCGCCACGGCGTACCTGCTGGGGGGTGCCGCACAGGGGACGGCATCGCCGGCGCAGGCCGCCTCGGAGCCGGCGACCACCGCCACGGACCGCACCATCCAGGTGGTCGGCAAGGGCTCGGCCACGGTGGTGCCGGACCGGCTGGCGTTCACCGTGACCGTGACCGCGAAGCGCGACACGCTCGACGACGCCCTCTCGGCGGCCAGCGCGAGCATGGACCGGGTGCTGGGCGTGCTCGGGAAGCAGGGGGTCGCCAAGAGCGACACCCAGACGACGGGGCTGTCGATGAACCCGGAGTACTACTACCCGAGCGGGGCGCCCCGCGTGCTCACCGGCTACCGCGTCACCCAGCGGCTGCGGGTGCAGGTGCCCGAGCTCGCGAAGGGCGGGGCGGCCGTGTCCGCCGTCGTCGGCTCCGGCGAGGGGGTCAAGGTCAGCAACCTGAGCCTGGTCGTGGGCGACCCGGAGCAGGGCATCGCCGAGGCGCGGGAGGCCGCCGTCGAGGAGGCCAAGGCCAAGGCGCAGCAGTACGCCGACGCGACCGGCGCCACGCTGGGTGAGGTCGTCTCGGTCCGCGAGGTGTCGGCGCCGGCCAGCCGTCCGCAGCCGGTGAGCCTGCGGGCGGCCGCCAAGGCCGCCTACGACGCCGTCCCGATCCGGGCCGGGGAGTCCGACCTGACGGTGCGGGTGCAGGTGGTCTGGGGCCTGCAGTGACCCCAGGGGCGGGCGGCCGCATTTGGGTCGGCGGCGCCGCCCCCGGATAGACTGCACCGCTGGCGTGTGCCGCGCACCGCCGACTCCACGACTCTCCTGAACGCAAAGGCTGACCCGCGCCCATGGCAACCACCAACGACCTCAAGAACGGCATGGTTCTCAACCTCGACGGCCAGCTCTGGCAGGTCGTCTGGTTCCAGCACCACAAGCCCGGCAAGGGCGGTGCCGTGGTGCGCACCAAGCTGAAGGCGATCGAGTCGGGCAAGACCGTCGACCGCACCTTCAACGCCGACGTCAAGGTCGAGGTCGCCAACGTCGACAAGCGGACGATGCAGTACCTCTACCACGACGGCACGTCCTACGTGTTCATGGACACCGGCACCTACGACCAGATCGAGGTGGCCGACGACATCGTCGGCGACGCCAAGAACTTCATGCTGGAGAACCAGGAGGCGATCGTCGCCACCAACGACGGCCGGGTGCTCTACATCGAGCTGCCCGCGTCGGTGGAGCTCGAGATCACCTACACCGAGCCCGGCCTGCAGGGCGACCGGTCCACCGGCGGCACCAAGCCCGCCACCCTCGAGACCGGCCACACCATCAACGTGCCGCTGTTCCTCACCACCGGCGAGCGGGTCAAGGTCGACACCCGCGACTCCTCCTACCTCGGCCGCGTCTCGAGCTGACGACTTCGTGGCCGCCCGTTCCAAGGCGCGCAAGCGCGCGCTCGACCACCTCTACGCCTGCGAGCTGCGTGGCGAGGACCCGGTCGTCGTGCTCGACACCCAGATCGAGGCGGGCGACCCCCCGAACAACCCCTACACCGCCGAGCTGGTCCGCGGCGTGAGCGAGCACCGCGCCCGCATCGACGAGCTGCTCGAGGGCTACTCCCAGGGCTGGTCGCTGGCGCGGATGCCCGCCGTCGACCGCAACGTGCTGCGCATCGGGGCGTTCGAGCTGCTCTACAGCTCGGAGATCCCCGACGAGGTCGCGGTGAGCGAGGCGATGGCGCTGGTCCGTGAGCTGTCCACCGACGAGTCGCCGGTCTTCGTCAACGGGGTGCTCGGCGCGATGCAGCGTGACAAGGACCAGCTGGTCGGCTAGCCCGCGAGCGGCTCAGTCCAGCAGCAGCCGCCGTCCCGCCAGCGTCTCGTACGCCGGCCGGCAGGCCGCGGCCACGGCCTCGTCGTGGGCGCTCAGCTCGACGTGGCGCGGCCGGTAGGGCGCGAACCCCGTGGAGGCCCACACCGCGTCGTACCAGTGCGGCGCCCAGACGCCGTCGCTGTCCCGGGGGCCGGCCGGCCAGTGCAGCATCGCGTCGGTGAACGGGATCTCCAGCCAGTCGCACAGCCACCGCAGGTGCGCCTCCGGTGACCGGAGGAAGTCCGCGGCGTCGATCACCGGGGCGTCGCCGCCGGTGCGGGTGAGCAGCTCGTCGTGCAGCGGCACCTGCTGCAGCAGCCCGAGGTCGTCGGGCTCGCAGGCCTCGCGCGAGCGGACGTAGGACGCGACCACCTCGCGCGGCTCACGGATCAGCAGCACGTTGCGGAACGCCCCCACCCACGCGTGGTCGACGCCGGCGTCCAGGTGGTGGGTCATCTGCTTGGAGTAGTGCACGGTCGTGCCGTCCGGCACCGGCGCCAACAGCTGGGCCACCACGACGTCCGGGTCGCTCGACTGCGAGGCGAGCACCTCGTCGCGCCCGGGATGGTCGAGGCCGGTGCGGTGGAGGTAGGCGGCGTAGAGCGGCTCGTCGACGACCACCGTGTCGGGTCGGTTCTCCCACGAGCGCATCATCGCCGTGGAGATGTTGCGCGGCCCCGACCACATCGCGACCCGGACCGTCATCGTCCGGACTCCCGCGCCCTGGCTGCGGCGTCGGCCCGTGCCAGGTCGGCGTAGAGCCCCTGCAGGCGCTCCACGACCGGCCCGCGACGTCCGGTGCCGATGGTCCGGCCGTCGACCGAGCGCACCGGCACCAGGCCGGCGAAGGTGCCGGTGACGAAGGCCTCCTGGGCGCTGTAGACGTCGGTCAGGCTGAACGTCGTCTCCCGCGCGGGGATGCCGTGGTCGCGACACAGCCGCAGCACGTTGCTGCGGGTGATCCCGCCCAGGCAGAACCGGCCGTCGGAGGTCCACACCTCGGGGTCGGTGGGCGTGCCCTTGACCACGAAGAAGTGGGTGCTGTTGCAGGTGGCCACGAAGCCGTGCGGGTCGAGCATCAGCGCCTCGTCGGCGCCGGCGGTGTAGGCCTGGATGCAGGCGGTGATGTCGTTGAGCTTGGAGTGGGCGTTGAGCTTGGGGTCGAGCGTGTCCGGGGTGGCCCGGCGCACGTGGGTGGTGAACAGCGTGATGCCCTCGGTCACCGTGGCCGGCAGCGGGTCCTTGTGCTCGGCGATGATCACCACGGTGGCCGGGCCGATCGTCACTCGCGGGTCCTGGTAGGGCGTGGCCTTCACGCCGCGGGTCACCATCAGCCGCACGTGGACGCCGTCGGCCGCCTCCATGCCGTTGGCGGCGAGCGTGGCGTCGAGGGCATCGGCGAGCTCGGCCCGGGTCAGGCCGATGTCGAGGAGGAGCGCCGCGGCGCCCTCGAAGAGCCGGTCGAGGTGCTGGTCGAGGAAGACCGGGCGGCCGGCGTAGACCCGTAGGCCCTCCCAGATGCCGTCGCCGAGCACGAACCCGGAGTCGAACACCGACACGACGGCTCGGTCGCGGGGGAGCAGCTCGCCGTTGACCCAGACCAGGATCGCGTCGTTGCGAGGGTCGGTCGCGAAGTCGTGGGTCCCATGCGCCATGGCGGCAGCCTAGTGTCGCGCCTTGACCGGTCTGCCAGGCTCGGTGGATGGCTGAGCAGAGGGATGTGGACGTCGTCGTCATCGGGCTGGGTCCAGGCGGGGAGTACGCCGCCAACAAGCTCGCCGCGGCCGGGCTGCGGGTGGTCGGGGTCGAGAAGCACCTCGTCGGAGGCGAGTGTCCGTTCTACGGCTGCATCCCGAGCAAGCTCTGGATCCGAGGCTCCGACCTGGTGGGTGAGGCACGCCGTGCCGATGCCCTGGCCGGCCCGACGACGGTCACTCCCGAGTGGCGACGGGTCGAGCACCGCATCCGTGACGAGGCGACCAACGACTGGTCCGACGACGGCCACGTCGCCGGGCTGGTCGAGGCCGGCGTCGAGGTGGTGCGCGGGCACGCCCGGCTCGAGGGACCGGGCCGCGTCGTGGTGGAAGGTCCCGGCGCCGGGGTCTACACCGCCGCGCGCGGAGTGGTCCTCAACACCGGCACCGACCCGGCGGAGCTGCCGATCGACGGCCTCGCGGAGACTCCCGCCTGGACCAACCGCGAGGTCTTCAAGATCCAGGAGCTGCCGGCGTCGGTGGCGGTCATCGGCGGAGGTCCGATCGGGTGTGAGCTGGCCCAGGCGCTGCGCCGCTTCGGCACGGAGGTCACCCTGCTCGAGGTGGCCGACCGGCTGATGACCGTGGAGGAGCCCGAGACCAGCGCCCTGATGGCCCGGGTCTTCCGGGGCGAGGGCATCGACGTCCGCACCGGAGTCACGATCGACCGGGTCGACCACGCCGACGACCGGTTCACGCTCACCGTCGACGGCGAGCAGCTGGAGGCCGATCGGCTGCTGGTGGCGGCGGGACGTCGGGCCAACCTGGCGGATGTGGGCCTGGAGACCGTCGGGCTGGACCCGTCGGCACGCACCATCGCCACGGACGAGCGGATGCGCGCCGCGGAGCGGCTGTGGGCGGTGGGCGACATCACCGGGCACGGCGCCTTCACCCACGTCTCGATGTACCAGGCCGCCGTCGCCGTCCGCGACCTGCTCGGCGAGGACGGCCCGTGGGCCGACTACCGCGCCGTCAGCCGGGTCACGTTCACCGACCCGGAGGTGGGCTCGGTCGGGATGACCGAGCAGCAGGCCCGCGAGGCCGGGCTCTCGGTCCGCACCGCCACCAGCGACCTGCCGCGGTCGAGTCGAGGCTGGCTCCACGGGGCCGGCAACGACGGCCTGATCAAGCTGGTCGCCGACGCCGACCGCGGCATCCTCGTGGGTGCCACCTCGGCGGGGCCGAGCGGCGGCGAGGTGCTCTCGATGCTCGCCACGGCCGTCCACGCGGAGGTTCCCCTCGACACCCTGCGCACCATGCACTTCGCCTACCCGACCTTCCACCGGGCCGTCGAGGTGGCGCTCAAGGCGCTCTGACCGGCCGGGTGGCTACCCTGGTGGGACCTGCAGGTGGTCCTCGTCCGGGAGAGCCCACCGTCTCGGGAGGTGCTGGACATGACCCAGCGCGAGCAGTCCCTCGGCGAGGTCACCGCCGAGGAGGGCGCGACCGTCCCCCGTCAGCTCTACCCGGAGGCGCTGGCCCCCGAGCTCGACGGGACCCCGCCGGTCGTCGGGGAGGGCACGCCGCTCGGACACACCGGTGAGCACCGCGCGCCCTCCGCACAGGAGTTCCTGGAACGACGCGCGGCCCCTTCCGACGACGGGCCAGCGACCTGGGGCTGGCGCGGCCGGCTCCGGCGTTGGAGCGGCGGCGTGGTCACGCCCGCGGCGGGGCCTGCCGAGCGCGCCGACCGGCGAGCCCGGGCGGACATCCAGCGCGACTTCGCCGGGCCGCGCACGGTGGCGTTCGTGAACCCCAAGGGCGGCGCCGCCAAGACCACCGCCGTGCTGGCCGCCGGCTACACCTTCGGCACCATCCGGGGCGGCGGCGTGGTCGCCTGGGACAACAACGAGACCCGGGGGACCCTCGGCATCCGCGGGCAGCGCGCCCGCCATCGCAACACCACCCGCGAGCTGCTCGGTGACCTGGACCGCTTCAGCGACGTCGCCGGCTCCCGGATCGGCGACCTCGGTGCCTTCGTGCGCGCCCAGGGCGACGCGCACTTCGACGTGCTGGCCTCCGACGAACGGCCCGACGTGACGGGCACGATCCGGGCCGACGACTTCCTCGCCGTACACCGGCTGCTGCAGCGCTTCTATCGCGTCGTGCTGGTCGACACCGGCAACAACATGCGGGCCGAGAACTGGCTGGCCGCCGCCGAGACCGCCGACCTGCTCGTGGTGACCTCGACGGTGCGCGAGGACACCGGCTACAGCGGGCTGTGGATGCTCGATGCGCTGCAGGACGCGGGCTACGCCGACCTGGAGCGCAAGACCCTGACGGTGCTCGCCGACCCGGCCCCGTCGGTGGACCGGCACTTGCTCCACGACCTGACCGCGGTCTACGCCGAGCGCACCCGCAGCGTCCATCGGGTGCCGTTCGACCCTGCTCTCGCGACCGGCTCGGTGGTGCCGTACGCCGGCCTCTCGGCGGCCACCCGCGCCGCCTGGCTGACCGCCTGCGCGGCCATGGCCACCGCGCTCTGACCGGGTGCTAGGGTCGCCCTCGATCGACATCCTTTAACGAGCCGTCCCGTGAGGCGGAGAAGGAGGTCCGGCGCCCATGACCGCGCCCGAACCCACGGTTCCCGAGACCGGCCCCCACCTCGATGAGGGGCCCAGCGGCCGCGTCGTCCTCGACGCCCGCGACATCGCCCGGGCGCTGACCCGGATCGCCCACGAGATCCTCGAGCGCAACAAGGGCGCCGACGACGTGGTGCTGCTCGGCATCCCGAGCCGCGGGGTGCCTCTCGCCCACCGGATCGCCGAGCGGATCGCCGCGGTGGAGGGCCACGAGGTGCCGGTCGGGTCGCTCGACGTGACGATGTACCGCGACGACCTGCGGCTCAAGCCGGCGCGCACCCTGCTGCCGACCGAGATCCCGGCCGAGGGAGTCGACGGCAAGGTCGTGGTCCTGGTCGACGACGTGCTGTTCTCGGGCCGCACCATCCGGGCCGCCCTCGACGCGCTGGGCGACCTCGGCCGGCCCGAGGCGGTCCGGCTGGCCGTGCTCGTCGACCGCGGCCACCGTGAGCTGCCGATCCGTGCCGACTTCGTGGGCAAGAACCTGCCGACCTCACTGGTGGAGCGGGTCCGGGTGGCGCTGGCCGACACCGATGGCGCCGACGCCGTGGTGATCGAGGAGACCGGAGGAGAGGGATGAAGCGACACCTGCTGAGCGCCGGCGACCTGACCCGCGACGAGGCCGAGCTGGTCCTCACCACCGCCGAGGAGATGCGCTCCCTGGCCGACCGGCCGATCAAGAAGCTCCCGGCGCTGCGCGGCCGGACCGTGGTCAACCTGTTCTTCGAGGACTCCACCCGCACCCGGATCTCCTTCGAGGCGGCCGCCAAGCGGCTCTCGGCCGACGTGATCAACTTCGCGGCCAAGGGCTCCTCGCTCTCCAAGGGCGAGTCGCTCAAGGACACCGCGCTGACGCTGGAGGCGATGGGCGCCGACGCGGTCGTCGTCCGGCACAGCGCGTCCGGGGCGCCGCACCGGCTCGCCTCGTCGGGCTGGATCCGCTCCTCGGTGGTCAACGCCGGTGACGGCACCCACGAGCACCCGACCCAGGCGCTGCTCGACGCCTTCACGATGTGGCGTCACCTCGGGTCGCTCGACGGCCGTCGGGTCGCGATCGTCGGTGACGTGCTGCACTCCCGGGTGGCCCGCTCCAACGCGCTGCTGCTGCACACCCTCGGCGCGCAGGTCACGCTGGTGTCCCCGCCGACGCTGCTGCCGGTCGGGGTCGAGACCTGGCCGGTCGAGACGTCGTACGACCTGGACGCGGTGATCCCGAAGGCCGACGTGGTGATGATGCTGCGGGTGCAGGCCGAGCGGATGCAGGCGGCGTTCTTCCCGACCGCGCGGGAGTACTCCCGGCGCTACGGACTCGACGGCCGCCGGATGGCCAGCCTCCAGGACCACACGATCGTGATGCACCCCGGGCCGATGGTCCGGGGCATGGAGATCACCGCCGACGTCGCCGACTCCGACCGGTCGGTGATCGTGGAGCAGGTCACCAACGGCGTCGCGGTCCGGATGGCCGTTCTCTACCTGCTGCTCGGCGGCTCCCAACCCGCGACCACCGACTCAGCCGCTTCCGAAGGAGACGACGCGTGACCCAGTACCTCATCCAGAACGCCCGGGTCCTCGGTGGCGAGCCCACCGACCTGCTGCTGCGCGACGGCGTGATCGAGGCCGTCGGCTCGGGGCTGACCGCCGGCTCCGCCGAGGTGTGGGACGCCGAGGGGCTGGTCGCGCTGCCCGGGCTGGTCGACCTGCACACCCACCTGCGCGAGCCCGGCCGCGAGGATGCCGAGACCGTCGAGTCCGGCACCCGGGCGGCCGCGCTGGGCGGCTTCACCGCCGTGCACGCGATGGCCAACACCGACCCCGTCGCCGACACCGCCGGTGTGGTCGAGCAGGTGTGGCGGCTGGGCCGCGAGGCGGGCCACTGCGACGTCTACCCGGTCGGCGCCGTCACGGTCGGGCTGGCGGGGGAGCGGCTGGCCGAGCTCGGCGCGATGGCCGACTCCGCGGCCCGCGTCCGGGTCTTCTCCGACGACGGCAAGTGCGTGAGTGACCCGCTGCTGATGCGGCGGGCGCTGGAGTACGTCAAGGCCTTCGACGGGGTGGTCGCCCAGCACGCACAGGAGCCGCGGCTGACCGAGGGCGCCCAGATGAACGAGGGCGAGCTCTCCGGCAAGCTCGGGCTGGCCGGCTGGCCGGCGGTGGCCGAGGAGGCGATCATCGCCCGCGACGTGCTGCTGGCCGCCCACGTGGGCTCGCGGCTGCACGTCTGCCACGTCTCGACGTCCGGATCGGTGGAGATCGTCCGCCAGGCCAAGGCCAACGGCTGGGACGTCACCGCCGAGGCGTGCCCCCACCACCTGCTGCTCACCGACGACCTGGCGGCGACCTACGACCCGATCTACAAGGTCAACCCGCCGCTGCGCTCGGCCCGCGACGCCGAGGCGCTGCGCGCCGGCCTGGCCGACGGGACCATCGACATCGTCGCCACCGACCATGCCCCGCACCCGCTGGAGGACAAGGACTGCGAGTGGGCCGCGGCGGCGTTCGGGATGCTCGGTCTGGAGACGGCGCTGTCGATCGTGCAGCAGACCATGGTCGAGCCCGGGCTGCTCGACTGGGCCGGCGTCGCCGAGCGGATGTCCTACGCCCCCGCGCGCATCGGCCGGGTCGCCGACCACGGCCAGCCGCTGGAGAAGGGCGCGCCCGCCAACGTGGTGCTCTACGACCCGACGGTGCGCCGGGTGGTCGAGGCGAGCGAGCTGGCCTCGCTGTCGCGCAACACGCCGTACGCCGGCATGGAGCTGCCCGGACGGGTGATGGCGACGTTCCTCCGCGGCCGGCCGACCGTCCTCGACGGCAAGCTGGTGTGACGACCCAGGACGCGAACCGTCCGGAATCACCGCTAGCGTCGGCGGCATGGCTGAGTTCCGTGACCAGGACCTCTCGGGGTCGACCTTCCAGCACGTCCGCCTCAAGGGCTCGACGATCGAGGACGCCGACCTGTCGGAGATGACGGTCCGCAACGCCTGGATGGCCGACGCCGACTTCCGCGGCGTGATGTTCCCCGACGTGCGGATGCGCGGCGTGGGGTTCCGCGACGCCGAGATCGACGGCGAGATCGAGGGCCGGTTCGTCGTCAACGGCGTCGACCTGGCGCCCCTGATCGAGGCCGAGCGCGCCCGGCAGGACCCCGACTACGCGCTGCTCCACCCCACCGACCCCGACGGCTTCCGGGCGGCCTGGGCGATGCTGGAGCGGCGCTGGGCGGCGCTCGTCGAGCGGGCCCGCGCGCTGCCGCCCGAGCGGCTGCACGAGTCGGTGGGCGGCGAGTGGTCGTTCATCCAGACGCTGCGTCACCTGGCGTTCGCCACCGAGTGCTGGCTGCTGCGGGCGATCCAGGGAGACCCGCGGCCCTGGCAGCCACTGTCACTGCCCTGGGACGAGGCGCCGCCGACCGAGGGGGTGCCGCACGACCGGGAGGCTCGGCCCGACCTCGACACCGCGCTGGCGCTGCGGCTGGACCGCGCCGCGAAGGTGCGTGCCTACCTCGAGACGCTGACCGACGACGAGCTGGGGGCGATGACGACGCCGGTCACCGAGCCGGGCTGGCCGGAGCCCGAGTCGTTCCCGGTGCGGGAGTGCCTGCTGACGATCCTGCGCGAGGAGTGGGAGCATCGGCGCTACGCCGAGCGCGACCTTGCCGGGCTCTGAGCGTCAGCGGTTGGCCATGATGCCGGCGAGCAGATCGCCGTAGGCCCGAGTGTCGAGCAGCGGCTGCTCGAAGCGCACCGAGTCGGCCACCTGCTGCTGGTGGTCGCGGATGACCCGGAGGTCGGAGAGAAGGTCGGAGATCCGACGAGAGCGCGACATTTCACACCTACTTCGAACGTGGGGAACGGGACGCCGCCGCGGGAGCGCCACCGTGATCAACACCGAAATCGTAGGTCCCAGCAGGCCTCCGCGCGCATTCGACGACGGCTCTGGCGGCCCTGGCGACGGGTGTCCTTGCTCACAGGCGCCCCGAGGCGGCCAGGGCCCCGAAAATGGGTGGTCGCGAGGGCCTGGACCACCTAGGGTCGCGGCATGCGGATCTCGCGCTGACCACGGCTCGCAGCGGCACCCTCCGGGGGGAGGGACGCACCCGATGAGCCGGCCCTCCGTCAGCCGAGGTCCGCATTGTCTTCCTCTCCTGTCAGCTCCTTCCGATCGCCTGACTGGCTGCTGCGCCGGCGGGCCGCGCCCGCTGCTGCTTCCGCGACGTCGGCGTCTCCTTCGCCGACCGCGAGGTCATCGCGGGGTCGACCTCGCCGTCCCTCCTGGGCGCCGCTTCGCCCTGATCGGCGAGAACGGGGTCGGCAAGTCCACCCTGCTGCGCGCGGTGGCCGGCACGCTGCCATCGCGGGCCAGGGTCACCGGCGAGATCGACCGTCCCGGCGACCTGGTGCTCCTTGGTCAGGAGCCGCCCTTCGACGACCGGCGCACCGTCGCGGAGGTGCTGGCCGCGACCCTGCGCCCGCTGCGCGACGCGGTGGCTGCGGTGGAGGCGTCGGCGACCTCCTGCCCGACCCGGCCGCGGAGTCGTCGTACGCCGCCGCGCTGGAGTACGCCGTGGCCCACGACGCCTGGACGCCGACCGGCGGGCCGAGGTCGCCGCGGCCCGGCTCGGGCTCGCGGGCTGACCCGACGCGTCGGGTCGGCTCGCTCTCCGGCGGACAGCGGACCCGGCTGGCCCTGGCCACCATCATGACCACCCGGCCGGCCTGCCTGCTGCTCGACGAGCTGACCAACCACCTCGACGACGAGGCGATCGAGGTGCTGACGGAGTTCCTGCGGACGCTCCCGGGCGTGGTGCTGCTGGCCAGCCACGACCGGGTGCTGCTCGACGACGTGGCGACCGACCTGGTCGACCTGGACCCCAGCGCCTTCGGCACCGACGGGTCGGGGGACGGCAGTTCGGGGGCGGCTGGACGGCCTACGCCGCTCACCGGGCAGCGGCCCGGCGCCGGTGGGAGGAGACCTTCGCCGCGCAGCGGAGCAGCTCGCCGCGCTCCGGGCCGCGACCCGCATCGACGCCTCGGCCATCGCGCCCAACCGCCCGCCGCGCGACAACGACCGGTTCATCTACGGCTTCAAGGGCGCCAAGGTCCAGCGCACCCTGGCCCGGCGAAAGCGTGACGCGGCGCGCCGCCTGGACCGGGCGGAGCGCGAGCAGGTGGCCAAGCCGCCCGCGCCGCTGGTCTTCCGGCCACCCGACCTCGGGCCAGCGACCGGGCGGCTGGTGCAGGTGCGTGGTCTGGAGGTCGCCGGACGGGCCCGCCCTGGCCGCCTCGACGTCGGCGCGGGGAGCACCTGCGGTGTCGGGTGCCAACGGGTCGGGCAAGTCGACGCTGCTGGGCGTGCTGGCCGGCAGGTCGACCCGACCGCCGGTCGCTGCGACGTCGCCGCTCGGTCGGTGACCGAGCTGCCCCAGGACGTGGTGTTCCCCGACCCGGCGCGTCCGCGGAGCAGGTCTACCGCGACACGCTCGGCGTCGAGCGCCGAGGCGCAGCCGCTGCGGCACCTCGGGCTCGTGCACCCGCGCGACCTGTCGCCCCGTGCGGTCGGCCGGCTCTCCGTCGGGCAGCGCCGCCGGCTGGCCTGGCCCTGGCGCTCGCGCTGCGGCCCGAGCTGCTGCTGCTCGACGAGCCGACCAACCACCTGTCGCTGGCGCTGGCCGACGAGCTGGAGGAGGCGCTGCAGGCGAGCCCCGGCACGCTCGTGGTGGCGAGCCACGATCGCTGGCTGAGACGTCGCTGGGCCGGTCCCGAGATCGGGTTGGTGCGCTGGTAGGGTCGGCCCTGCTCGAACGTCCTTTAACGATCCGTCCCGTGAGGCGGAGAAGGAGGTCCGGCGTGCCGCTGCGCGCACCCACCGCCCCGATGTCCGCCAGTCCCGCGTTGCTCGTCCTCGAGGACGGCCGCACCTTCCGCGGGGAGTCCTACGGCGCCGAGGGCGAGACCTTCGGCGAGGCCGTCTTCGCGACCGGGATGACCGGCTACCAGGAGACGCTGACCGACCCGTCCTACCACCGCCAGGTGGTGGTGATGACGGCCCCTCACGTCGGCAACACCGGCATGAACGACGAGGACCCCGAGTCCTCGCGGATCTGGGTGGCCGGCTACGTCGTCCGCGATCCTGCCCGGATCCCGTCCAGCTGGCGGTCCCGTCGGTCCCTCGACGACGCGCTGCGCGACCAGGGCGTGGTCGGCATCTCCGGCATCGACACCCGGGCGCTGACCCGGCACCTGCGGGAGCGCGGCGCGATGCGGGTGGGCATCTCGTCGACCGAGAGCGACCCGGAGGCGCTGCTGGCCCGGGTCCGCGGTGCCGCCGAGATGAGCGGCGCCAACCTCTCGGCCGAGGTGTCGACGAAGGAGACCTACGTCGTCCCGGCCGACGGCGAGAAGCGCTTCACGGTGGCCGCGCTCGACCTCGGCCTCAAGGCCAACACCCCGCGGATGATGGCCGAGCGGGGCATCGAGACCCACGTGCTGCCGGCCACCGCCACCCTCGACGACGTCGTGGCGGTCCAGCCCGACGGGCTGTTCTTCTCCAACGGCCCCGGCGACCCGGCGGCCACCACCGGGCAGATCGAGCTGCTGCAGGGCGCGCTGGAGCGCGGGATCCCCTACTTCGGCATCTGCTTCGGCAACCAGCTGTTCGGCCGGGCCCTCGGCTTCGGCACCTACAAGCTGAAGTACGGCCACCGCGGCATCAACCAGCCGGTGATGGACCGCACCACCCGCAAGGTCGAGGTCACCGCCCACAACCACGGCTTCGCGGTCGACGCGCCGCTGGACGAGGCGACGCAGACGCCCTTCGGCACCGTGACGGTCTCCCACGTCTGCCTCAACGACGATGTGGTGGAGGGGCTGGAGCTCCGCGACGACGCGGGGGCGCTCAAGGCGTTCTCGGTGCAGTACCACCCGGAGGCCGCGGGCGGCCCGCACGACGCGGCGTACCTCTTCGATCGGTTCTGCGAGCTGATGGGAGGGGAGGCCTGATGCCGAAGCGCACCGACATCCAGAGCGTCCTGGTCATCGGGTCCGGCCCGATCGTGATCGGCCAGGCCTGCGAGTTCGACTACTCCGGCACCCAGGCGTGCCGGGTGCTGCGCGCCGAGGGGCTGCGGGTGGTCCTGGTCAACTCCAACCCGGCCACGATCATGACCGACCCGGAGTTCGCCGACGCGACCTACGTCGAGCCGATCACCCCGGAGTTCGTCGAGAAGGTCATCGACAAGGAGCGCCCCGACGCCCTGCTCGCGACGCTCGGCGGCCAGACCGCGCTGAACACCGCGATGGCGCTGGCCGAGCGCGGCGTCCTGGAGAAGTACGGCGTCGAGCTGATCGGCGCCTCGATCGAGGCCATCGAGCGGGGCGAGAACCGCGAGTCGTTCAAGCGGATCGTCGAGGAGCTCGGCGGCGAGGTGGCCCGCAGCGTCATCTGCAACGCGGCCGACCAGCCGGCCGGGACCCCCAAGCAGGAGCTGGAGCGGATCGCCCTGGAGCGGGCGATGGCCGGCGCGGAGGAGCTCGGCTACCCCGTGGTGATCCGGCCGAGCTTCACCATGGGCGGGTCCGGCTCGGGCATGGCCTTCGACGAGGACGACCTGCGCCGGATCGCCGGCTCCGGCCTGGCGGCCAGCCCCACCACCGAGGTGCTCCTGGAGGAGTCGATCCTCGGCTGGAAGGAGTACGAGCTGGAGGTGATGCGCGACCGGGCCGACAACGTCGTGATCGTCTGCTCCATCGAGAACCTCGACCCGATGGGCGTGCACACCGGCGACTCGATCACGGTCGCGCCGGCGATGACGCTCACCGACCGCGAGTACCAACACCTGCGCGACCTCTCGATCGGCATCATCCGGGCGGTCGGGGTCGACACCGGCGGCTGCAACATCCAGTTCGCCGTGAACCCGGCCGACGGTCGCGTCGTCGTCATCGAGATGAACCCGCGGGTCTCCCGGTCCTCGGCGCTGGCCTCGAAGGCCACCGGCTTCCCGATCGCGAAGATCGCGGCCAAGGTGGCCATCGGCTACACCCTCGACGAGATCCCCAACGACATCACCAGCGGCTCCGGGTTCGGGACCCCGGCCAGCTTCGAGCCCACCCTCGACTACGTCGTGGTCAAGGTGCCGCGGTTCGCGTTCGAGAAGTTCCCCGGCGCCGACCCGACGCTGACCACACACATGAAGTCGGTCGGCGAGGCGATGGCCATCGGCCGCAACTTCACCGAGGCGCTGCAGAAGGCGCTGCGCTCGCTGGAGAACAAGGACGCGCCCTTCGACTGGAGCCACCAGCACGTCGAGCTCGACAAGGCGACCCTGCTCGAGGAGATCAGGACGCCCTTCGACGGGCGGCTCCGCGTGGTGATGGACGCGATCCGCGCCGAGGCCACCCCGCAGGAGATCCACGAGGCCACCGGCATCGACCCGTGGTTCGTCGACCAGCTGTGCCTGATCAACGACGTCGCGCTCGCGGTGCTGCACGCACCCGAGCTGACGCCCGAGCTGCTGCGGCTGGCCAAGCGGCACGGCTTCTCCGACGCCCAGCTGGGCCGGCTGCGCAACCTGTCGGAGGACGTCGTCCGTGGCGTGCGCCACGCGCTCGGCATCCGCCCGGTCTACAAGACCGTCGACACCTGCGCGGCCGAGTTCGCCGCTCGCACGCCCTACCACTACAGCTCCTACGACGAGGAGACCGAGGTGACGCCCCGGGAGCGGGAGGCGGTGGTCATCCTGGGGTCGGGCCCCAACCGGATCGGGCAGGGCATCGAGTTCGACTACTCCTGCGTGCACGCGTCGCTGGCGCTGGCGGCGTCGAAGGGCGGCGCGGGCTACGAGACGATCATGGTCAACTGCAACCCCGAGACCGTCTCGACCGACTACGACACCTCCGACCGCCTCTACTTCGAGCCGCTCACGCTCGAGGACGTGCTCGAGATCGTGCACGCGGAGGCCCAGGCCGGTCCGATCGCCGGGGTCATCTGCCAGCTCGGTGGTCAGACGCCGCTGGGCCTTGCGCAGGGACTGGCCGACGCCGGGGTGCCGATCGTCGGCACCTCGCCGGCCGCCATCCACCTCGCCGAGGAGCGTGGCGCCTTCGGCCGGGTCCTCCACGAGGCCGGGCTGCCCGCACCCAAGCACGGACTCGCGTCGTCCTACGCCGAGGCACGCGAGATCGCCGCCGAGATCGGCTACCCGGTGCTGGTGCGGCCGTCGTACGTCCTGGGTGGGCGAGGCATGGAGATCGTCTACGACGACGCCGCGCTGCAGGGCTACATCGAGCGGGCCACCGCGATCAGCCCCGAGCACCCGGTGCTGGTCGACCGGTTCATCGACGACGCGGTCGAGATCGACGTCGACGCCCTCTACGACGGCGAGGAGCTCTATCTCGGCGGTGTGATGGAGCACATCGAGGAGGCCGGCATCCACTCCGGCGACTCCGCCTGCGCGCTGCCGCCGATCACCCTCGGCGCCGCCGAGATCGCCCGGATCCGCGAGGCCACCGAGGCGATCGCCCGCGGCGTCGGCGTCCGCGGCCTGCTCAACATCCAGTTCGCGCTCGGCTCCGACGTGCTCTATGTGCTGGAGGCCAACCCGCGCGCCTCGCGCACGGTGCCGTTCGTCTCCAAGGCGACCGCGGTGCCGCTGGCCAAGGCCGCCGCCCGGGTGATGCTGGGCGAGTCGATCGCCTCGCTGCGCGCGGCCGGGGTGCTGCCCGCCGACGGCGACGGAGGCGACCTCCCCGGTGACGCGCCGATCGCGGTCAAGGAGGCCGTGATGCCGTTCAACCGGTTCCGCACCCCCGACGGCAAGACCGTCGACACGGTGCTCGGCCCGGAGATGCGCTCCACCGGCGAGGTGATGGGCTTCGACGCGATGTTCGGCACGGCCTTCGCCAAGTCGCAGGCAGCCGCCTACGGCTCGCTGCCGACCACCGGCCGGGTGTTCGTGTCGATGGCCAACCGGGACAAGCGCACGATGATCTTCCCGATCAAGCGGCTGGCCGACCTGGGCTTCGAGGTGCTCGCCACCCAGGGCACCGCCGAGGTGCTGCGCCGCAACGGCATCCCCGCCACCGTGGTGCGCAAGCACTTCGAGGGGCTCGGACCCCACGGTGAGCCGACGACGATCGAGCTGATCGGCCAGGGCCAGGTCGACCTGATCATCAACACGCCGGCCGGGTCCGCGTCGGGCGGGTCGCCCCGCATCGACGGCTACGAGATCCGCACCGCCGCGATCCAGAACAACGTCCCGTGCATCACCACGGTGCAGGGGCTCGGCGCGGCCGTGCAGGGGATCGAGGCGCTGATCGCCGGCGACATCGGGGTGCGCTCCCTGCAGGACTGGGCCCGGCACGTCCGGCCACAGCAGGGGTGAGCGGGTGACGGCGTACGACGCGCTGTTCGCGCGCGTGCTGACCCGGGTGGACGCGGAGCGGGCGCACCACCTGGGCTTCCGGGCGATCCGAACGGGCTCCCGGCTGCTGCCCGCCCCCCGGGCCGAGCGGGTCCGGGCGATGGGCCTGGGCTTCCCGAACCGGCTCGGGCTGGCCGCCGGCTTCGACAAGAACGCCGTCGGCGTCGACGCGCTCGCCCGGCTCGGCTTCGGCCACGTCGAGATCGGCACGGTCACCGGCGAGCCGCAACCCGGCAACCCGACGCCACGGCTGTTCCGGCTGCCCGCCGACCGCGCGGTGGTCAACCGGATGGGCTTCAACAACGACGGCGCCGAGGCGGTGGCCGCTCGGCTGGCTACCCGCGCCCGGGGTTCCCGCGCCGACGTCGTCCTCGGGGTCAACATCGGCAAGACCAAGGTGGTGCCCGAGGACGACCAGGCGGCCGTGCAGGCGGACTACGAGAAGAGCGCGGGCCTGCTGGCGCCGCACGCCGACTATCTCGTCGTCAACGTCTCCTCGCCCAACACCCCCGGCCTGCGGTCGTTGCAGTCGGTGGAGCGGCTCGGTCCGCTGCTCGCGGCCGTGCGGGCGCGTGCCGACCGGGTCACCGGCGACCGCCGGGTGCCGTTGCTGGTCAAGATCGCCCCCGACCTCGCCGACGACGACGTGCTCGCGGTGGCCGACCTGGCGCTGGCCCTCGGTCTCGACGGGATCATCGCCACCAACACCACGATCAGTCGCGCAGGGCTGGTGACGCCCGCGGCCGAGGTGGAGGCGCTCGGCGCCGGTGGCCTGTCCGGCGCGCCGCTGCGCGAGCGTGCCCTCGACGTGCTCCGCCTGCTGCGCGGCCGGGTCGGCCCGGAGCTGACCCTGGTCGGCGTGGGTGGGATCTCCACGGCCGACGACGCCCGTGAGCGGGTCGAGGCCGGCGCGACGCTGGTGCAGGGCTACACCGGCTTCATCTACGGCGGGCCGCTGTGGCCGCGCCGGATCCTGGAAGGACTGTGATGGCGACCTCGTTCGGAGCCCGGCTCCACGCCGCGACGCAGGCACGTGGGCCGCTGTGTGCGGGCATCGACCCGCACGCCTCGCTGCTGCTCGAGTGGGGGCTCGACGACTCGGTCGCCGGCCTCGAGAGGTTCGCGCTCACCGCGGTGGAGGGGCTGGCGCCCGCCGTCTCCGTGGTGAAGCCGCAGAGCGCGTTCTACGAGCGCTTCGGCTCGCGGGGCGTGGCCGTCCTGGAGCGGGTGATCGCCGAGTCGCGCGCGGCCGGCGCGCTGGTGCTGCTCGACGTCAAGCGCGGCGACATCGGCTCGACCAGCCAGGCCTACGCCGACGCCTACCTCGACCCGGCCTCGCCGCTGGCGGCCGATGCGATCACCGTCAGCCCCTACCTCGGGTTCGGGTCGCTGGACCCGTTCGTGGAGACCGCGCGGCGCTTCGACGCCGGCCTCTTCGTGCTCGCCCTGACCTCCAACAAGGAGGGTCCCGAGGTGCAGCACGCGGTGCCGGCCGAGGGCGGGACCGTCGCCGGGCTGATGCTGTCGCACCTCGCCGCGCTCAACGCGGGGGAGTCGCCGTTGGGCTCCTTCGGAGCGGTGGTCGGGGCCACCATCGGCCGGGTCGAGGAGAGCTTCGCGATCAACGGCCCCCTGCTCGCCCCGGGGTACGGCGCCCAGGGGGGCACCGTGGCCGACCTCCGCCGCATCTTCGGGTCGGCCTACCCGCACGTGCTGCCCTCCTCGTCCCGCGAGCTGCTGCGCGCCGGGCCCGAGGTGGCCGCCCTGCGTGCCGCCGCCGAGAGGGTCAACGACGAGCTGCGTGGTTGACGTCAGCGGCGGAAGAACCGGAGCGCGGCGAGCAGCACGACGGCCACCGCGAGCAGCAGCAGGATCTCGGGCCAGCCGATGTTGAGCATGCCGACCAGACTACGGTGCGGAGGCCCCGCGGAGCGGGAGCCCGATTGCCCCCTGCAAAGTGTCCGGACTAGATTGGCCCGAACCAGCCGCTCCGGCCAGCCCCGATCCCAGGAGACACTCCGTGGCCCTGCCCCAGCTCACTCCCGAGCAGCGCCTGGCGGCGCTGGAGAAGGCCGCCGCGTCCCGGCGCGAGCGCGCGGAGGTCAAGAACCGGCTGAAGAACGCCGGCGCGTCGATCTCCGAGGTGATCCGCGAGGGTCAGGTCAACGAGGTGATCGGCAAGATGCGGGTCTTCGACCTGCTCCAGTCGATGCCCGGGCTGGGCAAGGTGCGCGCCAAGCAGATGATGGAGCGGCTCGGCATCGCCGAGAGCCGGAGGGTCCGCGGGCTGGGTGCCAAGCAGGTCGCCGCGCTGGAGCGCGAGTTCGCCGGGCGTGGCTGAGGGCGGCCGCCCGAGCCGCCTGGTCGTGCTGGCGGGTCCGACCGCGGTCGGCAAGGGGACGGTGACGGCGGCGGTCCGCGAGCGCCACCCCGAGGTGTGGATCTCGGTGTCCGCGACCACCCGGGCCCCACGGCCCGGCGAGCGGCACGGCGTGCACTACTGGTTCGTCTCCGACGAGGAGTTCGACGCGATGGTCGCCGCCGACCAGCTGCTCGAGTGGGCGGTCGTGCACGGCCGGGCGAAGTACGGCACCCCCCGAGGTCCCGTGGAGGAGGCGCTGGCAGCCGGTCGCCCCGCACTGCTCGAGATCGACCTGCAGGGCGCGCGGCAGGTCCGGGAGACGATGCCGGAGGCGTTGTTCGTGTTCCTCAAGCCGCCCTCCTGGGAGGAGCTGGTACGCCGGCTGGTCGGCCGCGGCACCGAGAGCGAGGAGGAGCGGGAGCGTCGTCTGGAGACGGCGGTGGCCGAGCTCGAGGCGGAGGTGGAGTTCGACGTGACGATCGTCAACCGCGAAGTTCACGCTGCCGCGGAGGAGTTGGTAACCTTGATGACTGCGGCGCCGGCCGAACGGCCCGGCGCGCCCACCATCGACGACTTGTGAGGCTTCTTCGTGTCTGCCCCCACTCCCGCCGCCGAGGGCGTGACCAACCCCTCGATCGACGACCTGCTCACCAAGACGGACAGCAAGTACCAGCTGGTCCTCTACAGCGCCAAGCGCGCCCGGCAGATCAACGCCTACTACTCCCAGCTGGGCGAGGGCCTGCTGGAGTACGTCGGCCCGCTCGTGGACACCCACGTCCAGGAGAAGCCCCTGTCGATCTCCCTGCGTGAGATCAACGAGGACCTGCTGACCTACGAGGCCGTCGACCCGGCCGAGCTGGCCGCCGAGGAGGAGGCTCGCGCCGCCGCCGCGGCCGACGCGTCGTCGTTCGGCGCCGGCGACGCCTTCCCCGCCAGCGAGTGACCAGACCTCTCCCGTGACCCGCGTCGTCCTGGGAGTCTCCGGCGGCATCGCGGCCTACAAGGCCTGCGAGCTGCTCCGCCGGCTCACCGAGTCCGGCCACGACGTCACGGTGGTTCCGACCCGCGCGGCCCTGGAGTTCGTCGGCGCCGCCACCTGGTCGGCGCTGTCCGGCAAGCCGGTGACCACCGACGTCTGGGACGACGTCCACGAGGTGCCGCACGTGCGGATCGGCCAGGCGGCCGACCTGGTCGTGGTCGCCCCGGCGACGGCCGACCTGCTGGCTCGGGCCGCCCACGGGCTCGCCGACGACCTGCTCACCAACACCCTGCTCACCGCCCGGTGCCCGGTGGTCTTCGCGCCCGCCATGCACACCGAGATGTGGGAGCACCCCGCCACCCGGGCCAACGTCGCCACCCTGCGTGAGCGCGGCGCCGTGGTGCTCGAGCCGGCCGAGGGCCGGCTCACCGGCGCCGACACCGGCAAGGGGCGCCTTCCCGAGCCGGCCGAGATCTTCGAGGTCTGCACCGACCTGCTCGCGCGCGGCACCGCGACCGCCGACCTGGCCGGTCGGCACGTCGTCGTCTCGGCGGGCGGCACCCGGGAGCCCCTCGACCCCGTGCGCTTCCTCGGCAACCGCTCGTCGGGGCTGCAGGGCTATGCCCTGGCCCGGACCGCGGCCGCCCGGGGCGCCCAGGTCACCCTGGTGGCCGCCAACGTGGCGCTGGCCGACCCGGCAGGCGTCAAGGTGGTGCGGGTCGAGACCACCGCCGAGCTGCGTGACCAGGTGCTGGGCGCGGCGGTCGACGCCGATGCCGTCGTGATGGCCGCAGCGCCGGCCGACTTCCGTCCGACCGGCCGCAGCGACACCAAGATCAAGAAGGCTGCCGACGGCTCCGCGCCCGCCATCGAGCTCGCCCAGAACCCCGACATCCTCGCCGAGCTCAGCCACGACCGGCCGCACGCCGGTCAGGTGGTCGTGGGCTTCGCGGCCGAGACCGGCGACGACACCGGGTCGGTGCTCGACCTCGCCCGGGCCAAGCTGGCCCGCAAGGGCTGCGACCTGCTGGTCGTCAACGACGTCTCCGGGGGCGCCGTCTTCGGGAGCCCCGACAACCAAGCCATGATCCTGTCGGCCGACGCCGACGCGGTCGACGTACCCTTCGGCAGCAAGGCCGCGCTGGCGCATGCGATCTGGGACCAGGTCGCCGCGCGCTGGCCGGGCTGAGACCGCCCGCACGACGCCACCCACTCGCACGCAGCAACCCCACGACGTACAGGAGTCAACGTGACCGGACGCCTCTTCACCTCGGAGTCGGTGACCGAGGGCCACCCGGACAAGATCGCCGACCAGATCAGCGACTCGGTCCTCGACGAGATGATCCGGCAGGACCCGCACAGCCGGGTGGCCGTCGAGACGCTGCTGACGACCGGCCTGGTCGTCGTGGCCGGCGAGGTCGCCACCACCGGCTACGTCGACATCAAGCGGATCGTCCGCGAGCGCATCCTGACGATCGGCTACGACTCGTCGTTCAAGGGCTTCGACGGGCACTCCTGCGGGGTGATGGTCGCGATCGGCGGCCAGTCCGGCGACATCGCCCAGGGTGTCGACTCCGGTCACGAGGCGCGCTCCGGCTCCGTCGACGCGATGGACAAGCAGGGCGCCGGCGACCAGGGCCTGATGTTCGGCTATGCCTGCGACGACACCGACGTGCTGATGCCGCTGCCCATCACGATGGCCCAGCGGCTGTCGGAGCGGCTCTCGACGGTGCGCCGCGACGGCACGCTGCCCTACCTCCGCCCCGACGGCAAGACCCAGGTCACCATCGAGTACGACGCCGACAACCGCCCGGTCCGGGTGGACACGGTCGTGCTGTCCACCCAGCACGCCGAGGACGTCGACCTCGTCGACACCCTCGAGCCCGACATCAAGAAGCACGTCATCGACCCCGTGCTGGCCACCTTCGACCTGCCGTCGGAGGGATACCGGCTGCTGGTGAACCCGACCGGCCGGTTCGTGGTCGGCGGGCCGATGGGCGACGCCGGGCTGACCGGACGCAAGATCATCGTGGACACCTACGGCGGCATGGCCCGCCACGGCGGCGGCGCGTTCTCGGGCAAGGACCCCTCCAAGGTGGACCGGTCGGCGGCCTACGCCATGCGCTGGGTCGCCAAGAACGTCGTCGCCGCCGGCCTGGCACGGCGATGCGAGGCGCAGGTGGCCTATGCGATCGGCAAGGCGCAGCCGGTGGGGGTGTTCATCGAGACCTTCGGCACCGGCGTGATCCCCGACGAGGAGATCCAGCGCGCGGTGCTCCAGGTCTTCGACCTGCGCCCCGCGGCGATCATCGAGGAGCTCGACCTGCTCCGCCCGATCTATGCCAAGACCGCGGCCTACGGCCACTTCGGCCGCGAGCTGCCCGAGTTCACGTGGGAGCGCACCGATCGCGTCGACGCGCTGCGGGCGGCCGCCGGGGTCGCCTGAACCCTCGATCTCCTGCCCCTGGGGACGAGGCGCCCGGTCGGTCGGCCGACCCTGGTAGAAACGCGCCATGACCGGGGTGGACGAGGCACGTGAGCCCGAGGCGCAGGAGTCGCTGCTGCCCGGGCTCAAGGCCGAGGTCCGCTCCACCGTCGCCCGGTCCCGGTCCGCGACCCGCCAGCGTGGCCGGGCGGCCCAGCGGGCCACCGAGGCGGCCGAGATCGACCCGGTGGCCCGAGTGCTGGTCGACCTGCCGCTGGCCCATCTCGACCGGCCCTTCGACTACCTCGTGCCCGCCTCGATGGGGGAGGCGGCGGTGCCCGGGTGCCGGGTCAAGGTGCGCTTCGCGGGTCAGGACGTCGACGGCTTCGTCGTCGAGCGGGTGGCTGAGTCCGACCACCCCGGCCGGCTGGCGCCGCTGCGCCGGGTGGTGAGCCCGGAGCCGGTGCTGACGGCGGAGATCGCCGCCCTGTCCGCGGAGCTGGCCGAGCGCTACGCCGGCACCCGGTCCGACGTGCTCCGGCTGGCGGTCCCGCCCCGGCATGCCACCACCGAGAAGCAGCCGTCGGCGCCCGTCGTGGACGCATCGGTCGACGTCGCGGCGGCGCGCGCCGCGTGGTCGTCGTACGACGCCGGCGGGAGCCTGGTCGGTCACCTCGCGGAGGGCGGCGCCCCGCGGGCGGTGTGGACCGCGGCACCGGGCGAGGACTGGCCGACCCTGGTCGCGCAGGCCGCGGCCGCGACCTTCTCCTCCGGACGCGGGGCCGTGGTCTGCACGCCCGACCACAAGGACGCCGAGCGTGTCTCCGCCGCGCTCACCGCGCTGCTGGGGGAGGGCCAGCACGTGCTGCTGTCCGCCGACAGTGGGCCGGCCGCGCGCTACCGCGCCTTCCTGGCCGTGGTGCGCGGCGCGTGCCGGATCGTGGTCGGCACCCGCTCCGCCGCCTTCGCGCCGGTGCGCGACCTCGGTCTGGTGGTGGTCTGGGACGACGGGGACGACCTGCACGCCGAGCCGCGCGCCCCCTATCCGCACACCCGCGAGGTGCTGCTGCTGCGCGCCCGAGCGGAGCAGGCCGGAGCGCTGCTCGGCGGGTTCGCGGCGAGCGTCGAGGGGGCCTACCTGGTCCGCACCGGCTGGGCACAGCCGGTCGCTGCCGCGCGGGCCGTCGTCCGGCAGCGGGTGACGGTGGCCGTGGCGGGCGCCACCGAGCAGGAGCTGGCGCGCGACCCCTACGCGCGCGGCGCGCGGGTGCCGAGCGCGGCCTATCACGCGATCCGCGACGGACTGGAGACGGGGCCGGTGCTGGTGCAGACGCCGCGAGCGGGCTACGCGCCGTCGCTCGCCTGCGAACGATGCCGGACCCCCGCTCGGTGCGGACACTGCTCGGGACCGCTCCGGCTGACCGGGCCGGCGACCCCGCCCGCGTGCGCCTGGTGCGGCACCGCGGCCGTGGGCTGGGCGTGTCCGGAGTGCGGTCACGCCGGCCTCCGAGCGCCGGTGCTGGGTGCCGACCGCTCCGCCGAGGAGCTCGGCCGGACCTTCCCCCAGACCACGATCGTGCAGTCCAGCGGCGAGCGGGTCCGGGCCACCGTGCCCGGCGGCCGCGACCTCGTGGTCGCCACGCCCGGCGCCGAGCCGGTCGCGGCCGGTGGCTATCCCGCCGTCGTCCTGCTCGACACCTGGCTCAGCCTGGCCCGCGCCGACCTGCGCACCGACGAGGAGGCGCTGCGCCGCTGGATGAACGCTGCCGGGCTGGTCCGACCCGGCGGGCGGGTGGTGGCGGTGGGGGAGCCGTCCCACCCGGCGCTGCAGGCACTGGTCCGCTGGGACCCCCTCGGCTTCGCCGAGCGCGAGATCGCCGAGCGGCAGACTGCCCGGCTGCCGCCGGCGGCGCGGGTCGCGACCGTCAGTGGGCCGGCGTCGGCGGTGGAAGAGGCGCTCGCGTTGCTGACGCTGCCGGACGCCGCCGAGATCCTCGGCCCGGTGCCGCACGCCGGCGCTCGCCGTGGGGGGGCCGTCGACCAGCCCGTCGACTGGCGGGCGGTGGTCCGCGCCCCCCGGGCCGGAGGTGCGGCCCTGTCGCACGCACTGCGGGAGATGCAACAGCTGCGGTCGGCCCGCAAGCTCGACCCGGTGCGCGTGCAGGTCGATCCCGCGACGCTGTGACCCGTCCCTAGACTGGGGCCGCCCGCCCCGCCGTCCCACCAGGAGCCTGTGTGCCCGTCCAGCCCATCCGCTTGTTCGGTGACCCGGTGCTGCGCACCCGGGCGATCGAGGTCGTCGACTTCGACGCCGAGCTGCGCCGTCTGGTCTCCGACCTCACCGACACCATGCTGGAGGCGACGGGGGCGGGCCTGGCCGCGCCGCAGATCGGGGTCGGTCAGCGCGTCTTCACCTGGAACGTCGACGGCGAGGTCGGCCACCTCGTCAACCCGGAGCTCGACCTCTCCGAGGACGTCCAGGACGGCCCCGAGGGCTGCCTGTCGATCCCCGGGATGGTCTTCGACTGCCGGCGTGCGCTGTCGGTGGTGGCGCGGGGCTTCGACATGCACGGTGAGCCGGTGCTCATCGAGGGCTCGGAGAAGCTGGCCCGTGCGATCCAGCACGAGACCGACCATCTCGACGGCATCCTCTTCGTCGATCGCCTCGACGCGGAGGGCCGCAAGGCGGCGATGCGGGCGATCCGGGAGGCCGAGTGGTTCGGCGTGAGCGCCCCGACCGTCAAGGTGTCGCCGCATCGCACCCACGGACTCGGGTTCTAGGCGCCCCGCGGTGCGAGTGGTCTTCGCGGGGACGCCCGAGGTGGCGCTGCCCTCCCTGGAGGCGGTGGCGGGCTCCCGGCACGAGCTGGTCGGGGTCGTCACCAGACCCGACGCCCCGGCCGGTCGTGGGCGGCGACTGACGCCGTCGCCCGTCGCGCAGCGGGCCGTGGAGCTGGGCGTCCCGGTGCTCAGGCCCGACCACCCGCGCGATCCCGCCTTCCAGGACGAGCTGCGGGACCTGGCACCCGACTGCTGCCCGGTCGTCGCCTACGGTGCGCTGGTGCCGCAGCCGGTGCTCGACATCCCTCCGCTCGGCTGGGTCAACCTGCACTTCTCGTGTCTGCCCGCCTGGCGCGGCGCGGCGCCGGTCCAGCACGCGATCTGGGCCGGCGACGAGGTGACCGGAGCGACCACCTTCCGGCTGGTGCGTGAGCTCGACGCGGGGCCGACGTACGGCGTGATGACCGAGCGCATCCGTCCCGACGACACCGCCGGCGACCTGCTGGCCCGGTTGGCCGAGGGCGCGGCAGGTCTGCTGGTCGCCACTCTCGACGGACTCGAGGAGGGGGCGATCGAGGCTCGTGACCAGCCCGAGGACGGGCTGTCCTTCGCGCCCAAGGTCACCGTCGACGACGCCCGGGTCGACTGGCGGCTACCGGCGGTGGCGGTCGACCGCCAGGTGCGCGCATGCACCCCCGCGCCCGGCGCCTGGACCACCCTCGACGGTGAGCGGCTCAAGCTCGGCCCGGTGGTGCCGGTCGCGGAGGCGCCCCGCCTCGCCCCCGGTGTGCTGGTCGCGGGCAAGCGCGACGTCCTGGTCGGCACCGGGACGGTGCCGGTCCGCCTCGGCGCCGTCAAGGCGTTCGGCAAGAAGGAGATGGCGGCGGCCGACTGGGCGCGCGGTGTGCGGCTCGGGTCCGACCCGGTCCTCGGGGCGTGACCGAGGAAGCGGTCGCTCAGCCCGCGTGGGTGGTCAGCCAGGCGCCGACGATGCCGTCGATCGCCTCCTGCTCCGCGTCGGTGAGGGCGCGGAGCACGCACAGCTCGTTGCCCTCCGGGTCCGCGAGCACCACCCAGCTGACGTCGCCCTGACCCACGTCGACCGGGCGCGCCCCCAGCGTGAGCAGCCGCTCGACCTCGGCCGCCTGGTCCTCGGGCCGCAGGTCGAGGTGCAGCCGGTTCTTGCCCGCCTTGTGCTCGGGCACCCGCGCGAACAGCAGGTCCGGCAGCAGGCCGTCGCCGACCGAGCCCTCGGGCGGCTCGAGCACCACCTCGTCGTCGGTGTCGAACGTGCGCCGCCAGCCGAGGACCGCCTCCCAGAAGGTGGCGAGACCGTCGGGGTCGTTCGCGTCGATGTTGATGCACTGGAGTCGCAGGCCCATGCCGGTCACTGTGCCGCCTCGGGGACGGTCTCGCCACGCGATATCGGTGGCCGCCATCGCCAGCGGCTACCGTGCTGCCATGTCCCGGCCCGCCACTCCCGACGACGTCGACGCGATCTGCGCGAGCCTCCCCGAGGCCGAGCTCGGCACGTCGTGGGGTGACGTCCCGACCTGGAAGGTGCCGGCAGGGGAGAAGGGCAAGGGCTTCCTGCTCTATCGCAAGCCGCACCGGAGCGCCGTCGACCCCGACACCGGCGAGCTCTACGACGACCTGCTGGTGATCATGGTCCCCGACGCCGGGGCGAAGGCGGCGCTGGTGGAGGACCCGGCCACCCCGTTCTTCACCATCGACCACTTCCGGGGCTTCAACGCGGTGCTGGTCCAGCAGTCCCGGCTCGGCGAGCTCGACCTCGACGAGCTGCGCGAGGTGATCACCGAGGCCTGGGCCGTGAAGGCGCCGAAGCGGCTGGTGCGCTCCTACTTCGCCACCGACCCTGCCGATGGCTGACCCCCGCGGTCGGCGGTCGCGTCCCGGCGGTCGGCCACCCCGCCGGCGCGCCCCCGACGACCCACCCCGGCGGGCGGCGTACGACGTGCTGCGCGCGGTGCGCGTCGACGATGCCTACACCAACCTGGTGCTGCCGGGCGCGTTGCGGGCGCACGGCCTCTCGGGCCGCGACGCCGCCTTCGCCACCGAGCTCGCCTCGGGAACCCTGCGTCGACGGGGCACCTACGACGCGGTGCTGACGGCCTGCCTCGACCGCCCGCTGGCGAAGGTCGAGGCCAAGGCGCTCGACGTGCTGCGGCTCGGCGCCCACCAGCTGCTGTCCATGCGGGTCCCGGTCCATGCCGCGATCAGCACGTCGGTGGACCTGGCTCGCGACCGCGCGGGCCAGGGCGCGGCGGGGTTCGTCAACGCGGTGCTCCGCCGGGTGGCGGAACGCGATCTCGGCGCCTGGGTGCGGCAGGTCGCTCCGGACCCGGCGACCGACCCCGTCGGGTTCGCCGCCGTGGCGCACAGTCACCCGCGGTGGGTGGTCGAGCGGCTGCGCGAGGCGCTCGGTGACCGGGCCGAGGAGGTCGACGACCTGCTCGCTGCCGACACTGACGCACCGGCCGTGGTGCTGGTGGCCCGTCTGGGGCGGTCGACGCGTGCGGAGCTTCCTGGTGAGCCGACCCGGTGGTCGCCCTTCGGCGCGGTGTCCGGGGGCGGGGACCCGGCGGGGCTGCCGGCCGTGGCCGAGGGCCGGGCCGGGGTGCAGGACGAGGGGTCCCAGCTGGTGGCACTGGCGCTGGCTCGGGCCGAGCTGGCGGACTCGTCCGGCGCAGATGAGCGCTGGCTCGATCTGTGCGCCGGGCCGGGCGGCAAGGCGGCGCTGCTGGCCGGGCTGGCCGGCCAGGCGGGCGCCGTGCTGACCGCTGTCGAGCGCCAGCCGCACCGGGCGGGGCTGGTGCGCCGCGCGCTGACCGGATCGCCGGGCGTGGGCGGCGTGGTGGTGGCGGACGGCCGGCGGCCGCCGTTCGAGGCCGGCTCGTTCGACCGGGTGCTGGTCGACGCGCCCTGCACCGGTCTGGGCGCCCTACGCCGTCGCCCCGAGTCCCGCTGGAGACGTCGGCCGGAGGACCTCGACGTGCTGGTCCCGCTCCAACGTGACCTCCTCGACGCGGCGCTCGACCTGGTGCGACCGGGTGGCGTGGTCGTCTATGCCACCTGCTCCCCGGTGCTCGCCGAGACCCGCGACATCGTCGGTCGGGTCCTGCTGCGCCGCGACGACGTGCTGCTCGAGGATGCTCGCCCCCTGCTCGGGGTGCCCGACGCCGACGGCCCGTTGGCGGGCACCGTGCAGCTGTGGCCGCACCGGCATCGCACGGACGCGATGTTCGTGGCGCTGCTGCGCCGGGCCTGAAGGACGGGCCCTCAGGGCCCCTCGGGGTCGCCGTCGACCTCCGGCGCGAGGTGGCGGAGGTAGGCCTCGGGGGAGTCCAGGAACCGTCGCCAGTGCCAGACCAGCTCGAGGTCCGGCCACGACGCCTCGCGCCATCCCCAGTCGCCGACCTCCAGGATCCGGGCTCCGGGCAGCGAGGCGAGCACGGGGGAGTGGGTCGCGCAGAGCACCTGACCGCCCTGGGCCACGACCCGCTGCAGCACCGCGATCAGCGCCAGGGTGGAGGAGAACGACAGCGCGGCCTCCGGCTCGTCGAGGCAGTAGAAGCCCCCCGAGTCGAACCTGGTCTCCAGCACCGCCAGGAAGGACTCGCCGTGGCTCAGCTCGTGGAAGTCGGGGTCGCGGGGGCCCGCGTGCTCCTCGAGGTAGGTGTACCACCCGTGCATCGTCTCGGCGCGGAGGAAGAACCCCCACCGGCTGTTGCCGACGCCGCGGGTCAGCTGCAGGCAGCCGGCCAACGGCGACTCGGTGGGCCGGGTGCTGTGCTGCCCGAACGGGCTGCCGCCCTCCGGCGACAGGCCGAAGGCGACCGCCACTGCCTCGACCAGCGTCGACTTGCCCGAGCCGTTCTCGCCGACCAGGAAGGTCACCCCCGGGGTGAGGTCGAGCCCGTGCTCCATCAGCTGGACCACGGCCGGGATCGTCATCGGCCACTCGCCGCGCGGGAGCCGCGCCTCGGGGTGCCTGGCCACGCGGCGTACGGGTGGCTGGTCGAAGTCCACGGCGTGAGGGTACGCCGCGGCGCCGACGCTCCGGCTAGCGTGGGTCCATGCCCAGCGCGCCCCCGTCGGTCGAGGTCGACGTCGACGACAAGGTGGTGCGGGTGACCAACCCCGACCGGGTCTACTTCCCGCAGAGCGGTGCGACCAAGCTCGACCTGGTGGAGTACTACCTCACGGTCGGCGACGGCATCGTCAACGCGCTCTACGAGCGACCGTGCATGCTGCATCGGTTCCCCAAGGGGCTGGCCGGCGACAAGGTGCACCAGAAGCGGCTGCCGGCGGGGGCACCACCCTGGGTCGAGACGGTCCGGCTGTTCTTCCCGCGGTGGGGGCGGACCGCCGACGAGCTGTGCGTGACCGAGCTGGCCTCGGTCATCTGGGCGGTCCAGATGTCGACGGTGGAGTTCCACCCCTGGAACAGCCGACGCGCCGACACCGAGAAGCCGGACGAGTGGCGGATCGACCTCGACCCGGGGCCCCGGTGCGACTACGCCGCGGTGCAGCGAGTGGCGGTAGTGGTGCGGGAGGTCCTCGACGACCTGGGCGCCGTCGGCTTCCCGAAGACCTCCGGAAGCAAGGGACTGCATGTCTACGTGCGGGTCGCCCCCGACCACGGCTTCGCCGACGTGCGTCGGGCGGCGTACGCGTTCGCCCGCGAGGTCGAGCGCCGCGCTCCCGACGACGTGACCACCGAGTGGTGGAAGAAGAACCGCGACCCGCACCACGTGTTCGTCGACTACAACCAGAACACGCGTGACCACACCATCGCCGCGGCCTACTCCGTGCGGGGGCTGCCCGATGCCAGGGTCTCGACGCCGATCAGGTGGGAGGAGGTGGAGGACGCCGACCCGCGGGACTTCACCATCTTCACGGTCCCCGAGCGCTACGCGCGCCTCGGTGACCTGCACGCCAGCATCGACGACCATGTCTTCGACCTGGCCCCGCTGCTGGAGTGGGCGGACCGGGACGAGGCTGCCGGCGAGGCGCCTCAGAGCGGCGAGCGAGGCGAGTCCGGGGAGGTCACCCCCGACCTCCCCCGCACGGGCGAGGGGCCGCGCCTTGAGCGGCCCTAGACTCGCGGGCGTGGGCATCCAGATCACGCCGAGCATCCTCAACGCCGACTTCGCGCGCCTCGGGGACGAGGTGGCACGCATCCCCAGCGCCGACTGGGTGCACGTCGACATCATGGACAACCACTTCGTGCCCAACCTGACCTTCGGACCGACCATGGTCGAGGCGCTTGCCAGGGTGACCGAGCAGCCGCTCGACGCGCACCTGATGATCGAGAACCCCGACCGCGAGGCGCCGGCCTATGTCGAGGCCGGGTGCCGGTCGGTGACGTTCCACGTGGAGGCCAGCGGCGCGCCCGTCCGTCTCGCCCGGGAGATCCGCTCGCTGGGTGCTCGCGCGAGCATGGCGCTCAAGCCGGCCACGCCCATCGAGCCGTACGCCGACATGCTCGGGGAGCTCGACATGGTGCTGCTGATGACCGTGGAGCCGGGCTTCGGGGGCCAGAAGTTCCTCGACCTCGTGCTGCCCAAGATCCGGCGGACCCGGGAGCTGATCGAGCGGCACGGCGGCGACATCTGGCTGCAGGTCGACGGCGGCGTGTCCGCGGACACCATCGAGCGCTGTTCCGAGGCGGGAGCCGACGTGTTCGTCGCCGGGTCGGCGGTCTACACCGCGGACGACCCCGACGCCATGGTCGCGAGGCTCCGCGACCTCGCCGAGGGTGCCGCGTCCGTCTGACCCCGCCCCCGTCCCCGCGAGATGCGGGAAAGGGCGGCACGAGATGCGGGAAATGGCCCTGCCAGATGCGGGAAGTGGCCCTGCCAGATGCGAGAAGTGGCCCTGCCAGATGCAGGAAATGGCCCTGCCAGGTGCAGGAAATGGCGGCACGACGTTGATCGACGCGCGGCCCCGGTCCTGCGGCCCCCGATTTAACGGTCGCATCACCATTTCGTTGCAAGGCCGCATGGCCATTTCCGGCATGTCGGCCAGCCGTTTCCGGCATGTCGCGTGACCATCTCGCGCACGTCGCGCGACCGCTGGGGAGGTCGAGCTGCCGTGTGGCAGACTGGGAGCCAACGAGTTCTGACAACTCGCGTGCTCTGGGGGCGGTGGAAGTCCGCACCGGCGGTGAAAGTCCGCGACCCGGCCGCAGCCAGCGGTCGGTTGACCAGGTGGAACTCCTGGACCGACGGTCAAAGTCCGGATGGGAAGAGCAACGCGGCCGAACCGACGCCTGAGCAGGCAGTGGGCCGGCCGCCGCCCCGGGGACCGCGACCGGACACCAGGGGCCTTCGATGGACGTCACCGCCGCCGAGCGCGAGGCGATGCGCCGCGCCCTCGACCTGGCGGCCAGCCCGGAGGTGCCCCTCGGGCCCAACCCGCGGGTGGGCTGCGTGCTGCTGGCCCCGGACGGTACGACCCTCGCGGAGGGCCACCACCGGGGCGCCGGCACGCCGCATGCGGAGGCCGATGCCCTCGCCCGCGCCGGAGCAGCCGCCCGGGGAGCGACCGCGGTGGTCACCCTGGAGCCGTGCAACCACGAGGGACGCACGCCGGCCTGTGCGCGGGCCCTCGTCGAGGCCGGAGTCCGCCGGGTGGTCTTCGCCCAGTCCGACGCCAACCCGGTGGCCACCGGCGGTGCGGACACCCTGCGCGCGGCCGGCGTCGAGGTGCTCGGCGGTGTGCTCGCCGACGAGGCGCAGGCGATCAACCGGGTGTGGACCTTCGCGATGGAGCACCAGCGACCCTTCGTCACCTGGAAGTTCGCCACCACCCTCGACGGGCGGAGCGCCGCCGCCGACGGCACCAGCCGTTGGGTGTCCTCGAGGGCGGCCCGTCTCGACACGCATCGACTGCGCGGCCTCTGCGACGTGATGCTCGTCGGCAGCAACACCGTCGCCGTCGACGACCCCGAGCTCACCGTCCGGGATGGCGACGACGTGCCGCTGCCCCGTCAGCCGCTCCGGGCGGTGATGGGACTGCGCGAGCTCGACCCGGGCCGACGGGTGTTCAACGATCGTGCGGAGACGCTGGTACTGCGCACCCGCGACCCGCGGGTCGCCCTGGAGATGCTGTTCGTCCACGACCGGCAGCACGTGTTCCTCGAAGGCGGGCCGACGGTGGCGGCGGCGTTCTGGGAGGCCGGCCTGGTCGACGAGGTGGTCGTCTATGTCGCCCCGATGCTGCTCGGCGCAGGCCGGAGCGCCGTCGGTGACCTGGGCATCCAGACCATCGCCGACGCCCACCACCTCCAGGTCGCCGACGTCACGGTGCTGCCCGGGGAGCACGGCGACGACACCAACGTGCGGCTCACGCTGCTCCCGCGGGCCACCATGCCGCGGCCGAGGGACCCGAGCGAAGGAGCCTGATGTTCACCGGACTCGTCGAGGAGCTGGGCACCGTCGTTGCCCTCGAACGGCAGGTGGATGCCTGCCGGCTGACCATCGCCGCCGCCACGGTGCTGGACGACGTCCACCTCGGTGACTCGATCGCGGTCAACGGCTGCTGCCTGACCGTCGCCGAGACCAGCGCCGGCGGCACCGAGGGCGCCGCGCCTCGGTGGACCGCCGACGTGATGGCCGAGACCCTCGACAAGACAGCCCTGGGCGCCCTGGTGCCGGGCGATCGGGTCAACCTCGAGCGCGCCGTGCGCGCCGACCAGCGCCTCGGTGGTCACCTGGTCCAGGGGCACGTCGACGGCGTCGGCACGGTGCTCTCCCGCACGCCCAGCGAGCACTGGGAGGTCGTCGAGGTGAGCCTGCCACCGGAGCTGGCCCGCTACCTCGTCGACAAGGGCTCCATCACGGTCGACGGCACCAGCCTGACGGTGGTGCGGGCCGGCGACGACTCCTTCACCGTCTCCCTGATCCCGGAGACCCTGGCCCGCACCACCCTCGGCTTCCGGCAGCCCGGTGACCGGGTCAACCTCGAGGTCGACGTGCTCGCCAAGTACGTCGACCGGCTGCTGGCCCACCGCGCTCTCCCCACCGGCACTCTCCCCACCGACACCCTCCCCACCCCCACGAAGGACACGCCATGACGATCAGGCTCGACGCGATCGAGGACGCCATCGCCGACATCGCCGCCGGCAAGGCGGTGATCGTCGTCGACGACGAGGACCGGGAGAACGAGGGCGACATCATCTTCGCGGCCGCCAAGGCGACGCCGGAGCTGATGGCGTTCACGATCCGCTACTCCAGCGGCGTGATCTGCGTCCCGATGCCGGCCACCATGCTCGACCGGCTGGAGATCCCGCTGATGACGCCGCACAACAAGGACCGGCTCCGGACGGCGTACACCATCTCGGTCGACGCCCGCGACGGCGTCACCACCGGGATCTCCGCGGCCGACCGGGCGCACACCGTGAAGGTGCTCGCCGACTCCGCCACCGAGCCGTGGGAGATCACCCGGCCCGGGCACGTGTTCCCGCTCCGCTACCGGGAGGGCGGGGTGCTGGTGCGCCGGGGACACACCGAGGCGGCCGTCGACCTGGCGCGGATGGCCGGGCTGACCCCGGCCGGCGTGCTCGTCGAGGCGGTCAACGACGACGGCACCATGAAGCGGGGCCAGCAGCTGCGCGACTTCGCCGACGAGCACGGGCTGACGATGATCTCGATCGACGACCTGGTGCGCTACCGCCGTCGCACCGAGCTGCATGCGGTGCGGGTCGCCGAGACCCGGCTGCCGACCGACCACGGTGACTTCCGGGCCTTCGGCTACCGCGTGAGCATCGACGGCAGCGAGCATCTGGCGCTGGTCCACGGCGACCTGCAGGCGGCGGCCGAGCGCGGGGAGCCGGTGCTCACCCGGGTCCACTCCGAGTGCCTCACCGGCGACGTGTTCGGCAGCCATCGCTGCGACTGCGGACCGCAGCTGCAGGAGGCGATGGCCAAGATCGTGGCCGAGGGCTGTGGCGTGGTGGTCTATCTCCGCGGTCACGAGGGGCGCGGGATCGGCCTGGTGCCCAAGCTGCAGGCCTACGCGCTGCAGGACGCCGGTCGGGACACCGTCGACGCCAACCTCGACCTCGGCCTGCCGGCCGACGCGCGGCACTACGGCACGGCGACCCAGATCCTGCGCGACCTCGGCATCCAGAGCGTCCGGCTGCTCACCAACAACCCCGACAAGACCTCCAGCCTGGAGGACTACGGCGTGCCGGTGAAGGAGCGGGTGCCGCTGACGCCGCACCCCAACGACCACAACCTCGCCTACCTGCGCACCAAGCGGGACCGGATGGGCCACGATCTGCCCGATCTGCCGGACGTGACGGGAGCGGGGCGATGAGCGGCGCCGGAGCCCCCGACCAGCGGCCCGTCGACTGTCACGACCTGCGGGTGGCGATCGTCGCCGCGAGCTGGCACGAGCAGGTGATGAACGGCCTGGTGGACGGCGCCCAGCGGGCGATGCGCGACTACCAGGTCGAGGCTCCCGTGGTGGTCCGCGTCCCGGGCGCGTTCGAGCTGCCGGTGGTGGCCGCGGCCCTCGCGGGCCAGGGGTACGACGCCGTGGTGGCGCTGGGGGTGGTCATCCGGGGTGGCACCCCGCACTTCGACTACGTCTGCCGGGCCGCCACCGACGGTCTGACCCGGGTGGCGCTCGACCACGCGACCGCCGTCGGCTTCGGCCTGCTCACCTGCGACGACGACGAGCAGGCGCTCGACCGGGCGGGGCTCGTGCACTCGCGCGAGGACAAGGGCTATGAGGCCGCCTCGGCGGCGCTGGTCACCGCGCAGACACTGCGCAAGGTCCGGTCCCGGACCGCCTAGTCTTGTCCCCCGTGAAGACGTTCGAGGAGCTGTGGACCGAGCTCAGTGAGAAGGCGCGCACCCGTCCCGAGGGGTCCGGCACGGTGCGCGAGCTCGACGCCGGCGTCCATGCGATCGGCAAGAAGCTCGTCGAGGAGGCCGCCGAGTCCTGGATGGCCGCCGAGCACGAGACCCCCGACCGGGCCGCCGAGGAGCTCAGCCAGCTGCTCTACCACGCACAGGTGATGATGCTCGCCGCCGGCCTCACCCTCGACGACGTCTACGCCCACCTCTGAGGACCACTGATGAGCCTTCCCGCCACGCCCGGCCTGCTCCGGGTCGCCGTACCCAACAAGGGGTCGCTGTCCCAGGCGGCGACCGACATGCTGGTCGAGTCCGGCTACCGCCAGCGCCAGGACAGCAAGACGCTGACCCTCACCGACACCGACAACGGGGTGGAGTTCTTCTACCTCCGGCCTCGTGACATCGCGCTGTACGTCGGCGAGGGGACCCTCGACGTCGGCATCACCGGCCGCGACCTGCTGCTCGACTCCGGCGCCAAGGCCGAGGAGGTCCTCGAGCTGGGCTTCGGCCGGTCGCGGTTCAGGTTCGCCGGCCCGACCGGGCAGTACGCCGACCTCGGCCAGGTCGTCGGCAAGCGCGTCGCGACCTCCTACGACGGGATCGTGCGGGCCTTCCTGCAGGAGCGGGGGATCGAGGCCACCGTGACCCGCCTCGACGGCGCCGTCGAGACCTCGATCCAGCTCGGTGTGGCCGACGTAATCGCCGACGTCGTCGAGACCGGCACCACGCTGCGTGCCGCGGGCCTGGACACCTTCGGCGAGGTCGTCCTGGACTCCGAGGCGGTGCTCGTCACCCGCGCCGGGGTGGCGTCCCCGCCGGGCTTCGAGGTCTTCAAGCGGCGTCTCGAGGGCGTGCTGGTGGCGCGCACCTACGTGCTGATGGACTACGACATGCCCGCCGACCGGGTGGCCGACGCGGTCGCGCTCACGCCCGGCTTCGAGAGCCCCACGGTCTCGCCGTTGCATCGGGAGGGCTGGGTGGCGGTGCGGGCGATGGTGCCCCGGGCGCGCGCCCAGAAGGTGATGGACGACCTCTACGACATCGGTGCTCGCGCGATCCTGGTGACCGACATCCATGCCTGCCGGATCTGAGACGTCCCCGTCCGGACGCGACTCCGCCGGCGGGCCGCTGCCACACACCTGGCGCCCCCTGGGCGTCCGGCTGGCGGGCTGGATCTTCGGGGTGTCGCTGCTCGTGGTCGTGGTGGTCGCCTGGCTGGCGGTGCCGGCCAGCGTCCGTGATGCCACGTCATTCCTGCAGCGGGTCACCCTGCTGGGCTTCCTGGTGCTCGGACTGGCGATCATGCACGCGCTGATGCGCTGCCGGGTGACCGCCCACGACGACGGCCTCACCGTCATCAACGGCTACCGCCGCCACGAGTTCGCCTGGGCCCAGGTGCTCGGCGTCTCGCTGCCGGCCGGCGCGCCGTGGGCGACGCTGGACCTGGCCGACGGCACCACGGTCTCCGCGATGGGCATCCAGGGCTCCGACGGGCAGCGGGCCCGCGACGCGGTCCGCGAGCTGCGGTCCCTGATCGACGCCGGTTGAGCGTCGCCGGAGCGCAACGGACCTCACTCCAGCGCGCGCAGCCCCCATGCCACCGAGAGGGTGTCGCCGTCGTCGCCGGCCGGAGCGAGCACGTGCAGGTCGTCACCACTGTTGAAGGCGTCGGCGGGAGCGGTCATCGGCTCCACCGCGATCGCCCGCCGGGCCGTCGCGGTGCCGTCGTCCTGGCTGAACACCTGCAGCCAGGAGACGTGGTGGTCGCCCCACAGGGCCACCCCGTGACCCGTGGCGGGGTCACGCAGCGACACCGTCACACCGCCCGCCGGGTCCTTGGTCAGGTCGGTGAAGCCATGGTCGAACACGGTGTCGCGGATCGGCCGAGGCATCCGGAAGTCGTAGTCCGTGCCGTCGACCGGCTCCCGACCCATCGGGAGCTGGCGGTCGTCCACCAGGAGCCGGGTGGCCGCCGGGAGGGTCAGCTCGAGTCCGTCGATGCCGGCGTCCCCGACCAGCAGGTAGGGGTGCGCCCCGACGGCGTAGGGCGCTCGCTGCGGTGACAGGTTGGTGGCCGACAGGGTGACGGTGAGGCCGTCGGCCGACACGTCGTAGACGGCGTGCAGGTCGAGCGTCCACGGGTAGCCGTACTGGGCCATCAGCCGGTGCGTGAGCACCACGGAGTGGTCGGTGTGCTCCTCGAGGTTCCACGGCGACCAGCGGACCAGGCCGTGGGAGGCGTTGCGGCGCGCCGGCTCGGTCAGCGGGAGCTGCTGGTCCACCCCGTCGAAGGTGTAGGCGCCGTCGCGGATCCGGTTGGGCCAGGGGATCAGCAGCTGGCCGCGACACCCGCGCGGGATCTCGGCCTCGGCGAACCCGTCGACGAGGGGGCGGCCGGCGTACTCCAGGCTGCGCAGCACGGCCCCGCCCTCGGTGACGACGGCTCGGTAGCCGCCGCCCTCGAGGAGGTACTGCTCACCCGTCGCCGCGACCATGGGCACACCCTGCCAGACGCCCGGTGGCTTGAGGAGGCCGCTGCCCGGCCGTCTCGAAATGCTGCTCCGAGGCCGCTCTGATGTGATGGACCCGTGCGCATCACGATCCTCGCCTCGGGCTCTCGAGGCGACGTGCAGCCACTCGTGGCACTGGGTGCCGGCTGGCAGCGCGCCGGTCACCAGGTCACCGTGGCCGCGACGCGCGACTTCGCCCCGCTGGTCACGGCTCACGGACTCGCTTGCCACCCGTTCTCGGTGGCCACCGACGACCTGCTCGCCTCGGACCTCGGGCGGACCTGGCTGGGCCACTCCTCCCACCGGCCGCGACTGGAGCTGCGGTTGCTCACCGAGATGGTGTCGACCTACGGCGTGGCGCTGGCGCCGGAGATCGCGGCGCTCGCCGGCACGGCCGACCTGTTCGTGAGCGGCGTCCTGTCGGTCGACGGTGCCGCCTCGCTCGTCGAGGCGGGGGGTGGGCGGCATCTGGTGGCGCTGCTGGCGCCGTTCCACCCGACGAGGGCCGGCTGGGCGGGGGTCCAGGCCCCGGTGCCACTGGCCGAGTCGTGGCGCAACCGGGCCTCGGGGCAGGTGATGAACTGGTTCCTCGCGGGCGCGTTCCGGGCCACCGGCGACGCCGTCCGTCGTGAGCTCGGGCTCGCACCTGGCCCGCGGCGGTCCTGGGCGCGCCGTCTCGTCGAGACGCCGGCACTGGTGGGTGTGAGTCCCACCGTGCTGCCGCGCCCGAGCGACTGGCCCGAGCACGTCGCCGTGACCGGCTCCTGGTTCCTGCCGGACGAGGCCGGGAGGGGGCTCTCCGAGCACCCGCGCCTGGCGGAGTTCCTCGCCGCCGGCGAGCCTCCGGTGTACGTCGGCTTCGGCTCGATGTCGAGCCACGACTCCCGCAGCACCACCAGCACCGTGCTGGCAGCGCTCGCCCGGTCCGGCCGTCGCGCCGTCGTGCACCGCGGCGCGGCCGGGCTGGCCGACGACGTCGAGGTGCCGAGCGAGGTGCTGGTCGTCGACGACGTGCCGCACGGGCTGCTGTTCCCGCAGTGCGGAGGGGTGATCCACCACGGGGGTGCGGGCACGACCGCGGCGGCGCTGCGTGCCGGCGTACCGTCCGCCGCCGTGGCGCACATGGGTGACCAGCCCTACTGGGGGCGTCGGATCCACGAGCTGGGTGCCGGACCGGCGCCGATCCGCCGGCACGAGCTCACGGTCGCCTCCCTGACGGGGCTGCTCGACGGCCTGAGCGCGCCGGGGATCGCGGAGCGGGCGGCCGAGGTCGGCGCGCGGGTCCGGGCCGAGGACGGCGTGGCGACTGCCGTGACCGCCGCCGACCGGCTGCTCGGCTGAGTCGAGCAGCCGCGGGCTGCCCACCGACCACCGCCAGGAGGCCCGGCGTCGACGTGGTCAGCGCGGGATCCGCTCCGTCCAGCTCCGGCGGCTGACCTGCTCGCCGTCACGGGTGGCGACGGTCTCGATCGTCACGTCGTAGCCCTCGGCGCCCACCTCGACGTCCATCGTCGACCGGACCTGGACGGCGACTCCGGGCCAGGTGAGGTCGAAGGTGGTGTCGGCGTGGGCGTGCTGGGCGAACGTCTCGCGGTGCACGGACACCTCCCCGAGGTAGGTCTCGCGGGCGTGCCCGTCGTGCGGGGTGGCGTAGTCGCTGACCTGGCGGGTGACGGCGGAGGTGGTCCGCCGCAGCACGTCGTCGCGGAGCTCCCAGCCGACGCCCTCCGCGGACTCCGAGGACCGCTCGGCCCCGGGCGTGAACGCGGGGGTCGGCCAGTCGCCCTCGAGCACCGGCAGGTCGAGCACGCCGTCGTGGACGGTCAGCGTGACGGGTGCGGGCGGCGCCACCGTGTTGGGCCAGTCGGTGCCGGCCACGGAGACCCGCAGGGTCTGGCCGGGGGACCAGGTGTAGGCGCAGGCGTCGAGCTCGACCACCACGTCGTAGACCTCGCCCGGCACCAGCGGGGACGGCGCGCCGTGCACCCCGTCGCGGTAGGCCAGGTCGAGGGTCCCGCGGGAGACCAGCGCGGAGGTGCCGTCGGCGAACACGTCGCAGAGCTAGACCGAGAGCGACGCGAGCGGCCGGTCGGCCGAGACCCGCAGCCGGGCGACCGGGTGCCCGACGACCGGGTCGGCGGGCGGGGGCTGGTCCCAGGTCAGGGAGCGGGCGTCGTCGAGGCGCTGGTCGCCCGACTGTCCCCACGGCAGGTGGCCGGCGCAGTCGATCCAGGCCGCGGTCCCGACGTCGGGGACCACGACCAGGCCCCGTGGTCCGTCGAGCGGGAGGGTCCGGGTGGACGTCGGCAGCACCGACGGCAACCGCAGCCAGCGCCCCTCGTGCAGGTCGAGGTCGGGCGCCGGCCGGGTGGAGGCGCGCACGAACACGTCGCTGTGGTCGGCGTACGCCGGCTCGGCGGGGTCGGCGCGCTCCGGTCGCAGCCACCGGTCGAACCAGGCGGCCAGCTCGGTGTCGAGATGGATGCGGGGACCGGGCATCGCGGTGGTGGCGTCGGCGTGCGCCCAGGGGCCGGCCAGCAGCCGATGAGGGCGGCCGGCCTCGGCGAGGCGCGCGACGGTGCGGAAGGAGTTGTTGCGATAGCCGTCGGCCCAGCCGGCGACGATCATCACCGGGCAGCCGATCCGGTCGTAGCCCGCGTGGGTGCCGTCGAGCCGCACCGAGCCGTGGTTCCAGTAGTCGCCGTGCCGGTGCTCGCGCAGCCAGGTGAGCACCCACGGCTCGTGGGTCTCCAGCCGCCGTGCCCACTCGTCGTCCCAGCCGTCGCCCCACACCGCGGGCACCGGAGGCAGCACGTTCATCGCCGTCATGTAGTGGCAGTAGTCCACGAGGTCGACCAGGCGCAGCGCCCCGCCGCGCCAGTGGACGTCGTCGGTCCACCGGTCGTCGGTGGCGTAGATCGCGCAGATCGCGGCCAGGGCGGGCGGCCGCTCCACGGCCAGCTGCAGGGAGTTGAACCCGGAGTAGGAGGTGCCCCACATGCCGACCCTGCCGTTGCACCACTCCTGGTCGGCGAGCCAGGCGATCACCGTGGCGAGGTCGGTGCGCTCGACGAGGGGGTACTCGTCGGTGGCGTCGCCGGCCGAGGACCCGGTGCCGCGCAGGTCGACCCGGCAGACCGCGAAGTCGTGGTCGTCGCGCAGGGTGAGGTAGGAGTCGGTGTAGGACGAGGTCAGGTCGTCCTTGCGGTAGGGCAGCGCCTCGAGCAGGCACGGCTGCGGACCCAGCGCCGGGTCGGGGAGGTAGAGGGTCAGGGCCAGCTCGACGCCGTCGGCCATCGGCAGCCGGACCTCGCGCTCGGTGCCGCCCGTGCTGCTCATGACCGCACCTGCTCGAGCAGTGCCAGCACCTCGGCGGTGTGGATCGACTCGCTGGTGTGACCGCCGCGACCGACGACCGTCGGGGCGGCGAACATCGAGTTGAGCACCGCCTCCTCGCTCGCCTCCACCACGGCGGTGAACAGGGGGTCGAGCGCGCGGCCGGAGGCCAGCGCCGCCCCGTCGGGCCGGCCGTCGCGGTCCAGCCGCACGCCGGTCCCGAAGGCCATGAAGATCTCGCCGCTGCCGTGGTGGGCGACCGAGCCGGTCCGGGCCAGCCCCAGGCCGACCCGGCGCGCCAGCCGGGCACAGGACGCACCGTCGACGGGCGCGTCGGTCACCACGATCCCGATGCACGACCCGGCCGGGGCGTTCGGGCCCGAGGTCGCCGGCGGCAGCAGCCGCCCCACGGGTACGCCGGCCACCACGGCCTCGGCGCGCACCCCGAAGTTCGTCATCAGCAGCACCCCCACGGTCCAGCCCTCCGCGGTGACCCGCGAGGCCGTGCCGATGCCGCCCTTGAAGTCGAAGCAGGACATGCCGGTGCCGGAGCCGACGGCCCCCTCGTCGGGCGGCGTCGCGGAGCCGCGGGAGCGCATCGCCGCCTCGAAGGCCGCCACCGCGTCGTCGTACTCCACCTGCATCCGGCGGGCGTCGTTGAGGAACGAGTCGTCGCACTCGGCGACCACCGGGATGATGAAGTCGTCGGCGATCTCGGGGGTGCGCTCGAGCTCGATCCGGCAGGCGGCGTCGTAGACGCGTCCCAGCTGGAGCGTCGAGGTGAGATAGACCGGCGTCTCGGCCGAGCCCCACTCCGCGGCGGTGAGGAACCCCGTGCACTCGCCGGCACCGTTGAGCACCGCGCCGCCGGCGGGCAGCGGGCGGTGGAACGCGTCCTCGGCCAGCACCAGGCAGGTGACGCCCGTGCGTGCGGTCCCGCGACCGTCGGGCGGGTCGGGCTCGTCGCGCCGGACGGTGGCGTGCCCGAGACCCACGCCGGCGACGTCGAGGACGGAGTTGGTGGGCCCGGTCGGGAGCGACCCGATCGTCAGGCCGAGGTCTCGCGCACGCGGCATGGCGACATCCTGCACCATCGGTCCCCGCGGTCGGGGAGGCCGGTCGCGGCCCACCCGTCACCGCCCTGCCATGCTGTCGGCCATGGCCTTCTCCACCCCCGTGGTCTGGTCGCCGGTGACCCGGCGCCACGACCCGCAGCACGAGGTCTGGGTCGGCGTGCCCACCCTCGGCACCGAGGTCCCCGGACGGGTCGACGCGATCCTCGGTGCGATGGGGGAGCGCGAGCCGCTCGCCGCCCACCCCTACGACGACGAGATCCTCGAGCGGGTCCACGACCGCGACTACCTCGCCTACCTCCGCCGCGCTCACGAGACCTGGATGCAGGGCCCCTACGCCGAGGTCGTCGGCCAGGACCGGGTGGTGCCCTACTTCTTCCCGACCCACGCACTGGCCCAGGGGATGCCGCTGCACCGGCCGGCCGCCCCCCATGCGCTGGCCGGCGGCTACTGCTACGACACGATGACGCTGGTCGGCGAGGGCACCTGGGAGGCGGCGCGCGCCGCGGTGGACGTGGCGCTCACCGCGGTCGAGATCGTGGCCGACACCGGCAGGTCGGCCTACGCGCTGTGCCGGCCGCCAGGCCACCATGCCACCCGCAGCGGCTTCGGCGGCTCGTGCTACCTGAACAACGCGGCGGTGGCGGCCGAGGGGCTGCGTGCCGCCGGGCACGAGCGGGTGGGCATCCTCGACCTCGATGCCCATCACGGCAACGGCACACAGGCGATCTTCTGGGGTCGCGACGACGTGCTCTACGCGTCGGTCCATGTCGACCCGGGCGCGGGCTGGTTCCCCCACGTGCTCGGGTACGCCGACGAGCGCGGCGCCGGGGCGGGGGAGGGCTGGAACCGCAACATCCCGCTCGCGCCCGGCACCGGCGACGACGCGTGGACCGCAGCCGTCATCGAGCTGACCACCTGGCTGCACGGCTCGGGATGCACCGGCCTGGTGGTGAGCCTGGGGGTCGACGCGGCCGCCGACGACCCGGAGAGCCCGCTGCAGGTCACCCACGACGGCTTCCACGCCGCCGGTGGGATCATCGCGGCCAGCCTGCGACCGACGGTGGTCGTCCAGGAGGGTGGCTACCACCTCGACACGCTCGGCAGCCTCGTCGACGCCTTCCTCTCCGGTCACGAGGCCTGAGCAAGGGATCGCTAGAACATCTGTTCGAATCCGGGGTAGCATGCGCGAGTGACGCCCTTCATCCCGCCCCCTCCGGAGTCGCCGCGCCGGCTCAAGGCGACGCCGCGGGTGGAGCGGGCCTTCGCGCCACCCGGCTGGCCGCGCGAGGTGCGCCCGCCGGACGCTCCCGGGTGGGAGCGGACCGCGACGGGCTGGTTGCTCGACCAGTGCCCGGCCGACTACCGCCTCTATCCCGGGCTGCGCCGCCACCCGGTCGTGCTGGCGCGCTTCGCGGTGCTCCACGTGGAGGCCGGCCAGGCCGCGGTCCGGCGCGGCCTCAGCGAGGCGCGCGGCGAGCTGCGCGAGGTGGCCACGCCCGACGAGGTCGAGGCGGCCGTCGAGACGTTCCAGCGCGAGGAGGCCCGACTGGTCGGCGTACGCCGTGCGGTGGGGCTGGTCGAGGAGGCGCTGCGCGGCGGTCGCTATGCGCCCCGGCTGTGATCTCGCCGCGCGCGAGGGGTGACGGGTGCCGACGGCTGCGCCACGATGGAGGCATGACCGCCTCGATCAGCGTGATCCCCGTCCCCGCGAACGGCGCCGAGGATGTCGTCGTCGCCTCGAGCGGCCCCGACGAGGGCTGCGCCTTCACGGGCACCGAGGACGGCGGCATCTGGCGGGTCGCGCACGACGGCTCCTCGGTGCATCGGGTGGCCAGCACCGGCGGCCGGCCCCTGGGCCTCGAGCTGCTCCCCGACGGCCGGTTGCTGGTCTGCGACGCCCGGCGCGGCGTGCTTCGCGTCGACCCGGCCACCGGGCGGAGCGAGGCCGTCGTCGAGCAGGCCTTCGGCCGGCCGATGCGGTTCACCAACAACGCCGCGGTGCACTCCTCGGGCGACGTGTTCTTCTCCGACTCCTCGCTGCACTACGGCATCGACCACTGGAAGGACGACTTCGTCCAGGACACCCGCAGCGGCCGCCTGTTCCGCCTCAAGGAGGGCGGGGGGCTCTCCGTGGTGCTCGAGGGGCTGGCCTTCGCCAACGGTGTCGCGCTGGCGGCCGACGAGTCCTACGTCGTGGTCGCGGAGACGGCTGCCCGCACGCTGTGCCGGCTGTGGCTGACCGGCGACCACAGCGGCCAGATCGACTTCCTGGCCGAGGACCTGCCCGGCTACCCCGACAACATCGCCCGCGGCAGCGACGGGCTCGTCTGGGTGACGATCGCCTCGCCCACCGACCCGGTCGTCGAGATGCTGCACTCCGCGCCGTTGATCATCCGCAAGCAGGTCACCAAGATCCCCGAGCGGCTGCAGCCGGCCCCGAAGCGGACCGTCCGGGTGCAGGCCTACGACGACGCCGGCACCCTGGTGCACGACCTCGAGGTCGACACGCCCGACTACCACATGGTCACCGGCGTCCGGGAGCACGACGGCCGGGTCTGGGTCGGCTCGCTGCACGAGGCGGCGGTCGCGGTGATCGACACCTGACTGGCTAGGCTGAGCAGGTTGTCCCGATCCGGACGGAGGACCATGGGCCATCTGGAGTCGATCTCGACCCCGCGCGACCTGCGCGACCTCGACGACGACGAGCTCGCCGCGCTGGCCAGTGAGATCCGCGACGTGCTGGTCGCGACCTGCGCGCGCACCGGTGGCCACCTGGGCCCCAACCTCGGTGTGGTGGAGCTGACCCTGGCCGTGCATCGGGTCTTCGACAGCCCGCACGACCGGGTGGTGTTCGACACCGGCCACCAGGCCTACGTCCACAAGCTGCTCACCGGGCGCGCCGCCGCGTTCGAGGGGCTCCGCCAGGAGGGCGGGCTCTCCGGCTACCCGAGCCAGCAGGAGTCCGACCACGACCTGGTCGAGAACTCCCATGCCTCCACCGCGCTGTCCTACGCCGACGGGCTGGCCAAGGCCTATGCCCTGCGCGGCGAGGGCCGCCACGTCGTGGCGGTCATCGGCGACGGCGCCCTGACCGGAGGGATGGCCTGGGAGGCGCTCAACAACATCGCGATCGCCCAGGACAGCCGGCTGGTCATCGTGGTCAACGACAACGGCCGCTCCTACACCCCCACCATCGGTGGCCTCGCGACCGCGCTGACCTCGCTGCGCACCAACCCGCGCTACGAGCAGGTGCTCGAGGTGGTCAAGAAGCGGCTCAACGCGGTCAAGGGCGTCGGCCCGGCGGCCTACGACGTGCTCCACGCGGTCAAGAAGGGCATGAAGGACGCCCTGGCTCCCCAGGGGCTGTTCGAGGACCTCGGCCTGAAGTACGTCGGCCCGGTCGACGGCCACGACCGCGCCGCCCTCGAGCAGGTGCTGGCCCAGGCCAAGCGGTTCGACGGACCGGTGATCGTGCACGCGCTGACCCGCAAGGGGTTCGGCTACGCCGCCGCCGAGCGGCACGTCGCCGACCAGTTCCACGCCCCCGGCCCCTTCGACCGCGAGTCGGGCGAGGAGAAGCCCAAGGGCCGGATCTGGACCGACGTGTTCGCCGACGAGATCGTGGCGATCGGCGAGCGGCGCCCCGACGTCGTCGCGGTCACCGCCGCGATGATGCACCCGGTCGGCCTGGACGGCTTCCAGCGGCGCTTCCCAGAGCGCACCTTCGACGTCGGCATCGCCGAGCAGCACGCCGCGACGTCGGCGGCCGGGCTGGCGATGGGCGGGCTGCACCCGGTGGTTGCGGTCTATGCGACCTTCCTCAACCGGGCCTTCGACCAGGTCCTGATGGACGTCGCGCTGCACCGCTGCGGTGTCACCTTCGTCCTCGACCGGGCCGGCGTCACCGGTGACGACGGCGCCTCCCACAACGGCATGTGGGACATGTCGGTGCTCCAGGTGGTGCCCGGCCTCCGGCTGGCCGCTCCCCGCGACCCGGCCCGGCTGCGCGAGCTGCTGGGAGAGGCGGTCGAGGTGTCCGATGCGCCCACCGTGGTGCGGTTCCCCAAGGGTGCCCCCCCGGCCGACCTCGAGGCGGTCGGCCGAGCCGGTGGCGCCGACGTGCTGGTCCGCAGCGGCACCCGCGACGTGCTCGTCGTCGGCATCGGCTCGATGGCCACTACCGCCGTCGGGGTGGCCGAGCGGCTGGTCGCCCAGGGGATCGGGGTGACCGTCGTCGACCCGCGCTGGGTCAAGCCCGTCGACCCCGCCCTCGTCGAGCTGGCCCGCGACCACCGGCTGGTGGTCAGCATCGAGGACAACGGCGTGGTCGGCGGCTGCGGCGCGGTGCTGCTGCAGACGCTCGCCGAGGCCGGCGTACGCACCCCGGTGCGGGTCTACGGCATCCCGCAGGAGTTCCTCGGCCATGCCAAGCGCGACGCCATCCTGGAGCGGATCGGGCTGACCCCGCAGACCATCGCCCGCGAGGTGGTGGAGCTGATGGCCGCTCCCGACGCCGAGCCTGCGGTCGAGGCGGCCGACCCCCGCTGAGTCAGTGCGAGGTCAGGTGCTGGGCCAGCAGGAACGCCCGGAACCGCTCGGCGGCCGGCAGCAGCCGACGCTGCGGTGACCAGATCAGGCCGATGTCCCGGAAGGCGCCCTCGTCGGTGAGCCGGACCAGCCACGGCTCGCCCGGCATCGGGGAGTCGGGGTTGGCGTCCATGGCCGGCACGATGGCCACCCCCAGGCCGGCGGCCACGAACCCGCGGACCGTGGTCAGGTCGTCGCTCTCGAACACCATCTGGGGGCTGAACCCGGCGGCGTTGCAGAGCCGGTCGGCGATCTCGCGGAGCTGCCACTGGGGCCGCATCGCCACGAACCGCTCGCCCGCGGCCTCGGCCAGGGACACCTCCTCGAGCTGCGCCAGTCGATGCCCCGGTGGGACGGCGAGGTAGAGCGTCTCGGTGAACAGCGGGTGCCAGGTGCCCTGGGCGGTGTCGGGGCGCCGCGAGGTGAGCTCCATGTCCACCAGGCCGCGGGTGACCAGCGACCCGCCCCACGCGTCCTCGGCGCGACGCATGTGGAACTGGGTGCGCGGGTGCTCGAGCAGGAACCTGCGGACCAGGTGGGGCACCAGCCAGGTGCCCAGGGAGAGCTGGAAGGACACCGTGACCGTGCCGGCGTCCGGGTCGAGCACCTCGGTGACGGCAGCCAGGCCGTCGTCGAGCGCGTTGACCACCGAGTCCGCGTGCGGCTTGAACGCGGCGCCCGCCTGGGTCAGCCGCAGCACCCGCCCCGAACGCTGCAGCAGGGGAGTGCCCACCTCGTCCTCGAGGCGGGCCAGCGCCCGGGACACGGCTGGCTGGCTGACCATCGCCAAGTCGGCCACCTCGGTCACGGTCACGCCGTCGGCGACCTGCTGGAACCAGCGCAGCACCTCGGTCTCCATATTCATGACAATAGTGCATGAATAGAGTGGCGTGCCTCCGGTTATTGGACGTATAGACCGGGGCGGGGGACGATGGAGCCATGAACACCAACTCCGCCATTCACCCGAGCACGTCACGCGCCGGCCACCTGTGGACCTCCGTCCGCGACCAGGTGCGCACCCGTCGCGCCGCCCGGGCGGAGCACCAGAGGCTCCGCGCCGAGCTGGCCGCCTACGACACGCCCAGCGCCATCGAGGACCTGATGGCCGCCGTGAGCGCGAGCGGCGAGGCCCACCCCGAGATCGAGGCGATCCTGGCCGAGAACCGGATGGCCTACCACCGTCGCCAGGGGGGCCTGCGCCATGTCGCGTGACCTCACCTACGAGCCGGCCCTGCCGGGCCTGACCGAGGGTCCCGTCGTGGTGTGGCGCAGGCTGCGCCTCGCCGAGGCCCGCCGCGCGCTAGTGGAAGCGGCGCCCGGTGACCTTCTCGGACAGCCCGGTGCGGTCCAGCAGCATGGTGAGACCGCCGTTCCAGAATGAGAACCCGGCACCGGTGATCATCGCCAGGTCGAGGTCCTCCGGAGCCGCGACGACTCCCTCGTCGAGCATCCTGCGGGTCTCGTCGGCCAGCGCCGAGAGCACTCGCTCGCGCACCTCCGCAGGCGTCAGCACCACCGGCTCGGCAGGCTGCTCCTGGAGCGCCTCGACCTCCGGGTCGATGCTGAAGTCGGGCAGGTAGTAGGTCGTCTTGCCGGCCTCGACCGCCCGCTTCAGCGCCGGTGAGACATAGAACCGGTCGGGGAACGCCGCGGCCAGCGTCTCGTTGTTGTGCAGCGCGATCGCGGGTCCGACCAGCGACAGCAGGAAGAACGGCGGCATCGGCGCCACGCCCGCGAACGAGCCGTCGACCACGGGCACCGGCGTGCCCTCGTCGACGATCCGGCCGACCTCGCCCATGAACCGGCCCAGCAGCCGGTTGACGATGAACGACGGGCTGTCCTTGACCAGGATCGTGGTCTTCTTCAGCGCCTTGCCGGTGGCGAACGCGGTGGCCAGCGTCGCGTCGTCGGTCCGCTCCCCGTGCACGATCTCCAGCAGCGGCATCACGGCCACCGGGTTGAAGAAGTGGAAGCCGACGACCCGCTCCGGGTGCTCGAGGTCGGCCGCCATCTCGGTGATCGACAGCGACGAGGTGTTGGTGGCGAGCACGCACTCGGGCGAGACGACCTTCTCGACGTCGGCGAAGACGGTCTTCTTGACCGACATCTCCTCGAAGACCGCCTCGATGACGAAGTCGGCGTCGGCGAACACCTCCGCCTTCTCCACGGCGCCGCTGACCAGCCCCTTGAGCCGGTTGGCCTTGTCAGGGCTCACCCGGCCCTTGAGCAGCAGCTTGTCGACCTCGTCGTGGACGTAGCCCACGCCCTTGTCGACGCGCTCCTGGTCGAGGTCGGTCAGCACGACCGGGACCTCGAGCCGGCGGCAGAACAGCAGCGCCAGCTGGCTGGCCATCAGGCCGGCACCGACGATGCCGACCTTGGTGACCGGACGGGCCAGCGACCGGTCGGGCGCGCCGGCCGGACGCTTGGCGCGCTTCTGGACCAGGTCGAAGGAGTAGAGCGAGGCGAGCAGCTCCGGCGTCGCGGCCATGTCGGCCAGGCCCCGGTCCTCCGCCGCGAAGCCCTCGTCGCGGGTCGCCGTCCGTGCGCCCTCGATCAGCTCCACGGCGCGGTAGGCCGCGGGGGAGGCGCCACCGGTCTTGGAGTCGGCGATGCCCCGACCACGCGCGACCGCCGCGTCCCACGCGTCGCCCCGGTCGACCTCGGGCCGCTGGACGGTCTCGGCGCCGGTGAGCACCCGGGCCGCCCACAGCAGCGACTGCTCGAGGTAGTCGGCGCCTGAGAAGCAGGCGTCGGCGAGCCCCAGCTCGAAGGCCTGCCGCCCCTTCAGGGTGCGGCCCTGGTTGAGCGGGTTCTCCAGGATCAGGGTCACCGCCCGGTCCGCGCCGACCAGCTGGGGGACCAGGTAGGCGCCGCCCCAGCCGGGGATCAGGCCGAGCATCACCTCGGGCAGCCCGACCGCGGCGGCGGAGTCCATCACGGTGCGGTAGTCGCAGTGGAGGGCGATCTCCAGCCCGCCGCCCAGGGCGAGCCCGTTGACGAAGCCGAACGACGGCTTGCCGCCCTCGCCCAGCTTGCGGAACACCGCGTGGCCGAGCTCGGCGATCGTCCGGACGCCCTCGACGCCACCGGCGGCGAAAGCGGTGAGGTCGGCCCCGGCGGCCAGGATGAACGGCTTGCCGGTCACCCCCAGGCTGGTGATCTCGTCGTCGCCGAGCGCGGCGTCGATGGCCGCGTTGAGGGCGACCAGCCCGCGCGGCCCGAAGGTGTTGGGGCGAGTGTGGTCCTGGCCGTTGTCGAGCGTGATCAGGCCCATCACGCCCGCCCCGCCGGGCAGGCTGACCTTGCGCAGGTGGGCCTCGGTGACCACCTCGGCGTCGCTCCCCATCGCGGCGGCCCGCTCCAGCAGCGTCTCGATCGGCGTGCTCATCAGGCTGCTCCCTCGCTCGTGTCGCCGCTCCAGTGCGGGTTCTCCCAGATCACGGTGCCGCCCATGCCGATGCCGATGCACATCGTGGTCAGGCCGTAGCGCACCTCGGGCCGCTCCTCGAACTGCCGGGCCAGCTGGTTCATCAGCCGCACCCCGGAGGAGGCGAGCGGGTGGCCCATGGCGATCGCGCCGCCGTAGGGGTTGACCCGCTCGTCGTCGTCGGCGATGCCGTAGTGCTCGAGGAACGCCAGCACCTGGACGGCGAAGGCCTCGTTGACCTCGAACGCCTCGATGTCGTCGATGGTCAGGCCGGCCTTGGCCAGCGCCTTCTCCGTGGCGGGGATCGGGCCGGCGCCCATCACCTCGGGCTCGACGCCGGCGAAGGCATAGGCCACCAGCCGCATCTTGACCGGGAGCCCCAGCTCCCGGGCGGTCTGCTCGTCGGCCAGCAGGCAGGCGGTGGCGCCGTCGTTGATGCCGGCGGCGTTGCCCGCGGTGACCTTGCCGTGGGACCGGAACGGCGTCTTGAGTGCGGCCAGGGAGTCCATCGTGGTCTCGGGCCGCATCGGCTCGTCGGCCACGGCCAGGCCCCAGCCCTCCTCGGCGGAACGGGTCGCGACCGGCACCAGGTCGGGCTGGATCTTGTCGCCGGCGTAGGCCGCGGCGGTCTTGGCCTGTGAGCGCACGGCGTAGGAGTCGGCGCGCTCCTTGGTGATCGTGGGATAGCGGTCGTGGAGGTTCTCCGCGGTCTTGCCCATCACCAGGGCGTCGGGGTCGACCAGCCGCTCGGAGAGGATCCGTGGGTTGGGGTCGACGCCCTCACCCATCGGGTGTCGGCCCATGTGCTCCACGCCGCCGGCGATCGCGACGTCGTAGGCGCCGAAGGCGATGCCGGCCGCGGTCGTCGTCACCGCGGTCATCGCGCCCGCGCACATCCGGTCGATGGCATAGCCGGGGACGCTCTGCGGCAGCCCGGCCAGCAGTGCGGCGGTGCGGCCGATGGTCAGGCCCTGGTCGCCGATCTGGGTGGTGGCCGCGATGGCGACCTCGTCGACCCGCTCGGGGGGCAGGCCGGGGTTGCGGCGCAGCAGGTCGCGGATGCACTTGATGACGAGGTCGTCGGCGCGGGTCTCGGCGTACTGGCCCTTCGCCTTGCCGAACGGCGTGCGGACGCCGTCGACGAAGACGACCTCTCGGAGCTCTCGGGTCACCGTCTCTCCTTCACGGGGTGGGTGCCGCCCGCAGGCGGACGGACCAGCCGTGGTGTGGCGGCGACGTCGAGCGGGGGTCCCCACAGGTTACCCTTCGGTAACAACGCCGGGCACCCCCGTCGCGTGTGGGCCGGGTCACCCCACCACCATGGGCCGGGCGAGGTGCGGAATATCGTGGTGCGGGACGGGGCTGTGAAGCAGAGCGGGCGCGTCCGGCGGGCCGCCCGACCCGCCACCGACGCACCGAAGGAGAACCCCGTGAGCCAGCGGCTGGTCCACATCGTCGACGAGGTCGCCGAGCTCGCCGACGTGACCGAGCTGACCATGGTGCTGACCCTCGACGGGTTCCTGGACGCCGGCTCGGCCGGCGCGTTGGCCGTCGGCCACCTGGAGGCGCTCTCGAGCGGCCCGAGCGGGGGCAAGGTGGTCGCGACCTTCGACGTCGACCAGTTCCACGACTACCGCGCGAGGCGCCCAGCGATGTCCTTCGTGCGTGACCACTACGACGACTACGACGCCCCGCGGCTGGTCGTGCGGCTGCAGCACGACAGTGCCGGGACGCCCTTCCTGCTGATGAAGGGCCCCGAGCCCGACAACCGGTGGGAGGCGTTCTGCGGCGCCGTCCGCGAGGTCGTCGAGCGGCTCGGCGTGACCCGCGTGGTGGGCCTCGGCTCGGTTCCGATGGCGGTGCCACACACCCGGCCGATCGCGGTCACCCCGCACGCCAACGACCCCGAGCTGCTGACCTCCGAGAGCCCCTGGCGCGGGGAGCTCCGCATCCCGAGCAGTGCCCAGGCGCTGCTCGAGCTGCGGCTGGGGGAGTGGGGCCATCCCGCCCTCGGCTACGTCGCCCACGTGCCTCACTACCTCGCCCAGCTCGACTACCCGCAGGCCGCGCTCGCGCTGCTCGGCCAGCTGGAGCTCGGCGGCCGGCTCACCATCGACCTCGGCGGGCTGCGCACCGCCGCCGAGGCCCGCGAGGCCGAGATCGCCCAGTACCTCGCCGACAACGAGGAGGTGGCCCAGGTGGTGGCCGGGCTGGAGCAGCAGTACGACGCGTTCCGGGCCGCCGAGGACGCGGGGACCAGTCTGCTCGCCGACGACCAGCCGCTGCCGACCGGAGAGGAGCTGGGGCGGGAGTTCGAGCAGTTCCTGGCCGGCCTCGACGGCCCCGAGGGCCCTCGGGTGGGGGGCGCGGCGACGGCTGGCCCGACACCGACCCGCGGCGGGAGGGCTGAGATGCCGGCCTCCGCGGCCGAGCTGGCCGAGCTGCTCGACCTCGAGACGCTCGACGTCGACCTGTTCCGGGGCGAGCAGCCGCAGACCGACCGACAGCGGGTGTTCGGTGGCCAGGTGGCCGCCCAGGCGCTGATCGCGGCGATCCGCACCATCGACCCCGACTACGCCGTGCACTCGCTGCACTCCTACTTCCTGCGCCCCGGCGACACCTCGGTGCCGATCATCTACGACGTCGAGCGGCTGCGGGACGGGCGCTCGTTCGGCACCCGGCGTGTGGTGGCCCGGCAGCACGGCCGGCCGATCTACTTCCAGACCGCCAACTTCCAGCGCGAGGAGGATGGCTTCGACCACCAGGACCGGATGCCCGAGGTCGGCGGTCCCGACCAGGCGACCAGCTTCCTGGACCTGATGCGTGCCCGCGGCGGGGTCGGCACCGAGGCCCTGGTCAGGGAGTGGGCCGCCCTGGACATCCGCTATCTCGGCACCTCCCGCCAGGGCCTGCCCGACGACGCCGACCACCCCGCGCGCTCGCAGCTGTGGATCCGGGTCAACGGCGAGCTCGGCGACGACCCGCGCGAGCACGTCGCCGCGTTCACCTACGCCAGCGACATGACGCTGCTCGGCGCGACGCTGGTGCCGCACGGCGTCTCGATCAGCGAGCGGGGGATGCAGGCCGCGTCGCTCGACCACACCATCTGGTTCCACCGGCCCTTCCGCGCCGACGCCTGGCTGCTGTTCGACCAGTGGTCGCCGTCGGCCTCGGGGGGCCGCGGGCTGGCGATCGGCCGGGTCTTCGCCGAGGACGGCCGGCTGGTGGCGACGGTGGCCCAGGAGGGGCTGATCCGGCACCGGCCCGAGCCGGAGACCGCCGACTAGCACTACATCGGTGTGATTCCAAGGCGGCACGCCGATCCTCATGACAGAATCTGGAACTCGGGTTACGGTTGAGCGCCCGTGTGGCACCAGTCGACTCGGGTGACTGATGTGACTGGTGCTTCTCCTGTCTGGAAGGTGCCCCGTGTCCCGTCTCCCGGTGCGGCTGCTGACCCTGCCCGCGGTTCTGGCCACCACGCTCACGGTGGCGCTGGCCGGCGCCCCGGCCGGCGCGGATGACGCGTCGAGCGGGGCGGCCGCCGACCAGCGGTCCGCCGTCGCCGCCGACCCGGTGCCCGACGGCGAGGACGACAGCCTCCCGCACGGCCGTCCGCGGAGCCCGGCCCTCGAGGCCGCCGCCCGGGCCGCGGTGCCCAACACCCGCTTCGAGATGCCGTTCCCCTGCGGCCAGGAGTGGACCGGCACCACCCGCGCCTCCCACAGCCCGAGCCCGCTGTCGGTCGACTGGAACCGTCCCGACGACTACGGCGCCCGCGTCGTGGCCGCAGCCTCGGGCGTGGTCACCACGGCCTACAGCAGCGTCACCGGCGGCTACGGCAAGTGGGTGGTGATCGACCACGGCGGCGGTGAGACCTCGCTGTATGCCCACCTGTCCGCGGTGGCCGTCAAGGTGGGCGAGCGGGTCGACCAGGGGCAGCTGATCGGCCAGGTCGGCAGCACCGGCAACTCGACGGGTCCGCACCTGCACTTCGAGGAGCGCCTGAACGGCAGCGACATGTCGCCGTACTTCCACGGCGTGAAGTACACCTTCGGCACCACGCTCGCCTCCCAGAACTGCGTCGATGTCCCGATGGCCGGCGACATGCTCGGCAGCACCGTCACCGAGCTGGTGGTCTTCCGCCGGGCGCCCACGGCCAAGTTCCTGATCCGCCGGGCCCACAAGCCGGCCAAGGTGATCGAGTACGGCACGGCCACCGACGACCCGGTGCTGGGCGACTGGGACGGCAACGGCCGGGAGAACATCGGCGTCCGCAACGCCGCGACCCGGACCTTCTCGCTCCTGGCCGGCGGCAAGGAGCAGACCATCGTCTTCGGCAGCACCAAGGACAAGCCGGTCGCCGGCGACTGGGACGGTGACGGCACCTGGGAGGTCGGCGTACGCCGGGCGGCCAAGGCCGCGTTCCGGCTGCGGGACGCCGACGGCAACGTGACGGTCATCCCCCTGGGCAAGCCCGGCGACCTGCCGATCACCGGCGACTGGGACGGTGACGGCCGGACCGACCTGGGTGTCTACGACCAGGCGACCTCGACGTTCACGCTGCGCCTCGTCGACTCCGACTCGCTGGTGTGGACCGCGCAGGTGCCGTTCGGCAAGCCCGGCGACCTACCGGTCGTGGGCGACTGGGACGGCAACGGCAAGAGCGACCTCGGCGTCTGGGACCCCCTGACCGCGGTCTTCAGCCAGCGTCAGGCGCCGTCCTCGACCGCCGCGGCCCGCCAGGTGACCGACATCCGCTTCGGACGGCACCGATGAGCGCGCCCTACCCGAGCGTGGTGACCCCCCAGCGCAGCGGCTGGTCGGGGCTGCGCATCTCCGGCGTGGTGCTGAGTGTGCTCTCGGTCATCGTCGGCACGGTCTGCGGCATCCAGCTGGTGGTCAAGATCGCGACGCCCGCCGCCCATCTGCTGCAGGCCCAGGAGACCGCGACGCCGCTCGACACGTTCTTCTCGCTGGACGCCGGCGCCCAGAGCGTCTACGAGCGGGTCGGCCGCACCGCGAGCAGCAGCTCGCCGCCCACGATCGGTCCCGGCGACATCACGGTCATCGGCCCCGCCGGCCAGGTGCCGGTGCGTGGGATCAGCTATGACGAGTCGATCGACCTCGGCACCGGCCACTTCGTCGCCGTCGCCCGCTTCGACGCCCCGACCTCCGGTCAGTACCGCGTGCAGATCGAGAACGGCGGCACCACCGTGGTCGTCGGCCCGTCGCTGCTGTCCGGCGTCAGCCGGGCCGGTGGCTGGCTGGTGGGGACGTTGGTATGTGCGCTGGGGCTGCTGGTCGGGCTCGGGCTGCTGATCGCCTCGTTCGTACGCCGACGGCCGCGCCCGGCGGTCGCTGGGGCCGGTCCGGCTCCCGGCATGGCCCAGCAGCCGGCGTACCCACAGCAGCCGGCCACCGTGGCCGGGTGGTACCCCGACCCCCAGGCGCCGCAGCAGCTGCGCTACTGGGACGGTGCGGGCTGGACCGCCCACGTGCAGCCCCGCAGCTGACCTCGCCCCCGGGCCCGCGCCGGTCGGCCGGCGTCAGTGGCCGAACATCTCGCGGATCTGCTGCACGGAGTCGATGTCGGTGACGGACTTGTCGTCGCGGTAGCGCACCACGCGGGCGAACCGGAGGGCCAGCCCGCCGGGGTAGCGCGAGGAGCGCTGCACGCCGTCGAGGGCGATCTCCACGACCTGCTCGGGCCGCACCCGGACGACGTAGGAGTCGCGGATCCCGGCCGGGTCGAGCGCCAGCCCGGTGAACCGCTCGGTCTGCCACGCGAGCGTCTCGTCGGTCATGCCCTTGAACGTCTTGCCGAGCATCACCAGCTCGCCGGTGGCGGCGTCGCGGGCGCCGAGGTGGATGTTGGACAGCCAGCCCTCCCGCCGGCCCGAGCCCCACTCGACGGCGAGCACCACCAGGTCGAGGGTGTGCACCGGCTTGACCTTGACCCAGGCGGCGCCGCGCCGGCCGGCGTCGTAGGGCGCGGACAGGCTCTTGACCACCACGCCCTCGTGACCCGCCTCGAGCGTGGCGGCGGCGAACGCCTCCGCCTCCGCCGGGTCGGCGGTGACCACCCGGGGCACCCGGAGCTCCTCGGGGACCAGGGCGTCGAGCACCGCGAGCCGCTCGGTGAGCGGCGCGTCGAGGAGGTCGCGCCCGTCGAGGTGCAGCACGTCGAAGAAGTACGGCGTCACGGCCACGCGCGGCCGGGCCGACGTGGTCTGGGCGGTGCGCGACGCGGTCTCCTGGAAGGGACGCGGCCGGCCGTCCTCGTCGAGGGCCAGCCCCTCACCGTCGAGGACCAGGTCGCGGCCGGGCAGCGACCGCACGGCGGCCACCACCTCCGGGAGCCGCTCGGTGATGTCGTCGAGGCTCCGGGTGGCCACCACCACGTCGTCGCCGCGCCGGTGCACCTGCAGCCGGATGCCGTCGAGCTTGCGGTCGACCGCGACGCCGTCGGAGGCGCCCGCCTTGGCCATCGCCGCGGCCACGTCAGGGCGCTCGACGCCAGCATCGGGAGCACCGGCCGACCCACCTCGAGCCCCACCGCCTCCAGGGCGGGCACGCCGCCCTCGAACGCGGCCGCGACCACCGGGACGGTGCCGCCGGCGAGCATCGCGGCCCGGCGGACCACCGGCAGGGGCACCTCGGCGGCCGCCGCGACGGCCTCCTGGACCAGGGAGTCGAGGGCGCCCTGCCGAACCGAGCCGGTGACGACGCCGCGCAGCCAGCGCTGCTCGTCGGCGGTCGCCCGCCCGAACAGCGTGGCCACCTCGGCCGCCCGGGCCGCCTGCGACCCGGGGCCGGACAGCGCCGCCAGCCGGTCGAAGGCCGCGTGGACGTCGGTGGGCGTCAGCGTCGGCTCGCTCGCGGGCTCGGCGGCCGCGCTGATGCCACGCCAGCCGACCCCGGTGCGCCGCTGCAGCAGCGAGCCGCCGAGGAAGGCCGTGACGACCTCGCGCTCGTCAGGCTGCGCTGCGCTCAGCGCCTCGGCCAGCGCGGCCACCTTGGCCTTGCGGGAGCGGGTGGCCGCGACGACGGCGGAGGTCGCGACCACCTCGGCGAGCAGCATGCGGTCATGGTGCCACCCGGCGCCGACGGCGGCGGGGTGACCGGTCAGCCGCCGACCCGGGTCCGGACCTCGAACAGCTCCGGGAAGAACGTGAGGTCCAGGGCCCGGCGCAGGAAGTCGACCCCGCTGGAGCCGCCGGTGCCGCTCTTGTGGCCGATCGTGCGCTGCACCACCTGGAGGTGCCGGAAGCGCCACTGCTGGAAGTTGTCCTCGACGTCGACGAGCTCCTCGCAGGTCTCGTAGACGCCCCAGTGCCGGGCCGGGTCGGCATAGACCGCGGCGATCACGTCGACCAGCGCCGGATCGAGCCGGTAGGGCTGCGACCAGTCGCGGTCGAGCAGCTCGGCCGGGACGGCGTACCCGCTGCGCGCGAGGTAGGCGAGGAACTCGTCGTAGAGGCTGGGCTCGTGCAGCAGGACCTGCAGGGCCGCCTGTGCCTCGGGGTCGTGTCCGAAGACCTTGACCATGTCGGCGTTCTTGTTGCCGAGCAGGAACTCCACCTCGCGGTACTGCGCGGACTGGAAGCCCGACGAGGTGGCGAGGTAGGGGCGGATCAGGGCGTACTCGCTGGGGGTCAGCGTGGCCAGCACCGCCCACTGGTCGGTGAGGGTGTGCTGGATGTGCTTGACCCGGGCCAGCCGCTTGAGGGCCTCCGCGAGCCGGTCCTCGGCGATCAGCGCACGCGCCGAGCGCAGCTCGTGAACCATCAGCTTCAACCAGAGCTCTGAGGTCTGGTGCTGGACGATGAAGAGCAGCTCGTCGTGCTGCGGCGGGTCGCTGAGCGGCTGCTGGGCGGCCAGCAGCAGGTCGAGGCGGAGATAGTCGCCGTAGGACATGTCGCGGCTGAAGTCGCGCTGGATGCCCGCCTCGAGCTCGCGAGCGACGGGCTTGCCGGCTGGGGAGTCGGCTGGAGACGACGAACGGGCGGCGTGGTCGGTCACACCAGCCAAACTAGTGGACTCAACGCCGCCCGGTTCGGGCGAAGCAGGGGTACGCCGCGGGTCAGCCGGCGACGTAGAACTTCCGCAGCGTCTCGGAGATGTGCCAGATCGTCCGGTCGCCCTTGTTGAGGCGGACGACGGTGCCGGCGGAGAGCGGCAGCACCTCGCCGTCCTCGAACTCGATCGAGCCGCGACCGGAGATCACCACGAAGACCTCGTCGCACTCGATGTCGCGGGCCATGCCGGGGGACATCTCGTGGATGCCGACCTCGGCACCGGCGACCTGGGCGATGCTGCGCGAGCCCGCGGTCGGGAAGCCACCGAGGATCTCATCGGCGGGAATGCGCTGCCGCGGCATCTCCGTCACGAAGACGTCCACGTCTACATATCGCAAGGTCATGTGCCGATGGTGGCACCTGGAGGGGTGCCACGGGTCACTCGGAGGCCAAATACCGGCTGCTGGTCTGGACAACTATTTTCTTGCCCGCACGGATGGTTTGAGCAGGCACTTCGAGGGGTAGTCGGCCTCGTGGGCTAGCGTGCCGGACCATGGTGGACCGGGTCTGGCGGCCGGGGCGGCCCTGCCCGGTCGGCGCGCTGCTGGCCCCGCTGCGTCGCGGGGCCGGTGACCCGACCTACCGGCGCGACGGCGATGACCACTGGCTCGGGCTGCGGGCGCCGACGGGAGCGGCCACCCTGCGGGTGCGGTCCGAGCCGGCGCTCGGGGAGGTCCACGCGCAGGCGTGGGGTCCCGGGGCGGACTGGGCGCTCGAGCGGTTGCCCGCGCTGCTCGGCGACGCCGACGACCCGGCCGGCTTCACCCCCCACCACGACCTGGTGGCGCGGGCCTGGGAGCGGCACCCCGACCTGCGGATCGGTCGCACCGATCGGGTCATGGAGGCGCTGGTGCCCGCGGTCATCGAGCAGAAGGTGACCGGCCAGGAGGCGTTCGCCGGCTTCCGGTCGCTGGTGCATCGCCACGGCGAGCGCGCCCCGGGACCCGGAGGAGAGCGGCGGCTGTGGCTGCAGCCCGGCCCCGAGGCGCTGCGACGGGTCCCGTCGTGGGAGTGGCTGCGGATGCACATCGACCCGGCCCGGTCCCGGCCGCTGGTGCGCGCCGCCGGCGTTGCCGGCTCCCTGGAGCGGCTGGTCACCCTCGACGGTGACGAGGCCGACCGCCGGCTGCGCTCGCTGCCCGGCATCGGGGTGTGGACCAGCGCCGAGGTCCGGCAGCGTGCGCTGGGCGACGCCGATGCCGTGAGCTTCGGCGACTACCACCTGGCCAAGGAGGTGGGGTGGGCGCTGTTCGGACACGACATCGACGACGAGCGGCTCGCCGAGGTGCTCGAGCCCTACCGGCCGCACCGCGGGCGAGCGGCCATGCTGATCCTGCTGGCGGGGCGGCGTCGGCCGCGCCGCGGGCCGCGGATGGCGCCGCGGACTCACCTGCCGGCCGGCTAGCGGCCGTCGTACTCACGCAGCGGTGTAGACCAGTCCGAGGTTGCCGCGCTCGAGCGTGAGCTGGCCGCCGTCCTGCGTCACGCGCACCGCGCCGTCGAGGACCTTCAGCACCTCACTGTCCTGGGCCTGGAGGTCGGGGGGACAGCCGATCTTCGGGGTGGCGAGCGGCCCGATCACCAGGTCGTCGCCGTGCTGCTTCCAGGCGCCGCGGAAGGCGCGGCAGCCGGTGGAGCCGGTGACCGTGCCGTCCTCGGCGAGCCGCAGGGTGGGCTCGCCGGTGACCGACGACGCCGTGTCACCGGACAGCAGCGTGGTGAGCTGCCAGGAGGTGCCCACGAGGTCGGCCTGCGGCACCTCGGGGACGGGGGCGAACTCCAGGTCGACGCCGTCGCCGCTCAGGGTCAGCATGTCGCCGTCGCGCTGGGCGCCGGTGACCCGCTGCAGGGCGGCGAGATAGCTGCTCTCGAGCTCCATCGCTCCGCCCACGCACGCCATCTCGGTGCCGGCGGTGGGTCCGACCGTGACGGAGTCGCCGTCCGCGGTGACGGTCGTGGAGTACTGGTTGCAGGCGGAGCGGCCACCCCACCGGTCGCCCTGGACGCTGAGCGTCACCGCGCCGGCGCTCAGGTCGAGGTCGTCGCCGTCGACGGAGGCGCCGGTGAGCATCCAGTCGCCGTCCAGCGACGAGGTGTCATCCGTCGCGGTGCCGGGGGAGGCGTCGCCACAGGCGGCCAGGAGCAGCAGTGCCGCGGTGACGACAGCGAGCCGGCCGAGCAGGGTCACGAGAGGGCGGAAGGGGCGCATGCGGAGCTCCGGGTGGCTGGGTCGGTGGCTGGCCGATGGGACGTGGGGCGGGCTCGGGTGGTTCCGTCGGGTCGACTGTCGGCGGGGGCCCGTAGGCTCGACGCCATGCGACCAGTCACCGACCTCGAGCGCCGGGTGGCGCCGTTCCGGGTCGTCGCCGAGTTCGAGCCGTCCGGCGACCAGCCGGCCGCGATCGCGGAGATCGAGGAGCGGATCCAGGGCGGGGAGAAGGACGTCGTGCTGCTCGGCGCGACCGGCACCGGCAAGACCGCGACCGTCGCCTGGGCGGCCGAGCGGCTGCAGCGCCCCATCCTGGTCCTCCAGCCCAACAAGACGCTGGCCGCGCAGTTCGCCAACGAGCTGCGCCAGCTGTTCCCCGACAACGCCGTCGAGTACTTCGTCTCCTACTACGACTACTACCAGCCCGAGGCCTACGTCCCCCAGACCGACACCTACATCGAGAAGGACTCCTCGATCAACGAGGAGGTGGAGCGGCTGCGGCACTCGGCGACCAACTCGCTGCTCACCCGTCGCGACGTGATCGTGGTGTCCACCGTGTCCTGCATCTACGGCCTCGGCACCCCGCAGGAGTACGTCGACCGCATGGTCCGGCTCCGGGTGGGCGAGGAGCACGACCGCGACTCCGTGCTGCGGCGGCTGGTCGACATCCAATACACCCGCAACGACATGACCTTCACCCGCGGCACCTTCCGGGTCCGGGGCGACACCCTGGAGATCTTCCCGGTCTACGAGGAGCTGGCGGTGCGCGTGGAGTTCTTCGGCGACGAGATCGAGCGGCTGATGACGCTGCACCCGGTCACCGGCGAGGTGCTCACCGACGACGAGGAGCTCTACGTCTTCCCCGCCTCCCACTACGTCGCCGGCCCCGAGCGGATGGAGCGGGCGATCAAGGGCATCGAGGAGGAGCTGGCCGAGCGGCTCTCCACCTTCGAGAGGCAGGGCAAGCTGCTGGAGGCGCAGCGGCTGCGGATGCGCACGACCTACGACATCGAGATGATGCGCCAGGTCGGCTCCTGCTCCGGCATCGAGAACTACTCCATGCACATCGACGGGCGCAGCCGCGGCAGCGCGCCCAACTGCCTGCTCGACTACTTCCCCGAGGACTTCGTCCTCGTCGTCGACGAGTCCCATGTCACCGTGCCGCAGGTCGGCGGGATGTACGAGGGCGACATGTCGCGCAAGCGCAACCTCGTCGACCACGGCTTCCGGCTGCCCAGCGCCATGGACAACCGGCCCTTGAAGTTCGAGGAGTTCCTCGACCGGATCGGCCAGACGATCTATCTCTCCGCCACGCCCGGCGACTACGAGCTCGACAAGGTCGGCGGCGTCGACCACGCGGTCGAGCAGATCATCCGGCCGACCGGCCTGGTCGACCCCGAGGTGATCGTCAAGCCCACCAAGGGCCAGATCGACGACCTGATCCACGAGATCGGCCTGCGCACCGACAAGGGCGAGCGGGTGCTGGTCACCACGCTCACCAAGAAGATGTCCGAGGACCTCACCGACTACCTCCTCGACGCCGGCGTCCGCACCCGCTACCTCCACTCCGAGGTCGACACCCTCAAGCGCATCGAGCTGCTCCGCGACCTCCGCCTGGGGGAATACGACGTGCTTGTCGGCATCAACCTGCTCCGCGAGGGCCTCGACCTGCCCGAGGTGTCGCTGGTGTCGATCCTCGACGCCGACAAGGAAGGCTTCCTGCGCTCCGGCAAGTCGCTCATCCAGACCATCGGCCGCGCCGCCCGCAACGTGTCGGGCCAGGTCCACATGTACGCCGACACCATCACGCCCTCGATGGAGCAGGCGATCGACGAGACCAACCGGCGGCGTGCCAAGCAGGTCGCCTACAACACCGAGCACGGCATCGACCCGACCCCGCTGCGCAAGAAGATCGCCGACATCACCGAGATGCTGGCCCGCGAGGACGAGAACACCGAGGAGCTGCTGGCCACCTGGCAGCACCTCGACCCGAAGACCAAGAAGGCGCCGGTTCCCGGCCTCTCCAAGCTCAAGGACGACGGCCGAGCCCCCGATCTGGCCGGCCTCCCCAGCAGCGACCTGGCCGAGCTGATCCAGCAGCTCACCGACCAGATGCGAGCCGCCGCCGCCGAGCTGCAGTTCGAGGTGGCCGCCCGGCTGCGTGACGAGATCTCGGAGCTCAAGAAGGAGTTGCGACAGATGATCGAGGCCACCCGTTGAGTGGCGTGGCCCCCCGCCAGGTCCAGATCACCTTCGACTGCGCCGACCCTCGGGCCCTGTCGCTGTTCTGGTGCGAGGTGCTCGGCTACCAGCTCGACGCCCCGCCGCCCGGCTTCGACACCTGGGACGCGGCGCTGGAGGCGTTCGGCGTCCCGGAGGAGCGGCGCAACGACGCGTCCGCCTGCGGCCCGGTCTCGGGCTCCGGCCCCCGGCTCTTCTTCCAGCTCGTCCCCGAAGGCAAGACCGCGAAGAACCGCGTCCACCTCGACGTCCGCGCGGCGCCCGGGCTCGAGGGGGAGGAGCGGATGGCGGCCCTCGAGGCGGAGTGCTCCCGGCTGGTCGGGCTGGGCGCCTCGCGGCTCCAGCGCCACGAGCCTGCGCCGCCGCTGAGCCACGGGTTCATCGTGATGAGCGATCCCGAGGGCAACGAGTTCTGTCTCGACTGATATGTAAGGCCCTCCTGTCAATGGGCAGGGTGAGGCGCCGTCGGACCGGTGGGGTCTGCGGGCGCCTCTCTTGGTCTGGTTCGGAACGTGCAGGCGTCTGATCGCCCGGCTGGAGTACGACTTTGCCGATGTTCGGGCGGGTGGGCTGTCCGCACCTACCGGCATCGCCTGGCGGTGGGCGGACTCAAGAGCCTTCGCCAACCTCTCCAAGGGCAGGGGGTCATTCAACCCCGACTCGTTCGCGACCATGACTGAGGTGAACCTTCCACCGCTACACATTTGGCCAGCGACGGCCAGCGGATTGTCCCGGGTTGGAACGACATTCACGATCCACTGCGTGCCCTCGGGCTGACCCTGAAGTTCGACCTTGGCCGAGAAGAGCGAGACCGTTGGGTGCAGGTCTCGCCTCGACATGTCTGACCCCTTGCGAAGCTTGCGCAAGTTTTATAGTGGTCCATCGAGTGAGTGTACACGCCGGCAGCCGCGCTGCTCAACGCCTCGCTGATCTTCGGGCCGTTGGCGTTCCTCTTCCTCGATATGACCTACTCGGTCAGAGGCTGGTGGGACGCCCCCACGGGCCTGGTCCACATCCTGGCCGCGGCCGCCTACGGCGTCACGGCGCTCCGGCTGGTCACGCTCGCGCGCGGCAGGCTCCAAGCGCTTCTGCTGGTCGTCGCGGTCCTCGGTGTCGTCGGCAACGCCGGGGTCGGCGACGACACGATGCACGTCGGTCTCGGCGGGAACGACCTCTTCCGTGAGGACGCCGCCGTGGCGCACCTGTGGAGCCTGGTCGGCTTCTTCTTCCCGCTCACCCTCCTGATCGCCGCGGTGGCCCTCTGGCCACTCGTCCCTCGCTGGATCCCTGTGCTCGTGGCCATCGGCGCGGTCGTCTTCCCCGTGGCGCACGTGTGGAACGTCTCCTGGCTGGCCATCCTCGACGCCCTGGTCATGGTCGTCGCCCTCGGTGGGGTCTTCGCCCGCCGGGCGGAGCTCGACGGCATGCTCAGCGATGCCGAGCCGCGCACCTCGGTGCGCGTCTGACGCCATCGGTCGGCCTATCTGCGTCGGTGGTAGCGGAGGTCGCCGGTGGGGAGCCGTTCGGTGGCGTAGCCGGGGTCGTGGGCTCGGTGGTGATGGTGGTGGCAGAGGAGGAGGCCGTCGGCGAGGTCGGTCCTGCCGCCGCGGGACCAGGGGTTCAGGTGGTGGGCCTCGCACCAGGGCGCGGGGATGGTGCAGCCCTCGGCGCGGCACCCGCGGTCCCGGAGGCGTAGTGCCTTGCGCTGAGCAGCCGTGAACAGACGCCGCGATCGGCCGAGGTCGAGGATCTCGGACTCGCCGCCGAGAACGACAGGGATGATCTGGGCGGTGCAGGCCAGGCGGCGGGCCTGGGCGGCGGTGATGCGGTCGCCCGGGGTCACGGGGTCGTCGCCAGGCAGCTGGCCGCCGGTGAGGTCGGCGACCGCGAGGTCGTCGAGGAGCCCCTGGAACGGGATGGTGACCACGAGGGTGGTGGCGTCGCCGCCGTGCAGGGGGAGGCGGGCCGGGTCGAGGGTCTCCATGAGCTGGCAGAACGCCTCGCCGAGGCGGCGGGGGTAGTGGCGACGGGCCAGCGGGTCGCGACTCTCGCCCGTGCGCTGGTCGGTCTTGCGGGGGTTGGTGAACGCTTCGAGGTAGGTCGCCAGCCGGGTCGCGGCCGCATCGGGCAGCAGCCCGGACAGTCGGGTGGTGCCGTCGCCGACACGGCGGAGGGACAGGCGGGTACGGCGGTGGGCCTCGTCCTCCAGGGCGGCCAGCCGGCGGGCCTCCGCGGCCTCCGCGATCTCCGGGGCGACGACGTCGAGGATCCGCCGCCCCAGCCGGGCCAGCTGCCGGGGCCCGAACTCGGCGGCGTGGGCGACCAGCGTGGTCTCGGCCAACGCGACCACCTCGACGGGCGCCTCGGCGGGGAGGTCGTCGAGGGCGCGGGCGATCACCTGCGCCTGGGGGAGGGTGGCCTCGCCGTCGCGAAGTGCGGCGGCGAGCACCGCCCAGCGGGTGTCGAGGCTGCGGGCGAGGCGCAGCTCGGCGCGGGCGTCCTCGTGGCGCGCCCGTGCGTGCACGGTGAGCCACTCGGCGACATCGTGGGCGGCGGTGGTCTCCGCGACATCGTCCGCAGTCGCCATCAACCGGAGCCGCAGCTCCACCAGCCGAGCCTCCAGTGAGACCAGCTCGCGCAGCGCGGCCTCCTTGTCGCTCGTGGGGAGGAACACCGGGTTGACGTCGGCGACCTGCTTGAGGACGGCGTCGATGTCTGCGGTCGCCTGCAGAATCGGATGGGGCATCCGGCGGCCTCCTCTCGACGACATGCCTGACCGGCTGGTCGTCGATCCTGGAGGCCCGCACTGCGGACGATCACGTCACCCTCACGACTCGCACCACCACGCCCGGGAAGGCGCAGATCCGCGAAGGGATCTGGCCCGGCACGCTCGATGCGTGAGCCCACACTATCACGCTTGGCCGGATATTCAAACACCTGTTCGTCGCTGTCAAAACGCTGGCCGAGCGAGCTCCTCCACCAGCGGCGTCGTCGGCCGACCGTGCCGGCGTACCGTCGGGGGATGGACGTCGCCACGCTGCAGGCCCACTGCCTGGCCAAGCCCGGAGCCTGGCCCGACAACCCGTGGGAGCACGAGCACCCGGTGATCAAGGTGCACGAGAAGATCTTCGCCTTCCTCGGTGCCGACAGCGTGGGCGTCAAGGCAGGGGCCACCCGCGAGGTGGCCGACGAGTGGCTCGACCGCTACCCGCGGGCGGCGAGCGTCATGCGCTACATCGGTCGATCGGGCTGGAACAGCCTGGAGTACGCCGGCATCCCCGACGACGAGCTGCTGGAGGCCGTCGACGAGTCCTACCGGCTGGTGGTGTCGAAGCTGCCGGCCAAGCACCGGCCGGTCGGCTGGGACGACTGAGCTCGTGACCCGCGCGGTGGGAGGTGCTCAACGCGCCGCGTGGTCGCGGGTGACGGTCAGCCCGACCAGGCGCGAGATCACCAGGGCGATGTAGAGGACGCCGGTGACCTGCTCGACCATCACCACCGAGCGGGCGTGGGGAAGCACGGGCACCACGTCGGAGAGGCCGACACCGGTGAGGTTGGCGAAGGACGCGAAGAGCAGCTCGAACCACGACCGCACCGGACCGTCGGAGACGCCGGCGAAGGAGCCGGGCCAGATCGCCTGGACGCCGGAGAAGACGTAGGCGAAGGCCCAGGCGACGACGGTGAAGGCGGCGCCCGTGGCGAGCAGGTCGTCGCTGGTGACCTTCCGGTCTGCGAACAGGTAGCGGATCATCGCGTAGGAGACGAACAGGTAGAACGGCGTGTGGAACATCGCCGAGGCCACGACCACGGCCCGGTTGGTGGGGTCGAACGACTCCCAGACCGTCAGCATCAACGCCGGGACACCGAACAGCACCGCCACCCAGGTGAGCGCGGGCGTGGCCCGCACCGCCCACACCGACAGCAGCACGATCACCATGCCGACGACGCCGATGACCATCCGGCCGGAGGTGCTGTCGCCGAAGAAGGGATAGGCCAGGATCGCGCCGAGCTGGGCGACCAGCAGGACCCCCGAGGGGTTCTCCCGCGCCAGCTGCCACCAGCGGGTCACGCGTCACCGCCCGGCAGCTCGCGACGCTGTCGCTTCTCGAGGCGGCGGGTCTCCTGCGCGATCATGTCGCCGCGCATCACCAGGGTGCGCAGCAGGTTGAGCCCGGTGCCGAGCATCACGAACACCGGCCACGGGAAGCCGTCGGGGCCGGAGGTCACCCCCCAGATCACCCAGCACACCAGCGAGGCCGACACGAACCCCCACAGCGCCTGCCGCCGCTGCGAGAGGTACGCCGCGTAGGCCTCGCCCGCGACGCCGCCGACGCCGAGCCGGCGGGCGGCCGGCGTCAGTGCCGGGCCGTGGTCGGGAAGCAGGTCAGCCACCACGGCCGGCAGCTCACCGAGCGTCCGGGCGCGGACCACCACGTCGGTGCGCTCCTCGAACTCCGCCTGGTCCAGCCGCCCGTCGCCGAAGGCCGCGGCGAGCACCTGGTGGATCCGGTCCCGGTCGGCGTCGGAGGCGCGCAGCGGAGCGTGTGCCGGCACTCGCGGGTCCTGGGGGAACGACCGCCACAGGGCGGCGGCATCCTCCGGCCCTCCCGTCGAGGGGAGTCGGTCTCCGGCCATGCACGCATCCTAGGCAGACCGTCCGCCCGGGGCGCCGCCGACCGACGCCCGAGTTCTGGTAGAACCGGAGACGAACCCCCCGCCGCGCCGACCGGGCGCCCGCAGGGGAGCACCGAGCGGAAGGACCCACCGTGGCCGGCTCCTCGATCGACACCGACCTGCTCGTGATCGGCGCCGGGCCGACCGGGCTGTTCGCGACCTACTACGCCGGCTTCCGTGGCTTCGAGGTCGCCGTCGTCGACTCGCTGCCCGAGCTCGGCGGCCAGATCACGGCGATGTACCCCGAGAAGGCGATCCTCGACGTCGCCGGCTTCCCCCACGTCAAGGGCCGCGACCTGGTGGCCGGCCTGGTGGAGCAGGCGGCCACCGCGAAGCCGACGTACCTGCTCGACCGGACCGCGCTCACCCTCACCGAGCACGACGACTTCCTCACCGTCGGGCTCGACGACGACACCGAGGTGCGCGCCAAGGCGATGCTGATCACGGCCGGCATCGGCAAGTTCTCGCCGCGGCCGCTGCCGGCCGGCGACGGGTGGGTCGGCCGGGGCGTGGAGTACTTCGTGCCGTCCTTCGAGCCCTACGTCGGCCGCGACGTCGTCATCGTCGGAGGCGGCGACAGCGCCTTCGACTGGGCCAAGCACCTGGAGCCGGTGGCCCGCAGCGTGACCCTGGTCCATCGCCGCGACGCGTTCCGCGCGCATCAGCGCACCGTCGACGAGGTCCGGGCCAGCTCGGTCCAGGTCGTCACCAAGGCCCAGGTCAGCCAGATCCACGGCGACCAGGAGGCCGGTGAGGTCACCGGCGTCGACCTCACCGTCGACGGTGAGGAGCAGCCGCGCACGCTGCCCGCCCAGGCCATCGTCGCGGCGCTCGGCTTCGTCGCCGACCTCGGGGCGCTGCAGACCTGGGGGCTCGAGACCGACAAGCGGCACGTCGTCGTCGACTCCTCGATGCGGACCAACCTGGCGCGGGTGTTCGCGGCCGGCGACATCACCGAGTACGCCGGCAAGGTCCGGCTGATCGCCACCGGGTTCGGTGAGGCGGCGACCGCGGTCAACAACGCCGCCGTCGTCATCGACCCGAGCGCCCACGTCTTCCCGGGCCACTCCAGTGAGGGCAGCTGACCCTCGCCCAGCAGGGGTGGAGTCCCGCGGGTGATAATGCTCCCTCACGAGCTCCGGCGACGCCGGGAGCGTCCGGGGCAGGAGGGCATGAGCATGCGCGTGGCGCTGCTGTCGTACCGCAGCAAGCCGCACTGCGGCGGCCAGGGTGTCTACATCCGCCACCTCAGCCGGGAGCTCGTCGCCCTGGGCCACCGGGTCGAGGTCTTCTCCGGGCCGCCGTACCCCGTCCTCGACGACGGCGTCACACTCACCAAGGTCGAGAGCCTCGACCTCTACCGCGAGCCCGACCCGTTCCGGGTCCCGCACTGGCGGGAGTTCCGCGACCGGGTCGACGTCGAGGAGTTCCTGACCATGTGCGCCGCGGGCTTCCCCGAGCCCAAGACCTTCAGCACCCGGGTCGCCCGGCTGCTGGCCGAGCGCCGTGACGAGTTCGACGTGGTCCACGACAACCAGGTGCTGGGCTACGGCATGCTCGACATCGAGCGGCTCGGCCTGCCGCTGGTGACGACCATCCACCACCCGATCACCTTCGACCGGCGGATCGACCTGGCCGCAGCGCCGACCCTGCGCAAGCGGCTGACACTGCGTCGGTGGTACGGCTTCCTGCGGATGCAGAAGAAGGTCGCGCGGCGGGCCCGGATCGTGCTCACCCCCTCCGAGGCGTCGCGGCGCGACATCGTCAAGGACTTCGGGGTGGCCGACGAGCGGATCAGGGTGATCCAGCTGGGCGTCGATGAGGTGTTCGTCCCGCCGACGGTGCCGCGGGTGCCGGGGCGACTGCTCGCGATGGCCAGCGCCGACGCCCCGATGAAGGGCATCGCCACCCTGCTGGAGGCGTTCGCCAAGCTCCGCACCGAGCGCGACGTGGAGCTCTACCTCGTCACCAAGCCGGTCCCCGGCGGTCGCACCGACCGGCTGGTCGACCAGCTGGGCATCACCGACCATGTGCACTTCGTGCACGGCATCTCCGACGCCGAGCTGGTGGCCCTGATGGGGTCGGCCGAGGTCGCCTGCGTGCCGTCCCTCTACGAGGGCTTCTCGCTGCCGACCGCCGAGCTGATGGCCTGCGGCACCCCGCTGGTGGCCTCCCGGGCCGGGGCGATCCCCGAGGTGGTCGGTCCCGACGGCGAGTGCGCCGACCTGGTCGCTCCCGGCGACGTCGGCGAGCTCGAGCGGGCCCTCGAGGCGCTGCTCGACGACCCCGAGCGCCGGGCCCGGATGGGCGAGGCCGCCCGCCGGCGGGCCGAGGAGCGCTACAGCTGGCAGGCCGTGGCGCGCGCCGTCGCCGCGGCGTACGACGACACGGTGCGTGGCTTCCACGCCGAGCGGAGCGCCACCGCACCGGAGGCGGACGATGCTGACCGTTGACTTCGACCGGCTCGGGCTGCGGGCCGGCGAGCGGGTGCTCGACATGGGCTGCGGCGCGGGCCGGCACGCCTTCGAGATGTACCGCCGCGGCGCCGACGTGGTCGCCTTCGACCAGGACGCCGACGAGCTGGCGGGGGTCCGCGACCTGTTCGCCGCCATGCGCGAGGCCGGCGAGGTCCCGGAGGGCGCCGAGGCCGACACCAAGGAGGGCGACGCGCTGGCGCTGCCCTTCGCCGACGGTGAGTTCGACCGGGTCGTGGCCGCGGAGGTGCTCGAGCACATCCCCGCCGACATCCAGGCGATCGAGGAGCTGGTCCGGGTGCTGCGGCCCGGCGGGACCATCGCGCTCACCGTGCCCCGGTGGCTTCCCGAGGCGATCTGCTGGCGGCTGTCCGACGACTACCACCAGACCCCCGGCGGCCACATCCGGATCTACACCGACAAGGAGCTCGTCACCAAGGCCGAGAACGCCGGGCTCCGGCACACCGGTCGCGGCTACGCCCACGGCCTGCACTCGCCCTACTGGTGGCTGAAGTGCGCCGTCGGGGTCAACCGCGACGACCACCCCGCCGTGAAGGCCTACCACCGGATGCTGGTCTGGGACATCATGAAGCGCCCCTGGCTGACCCGGACCGCCGAGAGGGCCCTCGACCCGCTGATCGGCAAGTCGCTGGTGCTCTACTTCGAGAAGCCCGATGACCGCTGACGGCCACCCGTTGCCGGAGCTCCCGGGTGTCCTGACCGCCGCCGAGGTCGCCGCCACCGCCGACTCGATCGTCGCGATGCAGGAGCCCACGGGGGCGATCCCGTGGACGCCCGGCGGGCACACCGACGTCTGGAACCACGTCGAGGCGACGATGGCCCTGGTCGCCACCGGCCGGCGCGAGGCTGCCGACCGCGCCGTCGACTGGGTGCTCGGCCTCCAGCGGGGCGACGGCTCCTGGCCGCTCAAGGTCGAGCAGGGGGTGGTCACCGACCCGAGCGGTGACACCAACGCGACGGCGTACGTCGCCGTGGGGGTGTGGCACCACTGGCTGGTCCGCGGCGACCGGGGCCTGGTGCAGCATGCCTGGCCGGCGGTGCGTCGCGGGCTGGACTGGGTGGTTGCCCGACAGCTGCCCTTCGGTGGCATCGCCTGGTCGCAGGAGTGGCGCGACGGGCGGCCGGCGCGGGTCAACGAGGAGGCCCTGCTGACCGGCTCGTCGAGCATCCACCACGCCCTGCGTGCCGGGCTCGCGCTGGCCGCCCTGGTGGGCGACCCGCAGCCCGAGTGGGAGCTCGCCGCGGGGCGCCTGGGGCACGCGATCCGGCGGCATGCCGACCGGTTCCTGGACAAGTCGACGTTCTCGATGGACTGGTACTACCCGGTGTTGGGCGGAGCGGTGCGCGGGAGCGCCGCCGAGGAGATGCTGGCGTCGCGCTGGGACGACTTCGTGGTGCCCGGCCTGGGCATCCGGTGCGTCGACACCAACCCCTGGGTCACCGGCGCGGAGACCGCCGAGCTGGTGATGGCGCTGGAGGCCCTCGGTGACCACGAGCGGGCGCTCCAGCTGCTGACGGACGTGCAGCACCTGCGCACCGACGACGGCGCCTACTGGACCGGCTGGGTGTTCGGCGACGACGTCTTCTGGCCCGTGGAGCACACCACCTACACCGCGGCGGCCGTCCTGCTCGCCGTCGACGCGCTGTCCGACTCCACGCCCGGCGCCGGCCTGATGCGAGGCGAGCCGCTCGCCACCCTGCCGGAGCTGGGCCTCGGGTGCGGCTGCGAGCCGGTGGTCGACCCGGTCAGCTGACCGGGTCGCCGGCGTCGCCTCCCACCCGGCGCAGCACTCTCATCGACCCCAGCGCCTCGACCTCGGCGAAGTCGCCGCTCTCGAGCGCCCGGCAGAACACGTCGTACGGCGGCCGGCCACCGTCGGCCGGGTCGGGGAACACGTCGTGGATGACCAGCAGCCCGCCGCGGGCGACCCAGGGGGCCCAGCCGGTGTAGTCGGCCTGGGCGTGGACCTCCGCGTGGCCGCCGTCGATGAAGACGAGTGACAGGGGAGTGCGCCACAGCGCCGAGACGGTCGTGGACCGACCCACCACCGCCACCACCACGTCCTCGAGACCCGCGGCGACGACCGTCCGGCGGAACCGCGGCAGCGTGTCCATCAGCCCGGTCGCGGGGTCGACCAGGGTCGGGTCGTGGTGCTCCCAGCCGGCCTGGTTCTCCTCCGAGCCCCGATGGTGGTCGACGGTGAACACCACCCGGTCGCCGGCGGGCCCGCCGAGCTCACGGGCGGCGGCGCCGAGATAGATCGCCGACTTGCCGCAATAGCTGCCGATCTCCAGCACCGGCCCGTGGGGGAGCCGCTCGAGTGCCCGGCGGTAGAGCAGCAGCCCCTCCTCGTCGGGCATGAAACCGTCGGCCGCACGCGCCCGCGCGTGCAGGTCGGCCGGCATGCTCGGCCCGGTCGCGTCGCTCATGCGCCCACCGGGGCGGTGCGCGCGGCGAGCCAGCGGCGGTGGTGCCACTCCAGGTAGCGCTGCACAGCCGCGGCGACCCGGATCGAGCGGATCGAGGGGAAGATGTCGAAGGCGTGCTGGGTGCCCGGCAGCTCGGCGTAGGCGACGCTGGCCCGCGAGGTGGCCCGCAGCCGCTCCACGAACAGCCGGGCCTGCTCCACGTCGACCAGCGAGTCGCGGGCCCCGTGCACCACGAAGAAGTCGGGGGCATCCTCGTGCAGGCGCAGGATCGGCGATCCCGCCTCGAACTCCTCCGGCGCCTCGGCCCAGGTGCGGCCCATCACCCGGGGGGCGAAGAACTCGTCGCGCATCCGCTCGGCGCTGCGCAGCCCGGTCGCACCGGCGATGTCGTAGACGCCGTAGTGCGGAACGGCCGCCGCCACGCTGGTGTCGGCGTCCTCGAACCCGGGCTGGAAGGCAGGGTCGCCGGCCGTCAGCGCGGCGAGGGCGCTCAGGTGTCCGCCCGCGGAGCCGCCGGTGATCGCGACGTAGCCGGGGTCGCCGCCGTAGTCGGCGATGTGCTCCCTGACCCAGGCCAGTGCCCGCTTGACGTCGATGATCTGGGCGGGGAAGCGGTCGCGGGGCGCCAGCCGGTAGTTGATCGCGACGCACACCCAGCCGTGCGCGGCCATCAGCTGCATCAGCGGCACGCCCTGCTGGTCCTTGCGGCCCACGACCCAGCCGCCGCCGTGCACCTGCACGAGCACCGGCGCCCGGTCGAGGTCGCGCCAGGCGGGCCGATAGACGTCGAGCAGCCCCCGGCCCCCCGCGTCACTGAACCGCAGGTCGCGGTCGACCCGGACCCGCGGGTCGACCTGGTGGAACGGGTTCAGCAGCCGGACCCAGGCGGGCCGGTCGGGCGGCGGCTCCGGGTCGGTGGCGGAGTCGCCGGGCGCCGGCGGCCCGAGGAGGGGGTCCAGGGCGGCATCCAGGGTCTCGCCGACGCGCAGGCTCTCCCGGATCAGCAGGCCGAGCCCGGCCGCCGTACCGCCGGCCAGCGCGAGGGACCAGGGAGAGGCCTTCCGCCGGGCGACCGCGAGGGCGGTGTCGGCGGCCGTCAGCGTCAGCAGCTGCGGGGCCAGCTCGCCGGTCAGCCACCCCGCCGGGAAGGCGGCCACCCCGGGCCAGCCGCGCATCGGGGGCCGGACGGCGTTGGCGGTGAGGGCTGCGGTGAGCAGCCGTCGGCGCGGAAATCCCACGCCCCTAGCCTAGTGACCGGCGAGTAACTTCAGCCGCGCAGGTGGTCGTCGAAGAACGCGAGCACCCGGTCGACGGCGCCCTGGTCGCGTTGCTCGGTCAGCGTCGAGTGGCCGCTGCCGTCGAGCTCGACCCGGACGAACGCGTCGCCGAGCTCGCTGGTGAGCGTCTGGAAGCGGGTCCCGACCGCTCGGTCGGAGCGGTAGCAGACCCCGAGCACCTGGTGGCCGTCGCGCGCCCGCCGTCGCACCACCTCGAGGTCGGCGGGGCTGAGGTTGACGTCGGCGGCCCGGGCCGGGGAGACCGGGAACGGCAGCGACGGCTGCGCGAGCACCGGGGCGACCACCGCCGGCTCCACCATCATCGCCAGCGCGAAGCCCCCCGTGAAGCACATGCCGAGCGCCCCGACGCCCGGACCGCCGAGCTCCGCGTGCAGCTCACGCGCGAGGTCGCGCAGCCAGCCGGCGATCGGCGAGGTCTCGCCGAGCGCAAGGATCGTGAACTCCCGGCTCACGCACGCACGGGTCAGCGACCGGGCGACCGCGGCGCCGGAGAACGGCGCCCCGGGGGTGCCGAACAGGCTCGGCATCACCACGGTGTAGCCCGCGGCCACCACCTCGTCGGCGAAGGCCGCGACCGACGGGGTGATGCCGGGGATCTCGTGGATGACGATCACGCCCGGCCCGCTGCCGCGGCGGTAGGTGCGGTGGCTGACGCCCTCGTGGGTGTGCTCGCCGACGCTCCAGCCGGTCAGGACGCCGTCAGCTGCCGCCATGGGCGCCAGTATGCCGTCCGCGTCCGGTCGGCGCCGAGAGCGCCGACCGGACGGCGGGCGTCAGGGTCCGTCGGGGCGCCGTACACCGTGATCTCGCTCAGGTCGGTGTAGGAGCACCCGGAGAAGGCGCCGAGCGGGCAGTTGGTCGCGAAGTCCGGCGTCTGGTTGCTGAGCATCGTCAGCCGGACGTACTGGATCCCGTTCCCGGTGGTGGACGCCGGGGTCAGCTCGTTGATCCGACCCCGGTCGTCGACCGTGAAGGTGCCCTCGGCGGCGATGTTCCAGGTCGACCCGTTCGCGGACGTCTCGATCCGGTAGTCACCCAGCGAGGCGCTGCCGCCGTCGCCGCAGGTGGCGGCGGGGTCGACACCGATCGCCGAGGCGTCCACCACGGCCGGCAGCTGGACGACGATCTCCTTGGGCACGAACGTGTTGGTCGGCGTGCCGAAGTCGTCACCCGTGGTGCTGCCCCACCCGGTCACCTGGCTGAGGTCGATCGCCTCGTAGGGGCCGCAGCCGAAGAAGGAGTAGTCCGGCCCGGTGAAGTCGGCGATGGTGCCGCCGCCGGCCTCGGCCGCCCAGTCACGACGCAGCGCGAAGTCGGCGACGTTGGGTCCGCCCGCGGTCACCGAGATCGAGGTCTCCTGGTACTCGTAGCCCTGCCCGCCGGTGGTGATCTTGCCGTAGTCGCCGGTCGGCACCTGCATGCTGTAGGTGCCGTCGGCCGCGGTGATCGCGGTCGGGTTGACGAGCCCGGCGCCACCCTGGAACGCGACGCTCACCGGCACGCCCGCCACGGGCGAGCCGTCGGCGTCGTCGGTCACCGTGCCGGTCACGGTGGCCATCTGCACCGACGCCGGCGGCGTGGTGAAGTCGGCCGCCGGAGAGGCGTCGTTGCCGCCGAAGGTGCCGGCGTAGTAGCCCATGCCGCGAGCCGCGAAGAGCTCCCACAGGTCGCTCAGGTGCTCGCCGCCGTAGACCGCGCCGTCGGCGACCAGGATCGCGTTGCGCATGTCGAGGTACGACGGGTCGACCGGCGAGAGCTCCATCGCCCGGGTGACGAGCATCCGGGTGGTGCGCACGCCGAGCGCGTTGCGCAGGTCCCAGAGGGTCTGCGCCCAGATCTCACCGTCGGCGTGCACCTCCGGGAACCCGATGACGTCGGCGAAGTCGTCGTAGGTGTAGCCACCGGTGTGACCGACATCGGGGTTGTCGCAGTCCGGCGAGCTGCCGCCCACGGGGCAGTCCAGGCCGGAGGTGCGCACCAGGGGCTGGCCGGCGCCGTCGTAGATGCCGAGCCGGACGTCGCCCTCGGTGGCGGTGTCGGGCTGGTAGCCCTCCGCGACGAGGTAGTCGAAGGCGTAGAAGTCGCTCCACGCCTCACCCATGGAGCCCGCCTGCTGGCCGAGCAGACCGGAGTTGCCCGTGGGGTCGACGACCAGCCGGTTGGACAGGCCGTGGGTGTACTCGTGGTAGACGGTGTCGCCCTCGTCGCCGGTGTTGTTGGCCGGGAACGGGTCGCCGTCGGGATAGCTCGTGCCCGGCTGGTGCTGGAGGTACATCTGCATCCGCGGGGCCATGCCGTCGGGCGGTGTCTCCATGTTGGCGTTGTCGAGGTGGGCGCCGTCCGGGACGCCGCCGGCGGTGTTGGCGCCGTCCATCGTCTCGGTGCGGACGGCGTCGCCCGCCTTGCCCTGCTTGGTGGAGTTGACGCGCTCGAAGTTGCCGGCGTCCTCGGTGAAGCCGATCGGGGCCTTCAGCAGGTGGTCGTGGAACTTGTTGACGAAGTAGAAGACCTGGGTGGTGTTCTGCTTGCGGTTGGTCCGCCAGGAGAACGGCGTCTCCGGGTCCCACGAGCACGGGTAGGGGTTGCCGCAGAAGCTGACGCTCGGCACGTCGAACGGCACCAGCCGGTAGTCCCAGCGCTGTCCGGCGCTGGGGCCGACCTGCTCGTTCTTGCTCGCGTTGTTGGAGTCGTCGAGGTCGGAGTAGGCGTGGGAGTTGTTGCCCGACAGCTTGGTCGCGTGCGGGCCCAGCCAGCCCTTCTTGGTGAAGTTGACGCCGTGGTAGCTGCCCCCACGCGGAGCGCCGGGGAAGTACTCGAAGGCCACGCCGGTGCTCTTCGGCGCAGGCTTGGCGGCCGGCTCGGCCGCCCGCTCGGGGTCGTTGTCGTCGGCGCCGAGGGGCCGGTGGAACAGCAGCCGCCCGGTGGCCGCGTCGACGACGCTGAGCGCCGGGACGTCGGAGGCCATGGTGACCGTCTGCCAACCGAGGTAGGTCTTGTCACGGGTGACGACCAGGACCTGCTCGGCCCGGTCGTCGGAGGTGGCTCGGGTCACCGCGTCGCCGGCCACCCGCTTCGCGCGGGCGATCGCGTCGGCACCGGTCAGCTTCGCCGCGGGGCGTGCCGTGAGCAGCGCTCCCGGCACCGGCGACCCGCCGATCTCGACGATCCGCCCGCGGGAGTCGATCGAGGCGCGGAGGCCGAACCCGAAGATGGCGACCCCGCCGAACTTCTGGCGGAAGGAGACGTGCCGGATGCCCGCGATGTCGCGGTAGGAGTTGCGCAGCCGGAACGACGACATGTCGGACTGCTCCAGCCCGAAGGCGGCCAGGTTGTCCCGGACGAACCCGAGGGCGATGTCGGCGGGGCGCTTGCCGCTGGGGCCGGTGAGCCGGCCGTCGCCCAGGTCGACGATCCACCGCGGCGTGCCGGTGAGGCCGTCGATGTCGATGGTGGCGGTGGAGCCGAGCTTGGCCCGCAGGGACCGCACGGCTGCCCGCTTGCCCGCCCGCGCGTCGACCTTCGCCGCGGCGACCCGGGCCGTCGTGCTGTCCGGGTAGCGAACGTCGAAGGTGGCGTGGGCCGCTCGGCCGGCGCGGGGCTTCTCGGACGGTGTGGCGGCCTGGGATCCGGACTGTCCGGTGGACACGAGCGCCAGGGCGGTCGCGGCGGTCGCCAGGGAGGCGGTGGCTCGCCAACGACGTCCCGAGGATGAGATGGGCACGGTGTGCGCCTTTCTGCTGGAAGCGGTCGGGGAAGAGACTGCCTCTCGGGGTGACTTCTGGCAAGGACTGCCACGCAATTGCCTCGCGGCCACCGGATTTCCTGTCGTCGGGGCCGGTCGACGCAGACCTTCGCAGGAAAATCGGTGGGCCGGGCCCCGGGCGCTCCGCCATGCTCGGGTGATGGACCTCCATCCGGTGCGCGCGGACGACGCGGTGCGGGTGCGCCTCCTGCGCGACCTGCTGAACGCCGGTCGCGTGGTCGACGCACCCTGGGAGCATCTCGAGACCGAGGCGACGCTGCGCCGCGAGCTCCGGCACTCGTGGGACGGCGAGCCGGGACGGTGGTTCCTCGCCGGTGCCGCGCAGGACCCCGACGGCTACCTGGGCGTGTATGCCTCCGACTACGACAACCTCGACCTGGCCTGGCTGGTCCTCGGCATCCTTCCGGAGCGTCGCCGCGCGGGTCGCGGCCGAGCGGCCCTGGAGGCCGCCTTCGACGTGTGCCGCGCGATGGACCGCCCGCTGGTCGGAATCGACGGCTGGGAGTCCGAGGTCACCCGACGCTTCGCGCAGGCCCACGGCTTCGAGCAGCGGTCCCAGGACATCCTGCGTCGGCTGTTCCCCCGGGAGCTCGACGCCGGTCTGCTCGACGCGCTGGCCGCCGAGGCGACGGCGGCGGCCGGGGAGTACGAGCTGCTGCGCTTCGCCGGAGCCGTGCCCGACGACCTGCTGGAGCCGATCGCCGTGCTGACCGAGTCGATCAACGACGCGCCGCTCGACGACCTGGAGATGGAGGACGAGAAGTTCCCCGTCGAGCGGATCCGGGCCTACGAGCAGGCGCAGGCCGCGGGCGGCTGGCAGCTGCGGCGGCTGGTGGCGCGGCACCGGGGGACGGGTGCGCTCGCGGGGCACACGGTGACGGCCGTCGACCGGGAGCGTCCGACCATCGGCGACCAGCACGACACCGCGGTCGCGCGCAACCATCGCGGGCACCGGCTCGGGCTGCTGCTCAAGGCCGAGATGCTGCGCTGGCTCGCCGAGGAGGAGCCGCAGCTCGAGACGGTCGACACCTGGAACGCCGAGTCCAACGGACCCATGGTCGCGGTCAACGAGCGGCTCGGGCACCGCGTGATGGGCCGAGAGCTGCAGTTCCAGCGACGCTGCTGAGCCCAGCCGGGGAGGAGGCTCCGGGCTCAGGTCACCAGCAGCGAGACCACGCCGACGACGACCGTGCCGACCACCTCGCCCAGTCCGAGCGCCTTCGGGCTCACGCCCCGGGGAGGTACGACGGCCGCCCGCGCGGTGAGCGTCGCGAACACCCCGGCCAGCCACCAGGACAGCGGGAGGACGGCGAGCGTCGCCAGCGCGTGCACGACGACGCTGAGCCGCAGGAACGCCACGTTGCCGCGCTCGCGGATGGCGCTCTTGACGTAGAACACGGTGCCGCCGAAGTAGAGCACCTGCACCAGCGCCAGCAGCCAGGCCCGACCGAGGTCCCCGTCCGGTCCGGGGCCCGGCCCGGCGGCGTAGGCCACGACGGTCATCAGCGACGACCCAACCACGGTCGTCAGGCCGACCAGGAGGTCGCGCTCCCGCCGTCGCGCGGAGGCCCAGAGCCCGACCCCGAGCGGGAGGGCGAAGCCCGGCGCCCACACCAGGAGGCCGGGGTCGGCCAGCAGCACGACGAGCCCGAGGGCGGTGGCGAGCGGGATGTAGGCACGCACGGGCGGCCACCACCGCGCGCGCCGGCCCGACTTCAGCCACAGTCCGGTCGCGAAGAAGGCGAGATAGCCCGCGAACCAGAACGCGGTCAGGGGCAGGTGCACCCAGGCCGGGCCGCCGGCCAGGACGCCCACGAGGAGCGGGGAGGCGAGCATCGCCCAGGCCCCGTGCTGGTTCGGGACCCATCCCGGCCCCCGCCCGGCCACCGGGGGTGGCTCAGGCGCGCTCGGTGAGCACCAGCGGCCCCCCGGCGGTGATCGCCACGGTGTGCTCGCTGTGGGCGCCGCGCGAGCCGTCGACGCTCTTGATGGTCCAGCCGTCCTGGTCGATGTAGATCTGGTCGGTGGTGTGCAGGAACCACGGCTCGATCGCGATCACCAGGCCCGCCTTGAGCGGGTAGCCCCGCCCCGCCTGGCCGTTGTTGGCGACGTGCGGGTCGCCGTGCATCGTCCGGCCCACGCCGTGGCCGCCGAACTGCAGGTTGACGCCGAGGCCGGCGGCCCGCGCGACCGAGCCGATCGCGTGGGAGATGTCGCCGAGCCGGTTGCCGACCTGAGCCGCAGCGATGCCGGCCTCCAGCGCCCGCTCCGTTGTCGCGATCAGGGCGAGGTCCTCGTCGCGGGCCGTGCCGACCACCAGGCTGACCGCCGAGTCGGAGACCCAGCCGTCGACGCTGACCGCGAAGTCGAGGCTCAGCAGGTCGCCGTCGCGCAGCGTGTAGTCGTGGGGGAGCCCGTGCAGCACGGCGTCGTTGACCGAGGTGCACAGCACGTGGCCGAACGGCATCGCGCCGAACGACGGGTGGTAGTCGATGTAGCACGACTCGGCGCCGCGCTCCTTGATCATCCGGTGCGCCTCGGCGTCGAGGTCGAGCAGGTTGACGCCGACGTCGGCGATCGACGTCAGGTGCGTCAGCACCTCGGCCACGAAGCGGCCGGCGGGACGCATCTGCTCGATCTGGGAGGGCGTGCGGAGCTCGATCACGGCCCCAGGATAGAAGGGTGCCGACGGAGACCGTCAGCCGGCGCCGTCGACGGTCGGCCCCAGGTCGACCGACGGTACGGCGGCCACGGCGGGGTCGCGGAGCTCGAAGAAGTCGCGGGCCCCGAAACCGAAGGCGCCGGCGACCAGGTTGGACGGGAACGTCGAGACCCGCGTGTTGTAGGCGCGCACGTTGCCGTTGTAGAACCGCCGGGCCGCGGCGATCCGGTCCTCGGTGTTGGTGAGCTCGTCCTGCAGCTGCAGGAAGCCGGCACTCGCCTTCAGGTCGGGATAGGCCTCGACCCGGGCGAGCACGGTGGCCAGGGCCCCGGTGAGCCGGTCCTCGAAGCGCTGCCGGTCGTGGGGCGGGTCGGCCTGGTGGGCGGCCGCCTCGGCGCGCGCGGCCGTCACCGCCTCGAGGACGGCCCGCTCGTGGGCGGCGTACCCCTGGACGGTGGCCACCAGGTTGGGGATCAGGTCGTGGCGCCGGGTCAGCTCGACGTCGGTCTGACCCCAGGACTCGTCGATCAGCGTGCGCTGCCGGACGAACCGGTTGTACATCACCACCGGGGCGATCACGAGCAGGAGCAGCGCGGCGACCACCAGGACCAGCAGCACCTGACCGGCGGTCACGAGGCGGCCCCCGGGCGCGGGGCCGGCAGACCGACGGCGCGCCAGACGAACTCGGGGATCCGGTCGGCGATGCCGTCGACGAAGGCCAGCGCGGCGTCGATCTCGGGTAGGCCGGCCTGGCCGGCAGCGGCGACGAGCAGGTGGCCGCCGGCGAACCGGAACGCCTCGTCGGTGTGGCCGAGGAGGTACTCCATCATCCGCGGGTGCAGCACGTCGAACGCGAACTTGCGGTCGGGGCAGGTCACCGTGAACGCGCGGTTGAAGTCCTCGGACTCCAGCTCGATGTCGCGGTCGGTGAGCCGGCCGATCATCCGGCTGAAGAACCCCTCGGGCGTCACCTCGAGCTCGGGGAACGCGGCGCCCAGGTCGACCGCGACGATGGAGTAGGAGTGGCTCTGCTCCTCGGTGTGGGTGTGGCCCTCGCTGTCGGTGCGGGTCTCGGTCGTGTAGTAGACGTAGTCGAAGGCGACGAACGGACGGTCGTCGTAGCGGCCGGTGAGGATGTTCTTGGCCTGGCGGTTGTGGCCGAGCCCGAACGGCGATCCGGGGAACCGGTCGGTCCACCGGTCGTCGCGCTCGGTGTAGGTCCACCCGCGCGCCGTGGCCAGCGCCTGCATCGCCTCCCGGCGCCGCTTGTCGGCGAGGTAGCCGAGGATGCCCAGCCCGATGACGAGCGTGAGCCCGCCGAGGATGAAGAGAACGAAGACCCCCGTCATGCGGTCAGCCTACGGGGCGGTGACCCAGGCGGCGGCGTACGCCGGCAGCGCCACGCCGCCGCCGACGCCGACCCGCGCGGAGCGCTCGCTCCCGCGGAGATGGTCGACGGCGGTCATCGGGTCGAGGCCGAGCCAGGCGAGCACCTCGCCGGGGACGAACCGGTCGTCGGGCGTGACGTTGTAGGCGCCGAGCAGGTTGCCCGAGGAGTGTCGGCGGACGACCAGCAGCACGCCGGGGTCGCGCGGGTCCCAGACCTCGGTGGGGACGGCGGCGTGCAGGTGGGGCAGGGCGCGGCGCGCGGCGAGCAGCCGGTCGAGTCCGGCGCGGATGCCGTGGCTGTCGGGCGGCAACGGCCAGGGCATCCGCTGCCGGTGCACCCACCGGTTGTCGGCGGCGTGGCCCGGCTCCGATGCCCAGTGGGGGTCGTTGAGCAGCCCGAGCTCGTCGCCCATCCAGAGCACCGGCAGCCCGCCGAAGCCGAGGATCACGGCGTGCGCGAGCAGGATCCGGTGGACCGCGTCGGGGTCGCCGAGCTCGAGCCCGGCGAGCGAGGCCAGCGAGCCGGAGATCCGGCGGTCGCCGGTCTGCGGGTTCTCCTGGAAGACCAGGCCCTGGGCCCAGGAGCCCGGGAAGTCGCCGGAGTACCAGTCGGAGAGGAAGCGCCGGTGACCGAACCCGTCGACGCCGACCGCGGCGGCGTCGCCGTCGTCGATCGCCCAGCCGATGTCGTCGTGACAGCGCAGGTAGGTGATCCAGGCCGTCGTCGAGGGCGGCTGTGGGAGCTGTTGGAGCGCGTGGGTGGCGAGGCGGACGTCCTTGGCGGCGAGCATCGACCAGACCTGCACCATCAGGCTGTTGTGGTAGGCCAGGTCGCTGACCTTGCCGGCATGGTCGCCGACGCCGAGATAGGCGGGCAGGTCCTGGGGGCCGACGATCGCCTCGGCCTTGAAGACCACCGCCGGGGCGGCCATCCGCGCCACCGTGCGCAGCGCCTGGGTCAGGTCGTGCACCTCGGGCTGGTTCTGGCAGTGGGTGCCGAGCCGCTTCCAGGTGAACGCGATCGCGTCGAGCCGGAACACCTCCACGCCGGCGTTGGCGAGCGCGAGGATGATCTCGGCGAACTCGCAGAGCACGTCGGGGTTGGCCCAGTTGAGGTCCCACTGGTAGTCGTTGAAGGTCGTCCAGACCCAGCCGTCGAGGTCGGCGTCCCAGCTGAAGTTGCCCGGCGCGAAGTCCGGGAAGACCTCGGGCAGCGACTGCTCGTAGGCGTCGGGCAGGGTGCGGTCGTCGTACACGTGGAAGTAGGCGCGCTTGGTCTCGTCACCCGCTCGCGCCGCCGCGGCCCAGGCGTGCTCCTTGGCCACGTGGTTGAGGACCAGGTCGAGGCAGAGCGCGATGCCGCGGCCCCTGAGGTCGCTCGCGAGCGCGGCCAGGTCGGCCATCGAGCCGAGGTCGCTGCGCACCGTGCGGTAGTCCTGGACGGCATAGCCCCCGTCGTTGGGCGCCGGCCGCGGCTGCAGCAGCGGCATCAGGTGGAGGTAGGTCACGCCGAGGTCGGAGAGGTGGTCGGCGTGCTCCTGGACGCCCCGCAGGGTGGTCGCGAAGCGGTCGGCGTACGCCGCGTAGCCGAGCGCCCCGGGCTGCTGGAACCAGTCGGGCTCGGCCAGCCGGCGCGCGTCGAGCGTGCGCAGCTCGTCGGGCCGCTCGGCGTCCGCCTGCTCCACGATGGCCAGCAGCCGCTCGGCCACCGACTCGGGGTCGGGGTAGAGGTTGGCCAGCGGCGCCAGCAGGTCGGGCCGCCACCGCTGGATGCGGGACACCAGCTCCGGGCGGGGCTCGGACCGGCTGGGTCCGGTCGGGGTGGCGTCGGTCACCCGCCACAGGATAGAGGTCGCCCCGGTTCGGTTCCTTCGGTCGTCCGGCCTCGAGCGGCCGAGGCCCGAGGGCGCTCAGCCGGCGGGGCAGGTCACGGAGAGAACCCGCTCGTAGGACCCGGACCCGAAGGGCCGCGTCACCTCGATCAACCCAGCCTGCACGTCGACGAGCTGCCCCGGCTCCCGCAGGCACGGCGGTATCGAGTCGCTCCCCGTCCGGTCCCCGGATCGCCACACGACATCATCGAGCCGGAAGGTGACCCTGTCCCCGTGCTCGTCGTCGAAGTACGCGAGCGGCACGTCGGCCGGGACTCGCTGCGCCGTCCCGGTCGCCACGCGAGGATGGTGAGCGGCCCACGGACTGCGCACGCCGACGAGATATCCGGTCACCAGCAGGAGCAGGCCGACCAGGACCAGCCCGGTGAGGCGCACCCGCTGCCGCCCTGCCTCGACGTCACCCCCGTCGGAAGCTGCGTCCCTGAGGTCGCTCATGGGGGCGAGTATCCCGCACGGCGCACCGCCTCGGGCTGGTGGCCCCGCGCTCGGAAGCGCCTACCAGCCCCGCTCGCGCCACTCGGCGAGGTGGGGTCGCTCGGTGCCGAGCTGCCCGTCGTCGCCGTGGCCCGGGTAGAACCAGGTGTCGTCGGGCAGCGTGCCGAAGATCTTCGTCTCCACCTCGTCGATCAGCTGGGCGAACGCCTCGGCGTTGCCGAACGTCGCGCCGACGCCCCCGGGGAAGAGGCAGTCGCCGGTCCACAGGTGCGGGTGGCCGTCGGGGTCGTCGTACCTCAGGCAGACCGAGCCGGGGGTGTGGCCGGCGATCGGGATCACCTGCAGGGTGACCTCGCCGACGGACACCGTGTCGTCGGCGCCCACGGGACGGTCGATCTCGACGCCGGTCTGCTCGGTGATCGCCTCCGCGTCGGGTACGCCGGCCACCGTGGTCGCCCCGGTGGCGAGCACCACCTCGCGCAGGGCCCGGTGGTGGTCCCAGTGCTGGTGGGTGGTCACCACGGTCCCGAGCGACGGGCCGGTGAGCTCCAGCAGGCGGGTGCCGTCGTCGGCGGCGTCGACCAGCAGGCGGGCGCCGGTGGCCCGGCACTCGAGCAGGTAGCAGTTGTTGGACATCTGCTCGTCGACCGCCAGCTTGGTGATGGTGAGCCGGCTCAGCTCGCGGACGTCGGGGTCGCCGCCGGCGTGGACGGCTCCGGTGTAGCTCATCGGGGGCTCCTGTCGTGCGGGGGTGCGGGGGAGAGGCTCAGCGCCACGCGCCCAGGGTTGGCAGCGCCGGGTCGCCGGTCAGGCCCTGTCCGTCGCCGCGGCCGAGCAGCCACCAGGTCAGGTCGGCACGGGAGCCGGTCACGGCGGGGCCGTCGACGGCGGACTCCTCGGAGCCGACCGGGACGTCGCCGTCGGGCGTGCGCAACAGCATCGTCAGCTCGGCTCCGCGGTCGGCGACGAGCCGGTTGAAGGTGGCGTCGAGATAGGCCTCCGGCCAGTGGCTCGCGGAGTAGCCGGCCCACAGGTCCGCGTGGTGGATCTCGACCTCGCCGTGCCGCATCCGGGGGATCTCGCGGGCGGGCAGGGCGTCGGTGCCCGGCGTACGCCGGAAGGAGCCGTCCCAGGCGGGCCCGGTCATGTGCTCCCAGGCCTCCTGGAACAGTGAGCACGCGGACAGGAAGCGCTCGCGCACCGCGCCGGGGGCCTGGCCGGCCAGCTCGTCGATGTCACCGTTGCGGCGCTCCTGCGAGGCGTACATCGGCACGTCGTCGCCGGCCACCAGACCGTGCAGCACCCCGGCCAGGCCCTCGCCGTTGAGCGCCAGGTGGGCGACGACGTGGCCGCGAGACCAGCCGGGCAGCGCGGACGGCTCGGCGAAGGCGCCGTCGGGCAGCGAGTCCACGGTCCGGACGAGCCGGCGGGTGGCCTCATGGATCGCGTCCCAGGTGTGCACGTCGGTCATGTGCCCCATCGTGGCCCATCGACACGAATGGGGCGACACCGCTGGAGCCACACGGGTTGGGGGAGTGTCGGTGGGCCGTGAGAGCCTGAGCCTCGAGGTCGGGTCACGGTGCAGCCGTCGCGGCGCGGCGCCTTGTGCGCCCGACTAGGATGACGAACACTTGTTCGAACGAGACCGCGCAGCAGCAACATCAGGGGACCGAGGCGTCGTGGCAGAAGAGCTCATCATCCGGGGAGCCCGGGAGCACAACCTCAAGGATGTCTCGCTCGACCTGCCACGCGACTCGCTGATCGTCTTCACCGGGCTCTCCGGCTCCGGCAAGTCGAGCCTCGCGTTCGACACGATCTTCGCCGAGGGCCAGCGCCGCTACGTCGAGTCGCTGTCGGCCTATGCGCGCCAGTTCCTGGGCCAGATGGACAAGCCCGACGTCGACTTCATCGAGGGTCTGTCGCCCGCGGTCAGCATCGACCAGAAGTCCACCTCGAAGAACCCGCGCTCCACGGTGGGGACCATCACCGAGGTCTACGACTACCTCCGCCTGCTCTACGCCCGGGCCGGCCGGGCCCACTGCCCGACCTGTGGCGCGCCGATCGAGCGACAGACCCCCCAGCAGATCGTCGACCGGGTGCTGGCGCTCGAGGAGGGTCGTCGCTTCCAGGTGCTCGCCCCGGTGATCCGCGGCCGCAAGGGGGAGTACGTCGACCTGTTCCGGCAGCTGCAGAGCCAGGGCTTCTCGCGGGCCCGCGTCGACGGCGACCTGCACCCGCTCGACGACCCGCCGACCCTCAACAAGCAGCAGAAGCACACCATCGAGGTGGTGGTCGACCGGCTGGCGGTCAAGGGCTCCGCCAAGCGCCGGCTCACCGACTCGGTCGAGACCGCGCTCGGGCTGGCCGGCGGGCTGGTCGTCTTCGACTTCGTCGACCTCGACGCCGACGACCCGCACCGGGAGCTGAAGTTCTCCGAGCGGATGGCCTGCCCCAACGACCACCCCATCGACACCGACGAGCTCGAGCCCCGGTCGTTCTCCTTCAACTCGCCGTTCGGAGCCTGTCCGGAGTGTCACGGTCTCGGCACCCGGATGGAGGTCGACCCCGAGCTGGTCGTCCCCGACCCGGGCGCCACGCTCGGCGAGGGTGCCATCTCACCGTGGAGCGGTGCCCACGTCGCCGACTACTTCCTGCGCCTGATGAACGCGCTCGGCGAGGAGCTGGGCTTCGACCTCAACACCCCCTGGGAGAGGCTCCCCGCGAAGGCACGGAAGTCCATCATCGACGGCCACCCGACCAAGGTGCACGTCGTCACCACCAACCGCTACGGCCGGCAGCGCGCCTACTACGCCCAGTTCGAGGGCGTCCGCACCTACATCGAGCGGCGCCACCGCGAGGCCGAGTCCGACACCAGCCGCGAGCGGTTCGAGGGCTTCATGCGCGAGGTCCCCTGCCCGGCCTGCCGCGGCAGCCGGCTCAAGCCGGTCTCGATGGCGGTGACCATGGGTGGCCTCAGCATCGCCGAGCTGTGCGCCCTGCCGATCAACGAGACCTCCGACTTCCTACGCGACCTCGACCTGACCACCCGGGAGCGCCAGATCGGTGAACGGGTGCTCAAGGAGATCCAGGAGCGACTCCGCTTCCTGCTCGACGTCGGCCTCGACTACCTCTCCCTGGACCGGCCGTCGGGGTCGCTGTCCGGCGGGGAGGCTCAGCGGATCCGGCTCGCCACCCAGATCGGGGCCGGTCTCGTGGGCGTCCTCTACGTCCTCGACGAGCCGTCGATCGGGCTCCATCAGCGCGACAACCAGCGGCTGATCGAGACGCTGGTGCGGCTCAAGGACCTCGGCAACACCCTGATCGTGGTGGAGCACGACGAGGAGACCATCCGCACCGCCGACTGGGTGGTCGACATCGGCCCCGGCGCCGGTGAGCACGGTGGCCAGGTGGTGCACAGCGGGGCGGTGGAGGGCCTGCTGTCCCACCCCGACTCGCTGACCGGGCACTACCTCTCGGGCCGGCGGGAGATCCCCGTCCCGAGGTGCGCCGGCCGCGCACCAAGGGTCGCGAGCTCGTCGTCCACGGCGCCCGCGAGCACAACCTGCAGGACCTCACCGTCAGCTTCCCGCTGGGGCTGTTCGTCGCGGTCACCGGGGTGTCCGGCTCGGGCAAGTCCACCCTGGTCAACGACATCCTCTACACCTCGCTGGCCAAGCAGATCTACAACGCCCGGGCGGTCCCGGGGCGGCACACCAAGATCACCGGGGTCGACCACGTCGACAAGGTGATCCACGTCGACCAGTCGCCGATCGGCCGCACGCCGCGGTCCAACCCCGCCACCTACACCGGCGTCTTCGACCACGTCCGCAAGCTGTTCGCCTCCACGCCGGAGGCCAAGATGCGCGGCTACCTCCAGGGCCGGTTCTCGTTCAACGTCAAGGGCGGGCGCTGCGAGGCGTGCGCCGGCGACGGCACCATCAAGATCGAGATGAACTTCCTCCCCGACGTCTACGTCCCGTGCGAGGTGTGCCACGGCGCGCGCTACAACCGCGAGACGCTCGAGGTCCACTACAAGGGCAAGACGATCGCCGAGGTCCTCGACATGCCGATCGAGGAGGCGGCGGAGTTCTTCGCCGCCGTGCCGGCCATCTCGCGGCACATGAAGACGCTCTGCGAGGTCGGGCTCGGCTACGTCCGGCTCGGCCAGCCCGCCACCACGCTCTCCGGGGGTGAGGCGCAGCGGGTCAAGCTCGCCTCGGAGCTGCAGAAGCGCTCCACCGGGCGCACCGTCTATGTCCTCGACGAGCCGACGACCGGCCTGCACTTCGAGGACATCCGCAAGCTGCTGCTGGTGCTCGGCAAGCTGGTCGACCAGGGCAACACCGTGCTGGTCATCGAGCACAACCTCGACGTGATCAAGACCGCCGACTGGATCGTCGACATGGGTCCGGAGGGCGGGTCCCGAGGCGGCACCGTCATCGCGGAGGGCACGCCCGAGGTCGTCGCCGACGACCCCGACAGCCACACCGGTCGGTTCCTGTCGGCCCTGCTGGACGGCGGCCGCGCCGCGATGATCGCGCCCCCGAGGAAGAAGGCGGCCGCCACCCGGGCCCCGGCGAAGAAGCAGGCGGCGACCGCCCGCGCCAGGAAGGCTCCCGCCGCGAAGACCCCCGCCAGGAAGGCTGCCGGGTCGAAGGCCCGACGGTCCTAGTACCAACGGACAATCCCGGGCTCACGACCCGGTGGCTAGCCTTGCCGCGAAGGCACCGAAGTCACCCGTCCCGCTCGAGACCTCGAGGAGAGCCCCCTGTGACCGATGACCTCACTCCCTCCGACCCCTCCCCGGTCCGCGACGGCCTCGGCCGCCGATCGATGTTGACCGGTGTCGCGGTCGCCGGCGTCGGGATCCCGCTGCTGGCCGCCTGTGGCGGCAGCGACGGCTCCGGCAGCGACACGACGTCCGGCAGCTCCGAGTCCTCGTCCGCCGCGTCGAGTCCCGCCGAGTCCAGCTCGGCCGCAGGTGGTGGCGGCGGCGACGCGCTGGCCAGCACGTCCGACGTCCAGGTCGGCGGCGGGGTGTTCCTCGACGACCCGAGCGTGGTGATCACCCAGCCCACCGACGGCGACTTCCACGCCTTCAACCGCGCCTGCACCCATCAGGGCTGCCCGGTCACCGACATCGTCGAGGGCAACATCCACTGCAACTGCCACGGCAGCCTGTTCTCGGCCACGGACGGCTCCGTGGTCCAGGGTCCGGCCACCCAGCCGTTGGCCACGGTCGACATCACGGTCGAGGGCGACCAGATCCTGCCCGCCTGAGGCACGACCGGCCGGACTGAACCACCCGACCGGGATTGCTCGACTCGGTCACGGCGGCCATCCGGCCGGTCTAGCCTGGTCGCGCACCGACGAGCCGGTGCGTCGAGCCGAGCCGTCGAGCAGGAGAGCCGGATGTCCCCGCGTGGCCGTGTCCTGGTGCTGCTGGCCGCGCTGCTGGCCGCTCCGTTGTCGCTGATGGGCGCGGCGCAGGGGGCGACCGACGTCACCGCTCGGCTGACCGGCACGTTGCTGGCGATTCCGAGCGAGGGCGACGCCGCGACCAGCTATGCCGTGCAGCGCGACGGTGGGGAGCTGGTCGGCGTCGCCGCGGTCGACTTCACCGAGGCGGACGCCGGCGCCCACTTCGACGGCCAGGTGGACGTGAGCCGGCTGTCGGGGAGCACGCCCTCGGCCCGGCTCGCCCTCGCCGCGGACGACAGCCGCCCGCTTCGGGTGACGAGCTACTCCCTCGGTGAGCAGGCGGCGGCCCAGGCCTCCACCACGCATCGGTGGTTCGTGGCCGCTCCGAGCAACTTCGGCGCGCTCGGGATGACCGACGCCGAGGCGCTGGCACGGATCGGCTGGGTGGCGTCGTACTGGACGCAGCAGTCGAACGGCGTGATCACCGACATCACGGTCCCGGGGTCGATCACCCGCTACACCGCGACGGCGACGACCGAGGCCGGCGGCTGCGGGCTCACCGGACTCGGCTCCACCTTCACCAGCACGGTCAACGAGGCGGCGGCGCAGTTCCCCGGCGCGAGCTTCGGAGGCTCCGACCAGCTGATCGTGCTGATGCCGCCCAGCTGCGTCACCGGCGGCACCGTGGGCCGGGGCACGGTCGGAAGCCTGTCGTTCAGCCACGGCTACTACAACATCGACATCGCGTCGAAGAACACCTTCGAGTGGACGCTCGCCCACGAGCTCGGTCACAACTACGGCTACGGTCACTCCTCGCTCGGCCCGTGCACGACGGCGTGCACCAGCGAGTACGGCGACTACTACAGCGTGATGGGCGGGGTGGTCAGCGGCAAGCCGATCCCGCCGGCCCTCGGCACCGTCTCCCGTCAGCTCCAAGGGATCACCGACGCCGGCGAGGTCGAGACGGTCACCGGCTCCGCCACCCGCGTCCTGGCGCCGCGCAGCGCCACCACGGGGCTGCGCAGCCTCCAGGTCACCGACCCGGGCACCGGCCAGGTCCTCCGCCTCGACTACCGGTCCGGGACCGGCGCCGACGCGGGCAACTACTACGCCGGCGGGAGCACGGCCAGCTCCTTCCGCAAGGGTGTCGTCGCCGAGTCCGGCTACAACTCGAACGCGGTCCAGCTGGTGCCCGGACCCGCCAGCCGCAAGGCGATGGTGCCCGGCGACTCGCTCACCCTCGGCACCACCACCGTCGAGGTCACCGCCATGGACGCCGACGGAGCCACCGTGGTGGTCACCGTGCCGGGGGAGACGCCCGCCTACCCAGGACCGGGAACGGTCGCCCTGTCGACCGCGCCGACGGCCGGGTCGCCGGTGTCCGCGGCGCTCTCCGGGTGGAGCCCCGCGCCGGACTCCGTCGACTATCAGTGGCTCCTCGACGGCGGCCCGATCGGCGGAGCCACCTCGTCGTCGTACACGCCCCTCAGCGGTCAGGTGGGCCACCAGCTCTCCGTGCGCGCGGTCGCGCACGCCTCCGGCTACCAGGACGCGACGGTCACCAGTGCCGCGCAGAGCGTCTCGGGACCACCGATCACCCTCGTCGGTCGGGCCGCGGTCTCCGGGACCGCCCAGGTCGGGCTGCCGTTGACCTGTGACCCGCCGTCGTGGACCGCGCCGCCGGCCTCGGTCACCACCACGTTCGCCTGGCAGAGCGACGGCAGGTCGGTGACCGGCGCGACAAGCAGGACGTTGACCCCTACCGCCGCGGAGCGGGACACCGCGATCACCTGCCGGGCGACCCTCTCGGCTGCCGGGTACGACGACGCGGCGAGCACCTCGCTGCCCACGGCTTCCGTCGCCAAGGGCGTGCTCGCCACCACCAAGCCGGTGGCCAGGGGTCGCGCCCGGGTCGGCGGCACGCTGACCGCCGACACCGGCACCTGGACCGACGGTGTGACCTTCCGCTACCGGTGGTTCGTGGCGGGTCACCGGCTGCGCAGCCAGCGCACGGAGGCCCTCACCCTCAAGGGCTGGATGGCCGGCAAGAAGGCCAAGCTCGTCGTGGTCGGCAAGCTCCCCGGCTACACCACCGTCACCCGCCAGTCGCGGGCACGCGGTCCGGTCAAGCCGGCCTGACCAACCGGCAGGTCCCGGCTGTCGGCGCTCCCCCGTAGGCTGGCGTGGTGCCGACGCGACGCCCCACCCGCCGGACCGCTGGGGGCCCGCAGTCCTACCGGCCGGAGCCCGGCTCGATCCCGACCCAGCCGGGCGTCTACCGCTTCCGCGACTCCCGCGGCCGGGTGATCTACGTCGGCAAGGCGAAGAACCTGCGGGCCCGGCTGTCGTCGTACTTCCAGGACGTCGGCAACCTCCACCCACGCACCGCGACCATGGTGACCTCGGCGGCCTCGGTCGACTGGACGGTCGTGGCGACCGAGGTGGAGGCGCTGCAGCTGGAGTACTCCTGGATCAAGGAGTTCGACCCGCGGTTCAACGTGAAGTACCGCGACGACAAGTCCTACCCCTGGCTCGCGGTGACCGTGGGTGAGGAGTTCCCGCGGGTGATGGTCGGCCGCGGCGCCAAGCGCAAGGGCACCCGCTACTTCGGCCCCTACGGCCACGCCTGGGCGATCCGCGACACCGTCGACCAGCTGCTCCGCGTCTTCCCGATGCGCTCGTGCAGCAACGGCGTGTTCAAGCGGTCCGGCCAGATCGGTCGCCCCTGCCTGCTCGGCTACATCGACAAGTGCGCCGCGCCGTGCGTGGGCAGGATCAGCGCCGAGGAGCACCGGCAGATCGTCGAGGACTTCTGCGACTTCATCGCCGGCAACACCTCCGCCTTCGTCAAGCGCCTCGAGCGCCAGATGTACGCCGCCTCCGAGGCGCTCGACTTCGAGAAGGCCGCCCGCCTGCGCGACGACCTGGGCGCCCTGCACCGGGCGCTGGAGAAGCAGGCCGTGGTGCTCGGCGACGGCACCGACGCCGACGTGATCGCCTTCGCGGAGGACCCACTCGAGGTGGCCGTGCAGATCTTCCACGTGCGCGGCGGCCGGATCCGCGGCCAGCGTGGCTGGGTGGCCGACCGGGTCGAGGAGGGTGACACCGGTGAGCTGGTGGAGGACTTCCTGCTCCAGCTCTACAGCGGCGACGCCGACACCATCCCGCGGGAGGTGCTGGTCCCGGCGCTGCCGCCGGAGGTCGCGACGATCGAGCAGCTGCTCGGCGAGCTGCGCGGCAGCAAGGTGGCGGTCCGGGTGCCACAGCGCGGTGACAAGCGAGCGCTGCAGGAGACCGTCGCCCGCAACGCCGGGCAGGCGCTGGCGCTCCACAAGACCAAGCGGGCGAGCGACCTGACCACCCGCAGCCAGGCGCTGGAGGAGATCCAGGAGGCGCTCGGTCTCGACGAGGCGCCGCTGCGCATCGAGTGCTACGACGTGTCCAACCTGCAGGGCACCGAGGTGGTGGCCTCGATGGTCGTGTTCGAGGACGGCCTGGCCCGCAAGGGGGAGTACCGCCGCTTCGTGATCCGCGGCGTCGACGGGCAGAACGACGTGGCCTCGATGCACGAGGTGATCACCCGCAGGTTCCGGCGGTTGCTCGACGAGCAGGTCTCGAGCGAGGAGGTGGTCACCGACGACGGTCCGCTCCTCGTCGATCCGACCACCGGCCGCCCCCGCAAGTTCGCCTACGCCCCCGGCCTGGTGGTCGTGGACGGGGGCCCGCCGCAGGTGGCGGCCGCGCAGCGAGCGCTCGACGAGCTCGGCATCGACGACATCCCGGTCTGCGGGCTGGCCAAGCGGCTCGAGGAGGTCTGGCTGCCCGAGCAGGAGGACCCGGTCATCCTGCCGCGCAGCTCCGAGGGCCTCTACCTCCTCCAACGGGTGCGCGACGAGGCCCACCGGTTCGCGATCACCCACCACCGCAACCGTCGCTCCAAGAGCATGGTGGAGAGCCTGCTCGACGAGGTGCCGGGGCTGGGCGAGGTGCGCCGCAAGACGCTGCTCAAGCACTTCGGGTCGCTCAAGAAGCTGCGCGCCGCGAGCGCGCAGGAGCTCGCGCAGGTCCCGGGCATCGGGGAGCGCACGGCCACCGCGATCAAGGACGCCGTCGAGCAGCGCGCCGCGACCCGTCAGACTGTCGCCATCAACACCGCGACGGGTGAGATCCAGGAGGACTGATGAACGACGCCGCCTCGGCCGACCCGCCGTCGGTCGGCGACCTGGTCGTGGTCACCGGCATGACCGGTGCCGGACGCAGCACGGCCGCCAAGGAGCTGGAGGACCTCGGCTACTACGTCGTCGACAACATGCCGCCGAGCCTGCTGCGCGACGTGGTCCGCCTCGTCGACGAGAGCCGCGGCGCCGGTCAGCCGATCGCGGTCGTGGTCGACGTGCGCTCCGGGTCGTTCTTCGACTCGCTGCGGGCCAACCTGGCCCAGGGGGTGACCGGCCGGCGTACCACCCTGGTGTTCCTCGAGGCGACCGACGAGGTGCTCGTCCGCCGCCAGGAGGCGGCGCGGCGTCCGCACCCGCTCCAGGGCAGCGGTCGGCTGCTCGACGGGCTGCGGCGCGAGCGGCAGGTGCTGGCCGCGTTGCGCAGCGACGCCGACCTGGTGATCGACACCTCCACGCTCAACGTCCACCAGCTCAAGGAGCGGATGGCGGAGGCGTTCGGCACCCCCGAGACGGTGGGCCTGAAGGTGACCGTGATCAGCTTCGGCTTCAAGTACGGCATCCCGGTCGACGCCGACTTCGTGGCCGACATGCGGTTCCTGCCCAACCCGTTCTGGGTGCCCGAGCTGCGGCCGCAGACCGGGCGGGACGCGGCGGTCGCGGCCTACGTCACCGGGCGGCCCGGCGCGACGGCGTTCCTGGAGCAGTACCTCCCGGTGCTCGAGACCGCCGCCACCGGCTACCTCACCGAGGGCAAGCGGTTCATGACCGTCGCGATCGGCTGCACCGGCGGCAAGCATCGCAGCGTGGCGATGACCGAGGAGATCACCGGACGGCTGCGCGACCGCGGCTACGACGCCCGCGCCGAGCACCGCGACCTCGGGAGGGAGTGAGTGGCCCCGCTGTCGCGGCGGGTGGTCGCGCTCGGCGGCGGCCACGGCCTGCACGCCAACCTCTCCGCGCTGCGTCGGGTCGTCGACGACCTCACCGCGGTGGTGACGGTGGCCGACAACGGCGGGTCGTCGGGACGGCTGCGCGCGGAGTTCGGCGTCCTGCCCCCCGGGGACCTGCGGATGGCCCTGGCGGCGCTGTGCGGTGACGACGCGTGGGGCCGCACCTGGGAGCGCGCCGTCCAGCACCGCTTCGCCGGCGACGGCGAGATGGCCGGCCATGTGGTCGGCAACCTGCTGATCGTCGCGCTCTGGGACCTGTTCGGCGACCCGGTGGAGGGGCTGCGCTGGGTCGGTGAGCTGCTGGGGGCACAGGGGCGGGTGCTCCCGATGGCCCTGACCCCCATGGACATCACCGCCGACATCCGAGGGCTCGACCCGAGCGACCCCGAGGCGCTGCGCACGGTGCGGGGGCAGGTGCAGATCGCGAGCACCGACGGTGTCATGTCGGCGGTCCGGCTCGACCCGCCCGACCCGCCCGCCTGTCCGGCCGCTGTCGCTGCCGTCCACGAGGCCGACTGGGTGGTGCTGGGTCCGGGCTCGTGGTACACCTCCGTGATCCCGCACCTGCTGGTCCCCGAGCTTCGATCGGCGTTGACGGCGACCGATGCGCGCGTGCTGGTCACCCTCAACCTCGCGGCGCAGCAAGGGGAGACGGCCGGCTACAGCCCGGTCGACCACCTGGCCGCTCTCCACGAGCACGCGCCCGGCCTGCGGATCGACACCGTGCTCGCCGACCCGGGCAGCGTGCCCGACGCCGAGGAGCTCGCGAGCGCGGTCGCCTCCTGGGGCGGCCGGCTCGTCCTCGCCGAGGTGACCCGCGACGACGGCACCCCACGGCACGACCCGGCACGCCTCGCGACCGCCTACCTCGACGTCCTTCGGTGAGCCTCGAACGACGGCGGCCCACGGCAGCACGGGGTGCCGAGGGTGATTGACGGGCATGCGAGGATTCGCCCATGGCGATGACAGCACAGGTCAAGGCTGAGCTCGCCTCCACCCCGATCACCAAGACCTGCTGCCGCAAGGCGGAGGTCGCCTCGCTGCTCCGGTTCGCCGGTGGGCTGCACATCGTGAGCGGCAAGATCGTGGTCGAGGCGGAGCTCGACACGGGCGCCGCTGCCCGCCGCCTGCGCAAGGACATCGCCGAGGTCTACGGGCACGAGTCCGACGTCGTCGTGGTCCAGGGCAACGGCCTGCGCAAGGGGACCCGCTACGTCGTCCGTGTGGTCAAGGACGGCGAGGCGCTGGCCCGGCAGACGGGCCTGCTCGACGGCCGCGGCCGACCGGTGCGCGGGCTGCCGCCCGCGGTCGTCTCCGGCGGCGGGTGTGACGCCGTCGCGGCCTGGCGGGGAGCCTTCCTCGCTCACGGGTCTCTCACCGAGCCCGGCCGCTCCTCGTCGATGGAGGTCACCTGCCCCGGCCCCGAGGCGGCGCTCGCCCTCGTCGGCGTCGCGCGCCGGCTCGGCATCCAGAGCAAGGCTCGCGAGGTGCGCGGCGTCGACCGCGTGGTGATCCGTGACGGCGACGCGATCGGTGCGCTGCTGACCCGGCTCGGCGCGCACGAGTCGTTGATGGCGTGGGAGGAACGGCGGATGCGCCGCGAGGTGCGCGCCACCGCCAACCGGCTCGCCAACTTCGACGACGCCAACCTGCGCCGCTCGGCCCGAGCCGCGGTCGCCGCCGGCGCTCGCGTCGAGCGCGCGCTGGAGATCCTCGGAGACGAGGTCCCCGACCACCTGCGGATGGCCGGCAGCCTCCGGCTCGAGCACAAGCAGGCCTCCCTGGAGGAGCTCGGTCAGCTGCACGACCCGGTGCTCACCAAGGACGCCATCGCCGGTCGTATCCGCCGGCTGCTGGCGATGGCCGACAAGCGCGCCGAGGAGCTCGGCATCCCCGACACCGAGGCCTCGCTGACGCCCGAGATGCTGGCCGACGAGGCCTGAGCCTCACTCGTCGCCGAGCGCGACGCCGGTTACCCGTACGTACGGCGGACGCGCGATGCAGCGCCCCTGAGGCAGGCGATAGGGTCGAAATCGACCGGTCCACGAAGGTCGCCACCGCGGCCCGCCGGCCCCAGAACAAGGAACCCTGACCAGGGGAACCAACCCAGAACCGAGGAGTAGTCACCGTGACTGTTCGTGTTGGTATCAACGGCTTCGGCCGGATCGGCCGCAACTTCTTCCGGGCCGTCCAGGCCTCCGGCGCCGACGTCGAGATCGTCGCCGCCAACGACCTGATGGACAACGCGTCCATCGCCCACCTGTTGAAGTACGACTCGGTGCTGGGTGTGATGGCCGGCGAGGTCTCCTCCGACGAGGAGTCGATCACCGTCGACGGCAAGCGCATCCGCGTCTTCGAGGAGCGCGACCCAGCCGCCATCGCCTGGGGCGACACCGGCGCCGACATCGTCATCGAGTCGACCGGCATCTTCACCGACGCCACGAAGGCGCACGCGCACATCGACGGCGGCGCCAAGAAGGTCATCATCTCGGCGCCGGCGAAGAACGAGGACGGCACCTTCGTGATGGGGGTCAACCACCACGACTACGACCCGGCCAGCCACCACGTGATCTCGAACGCGTCCTGCACGACCAACTGCCTGGCGCCGATGGCCAAGCCGCTGCACGACGAGCTGGGCATCGTCAAGGGCCTGATGACCACGATCCACGCCTACACCTCCGACCAGAACCTCCTCGACGGCCCGCACCGCGACATGCGCCGGGCGCGCGCCGCCGCGCTGTCGATCATCCCGACCTCGACCGGCGCCGCGAAGGCGATCGGCCTGGTCATGCCCGACCTCAAGGGCAAGCTCGACGGCTATGCGCTGCGGGTGCCGACGCCGACCGGCTCGGCCACCGACCTCACCTTCGAGGCGGGTCGTGAGACCTCGGTCGACGAGGTCAACGCGATCATCAAGGCCGCGGCGGAGTCCGGGCCGCTGTCCGGCTTCCTCTCCTACACCGAGGACCCGATCGTCTCGGCCGACATCGTCACCGACCCGTCGTCGTGCATCTTCGACGCGGGGCTGACCAAGGTGATCGGCAACCAGGTCAAGGTCGTCGGCTGGTACGACAACGAGTGGGGCTACTCCAACCGGTTGATCGACCTGACGCTGCACGTCGGCGCCTCCCTCTGAGCGAAGGAGCAGACCCGTGTCGGACCTCGGTTCGCTGGGTGACGTCCGCGGGAAGCGGGTGCTGGTCCGCTCGGACCTCAACGTCCCCCTCGACGGCACCACCATCACCGACGACGGGCGGATCCGGGCGAGCATCCCGACCATCCGGGAGCTGGCCGAGGCCGGCGCCCGGGTGGTCGTGACCGCTCACCTCGGCCGTCCGAAGGGCGCGCCCGACCCGGCGTACTCCCTGGAGCCGGTCGCGGCCCGCCTCGGCGAGCTGCTCGGCCAGCCGGTCGCGTTCGCCACCGACACGGTGGGCGAGAGCGCCCGCCAGGCCGTGGCCGGCCTGGCCGACGGCCAGGTGGCGGTGCTGGAGAACGTCCGCTTCAACGAGGGCGAGACCAGCAAGGACGACGCCGTCCGCGGCGCGTTCGCCGACCAGCTCGCGGCGTTGGCCGACGCGTTCGTCTCCGACGGCTTCGGGGTGGTGCACCGCAAGCAGGCCTCGGTCTACGACGTCGCGCTCCGGCTGCCGTCGGCGATGGGCGGGCTGGTCGCCAAGGAGATCGGCGTGCTGCGCCGGCTCACCGTCGACCCGGCGCGGCCCTACGTCGTGGTGCTCGGCGGTTCGAAGGTCTCCGACAAGCTCGGGGTGATCGACAACCTGCTCGGCAAGGCCGACCGGCTGCTCATCGGCGGCGGGATGGTGTTCACCTTCCTGGCCGCCCAGGGGCACGAGGTCGGCCAGAGCCTGCTCGAGGAGGACCAGCTCGACACCTGCCGGTCCTATCTGCAGCGGGCGGCCGACACCGGGGTGGACATCCTGCTGCCGACCGACATCGTCGTCGACACCGCCTTCCCGTCGGGTGACCGCGAGCCGGAGCCCCGAGTGGTGCCGGCCGACGCGATCCCGGCCGACTCGCTCGGTCTCGACATCGGCCCCGAGTCGGGGCGGGCCTTCGCTGCCGCCCTGTCCGACGCTCAGACGGTGTTCTGGAACGGCCCGATGGGCGTGTTCGAGGTGGCGGCGTTCGCCGAGGGCACCCGTGCCGTCGCCGAGGCGCTGACCACCGTGCCCGGGCTCTCCGTCGTGGGCGGTGGCGACTCCGCGGCGGCGGTGCGCAAGCTCGGCTTCGACGAGGCGGCGTTCGGCCACATCTCCACCGGCGGCGGCGCCAGCCTGGAGTTCCTGGAGGGCAAGGAGCTCCCCGGGATCGCCGTCCTCGAGCGCGACGCCTGACCCGCAGCGACACCTCCGCGCTCCCACCGAAAGGAACCCATGACCGGCTCCCGCACCCCGCTGATGGCGGGCAACTGGAAGATGAACCTCAACCACCAGGAAGCGGTGGTGCTCGTCCAGAAGCTCGCCTGGACGCTGTCGGACAAGAAGCATGACTATGCCGCCGTCGAGGTGGTCGTGGTGCCGCCTTTCACCGACCTGCGGTCGGTGCAGACGCTCGTCGACGGAGACCGTCTGTCGGTCAAGTACGGCGCCCAGGACGTCTCGGTCCACGAGAGCGGCGCCTACACCGGCGAGATCTCCGCCGGGATGCTGGCCAAGCTGGGCTGCTCCTACGCCGTGGTCGGGCACAGCGAGCGGAGGGAGTACCACGCCGAGTCCGACGAGACCGTCAACGCCAAGGCGCATGCCGCACTGGCAGCCGGGATGACCCCGATCGTCTGTGTCGGCGAGGGCCTCGACATCCGCCAGGCCGGCGAGCACGTGCCCTACACCCTGGCCCAGGTCGACGGCTCGCTGGCCGGCTTCTCGGCCGAGCAGCTGGCCGACCTGGTCGTGGCCTACGAGCCGGTCTGGGCGATCGGCACCGGCGAGGTCGCCACCCCCGACGACGCCCAGGAGGTGTGCGCCGCGATCCGAGAGCGGATCCGCGAGACCCACGGCGACGCCGCGGCCGACGGTCTGCGCATCCTCTACGGCGGGTCGGTGAAGGCCGCCAACGTCGCCGGCATCATGGAGAAGGCCGACGTGGACGGCTGTCTCGTGGGTGGGGCGAGCCTGCAGGCCGACGAGTTCGGCGGGATCTGCAGGTTTTACGACATGCCGATCCTGTGATCCGGCGGACGTGACGTAGGCTTTCTCCCCGTGACACTTGTCCTGACGATCGTTCTCATGATCACCAGCGCGTTGCTCATCGTGATGGTGCTTCTGCACAAGGGCCGCGGGGGAGGCCTCTCGGACATGTTCGGCGGTGGCGTCTCCAGCTCCCTGGGTGGCTCGTCCGTCGCCGAGCGCAACCTCGACCGGTTGACGGTCGGGCTTGGCGTGGTGTGGTTCGCGTGCGTGGTCGCGCTCGGACTGCTCTACGCCTACCAGTGAGCCCGGCACGCCGCCGGACCCGCTGATCCGAAGAACCTCTGGAAAGGAAGCTCGCGTTGGCAGGTGGAGGAAACGCGATTCGCGGCAGCCGGGTGGGGGCCGGCCCGATGGGCGAGGCCGAGCGCGGTGAGGCCGCGCCTCGGCAGGCGGTCGCCTACTTCTGTGCCCACCAGCACCGCTCGGTGGTGACGTTCGCCGTCGAGGCACAGGTGCCGGAGTCCTGGGACTGTCCGAAGTGCGGGCTGCCCGCGTCGCTGGACGAGGAGAACCCTCCTCCGCCGCCGCGCATCGAGCCCTACAAGACGCACCTGGCCTACGTGAAGGAGCGCCGCTCCGATGCGGAGGCCAAGGACATCCTCGACGAGGCGCTGCAGCTGCTGCGCAGCCGTCGCAAGTCGGGCGACATCATCTTCTGAGGTCACCCACCGGGCAGGCCGCTCGCGGCCGACCGGTCGACGTACCACACGGTCTCGTCGCGTCCGTGCACGCGCGCGGCCGGGAGCCGGTCGTCGCGGTCGGGGTCGGTGAGCGTCTCCGCCTGCTCGTACGCCGTCGCGACGGCGTCGGCCTTCTCGGCACCCGCCACGACGAACCACACCCGGCGGGACCGGTTGAGTGCCGGCATCGTCAGCGAGATCCGCTCCGGCGGCGGCTTCGGTGACCCGGTGACGCCCACCGCGATCCCGTCGCTGCGCAGCTGCGGGAACCCCGGGAAGAGCGAGGCCACGTGTCCGTCGGGCCCGACGCCGAGCATCACCACGTCGAACTCACCCGACCCGACCTCACGGACCTGACGGGCATAGGCCTCGGCTCCGGCGTGCACGTCCATGGCCCCGAGGATCGAGGCCATCTCATGGACGTGCGAGCCCGGCACCCCGACCACGTCGACGAAGTCGGCGCGAGCCTCGTGGGCGTTGCGGTCGGGGCTGCTCGGCTCCACGAACCGCTCATCACCCCACCACACGTGCACCCGCTGCCAGTCCACCCCCGACTCCGGGCCGAGTCGGCCGAGCTCGCGGTGGATGGTCACGGCGATGGTGCCGCCGGTGAGCGCCACGTGGGCCTCGCCGCCGTCGGCCTGGGCCTCGACGAGCACCTCGAGCAGGTCGTGAGCCACCTGAGCGGCCAGTGCCGGGCCGTCGTCGAAGCGTCGCACCTCGCTCACCGTCGCGCCCCCTGCTTCTTGCGCTCCAGGGCCACCAGCCGCTTGGCGGTGCGGGCGTAGACGTCGTCCTCGTCGAGGCGGCGCAGCTCCTCGGCGAGCAGGTCGGGAAGGTCCCGCCGCTTGAGCGCGACCGGTCGGTCGGGCTGGCCGGGTGAGGCGAAGGTGGCGAGCTTGCCGTCGGTGCGGGTGATCCGGACCGGGCCGTCGGCGGTCTCGAGCACCACCTCGGTGATGCCCGGCCCCTTCGACGAGCGCCGGGCCACCGACACCTTGAGCCGGTCGCTCAGCCAGGCGCTCAGCAGATCGGCGCTCGGGCTGACCCGCTCGGCGGTGACGCCGGCTCCGGTGACCTTGGCCGGGTGCTGGTCCAGCGCCGCTGCCAGCAGGGCGCGCCAGGGAGTGAGCCGGGTCCAGGCCAGGTCGGTGTTGCCGGGGGCGTAGGCGGTGCACTGGGCGAGGATCGCCTTGGTCTTGCCGCGGGTGACGAAGGCGGCGTCGGTGATCCGCCGCTGAGCCAGCGCGCCCAGCGGGTCGCCGGCCGGGTCGGGAGGGTGGTCGGCGGGCCACCACGCCGCGACGGGGGAGTCGGGGAGCAGCAGCGGCAGGACGACGGACTCCGGATGATGCACCACCGGCCCGGAGAGCCGGATCAGCGCCGTCTCGCCGGTCCAGCCGGCACCCACGCCCACCTGGGCGTGGACATGGGCCCGGCCGCGCGCGGAGCCCAGGATGACGCCCAGCACCCGCGCGGGGTGCTCGTGGGACGCCCGCTGCGCGGCCGCCATCGCGTCGGCCGCACGATCCTCGTCGACCACGATCACCAGGGTCATCACCATCCCCATCGCGGGGCTGCCGGCGTGGATGCGCTGGCGGACGAACTCGGCCGCGATCTCCGCGGCGTCGGTGTCGAGCAGCTCTCTCACGGTCGCCTCCAGGTCCGGCCGTCACGGGCCAGCATCGCGTCGGCCGAGGCCGGGCCCCAGGTGCCCGACGGGTAGGCCTCGGGCTTCCCCTTGCGTTGCCAGTAGTCGAGGACCGGGTCGAGGATCTGCCAGGAGAGCTCGACCTCCTCGTGGCGCGGGAACAGCGGCGGGTCGCCGAGCAGCACGTCGAGGATCAGCCGCTCGTAGGCCTCCGGAGACGACTCGGTGAACGAGCCGCCGTAGGCGAAGTCCATGCTCACGTCGCGGATCTCCATGGCGGTGCCGGGCACCTTCGACCCGAACCGCAGCGTGAGCCCCTCGTCGGGCTGGACCCGGATCACCAGGGCGTTCTGGGTGAGCTCCTCGGTGGCCGAGGCCGCGAACGGCAGGTGCGGCGCACGCTTGAAGACCACCGCCACCTCGGTGACCCGCCGGCCGAGCCGCTTGCCGGTGCGGAGGTAGAACGGCACCCCGGCCCAGCGCCGGTTGTCGATCTCGAGGGTGATGGCGGCGTAGGTCTCGGTCGTGGAGCGGGGCGAGATGCCCTCCTCCTCGCAGTAGCCGGGCACCTCGATGCCGCCCGCCCAGCCCGGGGCGTACTGGCCGCGGGCCGTCGTCAGGTCGAGGCGACGGGGGAGCCGCACCGACGAGAGGACCTTGATCTTCTCCTGCCGCAGCATCTCGGCGTCGAACGACGTGGGCTCCTCCATCGCGACCAGCGCCATCAGCTGCATCAGGTGGTTCTGGATGACGTCGCGGGCCGCCCCGACGCCGTCGTAGTAGCCGGCGCGCCCGCCGATGCCGATGTCCTCGGCCATGGTGATCTGCACGTGGTCGACGTACTTCGCGTTCCACAGCGGCTCGAACAGCTCGTTGGCGAAGCGCATGGCCAGGATGTTCTGGACCGTCTCCTTGCCGAGGTAGTGGTCGATCCGGAAGATCGAGCCGTTGGGGAAGACCCGGTGCAGCGTGTCGTTGAGCTCGCGCGCCGACTCCAGGTCGTGGCCGAACGGCTTCTCCACGACGACCCGCCGCCAGGGCCGACCGGGCGCCTCGGCGTCGCCGTGCTCGGGGGGAGCCGCGAGCCCGTGCTCCTTGAGCTGCTCGATCACCTCGCCGAAGAACTTCGGCGGGATCGACAGGTAGAACGCGTGGTTGCCGCCGGTGCCGCGGACCTCGTCGAGCTCCTCGATGGTGCGTCGCAGCCGGTCGAAGGCGACGTCGTCGGCGAAGTCGCCCGGCACGAAGCGGAGGCCCTCGGACAGCTGGTCCCAGACCTCCTCGCGGAACTCGGTGCGGGCGTGCTCGCGCACCGAGTCGTGCACGATCTGCGCGAAGTCCTGGTCGGCCCAGTCGCGTCGGGCGAACCCCACCAACGAGAAGCCGGGCGGCAGGAGACCACGGTTGGCGAGGTCGTAGATCGCCGGCATCACCTTCTTGCGGGAGAGGTCACCGGTCACCCCGAACAACACCATCCCGCACGGACCGGCGATCTGGGGGAGCCGTCGGTCCTGCGGGTCGCGCAGCGGGTTGGTGCCGGCCGCGCCGGTCATGCGCGGTGCCGACGGTAGTAGCTCACCAGGGCCTTCGTGGAGGGGTCCTGCTCCGCGAGCGTGGCCTCGTCGCCGGCGACGGCCGGGGTCAGCTGCTGGGCGAGCTGCTTGCCCAGCTCGACGCCCCACTGGTCGAAGCTGTCGATGCCCCAGACGATGCCCTGGGTGAAGGTCAGGTGCTCGTAGAGAGCGATCAGCTGACCCAGCACCGAGGGGGTGAGCGCGGGGGCCATGATCGAGGTGGTCGGTCGGTTGCCGGGGAAGACGCGGGCCGGCACGATCGCCTCGTCGGTGCCCTCGGCGCGGACCTCCTCGGCGGTCTTGCCGAAGGCCAGTGCCTTGGTCTGGGCGAAGAAGTTGGCCAGGAACAGCTCGTGGACGTCGGTGTCGCCGTCCCGCAGGGGGTACGCCGGCTCCGCGACCGCGATGAAGTCGGCCGGGACCAGCCGGGTCCCCTGGTGGATGAGCTGGTAGAACGCGTGCTGCCCGTTGGTGCCGGGCTCGCCCCAGAAGACCTCGCCGGTGCCGCTGGTGACCGGGGAGCCGTCCCACCGCACCCGCTTGCCGTTGGACTCCATCGTCAGCTGCTGGAGGTAGGCGGGGAAGCGGTGGAGCAGCTGGGCATAGGGAAGCACCGCGTGGGTGTCGGCGCCGAGGAAGTCGGAGTACCAGACGTTGAGCAGGCCCATCAGCGCCGGCACGTTGCCGGCCAGCTCGGTGTGGTGGAAGTGCTCGTCCATGGCGTGCATGCCGGCGAGGAGGTCGGCGAAGTGGGCGGGCCCGATGGCGACGGCCAGCGAGGTGCCGATCGCGGAGTCGACGGAGTAGCGTCCGCCCACCCAGTCCCAGAACCCGAAGGCGTTGCCCGGGTCGATCCCGAAGGCCTCGACCTTGTCGAGCGCGGTGGAGACGGCGACGAAGTGCCGTGCGACGGCGCGCAGCCGGGCCTCGTCGGAGTCCTCGATCGCGTCGGCGCGCTGCAGGTGCTCCCAGAGCCAGGCGCGGGCCAGGCGGGCGTTGGTCAGGGTCTCCAGGGTGGTGAACGTCTTGCTGGCGACGATGAACAGCGTCGTCTCGGGATCGAGGCCGGCGACCTTCTGCGCGAGGTCGGTCGGGTCGATGTTGCTCACGAACCGGCACTCCAGGCCGTCCTGGACATAGGGCTCGAGCGCCTCGTAGGCCATCACCGGCCCGAGGTCGGAGCCGCCGATGCCGATGTTGACGACGGTGCTGATCGGTCGGCCGGTGATGCCCGTCCAGGCTCCCGACCGCACCTGCTCGGCGAAGGCGTAGACCCGGTCGAGCACCTCGTGGACCTCGGGGACCACGTCGTGCCCGTCGACCTCGACGACCGTCCCCCGGGGTGCGCGGAGCGCGGTGTGGAGCACCGCGCGGCCCTCCGTGACGTTGATCCGCTCGCCGCGGAACATGGCCTCGCGGCGCTCGACCAACCCGACCTCGTCGGCGAGCGCCAGCAGCGCGGCGAGCACCTCGTCGTCGAGCAGGTTCTTGGACAGGTCGACGTGCAGGTCGGCGGCGGTGAAGGTGAGCCGGTCGACCCGCCCCGGGTCGTCGGCGAACCAGGCACGCAGGTCGGGCCGGAAGTCCTCCGCCAGCTCGCCCAGGCGGTGCCAGGCCGCGGTGGCGGTGGCGTCGACGGGAGGGGTCACGAGGCGGCGCCTTCGAGGCTGGCTCGCACGGTGGCCAGCAGGTCCTGCCAGGAGGCCACGAACTTGTCCACCCCCTCGCGGATCAGCACCGCGATCACGTCGTCGTAGTCGATGCCGGCCGTGGCCAGCGCCTCGAGGTGGGCGGCAGCGTCGGCGTAGTGGGGGCGCACCTGGTCGCCCCGGAACTCCCCGTGGTCGGCGACGGCGTGCAGCGTCTTCTCCGGCATGGTGTTGACGGTGGTGTCGACGGCCAGGTCGATGACGTACATGGTGTCGTCGTAGTCGGGGTTCTTCACTCCCGTCGACGCCCACAGCGGCCGCTGGGTGCGGCCGCCGGCGGCGGCCAGCGACTCCCAGCGCTCACCGGAGAAGAACCGCTCGTAGGCCTGGTAGGCGAGCCGCGCGTTGGCGATGCCGGCCTTGCCGCGCAGCGCGGGGTCGGCACCGGACGCCTCGAGCCGCTGGTCGATCTCGGTGTCCACCCGCGAGACGAAGAACGACGCCACCGAGTGCACCGTCGACAGGTCGACGCCGCGGTCGCGAGCCAGCTCGAGACCGGCGACGTAGGCCTCCATGACGTGGGCGTACTGGTCGAGCCCGAAGATCAGCGTCACGTTGACGCAGATGCCGTCCCCGAGGGCCTGGGTGATCGCCGGCCAGCCCTCCGGGGTGCCGGGGATCTTGATGTAGGCGTTGGGGCGGTCGACGGCGGCCCAGAGCTCCCGGGCCGAGGCGAGCGTGCCCTCGGTGTCGTGGGCGAGGTCGGGGGCCACCTCGATCGACACCCGCCCGTCGACGCCGTCGGTGGCCTCCCAGACCGGCCGCAGCAGGTCGCAGGCGTCGCGGACGTCGGTCGTGGTCAGCGCGAACACCGTCGCGTCGACGTCGGCGCCCTGCGCCGCCAGCTCGCGCACCTGGGCGTCGTAGCGCTCCCCGTCGCTCAGCGCCCCCTGGAAGATCGTCGGGTTCGTGGTCACGCCGACCACGGAGCTGTTCTTGACCAGGTCGGCCAGGTTGCCGGTCTCGAGCCGCTCCCGCGACAGGTCGTCGAGCCAGATGGACACGCCCTCGTCGGAGAGCTGCTTCAGTACGTCGGCCATGGATGCTCCTTGCGGTCGGGATGGGCCGGTCGTCAGGCCCCGGCGGCGGCGATGCTCTCGCGGGCGGCCTTGGCCACCGCCTGGGCGGTGAGACCGAACTCGTCGTAGAGGGTCTGGTAGTCGGCGGAGGCGCCGAAATGCTCGAGCGAGACGCAGCGACCGGCGTCGCCGACCACCTCGCGCCAGCCTTGGGCCACCCCGGCCTCGACACTGACCCGGGCCCGCACCGAGGGGGGCAGCACCTTGTCGCGATAGCTGCGCGGCTGGGCGTCGAACCACTCCCGGCACGGCATCGAGACGACCCGGGCCGCCATGCCGCGACGCCACAGCAGCGAGCGGGCCTCGACGGCGAGCTGCACCTCGGAGCCGGTGGCCACCAGGATCACGTCGGGGGCGCCGCCGTCGGCCTCGAGCAGCACGTAGCCGCCGCGCGCCGCGCCGCGCGCCGAGGCGAAGCCGTCCTTGCCGTGCGGCCACATCGGGACGTTCTGCCGGGTGAGCGCGAGCCCGGCGGGCCGGTCGGTGTGCTCGAGGATGGTGCGCCAGCAGACGGCCGTCTCGGCGGCGTCGGCGGGTCGGACCACATCGAGGCCGGGGATCGCCCGCAGCGCGGCGAGGTGCTCGACCGGCTGGTGGGTCGGGCCGTCCTCGCCGAGCCCGATGGAGTCGTGGGTCCAGACGTAGGTGACGGGCAGTCCCATCAGGGCGGCCAGCCGGACCGAGGGGCGCATGTAGTCGGAGAAGACCAGGAACGTGCCGCCGAAGACACGGGTGCCCCCGGACAGTGCGATGCCGTTCATCATCGCGCCCATGGCGTGCTCGCGGATGCCGAAGTGCAGCACCCGGCCGTAGGGGTCACCCGACCAGCTGGAGGTCTGCCACTGGTCGGGCGTGACCGACGCCGCCTCCTCGAGGGTGGTGTTGTTGGACTCGGCGAGGTCGGCGGAGCCGCCCCAGAGCTCGGGCAGCTCGCCCACGATCGCGTTGAGGACGGCCCCCGAGGCCTTGCGGGTCGACATCCCCTTCGGGTCGGGCTTGAACGTCGGCAACGCGGAGGTCCAGCCGTCGGGGAGGCTCAGGTCGCTCAGCCTCGAGTGCAGGGCCGCGGCGTCGGGGTGGGCCTTGGCCCACTTCGTGAAGTCGGCGTTCCAGGAGCGGTGGAGCTCCTTGCCGCGCGCCTTGAGCTTGCGCGTGTGGGTGATCACGTCGCGGGCCACGGCGAAGGACCGCTTGGGGTCGAGCCCGAGGACCTTCTTGGTGGCGGCCACCTCGTCGGCGCCGAGTGCCGAGCCGTGCGAGGCGCCGGTGTTCTGGGCGTGGGGGGCGGGCCAGGCGATGATCGTGTGCAGCACGATCAGGCTGGGCTTGTCGGTGACCGCCTTGGCCTGCTGGATCGCGTCCCACAGGGCGGGGATGTCCTCGTGGTAGTCCTGACCCTTGGTGACGTCGCGGGTGAACCGGACGTGCTGGACGTGCCAGCCGTAGGCCTGGAAACGGCGACCGACGTCCTCGGTGAACGCGATGTTGGTGTCGCCCTCGATGGAGATCCGGTTGAGGTCGTAGACCATCACCAGGTTGCCGAGCTGCTGGTGGCCGGCGTAGGACGCGGCCTCGGCGCTGACGCCCTCCTCGAGGTCGCCGTCGCTGCAGATGGCGTAGACGTGGTGGTCGAACACGCTGCGGCCGGGGCGGGCCTTGGCGTCGTACATGCCCCGCTTGCGGCGCGCGGCGAGCGCCATGCCGACGGCGTTGGCGACGCCCTGGCCGAGCGGCCCCGTGGTCGTCTCCACGCCCTTGGTGTGTCCGTGCTCGGGGTGGCCGGGGGTGAGGGAGCCCCAGGTGCGCAGCGCCTTCAGGTCAGCCAGCTCGAGCCCGAAGCCACCGAGGTAGAGCTGGGTGTAGAGCGTGATCGAGGAGTGGCCCGCGGACAGCACGAACCGGTCGCGGCCCTCCCAGGTGGGGTCGGCCGGGTCGTGGCGCATCACCTTCTGGAACAGCAGGTAGGCCGCCGGGGCCAGGCTCATCGCGGTGCCCGGGTGACCGTTGCCGACCTTCTGGACCGCATCCATCGCGAGCGCCCGGGCCGTGTCGACGGCGCGGTCGTCGAGCGCGGTCCACTGCAGGCGAGGGGTCCTGGTGACGGTCTTGGTGGCGGGGGGAGGGGTCACGTGCGGCCTCTTCGGTGAGCGTCGGTCACGGGTCATGACGAGCCTACTCAGGCCTGGCGATAGACTCGACCACTGTCCCAGGGGGCCGCCCGTCAGGGCTGCGACAGGCTCTCTCGTCCCCGCTCGAACGAGGTACCCGTGACCCACGTCGGCCATTCGCGTGCCGAGGCCGCGGCGACCGGCGGGGACGAGCCGGTCGCCGGCTCACGCGCGGGGGTGCGCGACGTCATCGCGGCCTACGTCGGGCTGACGAAACCGCGGGTGATCGAGCTGTTGCTGCTCACCACCGTGCCGGTCATGTTCTTCGCCGCCGAGGGGATCCCGCGGCTGGGCCTGGTGATCGCGACCGTGGTCGGCGGGACGCTGTCGGCGGGGTCGGCCAACGCGTTGAACTGCGTCTACGACCGCGACATCGACGAGCAGATGCGTCGCACCCGACGCCGGGCGCTGCCCCGGCACATCGTGTCCCCCGGGGCTGCGATGGCCTTCGGAGTCGCGCTCGGTGTGCTGGCCACGGCCATCCTCGCGATCTGGGTCAACTGGCTCTCCGCGGGGCTGGCGCTGCTCGCCGAGGCGTTCTACCTGTTCGTCTACACCATGCTGCTGAAGCGGCGGACCACCCAGAACATCGTGTGGGGCGGGCTGGCCGGCTGCTTCCCGGCGCTGATCGGCTGGACCGCGGTCACGGGCGAGCTGGCCTGGCCGCCGGTCGTGCTGTTCCTCGTGGTCTTCCTGTGGACCCCGCCGCACACCTGGGCGCTGGCGCTTCGCTACCGCGAGGACTACGCCGGCGTGGACGTCCCGATGCTGCCGGCGGTGGCGCCGGCGCGCGAGGTGGGCCGGCAGGTCGTGCTCTACACCTGGGCCACCGTGGTGATGTCGCTGCTGCTCTGGCCGGTCGGCGGCACCGGTTGGCTCTACCCGGTCGTCGCGGTGGTGCTCGGCGCCGTGATGCTGGTCGAGGCACACGGCCTGTGGCGGCGGGCGCGCGGCTCCGACGAGCTCTCCGTGATCCAGCCGATGCGGCTGTTCCACGTGTCCAACCTCTACCTCGCGCTGCTCTTCGTGGGTGTCGCGGTCGACCCGCTGCTGCGCTGACCGCAGCCGACCGGCGGCCTCCCGCAGAAAAACTTCGGCCAGGAGGCAACCGAACCCGACCCGGGCGCGTCTGACCTAGTGACGACGGCGAGCCTGGTCACGGGGGTGCAGGCAGCCGTCGTCACTCACGTTCGGGGGTCGGGAGCGCCTGCACGGGGCGCTCCCGGGTCTCGATCAGCGCCTGGGTCAGCACCGCGATGAGCACCGCGGCGCCCAGCATGTGCAGCCCGACGAGCAGCTCCGGCAGGTCGGTGAAGTACTGCACGAAGCCCACCACGCCCTGCGCGAGCTCCACCACGAGGACGACCAGCGCCACCCGAGTCGCGGCGGTGGCCGCGGGCTGCCCGCGCAGCACCAGCCAGAGGCCGACGCTCAGGCCCAGCAGCAGGAAGACCAGGTCGGCGTGCAGCTGGCTCACCTGGAGAGGGTCGAGCCCGTTGCGCGGCGCGTCGGCGTCGCCGGCGTGCGGTCCCGACCCGGTGACGACGGTGCCGACGTAGAGCACCGCCCAGCCCGCGGCGTACGTCGTCCAGGCCAGCAGGGTCGCGCTGTCGGCCGCGGGCGGGACCGAGGGGTGGTCGATGCGGCGCAGCAGCAGCACGGCCAGCGCGATGATGGCCAGCGAGCACATCAGGTGCAGGGACACCACCCAGGGGTTGAGGTCGGTGAGCACCGTGACCCCGCCGATCACGGCCTGGGCCGGGATGCCGAGCGCCAGCACGACGGAGAGGATCGTCAGGTCGCGGCGGCCGGAGCGGAGCGCCGCCACGAAGGTGCCGACGGCGATCACCACCAGCACGAAGGTCAGCGTCCGGTTGCCGAACTCGATGGCGGAGTGGATGTCCATGGCGCCGTGCGGGGTGAAGGACTCGTCGGTGCAGCGCGGCCAGGTGGGGCAGCCGAGCCCGGAGCCGGTGAGCCGCACCGCGCCCCCGGTGACGACGAGGCCGACGTTGGCCACCAGGGTGGCCCAGCCCCACCGGCGCATCCAGGTCGTGTCGGTCACTCCCATCGGCTCACTCCCACCGGAAGGTCCTCGTGGTGGCGACGGTGGCCACGGCACCCCAGGCGACGAGCACCAGCAGCTCGCGGCCGGGGAACGCCCCGTCGAGCAGCGCCGCCCGCATCCCGTCGCCGAGGGCGGCCGACGGGAGCCAGGCGACCAGCCCCGACGCGGCGCCGTACGACGAGCTGGGCAGCACCACGCCGCCGGCGGCGAGCAGCAGCAGGTAGACGAGGTTGGCGGCGGCGAGCGTCGCCTCGGCCCGGAGGGTGCCGGCCAGCAGCAGCCCGAGGGCGGCGAAGGCGAACGTGCCGGCCACGGCGACCAGGATGGCGGCCGGGACGGCCGCGGCGGCCGGGCGCCAGCCGAGCGACAGCGCGACCCCGCCGATGACGACCGCCTGCACCACCTCGACCAGCACCAGGGCGCCGACCTTGCCGAGCAGCAGCCCGGACCGGGGGAGCGGCGAGGCCCCGAGCCGCTTCAGCACGCCGTAGCGGCGCTCGAAGCCGGTCATGATCGCCAGCGAGGTGAACGACGACGAGAGCACCGCCAGCGCCAGCACACCCGGCGTGAACTCGTCGACCGCGGAGTGGGAGAGGTCGAGCCCGATCCGCTCCGCGCCCAGCACCGCACCCACCAGCACCAGCACCGGGATGACCAGCGCGAGCAGCAGCTGCTCACCGTTGCGGAGCAGCAGCCGCGCCTCCATGGACGCCTGGGCGAGCACCTGGCGGGCCAACGGCGCCGCGCCCGGCCGGGGAGTGAACGTGCTCACCGACGCTCCCGCGGGGTCAGGTCGAGGAAGACGTCCTCGAGGCTGCGCGCGCCGCCGTCGGTGAGCTCGGCCGGGCTGCCGGACCCGACCAGGCGGCCCCGGTCGACGATGTGGACGTGGTCGGCGAGCCGCTCGGCCTCCTCCATGTGGTGGCTGGTGAGCACCACGGTCACGCCGTCGGTGCGGAGATCCTCGAGCAGCTCCCAGGTGGCGCGTCGCGCGTGCGGGTCCATGCCGGCGGTCGGCTCGTCGACGAAGACCAGCTCGGGGCGGCCGATCACGGCCATGGCCAGGCCGAGCCGTTGCTGCTGCCCGCCCGACAGCCGGCGGTACGGCGTCCGGCCGCAGTCCTGCAGGCCGAGCCGCTCCACGAGGAGACCGACGTCGAGGGGGTGCGCGTGCAGCCGGGCCAGGTGACGCAGCATCTCCTCGACGCGGGCCGCCCCCCAGGCGCCGCCCTGCTGCAGCATCACGCCCAGACGCGGCGCGAGCTCCCGGTGGTCCCGGTGCGGGTCCAGGCCGAGGACCCGGACGCTGCCCCGCTGAGGCCGCCGGTAGCCCTCGCAGGTCTCGAGCGTGGTGGTCTTGCCGGCGCCGTTGGGACCCAGCACGGCGGTGATGGTGTGTCGGGCCACCTCGAGGCTGAGGCCGTCGACCGCGGTGGTGGTGCCGTAGCGCATCACCAGGTCATCGACGACGACCGCCGGGTCGGCGGGGGAGGCAGGCACACCGCCAGTCTAGGAAGTGCCGGCGCAGAGATCGCCGAGAGGTCAGGCGGGCACGTGATGGTCGGGCGTCAGCGTCTCGCGGAGCACGGTGAGGACCTGCGCCGGGTCGCTCTCGGGGTTCACGAAGGCCAGTCGCAGCACCGGTCGTCCGTGCCACTGGGTCGGGACGCACAGCATCACCCCGGCCTTGGCGAGGTCGTCGGACCACTGCCGGTAGTCCTCCGAGGTCCAGCCGGGCCGCTCGAAGAGCATCACGGTGAGCTCGGGGGCCTTGAGCAGGCGGAGGTGCGAGGTGGCCTCGATGCCGTCGGCCACCTCACGGGCGATGGCGACGGTGCGGTCCACCGCGGCGGCGTACCGGTCGGTGCCGTGGGTGGCCAGGCTGAACCAGAAGGAGAGCCCGCGCACTCGGCGGGAGAGGTGGATCGCCAGGTCGGCGGGGTTGGCCGCGTCGCGGTCGACCTTGTCGAGGTAGCTGGCGTGCTGGGCGTGCGCCGCCGTGGCGGTGCTGCCGTGGTGGTAGACGAGGGCACAGCAGTCATAGGGCGCGAACAGCCACTTGTGCGGGTCGACGATGAAGCTGTCGGCCCGCTCGATCCCGGCGTACTGCGGCCGCAGCGTGGGGGAGACCAGCCCGGCCCCGCCGTAGGCGCCGTCGACATGCAGCCAGATCCGGTGCTCGTCGCAGAAGTCGGCGACCCCGTGGAGGTCGTCGATGACGCCGGCGTTGGTCGTGCCGGCCGAGGCCACCACGGCGAACAGCCTGCTGGTGTCGGTCACCACCTCGCGGAGCGCGGCGCCGGTGAGGTGCCCCTCGTCGTCCTCGGGGACGTCGATCACCTCGACGTCCAGGATGCGGGCCGCGGCGGCGATGGAGGAGTGCGCGCCGGCGGAGCAGGCGACCTGCCACCCCTCGGCGGGCCGGGAGCCCCGGGCGGTGAGCGCGCGGTGGCGGGCGGCCGCCAGCGCCGAGAGGTTGCCGGTGGTGCCTCCGGAGACGAAGCAGCCCATCGCCTCCGGGCCCCAGCCCAGCAGGTCGGCGATCCACCGCAGCGCCTGGTTCTCCGCCCAGATGGCGCCCGCGCCCGCCTCCCAGAGCCCGCCGAAGATGTTGGCGCTGGAGGTGACCAGGTCGAACGCGATGGCGGCCCGGGTGGGGGCCGCGGGGATGTAGGCCAGGTTCATCGGGTCGTCCTGGGCCCGGGTGGCCGGCTCCAGGATCTCGGTGAACACCTGGAGCGCGGCCTCGGCGCCGATGCCCTCGGGGGTGATGGTGGCGCCGGCCGCGGCGGCGAGGTCGGCGGCGGGGCGGGCCGTGGCCTTGGGGTTCGAGGGACGGACCACCCGGTGGATGGCCCATCGGACGGCGGCGTCGACCGCTTCGTGCTCGTCGCCCCAGACGGTGGCGACGCGGCGCGGTGCTGACTCGAGCATCGTTCTCCTCTCAGATCTCGGGTGCCTCGTCGCGTGGGACGCGGGACTGTCGTGGGGGCTGGTCGGCGAAGACCGCTGGCGGCTCGCGCCACGGGTCCGGCAGGGTGCCCACCCGGGCCTGCTGGATCGCGGTCCAGACGGTGTGCGGCGTCAGCGGCATGTCGAGGTGGCGGACGCCGAGGTGCGACAGCGCGTCGACGACCGCGTTGTGAACGGCGGGCGTGGCCCCCACGGTGGCGGACTCGCCGATGCCCTTGGCCCCCAGCGGGTTGCGCGGCGTCGGCGTCTCGATGGTGGTGGCCTCGAGCTGGATCACGTCGGCGGCGGTCGGCATCGTGTAGTCGCCGAGCGTGGAGGTGAGCGGGTTGCCCTGGTCGTCGTAGACGAAGCCCTCCCAGAGTGCCTGTGAGAGGCCCTGGATCGCGCCTCCGTGCTGCTGGCCGGCCACGATCATCGGGTTGAGGATGCGCCCGGCGTCGTCGACGGCCACGTGCCTGACCGGGGTCACGAAGCCGGTCTCGGTGTCGACCTCGACCACGCTCAGGTGGGCGCCGAACGGGAAGGTCGCGCCCTCCAGCTGGATGTCGAGGTCGACCTCGAGCGGCTCACCGTGCTCGAGGGCCCGGGCGGCCAGGTCGGCCCAGCTGACGTGGGCGCCCGGGACGCCGCTCACCGCGAAGCCGTCGTCGCCGAGGGTGAGGTCGTCGGCGTTGGCCTCCAGCAGCTCGGCCGCCAGCGCCAGGCCGCGGTCGTAGGCCTCGTCGGCGGCGGCCTTCACCGCGCTGCCGCCCATCTGGAGCGAGCGGGAGCCGCCGGTGCCCCCGCCGCTGCGCACGGTGGCAGTGTCGGACTGTTCGTAGGTGATCTTGTCGAGCGGGATGCCGAGCCGGTCCGCGACGATCATCGAGAACGACGTGGCGTGCCCCTGCCCGTGGGCGGAGGTGCCGGCGCGGACCGTGGCCGAGCCGTCGTCGTGGACGTGGACGGCGCCGAACTCGGTGCCACCGAAGCCGGTGACCTCGACGTAGGTGGACAGGCCGAGGCCGAGCTGGCGCACCTCGCCCGCGTCGCGTCGCCGCCGCTGCTCCGCGCGCAGCGCCTCGAGGTCGGCCAGCCGGATCACCTCGTCGAGTGCCCGCTGGTAGTCGCCGTTGTCGTAGTCGGCGCCGGTGGGCGTGCGATAGGGGAACTCCTCGGGCGTCAGCAGGTTGCGGCGCCGGATCTCCTCGGGAGCGATCCCGATCTGGGTCGCGGCGAGGTCGAGGAGCCGCTCCAGCAGCGCGGCGGCCTCGGGACGACCGGCGCCGCGGAACGCGCCGTTGGGGACCGTGTTGGTAAGCACCGCGATGCCGTCGTAGCGGAGCTGGGGGATGCGGTAGGGCCCGGTCGCCATCAGGTACGTCGGCCCCAGGGCGAGGCCGCCGCCGAAGCCGGCGTACGCCCCGGTGTTGCCGGCCACCCGGAGCCGGAGCCCGAAGATGCGGCCGTCGGCGTCGAGTCCCAGCTCTGCCCAGTGCACCTGGTCGCGGCCGTGCATCGAGAGCAGGGCCTCGCTCCTGGTCTCCCACCAGAGCACCGGGCGGCCGGTGCGCTGGGCCGCGAGGACGATGATGCCGTGCTCGGCGGCCATCGCCGCCTTGCCGCCGAAGCCGCCGCCGACGTGGGGGGCGACCAGCCGGACCTGGTCCTTCTCGAGCCCGAGCAGGCGTGCGGACATGTCGCGGGCGCCGTGCGGGTGCTGGGTCGACAGCTGGATCGTGAACGGCTCGGCGGTGGGGTCCGCCAGCACGGCGTGACCCTCGATGGGGTTGGTCGCGATCCGCTGGTTGGTCATGGTGAGCCGGACGACGTGGGTGGCGCCGGCCAACGGGTCGCTGTCGTCGCCGTCTCGTTGCCCGCGCGCGACGTTGGTGCCGTGGTCGGGGAACTGCAGCGGCGCGTCGTCTGCCAGGGCGCTGGTGAGGTCGGCCGCCACCGGCAGGGGGTCGTAGTCGACGTCGACCAGCTCGGCCGCGTCGACCGCCTGGGCCCTGGTCTCGGCGACGACGACCGCCACGGGCTCGCCGACGAACCGGACCCGGTCGGCGCTCAGCAGCGGGCGGGTCAGGCTGGGGTTGGCGGACGCGAAGCTGGGCGCCGCGATCCCCTCGACGTCCGCGCCGGTGAGCACCGCGACCACCCCGGGCGCCTGCTGCGCCTCGGTGGTGTCGATGCCGGTGATGAGGGCGTGCGCGAAGGGGCTGCGGACCAGCACCGCGTGGGTGGTGTCCGGCGTCGCCAGGTTGGCGACGTAGGTGCCCCGGCCGGTGATCAGCTCGGGGTCCTCCACCCGGCGTACGGCGGTGCCGAGGATCGAGCCGGGGCGGAAGCCCGCCGGGGTATCCAGCGTGTCCGACATGAGTGATGCTCCTCGTGCAGCGGTGGCTGGTGGTGTGGCGCTGGGGAAGGGCTCGCCGTGGGTGCGCGCCTCGGCCCTCGCGGGCGCCCCCGGGTGCGGAGCGGCCCGGACCGACACTAGCCCTGGTGGCCAGCGTGGCGTCGTCGCGGCGGGCTCCCGGCCCTTCAGGAGTGAACCGACGTCCGAGTCGGGCTGGTCCTCCGGCGCCGCGTAGTCCTTGATGGTGTCCCGGCGGGTCGACCTCAGCGAACAGTCTGGTCATGGGCAGCGATGGTTGGCGTAAGTCGCGCCTCAAGACCATGGGCCCAACTGCTCGACGGGCGGGATGGACCAACCGTGGATCCGACTGCTGTGACCACGGGGCCGGTACCCGGGTCTCGCCGAACCCGAGTCGCGAGGTCCGGTGGTGTCGGCAACGCTCGAAAATGAGGCCGATGCGACGCTCGAAAACGAGGCCACTGGTTCGTAGGTGCTTAGTTTGCCGTGTCTTGGGTCTTGATGCTGGGCAGGGTGTCGATCCCGCGGTTTCGTAGCCGGTAGCTGGCGCCCTTGAGGGTGAGGACGTCGGCGTGGTGGACGACGCGGTCGATCATTGCGGCGGCGACGGCTTGGTCCCCGAAGACGCCGCCCCAGCCGCTGAACGGCAGGTTCGATGTGAGGATGAGCGAGGCGTGCTCGTAGCGGCTGGACACGAGTTGGAAGAAGAGGTTGGCGGCGTCTTGCTCGAAGGGTAGGTAGCCGACCTCGTCGACGATGATCAGGCCGTAGCGGCGAAGCCTGGTGAGCTCGTTCGGGAGCCGTCCGGCGCGGTGGGCATCGGTGAGTCGGGTGACCCATTCGGTGGCGGTCGCGAACAGGACTCGGTGGCCGTGGTGGGCTGCCGCGATCCCGAGTCCGGTGGCCAGGTGGGTCTTGCCGGTGCCCGGCGGGCCGAGGAGCACGACGTTGCGTGCCTCGGTCAGGAAGCCGCCCGACGCGAGCGATGCGACCTGCTGCCGGACGGCGGGTTGGGCGTTCCAGTCGAACTCCTCGAGCGTCTTCCGGGCTGCGAATCCAGCGGCGCGGATCCGCAGCTGGGCGCCGGATGCGTTCCTGGCGGCGACCTCACGGTCCAGGACCGCGGCGAGGTACTCCTCGTGGGTCCACCGGAATCGCGGGCATGATCTGCCAACCGGCCTGCGGCTTCGGTGATCCGTGGTGCCTTCAACGCCGACGCCAGATAGGTCAGCTGCTTGAGCGTCTCGCCGGCTTCGTTCTTCTTCGTGGCCATCAGGCAACCTCGCCGTCCGCAGCGGGGGCACTCAGGCCGCCATCGATGAGCCCGAAGGCGCGGTCGTAGTCGGCCAGGTCCCGGGTCAGGTCGTCAGGTGCATCGGCTGTCGGCCGCGGCTGCTGGAACTGTTCGCGCAACACCTTGGCCGTAGCCACGTGAGCGGGATCGGTGATCGTCATGCCGCGTGCCCAGACCCGATCATGTGCAGCGACGAGGCGACCTTCGTGGCGGACCTCGACCCGTGCCAGGTCGGCGTGGACGTCAACGAACCGGCCGATCACCGCGGGGTCGACGGAGTAGTCGTTGCTGTCGACGCGCACGTAGTAGTCGCGGCCCAGCCGGACTCGGTTGACCCACCCGACCGCCGGTGGCACCGGCGGCAACGGCAGCATCGCCGCACGATCGGCATCGAGCAGATCGACCGGTCGGGCCTTGATCGTGCGCACCACCCGGCCGTTCGCCTTGGTCAGCCAGTCGGTGAACTGGGTGTCGAAGTCGGCCGGGGACGCGAAGTCGCGGCCGGGCATGAAGGACGTCTCGAAATAGCCGTTCCTGCGTTCGACGACGCCCTTGGACTCGGGGTCGTTCGGCTTGAGCCGCTGCAGCGTGGTGGCCAGGGTGCCGGTGAACGCACCCACCCCTTCGGCATGGCGCTTGCCGCGTCCGATGCCGGTCTCGTTGTCCCAAATCAACCGCCGCGGGACCCGTCCGAGCAGCTGCAGCAGCATCCACATCCCCAGCAGCAGATCGACGGTCGTCCGAGTCGGGAGCATCCGCCCCAGGATGAACCGCGAGTGCGCCGCAGTGATCACCAGCACCGGCAACAGCGTCTTGCTGCCGTCCTCGAGCGGGATCTTCTTCGGCGGGAACCACAGGTCGCACTGCGCGGCGTCACCGGGCAGCCAGATCAACCGATCCGACGGATCGACCGGATTGTGGTCAGGGCGCAGCCGTCGGACGTTGTCGCGGAACCAGGTGATCGACCCGGTCCAGCCGACCCGCTCGGCGATCACCGTGGCCGGCATGTCCGGCGTCGTGGCCAGCAGCTGTCGCACCGCTGGCTCGAACGGTGTGAACGACGTCAAGACCGCTGGCCGCTCATACTTTGGCGGTCGATCCGACGCCAACGCCCGCTCCACCGTCGACCGTCCGATGCCGAGGTCCCGCGCGACCTGACGCTGCGGAACACCGTCCGCCACCAGCCGCCGGATCAGAGCCCAATCCTCCACAGAGATCACCCATCCAATCTGTCTGGGTGGCCTCGTTTTCGACCGTCGCTATGGCCTCG
>NZ_JAWKJQ010000010.1:0-137090 GCF_041393715.1 Nocardioides sp. | reverse complement strand
GAGCGAGAGCGACAAAGGCCCGGTCCCGATCCCCAAGAACGCGCGGATCGAGGGGTGGAAGAAGAGCCGGCCCAACCCGCCCTCCGGCGACCGCCACGTGATCACCGTGCAGCGCGGCAGCTGCCAGCTGGTCGAGCTCTACAAGGCCAAGCGGGTCAAGGACGGCGATGGCAACGTGGTCGCCTGGCGCGCCGCGGCCGCCGCGCGCTGGGACCTGTCCTCCAACGCCCTGCGGCCGAAGTACTGGACCTCGGCCGACGCGGCGGGCCTGCCGATCCTGCCCGGGCTGCTCGACTACGACGAGGCGTCGTCGGGCCAGATCACCCACGCGCTGCGGTTCACGCTCCCGGTCGCCCGCAACGCCTTCACCAAGCCGGCCCGCCACTGCGGCACCACCCGCGGCTCGGCCTACCCGGCGTACGGCCTGCGCTTCCGGCTGAAGAAGTCGTTCTCCACCAAGCCCTACAGCGGCGCCGCCAAGGCGGTCGTGGTCGCGATGAAGCGCTACGGCCTGATGTACGCCGACCAGGGCTCCTCGATGTACGTCACCGGCACCGCCGACCCCCGCTGGTCCGGTGTGCTCGACCAGCTCCGCAAGCACCCCATCGACGGTGGCAAGTTCGAGGTGGTCAAGCCCCCCGGCGCCATCACCGTCTGCACGTGAGCGATAGTCCGCTACGAAAAGCACCGGTTGCGCCCCGCCAGGTGGTGCCGAACGTAGCGGACTATCCCCCCGACAGGGCGTCGCGGACCGGCACGAACTTCGCCTGCGCCTCGGCCAGCTCCGCCTCGGGGTCGGAGTCGCCGACGATGCCGCAGCCGGCGAACAGCCGCACCGTCGCGCCCGACACGGCGGCCGAGCGCAGCGCGATGCCCCACTCGCCGTCGCCGGTGGCGTCGATCCAGCCGACCGGACCGGCGTAGCGGGCCCGGTCCATGCCCTCGAGCTCCGCGATCAGCCCGGTCGCGACAGCGGTGGGAGTGCCACCCACCGCGGCGGAGGGGTGTAGCGCGGCCGCCAGCTCCAGCGACGACACCGTCTCGGCGTCGTGGACCACGCCGGCCACGTCGGTGGCCAGGTGCATCACGTTGGGCAGGTGGAGCACGAACGGCGCCTCCGGCACGTTCATGGAGGAGCAGTGCGGCTCCAGCGCGTCGGCGACCGAGCGGACGGCGTACTCGTGCTCCTCGAGGTCCTTCGACGAGCGGGCCAGCGTCGCGGCGAGGGCGAGGTCGTGGGCGTCGTCGCCCGTGCGGCGGATGGTGCCGGCGAGCACCCGCGAGGTGAGCAGCCCGCGCTCGCGGCGGAGCAGCATCTCCGGCGTCGCGCCGACCATGCCGTCGACGTGGAACGTCCAGCACGAGGGGTAGTCGGCGGCCAGCCGCTCCAGCGGCCAGCGTACGTCGACCGGTGCGGCCGCCGTGGCCAGCAGGTCGCGCGCCAGCACGACCTTCTCCAGCTCGCCGGCGTTGATCCGCGCGACCGCGTCGGCGACGACCGACATCCACTGCTCGCCGTTGAGCGCGCCGTCGGCGAAGACGACCTCGCGCGGCGCCTCGGGCGGCTCCGCGACGCTCAGCCGCGGGGCCGGACCGGGACCGGAGCCGATGGTGGTCACCCAGGTGGTCTCGCCACGTCGGCCGACCACGACCTCGGGGACGACCAGCACCGAGTCGCCCGGATCGTCGCCGAAGGCGAACGACCCGAAGGCCACCAGCCCGCTGCCCGGCTCACCGACCTCGTCGCGCACCACGGCGCGTGCCGTCGTCTCGGCCCACCACTTGTCGGCGTCGGCGAAGCGGGTGGGTCCCGAGGTGTGCACCTCGGCGGCCCGCCCCCAGCCGACCAGGCCGTCGCCGCGGCGCAGCCAGCACACCGGACGGTCGGTCGGCAGCAGGTCGAGCAGGTCGGCGTCGCCGAGGGCGTCGAGCCGCGTGGACCGGACGACGACGGGCGCGGCGCCGGCGATGCCCGGCAGCGGCCGGCCGTCGACGGAAGGCCCGCCCTCACTGGTCGTCACGAGGGGCCAGACTACTCGCGGCCTCCCAGGGGCGGTGATTCCGCGCCGCCACCCCCCGTCTCAGGACCAGTAGACGACCACGGTGTCGCCGACGCGCACCTGGGAGAACAGCCACTGGATGCCGCCGTAGTCGCGGATGTTGACGCATCCGTGCGAGGCGCCGTAGTAGCCCACCGACGCGAAGTCCGAGGAGTAGTGCACCGCCTGGCCGCCGGAGAAGAACATCGAGTAGGGCATCGAGGAGCCATAGAGCTTCGACACGTGGTCGGCGTCCTTGAGATAGACGTGGAAGACGCCCTCGCGCGTCGGGGTGTCGTTGACCGTGGAGCCGAACCGGGCGTCCAGCGTCTGCAGCACCTTGCCGTCGACGACCCAGCGCAGCGTGCGCGAGGTCTTGTCGATGCAGAGCACCCGGCCGGTGCGGCACCGCGCGTCGAGCGCGCCCGGCTCGGGCTCGATGTTGTTCTTCTCCTCGTAGGTCGGCGTGGTCGTCATCGCGGTCAGCCGGTCGAGGGTGCGCTGGTCGATCTCGCCGGTCACGGGGATCCCGCGCTTGGCCTGGAAGCCTCGCACCGCCGTGACTGTCGCGTCGTCGTAGCTGCCCGTGACCGCGCCGTACAGCCACGCGATCTGCTTCAGCCGGGCCTGCGCGTCACGGACGCCGTCGCCCGAGTCGCCGGCCGCGAGCAGCGCCGGCCCCGGGCGCAGCACGTTGAACATCTGGTCGTGCGTCGGGGTGTCGGTCATCGCCACGAGCCGCCGCCAGGTGCGCTGGTCGACCCGACCGGTCCGCTTGAACCCGCGCTTGCCCTGGAACCCCGCGACCGCGGCCCTGGTCGCGTCGTCGTACCGCCCGGTGACGGTCTCGGGCAGCCAGGCGAGCTGGAACAGGCGCTGCTGCAGCGCCCGCACCCGCAGCCCGGAGTCCCCCGGCTCCAGCACGTACGCCGACTCCGGCGGCGTGGTCGGGCTGGGGGAGGCGCTCGGCGTGGGCGTGGTCGAGGGCTCAACGCTCGGCTCCGCCGAGGGGGTCGACGTGGCGCCGCCGTGGGGTCCGGCGTCGACCGCCCACAGGCTCCCCTGGTCGGCCTTGCGCAGCGCCAGGCCGCCGGCGACGCCCAGGGCGGCGACGGTCAGGGCCAGCAGGACCAGCGCGGTCGCGCGCAGTGCTCTCATGATCTCCCCCTCCCGGGCCGGGGCGCTCCCGCATCCCCGGTCGCCGGGGAAGAGGCGTCGCCTCAGCCAGTGTCATGGGAAGGGACGCGAATCCCTCGGATTTCGTTGCCTCGCGTGGGTCACGGTCCGGTCTCGACGAGGAACCGTCCGGACGGCGCGGCGGGTGGCGCCGCCTTGGAGCCGTCTCGGCGGCGCCCGTAGTCTTCGGCCGTGGCCCGGGCAGACCTCGACAAGCAGCCGACCGACGTGCGTCGGATGTTCGACGCGGTGGCGCGTCGCTATGACCTGACCAACGACGTGCTGTCGCTGGGCCAGGACCGCCGGTGGCGCCGCGACGTGCTGTCCGCGGTGGACCCGCAGCCGGGGGAGCGGGTGCTCGACCTCGCTGCCGGCACCGGCACCTCGAGCCTGCCGTTCGCCGAGCGCGGCGCGGTCGTGGTGCCGTGCGACTTCTCGCTCGGGATGCTCCAGGTCGGCAAGCAGGCGCGACCCCAGCTGCCCTTCACCGCCGGTGACGGCACCCGGCTCCCGTTCGCCGACGGCACCTTCGACGCGGTCACCATCTCCTTCGGGCTGCGCAACATCGTCGACCCGGCGGCCGGGCTGCGCGAGCTGCGGCGGGTGACCAGACCGGGTGGGCGGCTGGTGGTCTGCGAGTTCAGCGCACCGACCAACGCGGCGTTCCGCACCGTCTACCTCGAGTACCTCATGAAGGCGCTGCCGGCGATCGCCCGCGCGGTGTCCTCCTCGCCGGACGCCTACGTCTACCTCGCGGAGTCCATCCGGGCCTGGCCCGACCAGGCCGCGCTGGCCGCCATGATCGGTGCGGCCGGCTGGCAGCGGCCTCAGTGGCGCAACCTCTCCGGCGGCATCGTGGCCCTCCACCGGGCCACCGCATGACCACGATCAGGGGGGCGACTTGAGCCGCCGGAGGTCCGGGATGCAGGATGGCACGCGAGGCCCCTAGACTGGCCCGGTTGACTTCGTGAAGGTCTTCACAAAGTCACATGGACCTGGGTCAAGCACGGGGGTGTGACGCCGACAGGTGGGAAGGACAGGGATGGAGCTCTACACGCCGGTCCTGGCGTTGATCCTCCTGGCAGCCGGGTTCGCGGTCTTCTCCGTGATCATGAGCGCCATCGTCGGCCCGAAGCGCTACAACCGGGCCAAGGTCGACTCCTACGAGTGCGGCATCGAGCCGACCCCGCAGCCGCTGGGCGGTGGCCGGTTCCCCGTGAAGTACTACATCACCGCCATGATGTTCATCGTCTTCGACATCGAGACCATCTTCCTGATCCCGTGGGCCGTGCAGTTCGACAAGCTCGGCGTCTTCGGTCTGGTCGAGATGGTCGTCTTCATCGCCACCGTGTTCGTCGCCTACGTCTACGTATGGCGCCGCGGCGGCCTGGACTGGGACTGAAGGAAGGGCGCACCACCACATGGGTGTTGAGGAGAAGCTCCCGAGCGGCGTACTCCTGACGACCGTCGAGGGCGTTGCCGGCTACATGCGCAAGGCGTCGTTCTGGCCCGCCACGTTCGGCCTGGCCTGCTGCGCGATCGAGATGATGACGACCGGCGGGCCGAAGTACGACCTGGCCCGCTTCGGCATGGAGGTCTTCCGTGCGAGCCCGCGGCAGGCCGACCTGATGATCGTGGCCGGTCGGGTCAGCCAGAAGATGGCGCCGGTGCTGCGCCAGATCTACGACCAGATGCCCGACCCCAAGTGGGTGCTCGCGATGGGTGTGTGCGCCAGCTCGGGTGGCATGTTCAACAACTACGCGATCGTCCAGGGCGTCGACCACGTGGTGCCCGTCGACATGTACCTCCCCGGCTGCCCGCCGCGGCCGGAGATGCTGATCGACGCGATCCTCAAGCTCCACGACCAGGTCCAGCACACCAAGCTCGGCGTCAACCGTGCCCGCGAGATCGAGCAGCTCGAGACCGAGGCCCTGAAGGCGCTCCCCACCTCGGAGATGAAGGGGATGCTGCGGTGAGTGACGAGAAGCCCCCCTCCGGAGGCGAGACCCAGGACCCCTCCACCGACGTGGTGGCGGCCGACGCCGAGGTCGAGCGGGCGGTCGGAGCCCGCACCGGCATGTTCGGCGTCAAGGGCTCAGGCGACACCTCCGGATACGGCGGCCTGGTCGCCCCCATCGTCCTCCCCGGTGCCGCCCAGCGGCCCTACGGCGGCTGGTTCGACGACGTGGCCGACGCCCTCGAGGACCGACTGTCGGCCACCGACCTCGAGCAGGCCGTCGAGCGGGTGGTGATCCATCGCGGGGAGCTGACCATCCACGTGCGCCGCGAGGACCTGCCGTTCGTGGCGCAGATGATGCGCGACGACGAGCGGCTGCGCTTCGAGCTCTGCTCGGGGGTCAGCGCGGTGCACTACCCCGACGACGCCGGCCGCGAGCTGCACGCGGTCTACCACCTGCTCTCGATGACCCACAACCGGCGGGTCCGGCTCGAGGTCAGCTGCCCCGACAGCGACCCGCACCTGCCGTCGCTGGTGAGCATCTACCCCACCAACGACTGGCACGAGCGCGAGACGTTCGACATGTTCGGCATCGTGTTCGACGGCCACCCGGCGCTGACCCGGATCCTGATGCCCGACGACTGGCCGGGTCACCCGCAGCGCAAGGACTACCCACTCGGCGGCATCCCGGTCGAGTACAAGGGCGGCACGGTCCCGCCGCCCGACGAGCGGAGGTCGTACAACTGATGACCGAGGACACCTACACCGAGGACCTCTACGCCGGCTCCGGCGAGGCCAGCGAGGGCCGGGTCTTCACCGTCTCCGGCCAGGACTGGGACTCCATCGCCGCCGGGATCTCCGAGGAGCCCGAGGAGCGCATCGTCGTCAACATGGGCCCGCAGCACCCCTCGACCCACGGCGTCCTCCGGCTGATCCTGGAGCTCGAGGGCGAGACGGTGACGGAGGCCCGGGCCGGCATCGGCTACCTGCACACCGGCATCGAGAAGAACATGGAGTTCCGCTCCTGGACGCAGGGCGTCACGTTCTGCACCCGCATGGACTACCTCGCGCCGTTCTTCAACGAGACGACCTATGTGCTCGGCGTCGAGCGGCTGCTCGGCATCGAGGACGAGGTCCCCGAGAAGGCCCAGGTGATGCGGGTCCTGCTGATGGAGCTCAACCGGATCTCCTCCCACCTGGTCGCCATCGCGACCGGCGGCATGGAGATCGGCGCGCTCACGGTGATGACCATCGGCTTCCGCGAGCGCGAGCTCGTGCTCGACCTGTTCGAGCTGATCACCGGCCTGCGGATGAACCACGCGTTCGTCCGCCCCGGCGGCGTCGCCCAGGACCTCCCGCCCGGCGCCCTCGACGACATCCGCGACTTCATCGCACTGATGAAGAAGCGGCTCCCCGAGTACGCCGCGCTGTGCAACGCCAACCCGATCTTCAAGGCACGCCTGGTCGACGTCGGCCACCTCGACCTCGCCGGCTGCCTGGCCCTGGGCATCACCGGTCCGGTGCTGCGCAGCACCGGCTACCCGTGGGACCTCCGCAAGACGCAGCCCTACTGCGGCTACGAGGACTACGACTTCGACGTCCAGACCTGGGACACCGCCGACTCCTACGGCCGGTTCCGGGTGCGGCTCAACGAGATGTGGGAGTCGCTGCGCATCGTCGAGCAGGCCGCCGACCGGCTGGCCGACCTCGAGGGCGCGCCGGTGATGGTCGCCGACAAGAAGATCGCCTGGCCCAGCCAGCTGGCGATCGGTTCCGACGGCATGGGCAACTCGCTCGACCACATCCGCCACATCATGGGTGAGTCGATGGAGGCGCTGATCCACCACTTCAAGCTGGTGACCGAGGGCTTCCGGGTGCCCGCCGGCCAGGCCTACGTGCCGATCGAGGGCCCGCGCGGCGAGCTGGGTGCCCACGTCGTCTCCGACGGTGGCACCCGCCCCTACCGCGTGCACTTCCGCGACCCGTCGTTCACCAACCTCCAGGGCACCAGCGTGATGTCCGAGGGTGGGATGGTGGCCGACGTGATCGTCGCGATCGCCTCGATCGACCCGGTGATGGGAGGAGTTGACAGGTGATCGACCCCACGACCTACGACGAGCTGAAGCAGATCGCCGCTCGCTACCCGCAGCCCCGCTCGGGGCTGCTGCCGATGCTCCACCTGGTGCAGTCCGCCGAGGGTCGGGTCACCCCCGAGGGGATCGAAGCGTGCGCCGAGATCCTCGAGCTCAGCGCCGCCGAGGTGAGCGGGGTCGCGACGTTCTACACCATGTACAAGCGCCGGGCGGTCGGCGACTACCACGTCGGCGTCTGCACCAACACGCTGTGCGCGGTGATGGGTGGCGACGTGATCTTCGAGCGGCTCAAGGAGCACCTCGACATCGGCAACGACGAGACCACCGAGGACGGCAAGATCACCCTCGAGCACCTCGAGTGCAACGCGGCCTGCGACTACGCGCCGGTGGTGATGGTCAACTGGGAGTTCATGGACAACCAGACCCCCGAGTCCGCGGTGCAGCTGGTCGAGGACCTGCGCGAGGGTGTGGAGGTGCACTCCACCCGAGGCCCGCGGATCTGCACCTGGCGGGAGGCCGAGCGGGTGCTCGCCGGCTTCGACGACGGGCTGGCCGACGAGGGTCCGGCCGCGGGCCCGGCGTCGCTGCTGGGGCTGCGGATCGCCGAGGAGCGAGGCTGGAAGGCCCCGGCCACCGCCGCGGCCGCCGAGGAGGGAGACGCGTGACCGACACCCTGACCCCGGTCCTCACCGCCGACTGGGCCGACGAGCGCGCCTGGACGCTCGCGGCGTACGAACGCCGTGGTGGCTACTCCGCGCTGAAGAAGGCGCTGGGCATGGCGCCCGACGACATCATCGGTGCCGTCAAGGAGTCCGGCCTGCGCGGGCGGGGCGGCGCCGGCTTCCCGACCGGCATGAAGTGGGGCTTCATCCCGCAGGACAACCCCAACCCGAAGTATCTCGTCGTCAACGCCGACGAGTCCGAGCCCGGGACCTGCAAGGACATCCCGCTGATGATGGCCACCCCGCACACGCTGGTGGAGGGCGTGATCATCAGCAGCTTCGCGATCCGCGCCAACAAGGCGTTCATCTACATCCGCGGTGAGGTCCTCCACGTCATCCGCCGGGTGCAGGCGGCGGTGCGCGAGGCCTACGCCGCCGGTCACCTCGGTGAGAACATCCACGGCTCGGGCTACGACCTCGACGTCGTGGTCCACGCGGGCGCCGGCGCCTACATCTGCGGCGAGGAGACCGCGCTGCTCGAGGGGCTCGAGGGACGCCGCGGGCAGCCGCGGCTGCGACCGCCGTTCCCCGCCGTCGCCGGGCTCTACGCCAGCCCGACCGTGATCAACAACGTCGAGTCCATCGCCTCCGTGCCGGGCATCATCGGCCACGGCGCCGCGTGGTTCTCCTCGATGGGCACCGAGCGGTCCAAGGGCCACGGCATCTTCTCGCTGTCCGGCCACGTCACCAACCCCGGTCAGTTCGAGGCGCCGCTGGGCATCACCCTGCGCGAGCTGGTCGACCTGGCCGGCGGCATCCGCGACGGCCACGAGCTCAAGTTCTGGACCCCGGGCGGCTCCTCGACGCCGCTGCTGACCGACGAGCACTGGGACATGCCGCTCGACTTCGAGGCCGTCGGCGCGGCCGGCTCGATGCTCGGCACCCGCGCCATCCAGATCTTCGACGAGACCACCTGCGTGGTCCGTGCGGTGCTGCGGTGGACGGAGTTCTACAAGCACGAGTCGTGTGGCAAGTGCACGCCGTGCCGCGAGGGCACCTGGTGGCTGGTCCAGACGCTGGCCCGGCTGGAGAAGGGCGACGGCACCCCCGAGGACCTCGACACGCTCCTCGACCAGTGTGACAACATCCTCGGCCGTTCGTTCTGCGCGCTCGGCGACGGGGCGACCAGCCCGATCACGTCCTCGATCCAGTACTTCCGCGACGAGTTCCTGGCGCACCTCGAGCAGGGCGGCTGCCCGTTCGACCCGGCCGCCTCGACGCTGTTCGCCACCTCGACGACGGGCACCTCGACCATGGGCGGAGCCACGGCATGACCCAAGCCCCCGAGAAGACCGACCCCCAGAAGACGGATCTGGTCACGCTCACCATCGACGGCATCAGCGTGAGCGTGCCCAAGGGCACCCTGGTGATCCGGGCCGCGGAGCAGGTCGGCATCCAGATCCCGCGGTTCTGCGACCACCCGCTGCTCTCACCCGTGGGCGCCTGCCGGCAGTGCCTGGTCGAGGTGGCCCTGCCGGGGCCGGACGGCTCGATGCGGCAGATGCAGGGCCCGCCCGGGCGGATGAAGCCGCAGGCGTCCTGCACCCTGGTCGCCTCCGAGGGCATGGAGGTCAGGACGCAGGTCACCTCCGAGGGTGCCGACAAGGCGCAGCAGGGCGTGATGGAGTACCTCCTCATCAACCACCCGCTGGACTGCCCGGTCTGCGACAAGGGCGGCGAGTGCCCGCTGCAGAACCAGGCGATGTCCAACGGGCCGGGTGAGTCCCGCTTCTCCGCCAGCGGTGGCGTCAAGCGCACCTACCCGAAGCCGATCAACATCTCCGCCCAGGTGCTGCTCGACCGCGAGCGCTGCGTGCTCTGCGCCCGGTGCACCCGCTTCTCCGAGCAGATCTCCGGCGACCCCTTCATCGCGCTCATCGAGCGCGGTGCCCTGCAGCAGGTCGGCATCTACGAGAAGCAGCCCTACGAGAGCTACTTCTCGGGCAACGCGATCCAGATCTGCCCGGTCGGTGCCCTCACCTCCGCCGACTACCGCTTCCGGTCCCGCCCCTTCGACCTGGTCTCGACCCCCTCGGTGGCCGAGCACGACGCCTGCGGCGCCGCGATCCGCGTCGACCACCGGCGCGGCAAGGTGATGCGTCGCCTCTCCGGCAACGACCCCGAGGTCAACGAGGAGTGGATCACCGACAAGGACCGCTTCGCGTTCACCTATGCCCGCCTCGACGACCGGCTGACCTACCCGCGGGTCCGCGACGAGGACGGCGAGCTGCGACCGGCCTCGTGGCCGGAGGCCTTCGCGGTGGCCGCTCGCGGCCTGGCGGGCGCCGGGCAGGTCGGGGTGCTCCCCGGTGGCCGGCTCACGGCCGAGGACGCCTACGCCTACGGCAAGTTCGCCCGGGTGGCCCTCGGCACCAACGACATCGACTTCCGCGCCCGCCCGCTCTCGGCGGAGGAGACCGGGTTCCTGGGTCGCCACGTCGCCCTGGCCACCGGCGTCACCTACGCCGCGCTCGAGGCCGCGTCGTCGGTGCTGCTGGTCGGCCTGGAGCCCGAGGACGAGGCCGGCACGATCTTCCTGCGGCTGCGCAAGGCGTCGAAGTCCGGCACCCAGGTGCTCAGCGTGGCGCCGTACTCCTCGCGCGGGCTGACCAAGATGGCCGGCCGGCTGCTGGCCACCGCCCCCGGCGCCGAGGCCGAGACCCTGGCCGGCCTGCCGGCCGACGTCCCGCTCGACTCCAGCAGCGTGATCCTGGTGGGCGAGCGGCTCGCCACCTCGCCCGGAGCGCTCACCGCCGCGGCCGACCTGGCCGCCCGGACCGGAGCGGCGCTGGCCTGGGTGCCCCGCCGCGCCGGCGACCGGGGTGCTGTCGAGACCGGCTGCCTGCCGACGCTGCTGCCCGGTGGCCGCCCGGTCGCTGACGCTGCTGCCCGGGTCGATGTGGCGACCGCCTGGGGCGTCGACCAGCTGCCCGCGAGCGAGGGTCGCGACGCCGACGCGATCGTGGCTGCCGCCGCCGAGGGCCGCCTCGGTGGGCTGGTCGTGGGTGGCGTCGACCCCGACGACACGGCCGACCCCGCGGCGTTCCGCGCGGCCGTCGCGGAGGCAGGCTTCGTGGTCGCCCTGGAGCTCCGCGAGACCGACGTGACCCGGGCCGCCGACGTGGTCTTCCCCGTCGCCCCGGTCACCGACAAGGCGGGCACGTTCGTGACCTGGGAGGGCCGGCTGCGGCCCTTCGACGAGGTCTTCGGGCACAACCCGACCTCGCTTCCCGACCTGCGCGTGCTCGCCGGCATCGCGGAGGAGCTCGACATCCCGCTCGGCTTCCGCACCGTCGCCGAGGTGCGCGCCGAGTGGGAGCAGCTCGGACCCTGGGACGGTGAGCGGGCGAGCGCCGCCCCGGCCGACGCGGCCGTGAAGGCCGCCAAGGACTCGCTCGCGCTGTCGACCTGGAAGCAGATGGTCGACCTCGGTTCGCTGCAGGACGGTGAGGAGCACCTCCGCGCCACTGCGCGGCCGGCGGTGGCCAGGCTCAGCGCGGCCACCGCCGCCGACCTCGGTGACCGGGTCACCATCACCGGCGACCGCGGCTCGATGACGCTGCCGGTCGAGGTCGCCGACGACATGGTCGACGGCGTGGTGTGGGTGCCGGCCAACTCGGTGGGCGACGGCGTGCTCGCCGACCTGGCCTCCCCAGGGAGCCGGGTCACGGTGAAGGGAGCGGGTCAGTGAGCGGACTGTCGATCTCGGCCGTCGGAGGCCTGCTGCCGCTGGAGGCCGCCGACCTGTCGGCGTTCGGCCAGGACAACGTCTGGGTGATCATCCTCAAGACGGTGCTGATCTTCTTCGTGCTGGTGCTGCTCACGCTGTTCAACATCTGGCTCGAGCGTCGGGTGGTGGCCCGGATGCAGCACCGCATCGGCCCCAACGTCAACGGCCCCTTCGGCCTGCTGCAGTCGCTCGCCGACGGCGTCAAGCTGGCCCTCAAGGAGGACTTCATCCCCAAGGCCGCCGACAAGGTGGTCTTCGTGCTGGCGCCGGTGCTGTCGGTGGTGCCGGCGTTCGTGACGTTCTCGGTGATCCCCTTCGGTCCCGAGGTCACCATCCCGTTCACCGACATCACCACGCCGCTGCAGCTGACCGACATGCCGGTCGCGGTGCTGTTCGTGATGGCGATCGCCTCGATCGGCATCTACGGCATCGTGCTCGGCGGCTGGTCGTCCGGGTCGACGTACTCCCTGCTCGGCGGGCTGCGGTCCAGCGCGCAGATGATCTCCTACGAGGTCGCCATGGGCCTGGCGCTGGTGGCGGTCTTCCTCTACTCCGGGTCGATGTCGACCTCGCAGATCGTCGCCCAGCAGAACGCCGACGGCTACTTCTGGTTCGGCCTGATGCTCGCACCGTCGTTCATCATCTACATGATCGCGATGGTCGGTGAGACCAACCGCGCGCCGTTCGACCTCCCCGAGGCGGAGGGCGAGCTGGTCGGCGGGTTCCACACCGAGTACTCCAGCCTGAAGTTCGCGCTGTTCTTCCTCGCCGAGTACATCAACATGGCCACGGTCTCCGCGGTCGCGACCACGCTGTTCCTGGGCGGTTGGCACGCGCCGTGGCCGATCATCAACGTGTGGCCCGGCGCTGACGAGGGCTACTGGCCGCTGCTGTGGTTCTTCGGCAAGGTCTTCTTCTTCGTCTTCATCTTCATCTGGCTGCGCGGGACGCTGCCCCGGCTGCGCTACGACCAGTTCATGCACTTCGGCTGGAAGCGGCTGATCCCGATCTCGCTGGTGTGGATCCTCGCGGTGGCGACCATCAAGCTGGTCAAGAACAACGGCGGCTTCGACACCCGGACCATGCTGTTTGCGATCGCGGGGGCGATGGTGCTGTTCCTCGGCGTCGGCCTGTTGGCCGACCGCGGTGGTCGCGACGAGGCGACCGAGGCGGACGCCGAGGCCGACGCCGACGCGTTCAGCGGCGGCTTCCCGGTGCCACCGATGCCCGCCGGCGGCCCGGTCCGCGGTGCGGCCGCCCCGCTGACCTTCGGACCGGAGCCGGATCTGGCCACCACCCCGTCCACTGCGACCTCCGGTGAGGAGAGCTGATGAGTGAGTCACCGTCGCTGAAGGAGCAGTTCTGGGACCCCGTCGCGGGCTTCGGAGTGACCTTCCGGACGATGTTCAGGAAGGTCGTCACCGAGCAGTACCCCTTCGAGAAGGTCCCGACGGCACCTCGGTTCCACGGACGCCACCAGCTCAACCGGTGGCCTGACGGGCTCGAGAAGTGCGTCGGCTGCGAGCTGTGTGCCTGGGCCTGCCCGGCCGACGCGATCTACGTCGAGGGCGCCTCCAACACCGACGACGAGCGGTTCAGCCCGGGGGAGCGCTACGGCCGCGTCTACCAGATCAACTACCTGCGCTGCATCCTGTGTGGCCTGTGCATCGAGGCCTGCCCGACGCGCGCCCTGACGATGACCAACGAGTACGAGCTGGCCGACGACAACCGCGCCGACCTGATCTACGAGAAGCACGACCTGCTGGCGCCGCTGCTGCCGGGCATGGAGCAGCCGCCGCACGCGATGCTGCTCGGCGACGACGAGGGCGACTACTACCGCGGCACGTTCTCGGGCGCCGGTTCTGCCGCCGACGAGGGGGCCGACCGATGACCGCCTTCTGGATCCTCGCGCCGATCATGGTGGTGGCCGCACTGGGCATCCTCTTCGTCCGCAAGGCCGTCCACGCGGCGCTGCTGCTGGCGGTCGTGATGATCAGCCTGGCCATCCTCTACGCCGTCCTCGAGGCGCCCTTCCTCTTCGCGGTGCAGATCATCGTCTACACCGGCGCGATCCTGATGCTGTTCCTGTTCGTGCTGATGCTGGTCGGCGTCGACGCCTCCGACTCGGTCGTCGAGACGATCAAGGGGCAGCGGGTGCTCGCGTTCGTGGGCGGCACGCTGCTGGCGGTGCTGCTGATCACCGGCCTCACCCAGGTCTCCCTGGGTGCGGCCACCGGCCTCGAGGCCGCCAACAGCGACGGCAACGTCCAGGGCCTGGCCAACGTGGTCTTCTCCCACTACGTGTTCGCCTTCGAGGTCACCTCGGCGCTGCTGATCACCGCGGCGGTCGGGGCGATGGTGCTGGCCCACCGCGAGCGGCTGACCCCCAAGGCCACCCAGGCCGACCAGGCCCGGCAGCGGATGCGCGACTACGCCGAGTCGGGCAAGCACCTCGGGCCGCTGCCACCCCCGGGCGTCTTCGCCCGCCACAACGCGGTCGACACCCCGGCGCTGCTGCCCGACGGAAGCCCGGCGGAGTCCTCGGTCTCGCGGGTGCTCGCGGCGCGCGGCACGGTGCGATCCGCACCGGCCGAGGCCCACCACGTCGACGAGATCGAGGCCCAGCTGCACGGCGAGGAAGGGGAGCAGGCATGAACCTCACCGCCTATCTCGTGCTCTCGGCGATCCTGTTCAGCATCGGGGCCGTCGGCGTGCTGACGCGGCGCAACGCGATCGTGGTCTTCATGTGCGTCGAGCTGATGCTCAACGCCAGCAACCTCGCGCTGGTGACCTTCGCGAAGCAGCAGGGCAACCTCGACGGACAGGTCGCCGCCTTCTTCGTGATGGTGGTCGCGGCCGCCGAGGTGGTCGTCGGCCTCGCGATCATCATGACCATCTTCCGGACCCGCCGCTCGGCCTCGGTCGACGACGCCAGCCTGCTGAAGTACTGAAGGACGCGACGTGACACTCACTGCAGCGAATCTCTGGGGGGTCGCCACCGAAGGCGCCCACGAGGTGCCGGTGATCGACCCCGGCGCCGCCTCCGGCGTGTTCAGCCTGATGTGGCTGGTGATCGCGCTGCCGGCGGCCGGCGCCGTGGTGCTGCTGCTCGGCGGAGCGCTGTTCGACAAGGCGGTGTCCCGGTGGGGCCACCTGCTCGGCGTCGCGACGGTGCTTGGCTCGTTTGCGGTCAGCCTGGCGATGTTCGTGGGTCTGCTCGGCCGCGACGAGTCGCAGCGTCAGGTCGGCCAGCACCTCTTCACCTGGTTCGAGGCCGGCCGGCTCAACGTCGGCATGGACCTGCTCTACGACCAGCTCTCCGCACTGTTCCTGCTGCTGATCACCGGAGTCGGGTCGCTGATCCACATCTACTCCGTGGGCTACATGGAGCACGATCCCCGTCGGCGCCGGTTCTTCGGCTACCTCAACCTGTTCGTCGCCGCGATGCTGATCCTCGTGCTCGCCGGCAACTACGTCGGCGTGTTCCTCGGCTGGGAGGGCGTCGGCCTGGCGTCGTACCTCCTCATCGGCTTCTGGCAGCACAAGCCGTCGGCGGCCGCTGCCGCCAAGAAGGCCTTCGTCATCAACCGGGTGGGTGACATCGGGCTGAGCCTGGCGATCGCGCTGATGTTCGCGACCTTCGGCACCACCGCGTTCGCCGCCATCTCCGCGGTCTCCGGCGAGGCCTCCGACGCACGGCTCAACGCGATCGGGCTGCTGCTCCTGCTCGCGGCGTGCGGCAAGTCGGCCCAGGTGCCGCTGCAGGCCTGGCTGCTCGACGCGATGGAGGGCCCGACGCCGGTGTCGGCGCTGATCCACGCGGCGACGATGGTCACCGCCGGCGTCTACCTCGTGGTCCGCTCCAACTTCATCTTCGAGCTGGCGCCCGCGGCCCAGACCGCGGTCGTCATCGTCGGCGCGGTCACGCTGCTGTGGGGCGCCGTCATCGGTTGCGCGAAGGACGACATCAAGAAGGCGCTGGCCGGCTCCACGATGAGCCAGATCGGCTACATGATGCTCGCGGCCGGGCTCGGTGTCGCGGGCTACGCCTTCGCCATCTTCCACCTGCTGACCCACGGCTTCTTCAAGGCCAACATGTTCCTCGGCGCCGGCTCGGTGATGCACGGCATGGACGACGACGTCGACATGCGGCACTACGGCGGGCTGCGCAACGAGATGCGCTTCACGTTCTGGACGTTCCTGTTCGGCTACCTCGCGATCATCGGGTTCCCGGGCACGGCCGGCTACTTCTCCAAGGACAAGATCATCGAGGCGGCGTTCGGGCACAACGTCTGGGTCGGACTGGCTGCCCTGATCGGTGCCGGCATCACCGCGTTCTACATGACCCGCGTGGTGCTGATGACCTTCTTCACCAAGCCCCGGTGGGAGGAGGGCGTGCACCCGCACGAGTCGCCGCTGGTGATGACGGTGCCGCTGATGGTGCTCGGAGCGCTGTCCCTGGTCGGCGGCCTGTTGATGTTCAGCTGGATCGGCGACTGGCTCGGTCCGGTGGTCGGCACGCCGGGCCACGAGGAGCTCCCGATCAGCGTCGCCGCCCTGATGGCGCTCACCCTGCTCGTGGTGGCGGTCGGCGTCGGGATCGCCTGGATGACGGTCGAACGCCGCGAGGTGCCGCGCGAGGCTCCCCAGGACGTCTCGTTCGTGACCCGGGCCGCGCGCGCCGACCTCTACGGTGACGCCATCAACGACACCCTGGTGGTCGGGCCCGGTGCGGCCACGGTCCAGGCGCTCACCGCCATCGACGACGGCCTCGTCGACGGCGCGGTCGAGGGTGGCGCGCTGGCCGTCGGCGGAGCCGGGTCGAGGCTGCGCCGGCTGCAGAACGGCTTCGTCCGCTCCTATGCCCTCACGATCCTCGGTGGCGTCCTGCTCGTCGCCCTGTCCCTGATGGCGGTGACGCTCGCATGAACGGGTTCCCCTGGCTCTCGCTGCTGATCCTGGTGCCGCTGGTCGGCGCCGTGGTCGTGGCGCTGCTGCCCCGGACCTCTCGCGACCTGGTCAAGCAGACCGGCGTCGGCATCTCCCTGGCCACCCTGGCGCTGGCGCTCGGCGCGGCGTCGCAGTACACCCTCGGCGGCGGCATGCAGCTCGAGGAGCAGCACGCGTGGGTCAAGCCGCTGGGCGTCCACTACGCGCTCGGTGTCGACGGCCTCGGCCTGCTGATGGTCCTGCTCACGGCGGTGCTGGTGCCACTGGTGCTGGTCGCGTCGTGGCGCGACGCCGACGAGGGCAGCACCACCTCCTTCGTCGCCTGGGTGCTGGCCCTGGAGGCGCTCTCGATCGCGGTCTTCACCGCGACCGACGTGTTCCTCTTCTACGTCGTCTTCGAGGCTACCCTGATCCCGGCCTACTTCCTGATCGGTGGCTTCGGCCGGCCCGGCCGCAGCCGCGCGGCCGTCAAGTTCCTCGTCTACCAGCTCGCCGGCGGTCTGGTGATGCTGGCCTCGGTCATCGGCCTCTACGTCGTCTCCGCCGACGCCGGCACGCCGACGTACCTCCTCAAGGAGCTCACCGCCCTCGACATCGACCCGACCACGCAGCGCTGGCTGTTCCTCGGCTTCTTCATCGCCTTCGCGATCAAGGCGCCGATGTTCCCGGTGCACACCTGGCTGGCCGACACCACCGAGAAGGCGACCACCGGCACCAGCGTGCTGCTGGTCTGCGTCCTCGACAAGATCGGCACCTTCGGCATGCTGCGGTTCTGCCTCGGTCTGTTCCCGGAGGCCTCGCAGTGGGCGACGCCGGTGGTCGTGGTGCTCGCACTGATCTCGATCGTCTACGGCGCACTGGTCGCGATCGGGCAGGACGACGTGCTGCGGCTGATCGGTCTGACCTCGCTGTCCCACTTCGGCTTCATCGTGCTGGGCATCTTCGTCTTCAGCAGCCAGGGTGGCGCGGGCGCGATCCTCTACATGGTCAACCACGGCATCGGCACCGCGTTGCTGTTCCTGGTGGCGGGCTTCCTGATCCGCCGCAGCGGCACCTCGCTGATCAGCGAGATGCGCGGCATCGAGAAGATCACGCCGATCCTGGCCGGTGTCTTCCTGATCGCCGGCCTGGCCGGTGCCGGGCTGCCCGGCCTGGCGCCGTTCGTGTCCGAGCTGCTGGTCCTCATCTCGGCCTTCCAGCATGCCTGGTGGGCCGGCGCCGTGGCGGTGACGGCGATCGTGCTCGCCGCGATCTACATGCTGTGGATGTACCAACGGACGATGACCGGTCCCACCCCGGTGGCGGTCGAGGGGATGGCCGACCTGGGTCGGCGGGAGGCGAGCGTCGTGACGCCGCTGCTCGTCGGCCTGCTGGTGTTCGGGTTCTATCCCATGCCGTTGCTCAACGTGATCAACCCCTACGTCGAGCAGACGCTGACGCATGTGGGCGTGACCGATGACGCCCCCGCGGTCTCGACGAGCGAAGCCGGCCACGCCGCCGAGGGAGGCCAGGAGTGAACGACTTCACCACCCCCACGATCGAGTACGACCAGCTGTGGCCGCTGCTGGTGGTGTTCGGCGTGGCCTGCCTCGGCCTCCTGGTCGAGGCGTTCCTGCCCCGCGTCTACCGCTACACCGCCCAGGTGACGCTGACGATCGGCGGTCTGGTCGCGGCGCTGATCGGCACCGTGCTGGTCGGAAGAAACCTGAAGGACCTCGGTGACGGCGTGGCCCACGGGTCGCTCACGGCCGAGCAGACCATCGCCGTCGACGGGCCGGCGGTCTTCCTGTGGGGCCTGCTGCTGATCCTCGCCATCGCCGGGGCGATGCTGTTCGCCGAGCGGCAGCTCGAGGGCGGGGTGTCGGCGTTCGCCGGGCAGGCCAGCGCGCTGCCCGGCACCGATGCGGAGCGCGAGGCGTCGACCCGCGGGCTCGAGCACACCGAGGTCTACCCGCTGCTGCTGTTCGCGGTCGGCGGCATGATGCTCTTCGCCGCGGCCAACGACCTGCTGACGCTGTTCGTCGCCCTCGAGGTGCTGTCGCTGCCGCTCTACCTGATGTGCGGCCTGGCCCGACGCCGTCGGCTCCTCTCGCAGGAGGCGGCGATGAAGTACTTCCTGCTCGGCGCCTTCTCCTCCGGCTTCTTCCTGTACGGCGTGGCCCTGGTCTACGGCTTCGCCGGCTCGATGCAGTTCGCCGAGATCAACGAGGCCGTCCGCAACGACGCCGGCAACCAGCTGCTGCTCGCACTCGGGCTCGGCCTGCTGGCCGTCGGGCTGCTCTTCAAGGTCGGCGCGGTGCCGTTCCAGTCGTGGACGCCCGACGTCTACCAGGGCGCTCCCACGCCGGTGACGGCGTTCATGTCCGCGGCCACCAAGGTGGCGGCCTTCGGCGCGCTGCTCCGGCTGTTCTACGTCGCCTTCGGCTCCGACCGCTGGAGCTGGCAGCCGATGCTGTGGATCATCGCCATCCTGAGCATGCTCGTGGGCGTCGTGCTGGCGATCGCCCAGAGCGACGTCAAGCGGATGCTGGCCTACTCCTCGGTGGCGCACACCGGCTTCCTGCTGACCGGCGTCCTGGGCGTGCAGAGTGCCGCGGAGCTCGCCGACGGCCAGGTCACCTCGCTGCAGGCGGTGCTGTTCTACCTCACGACCTATGGCTTCGCGACGCTCGGCGCGTTCGCGGTCGTCTCGCTGGTGCGCGACACGACCGGCGAGGCGACCCTGCTGTCCCGGTGGGCCGGGCTCGGCAAGGAGTCGCCGCTGGTCGCCGGCATCTTCGCGTTCTTCCTGCTGGCGATGGCCGGCATCCCGCTCACCTCCGGGTTCGTCGGGAAGTGGGCCGTGTTCGAGGTGGCCCTGTCGGCGGGCGCCTGGCCGGTCGTGGCGGTGGCCATCCTGAGCAGCATCGTCGCGGCGTTCTTCTACGTCCGCGTGATCTGGCTGATGTACTTCTCCGAGCGCGACAGCGACGCGCCGGCGGTGGCCGACCCGTCGGTCCTCACCGCGGCCGCGATCGCCGTCGCCGTCGTGGCGACGGTGCTGCTGGGCGTGCTGCCCGGCCCGGTGATGGACCTGGCCGGCACCGCAGGAGCCTTCATCAGGTGAGCACCGACGCGGGGGTGACCGGAAGTCCGGGGCTGGCGCTGCCGGTCCTGGACGACGCGCTCGCCACCCGACTGCAGGCCCGGCTCGACCGGGTCGAGGAGGAGCTGGCCGGCCACGTGGTCAGCCGCGCCCCGTTCGTCACCGAGGCGGCCTCCCACCTGCTCGCTGCCGGCGGGAAGCGGGTCCGGCCGCTGCTGGTGCTGCTCGCCGCCGAGTGCGGCGACAACCCCGACAGCGACGAGGTGGTGACCGCCGCGTGTGTCGTCGAGCTCACCCACCTGGCCTCGCTCTACCACGACGACGTGATGGACGAGGCGCTGCTGCGTCGGGGGGCCGACTCCGCCAACGCCCGCTGGGACAACCATGTCGCGATCCTGACCGGCGACTTCCTGTTCTCGAAGTCGTCGGAGCTGACCGCCGAGCTCGGCGCGGCCGCGGTGCGGATCCAGGCCGAGACCTTCACGGCGCTGGTCGAGGGCCAGATCCTGGAGACGCTGAAGCCCGGGCCCGACCAGGACCCGTTGCGGCACTATCTCGACGTCGTCGCCGGCAAGACCGGCTCGCTCATCGCCACCTCCGCCCGCTACGGCGCGATCTTCGGCGGCGCGTCGGCCGACGTGCAGCGCGCCCTGACGTCGTACGGCGAGATCGTGGGCTCCGCCTTCCAGCTCTCCGATGACATCCTCGACGTCGCGTCGGAGTCGGACGAGTCGGGCAAGACGCCCGGCACCGACCTGAAGGAGGGCGTCCCGACGCTGCCGGTGCTGATGGCGCGGGCCTCGACCGACCCCGCCGATGCGCGGCTGCTGGAGCTGCTCGACGCCGACCTGACCGACGACGCGCTGCTCGACGAGACCCTCACCCTGCTCCGCGCGCACCCGGCGATGGATCAGGCGCGCGCCTACGTCATCGACCAGGCCCGTCGGGCCAAGGAGCTCCTCACCGCGCTCCCCGAGGGCTCCGTCCGCGACGCCCTCGAGGCCTTCGCCGACGTGATCGCCGTGCGGTCGGCGTAGCCACAACCCCTCACGCCGCCGACGTCTCCGCCACCAGCCGGAGCTGTCGACGGCGATGCCGCCACGCCTCGACGGTGAACAGGGCGAGCGCGAGCCACACCAGGACGAAGCCCAGCCAGCGGCCCACCGGCATCGCCTCGTGGAACCACCAGACGCCGAGCGCGAACTGGAAGACCGGCGCGAGGTACTGCAGCAGCCCCAGCGTGACCAGCGGGATCCTGGTCGCGGCCGCGCCGAAGCAGATCAGTGGGATCGCCGTCACCAGCCCGGTCGAGGCGAGCAGCAGCGCGTGACCGACGCCCTCTCCCGCGAACGTGGAGTCGCCGTGGGAGATGAGCCAACCGAGGTACGCCGCCGCCACGGGCGCGATCACGACGGTCTCGAACGACAGCGACTCCACGGCGCCGACGCCTGCGACCTTCTTCGCCAGCCCATAGGTCCCGAACGAGCAGGCCAGCACCAGCGCCACCCACGGCACCTGGCCGTAGTCGATGGTCAGCACCCCGACCGCGACCACGGCGACCGCGACGGCCACCCACTGCTCGCGGCGGAGCCGTTCACCGAGCACCACGATGCCCATCAGCACGCTGACCAGGGGGTTGATGAAGTAGCCCAGGCTCGACTCCACCACCCGGTCGTGGTTGACCGCCCAGATGTAGGTCAGCCAGTTGACGCTGATCACGGCGGCGGCGCCGGACAGGATCAGCAACCGTCGGCGGTCGCGCAGGATCGCCGCGAACGCCGCCCGTCGGCGCAGCGCGACCACCAGCAGCCCCATCACCACGGCCGACCACAGCACCCGGTGGGCGAGGATCTCCATGGCGCCCGCGGGCTTCAGCAGCGGCCAGTAGAGTGGGAAGGCGCCCCACATGGTGTAGGCCGCGACGCCGAACAACAGACCACGGCGCGACTCCGACACCGCGCCAGCATAGGGCCGGGCGTGCCGGCGACTGAGGGGGATCCATGACGGCCACCGGATCGGGCACGCTCGCCGCCTCCGTGATCACCGCGGCGCTGGTCGCCGGCCTGACCGCGGGGCCGACCGCCGGCCCGGCGGCGGCCGCCGGCACCGACCCCCTGCCGACCCGCACCGTGGTGTCCAAGGTGGTGAAGAACAAGGGCCACCTGATCTTCAAGGGCAAGGTCGACCCCGGCGACCCGGGCAGAGCCGTCTACGTCCAGCGCAAGAAGTGCCGCAAGTGCGCCTGGAAGTTCTATGCCAAGACCACGACCGATGACACGGTGCACTACAAGCAGGAGATCGCCGTGCCGCGCAAGGGCACGTGGTTCTACCGGGCCAAGGTGCCCGCCTACGGCGGCTACGACGTGTCTCTCAGCGGCGTGTGGAAGGTCTTCCTCGGGTAGTCGCGAAACTCGTCCGGGTCAGATGATTAGAGCCCGTTCGCCCTGGGTAGGGTGACGGCGACAGCACACCGACCTACGGGGGATAACTCGTGAACCGCATCACCACTCTGCTCGTCTCGGCCGCACTGACGGCGCCGGTCGCCCTCGGCCTGGCAGCGCCCGCGCAGGCTGCACCGAGCGAGCTCGGGTCCCGCGCGTCCGCCGCGCCCACGGCCAAGGCGACCCTGACCACCCGGACCATCACGATCAGCGCCGACAACAAGGGCAAGACCGCCTGGGTCTTCGGCAAGGTCTCGGGCACCTACAAGAACAAGACGGTCATCATCAAGAAGCGCAAGTGCGGTTCCAACGGCTGCAAGATGGTGTCCTACAAGACCGTCAAGACCAACTCCAAGAGCAAGTACAAGGCCTACGTCGCCGTGCCCAACAAGGGCAAGGTCGTCTACCAGGCCCGGGTCAAGGCCTCCGGCGGCTTCGAGGCCTCGCTGAGCCCGAAGATCAAGCTCTACTGGATCTGAGCGCCGCCACGATCCACGACCGGGCCCGTCGACCTGAGTGGTCGACGGGCCCGGTCGCGTCGTAGGTCGCGGTACGGTCGGCCGCATGTCGCTCACCTGGCAGGAGGCCCGCGCTCGCTCCCGGATCGTGGGCGCCGTGGCCTACGAGGTGTTCCTCGACCTCACTGACGAGCAGGCCTTCACCAGCCTGACGACGATCCGCTTCGAGTCCCGCGAGTCGGGCGCGACGACGTTCCTCGAGCTCGCCGACGCGGAGGACGTCAGGATCTGGCGGGACGGCGTCGAGCGCGAGGCCACCTACGTCGACGACAGGATCGTGCTCTCGGACCTCCGCCGGACCAACGAGGTCCGCATCAGCGCGCGGCTGCCCTACGTCGGTGACGGCGAGGGGATGCACACCATGGTGGATGTGGCCGACGGGGAGCGCTACACCTCGGCGCTCTGCGGGATGGACGTCGCCCAGCGGGTGTTCGCGTGCTTCGACCAACCCGACCTCAAGGCGACCGTCGCCCTCTCGGTCGCGGCGCCGTCGCACTGGACGGTGCTCGCCAACGGGCGCGTCCGCGAGCGAACCGGACATGGCGACCACGACCGCTGGACGTTCTCGGCGACCCCGAGGATCCCGCCGTACCTCTTCGTGCTCTGTGGCGGGCCGTGGTACTCCCACACCTGGGAGCGCTCGGTCCGCACCGGCGACGGCGAGCGCGAGGCGACGTTCGGCTGGCACGTGCGGGGCTCGCAGGCCGCACTGCTCGACCGCGACTCCGCCGAGCTGCGTCGCCTCACCGACGACTGCTTCGACCACTACCAACGCGTCTTCACCGAGCCCTATCCGTTCGATGACTACCACCAGGTGTTCGTCGCCGGACTCACCTGGGGGGCGATGGAGATGCCTGGAGCGGTCACGTTCCACGAGCTGTTCCTGCCGCGAGGGGAGCCGACGCCCCGCGAGTCCCTGGCCCGCGCGGAGGTGATCGCGCACGAGATGGCCCACATGTGGTTCGGGGACCTGGTGACGATGCGCTGGTGGGAGGACTCGTGGCTCAACGAGTCCTTCGCCGACTACATGGGCTACGCCGTCGGCCATGCCGTGGGCCATGACGCGACGTGGGTCGACCTTGCGCTCGCTCGCAAGCCGACGGCCTACCGTGCAGACCGACGACGCTCGACCCACCCGGTGGCCCCGGACGCCGCCGACGTCGTCGACGTGGACACGGCGCTCGGGAACTTCGACATGATCACCTACGCGAAGGGCAACGCGGTGCTGCGCCAGCTGGTGACCTGGCTGGGCGAGGACACGGTCGCGGCGGGGTCCGATCGCTATCTCACTGCGCATCGGTTCGACAACGCCGACCTCGCCGACTACCTGGACGCGCTCGACGGGGTGACCGACCGGGACGTGCGCGGCTGGGCCGACGGGTGGCTGCGCACCACCGGCTTCGACGTCATCGAGGCCACGGTCGACGCCGCCGGGGTCCCCGTGCTGACCCGGCTCGGCAGCCGCCCGCACCGCCTCGGCGTCACGGCCTTCGACCATCGGCCCCGCACGGTGGCGCACCGGACGGTCGACCTCGAGTCCGACCCCGTGCGACTCACCGACTGGTCGGGGCTGCTGGTGGTGCCCAACACCGCGGAGGACACCTACGCCCTCGTCCGCCTCGACTCGGCGACGGAGGAGGCCGTCGCCTCCCATCTCTCGTCGGTCGCGGACCCGCTCGCCCGCGCGATGCTCTGGGCGCACGAGCTCGAACGGTGCGAGTCCGGCGACCTGTCGGTCCCGAGGCTGCGCGACCTCGTCGAGCGCCATCTGGGCGGCGAGCGCCATCCGATCGTGTTCGTCGGCGTCGAGGAGCACGTGGTGCGGTGGATCGCCCAGCGGTTCGCCGACCCGGACCAGCACGCCGACCTGCTGGCCGCCGTCTCGGAGGCGGCCGACCGGGTGGTCTCCGCCCCGACCCTGTCGAGGGACGCGACCCGGGTGCTCATCGGGACCAGCCCCGACCTGGGTCGGCTGCGCGGCTGGCTCACCTCGGGCCGCGCCGACACCGGCGTCGACCTCGACCCAGCCCTGCGCTGGGACCTGGTGCGTCGGCTGGTCGCCGGGGGCGACGACCCCTCCCTCGTCGACGAGGAGCTGCAGCGGGACCGGTCCACCGACGGACAGCTAGCGGGGCTGCGGGCTCGGGCGGCGTCGCCCACCGACGAGGCCAAGCGGTGGGCCTGGACGATGCTGCTGACCGCTGACCTGTCCGGTCGGGAGTTCCAGGCGCTCGGCCGTGGCCTGTTCCATCCCGGTCACCACGCCCTCGTCACCGACTACCTGTGGGGCTACCTCGAGGCCGGCCCCGGCTGGGTCGCCGGACACGGACAGGGGTTCGCGCGGACGATCGCCGACATCTTCCCGTGGCTCCCCCTGCCCGACGCCGTGGTGGCGGACTTCCGTGCGGCCCTGGCGGACACCCTGGCCGGCTCCGTGCCGACACTCCTGCGCCGACGCTGGGCCGACGCGCTCGACGACCTCGACGCCGTCCTGACGGTGCGTGGGCTGCGCCCCGGCGGCTGAGGGGGCCTCAGACCACGGTCCAGGTGTCGCTGCCGGTGATCAGCGACGCGAGCTGAGCCTCGCGGGCCTGGTCGACCAGCGCCTCCGCGGTCGTGACCTGGGCGCGCGCCTGGTCGTCGTACGTCGGCCGCTCGACCTGGCGGAAGATGCCGATCGGCGCCTGGTGGAGGTGGCCGGCGTCGGTGAGGCGGGAGATCGCGAAGGCGGTGCTCGGGTCGGGCTGGTAGGCGTCGTGGACCAACAGGGACTCCTCGCCGACCTCGGCGACCTCGGCGATCTTGACGCCGCCACCGGCGGCGTCGCGGATCAGCCCCTTGCCGCCGTCCTTGCCGAACCGGATCGGCTCGCCGTGGACCAACGGGATGATGGCGTCCTCGGTGTCGCGGCCCTTGACGGCGTCGAAGGCGCCGTCGTTGAAGATCGGGCAGTTCTGGTAGATCTCGACGAAGGACGTCCCCCGGTGCGCCGCGGCGGCGGACAGCACGCCGGTGAGGTGCTTGCGGTCGGAGTCGATGGTGCGCGCCACGAAGGAGCCCTCGGCGCCCAGCGCCAGCGAGACCGGGTTGAACGGATGGTCGATCGAGCCGACCGGCGTGGACTTGGTGACCTTGCCCGGCTCGGACGTGGGGGAGTACTGGCCCTTGGTGAGGCCGTAGATCCGGTTGTTGAACAGCAGGATCGTCATGTTGATGTTGCGGCGCAGCGCATGGATCAGGTGGTTGCCGCCGATCGAGAGCGCATCGCCGTCGCCGGTCACGACCCAGACCGAGAGGTCCTCCCGGGCGGTGGCGATGCCGGTCGCGATCGCCGGCGCCCGTCCGTGGATGGAGTGCATCCCGTAGGTGTCGAGGTAGTAGGGGAACCGCGAGGAGCAGCCGATGCCGGAGATGAAGACGATGTTCTCGCGGCGCAGTCCCAGATCGGGCAGGAAGCTCTGCACCGCCTTGAGCACGGCGTAGTCGCCGCAGCCCGGGCACCAGCGGACCTCCTGGTCGGAGGTGAAGTCCTTGCCGGTCTGGGCCGGCTGGTCCTCCGCGAGCCGGGGCACCCGCTCGATGCCGGAGTGGAGGCCGGGGAAGGGCAGGTCGGTGCTGGTCACGACAGCGCCCCCTCGGACTGGATCTGGCGGCCGTGGGCCTCGCGGGTGTGGTCCTCGGTGCCGGTCAGGTCGACCCGGACACCCTCGGACTGGGAGACCAGCTCGGCGATCGCCTCGGCGAGCTCACCGGCCTTGATGGGAAGTCCCTGCACGCGGTTGTAGCCGATCACGTCGACGAGGTAGCGGGCACGCAGCAGCATCGCCAGCTGGCCGAGGTTCATCTCCGGGACGAGCACCTTGTCGTAGCGGGCCAGCACGTCGCCCAGGTCTGCGGGGAACGGGTTGAGGTGGCGCAGGTGTGCCTGCGCCACGGCGAACCCCGCGCGCCGCACCCGTCGTACGCCGGCTCCGATGGGGCCGTAGGTCGAGCCCCAGCCGAGCACCAGCACCTTGGCCTCGCCTGCGCCGGGGGCTCCGGACGGGTCGTCGACCTCGATCGGCGGCAGGGACGCGGCGATCCGGTCGACCTTGGCCTGCCGGCTGCGCACCATGAAGTCGTGGTTGGCGGGGTCGTAGGAGATGTTGCCGTTGCCGTCGGCCTTCTCCAGGCCGCCGATGCGATGCTCGAGCCCCGGCGTGCCGGGAATCGCCCAGGGCCGCGCCAGGGTGGCCTCGTCACGGAGGTAGGGCCAGAACTCCTCCGACCCGTCCTCGTCACGCTGGTTGGTCCGGGTGGCGAACCCAGGGTCGATGGTCGGCAGCTCGTCGAGCTCGGGGATGCGCCACGGCTCCGAGCCGTTGGCGAGGTAGCCGTCGGAGAGCAGCATCACCGGGGTGCGGTAGGTCACCGCGATCCGGGCCGCCTCGAGGGCCGTCTGGAAGCAGTCTCCCGGCGAGCGGGGAGCCACGATCGGCACCGGAGCCTCGCCGTTGCGGCCGAACATCGCCTGCAGCAGGTCGGCCTGTTCGGTCTTGGTCGGCAGTCCGGTCGAGGGGCCTCCGCGCTGCACGTCGACCACCAGCAGCGGGAGCTCGGTCATCACCGCGAGACCGATGGTCTCCGACTTCAGCGCGATGCCCGGCCCGGAGGTCGTGGTCACTCCGAGGTGACCCGCGAAGCTGGCCCCGAGCGCGGCGCCGATGCCGGCGATCTCGTCCTCGGCCTGGAAGGTCGTCACCCCGAACGACTTGTGCTTGCTCAGCTCGTGGAGCACGTCGGAGGCCGGAGTGATCGGGTAGGAGCCGAGGAAGACCGGCAGCCCGGACTGCACGCCGGCGGCGACCAGACCGTAGGCCAGCGCCAGGTTGCCGGTGATGTTGCGGTAGGTGCCCGGCGGCATCGTCGCGGGCTTGATCTCGTAGGAGACGGCGAACGCCTCGGTCGTCTCGCCGAAGTTCCATCCCGCCGTGAAGGCGGTGATGTTGGCGTCGCGGATGTCGGGGACCTTCGCGAAGCGCCGGCTGAGGAAGTCGACGGTGGTCTCGACCGGACGGCCGTACATCCACGAGACCAGGCCGAGCGCGAACATGTTCTTGGCCCGGCCGGCGTCCTTGCGGGAGAGCCCGAACTCCTTCACCGCCTCCACGGTCATCCCGGTGAGGTCGACCGGATGCACGAGATAGGAATCGAGCGAGTCGTCGTCGAGGGGGTTCCCGGAGTAGCCCGCCTTGGCGAGGTTGCGGTCGGTGAAGTCGTGCGTGTCGACGATGACCGTCGCGCCCGGGGGCAGGTCGCCCAGGTTGGCGCGCAGCGCGGCCGGGTTCATGGCCACCAGCACGTCGGGCGCGTCGCCCGGCGTCAGGATGTCGTGGTCGGCGAAGTGCACCTGGAACGAGGACACCCCCGGCAGGGTGCCTTGCGGGGCGCGGATCTCGGCCGGGAAGTTGGGCAGCGTGGACAGGTCGTTGCCGAAGGCCGCCGACTGCTGGGTGAAGCGGTCACCGGTCAGCTGCATCCCGTCGCCGGAGTCACCTGCGAACCTGATGATGACGCGGTCGAGCTGCTTGACCTGCTTGGTCACCTTTCGCCTGCCTTCTCGTCGCCGGGCGGGCGGGGTTCGTCCCGGCGACGACCGCCCCAGCGACCACCCACGATAGCCCTGCGGCCGGCCGCACCCCAGCCTGCGCCGGCCTCCGGACGCTCGGCGTGGCGTGACGCCGGTCACGCATCCTGCGGCCGGACGGTCGTGCGCCCGGCCGGCGGGTGGCTACGCCGCCGCGACGGCCTTGGGCGAGGGGCCGTACTGGTTGTCGCCGGGCGTCCCGTCCATCAGGTAGAAGACCCACAGCACCAGAGCACCGAACGGGACCAGGCCGAGGAGCAGCCACCATCCGGACCGGTCGGTGTCGTGCAGCCGGCGGATGCTCACCGCGATGGTGGGCACGATGGTGCCGATGCCGATGATCGCGAGGAGGATGCCGCCGAGGGTGTGCGACATGCCGTAGACGATGCCGGCCACGATCTCGGCGAGCACGAGGGCCAGCACCCAGAACCAGTACTCCCGCCGACGGGCGCGGCCCTCGAAGCCGACGTACTGGTTCAGGACGGATGAGACTGCTTCACCGAAGGACATGTCGACTCCTGTCGTGGGACCGCCAGCAGCGTATCGAGCGGAAGGGGTGCGGTCTCGCTCCGGCGCATGGTGCCGCCGCGCGTGTCGAGTGCCTAGGGTGAGGGTCATGGACATGTTGCGCGGCGAACGGATCGGTGAGGCAGGGCTGGCCGACTGGCGCAAGCTGGCCCAGGGGCTGCACGCTCGCTATCTCACTCCCGGCTTCGGCGCGGGGGCGCGGTTCGTGGCCGCGGTGGCGGAGGCGGGTGACGAGCTCGGCCACCATCCGCGGGTGTCGATCGGGCGTGGCCACGTCGACCTCGAGCTGGTCACCGACGAGGCCGTCTTTCGCGACGACGACGGCACCGAGTACATCGTCGAGTGGGTCACCCAGCAAGACGTCGACCTCGCGCGCCGGATCACCGAGATCGCCGCCGGCCACGCCCTCGATGCCGATCCCGCGTCGGTCAGCGAGATCGAGCTCGGGCTCGACACCGCGGCGTCGGCGACCATCGCGCCCGTGTGGGCCGCCCTGCTGACGGGGAGCGCGGAGTCGCAGGGTCGCGGGACGCCCAGCGACGAGGTCCGCGATGCGACCGGCCGGGTGCCCAACCTCTGGTTCGGAGACGCCGACACGTCGGGGACCGCGCGGGAGCGGTTCCATGTGGAGGTCTATGTGCCGCCGGAGGTGGTCGAGCAGCGGGTCGCCGCGGCCGTCGCGGCGGGCGGCACCGTCGTCGACGACAGCAACAGCCCCGGCCTCACCGTGATCGCCGACCAGGAGGGCAACCGGGGAGTCGTCTGCGCCGACGTGTCCGCTGCCGGCTGATCGGCGGTCGGTCAGCGGTAGTTGGTGAACTGCACCGCGAAGTCGTAGTCCTGCTCCTTGACCAGCGCGATCACGGCTTGGAGGTCGTCGCGCTTCTTGCTCGAGACGCGCAGCTCGTCGCCCTGGATCTGTGTCTTCACGCCCTTGGGGCCCTTGTCGCGGATCAGCTTGGCGATCTTCTTGGCGTTCTCGGAGCTGATGCCCTCCTTGAGGGCGACGCCGATCTTCGACTGCTGACCCGACTGCCGGGGCTCGGAGGCGTCGAGGATCTTCAGGCTCTGACCGCGCTTGATGAGCTTCTGCTGGAAGACGTCGAGGACGGCCCGGGCCCGGTCGTCGGCGGAGGCGGAGATCTCGATGGCCTCCTCGCCCTGCCAGGCGATGGTGGCGCCGGTGCCCTTGAAGTCGAAGCGGGTGGCGACCTCACGGGCCGCCTGCCCGAGGGCGTTGTCGACCTCCTGGCGGTCGATCTTGCTGACGATGTCGAAAGACGAGTCGGCCATGGCGTGCGCCTCCTGGGTGCGGTGGTGCGGGTCTCGCGGGGGCCCGCCTCGGTTTTCGTCGTGCCAGCGGGCTCGGCTATTGTTTCCTCTTGCTCCGCCGGGCTCAAACCCGGGGGACGCGCCGGCAGGTTGCCCGAGCGGCCAATGGGAGCGGACTGTAAATCCGTCGCGAAAGCTTCGAAGGTTCGAATCCTTCACCTGCCACGCGCGCGAAGGGCGGGCCCGGCCTCGGGTCCGCCCTTCGGCGTTCCTCACGCTTCCGTCGTGGCCCGGCCCCGCCGGCGTACGTCGCGGCGCTGGCCGAGGTGCTCCAGCCAGCCGACCAGGACCTGGTGCAGCGCGTCGGCGCCGACCACCATCCCGTCGGGGGCGGGCAGCTCGGCCGGCCAGACCAGCATGGCGCGGTCCTGCCAGCCGCCCAGTCCCCCGTGACAGCTGACCAGTCCCTCGAAGGCGGCCACCTCGCCCATCTCGTCGATGATGCTGTTGACGTAGATGTCCGGGGCCTCGGGCATGGTGGCCGCGCGGAGCACGAACTCCGCCGCCTGGTCGCCGTACGCCGCCAGCGGGTCCTCGCCGGTGATGACGCCGTCCCGCACCCGGTGCTCTCCGCCGGGGCCGAGCGCCACCGGTCCGTGCTCCTCGGTGGCGACCACGACGAAGCCGATCCCCGGATGCGCCACCAGGCCGGGGACCAGGGCGGGGTAGCGGTCGCTCAGCTCCTGCAGGGTCAGCCGGTGCGACTCGCCCGCGACGTAGACCAGCCCGAGGTTGCCGGAGCCGAAGACCAGGAACGGCTCGCCCTCGCCGCCCTCGCCGGCGGTTTCCTCGGTGGCGGCCGCCTGGTCGCTCTCCGCGAAGGTGCGCTCGGCGAGCCGGGCGCTGCTGCGCGCCAGGGCCCGGCCCAGGACCGTGTCGTCGCTGCTCGACGACGCCAGCATCGAGTGCAGGGCGCCGGAGCCCTCGGTGTTCTCGCTCGCGTCGACCACGGCGGTGTCGGCGAGCCGGGCGACGAGCGTCGCCAGGTCCTCGTCGTAGCGCTCGGCGAAGATCGTGCCCTGCGACTGGCCGTGGTCGCTGAGCACCACCAGGTGGTAGCGCCGCGGCGCGACCTGCGCCACCGCCTCGAGCCGCGCCAGCACCTCGTCGATCGCGGTCAGGGCCTCGAGCGACTCCGGCCGCAGCGTCCCGGCATGGTGAGCGATCGCGTCGTAGTCGACGTAGTCGACGTAGACCGAGCGGCGCCCCTTGAGCATCGCGTCGGCGACCAGCGACGTGTTCAGGTCCCGGAGTACGCCGGCCAGCGCGGCACGCTCGCCGACGAAGCCCCAGCCTCGGTGGACGCGGGGCCGGATGTCGCGGCGGATGGCGCGTCTCGACTGGAACCGCTCGCGCGCCATCTCGCCGACCATTCGCGGGATCGCGCGGGCCAGACCGTTGGGGCTGGCGAGGAAACCGGCCAGGGTGAGCCGGGTCTCCCGTGTCTCCTGGGTCCGCTGGACCGCGCTCATCGTGGCGTAGGCCGTGGGCGCGTCGCCGGTGAACAGGTTGCTGACCGACACCCCGTCGTCGGCCAGCAGGCCGGTGCCGTCGGAGTGCCGCGCCTCGATCAGCGCGGCGTCGGCGGGCTTGTTGGCGACATAGACCTTGCCCTCGTCGCGGTCGACCCACCGGAAGGCGGGGATGCCGTCGATGGTGCCGTGCAGGATGCCCATCTGGCTGGCGGGCGTGGTGGCGGGCAGCTTGGGTCGCCACTCCGCCATCTGGTGCGAGCCGCTGCGGATCCACCGGGACAGGGTGGGTAGGGTCCCGGCCCGCACGCTCCAGTCGAGGACCGGGTAGGGCACGCCGTCCATCTGGACGAACACCACGCCGGGGACGTCCGGGTCGGCGACGGAGACCGGTCGGCGCTTCGCCCGGCGCAGCAGCTGGGCCGTGACGGCGTCCTCGGTGCCGGCCGTGGCGACCCACGAGAACGCCATGCCGACCGCGGCCACGACCCAGGAGGCGAGCACCGCGCCGAGCACGCTGCTGATCCGGGTGTCCTCGAGGTCGAGGGTGGCCAGCCAGATGATCGTGGCCTGTCCGAAGAGGCCGACCAGCGCCGCCCCCGCCCACCCGAAGAACACCGACAGCCGCACCAGCACGGGGCGCAGCAGGAAGCCCCAGACCGCCACGTTGACGGCCACCACGAAGGCCTGCACCGGACCGTCGACGCTGAAGCTCGGCACCAGCCACGACGCGACGAGCAGGCCGAGGGCAGCACCGACCAGCCCGAGGAGCGCGCGGACGACGTCGCCGGCGCGGAACACCAGCCAGCGCCGGGGGCGCGGGTCGCTCATGGCGGCAAGATACCGGGTCTCGGGGCGGCGCCGTGGGGTGCGAGAATCGCGTCCGTGCTCGAGTCCCAGGGTGTGGCCACGCGCCGACGTGTCCGCTCGTGGGCCGTCCGCCAGCTGCGTGCACCGCTGGCCCCCACCGTGGGCGCCCTGCTGTTCGCGTGGGCGTCGCTGACCCCGTCGCTGCTGCCGCTCGGCCCGGTCTTCCAGGGCCTGGTGACGGCCGTGTCGGCGGCGCTGGGCTACGGCGTCGGCGCGCTGGCCGGCTGGATGCTGCGCAGCAGTGGCGTCCGTCTCGACGCGGGGCCGGCCCGCCGGCGTACCTGGCGGGTGGTCGGGGTGGCCGGCGCGTTGGGGACGGCGGTCGCGCTGGTGCTCTCGCACCGCTGGGACGACCAGCTGCGCGACGACGTCGGGGTCGCGCGCGACGGGCTCGGTGCCGACCTGCAGATGCTGCTGCTGCTCGCCGTCCTGTTCGTGATCCTGCTGCTGGTCGCCCGCGGGCTCAAGGCCGCGGGGCGCTGGGTGGCACGGCAGATCGAGCGGGTGCTCCCGGAGCGGGTGGCGCTGGTCGCCGGTGGCCTGCTGGTGACCTGGCTGGTGTGGGCCGTGGTGACCGGTCCACTCAGCGGGGGAGTGGTCGGCACGCTCGACGCGACCTTCGCGGCCGTCAACGACGAGTACAGCACCGCCGAGCTGGCGCCGACCGGGGCGACCGTGTCCGGTGGCCCGCGGTCCGGCGAGAGCTGGGCCGAGCTGGGCCGGCAGGGCCGGGTCTTCATCGCCAACACCCCGACGGCCGAGGACATCGCCGCCTTCACCGGGGGGGCTGCCGAGCAGCCGGTGCGCGCCTACGTCGGCGCCGCGGACGGCCTCGACCTCGCCGACCTTGCCGACCAGGCGCAGCGCGCGGTCGACGAGCTGGAGCGGACCGGCGGTTTCGACCGGGCGGTCCTCAACGTCGTCACCGGCACCGGCCGCGGCTGGGTCAACGAGAACCAGGCGCAGGCGCTGGAGTACCTCTGGGCCGGCGACACGGCCACCGTCAGCATGCAGTACTCCTACCTCCCGAGCTGGATGTCCTTCCTGGTCGACGGCGACCGCGCCCAGGACGCCGGCCGGCTGCTCTTCGACGCGGTCTACGCGCACTGGAGCACCCTGCCGGCCGACCAGCGGCCCCTGCTCGTGGTCAGCGGCGAGAGCCTCGGCACCTTCGGCGGGGAGGCCGCGTTCAGCGGGGCCCAGGACCTCGCCAACCGCACCGACGGCGCGCTCTTCGTCGGGCCACCCAACGGCAACCGCCTGTGGAGCCGGTTCACGGCCGAGCGTGACGCCGGTACGCCGGAGGTGCTGCCGGTCTACGACGGCGGTCGCACGGTCCGCTTCGCCGACCAGCCCTCCGACTGGACCTCCCTCGGCGAGTGGACGGCGCCGCGGGTCGGCTACCTCCAGCACGCCAACGACCCGATCACCTGGTGGGACTGGTCGCTGGCCCTGGAGAAGCCCGACTGGCTCAGCGAGCCGCGCGGGCGTGACGTCAGCGACCACACCCGCTGGTTCCCGGTGGTGACCATGCTCCAGGTGGCGGCCGACCAGATGGTCGCCAACGCCGTCCCGGCCGGCCAGGGGCACGAGTTCGGCCAGGAGCCGGCCCGGGCGTGGGCCGCGATCCTGCCTCCCTCGGGCTGGTCGGCCGAGGACACCGAGCGGCTGGTCACCCAGATGCAGGAGCTGGCGCCGAGCCGGGTCGAGTAGGCCCGGCTCAGCCCGGCACAATGACGGGCATGACCGACACCACCATCGACTGGCGCGCCTCCGGGGACTACACCGACATCGTCTACGAGACGACGTCCGACGGCATCGCCAAGATCACGATCAACCGGCCCGAGGTGCACAACGCCTTCCGGCCGCAGACGCTGATCGAGGTGTCGGACGCGCTGATGGTCGCCCGGGAGGACGAGTCGGTCGGGGTCATCATCCTCACCGGCGCGGGTGACAAGGCGTTCTGCTCCGGCGGCGACCAGCGGGTGCGCGGCGACTCCGGCTACAAGACCGACGAGGCGGCCACCGGCCGCTTCCACGTGACCGACCTGCACGTCGCGATGCGACGCTGCCCCAAGCCGATCATCGCCATGGTCGCCGGCTGGGCGATCGGGGGCGGCCACGTGCTGCACCTGGTCTGCGACCTCACCATCGCCGCCGCCAACGCCCGCTTCGGCCAGGTCGGCCCGAAGGTCGGGTCGTTCGACGGCGGCTACGGCGCCTCGATCCTCTCCGACCTGGTGGGACCCAAGAAGGCCAAGGAGATCTGGATGCTCTGCCGGCAGTACGACGCCGAGCAGGCCCTCGAAATGGGGCTGGTCAACACCGTGGTGCCGCTGGCCGACCTGGAGGCCGAGACCGTCAGGTGGTGTCGCGAGATGCTGGCGCTCTCCCCGTGGGCGCTGCGGCTCTCGAAGCTGTCGTTCCACGCCCACGAGGACGGCTATGCCGGCATCCAGCAGCTGGCCCACGACGCCAACCTGCTGTTCTACGGACAGGCGGAGGCCCAGGAGGGTCGCGAGGCGTTCAAGGCCAAGCGCACCCCCGACTTCACCCAGTTCCCCCGGCGCGCGTGACCCTGGGGCGATAGTCCGCTACGCAAAGCACCAGTTCTCCGGGACATGTGGTGCTCTACGTAGCGGACTATCGGAGGGCGGCGATCAGCCACTCCTGTGAAGCGGCGTCCGCCGGGAGGAACGCCTCGAGGTGGAGCTCGGCCAGGGTGACGTCGGTGGCGGTCTCCAGCTGGGTGGCCAGCCCGAAGAACCGGACGCAGCCCTGGTCCTCGGTCTCCAGCTCGACCGCGAGCACCGGGTCGGTCGCCGGCGGCTGGGCGCGGACGTCGACATAGCCGGCGATCTCCTCGGCCAGCGCCCACAGTGCCGGGTCCCGGCGACGCTCGGCGCGCATCCGGACCCGCTGGTGGATGTTGGCGCCCCACACGGGCAGGTTGCGGATGCGCGGCGCCAGGCCGCCGGGGTGCAGGCTGACCCGGATCGCGTTGATCGGCGGCTCGAGCAGGGCCGGGTCGCAGTCGGCCATCAGCTGGAAGGCCGCAGTGTTGGCGTCGACGACGTCCCAGCGGTCGTCGAGGAGCAGCGCCGGCGCGGGCAGGTAGGCGTCGAGCACCCGGCGCAGGCCGTCCAGCACCGGGGCGAGGTCGTCGTCGTCGAGGCCGCGGACGCCGTACCGAGGGGCGAAGCCGCCGGCGAGCAGCAGGTCGTTGCGCTCCCGCAGTGGCACGTCGAGCTGGTCGGCCAGCCGCTCGATCATGGCCGCGGTCGGGCGTGCCTTGCCGGTCTCGACGAAGCTGAGGTGGCGGGTGCTGACCGCGGCGCGTGAGGCCAGCTCGAGCTGGCTGAGACGACGGTCCTCGCGCCACTGACGGCAGCGGGCCAACGGTGGGGACCGGTGCCGACGACATGCGTCGAGCCTAGGTCGTGAGGCGCCGTTCGCCGATGACCTCGGAGGTCATCGCCAGGTCGCCCGGGTCACCTGCACGCTGGCGCAGTCGAACGAGAGGTCGTGGGATGCAGGACATCGAGCTGTCAGGCCGGAACGGTGCGGTTCCGGGAGCTGGGGCCGCCCTCGGGGCCGGTGGTGCTGTTCGTGCACGGCTTCCTGGTCGACGGCACGCTGTGGGGGAGGTGCCCGGCATGGTGGCCGCCCGGGGGTTCCGTTGCCTGGTGCCCACCTGGCCGCTGGGTGCCCATCGCCCCGCGATGCGCGCCGGCGCCGACCTGTCGCCGCGCGGGGTCGCGAGCCTGGTGTCCGAGCTGATGCATCGGATGGATCTCGACGACGTCACGCTGGTGGGCAACGACACCGGCGGCGCCATCTGCCAGTTCGTGGTCGATGCCTCGCCTGACCGGGTCGGTCGGCTGGTGCTGACCAACTGCGACGGCTTCGAGATCTTCCCTCCCTTCCCGTTCGGGTTGCTGTTCCGCATCGCCAGGCATCCGAGGTTCGCGCGTCCGCTGCTGGCGCTGACCCGGTCTGCGCGCGTGCGCAACGGGGTGCTCGGCTTCGGCCTCCTGGTACGCCGACGGCTGAGCGCGGGCGAGAGCCTGCCCTGGGTGTCGTCGTACCTCCAGGATGCGGGTGTCCGTCGGGACGTGGCCACGTTCGCCCGGGCCGCCCGGGCCGCCGATCTCGCCGAGGTCGGGTCCAGGTTGGGCGCGTTCCGCGACCGGTCCTGCTCTGCTGGGCGCCCGAGGACCGGTTCTTCCGGATCTCGCTGGCGCACCGGCTGCAGGCCGCCTTCTCGGCAGCGCGGCTCGTCGAGATCCCGAGGTGCCCGCACCTTCGTGCCGCTGGATCAGCCCTCCCCGGCTCGCGGAGGAGATCGGCTCGTTCGCCGCGTCAACCCGATAGTCCGCTACGGGCGCACCGTACGCGCCCTGGTGCCTTGCGTAGCGGACTATCGCAGCGTCAGCCCGGATGACGGGACGCGCGTGCGCCGGTGGCGGAGGTGACGCAACAATGGTTGAGTCGTCGACCGTGGTCACCGGCCACCGCACCCGTGCTCTCAGGAGGAGCCCATGACCGTCCGGACCGTCGCCATGCTCACCGCTGGTGGCCTCGCCCCGTGCCTGTCCTCGGCCGTGGGAGGGCTGATCGAGCGCTACAGCGAGGTGGCGCCCGACGTCCGGCTGATCGCCTACCGCGGCGGGTACGCCGGCCTGCTCAGGGGCGACTCCGTCGAGATCACGCCCGACGTCCGCGAGCACGCCCACCTGCTGCACCGGTTCGGCGGCTCCCCGATCGGCAACAGCCGGGTCAAGCTCACCAACGTCGCCGACTGCGTCAAGCGCGGCCTCGTGCAGGAGGGGCAGGACCCGCTCCACGTCGCGGCGGAGCAGCTGACCGCCGACGGGGTCGACGTCCTCCACACCATCGGCGGCGACGACACCAACACCACGGCCGCCGACCTGGCTGCCTATCTCGCCGACAACGACTACGACCTGACCGTGGTCGGGCTGCCGAAGACCATCGACAACGACGTGATCCCGATCCGGCAGTCGCTGGGGGCCTGGACGGCGGCCGAGCAGGGCTCGATCTATGCCCAGAACATCATCGCCGAGCACTCCTCCAACCCGCGGATGCTCATCGTCCACGAGGTGATGGGGCGCAACTGCGGCTGGCTGACCGCCGCCACCGCGGCGGAGTACCACGCCTGGGTCGGTGCGCAGGAGTGGGTGCCCAGCATCGGCAACGACCCCCGCGCCTGGGACGTCCACGCGGTGTTCGTGCCGGAGCGGCACATCGACGTGCAGGCCGAGGCGAAGCGGCTGCGCGGGGTGATGGACGAGATCGACTGCGTCAACATCTTCCTCTCCGAGGGCGCCGGCGTGGCCGAGGTCGTCGAGGAGCTCGAGGCGGCCGGCCAGGAGGTGCCGCGCGACCCCTTCGGCCATGTCCAGCTCGACAAGGTCAACCCCGGCGCCTGGTTCGCCAAGCAGTTCGCCGAGCTGCTCGGTGCCGAGAAGACGATGGTGCAGAAGTCCGGCTACTTCTCCCGCTCGGCCGCGTCCAACGACCGTGACCTGGCGTTGATCAAGGAGTGCACCGACCTCGCCGTCGACTGCGCGCTACGTCGGGAGTCCGGCGTCATCGGGCATGACGAGGAGCGCGGCGACGAGCTGCGCGCGATCGAGTTCCCGCGGATCCGGGGCGGCAAGCCGTTCGACCCCTCCGAGCCGTGGTTCGTGGAGCTGCTGGCCGAGCTCGGTCAGGACTGAGACGGCTCACACGTTGCGCCGGTAGGCCCCGCCGACCTCGAAGAACGCCTCGGTGACCTGGCCGAGCGAGCAGACGCGGGCGGCGTCCATCAGCACGGCGAACACGTTGTCGCCGGCGACGGCGGCGGCCTTGAGCCTGGCCAGGGCGGCCTCCGCCTCCGACCGGTGGGTCTCCTGGAAGGCCCGCACCCGGGACAGCTGGGAGGCCTTCTCCTCCTCGGTGGCCCGGGCGAGCTCGACGGTGTGCGGCTCCTCGCGGCGCTCGGCCAGGAAGGTGTTGACGCCGATGATCGGCAGCGAGCCGTCGTGCTTGCGCTGCTCGTAGAGCATCGACTCGTCCTGGATCCGGCCGCGCTGGTAGCCGGTCTCCATCGCGCCGAGGACGCCTCCGCGCTCGGTGATCCGGTCGAACTCCGCGAGCACCGCCTCCTCGACCAGGTCGGTCAGCTGGTCGATGACGAAGGAGCCCTGGAGCGGGTTCTCGTTCATCGCCAGACCCCACTCGCGGTTGATGATCAGCTGGATCGCCAGCGCGCGACGCACCGACTCTGCCGACGGAGTGGTGACGGCCTCGTCGAAGGCGTTGGTGTGCAGGGAGTTGGCGTTGTCGTAGATCGCGATCAGCGCCTGCAGGGTGGTGCGGATGTCGTTGAAGTCCATCTCCTGTGCATGGAGGGATCGGCCGGAGGTCTGGATGTGGTACTTCAGCTTCTGCGAGCGCTCGGAGGCGGCGTACTTGTCGCGCATCGCGACCGCCCAGATCCGGCGGGCGACCCGGCCGATCACGGAGTACTCCGGGTCCATGCCGTTGGAGAAGAAGAACGACAGGTTGGGCGCGAAGTCGTCGATGTCCATGCCACGGGCGAGGTAGGACTCGACATAGGTGAAGCCGTTGGCGAGCGTGAACGCCAGCTGGCTGATCGGGTTCGCCCCGGCCTCGGCGATGTGATAGCCGGAGATCGAGACGGAGTAGAAGTTGCGGACGCCCTTCTCGATGAACCACTCCTGGATGTCGCCCATCATCTTGAGCGAGAAGTCGGTGGAGAACAGGCAGGTGTTCTGGCCCTGGTCCTCCTTGAGGATGTCGGCCTGCACGGTGCCGCGGACGTTCTGCAAGGCTCCCGCCGTCAGCTCGGCGCGCTCCTCGTCGGTCGGCTCGCGCCCCTCACGCTCGCGGAACGCGTCGACCTGCTGGTCGATGGTGGTGTTGAGGAAGAACGCGAGCACCGTCGGCGCGGGGCCGTTGATCGTCATCGACACGGAGGTGCTCGGGGAGACCAGGTCGAAGCCGTCGTAGAGCGCCTTCATGTCGTCGAGGGTGGCGACGGAGACGCCGGAGGTGCCGACCTTGCCGTAGATGTCGGGGCGCGGGTCGGGGTCGCGGCCGTAGAGCGTGACCGAGTCGAAGGCCGTCGAGAGCCGCTTGGCCTCGGAGTGCTCCGAGAGCAGCCGGAAGCGGCGGTTGGTGCGGAACGGGTCGCCCTCGCCGGCGAACATCCGGGCCGGGTCCTCGGTGTCGCGCTTGAAGGCGAAGACGCCGGCGGTGAACGGGAAGGAGCCGGGCAGGTTCTCGCGGCGCAGGAAGGAGACCAGCTCGCCGTGGTCGGCGTACGCCGGAAGTGCGACGCGCGGGATCGTGTTGCCCGACAGCGTCTCCCGTGTGAGCCTGGTGTGGATCTCGCGGCCCCGGACGGTCACGACCTGCTCGTCGCCGGAGTAGGACTCGACGACCGACGGCCAGCGCTCGAGCTGCTGCGCGGTGGCGGGGTCGAGGTCGGCGCGGGCCCGGTCGAGCAGCTCGGGGACCCGGCCGGCATCCTCGCCGAGCTCCGCGGCCACCGCCTCGAGCCGCTGGACGCGGCGCGCCTGCTCGGCGTGGGCCACCGTGTCGGCGTGGTAGCCGCGGACGGTCTCGGCGATCTCGGCGAGGTAGCGCACCCGCTGCGGCGGGACGACCTCGGTGATGCCCGAGGAGTGCCGGACGTCGACGTGGGGGAGCACGCCCTCGTCCAGGGTGAGGCCCTCTCCGGCCAGCAGACCGCGGAGATGCTGGTAGAGGGCGGTGACCCCGTCGTCGTTGAAGGTCGCGGCCGAGGTGCCGAAGACCGGCATCTCCTCCGGCCTCCTCCCGAAGGCCTCGCGGTTGCGGACCAGCTGGCGGCCGACGTCGCGCATCGCGTCGGCCGCACCGCGGCGCTCGAACTTGTTGATGGCCACCACGTCGGCGAAGTCGAGCATGTCGATCTTCTCCAGCTGGGAGGCGGCGCCGTACTCCGGCGTCATGACGTAGACGCTGGTGTCGACGTGGGGCACGATCGCGGCGTCGCCCTGGCCGATGCCGGGGGTCTCGACGATCACCAGGTCGTGGCCGGCGGCCTTGAGGAGCGTGACCACGTCGTCGAGCGCCTCGGGCAGCTCGTGCGCGCCGCGGGTGGCGAGGCTGCGGAAGAACACCCGGTCGCCGTCGACCGAGTTCATCCGGATCCGGTCGCCGAGCAGCGCGCCGCCGCCCTTGCGGCGGGTCGGGTCGATCGCCACCACGCCGATGCGGAGCTTGTCCTGCTGGTCGGTGCGGAACCGCCGCACCAGCTCGTCGGTGAGGGAGGACTTGCCGGAGCCGCCGGTGCCGGTGAGTCCGAGGACCGGCACCTCGCGCGCCGCGGCCGCCCGGCGTACGACGTCGAGGAAGGCGTCGTCGAGACGTCCGAGCTCGGCGCCGCTGACCGCCCGGGCCAGCGCCGCGCGGTCGCCGGTCAGCAGCGCGTCGGGGGAGGCGGGGCGCTGCTCCCACGGGTCGATGTCGCAGGCCTCGATCATCGTGTTGACCATCGCCGCGAGGCCGAGGCGCTGGCCGTCCTCGGGAGAGAAGATGGTGACGCCGCCGTCGCGCAGCCGGGCGATCTCGTCGGGCACGATCACCCCGCCACCCCCGCCGAAGACCTTGACGTGGCCGGCGCCGGCCTCGGCCAGCCGCTCGGAGAGGTAGCTGAAGTACTCGACGTGGCCGCCCTGGTAGGACGACACGGCCACCCCCTGCGCGTCCTCCTCGAGCGCGGCGTCGACGACCTCCTGGACCGAGCGGTTGTGGCCCAGGTGGATCACCTCGGCGCCCTGGCTCTGCAGGATCCGCCGCATGATGTTGATCGACGCGTCGTGCCCGTCGAAGAGGCTCGCTGCGGTGACGAAGCGGACCGGATGCGTCGGGACATGGAGGGGCTGGGTGGCGGCCATGCCGTCAATAGTAGGACGTCCTAGTAATTCTCGCGAGTCGGCGGCTGACGGTTGATGCTTGACCATGCTGAGTGGCCGAACCTGCGCCTAGCACGGCCAGTTCGTCGTGCGAAGTGCGTCTACACCTACTCAGCATGGTGAAGCATCAACGTCACCCCACCAACAGGGCGGCCGCGCGGGCCATCACCAGCTCTTCGTCGGTGGGGATCGCCCAGACCGAGGGGTTGCCCGGAGGGCTGATCCGCCCGGGTACGCCGCCCACCGCGAGCCCGTGGACGGCGTTGAGCTCGTCGTCGAGGGTCAGGCCGAGGTGGGTGAGCAGCCCCACCACGCCGGAGCGGACCCGCGCGGAGTGCTCACCCACGCCGCCGGTGAGCACCAGTGCGTCGAGGCCGCCGAGCGGCACGACCAGCGCCGCGACGGCCTTGGCGGCGCGGTAGCAGTAGACGTCCAGCGCCAGCGCGGCCGGCAGTGAGCCCTCCGCCTCCGCCTCGGTGAGCTCGCGGACGTCGTGGCTCAGCCCCGAGAGGCCGAGGAGGCCGGACTCGTGGTTGAGCACCTCCACCAGCTCCGCCACGCCGGCACCCGTGCGACCGGCGACGTAGGCCAGCGCCCCGGCGTCGATGTCGCCGCTGCGGGTGCCCATCACCAGCCCCTCCAGTGGGGTGAACCCCATCGTCGTGTCCACCGAGACTCCGTCGCGCACGGCCGCGGCGCTGCACCCGTTGCCGAGGTGGAGCGTGACCAGCCGCAACGAGGCGAGGGGGCGGCCGAGTCGCCCGGCCACCTGGTCGGCCACCGACTGGTGACTGAGCCCGTGGAAGCCATAGCGGCGCACGCCGAGGTCGGCGTACCAGGCCTCCGGCACGGCGTAGCGGAACGCCACCTCCGGCAGCTCGCGGTGGTAGGCCGTGTCGAGCGTCGCGACGTGGGGTACGTCGGGCAGCGCGGCGCGCGCGGCATCGAGGGCCCGCAGCGCCGCGGGGACGTGCAGCGGGGCCAACCCGGCCGCGTCCTCCAGGGCGTCGCGCACGGCGTCGTCGACCACCGCGTGGTCGCGGACCTGCGCGCCGCCGTGCACCAGCCGGTGCGCCACGGCCAGCAGGTCGCGCCGCTCGCCCACGGTGAGTACGCCGACCACGGCGGCCACCATCGCCGCGTGGTCGCCCGCGTCGATCGTGTCCTCGGTGGCCTCCGCGCCGCGATGGACCGCCAGCCGTGCCGGACCGGAGCCGCGCGACTCCACCAGCACCGTGACCCGCCGCGTCCCCGAGGGCAGGTCGACCAGGGCGGCCTTGAGCGTCGAGCTGCCGCAGTTGAGCGCGAGCACCGAGCCGGTCGGGCCTCCCGCGTGGGTCACCTCGGCTCGATCGGCCGGCCCAGCGTCCAGTCGCGCACCTCCGGCAGGTCCTCGAGGTGCTCGACGACGTAGGCCTCGTGCGCCGCCAGCCGCTCCTCGCACCACGCCATGAGGTCGGCCGCTCCGGGGGGCGTCCGCGACGCGTTGTTGAGGGCGTCCATCACCAGGTGGTAGCGCGAGACCCGGTTGCGCACCACCATGTCGAACGGCGTCGTCGTGGTGCCCTCCTCGACGAACCCGCGGGCCCGGAACCGGTCGGCCTCGGGGCGCCCGTGCACCAGCTGGTGCACGGCGCCGGGGTAGCCGTGGAAGGCGAAGATCACGTCGACGCTGTCGGTGAACAGCTCGTTGAAGAGCGTCTCGCTCATCCCGTGCGGGTGGTCGCGCTGGCGGGTCAGCGCCATCAGGTCGACGACGTTGACGACGCGGGTGCGCAGTGACGGCACCTTCTGTCGCAGGATCTCGGCGGCCGCCACCGTCTCCTGGGTGACGACGTCGCCGGCGCACGCCAGCACGATGTCGGGGTCGGCGGAGCCGTCGTCGGTGCCGGCCCACTCCCAGACGCCGGCGCCCTTGGCGCAGTGCCGCTCGGCCTCCTCGATGGTGAGCCACTGTGGCTGCGGCTGCTTGTCGATCACCACGAGGTTGACGTAGGACCGCGAGCGCAGGCAGTGGTCGGCCACGGAGAGCAGGCAGTTGGCGTCCGGCGGGAGATAGATCCGGCCGATCGTGCCGCGGATGTTGAGGACGTTCTGGATCAGGCCGGGACCCTGGTGGCTGAAGCCGTTGTGGTCGTTGCGCCACGCGGTCGAGGTGAGCAGCACGTTGAGGCTCGGGACCTTGGCCCGCCAGTCCAGTCGCGCGGCCTCCTGCAGCCATTTGGCGTGCTGGATGGTCATCGACGCGCTCACCATCGCGAACGCCTCGTAGGTCGCGAACCAGCCGTGCCGCCCGGTGAGCGTGTAGCCCTCCAGCCACCCATGGCAGTTGTGCTCCGACAGCACCTCCATCACCCGGCCGTCGCGCGAGATCGCGACGTCGTCGTCGGTGACCGCCTCGGCGAACGCCCGGTCGCTCACGTCGAAGACCGCGCCCAACCGGTTGGAGTTCGTCTCGTCGGGGCAGAACAGCCGGAACCGGTCCGGGTTGGCGGTGTAGAGGTCACGCATCAGCTCGCCCAGCTTGCGCGTCGACTCCGCCCGCACGGTGGCGGGGGCCGGCACGTCGACGGCGTACGAGCGGAAGTCGGGGATGTCGAGGTCGCGGGTGAGGAGGCCGCCGTTGGCGTGCGGGTTGGCCGACATCCGCGCGTCGCCCTCGGGGTTGGCCGCGAGCACCAGGTCGACGGGTCGGCCGAGCTCGTCGAAGAGCTCCTCGGGCCGGTAGGACTCCAGCCAGCGCTGCAGGATCGCGAGGTGCTCCGGGTTGTCGCGGACCCCCGACAGCGGCACCTGGTGGGAGCGCCAGGTGCCCTCGGTGACGACCCCGTCGACGGAGTGCGGACCGGTCCAGCCCTTGGGGGAGCGCAGCACGATCAGCGGCCAGTGCGGCCGGCGCCCGTCCCAGCTCCCGGAGCGCGCGGCCTGCTGGATCTCGCGGATCCGCTCGTACGCCGTGGCGAGCGTCGCGGCGAACCGCTCGTGCATCCCCGGCAGGTCGTGGCCCTCGACCTCGAGGACGTCGTAGCCGTGACCGGCCAGCAGCGAGCGGACCTCGGCGGGGGACTTGCGGCCGAGCACCGTGGGGCCGGCGATCTTCGCGCCGTTGAGGTGCAGCACCGGCAGCACCGCGCCGTCGCGCTCGGGGTTGAGGAACGAGATGCCCTTCCAGGACCCCTCCAGCGGGCCGGTCTCGGCCTCGCCGTCGCCGACCACCGCCAACGCGATCAGGTCCGGGTTGTCGAGCACGGCCCCGAAGGCGTGGGTGAGCACGTAGCCCAGCTCGCCGCCCTCGTGGATCGAGCCCGGCGTCGTGACGGAGACGTGCGACGGGATGCCGCCCGGGGCGGAGAAGCGGCGGAAGAGCAGGCGGACGCCGTCGGCGTCCGTGGTCACCTCGGGGAACCGCTCGGTGTAGGTGCCCTCGAGATAGCTGGCCGCCACCAGGGCCGGGCCGCCGTGTCCGGGGCCGGCGAGATAGATCATCTGCTGGCCCGTGTGCCGGATGAGGCGGGAGGCATGGGCGTAGATGAAGGACAGCCCGGGACTGGTGCCCCAGTGCCCCAGCAGCCGCGGCTTGATCTGCTCGGCCGTCAGCGGCTCCCGGAGCAGGGGGTTCGCCTGCAGGTAGATCTGACCCACGGTGAGGTAGTTGTTGGCCCGCCACCAGGCATCGACCTGCGCGAGCTCCGCGGTGCTGAGCGAGCCGAGCTCGCCAGGGGCGATCGTGCTGGTCATGGCTCCTCCTGAGCTGGTGTCGACGAGACGTGCTTCCACGGTAGCGAGACGACCGCGCGCCGATGGAGGCGGCCCGGTGGCCGGACCGCGAACGCTGGATGACGGCTGGGGGCCGGCGAGACCCGGTCGGCCGCGGGACCCCGGTCTCACGTCGTTCACCTGCATCCGCTAGGAACAAGACATGGCGCAGCAGATGAATCTCCGGGAGTACATCGACCACCTCCGCGTCGAGGGCTACACGGTCCACGGCAGCAAGGGGGAGGACCCGGTGCTGATCGCCCCCGACGGGAGCGCGGTGGAGACCTGGCGCGAGGACTATCCCTACGACGAGCTGATCGACCGGAAGACCTACGAGGAGGAGAAGTACCGCCTGCAGGTCGAGCTGTTGAAGTTCCAGTACTGGTCGGAGGACTCCGGCGCCAAGCACGTGCTGGTCTTCGAGGGTCGCGACGCCGCCGGCAAGGGCGGCACGATCAAGCGCTTCATGGAGCACCTCAACCCGCGCGGCGCCCGGGTGGTGGCGCTCGCCAAGCCCTCGAGCACCGAGCAGGGCCAGTGGTACTTCCAGCGCTACGTGCAGCATCTGCCGACCGCCGGTGAGATCGTGCTGTTCGACCGGTCCTGGTACAACCGCGCCGGTGTCGAGCGGGTGATGGGGTTCTGCAGCGACGACCAGTACGACACCTTCATGGCCCAGGCCCCGATGTTCGAGCGGATGCTCGTCGACTCGGGGACGACGGTGACCAAGCTGTGGTTCTCGGTGACCCGCAGTGAGCAGCGCACCCGGTTCGCGATCCGGCAGATCGACCCGGTGCGGCGCTGGAAGCTGTCGCCGATGGACCTGGAGAGCCTCGACCGGTGGGAGGACTACACCGCCGCCAAGGAGGCGATGATCGCCAACACCGACAAGAAGCGCGCCCCCTGGATGCAGGTCAAGAGCAACGACAAGAAGCGCGCCCGGATCAACGCGATGCGCGGCTTCCTGCACCAGTTCGACTACGAGGGCAAGGACACCGAGGTGGTCTACGCTCCCGACCCGCTCGTGGTGAAGCGCGCGAAGTACTCCGAGGGCGACTGACCGCGCCGGCTCGGCCCGGCCGGGCGCCGCTCACTCGACGGCGTCTCCTCCCGCCGCGCGCAGTCCGGCCAGCAGCGCCGTCAGTGAGCGGACCTCGGTCGCCTCGAGACCGGGGTCGGTGAACACCTCGGCGTTGAGCTCGTCGGTCGCGCCGGCCGCGGCCGCCCGGCCCTCGTCGGTGAGCACCGCGAGGATCACCCGCCCGTCCCGCTCGGAGCGCTGCCGCTCGACGTACCCCTGGGCGACCAGGCGGTCGACGGCGCTGGTGACGCTCGTCGGGTGCACCTGCAGCAGGGACCCGAGTCGCGTCATCGACAGCCGGCCGGCCCGCGTGAACGTCAGCAGCTGCAGCACCTCGTAGCGCGCGAAGGTCAGCCCGCGCGGGCGCAGCACGGCGTCGATCCGCTCCATGAGCAGTTGGTGCACGCGCACCACCGACGTCACCATCGCCATCCCGTCGGCGGCCGCGTCCCAACCGTGCGACCGCCACTGCCGGTGCGCCTCGGCGATCGGGTCGCGGTCGGGGCTCATGGGGGCAAGGCTACGGCGAGACGAGGTCGGCCAGCGCCCGGTGGGCCTCCACCAGCGACGGGCCGTACCACGTGAGCAGCCGGCCGCTGACCAGCCGCGTCGGCGTACGACGGAAGGCCTCGGGACCGTCGTCGGCGGTGAAGACGTAGGGCTCGTCCGGCAGCAGGACCAGGTCGAGCCCGGCGTCGTCGAGGTCGGCCAGCGCGACCGTCGGATAGCGCTCGTCGGAGTCGGCGAAGGCGTTGGCCAGCCCGAGCCGGGCCAGCAGGTCACCGGTGAAGGTGTCGCGGCCCACCACCATCCACGGGTCCCGCCACACGGGTACGCCGACGCGCGCGACGGCCGGCGGCACCGTCCCGCTCCAGAGCCGCTCGGACTCGACCAGCCACGCGGGCTCCTCGAGGCCCAGCCCCTGCGTCAGCAGCCGCCGCATCGACGCGAGCGCCTCGGGGACCGACTCGATGCGGGTGACCCAGACCGGGACGCCGGCCTCGCGCAGGCGACGCACGTCGAGCTCGCGGTTCTCCTCCTGGTTGGCGACGACGAGGTCGGGCGTCAACGCCTCGATGGCGGCCCGGTCGGGGTTCTTGGTGCCGCGCACCCGGGTGACCGCGAGGTCCGCGGGGTGGGTGCACCAGTCGGTGGCGCCGACCAGCACCGCGGGGGAGGTGGCCGCGATCGCCTCGGTCAGCGACGGCACCAGGGAGACCACCCGGCGGGCCGGGCCGTGGAGCGGGACCGGCACGCCCAGGTCGTCGTGGGGCGCCGACGACGAGCTGGTCAGGTCGGCACCACCAGGTGGTAGATCGTGCCGTCGGCGTAGCCGGCGTAGAGCTCCCCGCCCGCCTCGGAGATCGTGAACAGCGTCCCGCCGGGGTCGAGCTGGAAGCGCTGCGTCTTGTCGGTGATGTCGAACCCGGCGATCCATCCGTTGAGGTCGCCGTAGACGTAGTAGCCCTGGAGCGACGGCGAGTCCGCGCCGCGGTAGACCGCGCCGCCGATGATCGACTCGCCGGTGGGATGACGGTAGGTCAGCTGCGGCTTGACCAGCTTGCCGCCGCGGAGCCGCTCGCCGGAGTCGTAGACGCGGTTGCCCTCATAGCGCGACCAGCCGCCGTTGAGCAGCCGCTTGACGGTCACGCTCATCTTGTCGACCTCCTCGACCCGGTCCTGGCCGACGTCGCCGATCCACAGCGCCTTCGTCGGCGGGTCGAACGCCATCCGCCAGGGGTTGCGCATCCCGATCGCCCAGATCTCGGGGCGCCCCTTCTTGCCGCCGAGCGGGTTGCCGGCCGGGATCTTGTAGGGGAGCCCGTGGCTGACGTCGATCCGCAGGATCTTGCCGAGCAGGGACTGGTGGTCCTGGGCGTGACCGAACTGGTTGCCGCCGCCGCCCCCGTCGCCGGTCGAGACGAACAGCCGTCCCCGGTGGTCGAAGGCGAGGTCGCCGCCGTTGTGGTTGCTGGCCTGCCGGTGCCGGATCCGGAGGATCTTGCGGTACTTGCCCGAGACCATCTTCTTGCCCTGGATCTTGATCCGGGCCAGCTGGATGTCGCCGGTGTCCTTGCGGGTGTAGTAGACGAACGCCCAGTGGTTCTTGGCGAAGTCGGGGTGGAAGGCGATCGACAGCAGGCCGCGCTCACCGTTGCAGTCGACGCGGCTCGCCAGGCTGCCGACCCGGTGCAGCGTGCCTCCCGTCAGCACCCTGATGACGCCGCACTTCTGGGTGATGTAGAGGTCGCTGGAGCCGGGCGGGCTCGCCACGTCGGTCGGGCCGTCGAGGCCCGTCGCCACCGGGTCGGCGGTCACGGTCGGGGCCAGCGCCCGCACGGCGGGCTCCGCCGCCGGCGCGGCGGCAGCGGGTCCGACCAGCAGGGCGGCGCCGACGACGAGGCTGATCAGGAGCGAGGACGGCGAGCGCATGGGCCGACGCTACTGCGCTGGTCCCGACCCTCACCAGGGTGCGGTCCCGGCGGTCACGCGGCCGGTCGCGCCACCCGCTGGCCGGTCACGGCGGGGTAGTGCTCGTCGAGCAGCTCGTCGACGACCCGTTCCCAGGTGCGCGCGGCCACCGCGCGCCGACCGCCGAGCGCGAGGCGCCGGCGCAGCAGCGGGTCGCGCGCCACCGCGGCCACCGTGGTGGCGAACGACGTCCGCTCGTCCGGCGTGTGGAACAGCCCGGACCGCCCGTGGCTGACCAGGTCGAGCGGACCGCCGGCGGCCGGCACGACCACGGCGACGCCGCTGGCCTGGGCCTCCTGCACCGTCTGGCAGAACGTCTCGTGCTCCCCGGTGTGCACGAACACGTCGAGGGAGGCGAAGGCTGCGGCGAGCTCGGCGCCGCGGAGCATCCCGGTGAACGTGGCCCGGGGGAGCGCCGCCTCCAGCCCGTCGCGCTCGGGGCCGTCGCCGACGACGACGAGGTGTACGCCGGGCAGGTCGGCCAGCTCGACGAGCCGGCGTACCTGCTTCTCGGCGGCGAGCCGCCCGACGTAGCCCACCACCGTGCGCCCGTCGGCGCCCCACGAGCGCCGGAGCGCCTCACGGCGGCGCTCGGGCCCGAACAGGTCCAGCGACACCCCGCGCCGCCAGAGGTGCACCTCGTCCACGCCCAGCCCCTCCAGCCGTCTCTGCGAGGCCGAGGACGGGGCCAGGGTGCGCTGCATGCGTTGGTGGAGCGCGGCGACCCAGCGGTCCACAGCGGCCTCCGCCGGGGCGAGCCCGTAGTGCCGTGCGAACCCGGCGACGTCGGTCTGGTAGACCCCCACCGTCGGTACCCCGAGCTGACGAGCCGAGCGGAGCCCGACCGCCCCGAGGGCCACCGGCGACGCCAGGTGGACGACGTCGGGAGCGAACCGCTCGAGTGACCGGTGCACCGCGACGTCGGGCAGGCCCATCGGGAACGACCGGTAGCCCGGCAGCCGCAGCGACCGGGTGCGCACCACCGGGGCGCCCGCGTGGTGGTCGGGACCCGGCCCCGGAGCCACGACCAGCACGTCGTGACCGCTCGCCGTGGCTCGCTCGACCACATGCCGCACGGTGTTGCTGACCCCGTTGACCTGGGGGAGGAACGACTCGGCGACGATCGCGATGCGCACGCCGCCAGGCTGCGCGGCGCTGGTGAACGCGAGGTGACGCCCGCGGGCGGGTCGGCTGACGGCCCCGCGACCAGTCGTGGTCACGGCGCAGCGGACGGCGGCCCTAGGCTGGTGCGCGTGCCGGCCGAGCAGATCCACGACATCGGCCGGCGCCGCGCCTGGGCGATCTGGGCGGTGGCCCTCAGCGTCTACATCCTGGCCGTCTTCCACCGCAGCTCGCTCGGCGTCGCCGGGTTGCTCGCGGCCGAGCGCTTCCAGATCGCCGCCACCCAGCTCGCGTTCTTCACGGTGCTCCAGCTGCTGGTCTACGCCGGCATGCAGATCCCGGTCGGCCTCCTGCTGGACCGGTACGGCGCCAAGCGGATGCTGCTGACCGGGCTGGTGCTGATGACCGCCGGCCAGCTGGCGTTCGCGTTCGCCACCTCCTTCGCGACGGCGGTGCCGGCCCGGGCGGTCCTGGGCGCGGGCGACGCGATGGTCTTCGTCAGCGTGCTGCGGCTGGTGACCGCGTGGTTCCTGGTCCGCCAGGCCCCGATGGTGACCCAGCTGACCGGGCAGCTGGGCCAGCTGGGCGCGATCGCGGCCGCCGGTCCGCTGGCGTTGGCGCTGGACCGGCTCGGCTGGACCCGGACGTTCGCGATGGCGTCGTCGGTGGGGCTGGTGCTGATGGTGGCGGTGGTCCTGCTGGTCAAGGACTCGCCCTACCGCACCACCGAGGTCGTCAAGGTCAAGATGCGGGCCCTGGCGCGGACGCTGCGGTCGGTGTGGGGCAACCCGGGCACCCGGCTCGGCATGTGGTCACACTTCACCTCGCAGTTCTCGGTGACGGTGTTCGGGATGCTGTGGGGCTACCCGTTCCTGGTCCGCGGCGAGGGGTTGAGCCCGCGCGCCGCCGGCCTGCTGCTGATGGTGATGACCGGCTGGGTCGTCGTGTCGGGGCTGGTGATGGGCTCGTTGGTCGCCCGCTTCCCGTTCTATCGCTCGCGCATCGTCTTCGGCGTGGTCGTCGCGATCGCCACGGCGTGGACGGCGGTGCTGGCCTGGCCGGGCGCGGCGCCGGTCTGGCTGCTGGTCGTGCTCGTCTGCACGATCGCCGTGGGTGGCCCGGCCTCGATGGTGGGGTTCGACCTGGCTCGCACGTTCACCCCGGCCGAGGCCAGCGGCAGGGCCAACGGCGTCGTCAACATCGGTGGCTTCATGGCCTCACTCCTCACCATGGCGCTGGTGGGCCTGGTCCTCGACCTGCGCGAGCCGGCCGGCGTGGCGGCGTACGACCTGACCGACTTCAAGGTCGCCCTCTCGACGCAGTACCTCTTCTGGGCCATCGGTGGCACCCAGATCCTGCGCTACCGGCGGCGCGCCCTCGACCACCTCCGTCGGGTGCACCCCGGCGCCATCGAGACCATGAAGCGCGGCGAGCCGTTCGTGCACCCGGGCTTTTCGGACCGCGAGGGCGTGTAAGCCGGTCCAGGCGGCGTCGGCGGCCCGGGCCGCGCGCGAGGAGTTTCTCGTCGGCACCTCCATCTGACATCGTCTGCGCCGTGGCCGACGATGCACGAGAGGACCCTGGCGGTCACACCGTCAGGGTCGCCGACACCGACCTCGCCTTCCGGGTCGAGGCCGGTGAGCGGGTGCTGGCCGCCGCCCGGCGGGCGGGGGTCTGGCTGCCGTTCGAGTGTGGCTGGGGCAGCTGCGGCACCTGCAAGGTGGCGCTGCTCGACGGGGAGGTGGAGCTGTTGTTCCCCGAGGCGCCCACCCTCGACGAGCGCGATGCCCGCCGGGGACGGACGATCACCTGCCAGACCACGGCCACCTCGGACCTGACGATCAAGGTCCGGCGGCTCGGGCCGGCCGAGGAGCGCCCGACCGCCGACTACGACGCGGTGCTGACCGAGGTGGTGCCGCTCGGGCCCGACATCAGCGCGTTCCGGTTCACGCTGGACCGACCGGCGGACTTCCGGCCGGGCCAGTACGCCATCCTCGAGCCGGCGCCGGGGTTGCGTCGCTGCTACTCCATGGCCGGGCTGCCGGGCGGTCCCGAGGTGGAGTTCGTGGCCAAGCGCTATCCCGGGAAGCCCGGCAGCAACGCGCTGTTCGACCTCGCCGTCGGAGCCTCCTGCCCCATGGAGCTGCCCTATGGCGACATGTGGCTGCGCCCGGGCGACGACCCTGTCGTCCTGGTCGCCGGCGGCACCGGCATCTCGCCCGTGCTGTCGCTGGTCCGCCAGCTCGCCGCGGCGGGCCACGGGGGCGAGGTCGACGTGGTGTTCGGCGCCAACTCCCGTGCCGAGCTGGTGCTGTGGGATGAGCTGGTGTCCCTGGTGGAGACGCTCCCGCGGGGTCGGCTGCACGGCGTCATCGCCTCGCCGGGTGACGACTGGAGCGGGCTGGCCGGCCTGGCGCCCGATCATCTGCCGACGCTTCTCACCGGCGCAGAGCGCTGCTATCTGGCCGGGCCGCCCGGCATGGTCGACGCCACCCTCCAGGCGCTGCGCGCCTGCGAGGTCTCCCTGGCCCGCACCCACTACGACCGGTTCGGCTGACCCGGGGCGCGTTCGTCCTGGTCCGGTCCGCCGGGTGGCGCGCCCGTGCGTCATACGTCCCGGTCGCCCTGGCGACCGCTTCGGATGACGCCCCGGGAACGTCATCCGCTCCGGTCGCCCTGGCGGCCGCTTCGTATGACGTCCCCAGCGCCCACAGCCGCCACCGCGGCCGGGTCAGCGACCCCGGTGGCGCGGGTGGTTGCGGGCGACCCGCTCGTTGCCGCGCCGGTAGTTGCCGGTCACCCGGGCCATCAGCTCCTGGGGGTCGCCGCGTTCGACCTCGGCCAGGAACCGGCGGGCCGCGGCCCCGCGCAGGGTGGTGGCCCGGCGGCCGTGATGGCTGATCACCACCTCGTCGCCGACCCGGCGGTAGTCGAAGCCCTCGGGTGCTCTCCCCATGGGTCGAGCATGGCGGCCACGGCACGGGTGCCGCCACCGAGTTCCTCGGGCGTAGGTAAAGCCGCCGGGATCGATGGCCTGTTGGCCGGCGCGGGCTGGGTCCGACCCTCCATGATGGGGTCATGACCGCCGTGGAGCCGCCGGAGCTCATCACGCCGCGTGAGGTGCCCCTGGGTGGGCTGCGGGCGATGCGGGTCCGGCGTACGCTCCCCGCCCGCGGGCGGGCGCTGGTGGGAGCCTGGTGCTTCCTCGACCACTACGGGCCCGACGACGTCGGGCAGACCGGCGGGATGGAGGTCGCACCCCATCCGCACACCGGGCTGCAGACGGTGAGCTGGCTGTTCGCCGGCGAGATCGAGCACCACGACAGCGCGGGCAACCTCGCCATGGTGCGGCCCGGCGAGCTCAACCTGATGACCGCGGGTCGCGGCATCAGCCACACCGAGGTCTCGACCGAGCGGACCCGGCTGCTGCACGGCGTCCAGCTGTGGGTGGCGCTGCCGGAGCGGGCTCGGTTCGGCGGCCCGGCCTGGAGCACTACGTGCCGCCCCGGGTGAGCCGAGCCGGGGTCAAGGCCCGGGTGTTCCTCGGCTCGCTGCTCGGGCAGTCGTCGCCGGTTCAGGACGGCGACGCCGTTGCTGGGGGCCGAGCTGGTGCTCGAGCCGGGGACGTCGGTGGAGCTCGACGTCGAGGAGACCCACGAGCACGCCCTGCTCGTCGACTCCGGCTCGGCCGTGTTCGAGGGACAGGACCTCGCCGAGCACCAGCTGGGGTACGCCGCCCCCGGACGGCTGACCCTCCGGCTGGTCGCCGGGCCCGAACGCAGCCGGGCGATCCTGCTGGGCGGCGAGCCGTTCGACGAGGAGATCGTGATGTGGTGGAACTTCGTCGGCCGCAGCCACGAGGAGATCATCGAGTTCCGCGAGGCCTGGCAGGAGCAGATCACCCACGACGGCGCCGTCGTCGCCGACGGCCGGCAGGTCGCCGACGGCCGGTTCGGCAACACCGGCCACCGGCTGCCACCGATCCCTGCCCCTGAGATGCCCCACGTCCGTCTGAAGGGTCGCCGGTGACCTCGTCCTCGGTGGCCACGCCGGGCGGTGGGCCGTTGGCCGGCCTCACCGTGGTCGAGCTGGCCGGCATCGGTCCGGGCCCGTTCGCCGCCACCCTGCTCGGCGAGCTGGGGGCGCGCGTGGTCCGGGTCGAGCGCCCCGCCGGCGCGGAGGCCGGGCTGATGCCGGTCGCGGGTCTGCGCCGCAGCCGCGCCAACGTCGCCGTCGACCTCAAGCACCCGCGCGGCCGCGAGGTCGTGCTGCGCCTGGTCGACGGGGCCGACGTCCTCATCGAGGGGATGCGGCCCGGCGCGGCCGAGCGGCTCGGGATCGGTCCCGACGACTGCCTGGCCCGGAACCCGCGGCTGGTCTACGGGCGGATCACCGGGTGGGGCCAGGACGGGCCCCTCGCCCACACCGCCGGCCATGACATCAACTACGCCGCCCTGTCGGGCGCCCTGCACGCGACCGGCGAGGCCGGCAAGCCGCGTCAGGCCGTCAACCTGGTCGCCGACTTCGGCGGTGGCACGCTCTACCTCGTGATGGGGGTGCTCGCCGCCCTCCTCGAACGCGAGCGCAGCGGCCGCGGCCAGGTGGTCGACGCCGCGATGGTCGACGGCGCGGCGTCGCTGATGACGATGGTCTACAGCCTGCACGCCGCGGGCCTGTGGCAGGACCGACGTGAGGCCAACCTGCTCGACGGGGCGGCGCCGTTCTACGACACCTACGCCTGCGCCGACGGAGGGTTCGTCGCCGTCGGTGCCCTGGAGCCGCAGTTCTACGCGGCGCTGCTGGGCGGTCTCGGGCTGGACCTCCCCGAGGGTCAGTACGCCGTCGACGCGTGGCCACGACACCGGGCCGCCATCGCCGAGCGCTTCGCCTCCCGCGACCGGGACGAGTGGCTCGGTGTCTTCGACGGCACCGACGCCTGCGTCACGCCGGTGCTCTCGCTGGCCGACGCGCCCCGACACCCGCACCTGGCCGCCCGTGGCGTGTTCGCCGACGTGCCCGGCGGGGTGGAGCCGCGGGTCGCCCCGCGCTTCTCGCGCACACCCGGCCGGGAGCCGACCGCCCCGCGGGCGACCGGCGCCGACACCGCGGCCGTGCTCGGCGATCTGGGCTTCAGCGCCGACGAGGTCGCCGAGCTCCTCGATGTCGGCGCGGTGGTCCAGACTCACGAGCCATGAGTGACCTGGTCGTGGGCGACGACGGGCTGGCCCGGTGCGGCTGGGGTGCCAGCACCCCCGACTACGCCGCCTACCACGACGACGAGTGGGGTCGCCGGGTCCACGGCGAGTCGGCCTATCTCGAGCGGCTGACCCTCGAGGCCTTCCAGTCCGGGCTGTCCTGGCTGACCATCCTGCGCAAGCGGCCGGCGTTCCGGGCAGCCTTCGCCGACTTCGACGCCGACACCGTCGCCGGCTTCGACGACGCCGACATGGCGCGGCTGCTGGCCGACGCGGGCATCGTGCGCAACCGCGCCAAGATCGACGCCGCGGTCACCAACGCGCGCGCCACGGTGGCGCTCCGCGAGGCCGAGGGTCTCGAGTCGCTGGTGCTCTCCTTCGCCCCGGGCCCGCGGCCGGCGCCGCAGACCTTCGCCGACGTCCCGGCCGTCACCGCGGAGTCGACCGCGCTGTCCAAGGCGCTGAAGAAGCGCGGGTTCGCGTTCGTCGGGCCGACCACGATGTATGCCCTGATGCAGGCCATCGGTCTGGTCGACGACCACCTCGCCGGCTGCCACCGGCGCGGCGCTGCCCCCTGACACGCACCCGAGCGCTCACTAGCCTGCACCCATGACCCGCGTGCATGCCTTCACCGACGACGCCCTGGCCGACCACGACGCCGTGGGACTCGTCACCGAGCTGCACGAGGGCCGGGTGTCGATCCCCGAGGTGGTGGAGGCCGCGATCGCCCGGGCCGAGCGGGTGGACCCACAGCTCAACGGCCTCGCGCTGCGGGCCTACGACCGGGCCCGGGCCGAGGCCGCCGACCCGCGCGGTGGGTACTTCGCCGGGGTGCCGACGTTGGTCAAGGACAACGTCGACGTGGAGGGGATGCCCAGCCAGCACGGGAGCGACGCGTTCGTCTGTCCGCCCTGCAAGGCCGACGGCGAGTTCGCCCGGATGTACCTCGCCACCGGCCTGATCCCGATCGGCAAGACCCAGCTGTCGGAGTTCGGCTTCTCGGCGGTGGCCGAGCATCCGCGGCTCGGTGCGGTGCGCAACCCGTGGGACACCGACCGCACCGCCGGGGCGTCCTCCAGCGGGTCCGGAGCCTTCGTCGCCGCGGGGGTCGTCCCCTTCGCGCACGCCAACGACGGCGGCGGCTCGATCCGCATCCCGGCCGCCGTCAACGGGCTGGTGGGCCTCAAGCCGAGCCGCGGGCGGCTGGCCCTGGACAAGGCGATGGGCCAGATGCCGATCAAGATCGTCGCCGACGGCGTCGTCAGCAGGTCGGTGCGCGACACGGCGGCCCTCCTCCGCGAGGCGGAGCGCGTCTATCGCAACCACTCCCTGCCGCCCATCGGAGACATCACCCGGCCCGCCCGCCGGCGGCTGCGGGTCGCGGTCTTCCCGGAGTCGCCGTACGCCGCCTCCGACCCGGCGGTGATCGAGGAGACGATGAAGACCGCCGCGCTGCTCGAGGAGCTCGGCCATCACGTCGAGGAGCGGGAGCTGCCGCTGACCGACACGTTCAACGACGACTTCCTCCTCTACTGGGGGTTCCTGGCGTTCTACCTGCTCGGCACGGGGCGGCTGACGTTCGGCAGCAGCTGGGACCGCACCAAGGTCGACAACCTGTCGGCCGGCCTGGCGGCACACTGCCGGGCCAACCTGCGTCACTACCCGGGCGCGGTGCGCCGGCTGCGCCGACTCGGCACGATGTCGGCCGAGCTCTACCGCGAGGTCGATGTCGTGCTCTCGCCCACGCTCGCCACCGCCACCCCCCGCGTCGGCCACCTCGACCCGATGCAGGACTACGAGACGGTTCGCGACCGGCTGCTCGACTGGGTGGCCTTCACGCCCTACCAGAACGCCACCGGCGAGCCGGCCGTCTCGCTGCCGCTCGGCACCGACCCCGACGGGCTCCCGCTGGGGATGATGTTCAGCAGCGGGACGGGGCGCGAGGCGACCCTGCTGGAGCTGGCCTACGAGCTCGAACAGGCCCGCCCCTGGCGGCGGATCCAGGACTGACCCGCCACCGCGGTCGAGGGCCGAAAAGCCGATTTCTCACGCGCGCCCGCGCGTGTGTATCCTTGCGAGTCGTTTGCCCCTTTAGCTCAGTCGGCAGAGCGACTCCATGGTAAGGAGTAGGTCTACGGTTCGATTCCGTAAAGGGGCTCTGGGTCGGGACCGCGTCGAGCGCTCGAGGCGGCACCGGACCCGGCGGCGGGGTAGCTCAGGTGGTTAGAGCACACGGCTCATAATCGTGGTGTCGCGGGTTCGAGTCCCGCCCCCGCTACGACGCATGACTTTTCGGGGACCTCCCGGCCCCCCTTCCCGTACGACGACCGAAGGACACTCCCGTGGCCAGCAAGACCTCCGACGTTCGCCCCAAGATCACGCTCGCCTGCACCGAGTGCAAGGAGCGCAACTACATCACCAAGAAGAACCGGCGCAACGACCCCGACCGCATGGAGCTGTCGAAGTTCTGCCCGCGCTGCCGCAAGCACACGCCGCACCGCGAGACCCGCTGACGGTCCTCCCAGACGCACCGCGACGGCCCGCCCGGACTTCCGGGCGGGCCGTCGGCGTTCTCGCGCCGCGCGGTGCGTCGACACGTGGGGCAGCACCCGTCGCCGGCGCTGGCGGCCGGTCCGGCGACGACCTAGGCTCACGGCATGTGGCGGCGCGGCGTAGGCGCCCTGACGGTGATCCTGCTCGCGGCGAGCTGCGCCGAGAGTGACGGGCCCGAGGAGCGGACGACCCCCGGTGGGGCCGGCTCCTCCGCACCCGCCGCTGCCGCGGACGCCCTGGTGGTCGCCGTACCCTCCGGGCCCGTGGGGCTGGCGGCCACCTCCGACGCCGTGTGGGCGGTGAGCGTCCGCGACGAGTCGGTCAACCGGCTCGACCTCGAGACCGGTGAGGTCCGCGGCCGGGTGGGGGTGTCCGGCGGCCCGTTGCGCGTCGCCGAGGGCTTCGGGGCACTCTGGGTCACCAGCTTCGAGGGCCGGCGTCTGGTCAGGGTCGACCCCGTCGGCGGTGAGGTCACCGGTCGGGTGAAGGTCGGCCAGGGCGCCGAGGGGGTCGCCACGGGCTTCGGCTCGGTGTGGGTGGTGGCGCAGGACGCCGGGCAGTTGGTGCAGGTCGACCCACGACGCCTGCGCGTGCAGCAGCGAGTCGGGATCGGCTACGGCGCCCGCCTGGTCGTCGCCGGGGAGTCCCGGCTCTTCGTTGCCCAGTTCCTCGAGAACCGTGTGCTCGCCGTCGACCCCGACACCGGAGCCGTCACCCCGTCCGAGGAGCTGTGCACCGGCCCCCAGGGCATGGCGCCGGCGGCCGGCCTGCTCTGGGTGGCCTGCACCTTCTCCGACGAGGTGGTGGCGATCGACGCCGACACCCTGGACGTGGTCCATCGCGTCGACCTCGCGGGCGCTCCCGACCCGGTCCAGGCGGTCGACGGGATGGTGCTCGTCGCCGCGGAGGCGGGGCCCGCCCTGGTCGCGATCGATCCCGGCACCGCCACGGTGGTGTCGCGCACCGAGCTCGGCACCGCGCGGCCACTCGCCGACAAGGCCAACATCGACCTGGCCCTCGCCGGTGGACGCGCCTGGGTCAGCTCCTTCGGGGAGGATCGGGTCTACTCCGTCCCGCTACCGGGCGGCTGAGTCGCCGCGGTCGGGACGTCGGGGCGTCGCCGGGCCGGCCTGGTGTCCGGCGCGGACGGCTGTCTAGGGTGACGCCATGGATGCTGGAGCAGCCGACGGCGCCGCCGCCGAGGTGGAGGCGCGAGACGACCTGCAGACCGCGGTCGCCGCGATCGGCGTCCATGTGCGCCGCGAGCGCAAGCGCCGCCAGCTCAGCGTGGCCGCGCTGAGCGAGCGCGCGGGCGTGAGCTTCGGGCTGATCAGCGAGGTCGAGCGGGGTCTGGGCAACCCGTCGCTGCAGACGCTGCAGCGGCTCGGCAAGGCGCTGGACCTGCCGCTGTCCCAGCTGCTCGCCGAGCCGGGGGGCGACCCGATGGTGGTCCGCGCGGGGGAGCGGCACGTGCTGCCGAGCTATGGCGAGCACCCGGCCACCAGGCAGGTTCGCCGAGAGCTGTTGACCCCCCGCGGGCACACCAACCTCCAGCTCATCCGCAGCGTGCTCCCACCCGGCTTCACCAACGACGGGTCGCCGTTCCGGCACCTCGGCACCGAGGCGATCCTGGTGGAGGAGGGCCGGTTGATCGTCGTCCACGGCAACCGCACCGTCGAGCTCGAGGCCGGCGACGCGATGACCTACGGCTGCTCCACCTCGCACTACTGGGCCAACGGCCACGACGGGACGACCATCGTGCTCGGTGCGGTCAGCCCCTTCGAGGAGTAGGCCGCCGCGCGGGTCAGCAGCGGCGGGACCGGTCGCCGAGCGCCGCCCAGGCGTCCGAGGCGATGTCGGAGGTCCCCCAGAGTCGCAGCCCGAGGAGCCGGTGCAGCTCGGCCAAGGGGGCACCCGCGTCGTCCACGCGGAGGTCGATGTCGAGGTCCGACACCGAGTCGTTCTCCGGCCCCCCGCGCAGCGGCCCTGCGCCCCCGGCCACCATCAGCGCCGCGCTCTGCTGTCCCCGGCGCTCGCCGCCGGCGGCCTGGCCGGCGACCAGGGCGCGCAGCAGTCGGGCGGCCAGCCGGGCCACCGGAGCCGGCACGGCCCGCGCCGCGTGCGAGCCGTCGAGCTCGACGAACGAGGTCTCCCTGCCGGGCGGAAGCTCGGGGCCGGCCTCGTCGAACGAGGCGACCATGGCCTCGAGCACCTCGGGTCCGGTGAGGTAGTTGCCGGCGGTGAGGAGCCCCGGGCGGCGGCGGGTGCCGGCCCACGGCGTGCACTGCCGGCCGGTGTGGGTGGCGGTGTCGCCGTCCAGGGTCAGAACCGCGACCTGCCGGTAGTCGCGGCCGTCGTCGTCGGCCATCGCCGCCCGCAGTGCGACCTCGGGCGGCTGGCCGTCGGCGATCGCGGCGAACACCAGCGAGCGCAACGACCGGTTGGTCCAGGCCTGGCTGGCGATCGCGCCCACCCGGGAGTCGAGGGCCGGGACGCCGTGGCCGACCGCCAGTGAGCAGCTGGCGACCGCCAACCCGAGCAGCGGCCGGGTGAGGCCGGGCGTCTGCCCCGGCGCCTCCAGGGCCAGCACGGCGAAGGTCACGTCGTCGCCCTCCGGTGTCCGGCCGGCCGGGTGGGTCAGAGCCCCCGTCCGGGTCAACGTAACTTTTGTGTTTCGGGCCGTCGCGACCCTTGCGCTCAGCCACTATGCCACATAATGATGGGTCGATCAGCATAGTGATGACAGTCAGGAGACGCTGATGAACTCCAGGAAGCTGCTGATCCCGCTGGCCGCGGCAGGTGCGCTGCTGCTGGCCGCCTGCTCTGGTGGGGACAGCGTCGACATCGGCGGGTCCGGCTCCGGCTCGAGCGGTGGAGACCAGGTCCTCGTCGCGGCGATCGCCAGCGAGCCCGACCAGCTCGACCCGCACAAGACCAGCGCCTATGCCTCCTTCGAGGTGCTCGAGAACGTCTACGACACCTTGGTCGAGCCCGACGAGAACCTCGAGATGCAGCCGGCCCTCGCGGAGTCCTGGGACCTCTCCGACGACCAGCTGACCTGGACCTTCCACCTGCGTGACGGCGTGAGCTTCACCGACGGCGCGGCCCTGACGGCCGAGGACGTCGCCTACTCCTACAACCGGATCATCGACGACGAGCTGTCGCCCTCATGGCGGTTCTCCGCGGTCACGTCGGTCAAGGCCACCGATGACAAGACCGTCGTGATCAAGGTCAGCGCGCCGACGCCCAACCTGCTCACCCTGATCGGCGGCTACAAGGGCCTCGCGATCGTCGAGAAGAGCAACGTCGAGAGCGGTGACATCACCCGGGCGCCCGTCGGCACCGGGCCGTTCTCGGTCGCGGAGTGGACCTCCGGCGACCACATCACGCTGAAGGCCAACCCCGACTACTGGGGTGGCGCGCCGAAGCTCAGCGGCGTCGAGTTCCGCTTCATCTCCGAGGGCTCCACCGCCCTCACCGCGCTCAGCGGTGGTGAGATCCAGTGGACCGACTCGATCCCGGTGCAGAAGGTGGCCTCGCTCCAGAGCGACGACTCGCTCGAGCTGGCCACCGCGCCGAGCAACGACTACCAGTACCTCAGCCTCAACGAGGAGCACGCGCCCTGGGACGACCCGCGGGCCCGGCAGGCCGTCGCCTACGCCATCGACCGCGACGCCATCGTGCAGGCGGCCACGTCGGGCACCGGGGTGCTGAACCAGCTGGCGATCCCGCAGGAGTCTGCGTGGTACACGGCGTACGACACCTACTCGCTGGACCAGCAGAAGGCCCAGGACCTCTTCGACGAGGTCGGCTACACCGGCGGCACCGTGAACTACCTGGCCACCTCGGACTACCCGGAGACCGGCAAGATCGGCCAGATCCTGGCCGACAACCTCGAGCCCTACGGCATCAAGGTGAAGATCCGCACGGTCGACTTCGCCACGTGGCTCGACGAGCAGGGGGCCGGCAAGTTCGACGCCTACTCCCTGAGCTGGATCGGCAACCTCGACCCCGACGAGTTCTACTACTCGCAGCACCACACCGACGGGAGCTTCAACTTCCAGCACTACTCCAACCCGGAGGTCGACAAGCTGCTCGACGCCGCGAGGACCGAGACCGACACCGACACCCGCAAGCAGCAGTACGCCGACGCGGCCACCCAGATCGCCGACGACGCGAGCTACATCTACCTCTACAACCCGGCGGTGATCCAGGCCTGGGCCCCCTCGGTTCAGGGCTACACCGCGCGCAGCGACCGCGCGATCCGGTTCCGCGACGTGTCGCTGAGCAGCTGACACCCGACGGCTGCGCCGGCCCCGGGTCGGCGCAGCCGGGTCGGCCCTGCACCGCTGGACGAAAGGGGAGGCAATGAGCTCGGGCACCATCAAGTTCGTGCTCCGCCGGGTGGCCTACTCGGCGGTGGTCCTGCTCGGCGTGATCGTGGTGACGTTCTCGTTGATCCAGGTGGTGCCGGGCGACCCGGTGCGGATCGCCCTGGGGACGCGCTACTCGCCGGAGTCCTACGCCGCCCTGCGCGAGGCCTCCGGCCTCGACCGGTCGCTGCCCACCCAGGTCTTCGACTACCTGGGTGGCGTCCTCACCGGCGATCTCGGCGTGAGCTTCCGCACCGGCCAGACGGTGACGAGCACGCTGATGGAGCGGTTCCCGGCAACGCTGTCGCTGGCGGCGTTCGGGCTGGTGGTGGGCCTGACGATCGCGCTGGTGGCGGGGGTCTGGGCGGCCCTCCACGAGGGCACGGTGAGCGACGCGATCGTCCGGATCGGCAGCCAGTTCGGGGTGTCCGTCCCCGACTTCTGGATGGGGCTGCTGCTGATCACCGTGTTCGCGGCCAAGCTGGGCTGGTTCCCGTCGTCGGGCTACGTCCCGCTGACCGAGAACCCGGCGGAGTGGCTCAAGCACCTGGTGCTGCCCGGCCTGACCGTCGGCGTGGTGGCCGGCGCCATCATGACCCGCTACATCCGGTCGGCGGTCCTCGAGGTCGTCTCGATGGGCTATGTCAGAACCGCCCGCTCCAAGGGCATGCCCCCGCGGGTCGTGACGCTGCGCCACATCGTGCGCAACTCGCTGATCCCGATCCTCACCATCAGCGGCATCCAGTTCGCCACCATCCTCGGCGGCGTGATCGTGGTCGAGGTGGTCTTCGCCTGGCCGGGCCTGGGCAACCTGGTCTTCTCCGCCGTCCAGGCGCGTGACTACCCGCTCATCCAGGGAGCGATCCTGCTGATCGCGGTCATCTTCCTGGTGGTCAACTTCCTCGTGGACGTGCTCTACGCCGTCGTCGACCCGCGGATCCGGCTGTCGTGAGCATCCCGGAGCCCACGGTGGCGGTCGTCGACCCGGCCCCGGCCGAGGAGGCCGAGGAGCGCCTACCCGCCTGGCGGATCGTGCTCGGGAACCCCCTGACCGTGATCAGCATGGCGGTGCTGGCCGTGGTGATCGTCGTCGCGATCGCGGGCGAGCTGCTGGCGCCCTACGGCATCAACGACATCGACGTGCCCCATGCCCTGCAGCCGCCGTCGGCCGACCACTGGTTCGGCACCGACGACCTCGGCCGCGACATCTTCTCGCGCGTGCTGGTCGCGACCCGGGTGTCGATGGAGGTGGCCCTGGTGTCGGTCGGGTTCGCGTTCCTCGTGGGCGTGCTCGTCGGCGTCGTGTCCGGCTACGCCGGCGGCTGGCTCGACGTCGTCCTGATGCGGGTCGTCGACGTGATGTTCGCGTTCCCGGTGATCCTGCTCGCGCTGGCGATCATCGCGATCCTCGGGCCCAGCCTGTTCTCCACGATGCTGGCCATCGGGGTCGTCTACACCCCGATCTTCGCGCGGGTGGCGAGGGCCAGCACGCTGGCGGTGCGTGTGGAGCCGTTCGTCCAGGTCTCGCAGACGATGGGCACCGGCCCCGGGCGGATCCTCAGCCGCCACATCCTGCCCAACATCACCGGCCCGATCATCGTGCAGACCTCGCTGTCGCTGGCCTTCGCGATCCTCTCCGAGGCCTCCCTGTCCTTCCTCGGCCTCGGCGTCCAGCCGCCGCAGCCGTCCTGGGGTCGGATGCTCTTCGACGCCCAGGACTACCTCGGCCTGGCCTGGTGGATGAGCGTCTTCCCGGGCGCCGCCATCTTCGTCACCGTGCTGGCCTTCAACCTCGTGGGCGACGGGCTGCGCGACGTGCTCGACCCCAAGCAACGGTCGCTGATGGAAGCGAGGCGGCGCCGATGAACGCGTCGACACCGAGCGGCCTCTCGGGACCGGTGCTGGAGGTGCGCGACCTGAAGGTGGCGATCGGCCGCCGCGAGATCGTCCACGGCGTCTCGTTCGCCGTCGAGGCGGGTGGCACGCTGGGCATCGTGGGGGAGTCGGGCTCCGGCAAGTCCCTCACCGTGCTCGCCGCGACCGGACTCCTCGATGCTCCGGCCTCGAAGGTGTCCGGCTCGAGCCTGCTGCGCGGCGAGGGCGGCGATGCCCAGCTCGTCGGTGCCTCGGCCCGCGCGCTGCGGCGGGTCCACGGCAGCCGGGTCGGTTTCGTCTTCCAGGACCCCTCCACGTCGCTCAACCCGCTGTTGACGCTCGAGCGGCAGATCACCGAGCCCCTCGAGGAGCACCGGAGGATGACCCGGCGTGCAGCCTCGGCCCGCGCCCTCGAGCTGCTCGAGGCGGTGGGCATCCCGCAGCCCGAAACGCGGCTCCAGGCCTATCCCCATCAGCTGTCCGGAGGGCAGCGGCAGCGGGTGATGATCGCCATCGCGATCGCCAACGACCCCGCCCTGCTGATCGCGGACGAGCCGACCACCGCGCTCGACGTGACCACGCAGGCGCAGATCGTCGACCTGGTCAAGGACCTCCAGGAGCAGCGCGGCACCGCGGTCGTCTGGATCAGCCACGACCTGGGCGTGATCGGCCAGGTCGCCGACGACGTCGCCGTGCTCCGTCAGGGCCAGGTGGTCGAGCACCGGCCGATCCTCGACCTCGTCGACGACCCACGCCACGACTACACCCGCGAGCTGCTCGCGGCCCGGCCCGTGATCGGTCGCCGGCAGCCCGAGCCCGGGACTCCGGAGGCGCCGGTCCTCCTCGACGTGGCCGGGCTCGACGTGCGCTTCCCGGTCGTCACCCCCACCGGCCGCAGCCACGTGCACGCCGTGGACGACGTCTCGTTCCAGGTGCGCCGCGGGCACACCCTCGGGATCGTGGGCGAGTCGGGGTCGGGCAAGTCGACGATCGCCAACGCCCTGACCGGGCTGGTGGCCCCGCACGCCGGCACCGCCCGGCTCGGCGACACCGACGTGCTCTCGCTCAAGGGCCGCGCGGCACGCCCCGTACGCCGGCGACTGGCGATGGTCTTCCAGGACCCGTTCTCCTCGCTCGACCCGCGCACCCGCGTCGGCGAGGCGGTCGCCGAGCCGATCCGCGTCCACCGGCTCGCGGCGGACGCGACGGCCCGGGCCGCTCGCATCGACGAGCTGCTCGACCTGGTGGAGCTGCCTCGCGGGTTCGCGCAGCGCTACCCCCACGAGCTGTCCGGCGGGCAGCGGCAGCGCGTCTCCATCGCTCGCGCGCTCGCGCTCGAGCCGGAGCTGGTCATCCTCGACGAGTCGACCGCCTCGCTCGACGTGTCCATCCAGGCCAAGGTGCTCGCCCTGCTCCAGCGGTTGCAGACCGAGCTCGGGCTCACCTACCTCTTCATCGCCCACGACCTGGCCATCGTCGAGCAGATGAGCCACGAGGTGCTGGTGCTGCAGCACGGCCGGACCCAGGAGTACCGGCCGGCCGCCGAGCTGTTCGCGGCGCCGCAGAGCGACTACACCCGCACCTTGCTCGCGGCCGTGCCCCCGAGCGGCCGGCAGCGGCCTCGGGCGGTCGCTGACCTCGGACGAGCGCGCGTCTCACCAGCGGCCGTGCACGTGCTCCCGCACCCGGTCGTCGTAGATCCGTGCGAGCGCGGCGGCGGTCTCGGCGTCCAGCGGCGCGAGACCGGCGGCCCGGGCGTTGCCGCGGGCCTGCTCGGGCCGGCTGGCGCCGGGGATCACCGTGGTGACCCCGGGCTGGTCGATGATCCAGCGCAGCGCGAGCTGGGCGGTCGTCGCCCCGGTCGGCGTGAGCGCGGCGACCTCCTGCGCCGCAGCGACCCCGATGTCGTAGGGCACACCGGAGAACGTCTCGCCGACGTCGAAGGCCTCGCCGTGCCGGTTGAAGGTCCGGTGGTCGTCGGCGGCGAAGGTCGTGGTGGCGTCGTACTTCCCGCTCAGCAGGCCGCTGGCCAGCGGCACCCGGGCGATGATGCCGACGCCGGCCTCCACCGCAGCCGGCAGCACCTCCTCCACGGGCTTGCGGCGGAAGACGTTGAGGATGATCTGGATCGTGGCGACGTGCGGACGCGCGATCGCGGTCAGCGCCTCGGCGACGGTCTCCACGGAGACGCCGTAGGCCGCGACCCGGCCCTCCTCGACCAGCCGGTCGCACGCGTCGTAGGTCGCCTCGCGGTGCAGGACCTCGGTCGGCGGGCAGTGCAGCTGCACCAGGTCGAGCGTGTCGACGCCGAGGTTCTCCCGCGAGCGGTCGGTCCACGCGCGGAAGTGGTCGAGGGTGAACTGGTCCGCCACGTGCGGGTCGGCGCGGCGACCCATCTTGGTGGCGACGGTGAACCCGGAGTCCGCGCCGCCGCGGCTCGCGAGGAAGCGCCCCACCAGCTGCTCGGAGCGACCGTCGCCGTAGACGTCGGCGGTGTCGAAGAAGGTCACGCCGCTGTCGGCCGCGGCGTCGAGGATGGCCGTCGCGGTGTCCTCACTGACCTCGCCCCAGTCGGCGCCGAGCTGCCAGCAGCCCAGCCCGACCACGCTCACCTGCCGCCCGGTCCGGCCCAGTCGTCGATGCTCCACGCCAGCGACGCTAGCGTGCGGCCGGTCGCGCCCGTGCCCTAGGTTGGCGGTATGGCGATCGACGAGTCCCTGGTGGGCCGGGAGTACCCACCCACCAGGCCCTATGCCGTGTCCGTGGAGAAGGTGCGCGAGCTCGCGACCGCGACCGGGTCGTCGTACGACGACGGCGGGCCGGTCCCGGCGACCTTCCCGATCGTGCTCGCCTTCGACGCGATGAACGCCTTCCTCGAGGCCGAGCAGATCGACCTGTTCCGCATCGTGCACGGCGAGCAGCGGTTCGCCTACGAGCGGGCGGTGCGCCCGGGCGACGTGCTGTCCGCCACGCTGACCGTGGCCTCGCTGCGCCAGATCGGCGGCAACGACATCATCGGCACCCGCAGCCTGGTCACCGACGCCGAGGGCGACCTGGTCTGCACGACCACCGCCACCCTGGTGCACCGGGGGGCCGACGCATGACCGCGCTGGAGGCGGGACTCGCCCTCGACCCACAGACCTACGCCGTCCGCCGCGCCGACCTGGTGCGCTACGCCGGGGCCAGCGGCGACTTCAACCCGATCCACTGGTCCGACCGGGTCGCCACCTCGGTCGGCCTGCCCGGCGTCATCGCGCACGGCATGTTCACGATGGCCCTCGCCGCGCGCGCCGTGGCCACCTGGACCGACCAGGCCGAGGTGGTCGAGCTGGGCTGCAAGTTCACCAACCCGGTGGTGGTGCACGACGACGACGACGGGGTCGAGGTCGTCGTCGCGGGCACGGTCAAGAGCGTCGACGACGGTCTCGCCACGATCGCCCTCGAGGTCACCTGCGCCGGACAGAAGGTCCTCGGCATGCCGAAGGCCGTCGTGCGTGCCTGAGCCGACCGGCACGCAGCAGCCGGTGCTGCTCCGCGACCACACGACCCTGCGGCTCGGCGGCCCGGCCGCCACCTGGGTCGAGGCCACCACCGAGGAGGCGCTGGTGCGCGCCGTCGCCGATGCCGACGCGGCCGGCCGACCGGTGCTGGTGCTGGCCGGCGGCAGCAACGTGGTGGTCGCCGACGGGGGCTTCGACGGCGTGGTGGTCCACGTGGCCACGTCCGGTGTCACGCCCGACATCGACGACTGCGACGGCGCCGTCTGCGGCGGGGCCGTGGTGCGGGTCGCGGCCGGAGAGCCGTGGGACGCGCTGGTGCGCCGCTGCGTGGAGTCGGGCTGGATCGGCGTCGAAGCACTCTCGGGCATCCCCGGCTCCGTGGGCGCGACCCCGATCCAGAACGTCGGCGCCTATGGCCAGGAGGTCGCCCAGACGATCGCCTCGGTGCGCACCTGGGACCGCGTCGAGCGGACCCAGCGGACCTTCGCGCTGGCCGACTGCGGGTTCTCCTACCGGCACAGCCGCTTCAAGGACGAGCCGGGTCGCTACCTCGTGCTCGAGGTCACCTTCCAGCTGCGGATGGGCACCCGCTCGGCTCCGGTGCGCTACGCCGAGCTGGCCCGCGCCCTCGGCGTCGCAGTCGACGAGCGCGCGCCGATGGCCTCGGTCCGCGAGGCGGTGCTCGGCCTGCGTGCCGCCAAGGGGATGGTGCTCGACCCGGCCGACCACGACACCTGGAGCGCCGGCTCGTTCTTCACCAACCCGGTGCTCACCGCCGCGGCGGCCGCCGACCTGCCCCCCGAGGCGCCGCGGTGGGACCAGCCCGACGGCAGCGTCAAGACCAGCGCCGCCTGGCTGATCGAGCATGCCGGCTTCGCCAAGGGTCACGGCGGTGGTCCCGCCACCCTGTCGACCAAGCACACCCTGGCGCTGACCAACCGCGGTGCGGCGACCACCGCCGACCTCGTCGCCCTGGCCCGGGAGATCCGCGACGGTGTCGAGTCGGCGTACGGCGTCCGGCTGGTGCCCGAGCCGGTGCTGGTCGGCGTCGAGCTGTGAGCGTCGGTGGTCAGTAGTTGCCGGTGTCGTAGGTGCTGGTGCTGGTCACGCCGGCGACGATGATGGCCCCGATCACGAGGATGCCGATCACCAGGATCACCGTGCCGATGATGCCCATCACCATGCCGGCCGTCGCCTGGTCGCGCCCGGAGTAGGCGCCGTTGGAGTCGTCGATCGCCCGCCTGGCGCTGACGCCCAGCACCCACGCGACCGGGGAGACCAGGAAGCCGAGGCCGCAGATGAAGCCGAGGACCAGGCCCACGATCCCGGTCACCATCGCCGGCGTGGCGCGTGGGTGGGACGGCGCCTGCGGCATCGCCGGGTAGCCGTAGCCGGGATAGCCGTAGACCGGCTGCGGGGGGTAGGGCTGCTGCCCGTACGCCTGCTGGCCGTAGGGCTGCTGCCCGTAGCCCTGTTGGCCATAGGCCTGTTGCGCGTAGCCCTGGTGGCCGTAGGCCTGCTGCTGTCCAGAGGGCGGCTGTCCGTAGGCCGGCTGGCCGGGCTGTCCGTAGGCCTCGCCGTAGGGCGGCTGCGCGGGCTGCTCCTGGGCGGCTCCCGACGACGGGTCGCCGGCGGACATCGGCCGGGTGTAGTCGGGGCGGTCCTTGAGGAAGTCCTCGGGCAGGTTCGTGGGCTCGTCTGGCGTCACGGGAGCCATCGTGCCAGGCCCACGGCGGCGGCCGTCAGCGGACGTCGGCGTGCCGCGGCGCGCCGTGGTCGTCCGCGGGGGCGGCCAGCCACGCGTCGACCTCGGCCAGCCACGCGTGCCGGTCGGTCTCGGGGGCGCGGGAGGCGCGGAAGGACATCCGGGCCAGCTCGGCGAGCTCGGCGTCGGTCAGGTCGTGTGCGGCGCGCATGGTGGCGTACTGCCCGGCCAGCCGGGAGCCGAACAGCAGCGGGTCGTCGGCGCCCAGGGCCACGGTCGCCCCGGCCTCGAGCAGCTGGGGGAGCGGCACGGAGGAGAGGTCGGGATAGACGCCGAGGGACACGTTGGACACGGGACAGACCTCCAGCGCCACTCCGGACTCGACGACCCGCTCCAGGAGGGCGGGGTCCTCCACCGAGCGCACTCCGTGGCCCAGCCGGTCGGCGTGGAGCTCGTCGAGGCAGACCCGCACGTGGTCGGCCCCGCGCAGCTCCCCGCCGTGGGGCGCCAGCAGGAGATCGGCGCGCCGGGCGATCCGGAACGCCGGCCCGAAGTCCGCGGTGGCCCCGCGCCGCTCGTCGTTGGAGAGACCGAAGCCGACCACGCCGCGACCGGCGTACTGCGTGGCCAGGCGGGCCAGGGTGCGGGCGTCGAGCGGATGGCGGGTCCGGTTGGCGGCGATCACCACCGCGATCCCGAGGCCGGTGCGTTCGGAGGCGTCGCGCACGCAGTCGAGCACGAGGTCGGTGAACTCGGTGATCCCGCCGAACCGGGCGGCGTAGCCGCTGGGGTCGACCTGGATCTCCAGCCAGCGGCCGCCGTCGCGGACGTCGTCCTCGGCAGCCTCCCGCACCAGCCGGCGTACGTCGTCCTCGGTGCGCAGCACCGACCGCGCGACGTCGTAGAGCCGTTGGAACCGGAACCAGCCCTTCTCGTCGGCCGCGGACAGCGCCGGTGGCCATTCGGAGACCAGGGCGTCGGGCAGCACGATGCCGTCGCGCTCGGCCAGCTCGAGCAACGTGGCGTGCCGCATCGACCCGGTGAAGTGGAGATGCAGGTGGGCCTTGGGCAGGGTGGCCAGCGCCCGCGGCCGCGTCAAGCGAAGAGCTTCTGCAGCCGACCGATGCCCTCGACCAGATCGTCGTCGCCCAGCGCGTAGGAGAGGCGGAGGTAGCCCGGCGAGCCGAACGCCTCGCCCGGCACCACGGCCACCTCGGCCCGGTCCAGGATGTACTCCGACAGCTCGGCGGAGGTCTCGATGCGGACCGAGCCGTCGTCGGTCGGGTAGTCGCGGCCGAGCAGCCCCTTGACCGACGGGTAGGCGTAGAACGCGCCGTGCGGGGTCGGGCAGACGACCCCGTCGATCTCGTTGAGCATCTCGACGATCGTCGTACGTCGGCGGTCGAAGGCCGTCTTCATCTCGTCGACCGCGGTCAGGTCGCCCTCGACCGCCGCGAGGGCCGCGCGCTGCGCGACGTTGGAGACGTTGGAGGTGGCGTGGGACTGCAGGTTGGTCGCGGCCTTGACCAGGTCCGCGGGCCCGATCATCCAGCCGACCCGCCACCCGGTCATGGCATAGGTCTTGGCGACGCCGTTGACCACGACGCAGTGGTCGGCGAGGAACGGGCACAGGGTCGGCATCGAGCCGGTGTCGACGCCGTCGTAGACGAGGTGCTCGTAGATCTCGTCGGTGAGCACCCACAGGTCGTGGTCCTCCACCCACTGGCCGATCGCGCGGATCTCCTCGGCGGTGTAGACCGATCCGGTCGGGTTGGACGGGGAGACGAACAGCAGCACCTTGGTGCGCGGCGTGCGGGCGGCCTCGAGCTGCTCGACCGTGACCTTGTAGTCCTGGGTCTCGTCGGCGAGCACGTCGACGGGGACGCCGCCGGCCAGCGCGATCGCCTCGGGGTAGGTCGTCCAGTAGGGCGCCGGGACGATCACCTCGTCGCCCGGGTCGAGCATCGCGGCGAAGGCGGCGTAGATCGCCTGCTTGCCGCCATTGGTCACCAGCACCTGGCTCGGCTCCACGGCATAGCCGCTGTCGCGCAGCGTCTTGGCGGCGATCGCCTTCTTGAGCTCCGGCAGCCCACCGGCCGGGGTGTAGCGGTGGTTCTTCGGGTCCCGACAGGCCTCGACCGCCGCCTCGACGATGTAACCCGGGGTCGGGAAGTCCGGCTCGCCCGCGCCGAACCCGATCACCGGCCGCCCCTCGGCCTTGAGCGCCTTGGCCTTGGCATCCACCTTGAGCGTGGCGGACTCGGCGATGGCGCCGAGCCGGCGGGAGACGCGGCGGTCGCGCGGGCTGGAGGTGCTGGTGCTCGTCATGGCTCCCATCGTAGGGGCGTCTCGCGGGGGACCGCGGGGTGGCGGGTGGCCGGCGTACCGGCGGGTGCGTTTGGACGGGACGATCCCCTTGCCCGTAGACTCCTCGTTTGGTGGTTCTCCACATGCTTTGTGCTGCCCACACCCCGGGCGGCCCCGTCGAGGCGGAAGGCGTGGAGCGCCCCGGAGGGCACTAGCTCAACTGGCAGAGCATCGGTCTCCAAAACCGAAGGTTGGGGGTTCAAGTCCCTCGTGCCCTGCGAAGCCCGCCGACGGCGGGCCAGCACCACGCCCGAACGGCAGCAGCCAGCAGACTCGACAGACCGGAACAGAAGGTGGCAGACGTGTCGGAGAACCGCACGAGCAGCGGTGCGTCGCGCAACCCCGAGCGCACCAGCCCGGCGACGTTCTACCGCCAGGTCGTGGCCGAGCTGCGCAAGGTGGTCTGGCCGACGCAGGAGCAGCTGGTGACCTACTTCGTGGTCGTCATGGTGTTCGTGCTGGTGATGATGACGCTGGTCTCGGCGCTCGACCTGGGCTTCGGCAAGCTCGTGTTCGCCGTGTTCGCCGGCGACCAGGGCACCAGCGGCACCGGCACCAGCTGACGGCGGCCGGCCAGCCGGGGCAGGCGGAGAAGACCAGATGACCAACCAAGCGACGGAGCATGACGTGTCGGAGCAGTTCGAGCCCGAGACCACCGAGGTCGAGGCTCAGGCCGAGGAGACCCCGGTGACCGAGGACGCGGAGGCGACCCCCGAGGTGGCGACCCCCGAGGTGTCGGAGGTGTCGGACGTGGAGGACGACGAGGTCGAGGCCGCCGTCGAGCAGGCCGAGGAGGCTGCCGACGAGGCTGCCGACGAGACCGCCGACGAGATCGCCGACGAGGAGCCCGTCGCCGACGAGGCCGCCGCGGTCGACCCGCTCGAGGCGTTCCGTGAGGAGCTGCGCAACAAGTTCGGCGACTGGTACGTCGTGCACACCTACTCCGGCATGGAGAACCGGGTGAAGGCCAACCTCGAGAACCGCATCCACTCCCTCAACATGGAGGACTACATCCACGAGATCGTGGTCCCCTCCGAGGAGGTCGCGGAGATCCGCAACGGCCAGCGCAAGATGGTCAAGCGCACCCGCTACGCCGGCTACGTGCTGGTCCGGATGGACATGACCGACGAGTCCTGGGCCGCGGTGCGGCACACCCCCTCGGTGACCGGCTTCGTCGGGCACAGCCACCAGCCGGTGCCGCTGACCCTCGACGAGGTCGAGAACTGGCTGGCGCCCAGCGTGGTCGTCGAGGCCGAGGCCGCGGCGGCCGCCAGCGGCGGCGGCGCCAGCGGCGGTGGCGCGGCCAAGAAGCCGGTCGAGGTGGCCGACTTCTCCGTGTCCGACTCGGTCATGGTCGTCGACGGCCCGTTCGCCACGCTGCACGCGACGATCACCGAGATCAACGCCGAGTCGCAGCGGGTCAAGGCGCTGGTCGAGATCTTCGGCCGGGAGACCCCGGTCGAGCTCAGCTTCAGCCAGATCCAGAAGGTCTGAGCCCCCGCTCCCGGGCGTGCCCGGGAGCGGAACCAAGAAACACAGTGGCAGGGGAAGCCCCCCGTCATGACCACGAGATAGAGAGAAGAGAATGCCTCCCAAGAAGAAGATCGCTGCGCTGGTCAAGGTCCAGCTGCAGGCCGGGGCCGCGACCCCGGCGCCGCCGGTCGGCACCGCGCTCGGTCCGCACGGCGTCAACATCATGGACTTCTGCAAGGCCTACAACGCGCAGACCGAGTCCATGCGGGGCAACGTCATCCCCGTCGAGATCACCATCTACGAGGACCGGTCCTTCGAGTTCATCACGAAGACCCCGCCGGCCGCGGAGCTGATCAAGAAGGCCGCCGGCCTGCAGAAGGGCTCCGGCGTCCCGCACAAGGAGAAGGTCGGCAAGCTGACCAAGGACCAGGTGCGCGAGATCGCCCAGACCAAGATGCCCGACCTCAACGCCAACGACGTCGAGGCCGCCATGAAGATCGTCGAGGGCACCGCCCGTTCCATGGGCGTCACCGTCGACTGACGCTCCCCTCGTACGCCGCCGCCCCGTCGCGGCCGGCGTACCGCTGTGGCAGGGCCGCGCTGGCCCGGTGACCACAACTGGCGCAACCACACCGAAGAAAGAGACCAGACATGCAGCGCAGCAAGGCTTACCGCCAGGCCGAGTCCACGTTCGACAAGAACGAGCTCTACAGCCCGCTGGCGGCCATCAAGATCGCCAAGGGCTCCTCCAAGAAGAAGTTCGACGAGACCGTCGACGTCGTGATGCGGCTGGGCGTCGACCCCCGCAAGGCCGACCAGATGGTCCGCGGCACCGTCAACCTCCCGCACGGCACCGGCAAGACCGCCCGGGTCCTGGTGTTCGCCAACGCCGAGAAGGCCGAGGCCGCCCGTGAGGCCGGCGCCGACGTCGTCGGTGGCGACGAGCTGATCGAGAAGGTCGCCGGCGGCTGGCTCGACTTCGACGCCGTCGTGGCGACGCCCGACATGATGGGCAAGGTCGGCCGACTGGGCCGGGTGCTCGGTCCGCGCGGCCTGATGCCCAACCCGAAGACCGGCACCGTCACGCCCGACCCGGCCAAGGCCGTGGGCGACATCAAGGGCGGCAAGATCGAGTTCCGCGTCGACCGGCACGCCAACCTGCACTTCATCATCGGCAAGGCGTCCTTCGGCGAGGCGCAGCTGGCGGAGAACTACGCCGCCGCCCTCGAGGAGGTGCTGCGGCTCAAGCCCGCCAGCTCCAAGGGCCGCTACATCAAGAAGGTCACCGTCTCCACGACCATGGGCCCCGGCGTCCAGGTCGACCCCAACCGCACCCGCAACGTCGCGGGCGAGGACGACGCCTGACCTGGTGTCCTGAACCTCGCGAGGGCCCGCTCCGGATGACCGGGGCGGGCCTTGGTGCGTCGGGAGTCGACCAGGCTCCGCGCATCGCCCGCCATGGCCACGTTTGTGCGGAAATGGCAGCCCGCTGACGCGAAATGACGACGTTTGGGCACAAACGTCACCCCTCGCCGCCCGCAGCTACTCGACGTACAACCGCTCGTCGACCAGCTTCTCGGCAACCATCGAACCGTCCTGCTCGTAGCGCGACTGGTCGAAGCGCTTGCGGAACTCCAGGTCCACGCCGTCGCGGCCGTTGCGGTTCTTCTCCACCGACACGACCGCCCAGTCCTTCCAGCGCTCGGCGGCGCCGGAGTCGAAGACCAGGTGGTGGCGGGCGATGATCTGGTACTTGTGCGCGAGCACCAGCAGGACGTCGGCCTCGTAGGCCAGCGCCGTCGAGCCGCGCAGGTGCTGGGCCCGCAGCCGCTTGCCGGTCTCGAGGCCCTCTTTGTCGGCTGCCACGATGGCGAGCACGGGGACCTTCGCGTCGAGCGACAGGTCCTTGAGTCCTTCGACCACCACGGTGACCCGCTCGGCCTCGACATCCGAACCGCCGTCGAGCTTGACCTTCTGCAGGTAGTCGACGACGACCATCGGCGCCTCACCGGTCTGCCGCCACACCTGCTCGACGGCGTTGGTGATCACCGTCATCGTCGTGGTGTTGCCGCTGGAGTTGTGGACGTGCAGCCGGTCGGCGTACTCCATGATCCGGCCGAGGGCGGGGATCGCGCCGCGGACGTCGGCCATCCGCTCCGCGAGCCCGCCGAAGCCGTGGTCGACGCCCTCGAACGCCTGCCGCACCCGCACCAGGTCGGCGGACTGGGGGTCGTTCTGCTCGCCGATCTCCAGCGCGAGCACCCGCTCGAGGATCGACTGGGCGTCGTGCTCGTAGCAGAAGTAGAGGACGTGGCGGCCCGAGCGGGCGGCGTTGCGCGACATCTGCACGGCCATCGTCGTCTTGCCCAGACCCTGGGCTCCGGTCAGCAGGATCAGGTTGCCGCCGCGGAGCCCGCCGCTGAGGACCTCGTCCAACGCCGAGAACCCGGTCGGCCACATCCTGGCCGGACCGGTCTCCGCGCGAAGGCGCGCGTCGACGTCGTTGAGGACGGTCGTCAACGAGCTCAGGTCGAGATCCACGCCCAGCATTCCAGCATGACTGGACCAGCTGCCGCCGGGGAACAGCGAAACCCGTGCCGGGGGCGTTCACTCCGCGGACGCCTGGTGCGGGCCTCGATTTGGGCCGCCGCACGGGCCGGCGTACAGTGGGCGGCTGAAGCCAGAGACCGCCGGTCGTCGTCCTGCCCGCAGGATGATCGAAGGTTCCGCGAGAGCGGACGGCCCGCGCAGGTGACAGAGTGCAACACCGATGACGTGCGCGTCACGTCGCAGTTCGCGCCCTGGGCCCTGCGTCCGGGGCGTTCGTCTTTTCCGGGCTCCGGAGGTCTCGACCACCTCACTGCGGCAGCCGAGCTGCCGCGGTCCGGAAGGAGACCCATGGCGAGGCCGGAGAAGGCAACCGCCGTTGCGGAGATCGCTGAGTCGTTCAGCGCCGCGAGCGGTGCCGTGCTGACCGAGTACCGCGGTCTCACCGTGAAGCAGCTGCAGGAACTGCGGCGCTCTCTCGGCGAGAACGCCAACTACGCCGTGGTCAAGAACACGCTGACCAAGCTGGCCGCCAAGGAGGCGGGCGTCGAGGGACTCGACGAGCTGCTGGTCGGTCCGACCGCCATCGCCTTCATCAACGGCGATGTCGTCGAGGCCGCCAAGGGTCTGCGTGACTTTGCCAAGGCGAACCCGACCCTTGTGATCAAGGGCGGATTCCTCGACGGCAAGCCCCTCGACGCGAAGGAGGTCGCCAAGCTGGCCGACCTCGAGTCGCGCGAGGTGCTGCTGGGCAAGCTGGCCGGCGCGATGCTGGCCTCGCTCTCCCAGGCCGTCTATCTGCTCAACGCGCCGATCGCCCAGGCCGCCCGTCTCGCGGGTGCGCTGCAGGCCAAGGCCGAGCAGGACCCGTCGATCCTCGCAGGTGGTGCTGGTGCCGCCCAGGCTCCTGCCGAGGACGCTCCCGAGGCTGCTGCCGAGGAGGCTCCCGCGGAGGAGCCCGCCGAGGTCGTCGCCGAGGAGGCCGCCCCCGAGGCGGAGGCCGCTCCCACCGAGGAGTCCGCCGCCGACGAGGCTGCCGAGGAGCCCACCGAGGCCTGACCGGGCCGCGGACCACCACCTGAGAACACCCGGTACGACGCGCCCGCGCCGCACCACCGAACGGAAGGAAACGCCACCATGGCGAAGCTCACCACCGACGAGCTGCTCGACGCGTTCAAGGAGATGACCCTCATCGAGCTGAGCGAGTTCGTGAAGCAGTTCGAGGAGACCTTCGGCGTCACCGCCGCCGCCCCCGTCGCCGTTGCCGCCGCTGCCCCCGCCGCCGCGGGTGGCGAGGCCGGCGGTGCCGACGCCGGTGCCGACCAGGACGCCTTCGACGTGATCCTCGAGGCCGCCGGCGACAAGAAGATCAACGTCATCAAGGAGGTGCGCGCCCTGACCTCCCTCGGCCTGAAGGAGGCCAAGGACCTGGTCGAGGCCGCTCCGAAGCCCGTCCTCGAGGGCGTGGCCAAGGACGCCGCCGAGAAGGCCAAGGAGGCCCTGGAGGGCGCCGGCGCCACCGTCACCGTCAAGTGACGTTGTCGGTCTCCGTCTGAGACACCGCCTGCCGACGCAGGCACCGCCGCAGGGCGGTCACCCACCCGGGTGGCCGCCCTGTGCGCGTCTTCAACCCCCACCCTCCGCCCTACCTCACCCACACCCCGTGCGGCAGGATGGCCTCATGATCGACGAGAGCCGCGCCTTCGAGCTGGACCGCCAGCACGTCTTCCACTCCTGGTCCGCCCAGGCGCAGATCAGCCCGATGGTGATCACCCGCGCCGAGGGGTCGACGGTGTGGGACGACGCCGGCAAGGACTACCTCGACTTCACCTCCCAGCTGGTGTTCACCAACATCGGCCACCAGCACCCCACCGTGGTGGCCGCGATCCAGGAGCAGGCGGCCGCGCTGTGCACGATCGCGCCCCAGTTCGCCAACGCCGCTCGCTCCGAGGCCGCCCGGCTGATCACCGAGCTCGCCGGCGACGGACTGGACAAGGTGTTCTTCACCAACGGCGGGGCCGACGCCGTCGAGCACGCCATCCGGATGGCTCGCCTGCACACCGGCCGGACCAAGGTGCTCTCCACCTACCGCTCCTACCACGGCGGCACGCACCTCGCGGTCAACGTCACCGGCGACCCGCGCCGCTGGGCCAGCGACAACGGGTCCGCCGGCACCGTCCACTTCTTCGGCCCCTTCCTCTACCGCAGCTCGTTCCATGCCACGACCGAGGAGGAGGAGTGCGCCCGCGCGCTCGAGCATCTCGAGCAGGTGGTCGCACTCGAGGGGCCCGGCAACATCGCGGCCATCATCCTCGAGAGCATCCCCGGCACCGCCGGCATCATGCCCCCGCCGCCGGGCTACCTCGCCGGGGTCCGCGAGCTGTGCGACCGGCACGGCATCGTCTACATCGCCGACGAGGTGATGGCGGGCTTCGGCCGCAGCGGCGCCTGGTTCTCCTTCCAGCACTACGACGTGCAGCCCGACCTGGTCACCTTCGCCAAGGGGGTCAACTCCGGCTACGTCCCGCTCGGCGGAGTGGTCATCAGCGGCCCGATCGCGGCGACCTTCGACGACCGCGCCTATCCCGGCGGGCTGACCTACTCCGGCCACCCGCTCGCCTGCGCGGCCGCCGTGGCCACCATCGGAGCGATGCGTGAGGAGGGCATGGTCGAGAACGCCGCGAGGCTCGGCGAGGAGGTCTTCGGACCCCGGCTGGCCAAGATCGCCGACGCCCACCCGTCGGTCGGCGAGGTGCGCGGGCTGGGGGCGTTCTGGGCGCTCGAGCTGGTCAAGGACCCGGCCACGCGCGAGCCGCTGGCGCCGTACGGCGGCACGTCGGACGCCATGAACGCCACCGTCGCCGCCGCCAAGGCCGAGGGCCTGCTGCCGTTCGTGAACTTCAACCGGATCCACGTCGTGCCGCCGCTCAACATCGCCGACGACGAGGCCCACCGTGGTCTGGACATCCTCGACCGGGCCCTGACGGTGGCCGACTCCCACGTCGCCGGCTGAGCGCGATCCCCGGCCGGCCAGGTCACGAGGAGGTCACGGCGACCGCGACATTGTGTGGATCCGCTTGACCTGAGGTCCGCGAGGCCGCATCATTCTGGGCATCCGGCGGGAGGCCGGCCAGCGTTCCGGCGCGAGGCCCCTTGACTCCGGTGTTGAAGTGTGCCCTGCTCTGGGTTACCATGAGCGTTCGCGCCCTCTCTCAAATGCCCTTCGGCCTGCCCGGTGGCCGTCGGATGGTGAGCGGGCGATCTCCCAGAGCGACCCTTCGAAGGACACCTCTTGGCCGCGCGCACCACCTCTGGTCACCCCCGCCGCATCTCTTTCGCAAAGATCACCGAGCCCCTCGAGCTCCCGCAGCTCCTCTCCCTCCAGACCAACAGCTTCGACTGGTTGGTCGGCAACGAGGCCTGGCAGGCCTCCGTGGAGGACCGCCTGGCCGCAGGCGAGGACGTCTCGCGCAAGTCCGGTCTCCAGGAGATCTTCGAGGAGATCTCCCCGATCGAGGACTTCTCCGAGACGATGTCGCTGTCGTTCGAGAACCCGGTCTTCTACGACCCGAAGTACACCGTCGAGGAGTGCAAGGAGAAGGACTTCACCTACTCCGCCCCGCTCTACGTCTCCGCCGAGTTCACCAACAACGACACCGGTGAGATCAAGGGCCAGACGGTCTTCATGGGCGACTTCCCGCTGATGACCCCCAAGGGCACCTTCATCATCAACGGCACCGAGCGCGTCGTCGTCTCGCAGCTGGTCCGTTCCCCGGGTGTCTACTTCGAGCGCACCGCCGACAAGACCTCCGACAAGGACGTCTACACCGCCAAGATCATCCCCTCGCGCGGCGCCTGGCTGGAGTTCGAGATCGACAAGCGCGACATGGTCGGCGTCCGCCTCGACCGCAAGCGCAAGCAGAACGTCACCGTGCTGCTCAAGGCCCTCGGCTGGACCACCGAGCAGATCCGCGAGGAGTTCGGGCAGTACGAGTCGATGATGCTCACCCTGGAGAAGGACCACACCCAGGGCGAGGACGACGCGCTGCTCGACATCTACCGCAAGCTGCGCCCGGGCGAGCCGCCGACGCGGGAGGCCGCGCAGACGCTGCTCACCAACTACTACTTCAACCCCAAGCGCTACGACCTCGCCAAGGTCGGTCGCTACAAGATCAACAAGAAGCTCGGCCTGCACGAGGCGTTCGACCAGCAGACGCTGACCGTCGACGACATCGTGGCGGCGATCAGGTTCATCGTCGCGCTCCACGACGGCGCCACCGAGCTCGAGACGCCGGCCGGCACGATCGACATCTCGGCCGACGACATCGACCACTTCGGCAACCGCCGGATGCGCACGGTCGGTGAGCTGATCCAGAACCAGCTGCGCACCGGCCTGGCCCGGATGGAGCGCGTGGTCCGCGAGCGGATGACGACCCAGGACGTCGAGGCGATCACGCCGCAGTCGCTGATCAACATCCGCCCCGTCGTGGCGGCGCTGAAGGAGTTCTTCGGCACCTCCCAGCTCAGCCAGTTCATGGACCAGACCAACCCGATCGCGGGTCTGACGCACAAGCGCCGGCTCTCCGCGCTCGGCCCCGGTGGTCTGTCCCGTGACCGCGCGGGCATGGAGGTCCGCGACGTCCACCACAGCCACTACGGCCGGATGTGCCCGATCGAGACCCCTGAGGGCCCCAACATCGGTCTGATCGGCTCGCTGGCGTCCTACGGGCGGATCAACCCGTTCGGCTTCGTGGAGACCCCCTACCGCAAGGTCGAGAAGGGCAAGGTCACCCAGCAGATCGACTACCTCACCGCCGACGACGAGGACCGCTTCGTCATCGCGCAGGCCAACGCCGCCCTCGACAAGAACGGCAAGTTCGTCGAGGACCGGGTGCTGGTCCGGATGCGCAACGGTGAGGTCGACGCCATCCCCGCGAGCGAGGTCGACTACATCGACGTCTCGCCGCGCCAGATGGTGTCGGTCGCGACCGCGCTGATCCCGTTCCTCGAGCACGACGACGCCAACCGGGCGCTCATGGGCGCCAACATGCAGCGCCAGGCGGTGCCGCTGATCAAGAGCGACGCGCCGCTGGTCGGCACCGGCATCGAGTACCGCGCCGCGGTCGACGCCGGTGACGTCGTGGTCGCCGAGAAGGCCGGCGTCGTCAAGGACGTCTCCGCCGACGCGGTCGAGGTGATGAACGACGACGGCACCTACACGACGTACCGTCTGGCCAAGTTCCGCCGGTCCAACCAGGGCACCTGCATCAACCAGCGGCCGCTGGTCACCGAGGGCGACAAGCTCGCGCTGGGGTCCCCGATCGCCGACGGTCCGTGCACCGACGACGCCGAGATGGCGCTGGGCGCCAACCTCCTCGTCGCCTTCATGCCGTGGCAGGGTCACAACTACGAGGACGCGATCATCCTGTCGCAGCGCCTCGTCCAGGAGGACCTGCTCACCTCGATCCACATCGAGGAGCACGAGGTCGACGCCCGCGACACCAAGCTGGGCCCCGAGGAGATCACCCGCGACATCCCCAACGTGGGCGACGACCTGCTGGCCGACCTCGACGAGCGCGGCATCGTCCGCGTCGGCGCCGAGGTGACCACCGGTGACATCCTCGTCGGCAAGGTGACCCCCAAGGGCGAGACCGAGCTGACCCCCGAGGAGCGGCTGCTCCGCGCGATCTTCGGTGAGAAGGCGCGCGAGGTGCGCGACACCTCGATGAAGGTCCCGCACGGCGAGTCCGGCACGGTCATCGGCGTCCGCGAGTTCAACCGCGAGGACGGCGACGAGCTGCCCCCGGGCGTCAACCAGCTGGTCCGCGTCTACGTCGCCCAGAAGCGCAAGATCTCCGTCGGCGACAAGCTCGCCGGTCGCCACGGCAACAAGGGCGTCATCGCGAAGATCCTGCCGATCGAGGACATGCCGTTCATGGAGGACGGCACCCCGGTCGACGTCGTGCTCAACCCGCTGGGTGTGCCGCGACGGATGAACATCGGCCAGATCCTCGAGCTCCACCTCGGCTGGCTGGCCAAGCAGGGCTGGGACCTCAACCTCCACGGCGACCAGGGCGCCGAGGACTGGAAGAAGCGACTGATCGAGATCGGCGTCGACAAGGCCGACCCCGACACCCTCGTCGCGACGCCGGTCTTCGACGGTGCCAAGGAGGACGAGATCACCGGGCTGCTCGGCTCCACGCTGCCCAACCGTGACGGCGACCGCCTGATCGACGAGAGCGGCAAGGCCCGGCTGTTCGACGGCCGTTCCGGGGAGCCGTTCCCCGACCCGGTCTCGGTGGGCTACATGTACATCCTCAAGCTGCACCACCTCGTCGACGACAAGATCCACGCACGCTCGACCGGCCCCTACTCCATGATCACGCAGCAGCCCCTGGGCGGTAAGGCCCAGTTCGGCGGCCAGCGGTTCGGTGAGATGGAGGTCTGGGCGATGGAGGCCTACGGCGCCGCCTACGCCCTGCAGGAGCTGCTCACGATCAAGTCCGACGACGTGCCGGGCCGCGTGAAGGTCTACGAGGCCATCGTCAAGGGCGAGAACATCCCCGACTCGGGCATCCCCGAGTCGTTCAAGGTGCTCGTCAAGGAGATGCAGTCGCTCTGCCTCAACGTCGAGGTGCTGTCCCAGGACGGCACCCCGATCGAGATGAAGGACGCCGAGGAAGACGTCTTCCGGGCGGCCGAGGAGCTCGGCATCGACCTGTCCCGTCGCGAGCCCAGCAGCGTCGAAGAAGTCTGAGGACCTCCGCCTCCGGCGGTGTCGGGTCGGTCGCCCAGCGACCACCTCGACCGGCGGAGGCGGGGCCTCGGTCACTCAAGCCTCTAGAACATCCAGAACGAACGAAGGATTGCAGCCACCGTGCTCGACGTGAACTTCTTCGACCAGCTTCAGATCGGCCTGGCCACCGCGGAGGACATCCGCCAGTGGAGCCACGGCGAGGTCAAGAAGCCGGAGACCATCAACTACCGCACCCTCAAGCCCGAGCGTGACGGCCTCTTCTGCGAGAAGATCTTCGGTCCCACTCGCGACTGGGAGTGCTACTGCGGCAAGTACAAGCGGGTGCGCTTCAAGGGCATCATCTGCGAGCGCTGCGGCGTCGAGGTGACCCGCTCCAAGGTGCGCCGCGAGCGGATGGGCCACATCGAGCTCGCCGCGCCGGTCACCCACATCTGGTACTTCAAGGGTGTCCCCAGCCGGCTCGGCTACCTGCTCGACCTGGCCCCCAAGGACCTCGAGAAGGTCATCTACTTCGCCGCCTACATGATCACCGCCGTCGACGAGGACGCCCGCCACCGCGACCTGTCCTCGCTCGAGAACAAGGTGGGCCTGGAGCGCGAGCGCCTCGAGAAGCGCCGCGACGGCCAGCTCGACGAGCGCGCCAAGAAGCTCGAGGAGGACATGGCGGCCCTCGAGGCCGAGGGTGCCAAGTCCGACGCCAAGCGCAAGGTGCGCGACGGCGCGGAGCGCGAGATGAAGCAGATCCGCGACCGCGCGCAGCGTGAGCTCGACCGGCTCGAGGAGGTCTGGGAGACCTTCAAGGCGCTCAAGGTCCAGGACCTGATGGGCGACGAGCTGCTCTACCGCGAGATGAAGAACTGGTTCGGCAAGTACTTCGAGGGCCACATGGGCGCCACGGCGATCCAGAAGCGCCTCGAGAGCTTCGACATCGAGGCCGAGGTCGAGTCGCTGCGCGAGACCATCGCCACCGGCAAGGGCCAGCGCAAGGTCCGTGCCCTGAAGCGGCTCAAGGTCGTCGACGCGTTCCGCAAGACCGACAACAAGCCGCAGGGCATGGTCCTCGACGCCGTTCCGGTGATCCCCCCGGACCTGCGCCCGATGGTGCAGCTCGACGGTGGCCGGTTCGCGACGTCCGACCTCAACGACCTCTACCGCCGGGTGATCAACCGCAACAACCGCCTCAAGCGGCTGCTCGACCTCGGCGCCCCCGAGATCATCGTCAACAACGAGAAGCGGATGCTGCAGGAGGCCGTCGACTCGCTGTTCGACAACGGCCGTCGTGGCCGTCCGGTCACCGGCCCGGGCAACCGGCCGCTGAAGTCGCTGTCCGACATGCTCAAGGGCAAGCAGGGCCGCTTCCGCCAGAACCTGCTGGGCAAGCGCGTCGACTACTCCGGCCGCTCGGTGATCGTCTCCGGTCCGCAGCTCAAGCTGCACCAGTGCGGTCTGCCCAAGCAGATGGCGCTGGAGCTGTTCAAGCCGTTCGTGATGAAGCGGCTGGTCGACCTGTCGCACAGCCAGAACATCAAGTCGGCCAAGCGGATGGTGGAGCGGGCGACGTCCGGTCTGTCGCGGTACGCCGTGGTCTGGGACGTCCTCGAAGAGGTCATCACCGAGCACCCCGTGCTGCTCAACCGTGCGCCCACGCTGCACCGTCTCGGCATCCAGGCCTTCGAGCCCCAGCTGATCGAGGGCAAGGCGATCCAGATCCACCCGCTCGTCTGCACGGCGTTCAACGCCGACTTCGACGGCGACCAGATGGCGGTGCACCTGCCGCTGTCGGCCGAGGCCCAGGCCGAGGCGCGGATCCTGATGCTGTCGACCAACAACATCCTCAAGCCGTCCGACGGCCGGCCGGTCACCATGCCGACCCAGGACATGATCATCGGCCTGTTCTTCCTCACCACCGACCGTGAGGGCGAGCCGGGCGAGGGCCGGGCGTTCTCGTCCACGGCCGAGGCGATCATGGCCTTCGACCGTGGCGAGCTCACGCTGCAGAGCCGGATCAAGATCCGCTTCGACGACGTGGTGCCGCCGCTCGACATGGGCGCCGACTGGGAGGAGGGCCGGTCCCTCACCCTCGACACCACGCTGGGTCGGGCGCTGTTCAACGACACCCTCCCGGCCGACTACCCCTACGTGAACTACGAGGTGGGCAAGAAGGCGCTGGGCGCGATCGTCAACGACCTGGCCGAGCGCTACACCAAGGTCGAGGTGGCCGCGTCGCTCGACGCGCTCAAGGACGCCGGCTTCCACTGGGCCACCCGGTCCGGGGTGACGGTGTCGATCGACGACGTGGTGACCCCGGGCGACAAGGCCTCGATCCTCGAGGGCTACGAGGCCCAGGCCACCAAGGTGCAGCAGCAGTTCGAGCGTGGTCTGGTCACCGACGAGGAGCGTCGCCAGGAGCTCATCGAGATCTGGACCCAGGCGTCCAACGACGTCGCCCGGGCGATGGAGGCCAACTTCGACAAGGCCAACCCGATCTACATGATGGTCGACTCGGGTGCCTCCGGAAACATGATGCAGATCCGCCAGGTGGCGGCGATGCGTGGTCTGGTGGCCAACCCGAAGGGCGACATCATCCCGCGGCCGATCAAGTCCAACTTCCGCGAGGGTCTGTCCGTGCTGGAGTACTTCATCTCCACCCACGGTGCTCGCAAGGGACTGGCCGACACCGCGCTGCGCACCGCCGACTCCGGCTACCTCACGCGGCGCCTGGTCGACGTGTCGCAGGACGTCATCATCCGTGAGGACGACTGCGGCACCGAGCGCGGCCTGCCGAAGGTGATCGGCGTCCGGGGCGAGGACGGCGTGGTCCGCAAGGACGAGAACGCCGAGACCGCGGCGTACGCCCGGACCGCCGCGGAGGCGATCACCCACCCGGAGACGGGTGAGGTGCTGGCCGGCGCCGGCGAGGACCTCGGCGACGTCAAGATCGGCGAGCTGGTCGCGGCCGGCATCGAGGAGGTCAAGGTCCGCTCCGTGCTGACCTGCGACGCCCGCACCGGCACCTGCGCGAAGTGCTACGGCCGCTCGCTGGCCACCGGCAAGCTGGTCGACATCGGTGAGGCGGTCGGCATCATCGCCGCCCAGTCCATCGGTGAGCCCGGCACGCAGCTGACCATGCGGACCTTCCACACCGGTGGTGTGGCCTCGGCCGACGACATCACGCAGGGTCTGCCCCGCGTGGTGGAGCTGTTCGAGGCGCGGCAGCCCAAGGGTCTCTCGCCGATCTCCGAGGTCACCGGCCGCGTGGAGATCGAGGAGACCGACAAGGCCCGCAAGGTCATCGTCACCCCCGACGACGGCTCCGAGGTCCAGGAGTACCCCGTCTCGAAGCGGTCCCGCCTGCTGGTGCACGACGGCGACCGGATCGAGGTCGGCCAGATGCTGACGGTCGGCACGCCCGACCCGAAGGAGGTGCTGCGGGTGCTCGGCGTGCGCCGTGCCCAGCAGCACCTGGTCGACGAGGTGCAGGCGGTCTACCGCTCGCAGGGTGTGTCGATCCACGACAAGCACATCGAGATCATCGTGCGGCAGATGCTGCGGCGGGTCACGGTCATCGAGTCCGGTGACACCAACCTGCTGCCGTCCGACCTGGTCGACCGGACCCTCTTCGAGGAGGAGAACCGTCGCGTGGTCTCCGAGGGCGGCAAGCCGGCCTCGGGTCGTGCGGAGCTGATGGGCATCACCAAGGCCTCGCTGGCGACCGAGTCGTGGCTCTCGGCGGCCTCCTTCCAGGAGACCACCCGGGTGCTCACCGACGCGGCCATCCACGCGCGGTCCGACTCGCTGCTGGGTCTGAAGGAGAACGTCATCATCGGCAAGCTGATCCCTGCCGGGACCGGCCTCGAGCGCTACCGCAACATCCGGGTGGAGCCGACCGAGGAGGCGCGCGCGGCGGCCTACGCCGTCACGGGCTACGACTCCTACGACTACGAGTTCGGTGGCAACGCCCAGGCCGTGGCGCTGGACGACTTCGACTTCGGGTCCTACCAGAGCTGAGCCTCACCTCGACCCGGCAGCCGCTCGCGCAGAGCCGCTGCCGGGTCGAGTCATTTCTCGGGAACCTCTCAGGGAGTCGCGGCAACGTGGTGGCGCGATCTGTCGTCCCACTCGCAGGACGACCCGAGAGGAGGCCGAGATGGCCGCAGGGACATGGGTGCGCCGCGGGGTGGCGCTGGCGATGACGGCGGGGCTGGTGCTGATCCCGGCGGGGCAGGGTTCGGCGGCGGTCCGGGTGCCGTGGTGCGGCAACGCCGACCTGAAGGCGAGCTTCACGATGGCCGGGGCGGCCGCCGGGACGTCGTACGGCCGGCTGCGGCTGAGGAACGTGTCCGACCACGCCTGCCGCACGGGCGGCTACGGCGGGTTGTCGTACGTCGGCGGCGGTGACGGCACCCAGATCGGCGCGGCGGCCGTGCGCGACCCGGGCACGGTGCGGGTGCACACGGTGCAGCCGGGTCGGCGGGTGGTCAGCCGGGTGCGGATGGTCGATGCCCAGAACTACCCGAAGAAGCGGTGCCGGCCTGCCCACGTCGACGGCTTCCGGGTCTATGTGCCCGACGCGACGCTGTCGCAGTACGTCGCCTTCCCGACGACCGGCTGCAAGAACCACCGGGTGCACGTGCTCGGGCACAAGCCCTACCACCGGCCCTGACCGAGGTCGACCCGGCAGAAGTTCATGAGGTTCTGCCGGGTCAACCCGAGGTTCTGCCGGGTCAACCTGGTGGCGAGGGGATTTCGGCACGGCGGCGGGCGGCTGAGACAATCTCGGGGTGAGCGCCACCCGTCCCGCGTCGACCGACGTGCTCGTCGTGGGCGCCGGCCCGGCGGGGTCCTCGGCGGCCGCCTGGGCGGCCCGTCTCGGGCTCGACGTGGTGCTCGTCGACGCCGCGGTGTTCCCGCGCGACAAGACCTGTGGTGACGGCCTCACTCCCCGAGCGATCGGGGAGCTGCAGCGGCTCGGGCTGGAGGACTGGCTGCGGGCTCACACGGTCAACCAGGGCCTTCGGGCCCATGGGTTCGGGCAGACCCTACTGCTGCCGTGGCCGGGTGGGTCCCTGCCCGACTGGGGGTCGGCCGTCGCGCGCACCGAGCTCGACGACCACCTGCGCACCACGGCGATCAAGAGTGGCGCGACCGCGTTGGACGGGGCCCGCGCGGTCGGCGTCCGGCTCGAGGGTGAGCGGGTGGCCGCGGTCGAGCTGGAGTCGGGGGGCGAGCGCTTCGAGATCGCCTGTCGCCGGCTGGTGGTGGCCGACGGCGTGCGATCGCCGCTCGGCAAGATGCTCGGGCGCGAATGGCACCGCGACACCGTCTACGGCGTCGCCGGGCGGTCCTACGTCGCCTCCGAGATGAGCGACGACCCGTGGATCAGCTCGCACCTCGAGCTGCGGGGGACCGAGGGCGAGATCCTGTCGGGCTACGGCTGGATCTTCCCGCTCGGCACCGGCGAGGTGAACCTCGGCGTCGGCACGCTGGCGACCGCGAAGCGACCGGCCAACGTCGCGCTGCGCCCCCTGATGCAGCACTACGCCGACCAGCGGCGCGAGGACTTCAAGCTCTCCGGTGACCTACGCGCGCCGACCTCCGCGCTGCTGCCGATGGGTGGCGCGGTGTCGGGGGTGGCCGGCCCCAACTGGGCGCTCATCGGCGACGCGGCCGCCTGCGTCAACCCGCTCAACGGCGAGGGCATCGACTACGGCCTGGAGACCGGCCGGTTCGTCGCCGAGCTGATGGCCGACGGTGAGCGCGACCTCGACTCGGTGTGGCCGGCGCTGCTCACCGAGCACTACGGCGAGGCGTTCTCGATCGCCCGCCGGCTGGCCGGCCTGGTGACCGTCCCCCGGCTGCTGCCGACGCTCGGCCCCGCCGGGATGCGCTCGGACTGGCTGATGACGCTCGCGCTGCGCTGGATGGGCAACCTGGTCACCGACGAGGACCGCGACCGCTCCGCCCGGGTCTGGCGGTGGGCCGGCCGGCGGTCGGTCCGCCTCGACGACCGGCCGCCGTTCTCCTAGCGGCCGTCTGCCACGCCCCACCGCCCCGTCTGCGACGCCTCACGCAGCCGTCTGCGACGCCTCGGCCTGAAGACGACGATGCTTGAGGAACGTGTTGATCGGGTCGACGATCCAGAGCAGCCGCTCGGCGATGGGCCGCCAGGCGAGGACGAGCGCCAGCGCGATGGCGACGCAGACGTTGATGGCGATGGCCAGCCAGGGGTGTGAGACCGGCAGGAGGTCGGCCCAGCCCTGGTACTCCAGCCAGCGGACCACGAACCCATGGCAGAGGTAGACCACGAGGCTGTAGCCGCCCATCTGGGTCAGGAAGCTGCGGCGTTGCGGGATCAGCGCGAGCACCGCGGCGGTCATCGCCAGGGCCACGCAGATCAGCCTGATCCTGATCCACACCCCTTCGCCGAAGGTCGCGCCCAGCGAGGCGTAGTCGGCGCGGAAGAAGAGGAACTGCGTGCTCCAGTAGCGGTCGGTGTACTTCGCCAGCCAGAACACGAGCGCGACGACGACCAGCGCGGGCGCCTTCGCCCGAGGTGAGCGCAGCAGCGCGAGGTGCTCCGGTCGCAGGTGCAGCCCGACCACGAAGAACGGCAGGAAGCCCATGAACCTGTTGAGGTCGAAGAGCTCCTGGTCGGTCAGGCCGGCGAGCAGGCTGACCGCGATCGAGATCGGGACCATCACCCAGTGCAGCTTGAGGATCGGAGTGACCAGCCGCCACATGGCGGTGACGATGAGGTACCACATCGGCCAGTGCGGGTTGGTCCAGATCTGGTCGAGCAGCGGCTCGCCGCCGGCCAGATGGCGCCACCAGACCATCAGCCACGAGAAGATGATGTAGGGCACGACCAGCGTCGTCAGCACCGACAGCAGATGCCGTCTGGTGTAGCGGAAGGACCGGGAGAGATAACCGGTCACCAGCACGAACGCGGGGATGTGGAAGTAGTAGATGAAGTCATAGACCCAGCTCTGCTGCCGGCTGGGCGGGCTCACGACGAGCAGGTGCCCGATGACCACGATGGTCACCAGCACCATCTTGACGTTGTCGAGCCACGGGTCGCGGCGCTTGGCCGGCGGCGGGCTCGCGGGAGTGGCGGTCATCACGCCCCACCCTGGCACGACGCGCGCGGCGCTGTCGCGCTCGCGGGCTGGTCGCCGACGGCTAGGTTGGCGGGGTGGCCAACCTTCCGCAGCGGCAGCGCGTGGCGGCGTACGCCGTGGTGATGCGCACCGCTGCCGACGGCACCGCGCGGGTGCTGCTGTCGAGGCTGGCTCCCAAGGTGTCGACCGACGAGCTGTGGACGCTGCCCGGCGGCGGGATCGACCACGGTGAGCATCCGCGTGACGCGCTGGTCCGCGAGGTCAAGGAGGAGACCGGGCTCGACGCGCTGGTCGGGGACACCGCGCACGTCTACTCCGCGCACGTCCCGACGTTGTGGCGCGAGGGCACCCGGCTCGACTACCAGGCGCTGCGGCTGGTGTTCGAGGCGTGGGTGGCGACCGACGCGCCCGAGCCGCGGGTGCTGGAGGTCAACGGCTCGACGATGGATGCGGCGTGGGTGCCGGTGGCCGAGGTGCTCGACGGGACGGTGCCGGTCACCTCCTTGGTCACCGAGGCGATGGCCGACCACGAGCCGTTCCGCCTGCAGCGGCTGGCGGCGTACGCCGTGATCCGGCGCGGCGGCGACGTGCTGCTGACCCGCATCTCCTCCCGCGGGCACCACGCCGGCAGCTGGACGCTGCCCGGCGGCGGTGTCGACCACGGCGAGTCGCCTACGGTGGCGCTCGAGCGCGAGGTGCTCGAGGAGTGCGGTCTGGAGTGCGAGGTGGGCGGGCTGCTGGGGGTGCACGACGTGCACTTCGCCGGCACCGCGCCCTCCGGGCGGCACGAGGACTTCCACGGCATCCACCTGCTCTTCGCGGCGACCGTCGCCGACGGCGCCGAGCCCCACGCGGCCGAGGTCGACGGCACCACCGACGCCGCAGCGTGGGTGCGGGTCGCCGACATCGAGGCCGGCCGGGTCGATGTGCTCGACGTGGTCCACGCGGCCCTGGCGCAGGGCGCCTGAGTCCGGTCAGTCGAGGTGCCGCAGCCTCGGCCAGAGGCTCTCCCAGGGCAGCCGCGGGTCGCGGCACACGGCGATCGGCTGGCCCTGCTCCTCGTTGTCGACGTCGACCTCGTTGTCGAGCCGCCCGACGACATCGCACCCGGCGAACAGGTCCTCGGCGTCAGGCAGCTGGCCGCCGACGAAGACCACGACGGTCGTGCCTTCGGGCGGCCGGGCCTGGTCGTAGAGCGCGTTGTGGGCGCTGAACACGGGCAGGTCGGTGAAGCGATCGACGGCGCCGGCCTCGCCGTAGTTGGAGGTGACCACGACGGCCGTCTGTCGCTCGGGAGGCGGCAGCGAGTCGACGGCGTCGCGCACCTGGCCGGCGTACGTCGGCCACCCGACGGTGTCGGCTGCCAGCTGGTTCATCGCCGGGACGGGGGTGTGGCCGACGACGCCGAGCGGCAGGAGGGGGAGCGAGATCGTCAGTGCCACGGCGGCGTTGACGGCGACCAGGGCATACCAGAAGGGGCGCTGCAGGCGATCGCCCAGCTCGGCGACCCCGGCCGCGAACAGCACCACGAGCAGGAACGTCGGGTAGTGCGGCTGGGCGCCGGAGACGAAGGTGAAGACCAGCAGCCCCAGGAAGGCCACCACGAGGAAGCGCAGCTCGCGACGGTGCCAGAGGTGTCGGAGGCCGGCGAGCCAGACCACGACCAGCGGCGGTCCCAGGACGATCGCGAGGAAGACCCACATGAAGACCCGGACCTCGCCCGCGTTGTGCTCCGAGAGGGCGGCTCCCATGGCCAGCTGGGGCCAGCCGTGGGTCGCCTGGTAGGCGAGGTTGGGCAGGGCGAGCGCCGCGGCGAGGAGGCCGGCGCCGAGGACGTGTGGCGATCGAAGGCGACGCCGCGGCCCCACGAGGACGAGTCCCACGGCGATCAGCACGAGGAGCATGCCGACGAGCAGCTTGGAGTACGACGCCACGCCGGCCACCGCGCCGGCCCACAGCCACAGGCGGGGTCGCTGGCGCAGCTCGGCGCGCACCACGAGGAGGGTGATCGTCGGCCAGACGAGAAGGTCGACCGTCGAGGTGAGCAGCACGTGGCCGAAGTCGAGCACCGCCGTGGTGCCGGCGTAGGCCCATGCTGCCCACGCCTGCGACCGCTCGGAGGCCCCGAGCTCCCGGGCGAGCGAGGCGACCACGACCACCGAGCCGGCCGCGCACAGGGTGGCCGGCAGCCGGAGCAGGAGCAGGTGGTCGCCGAGCAGCCGAGCGACCAGGGGGACCAGCGGCGGCTGGTCGACGTATCCCCAGGCCGGGCGGAGCATCCGGAAGTAGAGCTCGTCGCGGTGGTAGCCGTAGCGCGTGCTGGTCACCGTGAGCAGGACGGCGACCGCGGCGGCGGCGCCCAGGACCGAGCGGCGCGCGAACGGGGGCGGGGCCGACATGCTCCGCAGGATAGGTGGCGGGGCGGCGTTCCACGGTGAGGGACGTCACGCCCTCGCGCCGGTGTGCGTGCCTAGGGTCGCGACGTGCCCCAGGGTCTGCTGCTGGACATCGGCGTCGTGCTGCTCAAGTCGGCGTGGGAGATCGCCGACGAGTTCGAACGACTCAACGATCTGCCGCCGCGGACGGTTCCCGGCCGGGGGCCTTTCGACGGTGGCGAGGACCCGCGGTGGCAGCGGCACCTGGCCGGCGAGCTCACCGAGCGGGACTACTGGCTCGGCAACGCCGACGAGGCGGTCCGCAACGGCGCTCCCCTGCACGGGCACCCGCATCTGATGCGCGCGATGTTCCAGCAGCCCGGGATCGACCCTGCCCGGCCGGTCGGGGTCGAGCTGGCCCGGCGGGCCCAGGCGGCCGGCGTACGCACGGCGATCTTCACCAACGAGCTGATGGACTTCCAGGGTCGTGCCTGGGTCGAGGCCCAGGAGTGGTTCCCGCTGTTCGACGTGGTGTGGGACGCCACCGAGCAGGGGGTGCGCAAGCCCGATCCCGAGGCCTATCGGCTGGTGATCGAGGCGGTCGGACTGCCGGCGCCGGACCTGGTCTTCGTCGACGACAACCCGGCGTACGTCGAGGGCGCGGTCGCCGCCGGGATGCAGGGGGTCACCCTCGACGTGCTCCGGCCCGACGACGCCTTCGCGGAGGCGGCCAAGCTGCTGGGGCTGGACTGAGCGATCCCCGTCTGCGACGCCTCGGGCAGGATGGGGGCATGGCTGCGGGCGGATCTGGCGGAACCCGGCCCTCCGAGACCGTGTTCACCTATGGCTCGCCGGGGCTGAAGTTCGGGCCGGGGGCGGCCGAGGAGCTGGGGCACGACCTGCGGCAGCTGGGGGCGGGGCGGGTGCTGCTGGTCACCGACCCGGGGGTCCGGGCTGCCGGTCACCCCGACCGGATCGCCGACCGGCTCCGAGCCGACGGCCTCGAGGTGACGACGTACGACGGCGTGCACGTCGAGCCGACCGATGACTCGATGCGCGCGGCCGTGGAGTTCGCCCGCGACGCCGGGCCCTTCGACGCCCTGCTCGCCGTCGGCGGCGGGTCGTCGATCGACACCGCCAAGGCCGTCAACCTGCTGACCACCAACGACGGGGAGCTCGAGGACTACCTCAACGTGCCCGTCGGGCGGGGTCGGGCGCCGGAGCGTCCGCTGCTGCCGCTGGTGGCGGTGCCGACCACCACCGGCACCGGCAGCGAGAGCACCACCATCTGCGTCCTGGACGTGCTGAGCCTGCATGTCAAGACCGGGATCAGCCATGCCCGGCTGCGCCCGACGCTGGCCGTGGTCGACCCGCTGCTGACGCTCAGTCAGCCGGCCGGGGTCACTGCCGCCTCGGGGATGGACATCGTCTGTCACGCGCTGGAGAGCTACACCGCTCGCGACTACACCTGGTTCGACGCCAAGCAGCCGGAGGAGCGGGTGCCCTACTGCGGCGCCAACCCGATCTCGGACCTCTGGGCGGAGAGCGCGCTGCGCCACGTCGCCGAGTCGTTCCGTCGCGCGGTCACCGAGGGCGGCGACGGCGGCGCACGGGAGGGGATGGCGCTGGCGGCGACGTTCGCGGGGCTGGGGTTCGGCAACGCCGGCGTGCACATCCCGCATGCCGACGCCTACCCGATCGCGGGGCAGGTGCGCGACTTCCGGCCCGCGGGCTATCCCGGCGCCGAGCCGCTGGTGCCACACGGGATGGCGGTGGCGCTGACCGCGCCGGCGGCGTTCCGGTTCACCTACGAGTCCTCGCCCGAGCGGCACCTCACCGCGGCCCGGCTGCTGGACCCGACGGTCGCCGGCGCGGAGGGACCCGACGTGCTGCCCGGGGTGCTGGCCCGGCTGATGCGCGACGTCGGTGTCCCCCGCGGGCTGGCCGAGGTGGGGTACGCCGTCACGGACATCCCTGCGCTGGTGGACGGCGCGCTCAAGCAGCAGCGGCTGCTCGCGACGGCCCCACGGGAGGTGACGCCCGAGGCGCTCGCCGAGATCTTCGCGGCGTCGATGGAGAACTGGTGACCCGCAGGTGACCGGCCGGCCCGGCGCGCGCGCGACCTGGCCGGCGCGCTGCGCGCCGAGGGGATCGACGACGTCGACGACTCGCGCCTCGCCCGGGCGCTCTACTCGACCGACGCCTCGCTCTATCGGGTACTGCCGCAGGTCGTCGTGCGGCCGCGGCACCCCGACGAGATCGCGGCGACGCTGAGCGTGGCCCGGGCGGCGGGCGTGCCGGTGACCGCGCGCGGCGCCGGCACGTCCATCTCCGGCAACGCCGTCGGACCCGGCATCGTCCTCGACTGCTCCCGTCACCTCGACCGGGTCGTCGACCTCGACCCCGACCGTCGGGTGGCGGTCGTCGAGCCGGGCGTCGTGCACGCGTCGCTGCAGGGGCGGGCACTGCCGCACGGGCTGCGGTTCGGCCCCGACCCCTCCACCCACACCCGCTGCACGATCGGCGGCATGGTCGGCAACAACGCCTGCGGCTCGCGGGCCCTGGGCTACGGCCGCACCGCCGACAACGTGGAGGGGCTCACCGTGCTGCTGGGCACCGGGGAGACCGTGCGGCTGGGGTCCGAGCCGGGTCCGAGCCGGGCGGAGCGGGCGCTGGCCGCGCTCGTCGATGCCCACCTCGGCCGGGTGCGCACCCGCTTCGGGCGCTTCTCCCGTCAGGTCAGCGGCTACGCGATGGAGCAGCTGCTCCCCGAGCACGGCCGTCGCGCCGACCGTTTCCTGGTGGGGTCGGAGGGCACGCTCGGGCTGGTGCTGGACGCCACGGTGCGGCTGGTCGCCGACCCACCCGCCCGCTTGCTGGTGGTGCTCGGCTATCCGTCGATGGCCGACGCCGCCGACGCCGTGCCCGCGCTGCTGCCGCTGCATCCGGTGGCCTGCGAGGGGCTGGACGCCCGACTGGTCGACGTGGTGCTGGCCGCCGGGCGTGCGGTGCCCGAGCTGCCGCGGGGTGCGGGCTGGCTGTTCGTCGAGGTCACCGGCGAGTCACCGGAGCAGTGCGCCGCCGAGGCGGTCCGGGTGGTCGCGGCCGCGGGAGCGCTCGGCCATCGGGTCGTCGACGACCCGGGGGAGGCGGCGGCCCTGTGGCGGCTGCGGGAGGCCGGCGCCGGCCTCGCGGCCCGGAGCCTGGGCCGGCCGGCGTACTCCGGGTGGGAGGACGCGGCCGTCCCGCCCGACCGGCTGGGTGCCTGGCTGCGCCGCTTCGACGACCTGCTGGCCGAGCACGGGCTGGCGACGGTTCCCTACGGCCACTTCGGAGACGGCTGTGTGCACGCCCGCATCGACTTCCCGCTCGATGCCGACGACGGGCCCGTGCGGATGCGTGCCTTCGTGGTCGACGCGGCCCGTGCGCTGGCCGAGCACGGCGGCAGCCTGTCGGGGGAGCACGGCGACGGCAGGGCTCGTTCCGAGCTTCTCCCGTTGATGTACGACGACGAGTCGCTGCGCCTGTTCGCGGCCGCCAAGGCGATCTGCGACCCCGACGGGGTGCTGAACCCGGGGGTGCTCGTCGACCCCGCACCGCTCGACCTCGACGTCTGGCCCGCGCGGCCCCGCCGGGACCCGGTGACCGTGCTGCGACTCGCGGCCGATGCCGGCTCGCTCGCCGAGGCCGCGCACCGCTGCACCGGGGTCGGCGCGTGCGTGGCGAGCACCGGTGACGGCGTGATGTGCCCGTCGTTCCTCGCGACCCGGGAGCAGCAGGACAGCACCCGGGGCCGGGCCCGCGTGCTCCAGGAGGCGCTCGACGGGTCGCACGTCGAGGGGCTGGGTGACCCGGTGGTGCTCGAGGCACTCGACCTGTGCCTGGCCTGCAAGGGGTGTCGCCGGGACTGCCCGACCGGGGTGGACATGGCGACCTACAAGGCCGAGGTGCTGGCCCAGACCTACGCCCACCGACGCCGGCCGCGCAGCCACCGGACCCTGGGCGCGCTGCCACGCTGGCTGCGGCTGATCCGGCCCCTGGCTCCGGTGGCCGTCCCGCTGCTGCGGGTGCCCGGCGTCGCCCGGTCGGTGAAGGCGCTGGCCGGGGTGCACCCGGCGCGGAGGCTGCCCGCGCCTGCTCCACGCACCCTGCGGGCCCGGTCGTCCGCCGAGCCGGCGCGCCCCGACGTCTGGGTGTGGGCCGACACGGTCACCGACCAGCTGCGGCCGGGGCCGGCCCTGGCGGCCATCGAGGTGCTGGCCGCCGCCGGGCTCACCGCTCGGGTGCTGCCGGCGTCCGCCTGCTGTGGTCTCACCTGGTTCAGCACCGGCCAGCTCGACCGGGCCCGGTCGGTCGCCGAGCGGACCGTGGCCACCCTGGCGCCGTACGTCGACGACGGGACGCCGCTGCTCGGCCTCGAGCCGTCCTGCCTGGCCTCGCTGCGGTCCGACCTGGCCGAGCTGACCGACGACCCGCGGGCCGCGACGGTCTCCGCGGCGGCCGTCACCCTGGCGGAGCTGCTGACCCGCCACGACTGGACCCCTCCCGACCTGTCCGGCGTCACCGTGGTCGCGCAGCCGCACTGTCATCACGCGTCGGTCCTCGGGTGGGAGGCCGACGAGGCCCTGCTGCGCCGCGCCGGCGCCGACGTGGTCCGGGTGCCGGGCTGCTGTGGCCTCGCCGGGAGCTTCGGGATGGAGCGGGAGCACTACGACGTCTCCGTCGCGGTGGCCGAGACCCACCTGCTGCCGGCGGTCCGTGCCCACCCCGACGCGGTGGTGCTGGCCGACGGCTTCTCCTGCCACCACCAGCTCGACGACCTGGCCGGGGTGCCGTCGCGGGCGCTGGCCGAGCTGCTCGCCGGTAAACTGGGCCGGTGAACCCGCGCCATCGCCGACTCGTCGTGACGGTGGCCCTGGTGGCCCTGCTCCTGGTGGTGGTGCTGGGCTCGGTGCTCTCGTGACCGATCTCGACGACGCGCTGGCCGAGGTCCGCGCCCGGGTGCTCGACGCGGACCGGCTGGTCGGGGCGGTGGCCGCCGGACGGCGGCGCGGCGAGCAGCCTACCTGGCGTCGCGCCGAGCTGCGCTATGTCGACCTCAAGGCGGGCCGGCGCCTCCAGGTGACGACCTACGACGCCACCCAGGCGCACACCGCCAACCACGCCCCCGGCCCGGACGCGGTGGCTGCGGTCGACGCGCTGCTCGACGAGCCGTTCGGCAACTGGCGGGTGGAGACCACGGCGGAGGTGCTGCAGCTGCGGGTGACCAAGAAGGGCGCGGCGAGTGTCCACCTCGACGCGCGCGACGGTGCGGCGCCGCCGGAGCGACGCCACGACCGGGACAAGCCGCGGCTGATCGCCGAGGACGACCCGCTGCTGGTGGCGCTCGGCATCTCCACCGCGGAGGGCCGGGTGAAGGCGTCGCGCCGCGACAAGTACCACCAGGTGGAGGAGCTGGTCCGGCTCCTCGACGCGACGGTCTCCGAGGCGCTGGCCAAGGGCCACCTGCGCACCCCGAGCACCGACCAACCGTTGCGGGTCGCCGACCTGGGCTGCGGCAACGCCTACCTCACCTTCGCCGCCCACCGGCTGCTGGCCGGGCTGCGCGGGCTGCCCGTGACGCTGGTCGGCGTCGACACCAAGGAGCAGTCGCGTCGGCACAACGAGCAGGTGGCCAACAGGCTCGGGCTGTCTGCCGACCAGGCGCGCTTCGTCGTCGGCAGCATCGAGGAGGTCGAGCTCGACCCGGCACCCGACGTGGTCCTCGCGCTGCACGCCTGCGACACCGCCACCGACGACGCCCTGGCCCGCGCGGTCACGTGGGGGGCCCCGGTGATCCTGGCCGCGCCGTGCTGCCACCACGACCTCGCGGCCCAGCTGCGTGCGCGACCGGAGTCGGCGTCCTCGCTGCTGACCCGCGACGGCATCCTCCGTGAGCGCTTCGCCGACACCCTCACCGACGCGCTGCGGTCCGCGCTGCTGCGAGACACCGGCTATCGGGTCGACGTGGTGGAGTTCGTGGACAGCGCGCACACCCCTCGCAACACGTTGATCCGAGCCGTGCGGACCGGGGGGCGGTCACCGGCCGCTCGGGAGGAGTTCGAGACAATGGTGGGGGAGTGGGGCGTCCGGCCCCGGCTTGCCGACCTGCTGGGGGGACACAGATGAGGGTGACGGCGCGGCTGGCGGGTGCGCTGCTGCTGGGGGCGATGACCTGCGGCCTCGCGGCACCGGCGTACGCCGACCAGGAGGTGTTCCGCTGGCAGGACCCGGCGATCGCGGAGTCCAGCGGCCTGGTCGTCGTCGACGGCAGGTTCGTGACCGTCAACGACTCCGGCAACAGCGCCGACCTCTACGTCGTGGACCCGGCCACCGGCGAGGACGTCGACGTGGTCTCGTGGGCCAAGAACCAGGTCGACGTCGAGGCCCTGGCGCCCGGGCCGGACGACAGCGTGTGGGTCGGCGACATCGGCGACAACAACGCGGTGCGGAAGCGGATCACGGTGACGTCGGTGCCGCTCGACGGCTCGTCCCCGACGCGCTACGTGCTGCGCTACCCGGGCGGCACCCCCCACAACGCCGAGACGCTGATGGCGCACCCACAGACCGGACAGCTGTTCATCGTGACCAAGAGCCCCGAGGGCGGCGAGGTGTTCGCCGCCCCGGAGACGCTGGACGCCGGCCGGCCCAACGAGCTGACCTCGGTGGGGTCGGTCAACGGGTTGCTCACCGACGGCGCCTTCTGGCCCGACGGCGAGCACGTGCTGCTGCGGGGCTACGGTCGCGCGTTCCTCTACACCTTCCCCGAGCTGAAGATCCTCGGCAGCTGGGCGCTGCCCAGCCAGCCGCAGGGTGAGGCGATCGCGGTGACACCCGACGAGCAGATCTACCTCTCCTCCGAGGGGGTGGGCACGCCGGTCTGGCAGGTCGACCTACCCGAGGACCTGGCGGAGAAGATGGCCGGCGAGTCGTCGACGAGCCCCTCGACGAGCCCCTCGCCGTCGGAGTCGCAGAGCGCCGAGCCGTCGCCGTCGGACACCGCGAGTCCCGAGCCCGACACCATCACCGACCTCGAGACCGCCGACGTCGGCGGGGTCTCGCTGGGGGCGGTGCTCGGCGTCGCCGGGATCGCGGTCGGAGTCATCGGGGGCGGCGTGTGGTGGTGGCGCCAACGGTCGCGAGGCGACGGCCGATGACCCGGGTGACCGCGGTCCAAGGTGACCTCACCCAGCAGCAGGTCGACGCGGTGGTCAACGCCGCCAACCGGGCGATGCGTGGTGGCGGCGGAGTCGACGGCGCCCTCCATCGCGCGGGCGGCCCCGCGGTGCTGCTGGACTGCCGCCGCCGGTTCCCCCACGGGCTCGCGACCGGGGACGCCGGCTGGACGACGGCCGGCGACCTGCCGGCACGCTGGGTGATCCACGTGGTCGGCCCCAACCACCACCGTGGTGAGACCGACCGGACGCTGCTGACCTCCTGCTACGCGCGGGCGCTGGCCGTGGCCGACGAGCTGGGTGCCCGCACGGTGGCCTTCCCGCTGGTCTCGGCCGGCGCCTACGGCTGGCCGAAGGACGACGCCGTGGCCGCCGCCGTCGACACCCTGCGCGACACGGTCAGCCAGGTCGAGGAGGCCCGGATCGTTGCCTTCGACCGGTCGACGTACGAGCTGGTGGCGGCGCGGCTGGGGGTTTGAAGGGGCGACGTTTGTGCACAAACGGGGTGATTTCGGCGCCCGACCACGACGTTTGTGCACAAACGTCACGATTTCGCGCCCGCCGCCCCGAACCCGGCGGCGCCTCTCAGAGTCGCTCGACGACCCAGTCGATGCAGGCGGTGAGCGCCTCGATGTCGGCAGGGTCGACGGCGGGGTACATCGCGATCCGCAGCTGGTTGCGGCCGAGCTTGCGGTAGGGCTCGGTGTCGACGATCCCGTTGGCGCGCAGCGCCGCGGCGACGGCGTCGGCGGAGATGGACTCGTCGAAGTCGATGGTGCCGATGACCAGCGAGCGGTGGCTCGGGTCGGCGACGTACGGCGTGGTGTAGGCCGTCTTCTCGGCCCAGCCGTAGAGCGCGTCGGACGACGCGGTGGTCCGCTCCACCATGCCGGCGAGGCCGCCGTTGGCGAACATCCAGTCGAGCTGCTCGGCCATCAGGAACAGGGTGGCCACCGACGGGGTGTTGTAGGTCTGGTTCTTGCGGGAGTTGTCGATCGCCGTCGGCAGGTCGAAGAACGCCGGCACGTAGCGCTCCGAGGCGGCGATCTCCGCGGCCCGCTCCAACGCCGCCGGGGACATCAACGCCAGCCACAGGCCGCCGTCGGAGGCGAAGCACTTCTGCGGGGCGAAGTAGTAGGCGTCGGCCTGGTGGACGTCGACGGGCAGGCCGCCGGCGCCGGAGGTCGCGTCGACCAGCACCAGCGCGCCGTCGGTGCCCTCGGGCCGGAGGACCGGTGCCATCACGGCGGTCGAGGTCTCGTTGTGCGCCCACGCGTAGACGTCGACGCCGTCCTCGGCGACCGCGACGGGTCGCGAGCCGGGCTCGGCCTTGAGCACGGAGGGGTCGGCCAGCCAGGGCGCCGCGGCCGCGGCCGCCGCGAACTTCGAGGAGAACTCACCGAAGGACAGGTGCTGGCTCTTCTCGCGGATCAGCCCGAACGCAGCGATGTCCCAGAACGCCGTCGCCCCGCCGTTGCCGAGCACCACCTCGTAGCCCTCGGGCAGCGAGAACAGCGACGCCAGACCCTCGCGGACCCGGCCCACGACGCTCCGCACCGGCGCCTGCCGGTGAGAGGTGCCCATCAGCGTGGCGCCGGTGGCGGCCAGCGCGGAGAGGTGCTCGGGCTGGATCTTCGAGGGCCCCGCCCCGAAGCGGCCGTCGGCGGGCTTGAGGTCGGTGGGGATCTGCAGGGGGGCGCCGTTCGCGGCGTCGTTCATCGGGCAGCCTTTCGCGAGTCTGAGCGGGTGCCTGACGACGCTGTCGGCGGGTCTATTGTGACACCCCGGCCCGTCCGAGCGCGAAAGGGGGACCCGCCGTGAACGCCGCCGTGGACGACCCGCCCGCGCCGCCGGAGCCGGGCACCGAGTGGGTGATCCGGCAGCTGCCGATCACCCACCCCGACGCCGCGCTGCTGGTCGCCGAGGTGCAGGCGGAGTACGTCGTCCGCTACGGCGGCCCCGACAGCACCCCGCTGCAGCCCCACATGTTCGACCCGCCCGCGGGCGCGTTCTTCGTGGTCTACGACCCGGCGCGGGACGACTCCGGTGCGGGCTCGGGGATGCGACCGGTGGCCACCGGCGCCTGGCGGCGTCGTACCGACGTCGAGGCGTTCGGCAGCACCGACGCCGCCGAGGTGAAGCGGATGTTCGTCACCGCCAGCCATCGCGGTCGCGGCCTCGGGCACGTGGTGCTGGCCCATCTCGAGGCCACCGCCCGCGACGCCGGAGCCGAGGTGATGATCCTGGAGACCGGCACCGCCCAGCCGGAGGCGATGGGCCTCTACGAGTCGGCGGGCTACACCTCGATCCCGGGCTTCGGCCACTACGCCTGGTCGCCGAAGAACCGCTGCTACGCCAAGCCGCTGCGCTGAGCCGGCGGCCCACCCGGCGCCCCCTCACCAGTCGGCGAAGTCCTGTTCCACGATCGCCCGGTCCTCGGGGTCGGCGATGGTGACCGAGGTCGCGGCGTCCCAGGCGGCCGCCGCCGCGTCGGACCGGCCGAGCGCACGCAGGGCGCGGGCGTGTGCCTCGTGGGCATAGGCGAGGTCGAAGTCGCCGAGGCCGTGGGTGGCGCAGAGCGCCAGACAGGCCTCCGCGCTCACCAACGCGCGCTCCGGCTGGCCGGTGGCGAGGAGCGCCTTGGCCACGAGATGGGTCGCCCGCGCCTCGTTGACGGGGCCCGCTGAGGGAGTGCGGGCCCAGTGGTAGGCCGCGGCGTACGCCGTCCGCAGCAGCGACTCGTCGCGTGCCGGAGAGCGCGGTTCGTCGAGAAGACCGAAGGCGGCGTTGTTGGCCTCGACGCCCTGCCGGCGATGCCAGTCCGCCTCGGGTGGCGTGTCGGTCGCGGAGAGATCGACGGCGGGGAGCGTCCGCCCCGTCTCCAGCAGCGTCTTCAGCCCGTCGAGGACCCACACCCACCCGTCCTTGACGTGTGCCCAGGTGAGCGGTGAGCCCGCGAGATCGCCATGGACCAGCCGGACCCGGGTGAGCCCCTCCCCGACCTGCTCGACCGTCCACTCGACGCGGCTCGGCGGCTCGGCGGCCAGCGCCGCGTCGTAGAGCACCCGCCGGGTCAGCACGAAGCGTCCGGGTGTGCCGTCGCCCGGCGGCGTCATCTCCTCGACCACGCCGTCGACGGAGTCGCGACCCTCCGGCATGACGACGGTGCGGTATCCCTGCCCGGCGGTGGGCGGCTCCACGAACCGGGTGGAGTGGAAGTACTGCTCGGTCCACTCCGAGTCGGTGATCGCGGTCCACACGCGGTCGGCGTCGGCCGCGATGAAGATCTGGTAGACGTGCGCGGTGATGGCCATCAGGCATGCTCCTGCCGGTCGACGGGCGGTGGGTCCTCGACCTGCTGCTGCAGGCCGACGAGCGCCGCGGTGAACCGGCCGGCGTACTTGCTGATCCAGCGGTTGGCGACCTGCTCGATCGGGACCGGGTTGAGGTGGAGGCGCTTGTGCCGGCCGTCGCGAACGGTCACCACGAGGTTGGCCTCCTCGAGGACGCCGAGGTGCTTCATCACGCCGAACCTGGTCATCTCGTCGGCGAACCGCGCGCAGAGCTCGCCGACCGTCTGCCCGTCCTGCGCGAACAGGGCGTCGAGGATCCGCCGCCGGGTCGGGTCGGCGAGGGCTCGGAAGACGGCGTCCACCCGCGCAAATTATGTGACCAGATGGTCACATGTCAAGGTCCCTAGACTGCTCGTCCATGGGACTCTTCGGCGGCGAGACCTCACGAGACGAGCTGATCAGGCTCGAGGCGCGGGTGGCCGCGCTGGAGGCGACAGTGGCTCGGCTGACGGGTGGCCTCGGCGCGGTCCCGGCGCCGGTGGTGACCGGGTCTGCGCTAAGTGGTCCTGGGGCCGCTGCGGGGGTCGAGCCGTGGGCGGCCGAGGCCCGGTCGCTGAAGGACGCCGGCCAGGCGATCGCCGCCATCAAGCTGGTGCGGGAGCGCACCGGCTGCGGCCTGAAGGAGGCCAAGGACCTCGTCGACCGGCTGTGACGGACGCGAGGGGCGCCGGTCTCCGTAGGATCGGGGCATGGCTCGTCCGCTGATGCTCTACGACGCCGACTGCGGCTTCTGCGCGAGGACCGCGCGGCGGGTGCCGCTGCTGCGGGTCGACGTCGACATCGCGGCGATCCAGCAGACCGACCTGGTGGCCGCGGGCGTCGACGCCGGGCGGGCGGTGCGGGAGATGCCGTTCGTGGGCGCCGACGGGGTGGTGGCCTACGGGCACCGGGCCTGGGCGGGGGTCCTGCTGACCGGACCGGTGCCGGTGCGGTGGGTCGGCCGGATGCTCGGCTCGCGGGCGATGGCTCCGGTCGCCGGCCGGGTCTATCGGTGGGTGGCCGAGCACCGCTCGTCGCTGCCGGGTGGCACGCCCTCCTGCGCGCTCGACGACGCCTGACTCCCGGCCGCCCGGTGGGTCTACCCGACCGGTGCTTGCTCGCCGGGGGCGCGTCGTCTACTGGTGCGTACGACGAGGTCTACTGGTGCGTACGACGCACCTGACGCGTCGTACGCACCAGTAGACATCCCCGCGCGGCCGCCCCGCGCCACCGCACCTCGCGGGCCGCCGTCGCGGGACGTCATCCGCGCCGGTCGCCGGAGCGGCCGACTGGGATGACGTCCGTTCAGCCGGACCTCCCGGCGCGCCAGGTCGTCGCGTCGACGGCGTAGACCACCTCGCCCTGCTCCCACCCGGGCAGCGGCTGGTCCCACTCGCCGACGTAGGTCCGTTCGTAGGTCATCCCGAGCTTCTCCATCACCCGACGAGACGCCACGTTCGCGGCCATCGTCTCGGCCCAGACCCGGACGAGACCCCGTCGCCGAGCGAGCTCGAGCAGCGCCGCCGCGCCCTCGGTCGCGTAGCCGTTGCCCCAGGCGCGCTTGGCCAGCCGCCAGCCGAGCTCGGCCGCGTCGGCGCCTTCGGGACGCAGCGCCAATCGACCGACGAACCCGGACCCGGCGAAGGCTGCCCAGTAGCCCAGGCCGCGCGGCCACTCCCGGGTCCACCGCGGCATCCACTCCTCGACGACCTCGTCGCGGGTCAGCGCGCGACCGGTGATGAACCGCATCACCTCGGGGTCGGCGCACAGGGCGACGAGGTCGTCGGTGTGGCCGTCGGTGATCGGCTCCAGCCGGAGCCGCTCGGTGTGCAGGGTCGGGCGGGTCAGCCCGCCCACTCGGCCTCCCAGCCCTCGACCGACGAGGCGGGACGGGAGGCCGGGCCGGCGTAGACGGCGGAGGGTCGGATCAGCCGTCCGGTGCGCTTCTGCTCGAGGATGTGCGCCGACCAGCCGCCGGTGCGGGCGCAGGTGAACATCGAGGTGAACATGGCGGCGGGCACCTGGGCGAAGTCGAGCACGATCGCCGCCCAGAACTCCACGTTGGTCTCCAGCACCCGGTCGGGGCGCCGGGCCCGCAGCTCGGACAACGCGGCCTTCTCGAGGGCCTCGGCGACCTCGTAGCGGGGTGCGCCCAGCTCCTGAGCGGTACGCCGGAGCACGCGAGCCCGCGGGTCCTCCGCGCGGTAGACGCGGTGCCCGAAGCCCATCAGCCGCTCACCGTTGTCGAGCAGCTCCCTGACGTAGGGCTCGGCGTCGCCGCGGCGCTCGACCTCCTCGATCATCCCGAGCACCCGGGACGGCGCGCCGCCGTGGAGCGGGCCGCTCATCGCGCCGATGGCGCCCGACATCGCGGCGGCCACGTCGGCGCCGGTCGAGGTGATGACGCGGGCGGTGAAGGTCGAGGCGTTCATGCCGTGCTCGGCGGCCGACGACCAGTAGGCGTCGATCGCCCTGGTGTGCTTGGGGTCGGCCTCGCCGCGCCAGCGGATCAGGAACTTCTCCGCCAGCGTCGCACCCTGGTCGACCACGCTCTGGGTGACCACCGGCTTGCCCAGCCCGCGCGCCGACTGGGCGGCGTACGACAGCACCATGACGGCGACCCGGGACAGGTCGAGCCGTGCCTGCTCGTCGGAGATGTCGTAGGTCTGCCCCATCCCGAGCATCGGCGCCAGCATCGCCACGCTCGCCTGCACGTCGGCGCGCACGTCGCCGGTGTGGATGGCGATGTTGTAGGGCTCCGCCGGTGGCAGGCCCGGCTCGTAGCTGCCGTCGACGAGCAGGCCCCAGACCTTCTCGAAGGGCACCCGCCCGACCAGCTCCTCGATGTCGACGCCGCGGTAGCGCAGCGCCGACCCTTCCTTGTCGGGCTCGGCGATCTGGGTCTCGAAGGCGACGACGCCCTCCAGGCCGTGCTGTACCTCGGTCATGGGTGGCATTCTGCACCCGGACCGCCCCGGAGCGCTCGGGACGCCCCTGGCTGGTCGTGGCAGCGGCCCACCCGGCGCGGGCTAGGGTGCCGCCATGGACTTCGGGAAGCTCTTCGGCGACCTCGATCTCGACCGGCTCGAGGAGGTCGTCGGGCTGGTCACCGAGCACCGCGACGTCCTGGCCCGGCTCGGCGAGCTGCCGGCGTACCTCGGCCGGTTGGCCGACGGGCTCGCCGGCGCCGGCGAGCAGGCCCGGTCGGCGGCCGTCGCGCTGGTCGGAGAGGACGGTGCGTCGGGCGTCCGCTCGACACTGGCCGAGGCCGGCGACGCGCTCGGCACCATCGTGACCTCGGTCGGCGCCGGCGCCCAGCGGCTGGCCGACGCGGCGGAGAGCGCCGGCAAGGTGCCGTTGATGGACGGCCCCGCCGAGCGGCTCGCGGGCGTCGCCGCGGAGATGGGCGACACGACCGACAAGCTGGGCGACCTGTCCGCGGCGATGGGCGTCATCGCCGACACCCTCGGCGAGGTCGGGGTGGCGCTGCGCCGGCTGGGGGAGCACCTCGACGAGTCGGGCGCGCAGGCCCGCGGGTTCGCGGACCTGGGCTGAGCGAGCAGAGGCGATCATGGGCAGCGGCGGTGGGGAGCGGCACGACTGGTCGTCGCTGCGGGCGGACTACGCGCGCGGCGGGCTCTCGGAGGCCGACCTGGCCGACGACCCGTTCGAGATGTTCCACCGCTGGCTGGCCGACGCGATCGAGGCGCAGCTGCCCGAGCCCAACGCGATGGTGGTGGCCACCGCGTCGCCGGCCGGCGTGCCGTCGGTGCGGATGGTGCTGCTCAAGGGGGTCACGCCCGACGGCTTCGTGTTCTTCACCAACCTGTGGTCGCGCAAGGGTGAGGAGCTGCGAGCGAACCCCGCCTGTGCGCTGCTGTTCCCCTGGCATCCCGTCGAGCGACAGATCCGCGTCGAGGGCGTCGCCTCGGTCTTGGACGACGAGGAGGTGGCGGCCTACTTCGCCACCCGCCCCCGCGGCGCCCGGATCGGCGCGTGGGCCTCGAAGCAGTCCCGCGAGGTCGCCGGTCGCGAGGAGCTCGCCACCGCCTACGCCGCCGTCGAGGACCGCTTCGGAGCGGGCGACGAGGGTGCCGAGGTGCCCGTGCCCCCGGAGTGGGGCGGCTTCCGGGTGCGGCCCGACTCCTTCGAGTTCTGGCAGGGTCGTCCGGGTCGGATGCACGACCGCCTCGTCTACCGTCGTACGCCGGCCGCCGGCGGCGGCGGCGCCTCGGCCCCCGCCTGGACCACCCACCGCCTCGCCCCCTGACCGCGACATGCGCCAAATGGCCCCGCGACATGCCTCGAATGGTCGCGCCACATGCGCCCCATGGCCCGGCGACATGCGCGGAATGGCCCCGCGACATGCGCGGAATGGCCCCGCGACATGCGCGGAATGGCGGGGTGACCCGGTCGGGTAGGTCGTGGCGCGGGTCGGCCCGTGCCCGCCGGCATCACGCCCGGCCAGTCCGAGGGTGGCGGCGGGCGGGTCGCGCATCTGGTTGCGCCATGTCCCGCATGTCGCGGGGCCGTTTCCCGCATGTCGCGGGGCCATTTCCTGCATGTCGGGAAAACGACTTGTGAGTGAGTGCTCACCATTTAGTCTGACGGGCGTGAGTCCGAGAGCCGCCGATGACGCCCGACGAGCGGCGCGGGGCCATCGTCGAGGCCGTCGTCCCGCTGATCCTCGAGTCGGGCACGATGCCGACCACCAGGGAGATCGCCCGGGCGGCGGGGGTGGCCGAGGGGACGATCTTCCGGGTGTTCGACGACAAGACCGCCCTCCTGTGGGCGGTGACCAAGCACGTCCTCTCCCCGCCGCCGGGGGCCGACGCCGTGCGCGCGATCAGCGGTGAGGCGGACCTGGTCGACGTCCTCACGACCGTGGTCGAGCGGATCCAGGGCAACATGCGCCGGGTCGGCACGATCATGATGGTGCTGCGCCAGCAGATGGCCGGCCAGACCCACGACAAGATGCCCGACGGTCCGCCCGCCTTCCTGATCGAGGCCAACCAGCTGCTGCTCGACCGGCTCACCCTCGTCTTCGAGAAGTACGCCGACCAGCTGGTCGTCGACCCGCGCACCGCGGCGCTGGCCCTGCGCAGCCTGGTCTTCGGCGCCCACCACCCGGGCATGGCCGGCGACCCGCCCCTGGGTGCCGCCCAGATCGCGCTCCTCCTCGTGCACGGCGTCGGCCGCCCCGCCGACCTCGCACCCTCCACCGCCACCAAGGAACCCTCATGCTGATCCGACTCCTCCGGCGCTATCTCGCGCCCTACCGCTCCTGGTTGGCCGCCGTGCTGGCCTTCCAGTTCGTGAGCACCGTCGCGATGCTCTACCTGCCCAGCCTCAACGCCGACATCATCGACAAGGGCGTGACGGTCGGGGACACCGGCGAGATCTGGCGGCTCGGTGGCGAGATGCTCGCCATCTCCGTCGTCCAGGTGCTCTGCTCGGTCGGCGCCGTCTACTTCGGCGCCCGCACGGCGATGGCGCTGGGACGCGACGTGCGCCGCGACCTCTTCCACACCGTGGGCTCCTTCTCCCAGCGCGAGCTCAACACCTTCGGCGCGCCCAGCCTGATCACCCGCAGCACCAACGACGTCCAGCAAGTCCAGATGCTCGTCCAGATGGGCGCGACGATGGCGATCGCCGCACCGATCATGATGGTCGGCGGCATCCTGATGGCGATGCGCCAGGACCTCGGCCTCTCCTGGCTGTTCGCGGTCGTGGTGCCGGTGCTCTTCCTCGCGGTCGGCTTCGTGGTGAGCCGGATGGTGCCGGCGTTCCGGCAGATGCAGGGCCGCATCGACCAGGTCAACCGGGTGCTCCGCGAGCAGATCACCGGCGTGCGGGTGGTCCGGGCGTTCGTCCGCGAGCCGCTGGAGCGCGACCGGTTCGACCAGGCCAACACCGAGCTGACCGAGGTGGCGCTCACCTCAGGTCGCTGGATGGCCACGATGTTCCCGTTGGTGATGCTGGTCGTGAACGTCTCGAGCGTCGCCGTCCTCTGGTTCGGCGGTCATCGGGTCGACTCCGGTGAGATGCAGGTCGGCTCGCTGACGGCGTTCCTGAGCTATCTAATGCAGATCCTGATGTCGGTGATGATGGCGACCTTCATGCTGATGATGGTCCCGCGCTCCTCGGTCAGCTCCGACCGGATCATGGAGGTGCTCGACACCGAGTCCTCGGTGCGACCTCCCGAGGAGCCCGTCGAGCCGACGGGGGTGCGCGGCAGTCTCGAGCTCGAGGGGGTGGCCTTCTCCTACCCCGGTGCCGACCATCCCGTCCTCCACGACATCAGCTTCCGCGCCGACCCCGGGCAGACGGTGGCGGTGATCGGCTCCACCGGCGCCGGCAAGACCTCCCTGGTCAACCTGGTCCCGCGGCTCTTCGACGCGACCGAGGGGGAGGTGCGCGTCGACGGGGTCGACGTACGCCGGCTGGCGCCGGAGGTGCTCTGGCGAGCGATCGGGCTGGTCCCGCAGAAGGCGTTCCTCTTCACCGGCACGGTGCGCAGCAACCTGCAGCACGGCAACCCCGACGCCACCGACGAGGAGCTGTGGGAGGCGTTGCGGATCGCCCAGGCCGACGACTTCGTGCGCGCGATGCCCGAGGGTCTCGACGCGCCGATCGCCCAGGGCGGCACCAACGTCTCCGGCGGGCAGCGACAGCGGCTGGCCATCGCCCGCGCGGTCTGTCGAAGGCCCGAGATCTACCTCTTCGACGACGCGTTCTCCGCGCTCGACCTGGCGACCGACGCCCGGCTCCGCGCGGCGCTGCGGCCGGTGACCCGCGATGCCACCGTGCTGATCGTCGCCCAGCGGGTCTCCACGATCCGCGACGCCGACCTGATCCTGGTCCTCGAGGACGGTGCGGTCGTCGGCTCCGGCACCCATGACGAGCTGCTGGCCGGCAACCCGACCTACCAGGAGATCGTCGCCTCCCAGCTGAGCGCGGAGGAGGCGGCATGAGCCAGCAGACGCCCGCCCCGCAGGCCCGGGGGGAGATGAAGCAGACCGAGCGGATCACCCAGGGTCCCGGACCCGGCCGTGGCCCGTTCGGCGGCGGCATGGTCGGCCAGAAGGCGATCACCTTCGGCCCGTCCGCCAAGCGGCTGGTCAGCCGGATGGCCCCGTCGAAGGTCAAGGCGATCGCGGTCGTCGTCCTCGCGGTGGTCTCGGTGACCATGATGTCCTTCGGTCCCCGGGTGCTCGGGCACGCCACCAACCTGATCTTCTCCGGGCTGATCGGGAAGATGCTGGCCCAGCAGGGTGTGCCCGAGGGGACGCCCGCCTCCCAGGTCGCCGACCAGCTGCGGTCGCAGGGGGAGACGAAGTACGCCGACATGATCTCGTCGATGGACGTCGTCGTCGGTCGTGGCGTCGACTTCACCGCCGTCGCGCAGGTGCTCGGCTGGGTGCTGCTGATCTACGCCGTCGCCTCGGTGCTCGGCTGGCTCCAGGGCTACCTCCTCAACGACGTCGTGCAGCGCACGATCTACGACATGCGCCAGGAGGTCGAGGAGAAGATCCACCGCCTCCCGCTGCAGTTCTTCGACCAGCAGCCGCGCGGCGAGCTGCTGTCGCGGGTGACCAACGACATCGACAACGTCAGCCAGTCGCTGCAGCAGACGATGAGCCAGCTGCTCACCTCGCTGCTGACCGTGGTCGCGGTGATCTCGATGATGGTGTGGATCAGCCCACTGCTGGCGCTGGTGGCGTTGGTCTCGGTGCCGATCACGATGGTGGTCGCGGCCCAGATCATGAAGCGCTCGCAAGGCCTCTTCGTGGCCCAGTGGCGGCGTACCGGAGTCCTCAACGCGCACGTCGAGGAGACCTTCTCGGGCCACGCGCTGGTCAAGGTCTTCGGTCGTCAGGGCGAGGTCGAGCGGGTCTTCGCCGAGGAGAACGACGAGCTGTTCCGGGCGTCGTTCGGGGCCCAGTTCGTGAGCGGCCTGATCATGCCGGTGATGTTCTTCATCGGGAACCTCAACTACGTCGTGATCGCCGTGCTCGGCGGCATGCGGGTGGCGTCGGGGACGATGAGCCTCGGCGACGTGCAGGCGTTCATCCAGTACACCCGCCAGTTCAACCAGCCGCTCTCCCAGGTGGCCTCGATGGCCAACCTGCTGCAGTCGGGCGTCGCCTCGGCCGAGCGGGTCTTCGAGCTGCTCGACGCCGACGAACAGGTGCCCGAGCTCGACGGCGCTCCCGCGGCCGGCACCCGACGGGGCGAGGTGCGGTTCGAGAACGTGTCCTTCTCCTACGACCCGCAGCGGCCGCTGATCCGCGACCTGTCCCTGGTCGCCGACCCTGGTCACACGGTGGCGATCGTGGGGCCGACCGGGGCCGGCAAGACCACGCTGGTCAACCTGGTGATGCGGTTCTACGAGATCGACGGCGGCCGGATCACCCTCGACGGCGTGGACATCGCCGCGATGCCGCGGGCGGCACTGCGGCACGGGATCGGCATGGTGCTGCAGGACACCTGGCTGTTCGCCGGCACCATCCGCGACAACATCGCCTACGGCCGACCCGAGGCCACCGAGGAGGAGATCCTCGCGGCGGCGCGGGCGACGTTCGTCGACCGGTTCGTGCACTCGCTGCCCGACGGCTACGACACGATGATCGACGACGAGGGGTCCAACCTGTCGGCCGGTGAGCGGCAGCTGGTCACGATCGCCCGGGCGTTCCTGTCGGAGCCGGCGCTGCTGATCCTCGACGAGGCGACCTCCTCGGTCGACACCCGCACCGAGCTGCTGCTGCAGCAGGCGATGAACGCGCTGCGCAGCGACCGGACGTCGTTCGTGATCGCCCACCGGCTCTCCACGATCCGCGACGCCGACCTGATCCTGGTGATGGAGGACGGCGCGATCGTCGAGCAGGGGCGCCACGAGGAGCTGCTCGAGGCCGACGGCGCCTATGCCCGGCTCTATCGCTCGCAGTTCACCGGCGTCGGCGAGGAGGTCGTGGCCTAGGGCGCCCGGTCACCTGGGCGGCGCCCAGAGCGGGTCGCGGCCGAGGAAGGCCATCAACCGGTCGCCGGGCGAGGCGTCGTCCGGCGCCGGGACCGCCGGGCCGTACTGCCCGGAGCTCCGGAGCACTTCCTCGACCCCGGTCAGCCCGGCCAGCAGCTCCTCGGCGACGTCGGGGTCGAGCGGGTCGGACCCTCCTGCGGCACGGGCCAGGTCCCAGGTGTGCAGGAGCACGTCGGTCGTGTAGAAGCGGTCGATCGCCTCGGCCAGCGGCAGGTCGCCGGTGTGCGGGTTGCTGAGCGCGCGGTCGGCGGTGGTCGGGTCGTCCAGCAGCGCCTGGACGTCGGCCGCCCGCTGCTCCCAGGCCGACACCGGGTCGTCGAGCGAACGCGCCGCGAGCTCGACGCCGGCGGACCCCGACAGGAAGCCGCCGAGCCACTCGAGCAGGTGGCCGACGACCTCGCGGGCGGTCCACTCGGGCACCGGGGAGCGCGCGTCCCAGTCACCGACCTGGCGGGCGACCTCGGCGAACCGGCCGGCCACGGCTCGGTGTCGGGAGGCGGGCTCTGCGGGGAGGGTCATCGGCGTCTCCAGGCGGGGGTGGAGTGAGCATCGTGACGGCCCGACCTCCTGGTTGTCAACCATATGGTTGAACAAGAAAGTCCCTTGAGTGGGCGGATCACCGCGCCTACCGTGGTCGCACACGGGAAAGGAGGTGGTCCGAGGAATGAATTCTCAAAGGACGCGTGAGGTGGCTGCCCGCTAGCAGCGCCCGGCCGGTGCGCGAGCTTCGACTGGGCCACGCGCTGGCGAATCCATCGCAGTCACCCGACCCGCAGGCGATCCGGGAACGTCCCCCGGACGGCGTCCCACGACCATGTCGTGGACGTCAACGCCTGCGGGTCGCTGCGTTCGGTCACAGGGGCCACGCGGACCAGTCGAGCCGGTCGGCGTACTCCTGCTCGAAGTCGGCGAGCAGCGCGGCCCAGGCGAGCGTGTCGACCGGGCGCAGCCGCCGGCGCAGGATGGTGGGACCGTCGTCGCCCTCCATCGCCCCGGCGACGAGGGGCCCGAGCAGGGAGCGGGCCCGCTCGCTGCGCCGCACGGTGTCCATCAGCGAGGTGATCATCGCCGGCTGGAGGAACGCGCCCTGCATCTTCTGTCGGTGGGCGCCACGGTCGTTGCTGGAGCGCAGCAGGCCCTCGGGGCCGCAGGCGGTGTCGAGCACCTCGCGGTAGTAGGCGTGCTGCTGCTTGTCGGCGAGCGGCACCGAGAGCGCGGCGCGGACGACGGCGGGGTGCGTGAAGGGCATCCACACCTCGGTCTCCGGGCCGACCAGCTGCCGCGCGGCCGAGGTGACGGCCCGGTTCTGGCGGGTGAGCAGCTGCAGCAGGGTTTCCCGGTTGGGCCGGTCGGCCACCGTCGCGGCCAGCTCGGCGTACGCCGCCATGGTGGCGTCGAGCAGCAGTGGCGCGGCCTGCGTGGACACGAAGTCGAGGCGCTTGCCGCCCATGCCGAAGAACAGGGAGGACGGCCAGGGGAGCTCGCCGGCGGCCGCCTTGCCGGCCATGTCGGCGCGCAGCAGCAGGTCTCCGTAGCCCCCGTCGACGACCGGGAGCGGCTGACCGCGCAGCTCCTCGGTGAGCGCGAAGATCCAGGTGTGCATCCAGGTCTGGAAGTCGAGCCGGCGGCGCACGGCCGCCTGGTGAGCCGCCCAGTCGCGGCCGTGCGGGAGCACCATCCGCTGCGGGACGCCGAGTGAGTCGGCGACCCGCACCGCCCAGACCAGGTCCTTCTCCCGCGGGTGGTACTGGTAGGTCGTCCAGGCCTCGACGGGATGCCCGCGCCGCAGGGCGAGCGAGGTCAGCACGCGCGAGTCCCAGCCGCCGCTGAGGGTCACCACGAGGGGGTCGTCGCCGGCCGGGATCGCCGCGGCGATCACCTCGGTCATCTCGGCCGGCTTCGTCGGCGTCGACGGTACGTCGTCCCACAGGGGCGGCGCGGTGCGGCGGGCGAGCGTGCCGTGGGCGGTCACCGTCCAGGCCTCGCCCGCGGTGAGCCGGCGTACCTCCCGCACCGGCGTCGCGGCGCCGACGGGTGCGCCGACGGTCAGGATGGCTCCCCAGGCGCTGACGTCGGGGGTGAGCGGTCCGTCGTCGAGCACCATCAGGGGGTGCAGCCGGGTGCTGAGGTAGACCGCGTCGCCGACCCGGCGCGCGTAGAGGTCCTGCAGGGCCAGTCCGTCGGCATGCACGACCCCGCCGTCCGTGCACACCGTCACTCCCGGGGCGCACGCCTCGTTGGCGGCGCTCTGCCACGACGTCGGGCGCACCTCGGGCGCCGACGCCGCCCAGGTCCAGCCGCGGGTGTCTCCCGCGGTCCAGGTCGCCAGCCCGGGGCCGCCCCACACCTGCAGGGCGGGGGTCGCCACGACGGGTCCGAGGCCGGGGGAGGCGGCCAGCAGGCGGCCGGTCAGCGTGGGGTCGGGTCGGCCGAGGGCGGCCACCACGTCAGGGCGCGACGAACCGCCGAGATGCGACCGGACGGCGACCACGCCGGGCAGCATAACCTCGACCCGACAAGTTGCCTTCGACAACCAATCCGGATAAGGTTGCCGGCGACAACCACCTCCGACCTCGTGGAAGAAGACCGAGTGACCGCCACCCAGCCCTCCGCGCCGCCCGCACCGACGGCGTCCTCCGGGGACGCCGCCCCGACCGCGCTCGCGCCGATGACCCACCGCGAGGTGCTCGAGGCGCTCACCGGGCTGCTGCTCGCGATGTTCGTCGCGATGCTGTCCAGCACCGTGGTGTCCAACGCGCTCCCGCGCATCGTCACCGACCTCCACGGCAGCCAGACCGGCTACACCTGGGTCGTCGTCGCGACCCTGCTCACGATGACGGCCACCACCCCGATCTGGGGCAAGCTGGCCGATCAGTTCTCCAAGAAGCTGCTCGTCCAGTCGGCGCTGGTGATCTACTCCGTCGGCTCCCTGATCGCCGCGACCGCGCCGTCGATGGGCGTCCTGATCGGCGCCCGTGCCGTCCAGGGCCTCGGCGTCGGTGGCCTCACCGCGCTCGTGCAGGTGGTGATCGCGAGCATGGTGTCGCCGCGCGAGCGGGGGCGCTACGCCGGCTACATCGGGGCGACCTTCGCGCTGGCCACGGTGTCCGGTCCGCTCGTCGGAGGCGTGCTGGTCGACAGCGTCGGCTGGCGCTGGTGCTTCTACGTCGGCCTGCCGTTCGCGGCGCTGGCCTTCGTGGTGCTGCAGCGGACCCTGCACCTGCCCGTGGTGCGTCGCGAGGTGCACATCGACTACCTCGGCGCCACCCTGCTCGTGGGCGGCGTCAGCCTGCTCCTGGTGTGGGTCTCGCTGGCCGGCAACCAGTTCGGCTGGACCTCGGGCACCAGCCTCGCCCTCGTCGCCTCCGGCCTCCTCGTCGTGGCGGCGGCGGTCCTCGTCGAGGCCAGGTTCGCCCGCGAGCCGGTGATCCCGTTGCGGCTCTTCCGCGACCGCACCACCGCGCTGGCGACGGTCGCCTCGGTGCTGGTCGGCGTCGCGATGTTCGGCGCGACGGTCTATCTCTCGCAGTACTTCCAGCTCGCCCGCGGCATGTCGCCCACCCACGCCGGGCTGATGTCGGTGTGCATGGTCGGCGGTCTGCTCGTCAGCAGCATCGTGTCCGGGCGCACCATCACCCGCACCGGACGCTGGAAGCGGTTCCTGGTCGGGGGCATGGTGCTGGTCATCACCGGCATGGCGCTGCTGTCGACCATCGACGAGAAGACCGCCCTGTGGCAGGTCGGCGTCTTCATGGCGGTGCTCGGGCTCGGGCTCGGGGCGACGATGCAGAACCTCGTGCTCGCCGTCCAGAACAACGCCGCGCACGCCGACATGGGCGCGGCCAGTGCCGTGGTGACGTTCTTCCGCTCGATGGGCGGCTCGATCGGGGTCTCGGCGCTCGGCGCCGTGCTCAGCCACCGGGTCGCCGCGACCGTGACCTCCGGCCTGCAGCAGATGGGTGTCGCGACGAGCTCGAACGAGAGCCATACGATCCCCGACCTGGCGACGCTGCCGGCGCCGGTCCGGGCGCTCTTCGAGCACGCCTTCGGCGCGGCGACCGGTGACCTGTTCCTGATCGCGGTGCCGTTCGCCGTGCTCGCGCTGGGCGCGGTGCTGCTGATCCGGGAGGTGCCGCTGCGGACCACCATCCTCAAGGACGACGAGCTGGCGCCCGAGGTGTCCGCCGAGCTCGGCGTCGACCAGCCCGGAGGCGTGCGGTGAGTCAGCGCGACGACCTCATGGGCGGCCTCGAGGGCGAGTTCGGGGTGCTGCTGCACCGGCTGCGCCGGGTCGTGGCCGACCGGGCCCGCGCGGTCCACCCGGACCTGACCGGGGCGTCGTACCTGCTCCTCGGGCATCTGCTCGAACACGGCCCGATGCGCTCCTCCTGCCTGGTGGAGACCTTCGGTGTCGACAAGGGCGCGGTCAGCCGTCAGGTCCGCCAGCTGCTCGACCTCGGACTCGTCGAGCGGCGGCCCGACCCCGAGGACGGCCGGGCCCAGCTGGTGGCGGTCAGCGAGTCGGCGCGTGAGGCCCTGGTCGAGGTGTCCGGGCAGCGTCGCAAGCTGCTGGCCGACCGGCTCTCGGACTGGACGGAGGACGACCTCAGGGGCTTCGTGTCCGTCCTCGGCCGCTACAACGCGGCGCTGGCCGACTAGCCACCAGGGCGGCGGCCGCCGGCGGACCCGCGGATGGTGTCAGCCGCGCAGCCAGGCCGCGGTGTGGGGGCGCAGCCGGTGCCCGTCGAGCGGGCCGCTGCTGAGGAGGGGCACGCCGTCGGGCAGCAGCACCTCCGTCGCGCCGCAGTTGACGACCGCGGTCAGGGCTCCGTGCCGGAACGCCAGCACCTGCGGGCCGAGGTCGAGCAGCTCCACCTCGGCGCCGGCGGCGTCGGTCGCGAACTCCCGCCGCAGCCGCAGCGCCCGGCGATAGAGCTCCAACGTCGAGCTCGGGTCGCCGTGCTGCCGCTCCACCGTCAGCGGACCCCAGTCGGCAGGCTGCGGGATCCAGGGAGCACCCGGACCGGGCCCGAAGGCGTACGGCGGCGCGCTGCCGCTCCACGGCATCGGGACGCGGCAGCCGTCACGGCCCGGCTTCCCGGTGCGGAACCACGAGGGGTCCTGGCGGTGCTCCGGTGCCACGTCGACCTCGGGGAGGCCGAGCTCCTCGCCCTGGTAGAGGTACGCCGCCCCGGGCAGGGCCAGGGTGGCCAGCGCGGCGGCTCGTGCGCGGGCCAGCCCGGTCGGGCCGCCGCCGTAGCGTGTCACGCTGCGGACGACGTCGTGGTTGTTGAGCACCCAGGTGGGCCAGGCGCCGACGGCGCGCGTCGCCTCGATCGTGTCGGTGATGACCCGGCGGAACGCGGCGGCGTCCCAGTCGGCCAGCAGCCAGTCGAAGTTGAAGGTCTGCTGGAGCTCGTCGGCGCGCACGTACGCCGCGGTGTGGGCCGGGCTGCGGGTCCATGCCTCGGCGACCGCCATGGCGCCGTACTCCTCGAGGATCGGGTGCCAGGTGCGGTAGACGTCGTGCACCTCGGGCTGGTCCCACATCGGCTCGTCGACCTCGTGGGCGCCGACCTGGAAGCGGTCGGGCTCCTCGTGGTGCTGCGCGGCCGCCGCGATCGAGGGAGCCTCGCGGGTCTGGTCGCGCAGGCTCTCCTCCTTGAGCAGTCCGTGGGCGACGTCGACGCGGAAGCCGTCGGCCCCGCGGTCGAGCCAGAACCGCAGCACGTCCTGGAACATCGCGTTGACCTCGGGGTTGCGCCAGTCGAGGTCGGGCTGGCTGGTGTCGAACAGGTGGAGGTACCACTGGTCGGTCTCGCCCACGCGGGTCCAGGCCGGCCCGCCGAACACCGACTGCCAGTTGTTGGGAGGGAGCTCCGCGTGCTCGCCCCGGCCGGTGCGGAAGAGGTAGCGGGCGCGCTCGGGCGAGCCGGGCTCGGCGGCGAGGGCGGCCCGGAACCACGCGTGGTCCCAGGAGGTGTGGTTGGGCACCAGGTCGACGACGACCTTCAGGCCGAGCTCATGGGCGCGGGCGATGAGTCGGTCGGCGTCGTCGAGGGTGCCGAAGAGCCGGTCGACGTCGCGGTAGTCGGCGACGTCGTAGCCGTGGTCGTGCTGCGGTGAGGTGTAGAACGGCGTCAGCCAGACGGCGTCGGCGCCCAGGTCCTTGACGTGGGTCAGGTGGGCGGTGATGCCGGCGAGGTCGCCGATGCCGTCGCCGCTGCTGTCGGCGAAGGAGCGGACATAGACCTGGTAGACCACCGCGTGACGCCACCACGGCGTGGGCTGTGGATCGTTCACATGCGACACGCGAGCATCCTTCGGGAGGGGCCGGGGCTGCGTCAAGGCGGGACCGCGTCGCGTCAGAACGTGGACGGGTCGATGGTGATCCACACGTGCTCGGCGCGGCCGACGACGCGACCGTCGGGGTCGTAGAGCGTGCTGGCGGTGAAGGTCTTGCGCCCGTCGGTGCCGCGCACCTCGCCGACGGCGACGTGCCGGTCGCCGACGTGGGGGAGGGCGTCGACGGCGGCGGTCATCCGGCCGAGCACCATGGGCCGGTCGGCGACGTCGGCAGCCCAGCCGCCGACGCAGTCGAGCGCCGCCCAGGTCACCGGTCCGGTGGCCCGTCCGGGTCGGTCGGGGTCGGCGACGGAGTCGTCGGGCGTCCAGGTGGCGGCGACCCGGTTGGCCGCGACGAAGCCCGGGAAGATCCGCAGGCCGTCGCCGGGCTCCCGGCCGGTGCCGCAGGAGAAGCAGGTGGGGAACGGGTGGCTGCGCAGGCCGGCGTACGTCGTCTCCGCGGCGCGGGCGACCTCGGGAAGCACCGCCTCGACGGCCACCAGCCCGTCGGCGACGGCACGGGCCTCGGCGACGGCCCGCTCCTCGAGCCGGGCGGTCAGCCGCCCGTCGGCGGGCTCGACCGGCATCGCGAGCTCCAGTGGCGGGGGCATGCGCAGCGTCACCTCCACCGCGTCGCCCTCGCCCAGCAGCTCGGCGAGCGCGCCGGCCGTCCACCCGCCGTTGCCGGACTCGGCCGGACCGCGGAACCTCCGCGGGACCACGAGCACCTTCACCCGAGCGCCTCCCTCGTGTCGGTCATGTCGCCCGGATCCGTTCGTAGCGCGCCAGCGACTCGTCGCGCTCGGTGGCGTGGTCGACGATCGGCGCGGGGTAGCCGGCGACCTGGCCGGGCTCGTGCGGGTCGGCCACGTCGGCCAGCTCCGGCACCCACCGTCGCACGTAGTCGCCGTCGGGGTCGAACCGCCGGCCCTGGGTGGTCGGGTTGAAGATCCGGAAGTAGGGCGCCGCGTCGGTGCCGCAGCCGGCGACCCACTGCCACCCGTGCTGGTTGGAGGCGAGGTCGCCGTCGACGAGGTGCTCCATGAAGTGCCGGGCACCGTGCTGCCACTCGACGTGGAGGTCCTTGACGAGGAAGGACGCGACGATCATCCGGACCCGGTTGTGCATCCAGCCGGTCCGGGCCAGCTGGCGCATGCCGGCGTCGACGATGGGATAGCCCGTGCGGCCGTCCTTCCAGGCCTGTAGCTGCTCGCCGGGGTCGTCGTAGTCCATCCGCGCGAACTCGGACCGCAGGTAGTCGCGCGCGGAGTCGGGGCGGTGGAACAGCACGTCGGCATAGAACTCCCGCCAGGCGAGCTCCTTGCGGAAGGTCTCGGCGCCCTTCGACCGCTTGCGACCGAGGTCGGCGAGCAGGGTGCGTGGATGGATCTCGCCCCACTTCAGGTGCACCGAGAGCCGCGAGGTGGCGTCGAGGTCGGGCCGGTCGCGGTCGGCGGCGTAGTCGTCGACCGAGGAGTCGAAGAACTCCCGCCACCGGCGCCGCGCGGCCTGCTCGCCCGCCTCCGGCAGCTCCATCTCCGCCCGCAGGCCGGGGTCGGGCAGCTGTGCCGAGCGGGACATCTCCAACCAGGTCGAGTGCCGAGGCGCGTCGACCGGCCCGCGCCAGCCGTGGGCCGCCCAGGCCTTCGAGAACGGCGTGTAGACGCGATAGGCGTTGCCCTCCTGGTTGCGCACCCGCCCCGGCGCCACGGCGTACGGCGACCCGGTGCGGACCAGCTCGATGTCGTGCTCGGCCAGCGCCCGTTCGGCGGCCTCGTCGCGACGCGCGCCGTAGGGGCCGTAGTCGGCGGCGATGTGCACCCGCCGGGCGTCCACCTCGCGAGCGGCGGCCACGACCCGGCTGACCGGATCGCCGTGGGTGAGGACCAACCGCCCGCTCAGCTCGCGCAGGCTCTCGTCGAGCGCGCGCAGCGAGGCGGCGAGGTAGACCCGACGGGGTGAGCCGCTGGGCCGCCACAGCGCGTCGTCGACGACGAAGAGCGGCAGCACGGCGCCGTCGGAGCAGGCCTCGAGCAGTGCCGGGTTGTCGCCCAGTCGCAGGTCGCGGCGGAACCACATCACGGCAGCGGTCGGAGAGGCCATCGACGCCCACTCTGCCAGCACCCCCGTCAGGTGGGCCTGCACGCTGACGGCGGATGAGTAACAATGTGCCGCGTGAGCGACCTCATCGACACCACGGAGATGTACCTCCGCACCATCTACGAGCTGGTCGAGGAGGGGATCGTCCCGCTCCGGGCCCGGATCGCGGAGCGGCTGCACCAGTCGGGACCGACGGTGTCCCAGACGGTGGCCCGGATGGAGCGCGACGGGCTGGTCACCGTGGAGGGCGACCGTCATCTCGAGCTGACGGCCGAGGGGATGCGGCTGGCGACCCGGGTGATGCGCAAGCACCGGTTGGCCGAGCGGCTCCTCACCGACGTGATCGGTCTCGAGTGGGAGCTGGTGCACGCGGAGGCGTGCCGGTGGGAGCACGTCATGTCCGAGAACGTCGAGCGCCGGCTGCTCGAGCTCCTCGACAACCCCACCGAGTCGCCGTACGGCAACCCGATCCCGGGCCTCGACGAGCTCGGCCAGTCGCAGGTCGGTGAGGACTTCATGGACGGTGTCGTGGCGCTCTCGCAGGCCGCGCGCGGGCAGCGGTCCCGGGTGCTGGTGCGCCGGATCTCCGAGGAGATGCAGAAAGACGAGGAGCTGATGAGCACCCTGCGGCGGATCGGCGCGCTGCCCGACAAGACCGTCGCGGTGTCCACCACCGAGGACGGCATCCTCGTCGGCTCCGGCGGCGAGACCGCGGAGATCGACGTGACCGCGGCCGAGCACATCTTCGTCAAGCGCCTCTGAGCGATAGTCCGCTACGTTCCGCACCACTCGGGGCCGGGCGACCGGTGCCGAACGTAGCGGACTATCGGCGAGCCTGAGCCGCCAGCGCCGGCAGGAAGTCCGAGCAGCCGACGTCGAGGCGGAGGTCGGCCAGCTCGTCGCCGCGGGTGGCGCCCCGGTTGACGATCACCACGGGTACGCCGGCCCGGGCAGCCCGCCGCACGAAGCGCAGCCCGCTCATCACCGCCAGCGACGAGCCGGCCACCAGCAGCGCGCCGCCCTCGTCGCCCAGCGCGTCGACCGCGGCGAAGCAGCGCTCGACGCGGTCGGCGGGGACGTTCTCCCCGAAGAACACCACGTGCGGCTTGAGCACCCCGCCGCAGCTCTCGCACGCCGGCACCACGAAGTCGGAGGTCTCCTCCAGCTCCACGTCGCCGTCGGGTCGGGCGAGCACGTCGGCGAAGCGCTGGAGGTGGCCAGGGTTGAGCCGGCCCATCCGGTCTTGGAGCGCGCTCCGCTCCGTGACCGCCCCGCAGCCGAGGCAGACGACCTCGGAGATCCGGCCGTGCAGGGCGACCAGGGTGGTGCTGCCGGCCCGTTCGTGGAGGCCGTCGACGTTCTGGGTGATGAGCAGGCGCAGGGCGCCGGCACCGTCGAGGCCGGCCAGCGCCATGTGCCCGGGGTTGGGGTCGGCCTGGTGCATCCGGGCCCAGCCGAGGTGGGACCGTGCCCAGTAGCGCTGTCGTGCGGGAGGCCCGCTGACGAACTCCTGGTAGGTCATCGGGGTGCGCGCCGTCGACCCGGGCCCGCGGTAGTCCGGGATGCCCGAGTCGGTCGACAGGCCCGCGCCGGTGAGCACGACCAGGGGGCGCCCGGCCAGCAGGTCGAGCGCCGCGGCCGTGGCGTCGTACGACGTGAGGGTCATGCGCGGCTCACCCGGGCGTACCTCGCCTCCGCGCGGGCTCGGGCCTTGGCCGCCTCGACCTCGCGGTCCTTGGGCGGCGCGGTGGTCACCAGCTGGTCGAGCAGCCACTGGGTGGTCGCCGCCACCTCGGCGACGGCCGCGTCGAACGCCGCCTGGTTGGCCTGGGAGGGCCGGGTCGCGCCGCTGACCTTGCGGACGTACTGGAGGGCGGCCGCGGAGACCTCGTCACGGGTCGCCGGTGGCTCGAAGTTGTGCAGGGTGCGGATGTTGCGACACATGCGGTCGAGGGTACGCCGGGGTGCCCGACGTGGCCCCGTGTCGCCACTCCGCGCATCTCGTGGGGCCGGATCCCGCATCTCGCCCCGCCATCTTGCGCATCTCGTGGGGCCGGATCCCGCATCTCGTGGGGCCATTTCCCGCATGTCGGGGACGGGAGTGCCGGTTCGCGGTGGTCGGCGGGACGGGTCAGAGGGAGAGGAAGGAGACCCGGGCGCCGGTCCAGAGCACGACCCTGCCATCGGCGAGCGGGACCAGGCGGACCCCGGAGGCGCCCCGGACCAGGCCGCCCGGGCCGGCGTCGCCCTCGGCGTCGGTGACCTGGACGGTGCGGGTCCGCAGCCGGTCACCGTCGACGGTGGCGATGACCACCGACCCGCGGCCGGTGCGCCAGTCGGACACCACGGTGAGGGCGGTGTCTCGGTCGGGCAGCCAGGTGAACTGGCGCGGGTCCTGGCCGGCCAGTGCCGAGGTCTGCCTGCCCAGGGACGCGACGTCGAGGCGGGTGGGCGAGGTCAGGTCGGAGACGTCGAACAGCGCGAGCTGGGCCCCGGTGACCTGGCCGCGCAGGGTGGCGCTCTGCCCGACGCCGAGCAGCCGTTCGTCACCGATCGGGTGGAGGTACTCCGAGAAGCCGGGGATCTTCAGCTCGCCCAGCAGCCGCGGGGCGGCCGGGTCGCCGAGGTCGACGGCGTAGAGCGGGTCGGTCTGCCGGAACGTCACCACGATGGCCAGGTCGTCGAACCAGCGGACCGACTTGATCTGCTCGCCCACGCCCAGACCGTCGACGCGGCCGATCTCCACCAGGTCGGAGCCTTGCTCCGCGAGGGTGACGACCGCGTTGGCGTTCGCGGTGCCGTCGGTGGGGCCGACGGCCACCCGCAGGGTGCCGTCGACGGCGTCCATCGCCCAGCGGTCGGCGATCTGACCGCGGACCCGCCCGGAGGCGAGGTAGTCGGTGTGGGTCCCGTCGAGCGCGAAGGCATAGAGCCGGGTGTCGTAGGCGTCGTCGGCCGACTTCGTCGGGGTGGACGCCGGGGCGATGAGCCGGGGGTCGACGGCGCTGGGCACCGGGTCGATCGGCATGTCGTCGAGCGACGCCTCGTCCTCCGGCGTCATCTCGGGCTCGGTCAGCGCGTCCGACCGGACCTCGGGGAGCGGCTCCACCGGCATCGGGCCGGGGATCCAGCCGGCGGTCCACGGGCTGCTGGCGAGGTAGAGCCGGTCGGTCGAGAGGTACGCCGTCCGGGCGTCGCCGGCCACCGCCGTGGTCTCCGCCGCCTCCGGCCGGTCGGCGGGGAACGCGACCACCGTGGTGAGCCCCGGTCGCCTCCCGGCGTCGGGGAGCGCGACGTCGGCGCAGTCGACCAGGTCTGCCGCGGTCGTCCGGCCCCCGTCGCTGACGGTGGGCAGCCAGTCCTCGATCGTCGACTCGCGCACCACGGCGCGGTTGTGGGCCCGGGCCCGCCACTGCGACCAGCGGCCGCCCGAGGGGGAGGTGAAGTCGAGGTCGGGCAGCCCGGAGCTCAGCACCACCCGGACCACGTCGCCGTGCAGTCGCACCGCCACGGTCTCGGCATCGAAGACCCGGGTGTCGCTGACGGTGGGGTCGCTCGGGTCGCCGACGTCGACGACGGTCAGCCGGGTCCCCTGGAGCAGGCCCGGGAAGGGCCGCCCCGGCAGTGCCCGACGCGTCGCCGCCCCACGCTCCGGGCCGACCGCCACGACGGTGTCGCCGGAGAGCAGGATCTCGGCGCTGTCCACCCCGGGCAGCACCACCTGGCCGAGCCTGACGGGCGCGTCGCCGGAGACGTCGTACGTCGTGAGGACGTCGCCGTCGACGGTGACCATCAGGTGGCCGGAGGTCTTCACGGTGTCGGGCTCGTCGACACCGGCCTCCTGCACGTTGGTGCCGGTCTCGCTGCTGCCGACCTCCTCCGTGCGGGCCCCGGCCGCCGGGACCGGCCCGCCCGCCTCTCCGACGCCGAAGGAGAGGTCGTCCGCGTAGTAGACGGGGTAGGGGTCGCCCCAGCCCCAGGCGGTGACCTGGTCGAGGGCGCGGTCGACGAACCACTGCCGCAGCTCCTCGCACGAGCTCGCGGGCCGGAGCGCGGCATGGGTGAGCCGCACCGGGTCGGTCACCTGGCCACCGCCCGTCTGGGCCACCACCATGCCTGCCACGAAGGACCCGGCGAGCGCCGTCGCCGCCAGTCCCACCCGTGCTCCCGCCCTGGTCGCCATCGTTCCCCCTCGGTCGTGACTGCTGACCGTGATGGGACGCGGCCGGGCTGCCCGGGGTTCCCTCGTGCGCCCGAGCTCGTGCCGGGCGGGCCCGAGGGGTCAGCGCAGGGTGCGCGCCAGGGCCACCGAGGCGGCTGCCAGCAGCGCGGAGCCCGCGCCGACCAGGACGAGGACGTTGGGCCAGACCTGCGCGAGCCCGTCGCCGTCGACGAGGATCCGCCAGAGGGCGTCGTTCATCCACGCGTGCGGAGTGAGGAACGCGATCCGGCGCAGCCCGTCGGGGAAGAACTCCAGGGGCTGCATCGAGCCGCCGAGGGCCGCCAGCACCAGCGACAGCAGCAGGCCGAGCGCGCCGACCTGCTGCGGGCTGCGGCCGATGGTGCCGAGCAGCATGGCGCCGCCGGTGCCGACCAGGGCCATGCCGACGCACAGTGCCCAGACCGCGCCCGGTGCGTGCCAGTCGACGCCGAAGAGGAACAGGCTCCCGAAGAACACGATGGCGGCCTGCAGCAGCGCGACCACGAAGCGGGCGAGCGCCTCGCCGGCGACGATCGCCGAGACCGTCGACGGCCCGGCGCGCATCCGGCGGGTGACGCCGAGCTGGCGCGTCGTGAGCAGGTAGGCCGCGCCGTTGAGCGAGGTCAGGAAGATGAACAGGGTGAGCTGGCCCGAGGCCACCACGGCCTGGATGCCGGCCACCGTGTCGCCGTCCTCGCCGATCTGCTCGACGTCGACGACCGTCGGAGGCGTGGCCGCGGCGGCGGCCGACACGGCCCTCGCTGCGGCCTCGGCGGCGGCGCCGGTGTCGTCGGACACCAGCGCGACCACCCGCTCGTGGACGCCGGCCTCCTGGACCGTGGCGCCGAAGACCGAGCGCAGCTCCAGGTCCTGCCCGTCGCCCGAGGAGAGCCAGCGGAACGTCGTGTGCCCCTCCGAGGTCTCGACGACCCAGCCGGCGTCGAGGGTCCGCCGGGCCACATCGTCGCGCAGGCCGGCGGCCGAGCCGACCTCGACCAGCTCGACGTTCTGCAGCTCGGCCATCCTGGCCGTCACCGAGCGGGAGAGGTCACTGGGGTCGGTGTCCACCACGCCGATCCGGGTGTCGCCGGCGGACCCACCGATGGCCACACCGAGGGCGAAGACGATCAGCAGTGGCAGGACCACGAGGAAGAACAGGTTGGACCGGTCGGCGACCAACCGCCGCAGGTTGGCCCGGGTGATCGCGAGCACGGTGTCGCCGGTGGTCGCGCTCATGGCCGCATCGTCCGTCGCGCCAGGACCAGCCCGGGGATGCCCACGACCGCGGCGAAGAGCAGCAGGGCGGCGACCGGTCCGGCGACGGCTGTCCAGCTCTGACCGCCCGTCATCCGGACCAGCCCCTCGTTGAACCAGTAGTGCGGCGTCAGCTTGGTGGCCACCGCCGCGGGGCCGCCCGCACGGGCCATCGAGAAGAAGGACCCGCCCACGATCCCCAGCACCAGCGCGACCCCGGCCTGCATCGCGCCGGCCTGCTCGGGACTGTGGGCGAGGCCGGCGACGAGGCTCACCGTGGCCACCGCCGCCAGCACGCCGCTCACCACCAGCAGGGCCACGCCCAGCGGGTTGCCCCAGTCGGCTCCCAGCAGCAGGCTCGAGAAGCCGACCATGAACGCCATCGACACCAGCCCCAGGACGAAGCTGACCAGCACCTTGCTGGCCAGCAGCTGCCAGGGCGGCACAGGGGCGGCCAGGATCCGAGCCAGGGTCTTCTCGCGGCGCTCCTCGAGCAGCCCGAGCACGCCGAACTGCACGGTGAAGAACAGGAAGAACGTCGCCATGCCGGCGGCGAGCTGGGTCTTCGGGTCGATCGCGTCCGCGCCCTCGGTGGCGTCCACCACGCCCGCCGCGGCGGAGGAGTCGGTGAGCCGCTGGACCACGGTGGCCGGGTCGGCGGTGCCACCGAGCGACTGGGTGGCCAGCACGGCCTGACCGACCCCGTCGACGGTGAGCGCGGTCGACCTGCTGACCGACTCGAGGATCGCACTGGCGATCGGGGCGCCCGGGTCGGTGAGGACGGTGACGGCACCTCCGTCGGCGCTGACGACGACGCCGGCGTCGACGTCGCCGTCGGCGATCGCGGTGCGCAGCGCCGCCTCGTCGTCGTACGCCGTCACGGTGAGGGTGTCGTCGGCCTCCAGCGAGGCCAGGGGGCCGGACTCGAGGGCCTGCGAGACCGGCGCGTCGGCCGCCACGAAGCCGACCGGGACCTGCTGCACGTCGGGCCCCTCGACCAGGAAGGACATCACGGTCACCAGCGCCGCGGGGGCGAGCAGGGCCAGCACGATCGCCGACCGGTCGCGGAGCCGGGCCCGCATGTCCCGCCAGAAGAGCGTCCAGACGTGCACGGCGCTCAGTCCCTGAGGGCGGTGCCGGTGATGTGCAGGAAGACCGAGTCCAGGGAGGGCTCGGCGACCCGCAGGTCGACGATGCCGACGCCGGCCCGGTCGAGCTCGGTGACCAGGCGCGGGAGGAGCGCCGAGGCGGTCGCGACCATGCACTCGACGGTCTGGTCGTCGGGTGCGGTGGCCTGGAGCACGTCGGGAAGAGTCCTCAGCGCGTCGGCGGCCGAGGCGGCCTGGCCGGTCACCTTCACGGTGATCCGGTCGTGCTCCTCGACCAGCGCGACCAGCTCTCGGCGGGTCCCCAGCGCCAGCAGCCGCCCGTGGTCGACGATCCCGACCCGGCGGCACAGCCGCTCGGCCTCCTCCATGTAGTGCGTGGTGTAGAGCACGCTCATGCCGGACTCGCCGAGCGCGGCCACCGCCTCGAGGATGGCGTTGCGGCTCTGCGGGTCGATGCCGACGGTCGGCTCGTCGAGGATCAGCAGCCGGGGCTGGTGGAGCATCCCCGCCGCGATGTTGAGGCGGCGCTGCATGCCGCCGGAGTAGTCCTTGGTGCGGTCGTCGGCCCGGTCGGTCAGGCCCACGACCTCGAGCGTCTCGTCGATGCGTGCCTTCGCCTCCGCGCCTCGCAGGCCGTAGAGCCGGGCGAAGAACACCAGGTTGTCGCGCCCGCTGAGCTCCGGATAGAGCGCGATCTCCTGGGGGACGTAGCCGATCAGCTCCCGCCCCTTGATGCTCCCGGTGCGGATCGGGGTGCCCTCCACGCTGACCTCGCCCGCGTCGGCGTCCAGCAGGCCGCAGATCATCGAGATGGTGGTGGTCTTGCCGGCGCCGTTGGGACCGAGCAGGCCGAACGTCTCCCCGGGTGCGACCTCGAAGGACAGGTCGTCGACGGCGTGCAGGTCACCGAACGACTTGCGCAGGCCCTGGACGGACAGCGTGGCTTGGGTCATCGGAACGCTCCTGGCGGTTGCTCCGCGGGTCTATAGTGACACTAACTTAACTGGACTATAGAGCGCAACGGAGGTGTTCGGATGGCCCGTCGCCCGCCCGGCCAGCTGCGCGCCGACATCCTCGACGCCACCACCGCGCTGCTGCGAGAGCGGCTGGACCCGGCCCTGGTGTCCATCGACGCGGTGGTGTCCGCCGTCGGCTGCTCGCCGCCCGCCCTCTACTACTACTTCCCCACCAAGGAGCACCTGCTCTGGGAGGCGTGCCGGGCGCAGTACGCCGACTTCTCCGCAGACCTGCAGGCGATGACGCCGACCACCGACGACCCGCGCGAGGATCTGAGGGCTCGGGGCCTGGCCTACCTCACCTGGGCTCGGGAGCACCCGGCGGCCTACCGCGTGCTGTTCATGACGCGCCTCGACCTGAGCGACCCCGATGCCCCGGAGGCGCCGGACCCCGGGGCGTCGCCCGACTTCCACGACGTCCCCGGCCTCGGCGACCTGGTCCGCGACCTGGAGCGGGCCGCCGCCGCGGGGCACCCGGTGGGCGACGTCAACCTGGCGGCGTTCTCGCTGTGGGCGATCGTCCATGGCTTCGCCAGCCTCTCGGTCACCGAGCCGGCCATCCCCGTGGCCTTCCTCGAGGCCGGGCTGCACCGGGCCACCGTGGGCCTGATCCCGCCGCGACAGCCATGACACGATGACGCCATGGCCGCCTCCGGTTCCGAGCGCGAGCTCGACGTCGTGCTGTTCGGGGCCACCGGCTTCACCGGTGGGCTGACCGCTGACTACCTCGCCCGGCATGCCCCGCCGGGGCTGCGCTGGGGGCTGGCCGGCCGCAACCCCGACAAGCTCGCGGCGGTCCGGGAGCGGGTGGCCGGGCTCCGTGACGGGGCGGACGAGCTCCCGCTGTTGGTCGCCGACGCCGCCGACCCCGACTCGCTGGCGGAGGTCGCGCGCCGCACCGCGGTGGTGGCGACGACCGTCGGGCCCTATCTGGAGTACGGCGAGCCGCTGGTGGCCGCGTGCGCCGCGGCCGGCACGGACTATGCCGATCTCACCGGCGAGCCGGAGTTCGTCGACCGGATGTACGTCGCCCACCACGCGACCGCGGAGCGCACCGGCGCGCGGCTGGTGCACGCCTGCGGCTTCGACTCGGTGCCCCACGACCTCGGCGCCCTGTTCACGGTGGCGCAGCTGCCCGACGACGTCCCGATCACGATGCGCGGCGTCGTCCGCGCCGGCGGGCGCCCGTCGGGTGGGACGTTCCAGACCGCGCTGACCGCGATGTCGCGGATGCGGCAGGCGCGAGCCGCCTCGTCGGCCCGGCGGAAGGTCGAGCCGCGCCCGGAGGGCCGCTCGTCGCGGGCGGTGCCGGGCACACCTCACCGGGACGCCGAGCTGGGGCTCTGGCTGCTCCCCCTGCCGCTGCTCGACCCGCTCGTGGTGGCGCGCAGCGGGCGCGCGCTGCCGGCGTACGGTCCGGACTTCCGCTACACCCACTACGCCGGCTTCGCCTCACTGCCGTGGGCGGCCGGTGCCGCCGTCGGCGCCGGCGCGCTCGGCCTGGCGGCCCAGGTCGGTCCGGTGCGCGACCTCGTGGGCAGGCAGCTGCAGGCCGGTGAGGGTCCCGACGAGGAGCGGCGTTCGCGGTCGTGGTTCAGCGTCGACTTCGTGGCGGAGGCCGACGGTGGCGCCGTCCACACCCGGGTCACCGGCGGCGACCCCGGCTACGGCGAGACGGCGATGATGCTCGGCGAGTCTGCGATGTGCCTGGCGCTCGACGACAACCCGGAGGTGGCCGGACAGGTGACCACCGCGGTGGCCATGGGTGAGTCCCTCACCGCGAGGCTGGTGGCCGGCGGGCTGGGGTTCGAGGTGGTCGACTGAGCAGGGTCTCCCCGGCTCAGGCGGTGCCCGACCCGAGAAGCCCCGGCGGCTCGTTGTACGGCGTCACGACCTGCACCGCCGACGGCAGGCTGACCGGGCTGCCGGGCAGCACACCGCGCGCCTGCAGCAGCAGGCGGCTGGCGCGCCGCAGATCGGCACGCAGGTCGTGGTGCAGGACCGCGGACAGCCGGCCGCCGCGCAGCAGCCGGCGGTTGTCGGCGTCGAGGTCGTGGGCGACGTACACCGAGGGTCTGCGGCCGGCGGCGTCGAAGGCGGCGAAGGTCGCCGCGTTGCCACCGCCGGGGGAGTAGACGGCGTCCAGGTCGGGGTGGGCGTCCAGTGCGTCGGCCACGGCGCCCAGCAGCGTCGCGTCGAGCCCGTCGGTGTCGGTGATCGTGACGACGGGGCGACCCGGTGCGAGGTCGGCCAACGTCGACCGGAACCCGGCCTCCCGCTCCTCCTCGCCCAGGAAGAACGAGCTGCTGGTGGTCACCAGGACCGTCCCGCGACCCCGTGACATCCGGGTGACGAGGTAGGCCGCCGTCGCCCCCGCCGCTCGGTTGTCGACGCCGGCGTAGGCCACCCGCCGGCTGTCGGTCAGGTCGGTCACGAAGGTGACCACGGGGATGTCGGCCTCGGCCAGCCGGGCCACCGCCGCGACGACCAGCGGGTGGTCGGGTGCCTTGAGGATCACGCCGTCGGAGCCGCGGCGCGCGATCTTGGCCAAGGCCTGCGCGGCCGCCTGCGGGTCGCTCCGCTCGGCCAGGTGGGAGCGCACCCGCAGCACCGCGGGACGCATCGCCGCCAGCTCCGTCTCGAGGGCCGCCCGGCTCTGCGAGGCGAACCGGTCGGGGGCCTGCATCACCAGGTCGAGCAGCACCGCCCGGGTCGACAGCAGCACCTGCCCCTGCTGCCGGTCGAGCTCCGCGATCGCCCGCTCGACCTGGGCCACCGTCTCCGGCCGCACCCCCTCGCGGCCGTGCAGCACCCGGTCGACGGTGGCCCGCGACAGGCCCGCCTGGGCGGCGATGTCGGTGACCCGGTGGCGGCGACGCGGCACGGTGGCTCCTGGGTGGGATGGGTGGCCGGGTGGGTGGGGCGGTGCCCGGGATGAGGCGATCATGAGGCATTTCGGGGGCTCGGGTCGAGGCCTCCCGGCACTAGCGTCGAGGCCATCGGTCGCGCGCGAAGTGTCGCCGATTGGGCACAAACTGCAGCCAAATGTCGCGAAATCGCGACGTTTGGGGCCAAACGTCGACCCACCGCACCCCACCCGGAGGACCGCCATGACCACCACCACCCACCCGGCCAGGATCACCACCGGCTGGTACGACGCCCACGACTGCGACCTGGCCGAGTTCCGGGCCGTCGTGGAGCAGGAGACCGACGCGACGGCGTACCCCCACGCCGACGAGGTGGTCCAGGGCGTCCTCCTGTACGGCGACCGGCTGCGCGCCGCCGCGGCCGACCCGGCGAGCCGACCGGCCGTCCAGGCCGAGCTCGCACACGCGCTGCTCGAGGGCCCCGGGATCGTCGTCTTCAAGGACGCGTTCGAGCGGGGCGTGGTCGACCGGGCGACGGAGGCCTTCCTCCGCTTGATCGAGCGCGAGAAGGCCGACGGTGGCACCCGCGGCGACCACTTCGCCGAGCCGGGTGCCAACGACCGGGTCTGGGGCGCGCTCGACAAGCTGGCCGTCGCCGAGCCGGAGCTCTTCGCCGACTACTACGCCAACGACACCCTGGCGCTGGTCAGCGAGGCCTGGCTCGGCCCGCACTACCAGGTCACCTCGCAGGTCAACGTGGTCAACCCGGGCGGCCAGGCGCAGGTCGCCCACCGCGACTACCACCTCGGCTTCATGGACCTCGACCAGGCCCGCGCGTTCCCCGCCCAGGTGCACGCGCTGTCGCCCGCCCTCACCCTCCAGGGCGCGGTCGCCCACGTCGACATGCCCGTCGAGACCGGGCCGACGCTCTATCTCCCGCACTCGCAGAAGTACGCCGCGGGCTACGTCGCGTTCCACGACCCCGCGTTCACGGCGTACTTCGAGGACCACTACGTCCAGCTGCCGCTGGCCAAGGGCGACGCGGTCTTCTTCAACCCCGCGCTGTTCCACGGCGCCGGCACCAACCGGACCACCGACGTCCGGCGGATGGCCAACCTGCTCCAGGTCTCGTCGGCGTTCGGGCGGGCGATGGAGACCGTCGACACCCGGGCGGTCGTCGCCGCGGTCTATCCGGTACTGCGCCGCTGGGCCGCCGCCGGGGCCGACCGGCGCGCCCTCGACCGCGTCGTCACCGCGGCCGCCGAGGGCTACCCGTTCCCGACCAACCTCGACCTCGACCAGCCCGTCGGCTCGATGGCGCCCGCCAGTCAGGCCGACCTGGTGCGCCAGGCCCTCGCGGAGGACTGGGACGAGGGACGGCTCGCAGAGGCCCTCGCGGCCCAGGACCAGCGGCGCAGCTCCGCGGTCGCCACGCCCCGCTGAGCATTCCCGAACGCGCGCTGCTGGAGTAGCGTGCCGCCCATGGTGCGCATGCTGATCGGGCTGCTGATCGTCCTGTCCAACGCGCTGGGGCTGATCGTGGCGGCCCTCGTCCTGGGCGACAGGATGGAGCTCTCCGCCTCGGCGTTCATCGTCGCGGTGGTGGTCTTCACCGTCGTCTATGCCATCGCCCAGCCGTTCCTGACGCAGATGGCGATGACCAAGGTGCCCGCGCTGCGCGGCGGCGTGGCGCTGATCGCCACCCTCGTCGCGTTGCTCATCACCGCCGCCGTCTCCGACGGGCTCAGCATCACCGGAGTCACCACCTGGATCCTCGCCACGCTGATCGTCTGGGTGGTCTCGCTGATCGGTGCCCTGCTGCTGCCGCTGGTGCTGGTCAAGAAGGCGGTCGAGGAGCGCCGCGACTGACACCGCGGATGGTGCCCCAGGCAGGAGTCGAACCTGCGACCTTTCGCTTAGGAGGCGGCTGCTCTATCCGCTGAGCTACTGGGGCCGGCGGCCATCTTGTCACGAGCCTCGGCGCCGCCGGGGGCCCGCGCGGCTTTGGGGATTCTCAGGTTGAGGCTCCATCATGGAGCGGTGGTCGGTACGCCGACCGTCAGCCTGACCTACCCCCCGAGGACCCGTTCATGCCCGACGAGCCGTGGGTCGACGACGCCGCGGCCGTCGACCAGCCGGATGCTGTCGTCGACCCCGACGAGGAGGCCGACGTCCTCGACGACGCCGACGACGCCGACGACGAGGGTGCCGGCAACGGCAAGCCCAAGCGGCGCGGCAAGGTCAAGAAGCGTCACACGGTCGCGCGCGTGCTGGCGGTGACGACGCTCGCGCTGGCGATGGTGACCGGCCTGACGGTGGTCTACTCGTTCCGGCACCTGTCGGGCAACCTCAACGTCGCGGACTACAGCCAGGACCTCCAGAACCGCCCGGAGAAGAAGAAGGTGGAGGGCCCCAAGGAGCCTCTCAACATCCTCATCATGGGCACCGACACCCGCCAGGGCGAGGGCAACAACATCGACAACCAGGCCGGTGAGGGTGGCTCGGACACCACGATCCTGGTCCACCTGTCGGCCGACCGCGAGCATGCCTATGGGATCAGCATCCCGCGCGACTCGATGGTCGACCGGCCGGCCTGCGACAAGGGCGCGATCCCCGCGGCGTCGTACCAGATGTGGAACGCCGCGTTCGCCATCGGCGGCCCCGCCTGCACCATCCAGCAGTTCGAGCAGCTGACCGGGATCCTGGTCGACCACTACGTCACCGTCGACTTCAACGGCTTCCAGGAGATGGTCGACGCGGTCGGCGGCGTCGAGGTCTGCATCCCCGAGACGATCGACGACCGTTCCCACGGCATCTACCTCGAGGCCGGCACCCGGGAGATCTCCGGCCGGCAGGCGCTGTCCTACGTCCGCCAGCGGTACGCCGTCGGCGACGGCTCCGACATCGGCCGCCTCAAGCGGCAGCAGGCTTTCGTGGCGTCGATGTCCAACAAGGTGCTGTCGGCGGGCACCCTGACCAGCCCGACCCGCCTGCTCGGCTTCCTCAACGCCGCGACCAAGTCGCTCACCGTCGATCCGGGGCTGTCCAACATGGGCAAGATCGCCAAGCTGGGCATCGAGTTCCGCAACATCAACCCGTCGAACATCCAGTTCCTCACCATCCCGTGGACCGTCGACCCCAGCAACCCCAACCGTGTGTGGGCGCCCGAGGCCAAGGTGGTGTGGCGCCGGATCGCCCTCGACAAGCCGCTCACCCGGCGGCTGACCGTCGACGCGATCTCCGCGGCCCGCCCGCCGGACGGCCAGGAGAAGACGAAGAACAAGAAGAACAAGAACGGCAGCGCCAGCGCCTCTCCGTCGGCGACCCCGACGGACCAGGCCGACCAGGCCGCTGCCGCGGCTGGGCTGTGCACGTGACCGCGGCCGACGATGCTCGCCACGACGCGGGACCACCGGTGCCCGTGGAGCCGGCCGACCAGCAGGACTGGCAGCGGCGCAGGCGGCTGGCCGAGGTCTTCGGTGACGTCCTGCCCGAGACCACCGGCGACGAGCGGCCACCGGGAGCGGCCGGGTCGGCCCCGACGAGGCCGAGTCGGCGTCCGACGCCTGGCTGCGTGCCCAGGTGCCGCCGCACCACGGCTGACCGGGTCGTGTGTCTGAGCCGTCGTACTCCACGCGGGGGCGAGCACACGACCAGGCGCCACAGATCCCCGGGATCGGGTCGTGGTCTGGGCCTGCGGCGACGACGACGGTTGAGACACACAACCCCGGAGGCCGGGGGCGACCCCGGCGGTGCGTGGTGGCGTCCGGACGCGACGAAGGCCCGCCCGGTCTCCCGGACGGGCCCTCGTGGGAGTGCTCTCAGGCCTTGGTGGCCAACGAGTCACGGATCTCGGTGAGCAGCTGCACCTCGGTCGGGCCGGAGGCCTCCTCGGGGAAGAACCGCTCGCGCGCCTTGGTGTAGGGCACGACGACGAAGAAGTAGACGACGGCGGCGAGGATCAGGAACGCGATCACGGCGTTGAGGAAGGCGCCGAAGGTGTTCTCCTTGTTGGAGAAGACGTGTCTGGCGCTCTCCGGCATCTGCGCGGTGAGCCAGTTGGTGAACGTCGTCACGACTGCACCGAACGAGGTGGCGATGATGACCGCCACCGCGAGGTCCACGAGATTGCCGCGCAGGACGAAATTCTTGAATCCACTCATGTGGTGTCTCCTTGTGAGCGGCTCCCCGGGAGGCCGCGTCGGATCGGACAGCGGAAGCCTAATCGCTGTAGGTGTAGCCGAGGTACAGCGCGACGGCCGCCCCCTGCACCTTCTCGACTGATGAGACGGGAACTCCGAGCAGCACGACGCGGCCCCCCAGCGGTCCGGCGGTGGTCTCGTCGGCGGCCGGGGTCTGCAGCACCAGCGCATCCGAGGCGACCTGCCAGGTGCGGCCACGGCGGGCGTCGGTGGCCAGCAGGTCGATGCGGTCGCCGGGACGCAGCAGGCCGGCGGCCGCCGCGTCGGGCAGCCGGACCGGTGTGGCCACCAGTCCGGGCGGTGGCCGGCTGCCCGGCTGGCCGACGAGGCGGACGTCGGTGAGCGGCTCACCGCTGCGGACCGGTGCGGCCAGGGTGGCCCCGACCGGATCGTCGAGCGCACCCCCGGGCACCGCGTCGGCGGGCAGCCGCAGCGCCACGACGTCGTCGGGCCCGAGGACCGCTCCGGCGGCCAGGTCGTGGGCGGCGGCGGGGACGACGACCAGCCGGGGCGGCGGCGGGGAGACGGCCCGGAGGGCGGCGACCACCGCGACGGCCGCGCAGACGGCGGCCAGCAGGCGGCGGCGCGCGAGCACCGCCCGCCGCAGTCGGCGGGTGAGTCGGCGGCGGCGCCGGGCCAGCTGCTCTCGGTCGGCGGTCGTGGTCACCCGGTGACGTTAGGCCGATCCCGGGTGTCGGTGCGGCGGCCCTCCACAGGGCCGCCCGGCGTCAGGAGCCGGTGGTCGACGAGCTCCCGGAGGAGGAGCCTCCGGAGGAGCCGGTGCCGGAGGTGCCGGACGAGCCGGATCCGGAGCCGGAGCCGGACGAGCCGGAGCCGGACGAGCCGGAGCCGGACGAGCCGGAGCCGGACGAGCTCTCCGACGAGCCGCCGGCCGGCACCGACGAGGTGGACCCCGACCGGGAGTCGGTGCGGTAGAAACCGGACCCCTTGAACACCACGCCGACGGCGTTGAAGACCTTCCGCAGCCGCCCGTCACACTCCGGGCAGTGGGTCAGGGCGTCCTCGTGGAAGCTCTGGACCTGCTCGAAGGTGTGCCCGCACGCGGTGCAGGCGTACTGGTAGGTCGGCACGCTCCCACCCTTTCGTCCCGGGTCCGCGGGCTGGCACTCGACGCCCGCGAGTGCCAAGTGTAGCCCGGGTCCCGAAGCAGGGGCGGGGTGGGCACAATGGGCCCACCATGGCCACCGCTCCGCCCCCCTCGACCCCCGGGTCGCCCACCTCGCCCGCCACTGCGTCCGCCCCGGCCCGGCCCTCGCCCCTCGGCTGGTGGCGGCGCTTCCGGCGCTGGCCGGGGCCCGCCCGGTGGTCGGCGTACGTCGCGGTGACGCTGGTGCTGCTCCTCGTCGCGGCGGTGGCGGGTGGCGTCGTCGTCCTCCGACGGCCGCTCCCGCAGACGGCCGGCACCCTGGAGGTGCCGGGCCTCGACGGCACCGTGGAGGTGGTCCGCGACGCCCACGGCATCCCGCAGCTCTACGGCGACTCCCTCGACGACCTGATGCGGGCCCAGGGCTTCGTGCACGCCCAGGAGCGCTTCTTCGAGATGGACCTGCGCCGGCACGTCACCTCGGGCCGGCTCTCCGAGCTGTTCGGGGAGCAGACCCTCGACACCGACAAGTACATCCGGACCCTCGGGTGGCGGCGGGTGGCCGAGCAGGAGGTCGCCCTGGTCGCTCCGGAGACCCGGCGGCTGCTGCAGGACTACGCCGACGGCGTCAACGCCTACCTCGACACGCACTCGCCCTCCGAGATCGCGGTGCAGTACACGCTGCTCGGCCTCCAGGGGCTGCGCTACGAGCCCGAGCCGTGGACCCCCGCCGACTCGCTCGCGTGGCTCAAGGCGATGGCCTGGGACCTGCGGGGCAACATGGCCGACGAGATCGCCCGGGCGCTGTCGTCGGTCGACCACACGCCGGCCGAGGTGCGCGAGCTCTTCCCGTCCTATCCCTACGCCGACCACGCGCCGATCGTCACCGCCGGCGCGGTGGTCGACGGCGCCTTCGACCCCGGCGCGCGACCGGCCGCCGCCCGGCCCGCCTACCCACGAGCGGCCCTCGCGCGCCTCGACGACCTGCAGCAGGGGTTGGCCGCGCTGCCCGCCCTGCTCGGCCGCGGCGCCGGGCTGGGCTCCAACTCGTGGGTCGTCGACGGAGCGCACTCGCAGACGGGCTCCCCGATCCTCGCCAACGACCCGCATCTGGGGGTCAGCCTCCCGGGGATCTGGATGCAGATGGGGCTGCACTGCCGCCAGGTCGACGACGACTGCCCGCTCGACGTCGCCGGCTTCACGTTCTCCGGCGTCCCGGGCGTGATCATCGGCCACAACGCCGACATCGCCTGGGGCTTCACCAACCTCGGTCCCGACGTCACCGACCTCTACCTCGAGCAGGTGCGCGACGACACCTGGCGCCGTGGCCGGACCTGGAAGCCGCTGAAGGTGCGCACCGAGACGATCGCGGTGCGCGGCGGCGACGACTTCGAGCTCCGGATCCGGGAGACCGACCACGGACCCCTGCTCTCCGACGTCTCCCAGGAGCTCGCCACGGTCGGGGCCAACGCCGCGCCGTTGGGGAGCACCGACTACGCCGTGTCGC
>NZ_JAWKJQ010000009.1:0-144836 GCF_041393715.1 Nocardioides sp. | reverse complement strand
CCAGGCGCCGCCCGTGTCGGTGGGCGGCGTCGTCAGGGCGTCCGGGCAGGAGGCCGCGCTGTGCGGGTCGAGCGAGGCGACCAGCTCCCGGCGGGCGTCGGCCACCGCCGCGCGAGCCGACACCGAGCCACTGGCCTCGGGAGAGGTCGCCGGCACGTCCCAGGCGTGGGGATCGCTCGCCAGGTCGCTGCCGGCCACGGTGGCGACCCGACGATTGCCGACGTAGAGGCCGACGTCGTCGGCGAACGGTGGGGCCTCGCCCCCGCCGCGGGCCCAGGCGACGAAGCCCGCCCCCAGGGTCAGCGGGTCGTTCGGGTCGGCGCCACAGGGGAGCAGTCGGGTGGTCGCCACGACCGGGGTGCCGGTGGCGACCTCGGTGCCGGGGAGCGGCTTCTGGCCGACGACGTAGTAGTCGCGCCAGCACCCGAGGGGGACCTCGCCGACCCGCTCCTGGCGGACGGCCAGCGCCGCCTTCTCGAGGGTGGCGGTGGCGGCCTTCACGGTCATCCCCGTCACCGAGGGCACCGTGCTCGTGGCGGTCGTCGCCGACGCCGGGGCCTCGAGCCAGCTGAGGTCGACGCCGGTCAGTGTCTGGGTCCTGCCCTCGTCGGTGGTGCGCCAGTCGAGGGTGACCTGCCACCGCGGATAGAACGCCAACCCGTCGACGGGGAAGTCGATGGTGAAGGCATCGGTCAGGGAGGTGCTGTCGCGCTGCAGTGTCGGTGTGGTGTAGCCGGTCCCCTTGCGCTGCACCCGCTGGGCGGCGGCGGCCACCACGTCGAGGGCGTTGCCGGGGCAGGTGGTGAGGTCGGTGGAGCAGCGCGGCCAGAGCGCCCCGTCGCGTGCCTGGCGGGCGCCGACCTGGACGCTGTCGCCGTTGACGGACAGGGTGACGTCGGCGGCGAAGTCGGGGGGCGCGGACCGTCCGGCAGCGAAGTCGATGAACTGCCAGAGCCGGGCGTCGTCCGGACCCGGGCAGGCGACCTCGGCCGGGCCGGTGACCACCAGGGTGACCGTGGCGCCCCGGTCCAGCGTGCTGCCGACCGCCGGCCGGGTGCTCACCGCGCGGCCGGGCTCCCCGCAGGCGGGCTCGGGGCGGAGGTCGACCTCGTAGCCCGCCTGCTCGAGGAGCCGGCGGGCGGACGCGGCGTCGTAGCCGAACACCGACGGCACCTGGTCGGGGCCCAGCTGCACGGTGTCCCACGGATCGGGGATCACCCGCTCGGTCGGGTCGGGGCTGGGGTCGAAGGACGGCAGGCCTCCGCCGACGCCACCGTTGACCGCGATCGAGGCGGCGACCACGACGGCGACCGTGGCCGCCGCGGCCCCCACCCAGGCCAGCCTGCTCCGGGGCGGCTCGGGCGGGAGGCGGACCGGCTTCGGGGGGACGTCGACGGTGTCGCCGGCGGCCTGGAGCAGGGATCTGGCCTGCTCGTCGGTGAGCAGATGACTGGACGGCATCAGCGGCTCCTCACGATGGCCTGGTCACGATGGCCTGGTCCGCCGCGAGCGCGGCCAGGGCACGGGCGGTGCGCGACTTGACGGTGCCGGGCGGCAGCCGAAGCACGTCGCAGACCTGGTCGACCGACAGGTCGGCGAAGTAGCGCAGCACGAGCACCTCGCGGTGCTCCGGCCGCATCCGCGCCAACGCCTCCCGGACGGCGACGCCGGTCAGCGTCCGCTCGACGTGGTCGGGCTGGTCGATCAGGTCGGAGAGGTCGTCGAGGGGGAGGTCCGGCCGTCGCTTGCGAGCGTCGCGCCAGGCGTTGAGCAGGATCGTGTAGAGGTAGGCGTCGGGTTGTTCGGCCTTCTCGACCCGCCGCCAGGAGCGGAACGCCTTGGCCAGGGCCGTCTGGACGAGGTCCTCGGCCTCGCTGCGCGGGCAGCCCAGCAGCACCGCCGCCCGGACCAGGGCGGGACGGCGCGCCGCGGCCAGCTCGCTGAAGTCCACACTCACCTCCCTACCCGGGATGACTGCCTGCGCGGGCGTTCGGTTCCCGCATCCTGCCTGGGCGGGTGCCCGAGAGCGGCCGACGTCGCCCTGCCCGGGATGTCTACTGGTGCGTACGGCGAGGTCTACTGGTGCGTACGACGCGCCACACGCTCCGTACGCACCAGTAGACAACGCCAGCGGCCGGGCGGCCAGGGCTGCCGCGGCGCCAGGTGGACGTCAGCAGGGGAGTGGAGCCCCCCGGCTCACAGGTCGAACAGTGACTCCGCAGCGTTGATGTCGGCGTCGGTGCGCGGCTGGTGAGCGGCGCCGGTCGGGGTGGCCGGCGTGGGAGTCTCGACGGCGGCCTGCTGTGGCGTCGACTCGGTCGCGGCGTCCGGCGTCGACGCGGCGGCGCCCGTGGCCGCGTCGTCGGCGTCGTCGTCGTCGTCGAGGATCGTCTCGACCTCGTCGGGTGCCGGCTCGCCGGCGGAGTCCGCCGCATCGGCCGCGGACGGAGCGTCGGGCGTCGCGGACGGAGCGGCGGCCGGAGCGGTCGCCGCGACCACCGCCCCCGACGGTGCCGCGATGTCGAACAGCGACCCGACCGCGAGCACGTCCACGTCGGTGCGGGGCTGGGAGGCCGTCCCGGACGACGGAGCCGCGGCAGCCGAGGGGGGCGCAGCCGGCACCTCGTCGGCGTCGTCGGCGTCGAGCACCGTCTTGATGTCGTCGGACGACGTCGGCTCGGGGGCCGGCTCCGGAGTCGTCCCCGCGGCGGGCTCGACGTCGAACAGTCCGCGAGGGGCTGCCTCGGTCTCGGGCGCGGTTGTCCCGGGTGCCGCGTCGAACAGGCCCACCGGCTGGTCGGCGGCGGGCTCGGTCGGTGGGGCGGCCGGCTCGGCCGCGGCCTCGGCCGGGGCGGGGATGTCGAACAGCGACCCGGCGGGGATCTCCGCCGCTGGCGCCGCCGCAGCCGGCTCGGCGGTGGCGTCGCTCGGCGCGGTGTCGAAGAGTCCGGCCGGCTTCGCGGGCTCCGGGGTCGCCGGCTGTTCGCCGGAGGCGGCCTCGGGTGCTGGGATGTCGAAGAGTGAGCCGCCGGCAGCGGGGGCGATCGGCGCGGCAGGAGTCGGCTCGGCCGGGGTCTCGGTGGGTGCCACGTCGAAGAGCGACCCGCTGGCAGCGGGGGCGGCGGTGGCCTCGGGGGCGGGTTCGGTGGGCGCCACGTCGAAGAGCGACCCGCCGGCCGCGGGGGCGGCGGTGGCCCCGGCCGGGGTCTCGGTGGGCGCCACGTCGAAGAGCGACCCGCCGGCGGCCGGTGCCGCCGGGCTGGCCGGAGCGGGCTCGGCCGGGGTCTCGGCCGGCGCTTCCGGGGTCGCGGGCGGAGCAGCGGTGGCCGCCGCGGCAGCCGCCGACGGAGCCGGCGCGGCACGCTCCGCGGGGCGGGTCTTGGTCGCGGTCTCGCCCTTCACCGAGGCCAGCAGCAGCTGCGCGACATCGAGGACCTCGACCTCCTCACGGGCGCTCCCGGAGGCCTGCGCGGCGGTGAGCCCGTCGGAGAGCATCACCCGGCAGAACGGGCACCCGACCGCGATCTGGTCGGCGCCGGTGGCGACGGCCTCGGCGGTGCGGTTGTCGTTGATCCGCTCGCCGATCGTCTCCTCCATCCACATCCGGGCACCGCCGGCACCGCAGCAGAAGGAGCGCTCGGAGTTGCGCGGCATGTCGACGTACGACGCCCCTGGCAGCACCTGCAGCAGCTCCCGCGGAGGGGAGTAGACCTGGTTGTGGCGACCGAGGTAGCAGGGGTCGTGGTAGGTGATCGACCGCTTCGCCGCGGCCGGTCCGGACGCCATCGGCGTCAGCGAGCCGTCGCGCACGAGCCGGTTGAGCAGCTGGGTGTGGTGGACGACCTCGAGCTCGATGCCCTGCTCGCGGTACTCGTTCTTGAGGGTGTTGAAGCAGTGGGCGCAGGTGGAGACGACCTTCTGCACCTTGAACTCGCGGAACGTCTCGATGTTCTGCTGCGCGAGCTGCTGGAAGAGGAACTCGTTGCCGGCCCGACGGGCGGAGTCGCCGGTGCAGGTCTCGCCGTTGCCGAGCACCGCGAAGGAGACACCCGCGCGGTGCAGCAGCTCGGCGACCGCCTGGGTGGTCTTCTTGGCGCGGTCCTCGTAGGCGCCGGCACAGCCGACCCAGAACAGCCAGTCGACCTCGTCGAGCGACTCGACGTCCTCACCCACCACCGGCACGTCGAAGTCGAGGCCCTTGGCCCAGTCCATCCTGGTGGACGGAGACATGTTCCACGGGTTGCCCTTGCTCTCCATGCCCTTGAAGAGCTGGTTGAGCTCGGCGGGGAAGTTGGACTCCACGAGCACCTGGTAGCGGCGCATGTCGACGATGTGGTCGACGTGCTCGATGTCGACCGGGCACTGCTGGACGCAGGCCCCGCAGGTCACGCACGACCACAGCACGTCGGGGTCGATGACGCCGCCGCCGGTCGGCGCCCAGGGGTCGCCCTCGGTCTCACCGACCAGGGGCCGCTCCAGCTCCGCGACCGCGGTGGCGGGCCCGCCGGACCCGGCCAGGATCGCCGGGCCCGCGGCGTACGCATGGTCGCGCAGCGCCATGATCATCAGCTTCGGCGACAGCGGCTTCTCGGTGTTCCACGCGGGGCACTGCGACTGGCAGCGGCCGCACTCGGTGCAGGTGGCGAAGTCGAGGATGCCCTTCCACGAGAAGTCCTGGACCTTGCCGACGCCGAAGGAGGTCTCCTCGTCGATCTCGTCGAGGTCGTCCAGCGACAGGGGTACGCCGGCCGCGGTGAGCGGCTTGGCCGCGCCCAGGCCGATCGGCTGCCGCTTGAAGAGCACGTTGATCGGCGCGGTCATGATGTGCAGGTGCTTGGAGTGCACGACCTCGATCAGGAACACCAGCATCACGCCGATGTGGAGCAGCAGCCCGATGCCCTCGAGGACGTGCAGGGTGCCGTCCGAGAGGCCGAGGCCCTTCAGCAGCGAGCCGACGAGGTTCGAGAAGTAGGCGCCGGAGTTCTCGTAGTTCTCCAGCGCCGACGCGGCCCCACGGAACAGGAACATCGTCCAGATCACGTTGAAGATGAAGAACAGCACCAGGTAGGCGCCGAACTCGTGTGACCCCTTGAAGCGCGACTTGCGTCCCAGCTTGGCCGGGGAGTTGCGCATCCGGATCACCAGGAAGGTCGCGATCGCCACCAGCACCAGCAATGCGATGGTGTCCTGCGCGAACCCGAGCACCGGCCAGTGGCCGATCACCGGGATGTGGAAGTCGTCCGGGCCCAGCAGCACGCCGTAGGCCTCGAGGTAGACGCTGCCCAGGATGACGAACGCCCAGAACGTGAAGAAGTGCGCGAGCCCGGGGACGGTCCACTGCAGCAGCCGACGCTGTCCGAAGACCTCGACCAGCTCGGTCCGCGCCGCGCGGCCGAGGCGGCCGACGACGCCCTGGACCCGATCGGGTGCCGGCTGCCCGCTGCGCACGAGGCGGAAGAGGAACCACAGCCGCCGCGCGACGATCGGCAGCGCGATCGCGTTGAGCAGCAGTCCGATGACGAGGACGGTGTTCACGCGTGCTGACGATACGGAACCCCGGCCCCGGCCACAGCCCCGGAGGCGGGTGACAAAGATCCTACCGACGAGTAACACCGGTCGGCGCCCGGACGTGACAGCGGGCGTCGGTCCTCATGGGGTAGGACCGACGCCCGCGCGGCCCGGCAGAGTGCCCCACCGGGGCTGCGATTCCATCTCGGATCGGGCCGGGAAGCAAGGGCCGCGGGGTTGCAAGAACTCGCGTTGCAGGAAGTTGCGAGTGGGGCGGGTGGGGTCGGCGGGGTGGGCCGGCCGTCGGTTCCGTCGGTCAGCGGCCACCGAGGCGGCGGGTCAGCCCGCCGGCGACGCGGCGGCATCCGGCGGCCAGGGAGGCCGCGTCGGCCTCGCCGGTCGGGTAGGTCACGGCCACCCCGGCGACCGGGTGCCCGTTGTGGTCGAGCACCGGGGCGGCGACGCTGGCGAACCCGGGGGTGACCTCGCCGTCCTCGGTCGCGAAGCCTCGCTGTCTGGTCTCGGCGAGCAGGGTCCGCAGCGTGGACAGGGAGGTCGGCCCGTGACCGGTGCGGTCCACGAAGGCGGAGCGGTCGGGGAAGAGCGCTCGCACCTGCGCGGCCGGCAGGGTGGCCAGGATCGCGCGGCCGCTGGCCGTCAACGCCGCCGGCAGCCGGACCCCGACGTCGGAGACCAGGGGCGGTCGGCCCGGGGCGCGCTCCTCGAGGACGTAGAGCACCTCCCGTCCGTGCAGCACCGCCAGATGGGCGCTGTGGCCGACCTCGTCGACCAGCGTGGCCAGCGGACGCCGGGCGATCCGCTGCAACGGCGCCTGGCGGGCATAGCCGCTGCCGACCTCGAACGCGGCCACCCCCAGGCCGTAGCGGCGCTCCTCGGGGAGATGGACGACGAAGCCCTCCTCGATCATCGCCGCGAGCAGGTGGTACGCCGTCGAGCGGGGCAGGTCGCAGGCCCGGGCGATCCGGTCCATCGGCACCGGATCGGGCTGGCTGGCCAGGAAGCGCAGCACCTGCAGCGCCCGGGTGGCGGCCGGCACGTTGCTGCGCTGCGGAGTCATGGCAGCGCGCGCACGCCCAGGGCGGCGTGGGCGAAGACGGCGTACCCGAGGCTGCGGTTGACGGCGACCATCGGCGCGTTGGCGTCGTCGTTGCCGGCCATCGCGCGGGTGACGCCGGCCCCTGCGGCGGCCACCAGGGTGTGCTGCTTGGCGAGTCGGGCGAAGCCGCGGCCACGGTAGGCCGGCAGGGTGCCGGTCATGTCGCTCCAGGCCCGCTCGCCGGCGACCCCGAGGACCGACAGCGCGGCGAGCTCGCCGTCCACGAGCACCGCTCGACCGACGGCAGGCCGCATCCGCGGGTCGGCCCACTGGTCCTGGAACTCGCCGAAGGTCATCGGCGTGGACAGCCCCGAGGGGTCGTCGCGCATCACGGCCGACAGCGCGTGCCAGATCACCCGGGGCGGCAGGTCGCTCAGGGGCAGCAGTCGTACGCCGTCCGGCGGGGCGGCCGCGACGACGGTGCGCGGGTCGACCATCGACATCGCGAAGCGTCGGGTCAGCGTGAACCCCCACGCCGCCGCGGCGGCCCGGCTGTCGTCGTCGTCCTCGACGATGCTGCGCACGGTCGTGGATCCGGTGGCAGCGGCGGCGGGCAGCTGGTCGGTGAGCAGGGCGGCGCCGACGCCCGCGTGGCGGTGCTCGGGCGCCACCATCAACATCATCGTGACGTGCTCCTCGCCGGGGTCGGCATGCAGCCGCCCGACGCCCACGACGCGGCCGTCCTGCTCCGCGACCACCCGACGCACCGCGGCCGGCTCGGTGCGCATGCCGTGCTCCGTCGAGGCGAGGTCCTGGACGAGGTAGGGGGAGCAGGCGGTCACCACGTCCGCCCACGCGGCCGCGTCGGCCAGCGTGGCGGGGCGGACGGTCGGCACCGGGCTCAGTAGACCTGGGGCACGAACGTCTGCTCGTGCATCGGCGGCCGGACGTAGGGCATCTGCTTCATCACCGGCAGCTCCACGACGTCGGGGGCGACGTCCTCGTAGGGGAACATGCTGAGCAGGTGGGAGATGCAGTTGAGCCGGGCGGCCTTCTTGTCGTCGGAGGGGACGACGTACCACGGCGCCTGCTTGATGTCGGTGTACTGGAAGGTGGTGTCCTTGGCCATGGAGTACTTGATGTAGAGCTCGTGCTCGGCCAGGTCCATGTCGGACAGCTTCCACCGCTTGAGCGGCTCGGCGTTGCGCGCCTCGAAGCGGCGCCGCTGCTCCTCGTAGGACACCGAGAACCAGTACTTGATGACGGTGATCCCGCTGCGCACGAGCATCCGCTCGAACTCCGGACAGGAGCGCAGGAACTCCTGGTGCTCCTCGGGGGTGCAGTAGTCCATCACCCACTCGACGTTGGAGCGGTTGTACCAGCTGCGGTCGAAGAGCACCATCTCGCCGGCGGCGGGCAGGTGCTCGACGTAGCGCTGGAAGTACCACTGCGTCTTCTGCCGCTCGGTGGGCTTGGGCAGCGCGACCACCCGGACGGTGCGCGGGCTGGTGCGCTCGGTGATCCGCTTGATCACCCCGCCCTTGCCGGCCGAGCCGCGGCCCTCGAAGATCACCGCGACCTTGAGGCCCTGGCTCTGGATCCAGTACTGCAGCAGCACCAGCTGCTCCTGCAGGCGGGCGATCTCCTCGTCGTAGAAGGCGCTGCGGAGGTGGCCGTCCTTCTTGTACTTCGTCGAGTCGAGGCGCTGCTCCTTGACCGCGCCCGCGCTCAGGTCGTCGGCACCCTCGGGTGGCTTCACCTTCTTCTACTGGGCCCCTCGCTCTCGTCGCTGGAGCCATTCCACCACTCGCGCAGCGAGAATCGACCGGCGGGTACGACGAGGTGTGGGGCCCCGGTGCCCGCCGGTCGAAGGTCTCTGCGCGTGTCAGGCGCGGTGCGCGGGGCCGCCCCTGTCCTCGACCGAGACCGTCTGTCCGGGACCTCGGCCGTGGCCGCTCGTCACCCGCATCGACCTGGGTGTCGGCTTCGGGGTCGAGCCGGTCCGCGTCGCGCAGCCGGTCCTCGTAGTGGGCCTCGTCCAGCGCCGCTCCTCGCTCGGCCTCGACGGCCCGGGCTCGCGCCTGCTGCGCCTGCGCCTCCGCCTGCTCGGCCTCGGTGGCCGCCCGGCGAGCCTGCTCCTGGGAGGACTCGAGGTCGGCGCGGTGCGCATCGGCCTCCCGTCGCAGCTCGGCTGCGCGGGCCCGGTCGGCCTCGGCGCGCCGGCTGCTGCGCCGGCTGCTGAGCCAGACCACCACGGCGAGGACGGCCACCGCGACGACGGCCACGATGACCCAGATGATCAGAGCGGTGCTCATGTCTCCTCCTGTCGGTGCGCCGATGCGGTCGCCCGGCAGCACCCCTCCTCGGTTCCCGAGAACCGGCCAGGCATGCGCCGTGGTCGGCAGGGCGATCAGGCCGGGTCGGTGGCGAGCCGGGCGTGCAGGTGCTCGTCGTACCGCTCGCCCTCCAGCGCGTACGACGACCGCAGCACGCCCTCGAGCCGGTAGCCCGCACCCTCGGCGACCCGGCAGGAGCCGATGTTGGGGACCGCGTGCTCCAGCTGGATCCGGAGGATCCCGAGCTCGGCGAAGGCCCACTCGGTCACCGCCCGGAGCGCCTCGCGAGCGATCCCGCGACCGCGGGCATCGGGCAGCACCCGGTAGCCAACCTTGGCTGTCGCGTGGTCGGTGTCGATCTCGAACAGCGACACGTTGGCGACGAACAACCCCGACGCGCGATCGACCGCGTGCCAGGTCGCGTGCCCGCCCCCGGACCAGTCGGCGCCGTCGCGACACCACGCTCGGGCCGTCTCGAGGCTCGCGGCCCGGCGCGCCGGGTTCCACCGTCGGACCTCCGGGTCGTTGAGCAGTGCGAACGCCCGCTCGGCGTCGGCGTCCTCCGGCCGGCGCAGCCGCAGTCGAGCGGTGAGCAGGGTGGGCCCGTCCGCGGCCGGGGCGTGCGGAGCCGTCATGACGGGGAGCGTACGACGGGCTGGGCCCGGCTCACGGGCCGCGGCGCCGAGCCAGGCCGGGTGCCCAGCCGCGCACCACGTCTCGCATCCGAGACGCGCAGGCCTCTGGGCCCCCTGGTGCGGGCGTCGGGCGGGGAGTCCAATGGGAGCCATGAGCACGACTCTCGACGGGCCGATGGCCACGGCCGCCGCGGGCGGCGACACGGTCGTCGTCGGCACCGGGCCGGTGTCCTTCGCCGACGTGGCCGCGGTGGCGCGCGGCGGTGCCGCGGTCGTCCTGGCCGACGACGCGCTGGCGGCGATCGACCGGGCCCGCGGGGTGGTCGACGAGCTGGCGGCCGCGCCCACGCCGGCGTACGGCGTGTCCACCGGGTTCGGCGCCCTGGCGACCCGCCACATCGCCCCCGAGCTGCGCGCCCAGCTGCAGCGCTCGCTGGTCCGCTCGCACGCCGCCGGCTCCGGTCCCGAGGTCGAGCGGGAGGTGGTGCGGGCGCTGATGCTGCTGCGGCTCTCGACCCTGGCGACCGGACACACCGGCGTCCGCCGGGAGACCGCGCAGCTGCTGGCCGGACTGCTCAGCCACGGGATCACCCCGGTGGTGCGGGAGTACGGCTCCCTCGGCTGCTCCGGCGACCTGGCCCCGCTCGCCCACTGCGCGCTGGCGCTGATCGGCGAGGGCGAGGTCCGCGACGCGGCCGGGGTGCTGATGCCCGCGGCCGAGGCGCTCGCCGCCGCCGGGCTCGCCCCCGTCGAGCTGGCGGCCAAGGAGGGGCTGGCGCTGATCAACGGCACCGACGGGATGCTCGGCATGCTGGTGCTCGCGATCGACGACCTGCGCCGCCTGCTGCAGACCGCCGACATCGCCGCGGCGATGTCGGTCGAGGGCCAGCTCGGCACCGACCGGGTCTTCGCGGCCGAGCTGCAGGCGCTGCGCCCGCAGGTCGGCCAGGCACTCTCGGCCGCCAACCTGACCGCGCTGCTGCGCGACTCGGGGGTCGTCGCCTCGCATCGCGGCCCCGACTGCAACCGCGTCCAGGACGCCTACTCCCTGCGCTGCTCGCCGCAGGTGCACGGCGCGGCCCGCGACACCGTGGAGTACGCCGCCACGGTGGCCGGCCGCGAGCTCGCGAGCGCGGTGGACAACCCGGTGGTCCTTCCCGAGGAGGGCCGGGTCGAGTCCAACGGCAACTTCCACGGCGCCCCGGTCGCCTACGTGCTGGACTTCCTCGCCATCGTCGCCGCCGACGTCGCCTCCATCTCCGAGCGCCGCACCGACCGCTTCCTCGACAAGGCCCGCAACCACGGCTTGCCGCCGTTCCTCGCCGACGACCCCGGGGTCGACAGCGGCCTGATGATCGCTCAGTACACCCAGGCCGCGATCGTCTCCGAGCTCAAGCGGCTCGCCGCGCCCGCCTCGGTCGACTCGATCCCCTCCTCGGCGATGCAGGAGGACCACGTCTCCATGGGCTGGTCGGCGGCGCGCAAGCTGCGCCGCTCCGTCGACGGCCTCACCCGGGTGGTCGCGATCGAGATCCTCACCGCCGCCCGCGGGCTCGACCTGCGGGCACCGCTGGTCCCGTCGCCGGCCACCGCGGCCGTCGTACGCCGGCTCCGGGAGGCCGGGGTCGCCGGGCCCGGTCCCGACCGCCACCTCTCCCCGGAGATCGAGGCGGCCGTGGAGCTGGTGCGCAGCGGTGCCATCCTCGAATCCGTTCGCCAGCAGATCGGAGACCTGTCATGACCGCCACGCCCGCCTTCCTGGCCCACCAGTTCGCCTCGACGATCGACCGCCGCGACTGGCCGGCGCTGCGCGCTCTGCTGGCCGACGACTGCCGGGTCGAGATGGCCCACGACGGCCGCACGTTCGGCGCCGACGAGTGGGTGGCCTTCAACGACGACTATCCGGGTCGCTGGAGCTTCGTCGCCGAGGACATCGTGGTGGCCGACGGCCGGGCCGTGCTGCGTGCTCGCGTCTTCGACGAGGAGGCGCTGTTCCACGTCGCCAGCTTCCTGACCGTCGCCGACGGGCTGATCACCCAGATCGTGGAGGTCTGGGCCGACGGCCACGCCAGCGCGACGGAGGGGTGAGCGATGTCAGGTCGCCGCGGAGTCCTGGGTCACGAACAGCCGGCACAGCCAGCAGGTGAACAGCACCAGCCCCGGCTCCACGTCCGGTGCCACGCTCAGCGTGACCGGCGCCCGGCCGTAGCCCCTCACCTGCAGCGCCACGACCGCCACCCCGTCCCGGTCGAGCTCGAAGCGCTGCCGCCAGCTGCTGGTCGTGCGGAGCGTGTGGAGGCGACCCGCCCAGGTCACCTCGCCCCGGTGGGAGAACGTCGCGGTGCGGCGGTAGCCGCCGATCGGCATCCCGCTGCGCAGGTCGAGCGCCTCGGCCCGGCCGCCCGCCCAGCCGCGCGGCTCGAACGCCCACTCGGCCGAGGCCGCGTCGGCCGCCCCGGACTCGCCCCGCCCGCTCAGCCAGCTGGCGCTCCGGAGCCACCCGACACCGTCGATCTCGTAGCGCCTGCGGTCCTCCGCCGACCGCAGCAGCTGCACCTCTCGCACCCGTCCGACCCTAGTCACCCACGTCAGGAGCCCTCCCGATGAGCGACAACCCGCGCCTCCCGATCCATGCCCCGCACGGCACCGAGCTCAGCTGCGGCTCGTGGCAGACGGAGGCTCCCCTGCGGATGCTGATGAACAACCTCGACCCCGACAACGCCGAGCGCCCGGAGGACCTGGTGGTCTACGGCGGCTCCGGCAAGGCGGCCCGGTCGTGGCCGGCGTACGACGCGCTGGTGCGGACGCTGCGGACCCTCAAGGACGACGAGACGATGCTCGTCCAGTCCGGCAAGCCGGTCGGCGTGATGCGCACCCATGAGTGGGCCCCGCGGGTGCTGATCGCCAACTCCAACCTGGTCGGCGACTGGGCCAACTGGGAGGAGTTCCGGCGGCTGGAGGAGATGGGGCTGATCATGTACGGCCAGATGACGGCCGGCTCGTGGATCTACATCGGCACCCAGGGGATTCTGCAGGGCACCTTCGAGACCTTCGCCGCGGTGGCCGACAAGCGCTTCGGCGGGACGTTGCGAGGCACCATCACGCTGACCGCCGGGCTCGGCGGGATGGGCGGCGCGCAGCCGCTCGCCGTGACGATGAACGACGGCGTCGCGATCTGCGTGGAGTGCGATCCGCACCGGATCGAGCGGCGCCTCGAGACGCGCTACCTCGACGTGCGCGCCGCGTCGCTTGACGAGGCGGTCGAGCTGGCCGTGGCCGCGCGCGACGAGGGCCGGGCCCTGTCGATCGGTGTGCTCGGCAACGCCGCCGACCTGGTGCCCGAGCTGCTCGAGCGGGTCCACGACGGCAAGCTGGTGATCGACATCGTCACCGACCAGACCTCGGCGCACGACCCGCTGTTCTACCTGCCCGCCGGCGTGCGGTTCGAGGACTGGGAGCGCGAGCGGACCGAGGACCCGGTCGGCTTCACCAAGCGCGCCCAGGAGTCGATGGCCCGGCACGTGCGCGCGATGGTGGAGTTCCAGGACGCCGGGGCCGAGGTCTTCGACTACGGCAACTCGATCCGCGACGAGGCGCGCAAGGGCGGCTACGACCGGGCCTTCGAGTTCCCGGGCTTCGTGCCGGCGTACATCCGGCCGTTGTTCTGCGAGGGCAAGGGCCCGTTCCGGTGGGCGGCGCTGTCCGGCGACCCGGCCGACATCGCGGCGACCGACCGCGCGATCCTCGAGCTGTTCCCCGACAACGAGCGGCTGCGGAAGTGGATCACGATGGCCGGCGAGCAGGTGGAGTTCCAGGGGCTGCCGGCGCGGATCTGCTGGCTGGGCTACGGCGAGCGGCACCTCGCGGGGCTGAGGTTCAACGAGATGGTCGCGTCGGGTGAGCTGAAGGCGCCGGTCGTGATCGGCCGCGACCACCTCGACTGCGGGTCCGTCGCGTCGCCGTACCGCGAGACCGAGGGGATGCTCGACGGCTCCGACGCCATCGCCGACTGGGCGCTGCTCAACGCGCTGGTCAACACCGCCTCCGGGGCGACCTGGGTCTCGATCCACCACGGCGGTGGCGTCGGCATGGGGCGCTCCATCCACGCCGGGCAGGTCTGCGTCGCCGACGGGACCGAGCTGGCCGCGCAGAAGATCGAGCGCGTCCTCACCAACGACCCCGGCATGGGCGTGATCCGGCACGTCGACGCGGGCTACGACCTCGCCTGTGACGTGGCCTCCGCGAAGGGTGTCCGGATCCCGATGTCCGAGGCCTGATCTCTCGATAGTCCGGCGCGAGAAGCACCGCCTCAGGCCGCGGGGAGGTGCTTTTCGCGCCGGACTATGCCGACGTCGGCATGAGCCCGTTGTCCTCCACAGGCCGGCGGTGACCTGACTCGTCCACAGCGTCCGAGCCTCGGTGGGGGAGGGGCGCGTGGTGCGGGCATGCCCACGGCATGGGACAGGACGACTGGGTGCCGTGGAAGCCGCCCGCCGACGATCTCGTCTGGCCGGTGCGGCTCGACCCCGCGGGCGTGACCGGGCCGACGCGCGGCCAGGCCCGCGGCCGCAGGTGGCGGAGGAGCGCGCACGGTTGGTACGTCCCCTCGTCCGTCGACCCCGGGCGCGTCGAGCAGCGGATCCTCGAGCAGGCGGTACGGCTGGCGCCGCGCGACGCCGTCACCGGGTGGGCCTCGTTGCGCTGGCGGGGAGCAGCGTTCTTCGACGGCCGTCTGCTCGACGGGACGCCACGCCCGGTCGAGCTGTTGAGGCTCTCAGGTGCGCGCCGCGCTTCGGAGACGAAGGCCACGATCAGCCATGCCCAGCTCGGCTGCACCGAGATCGAGACCGTGCGCGGCATCGTGTGTGCGACGGTGCAGAGGTCGCTCTTCGACGAGATGCGATTCGCGCCGACGGTGCGCGGTGCCGTGGTCGCTGTCGACATGGCGGCCGCCGCGGGCCTGATCTCGCCCGAGCTGATGGCGGAGTACGTCGCGCATCGGCACGCGTGGGAAGGCGTTCCCCAGGTCCGGCGGGCGCTGGCTCTCGCCGACGCCCGGAGCCGCTCCCCGCAGGAGAGTCGACTCCGCCTCGTCTGGACGCTCGATGCGGGCCTGGGCCCTCCGTTGTGCAACGTGCCGGTCTTCGACGCTCGGGGCGAGCTGCTCGGCGTACCCGACCTCCTGGATGTCGGCCTGGGTCTCGTCGGCGAGTACGACGGTGCGCACCACAAGGGCCGGGACCGCCACCGGCGCGATGTCGCTCGCGAGCAGCGCTTCCGTGACCAGGGGCTCGAGCTGGTGACCGTGGTCGGCGGCGACCTCAGTGACCGAGCACTCGTCGTGGGCCGGATCCTCGCCGCGGCGCGGCGGGCCCGAACCTCGTCCGCCCCGCAGGGATGGACGCTGAGGACACCACCTTGGTGGGACGCGCCCGAGAGCCTCGACGCCCGCCTCCGGCGTACCGGCAGGACCGCCGAGCTGACCCACACCTGATCGCGATGCCTCGATAGTCCGGCGCGAAAAGCACTTTCCGCGGCCCTGGGGAGGTGCCTTTCGCGCCGGACTATCGGGATGACGAGGACCAGAGTGAGAGGATCCGAGCCATGGCCACCAAGAAGCCCGCGAAGTCGCGCGCCCACCTTCCCGGCATCAGCTCACGCGCCTGGGAGCACCCGGCCGACAAGGGCGCGCTGGTGGCGCTGCGCAAGCTCAAGGGGTTCGACGCGCTGCTCAAGGCGTTCAACGCGCTGATCAACGAGCGGCAGGTCCGGCTGATCTTCCTGGGGTCGGCAGTGCGGGTCAACGAAAGGCAGTTCCCCGAGCTGCACCGGGCGCTGGCCGACGCGGGCGCGGTGCTCGACGCGGGAGACCTGCCCGAGCTCTATGTCGTCGCCGACCCGACCTTCAACGCCCGCACCATCGGCATGAACCAGCCGATCATCGTGATCAACTCGGGCCTGGTCGACCTGCTGGACGACGACGAGATGCGGTTCGTGGTCGGTCACGAGCTGGGCCACGCGCTGTCCGGCCACGCCGTCTATCGCACCCTCCTCGAACGACTGCTGGTCCTCACCGGCGTCCTGGCTGCCATCCCCGGCGGCGCGCTGGGTCTGCGGGTGATCCTGGCCGCGCTGATGGAGTGGAGCCGCAAGGCCGAGCTCTCCGCCGACCGCGCCGGCCTGCTGGCCACCCAGGACCCCGCCGTCGCGACCCGGGTGCACATGAAGACGGCCTCCGGCGGCCATCTCGACCAGCTGGACATCACCAGCTTCTTCGAGCAGGGGGCGGAGTACGCCGACACCGAGGACCTCCGCGACTCGGTCCTCAAGCTGTTGCTCACCGAGCGGGCCAGCCATCCCTTCGCCGTCGTCCGGGCCCGCGAGCTGCGCTCCTGGGTCGACTCCGGCGCCTACACCGCCATCCTCGGCGGCGACTACCCCCGCCGCGAGGACGACGCGACCGCCCCGGTCTCGGAGGCGGCGCAGGAGGCGGCGGCGTCCTACACCGAGGCCTTCCGGCGCACCCAGGACGCCCTCGGCCGGCTGGTCCACGAGGCGGCCGGCTGGGTCGGCGCCGCGAAGGGCTGGCTCGACGACATGCTGCGCCGCGACTCGGAGTGAGCGCGGGCGCACGAGTGGACGACCGGGAGCGGGTGCTGGCGCACGTCGCCGCCCTCCTCCCCGTCGTACGACGGCCGCTGCTGGTGGCCGTCGACGGGCCCGACGGGGTCGGCAAGACGCACTTCGCCGACGCGCTCGCCGACCACCTCCGGGCCGGTGGTCGCGCGGTCGCCCGTTCGTCGGTCGACGACTTCCACCACCCGCGCGCCCACCGGCACGCCCTCGGCCGGACTCCCGAGGCGGTCTGGACGCGACACTTCGACTACCAGGCGCTGCGCCGCGAGCTGCTCGAGCCGTGGCTCGCGGGCCCGGGGGCGTCGTACCGCCCCGCGTGGCACGACGTCGCGCGCGACGAGCACGTGGACGCGCCCCGGGCTTCGGTGCCCGAGGCGGGGGTGCTCGTCGTCGACGGCGTGTTCGCGCAGCGCCCCGAGATCACCCGGGCGTGGGACCTGGTGGTCTTCCTCGACGCGCCGCCCGAGGTCACGGTGGCGCGGATGGCCGCGCGCGACGGGTCGCCGGCCGACCCCGAGCACCCCGACCAGCGCCGCTACCTCGACGCCCAGCGGATCTATGCCGAGGCCTGCCGGCCGCGCGACCAGGCCGACGTCGTGGTCGACAACACCGACCTCGACGCTCCCCGACTCGTGCCCGCGGCGGACTCCGTCGCCGAGCCACCTCCCGGCTGGGAGGTTGACGGCGACGACCTGGTCCGCACCGTCCGGGTGCCCCGCGGTTCCCTGGCCGCGGCCGCCGCGGTCGACCGGCTGGCACCACCGCCGGAGGCCGCCGAGAACCCATAGCCCGGTGGGCTCTGCTCGGCCACCTCGCGAGGTGACCGGAGCCCACCGGACCGTCCGGTCGTCCTGGGCTACACCGTGTGCGTGTCCTCCTCCACGGTGTCGTCACCGGTGGCGTCCGGGTAGGTGTCCGAGCCGGCGCCCCCGATCAGGGTGTCGGCGTCGACGCCGCCGTAGATCGTGTCCGCCCCGCCACCGCCGTAGATGACGTCGTTGCCGCTCAGGCCGAAGATGACGTCGTTGCCGCCCTTGCCGTAGATCACGTCGTTGCACGGTGTGCCGACGAGCGTGTCGGCGCGGCTGGTCCCGTTGATGACGGTCGCGGTCGCCGGGCACCCGGAGGGAACGGCGTTGGCCGGGGCCATCGAGATCAGGCTGGCCGCGGCGCCCGCGGTCGCGAGGCCGATCAGGGCGGTCATCTGCTTCTTCATGGTGCTTCCTTCCGGTTGTTGCGCTCGGCCTCGGGTGAGACCGGCGCGGTCTGGTCTGGGGGTGGTGTCGGAACTGTCGCGGCACCACGTCAGCGTGGGATCAGAACGGGGCCGGTCGCCCCTCAGGCGCTCTTCGGCGGTGGCATCAGGACGCGTGGGTCGGGGGCGGCGACGTCGACGGTGGCCATCGCGCGGGTCCAGCGGTCGAAGGCCCGCCGGGCCTCGCCGTGCCGGCCGGCTCGCACGAGCGTGCGGACCAGGCCCTGGTGCACGCGCTCGTCGTAGGGGTCGACGCGCAACAGCCGGTCGAGCAGGGCCGCGGCGTCGTTGGTCCGCCGTTGCTGGGAGGCGATGGTGGCGAGGTGCCGCAGCGACCTCACCCAGGCGTTGCGGACCTCTTCGCGCACGTCGTCTGCCCAGTCCTCGTCGGGCTCCTCCTCGAACGCGGCGCCCCGATAGGCCCGGTCGACGGCCGCGAGCACGGTGGTCGCCTCGAGCGTCGCACCGTCGGACAGGAGGCGGGCACCGTGCTCGGCCTGCCGGAGCAGCTGGGTGGCGTCGACGCTCACCCGCTCCAGGTCGAGCCACACCCCGCGGTTGTCGGTCCCGAGGTAGTGGTCCGAGGGCCACGCCTTCTCCGGGTCCAGCACGCCCCGCACCGTGGTGAGCAGGACCGAGAGCCGGTGGGAGGTCCGCGCCGGGTCCTCGTCGGGCCAGAGGACGTCGCAGATGCGCTCGCGCCGCACCGGTCTTCCACCGTGCGCCGCGAGGAGCTTGACCAGGGTCCGCGCCTGCCTCGACTTCCACGTCTTCACCGGGACGGGCCGTCCGCGGACCAGCACGTCGAAGCCACCGAGCACCTGGACCCACACGTCCCGAGCGGCGACGTCCTCGCCGATCGGCCGGCCGCCGACGCTGCCGATGCCGATCCGCTGGAGGCGCCGGACCGCCGCCGCCGCGCGATCCAGGGTGTCCTGGTCCGCCCGGGGCAGCCGGGCCAGCAGGACGTCGGTGCGGCAGGTGTCCGGCTCCGCCCCGCCGGCCTCCCAGATGGACCGGGCCTCGCCCAGCCCGCGGCGAGCCTCGGTCGGGTCGTCCGTCGCGGCGGCGAGCCCTTCGAGCGCCTCGGCGAGGGGGGTCGGCGCGTGTCGACCGCGCGCGGCAGCCACCGCCTCGCCGGCGAGGCGTTCCGCCTCGGCGCGGTCACCGGCGGCGAGGGTGGCCGCCGCCAGCGCGGTCAGCGCCTGGGCGCGGAAGGCGGCGGGGGCCAGCGCTGCGGCCTCGCCGGCCAGCGCGCACGCCGACCCGGGGTCCAGGTCCGCGGTGGCCCGGGCCAGCCCGGAGAGACCGATGAGGAGGAGCTGCTGCTCCCCGGTCTGGCGGGTGATGACGAGAGACTCCTCGTAGGCGAGTCGCGCCCGCTCCTGCTCTCCCCGGATGCGGTGGAGGTCGCCGAGATCCACGAGACTGAACGCCAGGCGGGCACCGACGAGGTGTCGGCTGAGCGCCACGGCGCGTCCGATCAGGCGTTGCGCCTCGTCGTACTCGCCGAGCCGCCCGAGGGCCAGCCCGACGTTGTTCAGAGCCACGATGAGTACGTCGACCGGACCGACCAGCTCGGCGGCACGGACGGCCTCGGCCCCGACCCGAGCGGCCTCCGCGAACCGGGCCGCCTCGAGCAGGGCATGGGTCCGGTTGCACAGGATGCTCGCGTGCAGGACCAGGTCGGCCGCGCTCAGCGCCGCCTCCTCGGCCGTGCTCAGGATGGAGTCCATCTCCGCGGGGCAGCGCAGCTTGGCCGCCATCTGACGGGCGTGGGCGAGATCCCCCGGGTGACCGTGGGCCTCCGCCGTCTCGAGGCACTGCTCGGCGAGTCGGCGGGCGGCGTCGACCTCACCGAGCTTCCAGTGCAGGGTCGCGCGCAGCGCGAGCCAGCGGACCCCGAGGCTCCCCGGCGGCGTCGACCTCCCGTCGAGCGTGGCGGCGGCGCGGTCGGGCTCGCTGCAGGCGTAGTGGGCGTAGGCGACCAGCCAGTCGCCGTGCGCGGCACCGTCCGGGTCGTCGCCGGGCGTGGCCGACCGGCGGAGCAGCGCCAGCGCCTCGCGCGGCCGGCCCGACATCAGCAGCGCCTCGGCGTGCAGCCGGCGGAGGCGCGGGGTCTCCGGCAGCGACTCGTCGCGGGCCAGCAGCCGCGCCAGCGCCCCCGCGTCGCCCTGCTGCAGCATCTCCTGGTGACGGTGCTCGAGCAGCTCGACCGCTCGGCTGTGCTCGCCCGCGGTCAGCAGCAGGGGGAGCGCCGCCGACGGCGGACCGTGCTGTTCGAGCCAGGCCGCGGCCCGCATCCTCGCCTCGGCCCCCCAGGCCTCGCCGAGGTGCTGGGGCGCGCGAGCGCGCAGGTGTGCCGCCAGCAGGGGTACGACGAGGTGGTAGGGCCGTCCGGCCGGGGCCCAGCGGGGGTGCGGCACCACCAGGCCCATCCTGCGCAGGTCGGCGTACGTCTGTCGCAGCGTGTCGATGGGTGCCTCGGCTGCCGCGAGCACCAGCTCCTCGGTCACGACCTCGACGCCGGCGAGGAAGGTGAGCAGCGCCAGCCGGTCGTCGCCGAGGTCGGCGAGGATGCGGTCGAGCCAGTCGGACACCGCGGGTGCCTCCTGGCCGAGCAGGTCCTGGACGGCGCGCACGTCGCCGGGGATGAGACCACGCCACCGGCCCGGGCTGCGCCGGATCTCGTCGGCGACCAGATGGGTCAGCATCGGCCACCCGCCGGTGGCGTCACGAAGCAGGCTCGGGAGCTCCTCGTTGGTGATGGCGTGCTCCTCGCGGAGCAGGCGGGCCACCTCCGCCTCGGACAGGGCCAGGTCGCCGGGTCCGCGCGGGACGAGCGGGCCGCGCAGCATGGCGGTGAGCTCCGAGGGCACCGGCTCACGCGAGGTGAGGACCAGCATGACGTCGCCGGGGAGCTCGGCCAGCCGCCCGAACACCCTCTCCTGCTCGTCCGGGTCGAGCCGGTGCAGATCCTCGACCACCAACGCGCCGGCCGCCACCAGGGCGCCGTCGTCGAGGGCCGGTGCCCGGTCAGCGCCCCCGACGAGGGCGGTCGCGGTGACCGCGAGGTGCCCGTCGGGGATCACGGACTCGACCCAGGTGGACTTGCCGTAGCCCGCGGCCGCGACGACGATCACTCGTCCCGGGAGGCGGGACGGCCGTGCTGTCTGGTCGGCCGTGGCGGTCCGTGCGTGGGGGGCGCCAGTCATGCCCTCTCAGGAGTGCTCCGGCGCGATCCTGATACGACGGAGTCTTCTCGGGCCCGGCCCTGTTGGGCGATAGTCCGCTACGTTGCGCACCAGTTGGCGGCCCCAGACCGGTGCCGAACGTAGCGGACTATCGGAAAAGGTCAGCCCTCGAGGGCGGCGATCGCGTCGTGGATGGCGAGGACCCGGGTGGCCGACTCGACGTGCAGGTTCTCGACCATCCGGCCGTTGAAGGTGACGACGCCCGAGCCGCGCCCCGCCTCCCAGGCCTCGATGACCCCGCGGGCGTCCGCGACGGCCTGCTCGGAGGGGGCGAAGGCCCCGTTGGCGCCGGCCACCTGACCCGGGTGGATCAGCGTCTTGCCGTCGAAGCCCATCTCACGACCCTGCTGGCACTCGGCCAGGAACCCCTCCTCGTCGCGCACGTCGTTGTAGACGCCGTCGAGGATCGCGGTGCCGGTCGCCCGGGCGGCGAGCAGCGCCAGACCCAGGCCGGTCAGCAGCGGCTGGCGGCCGGGCACGTGCTCGGCGTAGAGCTCCTTGGCCAGGTCGTTGGTGCCCATCACCAGCACCGACAGCCGCGCGGACGCGCCGGCGATCTCCTCGGCATGGAGCATCGCCCGCGGGGTCTCGACCATCGCCCACAGCGTGGTGTGGTCGGGTGCGCCGTGTCGCTCCATCGCGTCGACGAGCGTGTGGACCGCCTCGGCCGAGTCGACCTTGGGCACGACGATCGCGTCGGGTCCGGCGGCGCACGCGGCGGCCAGGTCGGCGTCGTGCCACTCGGTGTCGGCGCCGTTGACGCGGATGGTGACCTCACGGCGGCCGTACTCGCCGGAGGCCGCGGCCGCGCAGGCGGCCTCGCGGGCGGCGGGCTTGGCGTCGGGGGCGACGGCGTCCTCCAGGTCGAGGATCAGACCGTCACAGGGCAGCGTCTTGGCCTTCTCGAGCGCGCGCTCGTTGGACGACGGCATGTAGAGCACCGAGCGGCGGGGGCGGAACTCCATCAGGACACCTCGATCTCGTCGTACGCCGCCTTGAGCGCCGGGTCGACCTCCGCCAGCTGCTCGGCCAGCGCCACCATCACCAGGCACTGCTTCAGCGAGGCGTCGTCCTCCATCTTGCCGTCGAGCATCACCGCGCCGGTCCCGTCGCCCATCGCAGCCACCACACGCCGCGCGTGCCGGATGTCGTCGACGCTGGGGGCGAAGACCCGGTTGGCGATCTCGATCTGCTTGGGGTGCAGGGTCCAGGTGCCGACACACCCGAGCAGGAAGGCGTTGCGGAACTGGTCCTCGCAGGCCAGCACGTCGGCGATGTCGCCGAACGGGCCGTAGTAGGGGTAGATCCCGTGCGTCGCGCATGCGTCGACCATCCGGGCGATGGTGTAGTGCCACAGGTCCTGCTGGTACGTCGACCGGTCGGCGCCGATGTCGGGCGACCCGTCGGCGCCGGCGGGCGGGTCCTGGCGGACCAGGTAGCCCGGGTGTCCGCCGCCGACGCGCGTGGTCTTCATCCGGCGGTCGGCGGCCAGGTCGGCCGGGCCGAGGGACAGGCCCTGCATCCGCGGGGAGGCGCCGCAGATCTCCTCGACGTTGGCGACGCCGCGCGCCGTCTCGAGGATCGCGTGGACCAGGATCGGGCGCTGCAGCCCAGCCTTGGCCTCGAGCTGGGCGAGCAGGCGGTCGACGTAGTGGATGTCCTCCGCACCCTGCACCTTCGGCACCATCACCACGTCGAGCCGGTCGCCGATCGCGGTCACGAGCCGGGTCAGGTCGTCGAGCACCCAGGGGCTGTCGAGGGCGTTGACGCGGGTCCAGAGCTGGGTGGGGCCCTGCCCGCCGCCCAGCCCGTCGGTCTCCTGGGCGATCCGGACCAGGCCCTCGCGCGCGGCCTCCTTGTTGTCGGCCTTGACGGCGTCCTCGAGGTTGCCGAGGAGGACGTCGACGGTGCCGACCATCTGCGGCACCTTGGCGGCCATCTTCTCGTTGGAGGGGTCGAAGAAGTGGATCGCGCGGCTGGGCCGGGCCGGGATCTCCATGAGTGGCTGCGGCGCCCCCAGGGCGAGGGGGCGGAAGAAGTCCTTGGCGCTCTTGCTGGGCATGCGCGGACGCTAGCGCCTGACCCCGGGTCGGCGGTATGACGCATTCCACGCCCGTGCTCCGCGAGATGGCGCTCCTGTCACCGAGACGGCGCAGGTGGGGGCCGGGATGTCTACTGGTGCGTACGACGCACCAGGCGCGTCGTACGCACCAGTAGACATCGTCCCGCGAGGACGCCTCAGCGCGACGACGAACGACGCCACCAACGCCGCCGCGTGGCGCTCGCCCCCGGCTCCTCGGCGACCACGGGCGGCGCGGAGTCCCGGCGCGCCCGCCAGCGCTCGACCTCGGCGTCGACGTCGCGGGCCTTGGTGACCATCGGCGGGCCACCCAGCGGCTGGTAGATCGCCGCGCGCACCCGCTCGTTGAACTCCTCGACCTCGCGGCGCACGTCGGCCTCCCGGGAGAGCCGGTCGAGCCTCCCATCAAGCACCTCGTCGTCCTTGCGCAGCTGCAGGGCCGGCGGCAGCACGCCGGTGATCTGCTCGCGCTCGATGAGCTGCTTGAGCCACCAGTCCGGGTCGTGGGGCGACGTGCCCAGGCCCTCCAGAGGCTTGCCGAACCCGGGCAGGTCGTCGAAGTCGCCGCGTGCCTCGGCCTGCCGCAGCTGCAGGTCGACCCAGGTGGCCTGCTGCTCGATCCGGGCGGCCGCCGCCGAGCGGCCGGTTCGCCTGTCGCGGGCCGGGGAGTGGTCGGGTCGCTCCGGATCGGTCATCGAGGTCCAGGGTATGTCGGCCACGCCCTCCGCCCGAGCCGCCCGCGTCCCCGTGGCCCCCTGAGCGATCCGTCAGCCTTCCGTAAGGCCGGTTTCCATGGCTTACGGTCCGGAGGTCACGCAGCATGGGGGCATGAACCCGACCCGTCGCCGAGTCGCCCCCGTCGTGCCCGCCCTCGCCCTCGCCGCTGGAGCCCTGCTGCTCGCGGCCTGCGGCACGGGGGCCCAGACGACGGCCTCCGAGCCCGCGGCGGCGCCGTCCAGCAGCGCCGCCGCGCCGAGCCCCCAGCCCAGCAGGACCGCCACGGAGAAGGGCTCGTCGAAGGACGCCGCGCCGGCGGTCGCGCCCGGCCGCTACATCGACTGGGCGGACTACGACGCCGACCCGGCGGCGTACGCCGACTCCCGCGTCGTGCTGTTCTTCCACGCGCCCTGGTGTCCCAACTGCCGCGCCACCGAGGAGTCGCTGAACGCCGACGGGGTGCCCGACGGGCTGACGATCGTGAAGGTCGACTTCGACTCGCAGACCGACCTGCGTCAGGAGTACGGCGTCACCTACCAGCACACCTACGTCCTCGTCGACACCGACGGCACCGCGCTGAAGAAGTGGACCGGCACCGAGACGGGTGCCGACATCGCCGCCGAAGCGGCCTGAGGGTCCGCCGCTGATGCTGGTCCTGCTCGGCGCGGTGGTCGCCGGGGTGCTGACGACGTTGGCGCCGTGCGTGCTGCCGCTGCTGCCCGTGATCGTGGGGGGATCCCTCTCGGGGGGCGGGGCGGCCACCCGTCGTGCGTTCGTGGTGGCCGCCTCGCTCGGGGTGTCGGTGGTGGTGTTCACGCTGCTGCTGCGCGCCTCGACGGCGCTGATCGGGATCGACCCCGAGGTCTGGAACGTCGTGGCGGGCGGGCTGCTGGTCGTGCTCGGCGTGATCTCGCTGTTCCCCGAGATCTGGGAGTCGGTCTCCGGGCGGTTGGCGTTGCAGCAGCGCTCCACCACGCGACTGTCGGCGGCCGGCGACCGCGGCGGAACGCTCGGCGCGGTGCTCACCGGCGCGGCGCTGGGCCCGGTGTTCACCTCGTGCTCCCCGCTCTACGGCTACGTCGTCGTCACGGTGCTCCCGGCCGAGCGGGCGCGCGGGATGGCGCTGCTGGTGGCCTATGTCGTCGGGCTGTGCGGCACGCTGCTGGTGATCGCGCTCGCCGGCCAGCGGCTGGTACGCCGGCTCGGCTGGCTCGCCGACTCCCACGGCTGGTTCCGGCGCTCGCTGGGGCTGGTGTTCATCGTGGTGGGCGTGCTGGTGATCACCGGCCTCGACCGCGACCTGCAGGCCTGGATCCTGGAGAACTCCCCCTGGCGCCCCTGGGAGCTCGACCAGGGGTTCATCCCCGAGTAGCGCGACATGCCGGACATGGTCGCGCGAGATGCCGGAAGTGGTCGCGCGACGTGCCGGACATGGTCGCGCGAGATGTCGGACATGGTCGCGCGACGTGCCGGACATGGTCGCGCGAGATGTCGGACATGGTCGCGCGAAGTGCCGGACATGGTCGCGCGACGTGCGCGAAATGGTCGCGCGACGTGCGCGAAATGGTCGCGCGAGATGCGCGAAATGGTCGCGCGAGATGCGCGAAATGGTCGCGCGAGATGCGCGAAATGGTCGCGCGACGTGCCGGAAATGGTCGCGCCACGTGCGCGAGCCGGCGCCGGTGCCCGCAGCAGCGCCCTCTCGGAGACCAGCTACCCCCGCGGCAGCGTCATCGTGAACCGGCAACCGGGGGGCTCGTTGACCACGCCGACGTCGCCGCCGTGGGCGGTCACGACCTCACGGACCAGCGCCAGCCCGAGCCCACCCGAGGCGCCGTCGGCTGGCGTCCGGGCGGACGAGCCGCGGAAGCCCGCGTCGAACACCCGGGGCAGCACGTCGTCGGGGATGCCGCCGCAGGCATCGGCGACCGAGACCATGGCGTGCCGGCCATCCTCGACCGTCACCGCCACGGTCCCTCCCGCGGGCGTGTGCCGCACCGCGTTGGCGACCAGGTTGGCGATCGCCCGCCCGAGCAGCTCGGGGTCGCCGTCCACCAGCACCGGCTCGGGCGCGGTGCCGGTCACGCAGACGCCCTCGCGCTCCCCGACCAGCCGGGCCGAGGCCACCACGTCGGAGACCAGGTCGCGCAGGTCGACGGGTTCGCGGCGGAGCCGCTGGCCGCCGGACTGCAGCCTCGACAGGTCGAGCAGGTTGCCGACCATGGTGTCCATCCGGTCGACCTCGGTCCGGATGCGAGCGAGGTAGTGGGGAGGGTCGGCGGCCACCCCGTCCTCGAGCGACTCGGCCATCGCGCGGATGCCGGCCAGCGGGGTCCGCAGGTCGTGGGACACCCCGGCGACCAGGTCGCGCCGCGCCTGCTCGACTTCCAGGGCCGCGGTTCGGGCGGCCGACTCCTCGGCGGCCCGCTCGGTCAGCGATCGCATCCGCATCGCCAGCCAGGTGCCGAGGCCGAGCGCGATCGGCAGCGCCGCGGCGAGCACGATCAGCACGACGCCGATGTCGTGGTCGCTGAGGAACATCGCCCGGGCGGTCACCCAGATGCCGGCGCCCATGGCGGCCACGACCATCGCCGGCGCCAGCGCCGCCGCCACGGCCGGCCGTCGTCGGCCCACGGCCCACAGTGCGGCCGCGCCGGCGAGGCCGCTCACCAGGACCGTGCCGAGCGCCAGTGACGCGGCCTCGAGCTCAGGCGCCATCGGGGTCCCACCGATAGCCGACGCCCCAGACCGTCACCAGGCGGCGCGGCTTGCTGGGCTCGGCCTCGACCTTCTCCCGGAGCCGGCGTACGTGCACGGTCACGGTCGACTCGTCGCCGTACTCCCACCCCCACACGTCGTTCATCAGCTCGGTGCGTGACCAGACCGTGCCGGCCGTCGCGACCAGGTGCCGCAGCAGGTCGAACTCACGCGCCGTCAGCTGCAGCGCGTCGCCGCCGCGGGTGACGGTGCGTGCCCGGGTGTCGATCACCAGGTCTCCGTCGGTGAGGACCTCCGCCGGTGTGGCGCTCGGTGCCGACCGCCGCAGCAGCGCCTGGATGCGCAGCACGAGCTCGCGCGGTGAGAACGGCTTCGCGACGTAGTCGTCGGCGCCCACCTCCAGCCCGAGCACCCGGTCGGCCTCGTCGCCGCGCGCGGTCAGCATCACCACGGGTACGCCGCCGCGGCGGGCACGCAGCCGGCGGAACACCTCCAGCCCGTCGAGACCGGGGAGCATCAGGTCGAGCACGACGAGGTCGGGCTCGGCGTCGGCGTCGGCGGCCAGCGCTGCCGGGCCGTCGGCTGCCTCGAGCACGTCGAGACCGTCGCGGCGAAGGTAGGTCGCGACCACCTCGCGCACGGTCGGGTCGTCGTCGACCACGAGCACGGTGGTCATCCCCCGAGGGTACGGCGCCCGGTCGCCGCCGCGGGCCGGGAAGTCCTTGCGGTTCCGTGACGGGTCGCGGGACGTCGTCGCGCCGCCATCTCCGACATGTCGCGGGCCATCTTCCGCATCTCGCGCGACCATTCCCGACATGTCGCGCGACCATCTCCGGCATGTGGCGGCGCCATTTCCCGCATCTCGCGCGACCATTCCCGACATGTCGCGGGACCATTCCCGGCATCTCGGCAGGCGTCTGGGATCCGAGACGACCGGGAGCCCGCGGTGGTTGTCCCGGGGCCGGGGAGGGAGTGGACTGGGAGGGTGACCAGCGGCTTCGAGGAGATGTGGCGCGAGCTGGCGCCCGTCGGGCGAGCAACCCAGAGCGGCGGCTACTTCCGGCAGCCCTGGACCGGCGCGGAGGGCGAGCTCAGGGCGTGGTTCGCCGAGCAGGCCCACGCCCGCGGGCTGACCCTGGAGAGCGACGGGCTCGGCAACCAGGTCGCCTGGTGGCGGCCCGAGGGCGCGACCGGCAGGCACGTGCTGACCGGGTCGCACCTCGACTCGGTCCTCGACGGCGGCGCCTACGACGGCCCGCTGGGCGTGGTGTCCGCGCTGGCCGCCCTCGACCGCCTCCGCGGCCAGGGGCACGCCCCCACCCGCCCGATCGGGATCGCGGTCTTCGTCGAGGAGGAGGGCTCGCGCTTCGGGCTCGCGACCCTCGGCTCCCGCCTGGTCACCGGCGCCACCACCTGGGCGCAGGTCCGCGAGCGGCGCGACCGCGACGGCGTACGCCTGGAGGACGCCGTCGCGCGCGCCGGCCTCGGCCTCGCCGGCGACGACGCCACCTGGCCCGACCTGGTCGACGCCACCCACGCCTATGTCGAGCTCCACGTCGAGCAGGGCCGCCATCTCGTCGACCGCGCTGCCCCCGTCGGGGTGGCCACCGGCATCTGGCCGCACGGGCGCTACCGCTTCGACTTCGCGGGCGAGGCCAACCACGCGGGCACCACCCGGATGGAGGACCGCCACGACCCGATGCTGACCTACGCCATGACGGCGCTGGCCGCCAACAAGCAGGCTCGGCTGGCGTCGCAGCGAGCGACCTTCGGACGGGTGGAGGTGCAGCCCAACGGCACCAACGCCGTTCCCTCCCACGTGACGGCCTGGCTGGACGCCCGGGCCGAGAGCGCCGAGCACCTGGCGGCCATGGTCGGCGAGATCGAGCGACAGGCGGCCGACCGGGCCGGTCGCGACGGGACCGCGCTCACGGTCACGCCGGAGTCGGTGTCGGCCGCGGTCGAGTTCGACGCCACCCTGAGCCGGAGGATCGCGGCCGGCGACGACGCCCGCGCCGACTGGCCACTGCTGCCCACCCAGGCCGGCCACGACGCAGGCATCCTCGCCGAGGCGGGGGTGCCGACCGCGATGCTGTTCGTGCGCAACCCGACCGGCGTGTCCCACTCGCCCGACGAGCACGCCGAGACCGTCGACTGCCTGGCCGGCGTGGACGCGCTGGCCGGCACCCTGGCGCGGCTGACGAGCGACCCCGCATGACGGCCCACCTCCTCGAGCGCGCGTGGGTCGACCTCGGCCCCGGCCCCGCCTGGCACGACGACGTGGTCGTCGAGGTCGAGGACGGCCGGTTCACCCACGTCGAGCCGGAGTGTCCGGCCGCGCTCGCCCAACGGGTGCCCGGCCTCACCGTCCCCGGGTTCGCCAACGCCCACTCCCACGTCTTCCATCGGGCACTGCGCGGTCGGACGCAACGCGAGCGCGGCAGCTTCTGGACCTGGCGCGAGCAGATGTACGCCGTCGCCGAGCGGCTCGACCCCGACTCGCTGTTCGCGCTGGCCCGCGCCGCCTACCGCGAGATGGTCGCCGCCGGCTTCACCACGGTGGGGGAGTTCCACTACGTCCACCACCGCCCCGACGGCTCGTCGTACGACGACCCCAACGAGCTCGGCCGCGCGGTCGTCGCGGCCGCCCGCGAGGCGGGCCTGCGGATCGCACTGCTCGACACCTGCTACCTCAGCGCCGGGTTCGGCGCGCCGCCCGAGGGTGTGCAGCGGCGGTTCACCGACGGCGACGCCGATCGCTGGGCCGAGCGTCGGGCGGCGCTCACGGAGGAGGACGGCGTCGTCGTCGGCGCCGCGATTCACTCGGTGCGCGCCGTCCCGCGCGACCAGCTCGCCACCGTGGTGGCCGCCGCCGCGGGACGCCCGCTCCACGTCCACCTCTCCGAGCAGGTCGCCGAGAACGACGCCTGTCTCGCGGCCCACGGCGTCACCCCGACCCGCCTGCTCGCCGACGCCGGCGCGATCGGGCCGCTCACCACCGCCGTGCACGCCACCCACCTGACCAGCGAGGACATCGAGCTCCTGGGCGACGCCGCGGCCCACGCGTGCTTCTGCCCCACCACCGAACGCGACCTCGGCGACGGGATCGGTCCCAGCCGGGACCTGCACGAGGCCGGTGCCCGGCTGACGATCGGCACCGACTCGCACGCCGTCGTCGACCCCTTCGAGGAGCTGCGCGCCGTCGAGCTCGACGAACGGCTGGCCACGCAGAAGCGCGGGCACTGGAGCGCCGCCGAGCTGCTCGAGGCCGGGACGACGACCGGTCATGCCTCGCTCGGCTTCCCCGACGCGGGCCGGATCGCCGTCGGCGCGCGGGCCGACCTGGTCACGCTGGACCCACACAGCCCGCGCACCGCGGGCACCGGGCACGACGAGGGCACCGTGGTCTTCGCGGCCACCGCCGCCGACGTCACCCGAGTGATGGTCGACGGCCGTGTCGTCGTCGGGCAGGGTGGCTCCATCGGGTCGGGTGCGGAGGAGACCGGTCGCGAGCTGGACCGCGCCGTACGCGCCCTGACGGAGACGGCCGCGCGGTGACGGGAGAGGTCATGGGGAGCCTGCTGCTGACCGGCATCGGCGAGCTGGTCACCAACGACCCCGAGCGCGAGGGCCTCCTGGGGCTGCTGAGCGACGCCGCCGTGGTGGTGGAGGGCGACCGGGTCGCGTGGGTGGGTCCGGCCGCCGAGGCCCCCGCCGCCGACACGGCCTACGACGCCGGCGGGCGCGCCGTGCTGCCCGGCTTCGTCGACAGCCACAGCCACCTGGTCTTCGCCGGCGACCGCTCGGCGGAGTTCGCCGCCCGGATGGCCGGGGAGCCCTACACCGCCGGCGGCATCCGCTCCACGGTGGCCGCCACCCGGGCCGCCACCGACGAGCAGCTGACCTCCCACGTGGGTCGGCTGGTCGCGGAGATGCAGCGTCAGGGCACCACGACGGTCGAGATCAAGAGCGGCTACGGACTGTCGGTCCGCGACGAGGCCCGCTCGCTCGCGGTGGCCCGCCAGTTCACCGACGAGACGACGTTCCTGGGCGCCCACGTGGTGCCCGCCGGCGCCGACCCCGGGGAGTACGTCGACCTGGTCACCGGTCCCATGCTCGAGGCCGCGGCGCCGTACGCCCGCTGGGTCGACGCGTTCTGCGAGGTCGGCGCGTTCGACGCCGACCAGGCGCGGAGGTCCTGGTCGCCGGGAGCGGGCCGGCCTCCGCGGCCGGCTGCACGCCAACCAGCTCGGCCCGGGGCCGGGCGTCCGGCTGGCCTGCGAGCTCGGCCTGGTGGCGGTCGACCACTGCACCTACCTCACCGACGCCGATGTGGCGGCGCTGCGGGACTCGGGAACGGTCGCGACGCTGCTGCCCGGGGTGGAGTTCTCGACCCGGCAGCCCTATCCCGACGCCCGCCGGCTGATCGGGGCCGGTGTCACCGTCGCGATCGCCTCGGACTGCAACCCGGGCTCGTGCTTCACCTCGTCGATGCCGTTCTGTGTCGCGTTGGCCGTGCGTGAGATGGGGATGACCCCGTCGGAAGCGGTCCGCGCCGCCACCGCGGGAGGCGCCGCCGCCCTCGACCGCGACGACGTCGGCAGGCTGACCGTCGGCTCCCGCGCCGACCTGGTCCTCCTCGACGCCCCCTCCCACGTGCACCTCGCCTACCGACCCGGGGTGCCGCTGGTCGCGGGTGTCTGGCAGGGCGGGCGCCCGCTCGGCCCCGACCCGCGATAGTCCGTGACGTTCGGCACCGGTTTCGGGCCCTCAGGTGGTGCTCTACGTAGCGGACTATCGCCTGAGGTAGGTGGGGAGGCCGGGCGGCGAAGATAAGGCAGTCTCCCGATGTCCCGGGCTACCTCAGCGGCGGAGTCTCGTCTCATCAGGACGAAGGAGACCGAGATGAACACCCACCCGACGATGCTGACCCAGGCCGCGCTGCGCTTCCGCGCCGACCAGATCTTCGAGGAGACCGCGGGAGTACGCCGGCGCAGCGCCCGGCGCCGCGCCCAGCGGCTGCAGGACGAGATCGCCCTCCGCCGCACCATTGCCTGAGGTGCCTCCCCAGGCCCTCACGGACGGCCCGGCCCCGGCCGCCGCCCCGGCCGACACCCGCACTCCCGCCCCAGCCGCCGCCCCGGCCCGCACCGGCCGGCGTACCGCCACCGACACCCGCCCTCCCGCCCCGCCCGGGCCGGGGGAGGCGGGTGTCGGTGCGGCGGAGGATCATGGGTCCGTGCCCCCTCCACGCAGCGCCACGCTCGTCGGCCGCGAGGCCGAGATCGAGCAGCTCTGCGACAGCCTCGCCCTCGGGGCGAACCACGTCCCGGAGCGTCACGCCGTGCTGCTGGCCGGTGACGCCGGCGTCGGCAAGACCCGGCTGCTGACCGAGCTGCGCGACCGTGCCCAGGTTCAGGGCTGGCGGGTGGTCGCCGGACACTGCCTCGACTTCGCCGACGCGGCGCTGCCCTACCTCCCCTTCACCGAGGTGCTCGACCGGCTCGACCAGGAGGCTCCCGAGGCCGTCGCCGCGGCCCTGGAGGAGCATCCGGCGCTGGGGCGGCTGCAGCCCGGCCGCCGGGTCGCCGGCTCCGCGTCCGAAGGGGCCGTCGAGCCGCGGGCGCTGCTCGAGGCCGTCCATGCACTGCTCGAGCGGGCCGCCGCCGACCGCCCGCTGCTGCTGGTCGTCGAGGACCTCCACTGGGCCGACCGCTCCACCCTCGATCTGCTGAGCTTCCTGTTCGCCCGGCCCTTCGACGCACCGGTCGCGATCGTGGCGTCCTACCGCTCCGACGACCTGCACCGCCGGCATCCACTGCGGCCGCAGGTCGCGGGCTGGGCCAGGCTGCGGCATCTCGACCGGCTGCAGCTGGAGCCCCTCCCCGGTGCCGACGTACGCCGGCTGGTCCGGCTGCTCCACCCCGACCCGATGCCCGCCGCCGAGGTGGCGGCCATCGTCGACCGCGCCGACGGCAACGCCTTCTTCGTCGAGGAGCTGGTGGGCGCGGCGGGCCGGGCGCTGCCCGAGGACCTCGCCGGGGTGCTGATGGTCCGCGTCGACCGCCTCGACGGGCCGGGCCGCGAGGTCGTCCGGGCGGCGGCCGCGGCGGGGCGCCGGGTCGCCCACGACCTGCTCGCCGAGGCGACCGGACTCGACCAGGTGGCGCTCGACCAGGGGCTGCGCGAGGCGGTCGACGGCAACGTGCTGGTGCCGGTGCGCGGCGACTCCTACTCCTTCCGTCACGCCCTTCTCGGCGAGGCGACCTACGACGACCTGCTGCCCGGTGAGCGGGTCCGGCTGCACACGGCCTACGCCCGGGCCCTGGGGTCGGGTCGCTTCCGGGGCGCGGCCGCCGAGCTGGCCCGGCACGCCCGGCTGGCCGGCGACCTCGACACCGCGCTGCGGGCCGGGGTCGAGGCGGGCGACGAGGCGCTCGGCGTGGGCGGGCCCGACGAGGCCGCCCAGCACTACCTCCAGGCGCTCACCCTGGAGGAGCGGGGGCCGGCCTGGGTGACCTCGAGCTGGCCGTGCTGGTCGCCCGGGCGGGCGAGGCGCTGCTCGCCGCCGGCCACACGGTCAAGGCGGTGCGGGTGGTGCGCGACCAGCTCGACCGGCTGCCCGCCGACGCCTCGCCCGCCGATCGCGGCCTGCTGCTCGCCACCCTGGCGCAGGCGCTGCTGGTCGTCGACAGCGACGACGACGAGGTGGCCCGGGCCGCGGAGGCCGTGGCCCTGCTCGCCGACGGGCCGCCCAGGCGCCGCGCCCGCGCGCTCGCCCTGCAGGCGCGCATCCTGGCGGCCCACGGCCACCCCGAGGCCGCCCGCGAGGCCGGGCTGGAGGCGCTCGGCCTGGCCGAGAAGCTCGACATGCCGCGCCTGGTCACCGACGTCCGCACCACCTTCGCCGGCCTCGACCGCGACCGGCCACCGGCCGAGGTGACGGCCACCCTGACGGCCGCCATCGAGCAGGCGCAGTCGGCCGGTGCCGACGGGGCCGAGCTGCGGGCGCGCTACGCCCTGGGACGCCACCTCCAGGACGTGGGCGAGTTCGCTGCCTCGGCGGAGGTCTACGCCGCCGGGGCGGCGCGCGGGGTGGAGCTCGGCACCCCGTGGGCGCCCTACGCCTTCGAGAACCGGCTGATGCGCGGCGTCGTGCTGTTCGCCGCCGGCGAGTGGGACCAGGCGCTCGACGAGCTCGACGCGACCGGTGAGCAGGCGCCACCGGTGTCCGCGGCGCTGCTCGACGCCCAGCGCGCGGTGGTCCTGGCTGCCCGCGGCGAGCCGGAGGCCCTCGACGTGGCCCGGCGGACCGGTGCCCATTGGGACGTCGAGGGGCTGGCCGCGCTGTTCGCCTTCGGCGCCGAGCTCGCGGTCCACGAGCACCGGCTCGACCCCGACGCGGCGATCGCGGCCTACGACGAGGCCGTCTCGGTCATCACCCGGCTGTGGCGGCCCTGGTTCGCCGCTCGGCTGCGGCTCGCGACGACGACCGTGGGGGTGTTGGCCAGCGCGGCCGGGCGGCTGCCCGCGGAGGAGCGGCACCGGCTCGACGCCGAGGCGACCCGGCTGCACGCCGACGGACGCCGCGTGCTCGACGAGAGCCGCGAGGCGGGGGTGGTGTTCGGCCTGGAGGGCCAGGCCTGGGCCGTCCGGCTGGAGGCCGAGCACCTGCGGTGGCGCTGGGCCGCCCAGCTCGACCCGCCGACGCTCGAGGAGCTGACCGACGCGTGGCGGCGGGCCGAGGAGGCCTTCGCCACGCTGGGTCACCTGCCCGAGCTGGCCCGCACCCGGCTCCGGCTGGCCACCGTGCTCCGAGGCGTCGGCGACGCCGCCGGGGCGCGGACGCTGCTCGACGGCGTGCGCCGCGACGCCCACGCCTGGCGGGCCGTCGCGCTGCTCGACGAGATGGTCGCGCTCGGCAGCGAGGCCGCGCCACGGGCCGAGGGTCCGGCCGGCGAGCTCACCCCCCGGGAGGCCGAGATCCTGGCGCTGGTCGCCGAGGGCCGCACCAACGGCGAGATCGGCAAGCAGCTGTTCATCTCGACCAAGACCGTGTCCGTCCACGTCTCACGGATCCTGGCCAAGCTCGGCGCCTCCGGGCGCACCGAGGCCGCCGCCATTGCCCGCCGGCGGGGTCTCGTCGGCTGACCGCTGGTTGCCGCCCCCTGGTTGCCGCCGGTCGACCGTCCCTCCGCGGGAGTGGCCGAAGGGCGACGACCCAGGCTCCGGCAAACTGGCGCATGTGGACGACTTCCGCTGCGCGGCCGCCAGCATCGACGACCGAGAGCCGCTGGCCGGCACCGCGCCCACGGAGACCGCGTGGCTGTTCGTGGAACACCCCGGGCCATGGGGTCGGCAGGCGGTCGCGGAGGCCCGCTGGCCCGAGTCGGTACGGGCGGCCCTGACGGGCCGGGACGACCTCCGGGTGCAGCTGGTCCGACGACCGACCCGCTCCACGGGTGGGCTCCGGGTGTTCGCAGCGACCGCCTCGTCGACCGGGTTCGACGTCGGCGCCACGGTGCTCGGCGATCCCGAGGAGCTCCTCGGGCTGGAGCTCGACTCGGCGCGGCCGGCCCTCGGCCTGCCGGCGTACGCCGACCCGCTCTGGCTGGTGTGCACCAACGGCCGGCGCGACCGCTGCTGTGCCGAGCTGGGCCGGCCGGTGACCTCGGCGCTGGCCGCGCGCTGGCCCGAGCACACCTGGGAGACCACGCACCTGGGTGGACACCGGTTCGCCGGCACCCTGCTCGCGTTGCCCAGCGGCGTGACCCTCGGCCGGCTCGGCGCCGACGACGCGGTCGGGGCCTGCGAGGCCGTCCTCCGCGGCGACCTCCCGCCCGAAAGGGTGCGCGGTCGGGCCGGGCTCGCCCCGGCGGCCCAGGTCGCGGAGCTCGCGGTGCGTGCGCTGCGCTCGGGGCCGACGTCCGTCGCCGAACGCGGCCACGGCCGGTTCGAGGTCGCCGCAGGCGCCGAGACCTACGACGTCTCCGTCGCCGCCGCGCCCGGCCCCGCCCGGAGGCAGAGCTGCGCCGCCGAGCGCACCAAGGCCACCACGTTGCTGAGCGTGGAGTCGCTACAGGTCCGGTGACCCTGGCGGCAGGTTCTACCCTGGTAGAAACCCGCGCCAGGAGGTGGCCATGCCCGACGACGAGATCGCCCGGCTCAGCCAGCAGCGCTTCGCCCGGATGCGGCCGTTCGGCGCGGGGCGGTCACGGTCGGTCGACACCGCCGGTCTGCCACCCGGACCGCGCTGGCCGGCGCTCGTGCAGAGTGCCGCCCTGCTCCGCTTCCGGCACCGGTTCGTGCCCTATCTCCGGCGGCGCTTCGGTGACACCTTCACGGTGCGGCTGATCCCCGAGGGACGCCCGCTGGTGATCTTCACCCGCCCCGAGGCGATCAAGGAGATCTTCGCCGGCGACCCCGACCTCTTCCATGCCGGCAAGGGCAACGGCATCCTCGGGCCGATCATGGGCGAGCACTCGCTCCTCCTCGTCGACGGCGCGGAGCACAAGCGGGCCCGCAAGCTGCTGATGCCCGCGTTCAGCCCGCGGGCGTTGCAGGACTACCAGGACCTCGTCACCGGCGTCGCCAAGGCCGAGGTCGGCTCCTGGCAGACCGGGCGGCCCTTCCGGTCACTGGACCGGATGAACGCGCTCACCCTCGAGGTGATCCTGCGGGTCGTCTTCGGCGTCACCGACGAGGGCCGGCTGGCCCGGCTGCGGCCGCTGGTCAACGCCACCGTCGACGTCAGCCCGACGGTGCTGCTCGGGTGGGGGATCCCACGACTGCAGCGGTTCGGCATGTGGAAGCGCGCCGTCGAGACGTCGTACTCCCTGGACCGGCTGATCTATGCCGAGATCGCCGAGCGGCGCGCCTCGCCCGACCTGGAGCACCGCACCGACGTGCTCTCCCAGCTGATCCGGGTCGACGACGGCGGCGACCGGCTGAGCGACCCGGAGCTGCGCGACCAGCTGGTCACCCTGCTGCTGGCCGGGCACGAGACCACGGCGACCGCCCTCGCCTGGGCGCTCTACGAGGTCGGCCGTGACCCTGCCCAGCGGGCCCGGGCCCGCGCGGCCGCGGCGGCGGGTGACGACGAGTGGCTGGAGGCCATCGCGCAGGAGTCGATGCGACTCCATCCGGTGATCCCCATGGTGGTCCGCACCCTGATGGGGCCGGCCACGGTGGCCGGCATCCACCTGCAACGTGGTGCGACCGTCGGGGCCTCGATCCTGCTCTCGCACGCACGCGCCGACAACCACCCCGAGCCGGAGCAGTTCCGGCCGGAGCGGTTCGTCGGCCGGAGTCCGGCGCCGAACACCTGGATCCCGTTCGGCGGCGGAGTACGACGGTGCATCGGTGCCGGCTTCTCGCTGATGGAGGCGGTGGCGGTGCTCCGCGAGGTGTTCACGACCTATGACGTCGAGGCGGTCGGCGACGACGAGCCGCGGGTCCGCAACATCACCAGCGTCCCCCGTCGCGGAGCCCGGATCACGGTGCGCGACCTGGTCGGCTCCCCGCGATGACGACCTATGCCGGCGGCCGCCGGATGACCGAGCTGATCCGCAGCAACGACCACGTGCTGCTCAGCTTCGTCGCGGCGCTGTGCGAGGACCACGGCATCGTCACCGCACTCGTCGACTCCAACATCTCGGTGATGGAAGGCTCGATCGGCGCTTTCCCGCGCCGCCTGCTCGTCGACGCGGAGCGTCACGACGACGCGCGGGAGCTGCTCGCCGAGGCCGAGGCGGACCCGGTCGGCTGAGGCGTCGTCACCGAGCCAGCTCGTAGAGGTGCTCCACCACCTCGCGGCCCGCGCCCGCGGCGAAGCCCGCGTCGCTCCCGACGCGGACGAAGCCTGCCCGCTCCAGGACTCTCGCCGAGCCCAGGTTGTGGGCCGCGACCCGCCCGCACAACGGTCGCGTGGTCTCGATCTCGAGGAACGCCCGCAGGGCCGCCGAGGCGATGCCGCGCCCCCAGCGCGACGGCGGCCGGGTGCTGCTCCCACCCGAACATCCGGTCGAGGTCGGTGGTGTGGAGCTCACGCAGCGTGACAGCCATGCGGGCCACGAGTCCCCCGACAGCAGGCAAGGTCGGTCAGGCGCTCTCCCAGAGCCCCATCAGGTTGCCCTCGGTGTCGGTGAAGTAGCCGGTGAAGCCCATGTCGCCGACCTGCATCCGCGGGGTGACGACCGCGCCGCCGGCTTCCTCGACCTTGCGGAGCGCCTCGTCGATGCTCGCCACGTCGATGACGATGTTGGGGCCCTTGCCGGGGAACTGGTCGGAGCGCTCGAACATGCCGCCGTTGACGAAGCCGGCCTCGGTCGGCCCCTGCTCCGGGTCGGTCGGTCCGGTCATCACGATCGTGTAGCCCATCTCCGGCATGGCCATCAGCTGCCAGCCGAACACCTCGCCGTAGAAGCCTCGCGCGCGGTCACCGTCGTCGAACGGGATCTCGAAGTGCACGACCTTGCCTGACATGGGAACCTCCCTGGCCTCGGACCGGATCCTCCAGTCAACGACGCGGCCGGGCGCCCGTCAATGGGTGCGCCGTCGGTGGGGCCGCCGACCGCGGGACCCGCGCTCGCTCGACGCGACCGCCCCTCGATAACCAGGTGACCCGTCGGGCGTTCGCCTGCGACGATCAGCACTCGTGACCTGGCGCGACCGACTGCGGGCGATCCGCGTGGACGTCACACCGCTGCGCACCTCGCGCGACTTCCGGCTGTTGTTCAGCGCCGGGACGGTGTTCTACCTCGGCGGGATGGTCAGCTATGTCGCGATGCCGTTCCAGGTCTACCGGCTGACCGGGTCCAACATCGCCGTGGGTGCGCTGGGGGCGGTCGAGCTGGTGCCGCTGCTGGTCTTCGGGCTGTACGGCGGCGCCCTGGCCGACCACGTGGACCGGCGTCGGCTGCTCGTGCTGACCGGCATCGCCCAGCTCGTGCTGACGGCCGGGCTCGCGGTCAACGCGTTCCTCGAGGACCCCCAGGTGTGGGTGATCTTCGTGCTGGCCGGGCTGCTGGCCGCCGCAGGCTCGATGCAGCGGCCCTCGCGCGAGGCACTGATGCCGCGCACGGTCCGGCACGACGAGATCCCGGCGGCCAACGCGCTGACCAGCCTCGGCATGCAGCTCGGTCTGCTCGTCGGTCCGACGATCGGCGGGCTGCTCGTGAGCCTCGTCGGCGTCGGCTGGTGCTTCGTCGTCGACGTGGCGGGCCTGGCGGTCGCGTCCCTGCTGTTCGCGGCGATGCGGCCCTACCCCCACCAGGAGGAGACGACGCCGCCCAGCCTGCAGGGCATCCGCGAGGGCCTGAGCTATGCGCTGGGTCGTCGCGACCTGCTGGGCACCTACCTCGTCGACATCGCCGCGATGCTGCTGGCCTTCCCGGTCGTGCTGTTCCCCGCGCTCGCCGAGAAGGTCTTCCAGCGGCCCGAGCTGCTCGGCCCGCTCTACTCCGCCGAGACCGTCGGCGCCCTCCTCGCCACCGCGCTCAGCGGCTGGACGGCTCGGGTGCACCACCACGGACGCGCGATCGTCGTCGCCGCGTCGGCGTACGGCGCGTGCATCGCGCTGGCCGGTCTCAGCCCCAGCTGGGGCCTGGTGCTGCTGTTCCTCACCCTTGCCGGCGCCGCCGACATGGTCTCCGCGGTGTTCCGCGGGATCGTCTGGAACCAGACCATCCCCGAGCGGATGCGAGGGCGGCTGGCCGGGATCGAGATGCTGTCCTACTCCCTCGGCCCGCTGGGCGGACAGGTCCGGGCCGGCGTGGTGGCCGACCTGTGGTCGGTGCGCGGCTCGATCGTCAGCGGCGGCGTGGCCTGCGTCGCGGGAGTGGTGGCCACGGCGGCCTGGCTCCGCGACTTCTGGGCCTACGACGTCCGCACCGACGAGCACGCCCGGGCGGAGCGGACCGCGCGTGCCGCCCGAGGGGAGCCGTCCGCCGACGCCTGACGGACGGACCACCCTTTGGGGCGATCGGCGACCATGGCAGGGTTCGTGGTGGTGGACAGTTCGGCGTCGACCGAGAAGGGGGAGCGGTGGCCGATCGCAAGGAGCATCCTGTGCTCTGGGGGATGGTGGCCCTGGTCGTCGTCTCCGCGCTGCTCGGGCTGCTGGTCGGCGTCGGCACGCTGGCCGGGTCGCGGTTGGTGGGTCTCGGCGGGAGCACGGGCGACAGCACCGGCGACGGCGGGGACACCCTCTATCTCCCCGACGTCTCGCTGTCGAAGACCCCGGTGTCCGACAGCTCGTCCGGCTCCGACGGCAGCAGTCAGCCGGGCACGCCCACGAAGACCAAGAAGCGCAAGGCCAAGACGGCGATCTCGCTCACCGCGGGACAGCGGTCAGTCGCGCCGATGCAGCAGATCGACCTCACCGGCACCTACCCCGGCGGCGACGGCGCGATCCTGCAGGTGCAGCGACTCGACGGTGGTCAGTGGGTGGCGTTCCCGGTGACCACCCAGGTCTCCGGCGGCAGCTTCTCGACCTACATCCAGACCGGTCGCCCGGGGCCCAACCGGTTCCGCGTCGCAGACACCGCCAAGGGCAAGTTCTCCAACCGCGTCACGGTCACCATCGGCTGAGGTCGTGCCGCTGCGGGTCCACCGCGGCCGCGAGCGGAGCATCGACGTCGCGGCGGGCTGTCCGGCGAGCACGCCTCCGAGCACCATCGCCATCCCCGCGAGCTGGCTCCAGCCGAACGCCTCTCCGGCGACGGCCACGCCGAGCAGCGTGCCCACGACCGGGTTGACCAGCCCGATCAGGGCGGTCGGCCCCGCACCGAGCCGGCGTACGCCGGTGAACCAGGCGAGGTAGGCCAGCCCGGTGCCGACCAGGCCGAGGTAGGCGAAGCCGACCAGTGCCCGGCCGTCGATCTCGGGTGGCGCGCCCTCCACCAGGAGCGCGACCGGCAGCAGCACCAGGCCGCCGGCGACCAGCTGCCACGAGGTGAAGGTGAGCAGGTCGGTCGGTGGCGTCCAGCGGCGCACCAGCGTGAAGCCGACCGCGGAGGTGGCCACCGCCCCGAGCGCGGCCGCCACGCCGACCGGGTCGGCCGCGAAGCCGGCCTCGCGCACCAGCAGGGCCACGCCCACCAGGCCCACGAGCCCCCCGAGCAGGCCGGCGGGGCGGGGCCTCTCGGCCGCCCACCACCAGGCGAGCAGCATCACGACGATGGGGGAGACGGCCGTCATCGTCGCGGCCAGCCCGCCGGGCAGGTGGTAGGCCGCGAGGAAGATCAGGGCGAAGAACGCGCCGATGTTGAGGACGCCCAGCAGCCCCGCACGCCACCACCACGAGCCGCGCGGGAGCTCGCGACGCCAGGCGAGCAGGAGCAGCCCGACCGGCAGGGCCCGCACCAGCCCCGCGAACAGCGGCCGGTCGGGCGGCAGCAGGGTCTGGGTGACCAGGTAGGTCGAGCCCCAGGCGATCGGGGCGATCATCGTGAACAGGGTGACCCGACGAATATCTTCCATGGAAGATATAATACCTTCCGGAGAAGATATATTCCAGACATGGCCACCGAGAACCTCGACCACGTGGGACGGATCATGGCCCAGTGGGCGGTCGAGCGTCCCGACCTCGACGTCTCGCCCCAGGGCATCATCGGCCGGCTGCACCGGCTCTCCCAGCATCTCCACGACGAGCTGCGCCCGGTGTTCGCCGAGGCCGGGCTGAGCGATGGCGACTTCGACGTGCTGGCCGCGCTGCGGCGCTCGGGCTCGCCCTACGAGCTGTCCCCGGGCGCCCTGGGTGCCACCACGATGGTCACCTCCGGGGCGGTGACGAAGCGGGTCGACCGGCTCGAGTCGGCCGGCCTGGTGCGCCGCACCGTGGACCCCGACGACGCCCGGGCGCGCCGGGTGCGACTCACCGACGACGGGGTGGCGTTGATCGACCGGCTGTTCGGGGTGCACATGGCCAACGAGCACCGACTGGTGTCCGGGCTGACCGACCTCGAGCGCACCCGGCTGGCCGGCCTGCTCGAGCACTGGGGTCGTCAGCTGGGCGTCTGAGCCCGCGTCGACCAGCCCCGCCCGCGAGCTCCCCCCGTTGCCGTTCGGCGGGAGATGGGCGAGGATCGTCGGCGGCGGCCGCTCTCGGACGGCAGTTCGGACAGCGACACGGACATGGGGAAGGGACGCGCTGTGGGCGGCGATCCGAGTCACGACCCTGGGCTGAGTGCCTCGCCCTGGGTCTCGGTCGAGCTCACGGCCGGGGCGGTGTCCGTGGACGGCGTACCCGTCCAGGCGGACGGCACCGCCGAGGGTCGCTACCTCGCCGCCCTGCAGCAGGTCGCCGACGAGGTCGCGGCTCCGCTCGGCCGCCAGGTCGGCGTGACCGTGACCGGCGCCGGCGGCGTCGTCAACCACCTGGCCGTGCACCCCGACGGCACGGTCGACTCGATCGAGGAGCTGGTGCGCGACGCGCATGCGCCCGCGGCCGTCGTGGTCCCGATCGCCCGCAGCGAACCCGGTCCGGCCGCGTTGCCGCTCCCTCCCGCCCCACCCGCCCCGCCCGCCCGCCGTCGCCGCAGCTCGCTGGTGGCAGCGACCGCCGTGCTGCTGGCCGCCGGCGCGGTCGTGGCCGCGCCGCTCCTCAACGGCCGTGACGGTGAGCTGGCGGCGTCGAGCACCGAGGACCCCGGCGCCGGCGCCGCGGTCGACGAGGCCGCGGCCCCGGTGGTGCCGACGCCGCGCCGAGGCAGCGGTGCCGGAGGAGGCGGCCCCGGCGGTGGCTGCCCTGCCGGCCCAGGAGGTGCTCGCCGCGCCGACGCTCCTGCACCGGCCGGTCCTGGCCGCGGCCGCCGCGTCCACGGCGCCGTGCGAGGTCACGCTCCGGGTCGCGGCCCCGTCCAGGGTGGTCCACGCCGAGGTCCGGGTGCGCACGGCCGACGGCAGCAGCGTCGTACGCCGGCTCCGGCTGCGCCCCGGCCACCCGGCCGTCGTCGTGCTGACCGACCTCTACCCCGGCACCGCCACCTGGGTCGTTCGCGGCCGTCAGGGGCTGGCGATCGCCGACCGGGGCGGCTCGAGGTGATGCCACCGCCGCCCGAGCCGATGAGCCCGCCCGCGACCTCCACCGGGTCCAGCACGTCGACCGCGCCCAACAGCGGTGGTCAGACGTCCGGAGGCGGCGGCAAGTCCGGCGGCAAGTCCGGAGGGTCGACCATCGGCCCGATCGTCCCCATCGACCCCGACGACCAGTGAGCCGATGACCCCTCCACGCCGGACGGCGCTCGTCGTCGCTGCCCTCCTCGCTGCGGTCTCGCTGGTCGCCCTCACCCCTGGCCAGGCGGCCGCCGACGGACCCCGCACCGGCTATCGGCTCCGCGCCGACGGCACCGCCGCCGGTGGCTGGTTCGGCTCCCGCACGGCGTCCCACCGCGCGGTCTACCGGATCGACCCCGCAGCCCGGCCCCGCACCGGCGGCTTCCGCGACGGACACTGGGCGAGCACGCTGCGCGGCAGCGGTCCCGTGACCGTGGATCGCTCCCGGGTCCGTCGGGCGGCCTGGCTGGTGGCGAAGTACGGCACCTACGACTCCGATGCGCAGGCCGCCGCCGTCGAGGCCGCGCTCGACCACCTGCTCCACGGCGGCCGCTACCGGCTGACCGGTCGCGGCACCGAGCGGCGGCTGCGACAGACCGGGCGCGCGACACGATCCTCGGGATGGCGCGCTACATGCTCGACACCTCGCGAGCTGGCCGGCCCCTATCGGGTCCGGGTGACCACGACGGGCGCGGTGCTCGGAGGCAGCGTGCAGGTGCAGGTGCGGGTGACCACTCAGAGCACCGGACAGCCGGTCGCGCACCTGCCGGTCCGGATCGGCTTCGACGGGCGCACCCTCGCCGGCACGACCGACGCCGACGGGACCGTCGTCGAGACCGCGGCCGCCCGGGTCGCCGGCCCGCGCCCGGTGGTGGTGCAGGTGCAACGGGTGCCCTCCGACCGCCTGTTCGTACGCCGGCCGGTGCGACCCGGCGGGTCGCGGGTCGTCGTCGCGGGCCGCAAGATCGTGCTGACCGCGCGCTCGCGGGTCGCCGTCCAGGCCACCCCGCGCGCGTGGGTGACCACGCCCGACCAGCGCACCACCTCCTCTCCGGTGCCGGGCGTGACCCACCTCGCCGATGGCTACGCCTCGCCCCGGGTGGCCACCCTCAGGCTGCACGGGCCGTTCGCCCCGGGGGAGCAGCCCACCTGTGACACTGCCTCGGAGGTCGCTCGGGTCACCGAGCAGGTGGCCGCGGACGGCAGCTATCCCGTGCCCGAGACGCGCGTCGACGTGGCCGGGGTCTACCGCTGGTCGGTGCGCGTCCCGGCCGACGCCTACAACGTGGCGGCCGGCGGCTGCGGGCAGTCGGTGCTCCTCAAGGCGGTGCCGACGCTCTCGGTGCGGCCCACGAAGACGCCCGTGGCCCGCGGTCAGGCGGTCTTCGCCCGGGTCGCGGCGGCGGGCCTGCCCCCGACGTTCTCGCGTGACGCGATCGCCAGGCTCTACGGCCCGTTCGCCTCGCGTGACGCGGTGCGGTGCACCACCGCCAAGCAGGCGCGCTGGCGGTCGGTGACCCTGACCGGCCCCTCCTCGTCGGTGCGCACCGACTCCGTCAGCCTCGGTCAGAAGGGGTTCTACGGCTGGCGTGCCGTGCTCCCCGGCACTCCCCTCACCACCAAGGTCAGCACCCGCTGCGGAGCCTCCGGGACCATCCTCCGCATCCAGTAGCCGCCAGCCGGACCGTCAGTAGTCGACGGTGGCGTCGACGTCCATCCCCGAGGGATCCGGGATGTCCGGGCAGGCACGTCGCTCGACGGTGACCTCGGGGTCGGCGGCTCCCTCGGCCACCAGGGTGACGCACATCCGGATCGTCCAGTGCCCGAAGGGGTCGCCGTCGCGAGACCCGCCGGCCTCGCTGTAGACGGCCATCCCGATCTCACCGCTGGTCGGCGTGGCGTCCCGGGACAGGACGACGACCTGGAGGCTGCCGGAGTCCTCGGTGGCCAGGCGGTCGGCGAACTCCTCGACGCCCCGGCGGCCCGGCGCGCCTCGGAAGGCGTCCGCGAAGCCCGACGCGGCCTCGTCGACATAGCTGCGCGCGGTCGCGGCGGGCGCGTCGAGCCCCTGCTCCTCCGGGGTCGAGCATCCGGTCGCGGCGAACAGTGCGGTGACCGTCGCCAGCCCCGCCGCTCGTCCCGCGATGCTCACCCGGTCATTGTCCGATGCTCCGCAAGGCACGGTTCAGTGCATCGGCATACAGTCCCGTGCCGTCGTAGTTCGGATGGAACGACTGCTGGCTGACCGGACTGCTGGTGCCGAACGGCTCGTCGCCCTCGGTGCGGCTGAGCACCTCGTCGGTGATGGCGGCATCGGGGGCGCACGCGCCGCGACCCGCGAAGTCCCCGATCGGGTCGGCGAACGTGGTGGGGGCTCCGGCGGCCGTCGCGTGCTGCGCTGCCAGCGCCATCTGGTCGCGCATCACGTCGGTCATGTCGCTGATCCAGTTGACCTCCGCCATGGTGACGTCGACGGTGCAGCTCCCGTCCTGGATCAGCCGGGGATAGCCCATCAGCACGATCTTGGCGTTGGGCGCGAAGTGGTGGATCTCGGCGAGGGTGGTCTCGATCGACAGCCGAACATCGGTCTGGATGATGCTCGGCTCGGCCGTGGTCAGCGGCCCGCTGTCGCCGTCGAGGGTGGTGTCCTGGCAGCTGGTGAGCGGGTTGTGCACCGGGTTGTCGCAGACCGCCATGATCGGCCCGAAGCGCGCGTCGTTGCCACCGATGCTCATCGTCACCAGGGTGGTGTTCTCGTCGAGGTAGCCCTGGTCGAGCTGCGGGAGCGAGTTGGCCGCCTGGCCCTCCCGTTGGCCCTTCTGGCCCCACTCGTTGGTGGCCGCTCGGGACGCCGAGAGGATGTTCTCGGTCTGGGCCCCGCTGCAGGCGATCAGGTGATAGTCCAAGGTGGGGTCCCATCGGTCCTCGCGGCTGCCGATGGACTCGTTGAGGTTGCCGGCCAGGACGGCGCGCCGGGACCAGGCGAAGCGTGACCGGTGGCAGGCGTTGCGCCGCAGCGGGTTGCTGCCATCGACGTTGGTCTCGTGGAAGTAGTCGCTCTCGTCGTTGACCCCCGCCTCGCCCGAGGAGTAGGAGTCGCCCAGGGCCACCACGAACTTGGTCGGCTTCTTGGACAGCGGCACGATCGCCACCGCGTCCCAGGCGATGTCGTTGTCGCCGACGCCGTACTTCGTCAGGTTGCTCAGCTTGATGTTCGGCTTGCCGGCGAACTGCAGCACCCCGAGGGACACCCAGCCGTTGCGCCCGATCCGCTGGGCGGCCACGCGGGTCTTGGTGCGCGTGCCGCCCTGGAGCGTGCCGGCGCCCCGGTAGATCTGGTACGACGCCTCGCTGGTGTGCGCACCATGGTCGGGCATGTGCACCAGCACCCGGCCCCAGCCGTTGACCGCCGTCGTGAACGTCCACTTGCCGGTGACCCCCAGCGCCGGGTTGGCGGTCTGGGAGCGGGTGTGCGCGAACCAGAAGTGACCGTTGAAGCCCCCACCGATCTGGTGGGTGTCCACCTTCGACGGGAACAGGCCCGCACTGTCGCTGGCGAAGGTGAAGCCGAACGTGCCGGCGGAGGCGGCGGCTCGGGTGCACCCGTAGAAGGACGCCTGAGGGGTGACACCCGAGGCGGCGACATCGTCGATCACCAGGGCGCCGGCCGGCAGGTCCGACAGCGAGCAGTGTGGTGGGTAGGCCCAGCCGTCTCCCTGCTCGGGATAGGTGGTGTTGAACCGGGAGTAGCCGTTGCCACAGCTGTAGGAGCAGTCGGACTTCCAGGTGGCGGAGTAGTGGACCCAGCACTTGGAGCCGACGAAGCTGCACGTCGCCTCGCTCGCCCCCGAGGCCATCCCGCAGGAGTTGCGCGAGTCGCAGAAGGTCAGCAGCGGCGGCTTCTGCGCCGTGCGCGCGTAGACGTCGTTCCACCAGGCGACCCCGGTGAACGCCACGCCGTAGGTGTCGTGGACGACGACGCCGCTGGCGTTCTTGTAGTCGTACTCCGGGACGCCGAGCGACTGCGAGGCGAACCCGAGCACCTTCTCGGGGTAGGGCCACCGCGCGGGGTCGGCCGCGTCGGCGGGGCTGCCCCCGCTGTTGGCGTCGAGGAAGGTCCAGCGGTTCTCGTCGTAGCGCGGGTTCGCCGGGTTGTTCAGCCAGCCCAGGCCCCAGGCGCCGTCGGGGTCCGCACCCTGGGCGTGGAAGCCGGTGTTGTAGGCCCACACGGCGTAGAACCAGTTCTCCAGCTTGGTGGAGTCGCCGTTGTTGATGGTCAGGCCGGCGGCGCTGACCTCGTTCCACTTCTGGGCGAGCAGGCGGACGCCGGCGGCGATGTTGCTGGCGTAGTCGTGGGCGATGGCCCGCTGCTGGTTGATCGGGAGGGCGGCCACCTGGCCGGGCTGCTCACGACCGGCGAGCACCATGCCGTCGGTCATCTGCGAGATCCCGTAGCCGCAGTCGGCGTCGTCCCACACCACGTCCCAGTCGTTGGCGGAGCTGGCGTCGTAGATCGGCCGGCCGTAGTAGTTGCCGACCAGCGGGTTGCCGGTCTGGCCGTAGACCGCGTGGTTGGACGCCTGCCAGAGGTTCGACTCCTGGGCGAAGACGCCGAGCACCAGCGGTGCCGGGATCGTGGTGCCGCCGGTCAGCGTCGGCAGTGGGAACATCCCCTGCGGTGTCCAGGAGGCGGTGGTGTGGGAGTCCTTCCAACCCGCCGGGCGGGTCATCTTCAGGTTGTTCTGCACCGCCTGGTCGACGGCCCACTCCACCTGGCGCGGCGTCGGCTGGTAGATCTGCTGGGTCGGGTCGTTGCGCGGGATCGAGCAGCTGCGCTCGGCCTCGACGGTGGCGGTGGCCGTGCCGGCGGGTCGCGCGAGGAGCGGGGCCGCGGCCCGGGACCCGGTGCGGGCCGCGCGGCTGACGGATCCGCTCGTGCCGACCCTCCCGCGGAGGGTCTTGCCGGTGTCGCGCACCGCCACGGTGGTGGCGACCCGCAGCGAGGCGTCGAGGTCGGGCGAGGAGGCTGCCGGGGTCGCGGCGGCCGTGGCGACCGTGCGGTCCAGCGCCGAGAGGGCCTTCGTCACGGCGGCCTCGCCGGCGCTCGAGACGACCGACCCGGCCTTGACGGCCCAGGTGCTGACCGGGGCGGGCATCGGCCTCAGCGCCGTCACCTCCGTCCCGGTGATCACCGCGCCGCCGGTCAGCGGTGTCCGGCGGACGTCGATGCGGCCGACCGGCGCCTTGGCCAGGGCGGTCGTCCGGCCGCGCGCGAGACGGGACACCCGGCTCCTGGTCGCCGTCGTGTCCATGAAGACGATCGACCCGTCCGGCAGGGGGCTCACCCGCGAGATCCGGCCGGCGCTCGTCGCCAGCGTGCGGGGCTTGGCGCCGGGGCGGAACGCCAGGACTGCCGAGCCGCGCACGGCGGCGAAGCCGTTGCCGTAGGGCACGGCGGAGGTGACCTGACCCTTCACGACGCGGGTCGTCGTCACCCGGCCGCGGACGCCGTCGACGGTCAGCAGGCGGGTCTTCCGCGCGCCGCCCTCGGCGCCCTCCTGGGTGAACACCGCGGTCTCGCCGGTGCCGCAGCCCGGGCTGAAGTAGGCCAGCGACGCGTGCTCGGGCAGCGTCCGGACCCGCCCGGTCGCCATGTCCACCACGGCGGTGAACCCGCCTCGGGTGGTCAGCGTCTCGTCGTTGGTGAAGGTGCGCGGTGCGTAGACGACGAACAACCGCGTCCCCGAGCCGCTGAGACACGCATTGCCGATCCAGCGGTCGGTCTCGATCGAGGAGTCACCCAGCGTGGCCAGCGTCGACCACCCGTAGCCCTCGGACTTCCGGGCGACCAGGACGTGCAGACCCGACGCGTCGCCCCGGACGGTCCACGCGAGGTCGCGCGAGCGCTGCCAGTCCGGGCCGAGCAGCTTGGTGCGCGACGCCACCGCGACCCGGCCGTTGGGGGCGATCCGCCGAACCCCGTCGCCGGCGCTCGTGGGCGGCGGGCCCGCCGCCGCGGGTGACGCGCCCGCGCCGAGCGGGGGCGAGGCCAGCAGGATGCCGACCACGGCGATCGCCGCGACCATGGCTCGTGCGTGGGCCTGGTGGAACCTCCGGCCAGGCCGGACCCGCTCCATGCTCGACACGACCTAGTCGCAGCGGTTGTCGTAGGTCCGCGAGCCTCCGGCGCGGTAGGGATAGGCGTAGACCGGCCAGGCCATGGCCGTCCGGGTCTGGTTGCCGTAGGCCCCGTCGACGGCGATCTTGAGCTTGCTCTGGACCTTCTTCAGGGCCGACTCGGTGAGCGGACCGAAGCTGCCGTCGACGACGAGCGGGGTGCCGATGGTCGACGCGTAGCAGCGGTTGAGCGCCAGCTGCAGGGCCTTGACATGGTTGCCGGACGCGCCTCGCGACATGTAGCAGTTGGTCTGGTAGTCGCCGTTGGCGATCGGGAAGTACTTCTCGTAGCTGATCCAGTAGGTGGAGTAGTACGAGATGTACATGGCCCGCTGGCACGGACCGGCATAGGCAGCGGCCTGGGCCGGCGGCGCCGGTGTCAGCATCAGGCCCGCCAGCATGGCGATGGCCACCAGGGACGCGCGCGCAGATCGGTGGTGCATGTTTCCCCCTTGCCCGAGATCGGGGCAGCAGCACCTGCCCTCGGAGCGCACGCTAGCGCCGCGCGGTCACGCCGTAAACCCTTGACTTCTGCCGGGCGTCGGCGGCGGGAACAACCCCGGATCCTCCTGCGTTGAGCACCATGAATAGACTTGAGCGCAAGCGACTCAACTTCGCCCACAGTCACCCCGGCCGCGGCCCGCGGCCGGTCGTCAGCAAGGTCCGCGCGAGCGGGCACACCCCAGGCCCCGCAGGGCCGATCACCGGAGGTATCACACACATGGCACGTGCGGTCGGCATCGACCTCGGTACGACGAACTCCGTCGTCGCCGTCCTCGAGGGCGGCGAGCCCACCGTCATCGCGAACGCAGAGGGCTCACGCACCACCCCGTCGGTGGTCGCCTTCGCCAAGGCCGGCGAGGTGCTGGTCGGCGAGGTGGCCAAGCGTCAGGCGGTCACCAACGTCGACCGGACCATCCGGTCGGTCAAGCGCCACATGGGCACCGACTGGACCGTCGCGATCGACGACAAGCAGTTCACGCCCCAGCAGATCAGCGCGTTCGTGCTGCAGAAGCTCAAGCGCGACGCCGAGGCCTACCTCGGCGAGCCGGTGACCGACGCGGTGATCACCGTGCCGGCGTACTTCTCCGACGCGCAGCGCCAGGCCACCAAGGAGGCCGGTGAGATCGCGGGCCTCAACGTGTCCCGCATCGTCAACGAGCCGACCGCGGCCGCCCTGGCCTACGGCCTCGACAAGGGCGAGGACCAGACGATCCTGGTGTTCGACCTCGGTGGTGGCACGTTCGACGTGTCCCTCCTGGAGATCGGCGAGGGCGTCGTCGAGGTCAAGGCGACCTCCGGTGACAACCTGCTGGGCGGCGACGACTGGGACGCCCGGGTCGTCGACTGGATGGTCAAGAAGTTCAAGGACAACAACGGCGTCGACCTCGCGGCCGACAAGATCGCCAAGCAGCGCCTCCAGGAGGCCGCGGAGAAGGCCAAGATCGAGCTGTCGTCCTCGAGCGAGACCACGATCCACCTGCCCTACATCACCCACGGCGAGTCCGGCCCGCTCCACTTCGAGGAGAAGCTGACCCGCTCGGAGTTCCAGAAGATGACCTCCGACCTGCTCGACCGCACCAAGGCGCCGTTCCAGCAGGTGCTCAAGGATGGTGGCGTCGAGGTGGCCAAGATCGACCACGTCGTCCTGGTCGGCGGCTCCACCCGGATGCCCGCTGTCACCGACCTGGTCAAGGAGCTGCTCGGCGGCAAGGAGCCCAACAAGGGCGTCAACCCCGACGAGGTCGTCGCGGTCGGCGCGGCCCTGCAGGCCGGCGTCCTCAAGGGCGAGGTCAAGGACGTGCTCCTGCTCGACGTGACGCCGCTGAGCCTCGGCATCGAGACCAAGGGCGGCGTGATGACCAGCCTGATCGAGCGCAACACCACGATCCCGACGAAGCGCTCGGAGATCTTCACCACGGCCGACGACAACCAGCCGTCGGTGGAGATCAAGGTGGCCCAGGGCGAGCGGCCGATGTGGGCGCAGAACCAGCCCCTCGGCAACTTCGAGCTCACCGGTCTGCCGCCGGCACCGCGCGGCGTCCCGAAGATCGAGGTGACCTTCGACATCGACGCCAACGGCATCGTCCACGTCTCCGCCAAGGACCACGCGTCCGGCCGCGAGCAGTCGATGACGATCTCCGGGGGCTCGGCGCTCGGCAAGGACGAGATCGACCGGATGGTCAAGGAGGCCGAGCAGTACGCCGCCGAGGACGCCAAGCGTCGAGAGTCGGTCGAGGCCCGCAACCAGGCCGACCAGCTCGTCTACACGACCGAGAAGTTCCTCGACGACAACGGCGACAAGATCCCCGACGACGTCAAGACCGAGGTCCGGGCCGATGTCGATGCCCTCAAGGCCTCCCTGGCCAACGAGGAGGCCACGCCCGAGGAGCTGCAGGCCGGTGTGGCCAAGCTCAACGAGTCCAGCCAGAAGATGGGCGCCGCGATGTACGCCGCCGCCGAGGCCGACTCGGCCGCGGCGGGCGGCTCCACGGGCTCGACCGGCGAGGCCGACGACGACGTGGTCGACGCCGAGATCGTGGACGAGTCCGGGGAGGGCGGCGAGCAGTGACCGACCAGCCTCGCGACCCCCAGGAGCTCGACGAGGCGACCGCTGCGGAGGTGGGCTCCTTCGGCGACGCTGCCGGGGAGTCCACCGACGCGACGGAGGTCGAGGCCGGGCTCGGGACCGGTGCCGTCGACGGTGCGCAGGCGCCCGTCGGCGCCGAGATGGGAGACGACCTTGCTCGCGCCCAGCGCGACGTGGCCGCGCTGACGACCGACCTGCAGCGCCTCCAGGCCGAGTACGTCAACTACAAGCGCCGCGTCGAGCGCGACCGCGAGCTGGTGCGTGAGAACGCGACCTACGCCTCGCTCGCGCCGATCACCGAGGTCCTCGACACCATCGACCGCGCCCGCGAGCACGGCCCTCTCGACGAGGGCCTGCGCGCGGTGGCCGAGCAGCTCGAGCGGATCGTCTCGACCCTCGGGCTGACCAAGTTCGGCCAGCCCGGCGACCCGTTCGACCCGCGCATCCACGAGGCCCTCTCCCACGTGGGCGAGGACCCGACGGTGCTGGTCACCACCTGCAAGGTGGTCGCCAAGTCGGGCTACCGGCTCGGTGACCGGGTGCTGCGGGCCGCGCAGGTGCTGGTCGTCGACCCGGCCCCGCTGCGGGAGGAGCGGGCCGCCGCCGAGGCGCCCGCCGAGGACGCCGACTAGCGCCGGCTGGCACCACCGCGCCGCCCCGGCGCCCGACGACGAGGAAGGGAGGGGAAACGGATGAGCACCACCGACGGCTTCCGGGCCGACTGGGCGACCAAGGACTTCTATGCCGAGCTGGGCGTCGGCAAGGACGCCTCGGCCGAGGAGATCAAGAAGGCCTACCGCAAGCTCGCCCGCGCCAACCATCCCGACTCCAACCCGGGCGACGACGCCAAGCACGAGAAGTTCAAGGCGGTCGCCGAGGCCTACGACGTCGTGGGCGACCCCGAGAAGCGCGCGAAGTACGACGAGATGCGCTCGCTCTACGGCAGCGGTCGCTTCCCCGGCGGCTTCGGCGGTGGGGGTGGTGGCGGCTTCGACCTCAACGACCTCCTGCGCGACCGCGCCGGTGGCGGGGGTGGCGGCTTCGGCGACATGTTCGGCGACCTCTTCGGCGGGGGCTTCTCCCGCGGCCGCGCCCAGCCGCGACCCAGCAAGGGCCCCGACGTGGAGACCTCGGCGACGATCAGCTTCACCGACGCCATCGACGGCGTCACCATCTCGCTGCGGCTGACCTCCGACTCCGCCTGTCCCGACTGCAAGGGCAGTGGCGGCAAGCCGGGCACCAAGCCCAAGGTCTGCCCCGAGTGTGACGGCGCCGGGTTCGTCGTGGCCTCGGTCGGCGGAGCGTTCTCGCTCAACGAGACCTGCCCCGCCTGCGGCGGCCGGCAGCTGATCTACGACGAGCCCTGCCCGACCTGCCACGGCAGCGGGCGCGGGATGTCCGCGCGGACCATCTCCGCCCGCATCCCCGCCGGCGTCAAGAACGGCCAGAAGATCCGGCTTCGCGGCAAGGGCGGCGCGGGGGAGAACGGCGGCCCCGCCGGCGACCTGTTCGTCACGGTCAAGGTGACGCCGCACCGGCTGTTCGGCCGCAAGGGCGACAACCTGACCCTCGACGTGCCGATCTCGTTCGACGAGGCGGCGCTCGGGGCCGAGGTCAAGGTCCCGACGCTCGGCGGTGGGCCGGTGACCCTGAAGGTCCCGTCGGGCACGCCCAACGGCCGCACCTTCCGGGTGCGTGGCAAGGGGGCCCAGAAGTCCGACGGCACCCGCGGTGACCTGCTGGCCACCGTGGAGGTCCAGGTGCCCGCGGTGCTCGACGAGGCGGCGCGCCGAGCGGTCGAGGACTACCGGGCCGCGACCGCCGGCAAGCCGTTGCGCGGCAACCTGTTCGAGGACTCGTGATGGTCAGCTCCGGCCCGACCCCGCCCGCCCCCGACGCCGCCGTCTACGTCATCAGCGTGGCCGCCGAGCTGACCGGCCTCCATCCGCAGACGCTGCGGTCCTACGAACGGCTGGGGCTGATCACGCCCGGCCGCACCGGTGGCGGCGGCCGCCGCTACTCCCACCGCGACATCGAGCTGTTGCGGCTGATCTCCGACCTGACCTCGTCGGGCATCGGCATCGAGGGGGTGCGCCGGATCCTCGACCTCGAGAACCAGGTCGACGCGCTGCGGCTGCGCAACCAGGAGCTGGTGGCCGAGATCGAGGCCACCCGCGAGGCGCTGCGGCAGGCCCTGTCGCGCCGGCCGGCCGACCCCGCCGCCCGGCCGAGCAACCTCCCGGTGCTCCGGCAGCCGCTCACGGGTCAGTCGATCGTGGTCTGGCGCCGCAACCGGGGTTGACCGTGGCCGGCCTGCTCAGCGCTGCAGGCGGGCGCGCGCCGCGGCGTACTCGGGGCGGTCGAGGTAGACGATCGTCACCGCGACGATGCTGTCGTTGCTGACCGAGGGCACGATGCCGTAGACGTCAGCGGGCGCGAGCCCGACCCAGCCGATGTACCACGCGATCACGGCCTCGACGGGGCCCCGCACCGGGATCTCGTCGGCGACCGCCCGCGGTGCCTCCGGCGGCAGCTGCGCATGGACGGCGGCCACCGCCTCCGCGGCCTGCTGCCGGCTGCGCGCCTGCATGTCCTCCAGCCAGCCCACGCGGGGATTCTAGGGAAGGTCGGGCCCGGAGGTTCGCGACACCCCCGCCGCCGCCAGGCTGCTCCGGGCCCCCTCGCTGAGCCCGACCTGCAGGTCGAAGGAGTGTCCGCGCAGCGCGAGCAGCCAGGCCTCCGGCTCGGCGTCGAAGCACAGGCGTGCGGTGGCGAGCACGGTCGGCACGGTCAGGGCGTGCGAGCTGAACGGCACGTCGTACGCCGGCTCCGGCCGGGACAGCGCGACCCGGTCGACCCCGACCTCCTTGGTCGCGTCGACGAAGAGCACGCGGGCGAACCGGCTGACCAGCTCCGCGTCCTCGAGCACCAGCTGGTAGCCCCGGTGCAACGTCGCGGCGCCCGCCCGACCGGTCGACTCGAGCCAGTCGACCACCGCCCAGCCGAGTCCGTCGTCCTCGCGACCCACGTTGCCGATGCCGTAGACCAGACAGTCGGCACCGGCGAAGTGGTCCCAGTCGATCGCGGCCGGTGCCGGGTCGGGTGATCCGCTCACGCCGGCACCACGACGGCTCGGACACACAACCCCGTCGGCCGGGGCCGCAGCAGAGACGCGCTCACCCGCGCACCCGCTCGGCCACCAGCTCGCCGGCAGCGTCGTAGACCGACACCACCAGCGGCATCTGCCCCATCGCGTGCGTGGCACACGACAGGCACGGGTCGTAGGCCCGGATGCCGACCTCGACGGCGTTCATCATGCCCTCGGTGATCTCGGCCTTCCCCGACAGCTCCTGCTCGGCGACCGCGCGGACGGTGCGGTTGAGCACCTCGTTGTTCTGGGTGGTGGCGACGATCAGGTTGGCGAAGGTGATCGCCCCGTCGTCGTCGGCGCGGTAGTGGTGGATCAGCGTGCCGCGCGGCGCCTCCACGACGCCGATGCCCTCGCCGGTCCACGCCTCCCGGCCGGGGTCGACCACCAGGTCGGTGCCCTGCAGGTCGGGGTCCTCCAGCAGCCCGCGGACCACCTCAGCGGCGTGCAGCAGCTCGATCGCGCGGGCCCAGTTGCCGTGCAGGGTGCGGGCGTTGGCGAGGCCGTCGCTGTAGTCGTGGAACCGTCGCAGCTCCGCGTCGGCCAGCGGCGTGGGCAGGTGCCGGGTGACGTTCATCCGGGCCAGCGACCCGACGCGCACCGACCCCTGCTGGCGACCGAACGCCTTGAGGAAGGGGAACTTCAGATAGCTCCACTCCTCGACCGCCTCGGAGAAGTGGTCGAGGTAGTCGTGGTCGTCGAGCTCGGTGACCACCTCGCGCGCCGGGCCGACCACCCGCAGCCGGCCGTCGTAGTAGTCGACGTCGCCGTCCGGCCCGACCAGCCCCATGTTGAGCATCGGCACCGGAGCGAAGGAGTCGACCATCTCGCGGTTCCGCTCGTGGAAGTCGGCGAAGAGTCGCAGCCCGTCCTGGGCCTGGTCGAGCACGGCGTCCATCGAGGGCACGCCGTCGCGGCCGAGCAGGAACCGGTCGCGCTCGGCGATCGTGAGCCCCTTCTGGACGCCGCCCGGCACCGCGCTGATGCCGTGCATCCGCTTGCCGTAGATCGTCTGCAGGATCTCCTGGCCCCACTTGCGCAGCATCACCACGCGGGTGACCAGGTCGCGGTCGGCCTCGACCAGGCCGACCACGTTGCGCACCTCGGGCGGTGCGTCGATGCCGAACAGCATCTCCGGGGCGGACAGCAGGAAGAAGGCCGCGGTGTGCGACTGCAGCATCTGGGCGTAGTGCCCCAGCCGACGCATCTTCAGGGCCGTCGGGGTGATCGCCCGGCCGACCCCGACCATGTCGTCGAGGGCCTTGGCGCCGGCGAGGTGGTGGCTCACGAAGCAGATGCCGCAGATCCGCTGCAGCAGGACCGGTGCCTCCCAGTAGGGGTGTCCCTGCACGAACCGCTCGTAGCCGCGGAACTCGACCACGTGCAGCTTGGCGTCGGCGACCCGGTCGTCCTCGTCGAGGGTGACCACGACCTTGCCGTGGCCCTCGATGCGGGTCACCGGGTCGATGACGATCCTGCGTGACATGGGTGCTCCTGGTGGCGTCGGGTGGTCAGTCGAAGTGGGTGAGCGAGGTCGGCAGCTCGATCGGCCGCCCGTGCGCCACCGCGTCGAGCACCGCGAAGACGGCGTCGTTGGACGGCGGGCAGCCGGGCAGGAAGTAGTCCATGTGGACGACCTCGTGGCAGGGATAGACGCGGTCGGTGAGCTGCGGGATCTCGGGGTGCAGCGGGATCGTGGGCCGGTCGCCGGGGACCGCGGTGGGGGAGTCGAGGAACGCCGTGGCGAGGCACTCGCCCAGGCCGATGCTGTTGCGCAGGGACGGGACGCCGCCCCAGTTGGCGCAGGCGCCGACCGAGACCAGCACGTCGCAGTGCTCGCGGAAGTGCCGCAGCGTCTCGATGTTCTCCTCGTTGGCCACCCCACCCTCGACGAGGCCGACGTCGCAGCGGCCGGTGATCCGCTTGATGTCGGTGAACGACGACCGGTCGATGGTGACCCTGTCGAGCAGCGGCAGCAGCCGTTCGTCGAGGTCGAGGGTCGAGAGGTTGCAGCCCCAGCACCCGCACAGCGAGATGGTGGCGACCTTCAGCTTGCCGCGCCGGGCTTCGAGGGTGGCCTCGTCGGCAGGGGTGCGCGGGAGGTCGTGGGAGAGCTCGCGTGGGCCGTCGGTCATCGTGGCTCCCCTCGCAGGGCCCGCTCCCGGATGCTGGCCGTGTCGTAGCGGCGGGCGCCCATCGGGTCGTCGTACCCGACTCCCTTGCGGAGGATGGCGCCGACCGGGCAGAGGTCGACGGCCGCGTCGACCTGCTCCTCGCTCAGCCCGTCGGCGCGCTCGTGGTCGAGCTCCACGCGGGCGCCCGGCCCGCGACCGCTCAGCGTGAAGACCGGCTGCCCGGCGTCGTCGCGGACCAGCTCGACGCAGCGCTGGCACAGGATGCATCGGTCGCGGGCCAGCCAGAGTCGCGCATCTCCGGGATCGGTCTCCCGCCGGGGGTAGCGGTAGGGGAACTCCGAGGCCAGCATCCCGGTCTCGGCCGCCACCGCCTGCAGGTCGCACCGCCCGCTCTTCTCGCAGCTGGGGCAGACATGGTTGCCCTCGGCGAACAGCAGCCCGACCACCTGCCGCCGGAGCGCGGCGACCTCCTCGGTCGCCACCTCGACCACCGCCCCGTCGGGGGCCACCGTGGTGCAGGCGGCGACCAGCCGTCCGTCGACCCTTGCGGTGCAGACGCGGCAGGTCCCGAGCGGTGGATGGTCGTCGTGGAAGCACAGCGTGGGCACATAGACGCCCGCCGCCGTGGCGGCCTCGGCCACCGTCGCTCCCTCCTCGACGGTGACCGGGATGCCGTCCACGGTCAGCGAGATGCTCACGCCTCGGCTCCTTCCGTGTGCGCCGCCTCGGCGCGGGTCCGGGTCAGGTCGGCGGCCATCGGTGCGTACGCCGACACCGCGGCGTCCTCGTCGAATGACGCCAGGAGCGCCGACTCCGGCGCGGCCGTCGCGAGCTCCGGGAACTCGCGCAACGTCGTGGTCAGCGGCTTGGAGGAGCTGACGCCCAGGCCGCAGCGGCTGGTGCCGCGCAGCAGCGCCGCCCACGACTGCACGTGCTCGAGGTCCGCGGCGTCGGCGTGGCCGACGGCGATCCGGTCGGAGAGCTGGAGCAGCGCGGGGTTGCCGGCCCGGCAGGGCACACAGATGCCGCAGGACTCGCCGACGAAGAAGCGCAGGTGCTGCCGGGCGATGTCGAGGAGGTCGCGGCTCGCGTCGAAGACGGTGAACGCCCCGTTGCAGCCGAGGTCCTCGTAGGCCAGCCGCCGGTGGCCGTTGCGGGCCACGGAGACCAGCTCCCCGGCGGGGCCCGAGACCTGGACGGCGTGTGCGTCGGGGGCGCCGACCCGGGTCAGCACGTCGTGCAGCGTGGTACCCCAGGCGACCTCGTGGACCCCCGGGATCTCGCAGTCGCCGGCGACGCTCAGCAGGCGGGTGCCGGCGGAGTCCTCGGTGCCCATCCGGCTGAACCACTCCGGTCCCTCCTCCAGCACCCGGGTGACCACGGCGAAGGTCTCGACGTTGTCGACGATCGTCGGGTGGCCCTGGAAGCCGACCTGGGCGGGGAACGGCGGCTTGAGCCGCGGCGTCCCGCGCTTGCCCTCGCAAGACTCGAGCAGCGCCGACTCCTCGCCGCAGACGTAGGCGCCCGCGCCGAGCTGGATCCGGATGTCGAAGTCGAAGCCGGCCCGGCCGCCGATGTCGGTGCCCAGGGCTCCGTGCTCGCGCAGCTCGTGGAGCTGGTGGGCCAGGTAGTGGCGCAGGTAGGCGTACTCCCCGCGCAGGTAGATGATCCCGTGCCGGGCGCCGACGGCATAGGCCGCGAGCACCATGCCGGCGATCACCAGCTCGGGCTGGCGGGTGAGCAGCACCCGGTCCTTGAAGGTCCCGGGCTCGCCCTCGTCGGCGTTGCAGACGACGTAGCGGATGTCGGCCGGCGTGGTGGCGGTGAGCTTCCACTTCAGGCCGGTGTCGAAGCCGGCGCCGCCGCGGCCACGCAGCCCGGACAGGGAGACCCGCTCGCGCAGCGTCTCCGGCGGACGCGAGACCGCCTCGCGGATGATCTCGGCGACGTCGGTGCGCGGTCGGAAGAAGACGGGGCCGTGGGTGCGGACGTTGGTCTCGACCAGCGCGTCGACGTACTCCCGCAGATGCGTGGGGATCCCGTCGGGGTTGGCGATCTCGCGCGGCGTTCGGCCGTCGCGCAGCCCACCGACGATCTCGCTGACCCGCGCCGGGGTGAGCCGGGTGAACACCACGTCGTCGAGGAGCATCGCGGGCTCCTGGTCGGAGAGCCCGAGGCAGGGCGTCGAGCGCAGTCCGAAGGTGCCGGTCGGGTCGATCCCGCCGAGGGGGGCGCCGGTCTCCTGCTCGAGGGCGGCCAGCACGTCGGCGTACCCGTGCATCCGGGCGAGCACCGTGTCGGCGAGGTAGAGCACGTGACGTCCGGCCGGCCGCTGGCGGAAGAGGTGATAGAACGACGCGGTCTGCCGGACGTCACCGAGCGTGGTCCCGAGGCCCTCGGCGACCGCCGCGAGCTCGGCCTCGGGCAGGTGTCCGTGCCGGCGCTGCAGCTCCCAGAGGATGTCGAGCAGCCGGCTGCGGTCTCGGCCGTGCACGGCGAGCAGGGTCGGAGCCACCAGGGTGGCCGCCGCGACGTCCATGCCGACCTCCGCGTCGAGGGTCCGGGCGCGAGTCCCGCTGCTCTGACGCTAGTCGTCGCGGGCCTGATCCGCAGCGTGGGCGTGGTCACCGGGGTGCGGGCGCCGAGGTGACCCACTGCACGCGGACGTCAGGGCGAGAGGCGACGCAGGGCCAGGCCGATCAGGACCAGCAACCCCCCGAGGGCGATCACCAGGACGGCGACCCCGAAGGCGACCACCGAGGTGAACAGGCTGGCCTGCAGGAACGACGCGGTCATCACGGTGTCGCGTGCCGGGTCGTCCTGGGCCAGCTCGGCGTAGGTCTTGCCGCCGCCGATCTCCTCGGCGTGCTTGCCGATCACCATCGCCTGGGCGTAGGCGCTGAACGGGCCGTCGACCTTGTCGCCGGCCAGGAAGTCGGCGTCGTCGGCGACGGTGATCTTCTGGTCGGCCAGGGTCTGCTGCACGGTGACGTAGGTGACGACACCCGCGACGGCCATCAGCAGACCGACGAGGATGACGACGAGCCCGAGGCCGCGCACCCCGCGCGCGGGACTGCTGGCGGTGGTGGCCGGGGGCGGCGACGAGTCGGAGGAGTGGGACATGGGACACCTCGGTTCCGAGCCGGAGATGGTGGCGGTCGACCTCCAGCGTTCGCCATCGGCCGGCGCTGCGCAAGCCCCGTCCGGGGAGGGATGAGATCCGTGCCACACCGTCGAAGTTGAGTGGAACAGACTCAACTTTGGCGGTGTTGAATGGAGAGCGGGCCGAGGAGTCCGTGTCCGTCGACGGCCGTCGGCGGACAGCAGGTGAGAGAGGACGACGTTGAGCCAGTTCGGAGCCGAGAAGTTCACCACGCGCAGCCGTGAGGTGATCGAGGCCGCGCAGGTGTCGGCGACCACCGCCGGCAACACCGCGACCGAGCCGATCCACCTGCTCGTCGCACTGCTCCAGCAGGAGGAGGGCACCGCCCGCACCCTGGTGGCCAAGGCGGGTGTCGACACCCGTGCGCTGACCGCTCAGGCCGTGAGCGTGCGCGACGCGCTGCCGCAGGCCAGTGGCAGCACCGTGCAGCAGCCCGGGGCGTCGGCCGCGCTGACCCGGGTGCTGGCCGCGGCGCTCGACCTGGCCTCCTCGATGAAGGACGACTACGTCGCCACCGAGCACCTGCTGATCGCGACGGCCACCGTCGAGTCCTCCGCGCAGAAGGTCCTCACCGACGCCGGGCTGAGCGCCGACGGCCTCCGCGAGGGGCTGACCGCGGTCCGCGGCAACCGCCGGGTGACCAGCCCCGAGGCCGAGTCGACCTACGAGGCGCTGGAGAAGTACTCCGTCGACCTGACCCAGGCCGCGGAGGAGGGCAAGCTCGACCCGGTCATCGGTCGGGACGCCGAGATCCGCCGGGTCGTGCAGGTGCTGAGCCGGCGTACCAAGAACAACCCGGTGCTGATCGGCGAGCCGGGGGTCGGCAAGACCGCCGTCGTCGAGGGGCTGGCCCAGCGCGTGGTCGCCGGCGACGTGCCCGACTCGCTCAAAGGCCGGCGGGTGCTCTCGCTCGACCTGGCCGCGATGGTCGCGGGGGCGAAGTACCGCGGGGAGTTCGAGGAGCGGCTGAAGGCCGTCCTCGAGGAGATCAAGGACGCCGGCGGCCAGGTGATCACCTTCATCGACGAGCTGCACACGGTGGTCGGCGCGGGGGCCGGCGGCGACTCGTCGATGGACGCCGGCAACATGCTCAAGCCGATGCTGGCCCGGGGCGAGCTGCACATGATCGGCGCCACGACGCTTGACGAGTACCGCGAGCGGATCGAGAAGGACCCTGCCCTGGAGCGGCGCTTCCAGCAGATCTTCGTCGGCGAGCCGTCGGTCGAGGACACCATCCAGATCCTGCGCGGCATCCAGCAGAAGTACGAAGCCCACCACGGCGTGCGGATCACCGACGGCGCGCTGGTGGCCGCGGCCACGCTGTCCGACCGCTACATCACCGGCCGCCAGCTGCCCGACAAGGCGATCGACCTGATCGACGAGGCCGCCTCGCGGCTGCGGATGGAGATCGAGTCCTCGCCCGAGGAGATCGACCAGCTGCGGCGCTCGGTGGAGCGGCTGAAGATGGAGGAGTTCGCGCTGGCGAAGGAGACCGACGCCGGGTCGGTCGACCGGCTCGACAAGCTGCGCGCCGACCTGGCCGACCGCGAGGAGGAGCTGCGCGGCCTGGAGACGCGGTGGGAGCAGGAGAAGGCCACCCTCGAGGGCGAGGGCGAGCTGCGGCGCGCGCTCGACCAGCTCCGCGTCGAGGCCGATCGCTACGAGCGCGAGGGCAACCTCGAGGCCGCGAGCAAGATCCTCTACGGCTCGATCCCGGAGCTGGAGAAGAAGATCGAGGCCGCGGTCGCCGCCGAGCGCACCGAGACCGAGCCGCTGGTCGGCGAGGAGGTCGGTGCCGAGCAGGTCGCCGAGGTCGTCGAGGCCTGGACCGGCATCCCGACCGGCCGGCTTCTGGAGGGCGAGACCGCCAAGCTGCTGCACATGGAGGAGGTCATCGGCGAGCGGCTGATCGGCCAGCGCTCGGCGGTCAACGCCGTGAGCGACGCCGTACGCCGATCGCGGGCGGGGATCTCCGACCCGAACCGGCCCACCGGCTCGTTCCTGTTCCTCGGCCCGACCGGCACCGGCAAGACCGAGCTGGCCAAGGCGCTCGCCGACTTCCTCTTCGACGACGAGCGAGCGATCGTGCGGATCGACATGAGCGAGTACTCCGAGAAGCACGCCGTCGCGCGGCTGGTGGGCGCGCCCCCTGGCTACGTCGGCTACGAGGAGGGCGGCCAGCTGACCGAGTCGGTGCGCCGCCGGCCCTACTCCGTGGTGCTGCTCGACGAGGTCGAGAAGGCCCACCCGGAGGTCTTCGACATCCTGCTGCAGGTGCTCGACGACGGCCGGCTCACCGACGGCCAGGGCCGCACCGTCGACTTCCGCAACACGCTGCTGATCCTGACCAGCAACCTGGGGTCCATGTTCCTGGTCGACCCGACGCTCGACACCGAGGCCAAGCGCGACGCGGTGATGGGTGTGGTGCGCCAGGCGTTCAAGCCGGAGTTCCTCAACCGGCTCGACGAGGTCGTGATGTTCGACGCGCTCAGCAAGGACGAGCTCGCGCAGATCGTCGACCTGCAGCTGGCGCTGCTCGAGCACCGGCTGGCGGCCCGCCGGATCACCATCGCGGTGTCCGAGGCGGCGCGCGCCTGGCTGGCCGAGCAGGGCTTCGACCCGGCGTACGGCGCCCGCCCGCTGCGGCGGCTGATCCAGACCGCCATCGGCGACCCGATGGCCAAGCTGCTGATCAGCGGCGAGGTGGGCGACGGCGGCACGGTGTCGGTCGACGTCGGCGACGCCGGACTGACCCTGACGCCGCAGGGCTGAGGCGTCACGCGAGCCCCGCACGGCAGGTCGCCGTGTGGGGCCGCGTGGTTGCATGGGGCCCATGGATGCGCCCGGAGGTGGGTCCGGCGGAGCGGCCGGGGGTGGTGCCGCGACGCGACCCCGACAGGTGACGGCCGCGGCCTGGTTCATCGTGCTCGGGTCGGGGCTGCTGGTGATCGGTGCCTTCGAGACCATCGCCCACCTGCGCAGCCTGGAGACCCGCGCGAGCATCGAGCAGGTGCTGGCGGACCCACCGTTCAGCGACTCGGGCATCGGGCTGGAGTCGGTGCGCGCGGCGATGCACGCGGCGGCGATGGTGCTCGGTGGCTGCGCCACGGCGACCGCGATCCTGGGCTACCAGCTGCTGCGCCGCGATCGCACCGCGCGGATCGCGCTCACCGTGCTGGCCGTCCCCCTCGTGGTGGCCGGCCTGGTCACCGACCCGTTCCTCACCGCCATGGTCGCCGTCGCGATCGCGATGCTCTGGGTGCACCCCGCCAGGGACTGGTTCTCGGGGTAGGGCGGGTGGAGGTTCATCATGTGAAGCAGGTGAAACCTCACTTCTCACGGTGAGTTCACCAGGAGAAGTGTCAGCTCACCTGCTTCACATGATGAAGCGCCAACCCCTCACGCCCGCAGGTCGGCCTCCGCCAGCCGGCGTACGGCGTCGACGAGCACCGGCTCGTCCTTGCAGAACGTCCAGCGGACCAGGTGCCGGCCGGCGTCGGGGTCGTCGTAGAACGGCTGGATGGGGATCGCGACGACCCCGGCGCGCTCGGGCAGCGCCCGGCAGAAGGCGACGGAGTCGGGCCAGCCGAGGTGGGAGACGTCGCTGATCGTGAAATAGCTGCCCTCGCTCCGGTGCCCCGGGAGCCCGGCCGCGGCGAGGCCGTCGAGCAGCAGGTCGCGACGGCGCTGCAGGTCGGCCGCGAGCGCCGCCGGCCAGTCCGGTTCCTGGTCGAGGCCGAAGGCCACCGCCGGCTGCAGCGGTGCGCCCGAGGTGAAGCTGAGCCACTGCTTGGCCGCCAGCAGGTCGGCGACGAGCTCCGCGGGCCCGGTGCCCCAGCCCACCTTCCACCCGGTCATGGAGTAGGACTTACCGACGCTCGACAGGGTCAGCGTCCGATCGAACATCCCCGGGAGCGTCGCCAGCGGCCGGTGCCGGACGCCGTCGAAGGTGAGGTGCTCGTAGACCTCGTCGGTGATCGCGATCAGGTCGTGCTCGAGCGCGAGCTCGGCCAACGCGCCCAGCTCCTCGTCGTCGAGCACCGCGCCGGTCGGGTTGTGCGGGGTGTTGACCAGCAGGAACCGGGTGCGTGGCGTGATCGCCGCGCGCAGCTCGTCGAGGGGCAGCCGGAAGTCCGGGGCGCGCAGGGTGACCGGTCGTCGTACGGCACCGGCCATCTGCAGCATCGCGACATAGGAGTCGTAGTAGGGCTCCAGCACCACCACCTCGTCGCCCGGGTCGACCAGGCCGAGGATCGCGCCGGCGATCGCCTCGGTGCAGCCCGTGGTGACCACGACCTGCGAGTCGGGGTCGAGCTCGAGGCCGTAGTGGCGCCGCTGGTGGCCGGCGATCGCCTGCCGCAGTTCGGGGATGCCGATGCCGGGCGGGTACTGGTTGACGCCGCTCTCCAGCGCCTTGACCGCCCGAGCCACCATCGAGGCCGGGCCGTCGGAGTCGGGGGAGCCCTGCCCGAGGTTGATCGCGCCGGTTCGGACGGCGAGCGCGGACATCTCTGCGAAGATCGTGGGCGGGATGCCGCGGAGTCTGTCGGCTCGCATGCGGCCCACCGTAACGGGAGGAAGCACCACCATGCCCACGCAGCAGGAGGAGGCGCCCGAGGCGCCTCCCGCCCAGCCGCCGCGCCGCCGCAGCCCGGCGCAGCGCGCGGTGACGGTCGCGGGCGTCCTGCTGGTGCTCGGCGGGGTGGGGCTGCTCGGGTGGGTCGGCTGGGAGATGTACGGCACCAACTGGGTCTCGCACCGCAAGCAGGCCGCCGCCGTCGAGGACCTCGACATCGCCTGGGAGCAGGGTCGGACCTTCGTCGAGGTCGACGGCGGCACCGCCAGCGCGGTGGTGCGCATCCCGCGCTTCGGCAAGGACTACCAGGTGCCGCTGCTGCAGGGCACGAGCGACGAGGCGCTCGCCTCCGGCTTCGGGGAGTACGACGGCTCCGCGGCGCCGGGCGCGCGCGGCAACTTCGCTCTCGCCGGCCACCGGGTCACCCACGGAGAGCCGCTGCGCCGGATGCCCGAGCTGCAGCCCGGTGACGAGGTGATCGTGGACACCGCCGAGGCGACGTACACCTACGTGCTCGACACCGGAGGCGACGACCTCGAGGTGCCGTTCACCGCCACCTGGGTCCTCGACGACCAGCCGGTCAACCCCGACGGTGGCGTCGAGCCACCCGCCGACGCCGGCCGGCGGCTGCTCACCCTGACCACCTGCTCCGAGCTGTTCCACACCGACAACCGACTCGTCGCCTTCGGCCATCTCGTCGACACCCAGCCCCGCTGACCGCGAGATGCGCGAAATGGTCGCGCGAGATGCCGGGAATGGTCGCGCGAGATGCGCGAAATGGTCGCGCGAGATGCGCGAGACGGCAGACCCACACGCGGGAGCGTCCCTCGGCCCACCATCCCCCGCATGTGGCGGCACCATTCCCCGCACGTCGCGCAGCCATTTCCCGCATGTCGGCCGACCATCTCCCGCATGTCGCGGGGCGACCGGCCGTCGATAGGGTGCCGCCCATGACCGACGCCGCCCCCGATCCCGAGCTCGCCCGCGACATCGACAGCACCTGCCGGCTGACCGGGGAGTTCACCCTGCGCTCCGGCCAGCTGGCGACGGAGTACTTCGACAAGTACCTCTTCGAGGCCGAGCCGGCGTTGCTGGCCCGGGTGGTCGCCCAGATGGAGCAGCTGGTGCCGGAAGGGACCGAGCTGCTCGGCGGGCTGGAGCTCGGCGGGGTGCCGATCGCGACGATGCTGTCGGCGCGCACCGGACTGCCGGCGCTGTTCGTCCGCAAGAAGGCCAAGGACTACGGCACCTGCAAGCTGGCCGAGGGCAGCGACGTCGCGGGTCGCCGGGTGACGCTGGTGGAGGACGTCATCACCACCGGCGGCGCGGTCCGCGACGCCACCCGGGCGCTGCGCGACGCCGGGGCCGTGGTCGAGGTCGTGGTGTGCGCGATCGACCGGTCGCCAGCTGGCCAGAACCCGCTCGCCGACGTCGGCCTCGAGGTCCGGCCCGTGCTCACCAAGGCCCAGCTCGACGCCGTCCGCGGCTGACCGTCAGGCGGTCGCCTTGCGCCGGTGCCGCCACCACTCGAACATCACCGGGAGCAGCGAGAACGCCACGATCACGATGGCGATCGCGTCGATGTTGTCGCGCAGGAACGCGATGTTGCCGAGGAAGTAGCCCAGCAGCGTGATCGAGAGCACCCACAGCGCGGCGCCGACCAGGCTCCAGTACCAGAACCGCTGGCGCGGCATCTCGGTCACCCCGGCGACCACCGTGACGTAGGTCCGCACGAACGGCACGAAGCGACCGAGCACCAGGGCCCGCCCGCCGTGCCGGGTGAAGAAGTCGTCGGTCTGCCGGACGTGCTTCTGCTTGATGATCCGGCCGTCGTGATCGTGCAGCCGTGGCCCGATCAGCCGGCCGATCTCATAGCCGGACACGTTGCCCAGGAACGCCGCGACGAGCAGCGCGACCACCGCCGCAGCGAGCTCGAGATGCGTGCTCCCGGGGATCAGGTCGAGAGTGCCGGCGGCGATGAAGATGCCGAGCGAGAACAGCAGGGTGTCGCCGGGGAGGAAGGGGAAGAGCAGGCCGCACTCGATGAAGACGATGATCAGGCTGATCCAGAACAGCTCGGTGCCGAACCGCGCCAACAGCCACTCGGGGTCCATCCAGCTGATGCCGAACAGCAGCGGTGAGAGGGCGGCGTCGAGGGCGGCGGCCGGCAGCAGGGTCACGGCGGAAACCCTAACGGGGCGCGCCTGAGAGTTCGCCTACCCTTCCCCCATGCCCGCCACCCCGACCGGCACCGGGCCCGGCCACGACGCCGGCCCCCACCCGGGCCCCGACGACGAGCGGGCGCCGTACGACCCGATGCCGCACGGGCCGGCCGAGGTCGGCGTCGGACCGTGGCCGGGGGAGTGGCCCACCGGGCCGGAGTACGACGCCGAGCTCCTCGCGCACGGCGACCGTCGCAACGTCGTGGACCGCTACCGCTACTGGCGGCTGGAGGCGATCGTCGCCGACCTCGACACCCGTCGTCACGACTTCCACGTCGCGATCGAGAACTGGCAGCACGACTTCAACATCGGCACCATCGTCCGCTCCGCCAACGCCTTCCTCGCCGCGGAGGTGCACATCGTCGGCAACCGGCGCTGGAACCGGCGCGGCGCGATGGTGACCGACCGCTATCAGCACCTGCGCCACCACGAGACGGCCGCCGACCTGGCGGCGTACCTCCACGAGCACCCCGGTGGGCCGGTCCGCCTGCTCGGCATCGACAACCTGCCCGGCTCGGAGCACCTCGAGACGATGGCGATGCCGCGCCGGGTGTGCTTCCTGTTCGGTCAGGAGGGGCCTGGGCTGTCCGAGGAGGCGCGCCGCGTCTGCGACGGCACCTTCTCGATCGCGCAGTTCGGCTCCACGCGGTCGATCAACGCCTCGGCGGCCGCGGCGATCGCCATGCACGCCTGGGTCCGGGAGTACGCCGACCTCGGCGACGAGGCCGCCTGGCGGGGCTGAGGTCCCGCCGCCGGCGTCAGTGCTTGGTCTTGTTGAAGCACGCCATGGCTCGGTAGCCGTACTTCCAGCGGCTCTTGGTGGGCGGCGCCCACGCGAACGTGCCAGTGGTGACCAGGGCGGGGCACTTGGCCAGGGCCTGGCGGCGGATCTGCTTGTCGGTCGGGTACGTCTTCTGCTTGCGCAGGTTGAAGGAGCCCTTCGCCCTCCATGCGTGCCTCGCGTTGCAGCTGGTGTAGGCGAAGTCCTTGCCCTTCATGCACTTGCGGACGAAGTTGGTGAGCGGGTCCGGGACCAGCGGTGCGGCGTCGTACTTCAGCGGGGTCAGTGCCGACGAGCCCGCCGGGACGTAGACGTCGCATCGGAACCAGCGTGCACCGGCGTTGCGCTCGGCGACCGTGGGCATGAACCACGCGAGGCCGTAGGCGGTCATCGCCTGAGCGCGGTCGTTGACGCCCAACAGCGTCTCCCATGCCGGACGGCACTGCGTCTCGTAGAGCTTGCCGAGCTTGGCCCAGTTGTTCGCCTTCATGGTCGCCCAGGTCTCGCCGTCCGGGATCTGCGGCACGGCCACGATCTTCGTCGTGTGCCGACTGCCGCAGTCGATGGGTGCCGTGGTGTCCGACTGCTTGCCCAGCTGGTCGGAGGTGAGGTTCCGGCACTCGCCCACGGCGGGCTCGTGGTAGTGCGGGTCGAGCGTGCCGGCGTCGGCCGGGAGCGGCGCGGCCAGGGCGGCCGCCAGGGCGGCGATGGTCAGCAGGCGGCGCAGCACGAGAACGGTCCCCCGATGGAGTCGGTCAGAGCCGCCGGTCGGCCCCGAGGCGCGAGGACCGTAACACGCAGACCACGTCGATCGGACCGCTTCGCGGGTGCTCGGGTGCCGTCTTACGGGCCGGGCGTGGGATCCGGCCGTCCACGGGTTGTCACCGGCCGTCGGGTGACCCGGGCCTAGCCACTAGGGTGGAAATCGAGCCGGTCGGAGAACCCGAAGGACCGGTGCCCGTCGTCCGAGGAGCTGCACGGATATGCCCATCGCCACCCCCGAGGTCTACGCCCAGATGCTCGACACCGCCAAGGAGCGCGGCTTCGCGTTCCCGGCCATCAACGTGTCGTCGTCGCAGACGCTCAACGCTGCCCTCAAGGGCTTCGCTGACGCCGGTTCCGACGGCATCATCCAGGTCTCCACCGGCGGCGCGGAGTACTTCTCCGGTCCGTCCGTCAAGAACATGGTGACCGGCTCGGTCGCCTTCGCGGCCTACGCCGCCGAGGTCGCCAAGGCCTACCCGGTCAACGTCGCGCTGCACACCGACCACTGCCCCAAGGGCAAGCTCGACGGCTTCGTGCGGCCGCTGCTCGACATCTCCGCCGAGCGGGTCGCCCGTGGCGAGGCCCCGCTGTTCCAGTCGCACATGTGGGACGGCTCCGCCGTACCGCTCGCCGAGAACCTCGAGATCGCCCAGGAGCTGCTGGCCAAGGCGGCCGCGGCCAAGATCATCCTCGAGATCGAGGTCGGCGTCGTGGGTGGCGAGGAGGACGGCATCGTCGGCGAGATCAACGAGAAGCTCTACACCACGCCCGAGGACGCGCTGGCCACCGTCGAGGCGCTCGGCGTCGGTGAGAACGGTCGCTACATGACCGCGCTGACCTTCGGCAACGTGCACGGCGCCTACAAGCCCGGCCACGTCAAGCTCCGCCCCGAGATCCTGCAGCACGCCCAGGAGGCCGTCGTCGAGAAGCTCGGCCTGCCGGCCGGTTCCAAGCCGTTCGACCTGGTCTTCCACGGCGGGTCCGGCTCGCTGCCCGAGGAGATCGCGGCGGCCGTCAGCTATGGCGTGGTCAAGATGAACGTCGACACCGACACGCAGTACGCCTTCACCCGGCCCGTCGCCGACCACATGTACCGCCACTACGACGGTGTCCTCAAGATCGACGGCGAGGTCGGCGACAAGAAGACCTACGACCCGCGCTCGTGGGGCAAGGCCGCCGAGGAGGGCATGGCCGCCCGCGTCGTGGAGGCCTGCGAGAACCTCAGCTCCACCGGGCACACGCTCGGCGCCTGACGCTTCCTCCGCCTCACGCACGCCCCGCTCCGGGCCCGCTGGGGTTGCGGTCTTTCCCATCTGGTGCGCCGTTGTTGGGGGTTAGTGCGTCCTCGAGGGCGCACTAAGGCCCCACAACGGCGCGGGGGCTGGGCCAGACCTCACCGGCGGCCCCAGCCCGATCGCCCTTGTCCACAGGGTGCCGCGCCCAGGGTGTACGCCGCCTCCGCGAGGGGCACCATCGGGCCATGGATCGTGCAGCGCTGCGCCCCGCCCTGGCTCACCTCGCCGAGGCACATGACGGCCTGTTCACGCGCACCCAGGCCCTCGCTGCCGGCTACTCCGAGGCGGAGATCCGCGCCCGGCTCGGCAGCCGGACGCCGGACTGGCGGTCGGTCCGGCGTGGCGTCTACGTCCTGTCCGCTCGAGCCGAGGGCGCGTCCGTGCCGCAGTGGCGCTGGTGGGGTGACCTCGCCGCGCACCTGACGATGGCTCTTCCCCATGCGCTCAGCCACGACTCCGCGGCCAGGGCTCTGGAGATCCCGCTGCTGGACCTGCACGCCGGGCTGAGTCATGTGACCCGGACGGGGGTCGGAGGCTCGCGCACCCAACACGGAGTCAAGCACCATCTCGGCCGCGAGCGGCCCGCACGCATCCTGCGCGTGCAGGACGTGCCGGTGACCGGTCGGGCGCGGACGGCCCTCGACCTTGCTCGCGAGCACGGGTTCTCTGCGGGCGTCGTCGCGATGGACCATGTGCTCGCGCGCGGGGCCACGATGCGCGAGTTCGAGCTCGAGCTGGCGCGGATGACGAGCTGGCCGTACGTCAAGACCAGCCGGGCCGCGCTGGCGTTCGCGGACCCTGGTGCGGAGTCGGTCGGGGAGTCCCTCACCCGGGCCCTGCTGGCCGAGCTCGGGTGGGGGCCGTTGGTCACCCAGTTCCCGGTCCCGGTCGCGGGTGGCGTGCGGTGGTGCGATCTCCGGGTGGGGCGCCACCTCGTCGAGTTCGATGGAGCGGCGAAGTTCCGGAGCGTCGATGACGGAGGCTTCGCGATCGTCGATCCTGCGCAGGTGGCGTTCCTCGACCGTCAGCGCGACACCGACGTCGGCCAGCTGGGCCTGGGGATCTCCCATGTGACGTGGCGGGATCTCTTCTCCGGCCGACGCGAGGCGAAGGCCCGGCTGCGGCGGGAGGAGGCACTGACGCGCGAGCGCTACGGAACCAGACTCCCCGACGAGCTCGTGCGCTTCGCCGTCGAGCACCGCCGCTCGCGCGCCGCCTGACCGTCCCGATGCCGCTCCGGGTCGGCGGGTGGCCGCGTTTGTCCCATCTCCCGCGCCGTTGTGGTGGGTTAGTGGGCGCTCGACGAGGCACTCACCCACCACAACGGCGCACCAGATGGGAAACCACCGCAACCAGAGGCGGCGCGGAGGCGCCGCGGCAGTGGTCAGGCCAGCAGGGCGTCGGCGGCGGCGGGGCTGGAGTCGCGGAGGAAGGAGGAGCAGCGCTCCCACTCGTCGGCCTCGCCGATCGCCCGTGCCGACAGGGCCAGCAGGCCGAGGCAGCGCAGGAAGCCGCGGTTGGGCTCGTGCTCCCACGGGACCGGTCCGTGGCCCTTCCAGCCGTTGCGGCGCAGCAGGTCGAGGGAGCGGTGGTAGCCCACCCGGGCGTAGGCATAGACGGTCACGTCGTCGGCCCCGCCGTCGCGGGCCGACTCGGCCAGCGCGGCCCAGGCGGCGGGCGACGCCGGGTGCCGGCGTACGACGGCCACGGGGGCGTCCCCGCCCGCGAGCTCGGCGGCCGCGGGGTCCGCGGGCAGCAGGGTGGGCGGGGGACCGGCCATCAGGTCGACATGATCCATGGGATCAGCCTGCCAGGTCGGGAAGACGTGTCGGCGGTCAGGTGTTGACTCTCCACGTGACCCAGAGCTCCCCGCCTGCCGCCTCAGCCGCCATCTCGCCCCTCCCCGAGGAGCCGCAGCACGACCGCCCGTGGCCGGCGCTCTTCGCCCTCTGCCTCGGCTTCTTCATGATCCTGGTCGACTCCACCATCGTCACCGTCGCGACCCCCGCGATCATCGAGGACCTCCGTGCCGATGTGAACTCCGTGGTCTGGGTGACCAGCGCCTACCTCCTGGCCTACGCCGTCCCGGTGCTCATCACCGGCCGCCTCGGCGACCGCTTCGGCCCCAAGCGGCTCTACCTCACCGGCCTCACGGTGTTCACGCTCGCGAGCCTGTGGTGTGGGCTCACCGGCACCGTCGAGGCGCTGATCGTCGCGCGCGTCTTCCAGGGCCTCGGCGCCTCGATGATGACCCCGCAGACGATGGCGATCATCACCCGGATCTTCCCGGCGGCGCGCCGCGGTCAGGCGATGGCGCTGTGGGGAGCGACCGCGGGTGTCGCCACGCTGGTCGGCCCGATCCTCGGTGGCCTGCTGGTCGACGCCCTCGGCTGGGAGTGGATCTTCTTCATCAACGTGCCGGTCGGGCTGGTGGCCTTCGCGCTGGCGTGGCGGCTGGTGCCGCAGCTGCCCACCCATCCCCACCGCTTCGACTGGCTCGGTGTCGCCCTGAGCGGGGTCGGCATGTTCCTGCTGGTCTTCGGCATCCAGGAGGGCCACCAGTACGACTGGTCCACGATCACCGGTGTCATCACCGTGCCCGAGGTCATCGGGGCGGGGGTCGTGGTGCTGGCGATCTTCCTGCTCTGGCAGGCGCGCAACACCCGCGAGCCCCTGGTCCCGCTGAGCCTCTTCCGCGACCGCAACTTCTCCCTCGCCAACGTCGCCATCTCGGTGATGGGCTTCGCGATCACCGCCTTCGCGTTCCCGTTCATGCTCTACGCCCAGCTCGTCCGCGGGCTCTCACCCACGCGCAGCGCCCTGCTCCTGGTGCCGATGGCGGTGATGACGATCCTCCTGGCTCGCGGCGTCGGGCAGCTGACCGACCGGGTCCACCCCCGGCTGCTGACCGGGTTCGGCTTCGTGGCCACCATCGTCAGCTTCGGGTGGCTCGCCGTCGCGATGACCCCCGACTCGGCCACCTGGCAGCTGCTGCTCCCGATGACACTGCTCGGCATCGGCAACGCGTTCATCTGGGCGCCCAACAGCGCCACCGCGACCCGCAACCTCCCCCTCCAGCAGGCGGGGGCGGGGGCGGGCGTCTACAACGCCACCCGCCAGGTGGGCGCCGTCCTCGGCTCGGCCGCGATCGCCGTGCTCATCGACGCCCGGCTGGCCGCCAACGGGCTGGCCTTCACCCCGGGCGAGGGGGGCGGCAACGGCCTGCCCGCGCAGGTGATGGAGCCGTTCAGCAAGGCCATGTCCGAGGCGATGCTGCTGCCCGCGGTGGTCCTGGTGGTCGGGCTGGTCGCGGCCGTGTCGTTCGCCCGGCCACGACACCAGCAGGCGGCCCGCGCCGACTGAGGCCCGACCCGCGCGGTCACCCGGCCGTCAGCAGGGAGCGCACCTTCTCGGCACCCAGCGCGACCACCAGGGTCGGCAGCCGGGGGCCGCGGTCGGCGCCGACGAGCAGCTGGTAGAGCAGCCGGAAGAAGTCCTTCTGGTCGGCCTTGACCTCGTCGGTCGGGTCGTCGGACACGTCCATGCCGAGGGCGAGCTTGGGCACGCCGTAGACCAGCGCCGTGACGTGGTCGAGGTCGTCGGCGCTTCCGAGGCGGTGGAGGAAGAGCATCAGCCAGCGCTGCTCGTCCTCGGTCAGCCGGCCCAGCCGGTCGGCGTCGGCGACGTCGCGCACCAGGGTGCGGTCCTCGGCGGGGACGAACTCCTCGATCCACCCGATCGCCTTGGACAGCCGCGGCTCGAGCTCGGCGACGCTGGCGTGCGGGTGTCCGACGTCGGACACGATCCGGCTGATCTGCTCGCCCGACCCGGCGGTCACGTCGGCGACCGACGACAGCACCCGGAACGGTACGACGACCTCCGGGGTCGGCAGCCGACCGGCCGTCGAGGTCGCCGCCGCACGCTCGAAGGCCAGCACGTGGGCGTCCCGACGGGACGGGTCGGCGGCCTTGCGACCGAGCGCGTCCCACTCGTCGTAGAGCCGGATGATCTCGGGCCCGAAGTCGATGTCGAAGGCCTGCCGCGGCTGGCGCCGGACATAGAGCCAGCGCAGGATCGGCGCCTCCAGCACTCGGAGGGCGTCCTCGGCGGTCGGCACGCCACCCTTCGACGAGGACATCTTCGTCATGCCCGCGAAGCCGACGAAGGAGTAGCCGAACCACGACGGCCGCGGCCAGTCCCAGAACTTCTCGACCAGCTCGTGGCCGACGGTGAACGACGAGCCCGGGGAGGAGTGGTCGGCACCCGCCGGCTCGAAGTCGACCTTCTCGTAGGCCCACCGCATCGGCCAGTCGACCTTCCACACCAGCTTGCCCTCGTCCGGGGTGGCGAGGTTGGTGACGAAGGAGTCACCACAGCTGTCGCAGACGTAGGCCAGGTCGGTGGTCTCGTCGTCGTAGCCGGTGATCGTCACCGTGTCGCGCCCGCAGCCGCGGCAGTAGGGCTTGAACGGGAAGCGCGCGAGGTCGCCGCTCCCGGAGGACTCGTCGTCGAGCGCCACCGAGTCCTCCAGGGCCGCGGCCTCCTGGGCGTTCTCGGTGTCGGGCGCCTTGGTGCGGTAGCGGCCGAGCACCTCGTCGATCTCGTGCCGGCGGCGGACCACGCCGAGGATCTGCTCTCGGTAGGCGCCCGCGGTGTACATCTCGGTCTGGTTGACCTCGTGCATCTCGCAGCCCATCTCCGCGAGCGCGTCGCGCAGCGGCTGCTTGAAGTGCTCGGCCCACGAGGTGTGGCACTCCCACGGGTCGGGCACCGCCGAGAGCGGCCGGCCGATGTGGTCGTTCCAGGACTCGTCGACGCCGAACGGCACCTTCCGGAACCGGTCGTAGTCGTCCCACGAGTGCAGGTGCCGGACCTCGACGCCGCGCCGGCGTACCTCCTCGACGACGAAGTGCACCGTGAGGAACTCCCGCAGGTTGCCCAGGTGGATCGGCCCCGAGGGGCTGATGCCGGACGCGCAGGTGACCAGGTTGCCCTCGCCCGCGTGCCGGATGGCGTCGTCGGCGGCGCGCGTCACCCAGTCGGTGGGCTCGCCCTGCTGCCCGCGTCCGCCTCGTGCCATGGTCGTGCCGCTCCTGCCGTGCTCTCGGACGGCGACCCTGTGGCCGCCTGCAGCGGCCACGCTAACAACGACGACCTGCCGGTGCCGACCGGGTTGTCGGCCATGGACGGGCCGCGCCGTGACGGAAGGGGTCAGGCCGGCAGCAGCAGGGAGTACGCCGCCGGCTCGACGCGCCAGGTCCGGTGCCGCTCGGGACCGTCGACCTCCCCGTCGGCCGAGCACCAGAAGGCCTCGCCGGACACCGAGACCTGCTTGGCCCGGCGGTAGGTGACGCCGGCGTGGTCGGGGTGGCTGCCGCGGGCCAGCCGGGCGGCGTACCCCAGCCGCGACAGCGGCCCGACCGCGCGCGCGATCATCACGTCGAGCCGTCCGTCGGCGGCGTCGGCGTCGGGGGTGAGGGGCGCGCCGCCTCCGACGGTGCGCCCGTTGCCCGCCGCCACCATCAGCACCGGTTGGTCGAGGTCGTTGACGACCTCGCCGTCGAGCTCGACCCGCAGCCGCAGCGTCGGCGGCGAGATCGCGGTGCGCAGCGCGCCGATCGGGTAGCCGAGCCTGCCGAGGTTGAGCCCGCCGATCCCGATCGACCCGAGTCGGTGCTTCCAGCCGGAGGCGTGCCGGGACGCGTCCGCGCCGGCGCCGACGTGCACGCTGTTGACGACCACGCCGCCGAGCTCGTCGACCACCAGGTCGACGCGGCTCGGCGCGCCGCGCACCACCAGCAGCGCGGCCTCTTCGATGTCGAGCGGGATGCCGACGCTGCGGGCGAAGTCGTTGCCGGTGCCCAACGGCAGCAGGCCCAGGGTCGTGCGGTCCAGGTCGTGGCGTCGATGCAGCGCGGACACCACGGCGTGCAGGGAGCCGTCGCCGCCGGCGACCACGATCGTGCGCGAGCCGGCCCGGTGGAGCACGCTGTCGAGCTCGCCGAGGGTGCCGGTGGTGGCCACCTCCACCGAGCCGTGCCGACGCAGCACGGCCAGCCCACGCTCCAGGGTCTCCTCGTCCGCCGTCCCGGCGGCGGCGTTGGAGATGACGAGGAGCGGGTCCACGCCTCGGACCCTAGCGAAGGCCCCCTGGGGTCTGTACGCCCTTTTGGTAACGTGCGTCCGCCGACGAGGAGGGGGGCTGCGATGCCCGCGATCGTGATCCTGGGCGCCCAGTGGGGCGACGAGGGCAAGGGCAAGGCCACCGACCTGCTCGCCACGACCGACACCATCGACTACGTCGTCCGGACGTCGGGCGGTCACAACGCCGGTCACACGATCGTGATCGACGGGGAGCGGTTCGCCACCCACCTGCTGCCGACGGGCATCCTCACGCCGGGCTGCACCGCGGTGATCGGCAACGGCGTGGTGGTCTCGGTGCCACAGCTGTTCAACGAGCTCGACGGGCTGCGCGCCAAGCGCCCCGAGCTCGGCGAGCTCGTCGTGTCCGCCAGCGCCCATGTGATCGCGCCCTACCACCAGACCATCGACAAGGTGACCGAGCGGTTCCTCGGCCACAACAAGATCGGCACGACCGGCCGCGGCATCGGGCCGACGTACGGCGACAAGGTCAACCGGCTCGGCATCCGGGTCGCCGACCTGTTCGACGAGAAGATCCTCACCGAGAAGGTCGAGGCGTCGCTCGAGGTCAAGAACCAGCTGCTCGCCAAGGTCTACAACCGGCGCGCCGTCGAGGTCGACCAGGTCGTCGAGGAGCTGCTCGCCTACGTCGATCGATTGCGGCCGCTGGTGGCCGACACGTCGCTGCTGCTCAACCAGGCGCTCGACCGGGGCGAGACCGTGCTCTTCGAGGGCGCCCAGGCCACCATGCTCGACGTCGACCACGGCACCTACCCGTTCGTGACGTCGTCCAGCGCCGTCGCCGGCGGCGTCTGCACCGGCGCCGGCATCGGCCCGACCCGCATCGACCGGGTGATCGGCGTGATCAAGGCCTACACCACCCGGGTCGGCTCGGGGCCGTTCCCGACCGAGTTGTTCGACGAGGACGGCGAGAAGCTCTGGAAGATCGGTGGCGAGGTGGGTGTCTCCACCGGTCGCGACCGCCGCTGCGGCTGGTACGACGTCGTGGTCGCCCGCTATGCCGCGCGCGTCAACGGCCTGACCGACCTGTTCCTCACCAAGCTCGACGTGCTGTCGTCGTGGGAGAAGGTGCCGGTCTGCGTGGCCTACGAGATCGACGGGGTCCGCCACGACGAGATGCCGATGACGCAGACCGACTTCCACCACGCGAAGCCGATCTATGAGCACCTCGACGGCTGGTGGGAGGACATCTCCGGCTGCCGCACCTTCGACGAGCTGCCCACCAACGCGCAGCGCTACGTCCAGGCGCTGGAGGAGCTGTCCGGCACCCGGATCTGGGGGGTCGGCGTCGGCCCCGGTCGGGAGCAGACGCTGGTCGTGCACGACTGAGGGCCAGCCACCTCAGGTGCCGCACCCGGCGCGGGTCAGGACCCCCGCTAGGCTCACGACCCGTGAAGACCCTGGTGATCGGCACGGGCGGCCGCGAGCACGCACTCGCGTGGGCGCTCGCCAGAGACCCAGGGGTCACCGAGGTGCACGCGGCGCCCGGAAACCCGGGCATCGCCGAGGTGGCCACCCTCCACGACGTCGACCTGATGGACGCCGAGGCCGTCGCGGCGCTCGCCGAGCGGCTGGAGGTCGACCTGGTCGTGGTCGGCCCCGAGGCCCCGCTGGTGGCCGGCGTGGCCACGGGGGTGCGCGCCCGCGACATCGCCTGCTTCGGCCCGAGCACCGAGGCGGCGCAGCTCGAGGGCTCCAAGGCGTTCGCCAAGGACGTGATGGAGGCCGCCGGGGTCCCCACCGCCGCCGCGCGCGTCTGCACGACGCCGGAGCAGGTGGCGGCGGCGCTGGACGCCTTCGGGGCGCCGTACGTCGTCAAGGACGACGGCCTCGCCGCCGGCAAGGGCGTGGTGGTCACCGACGACCGCGACGCGGCGCTGGCCCATGCTGCGGCCTGCGAGCGTGTGGTCGTCGAGGAGTTCCTCGACGGCCCCGAGGTGAGCCTGTTCGCGATCACCGACGGCCGCACCGTCTATCCCCTCCAGCCCGCTCAGGACTTCAAGCGGATCTTCGACGGCGACGCCGGCCCCAACACCGGCGGGATGGGTGCCTACACGCCGCTCCCATGGGCCCCGGCCGACCTGGTCGACGAGGTGACCCGCACGGTTCTGCAGCCGACCGTCGACGAGATGGAGCGCCGGGGCACGCCGTTTCGCGGGCTGCTCTACGCCGGCTTGGCGATGACCTCGCGCGGCGTGCGGGTGGTGGAGTTCAACGCCCGCTTCGGCGACCCCGAGACGCAGCCGCTGCTGGCGCTCCTGGAGTCACCCCTCTCCGAGCTGCTGTACGCCGCCGCGACGGGCACGCTCGCCGACGTGCCGCCGCCGAGGTTCCGCGAGGGAGCCGCCGTGGCGGTGGTGATGGCCAGCGCCGGCTATCCCGAGTCGAGCTCCAGCGGCGACCTGATCAAGGGCGCCGAGACGCTGGACCGTGAGCCCGACGTGCACGTCTTCCACGCGGGCACGGCCCGCCGAGCCGACGGCCAGCTGGTCACCGCCGGTGGCCGGGTGCTCGCGGTCGTGGCGGTCGGCAGCGACCTGGCCGACGCCCGTGCCAAGGCCTACGAAGGCGTCCACACCATCACCTTCCCCGGCGCCCAGGCGCGCACCGACATCGCCCGCGCCGCCGCCCGCGAGCAGCAGTAGGGCTACCCGCCCGCGGTCCCGGCGGGCACCGGGCGGTCACCACGCCGCCAGTCGAGGACCGCGAGGGCCAGCGCCGCGGCGATCAGCACCCCGGCCGACACCAGGGTGACGCGCAGCGCGAGCTGGGGGGCCCAGCCGCGTCCCAGCCCGACCCGGAAGACGCTCATCAGCAGCGCGGCGCCGATCGCGGAGCCGATCCGCTGCCCCGTCTGGAGTGCCCCGCCGGCCGCGCCGCCCATCCGCGGCGGCACGTCCCGCAGGGTGAGCGTGAAGTTGGGGGAGACGACCGCCCCGCCGCCGAGCCCGGCGACCAGCAGCGGCGGCACCAGCAGCCAGACGGGGCTGGTGCCGTCGGGGGCGACCGCGACCACGCCGGCCAGCCCGACCAGCATGGTGCTCAGCGCGATCAGGGTGATCCTCCGGCCGATCACCGAGACCAGCCGGCCGGCGACCGGCGCCGCGACCGCCGACCCGGCGGCGAACGGTGTCACCAGCAGCCCCGCCTCGAGCGCCGACAGGCCGAGCTGCTCCTGGAAGAAGACCGAGAGCACCAGGAACACGCCGGTGAAGCCGGTGAAGTAGATCGCGCCGACCGCCATCCCGTTGCCGTAGCCCGGCGTGTGGCGCAGCAGGGCGATGTCCAGCAGCGGGGCGCCACCGCGGCGTACGACCCGCCGTTCCCAGGCCACGAAGGCCCAGCCGAGCGGCGGCGCCAGGGCGACCAGCAGCAGCACCCACCAGGACTCCCCGATCACGCCGACCAGGGGATAGAGCACCGCCAGCACCATCAGCCCGAGCAGCGCGGCGCCGACCAGGTCCAGCCCCTGCGCCCCGCCGTCGTCGGACGGTCGCCCCGGGACCATGCGGGCGATCAGCACGAGGGCGACCAGGCCGATCGGCACGTTGACCAGGAACAGGTAGCGCCACCCCTGGTCGGCCCCGAAGATCGCGATGATCAGCCCTCCCAGCACCGGTCCGATCGCGGACGAGACCGACACGGTGAAGCCGAACGCCCCGAAGGCCCGACCCCGTTCGTCGCCGGAGAACAGCTGCTGGATCAGCCCGGAGTTCTGCGGGGTCAGCAGCCCGGCGCTCATGCCTTGGGCCAGCCGCGCGGCCACCGCCACCCACGCGGTGGGCGCCAGGCCGACCGCGGCCGAGGAGACGATGAAGCCGGTCAGCCCGATCAGCATCATCCGTCGGCGGCCGTAGGCGTCGCCCAGCCGTCCGCCGGTGACCAGGGTCAGCCCGAAGGCCAGGGCATAGCCGGACACGATCCACTGCACCGTCGCCGCGGTGGTGCCGAGCCCGGCCTGGATCGAGGGAAGCGCGACGTTGACGATGGTCACGTCGAGCAGCGACATGAACCCGACGACGAGGGTGACGCCCAGGATGCGCCACCGGCGCGGGTCGGGCTCGCTCACCCGGCCGAACCTATCGAGCCGCCCCCAACCCGGCCGCACCGAGGCTCAGACCCGGACCAGCACCTCCTCCAGCGGCTTGCGAGTGAGCGCCGGCACGGTGGCTCCGGGTGCGGGGTAGCCGACCGGGACCACGACGAACGGCCGCTCCTCGGCGGGTCGACCGAGAATCGGGCCGAGGAATCGCATCGGGCTCGGGGTGTGCGTGAGCGTCGCGAGCCCCGCGCGGTGGAGGGTGGCGAGCAGCAGGCCGACGGCGATGCCCACCGACTCCTTGACGTAGTAGGGCCGGGGTGTGCTCAGGCCCTGGTGGACCTCGAAGACGACGATCAGAGCGGGGGCGTCGGTGAGGAACGGCTTGTGCCAGTCGGTGCCCAGCGGCTCGAGGGCGTCGAGCCACTCCTCCGAGGCACGCCGCGCGTAGAACTCCCGCTCCTCGGCCTCGGCCGCCTCCCGCAGCTCGCGACGCCGCTGCGCGTCCTCGACGATGACGAAGCGCCAGGGTTGCACGTGTGCGCCGCTCGGCGCCGACGCCGCCGCCCGGACCGCCCACTCCAGGACGCCGTCGGGGATCGGCGTCGGCGCGAAGTCGCGGACGGTCCGCCGCCGCGCCAGGTCGCGCGCGAGCTCCTCGGCGCGGGCCGGCGCCTGGTCCGGCGGGACGCCGTACGTCGGGGCGGGCACGCGGTCGACAGGCTCGGGCACGGTGTCCAGGATAGGAGGGGTGAGCGAGACCGAGCTGGCCGTCGACGTGGTGGCCTCCGGGGTGGTGCAGGGCGTGGCGTTCCGGTGGCACGCGCAGGAGCAGGCGCTGCGGCTCGGGCTGCGCGGCTGGGTGCGCAACGAGGTCGACGGCACGGTGCACGCGTACGCCGTCGGCGAGGACGTCGCGGTCAACGACTTCGTCGCGTGGTGCCGCCACGGCCCGCCCTCGGCGGTGGTCCGCGACCTGCGCGTCTCGCTGGCCGCGCGGCAGCCGGTGCGCGGCTTCGAGATCACCGGCTGACCCTCGCCGGACCGGTTCAGGCCGACCTCGCGGACTCCCAGACGGCCAGGTAGCGCTCGAGCGCCTCGCCCGGACCGGACGGGTCGCCCGAGGCCACCGCGTCGAGGAGCAGCCCCCGCAGCAGCGCGACGCCGAGCCGGACCTCGGCGACGTCGAGCTCGAGTCCGAATCGCTCAGCCGCGGCCAACCCCACGGGGAGCCAGGTGTCCGTCAGGCTGTCGAGGAAGCCTTCGGTGCCGGGTCTCCCGTGCAGCGCCAGCGCCGACGCCTCGAAGAACAGCCGGAGGTAGGGCCACATCTCCGGCGCGCTGAGCAGCGCCCACTGGCGCCGCACCAGGTCGGAGGGGGACGTGGCCTCCTCGGCCAACGCGGCCAGCACGGCCCGTTGGTCGGACTCGACCCGGCTCACGACGGCCGCGACCACACCCTCGCGGGAGCCGAAGTGATAGAGCAGCATCCGGTGGCTGGTGCCCACCGCGGCGGCCAGCTCGCGGAGCGAGGCGTCGGCCAGGCCGTGCGCCGCGGCGTACTCGACCAGTGCGGTGAGCAGGCGGTCGCGTGGGCTTTCGCTCGACATGTACCAAATGGTACACTCGCGGCATGCGCTGGGAGCACACCATTGAGATCGACACGCCGGCCGAGACCGTCTGGGCGGTCACCCTCGACGTCGAGGCGCTGCCCATGATCAGCCCGACCACGATGACGCGGGTGGAGCGGCTCGACCCCGGGCCGTTGCTGCCCGGCAGCCGGGTGCGCATCAAGCAGCCGGGTCAGTCGGCGCGGGTCTGGACCGTCACGGAGACCGAGGCGCCGACCCGCTTCGTCTGGGGGACCCGGGTCGGGTTGGCGCGGATGGTCGCCACCCACCTCGTCGAGCCGACGGCGTCGGGGTGCCGCAACACGCTCCGGCTCGAGCTGACCGGTCGGGGGGCCGGTCTGCTCGGACGGTTCGTCGGCCGCACCCTCGAGCGGGTCCTGGCCACCGAGAACGCCGGGTTCAAGCGGGTCGCCGAGGCACGGGTCGGCCCGCCGCCCGTCGGCTGACGGCGGGCGACGGGTCGATCGCGGGTCCGGCCCCCTAAAATCGGCCGGGTGAGCGTCCCCAACGTCCTGGCCACGCGGTACGCCGCGCCCGACCTCGCCGAGATCTGGTCGCCGGAGCACAAGATCGTGCTCGAGCGGCGGCTGTGGATCGCCGTGCTCCGGGCGCAGCGCGACCTCGGGGTCGAGGTGCCCGACGGGGTCGTCGAGGCCTACGAGCAGGTCGTCGACAAGGTCGACCTCGCCTCGATCGCCGCGCGGGAGCGGGTCACCCGCCACGACGTGAAGGCGAGGATCGAGGAGTTCTGCGCGCTGGCCGGCCACGAGCACATCCACAAGGGGATGACCTCGCGCGACCTCACCGAGAACGTCGAGCAGCTGCAGGTCCGCCAGTCGCTCGCGCTGATGCGCGACCGCGCGGTCGCCGCCCTGGCACGGCTCGGCCGGCTGGCCGCCGAGCACGAGCTGACCGTGATGGCCGGCCGGTCCCACAACGTCGCCGCCCAGGCGACCACGCTGGGCAAGCGCTTCGCGACCGTCGCCGACGAGCTGCTGATCGCGGTGCAGCGGGTCGAGGAGCTGCTGGCGCGCTATCCCCTGCGCGGCATCAAGGGGCCGATGGGCACCAGCCAGGACATGCTCGACCTGCTCGGCGGCGACGAGGCCGCCCTCGCCGAGCTGGAGGGCCGGGTCGCCGCCCACCTCGGCTTCGACCGGACCCTCGCCAGCGTCGGTCAGGTCTATCCCCGCAGCCTCGACTTCGAGGTGGTCTCGGCGCTCGTGCAGCTGGTGGCCGCGCCGTCCAACCTGGCCACCACGATCCGGCTGATGGCCGGCCACGAGCTGGTGACCGAGGGGTTCCAGGAGGGTCAGGTCGGCTCGTCGGCGATGCCGCACAAGATGAACACCCGCTCCTGCGAGCGGGTCAACGGCCTCGCGGTGGTGCTGCGCGGCCATCTCTCCATGGTCGGGGAGCTGGCCGGCGACCAGTGGAACGAGGGCGACGTCTCGTGCTCCGTCGTACGACGGGTGGCGCTGCCCGACGCGTTCTTCGCCACCGACGGTCTCTTCCAGACCTTCCTGACGGTGCTCGACGAGTTCGGCGCCTTCCCGGCGGTGATCCAGCGCGAGCTCGACCGCTACCTGCCGTTCCTGGCGACGACCAAGGTGCTGATGGCCGCGGTCCGGGCGGGGGTCGGTCGCGAGACGGCCCACGAGGCGATCAAGGAGGCGGCGGTCGGTGCCGCGCTCGACCTGCGCTCCGGTCGGCCCGACAACGACGTGTTCGACCGCCTGGCTGCCGATCCTCGGCTCGGTCTGGGCCGGGACCAGATCGACGCGCTGGTCGCCGCGCCAATCACCTTCACCGGCGCGGCGGTCGCGCAGACCGAGCAGGTGTGCAGGAGGATCGGGGATGTCACCGCCCGTCATCCGGACGCGGCGGCGTACTCCCCGGGGAGCATCCTGTGACCGACGAGCAGCAGACCGAGCCCATGGGCGCGCCTGCCGAGCCCGCACCTGAGGCCGCGGCGGCCGAGCCTGCGGTGGCCGAGCCCACGGCGGAGACCTCCGCGGAGCCGACGGCGGACGCCCCGGCCAAGCATGCCGCCGAGGCCCCGGAGGTCGAGCAGCCCGCGGCCGAGACGGCGGCGGCGCCGGCGAGGCACCTGGCCGACGACCCGACCGAGGAACGGGTCACCACCGCCGAACGCGCGCCCCGCGGCCCGGGAGACACCGCCGAGCGGCAGCCGGTCAACGCCCAGCCACCGGCCTACGTCAAGCTCCACCTGCAGGGCAACATGCTGCTCTCGATGATCACGCCGAAGGTGCAGATCGACGGCTACCCCGCCCCCGCGAAGTACGGCGAGAACCTCTTCCCGGTCGCCCCCGGCCAGCACGTCGTCTCCGCCCACGCCCAGTGGATGTGGCAGTACGGCAAGGCTCAGCAGCCGGTGGCGTTGGCGCCGGGGGAGACCGCGGAGCTGTGGTACGCCACCCCCGTGCTCACGTTCCTGCCCGGCGCGATGGGCGCCTCCAAGCAACGGCACCCCGGCATGATGATCCTGCTGCTTCTCTGCGGGGTCGCGCTGGCCTTCGTGGTGGCGCTGGTGATCTTCGCCCTCGGCACCTGAGGCGACTCAGACCAGCGACCAGCCGTCGTGGTGGGCGAGCCGGGTGGCGACGTAGCGGAGATCGTCACGCCAGACGTCCTCCGGCACCGGAGGCAGCATCTCGTTCCACTCGATGACGAGTGACCCCAGCAGGTGCGGCAACCGTGCCGGACGGGCGAAGAACCACACGTGCAGGTGCTCCGAGCCGTCGCCGTAGCGACAGACGTGGACCCGGCCGACGTGCTCCATCCGCTCGATGATCCGGCACAGCCAGACCGAGAGCCGGCCGTACTCCGCCGCGAGCTCGTCGCTCATGTCGGCGTAGTCCATGTGCTCCTTGCTCATCAGCCAGAGCACCAGCGGCAGGCCGCCCGGCCGGGGCGGGTGCACCAGCTTCCAGCGGTCGTTCTCCCAGATCCGGACGGCGTCGCCCTCGCCGGCGCAGGGGACACAGTCGACGCCGTCGACACCGCGGCGCGGCTCCTCGGCCGCCAGTGGCGGCTCCACCACCCGCGGCGCCAGCCGGCCGTCCACCACCTCCCACGGGAAGATGTCCCACTCGTCGACCGGTGGCATCGGGAGGCGTCCCCCCGCGCCCACGGCCGCGACCACTCGGGCGTAGATCTCCTCGGCTGACTCGGGCATGGCTCCACCCTAGGCTGGTCCGGTGCGGATCGACTTCCACCCCTCGACGACTCCCACGCTCGGCGTGGAGTGGGAGTTCGGCCTCGTCGACCGCACCAGCCGCGACCTGGTCAGCGCCGCCGGCGAGCTGATCCGCGCCTCCGGCGAGCGGCTGCCCGACCCGTCGCGGCTGCACGGCGAGCTGCTCCGCAACACCGTCGAGCTGGTCACCGGGATCTGCGACACGGTGGGGGAGGCGATGACCGACCTCGGCCGGCTGCTCGACGTGGTGCTCCCCGAGGCCGACCGGCTCGGCGTCGACCTGTTCGGTGCCGGCGCCCATCCGTTCGCGGCCTGGGACGCCCAGCAGCTGACCGAGGGCCACCGCTACGAGGAGCTGATCAACCGCACCCAGTGGTGGGGCCGGCAGATGCTGATCTGGGGGATGCACGTGCACGTCGGGATGCCCGACCGCGACCGGGTGATGCCGGTGCTGTCGGCGCTGCTCACCTGGTTCCCCCACCTGCAGGCGCTCTCGGCCTCCTCGCCCGTCTGGGCAGGGACCGACACCGGCTACGCCTCCAACCGGGCTCTGATGTTCCAGCAGCTGCCGACCGCGGGCCTGCCGTTCCAGTTCGAGACGTGGGCGGAGTTCGAGTCCTTCGCCGAGGACCAGATCGTCACCGGGGTGATCGAGGAGATCAACGAGATCCGCTGGGACGTGCGCCCGGCGCCCCGGCTCGGCACCATCGAGAACCGTGTCTGCGACGGCATCAGCAACCAGGCGGAGCTCGCGTCGCTGGTGGCGCTGATGCAGTGCCTGGTCGTCGACCTCGACGCGCGTGCCGCCGCCGGTGAGCGGCTGCCGACGCTCCCGCCGTGGCACGTGCAGGAGAACAAGTGGCGCGCCGCGCGCTACGGTCTCGACGCGATCGTGATCCTCGACGCCGACAACACCGAGCGGCTGGTCACCGAGGACCTCGCCGACCTGCTGGTGAGGCTGGAGCCGACCGCCGCCCGCCTCGGGTGTACGACGGAGCTCGCCGGCGTGGCCGACATCGTGGCCGGCGGGGCGTCGTACCAACGGCAGCGGGAGGTCGCGCAGCGCACCGGCGGCGACCTGGTGGCCGTGGTCGACTCGGTGGTCCGCGAGCTCACCCGCTGAGCCGTTCCCCGCACGTCGGGCGACCATTTCCGGCATGTCGGGCGACCATTTCCCGCATGTCGCGGTCAGGTCAGGGCGGCGGCGAACCGGCGGGCCAGCTCCTCGATCTCTTCGGCGCTCATCACCAGGGCGGGGAGACCTGCAGGCCGCCGCCGGCGAGCCCGCGGTCGAGACCCCGTGGACGCGCAATGCGCGCACGGCGTCCTCGACGCCGGCCGGGTCGGCGAGCTGGACGGCGGCGAGGTAGCCGGGCGCGGTCCGCACCTCGGACACCGCGGGCACGCCGGCGAGTGCGTCGGCGAGCGCCGCGTGGAGGAGCGGAGCATGGTCGGCCACGTGCTCGGGCAGCCGCTCGTCGCGCATGATCGCCAGGTTCGCCAGCCCGGCGGCCGCGGCGACGGCGTGCGCGCCGTAGGTGTAGCCGTGCCGCCACACCCCGGCGCCCTCGGCGTAGAACGGGCCCCAGACCCGCTCGGAGGCGAGCACCGCCCCCATCGGGGCATAGCCCGACGTCAGTCCCTTGGCGCACAGCACCAGGTCGGGCTCGAGCCCGAGCAGGTCGGAGCCGAACCAGGCGCCGGTCCGGCCGAAGCCGGTGATCACCTCGTCGGCGACGAACAGCGTGCCTCGCTCGGCGCAGGCCTTGCGCAGTCCGAGCAGGAACTCCTCGCCCGCGAAGCGCACACCGCCCGCGCCGGTGACCGGCTCCGCGAACACCGCGGCGACCCCGCCCGCCTCGTCGAGCCGGGCGATGGCGGCCTCGAGGTCGCCGTGGGTCAGCTCGACGACGTCGGTGTCGAGGTCCGGGACCCCGTCGCGGTTGACCGGGATGCCCGCCAGCGCGGTGCCGCCCTGGTGCATGCCGTGGTAGGCGTGGGTGAGCACCGCGATGGTGGTGCGGGGCGCACCCTCGGACGACGTGAGCTGCGTCCAGCGGCGCACCATCTTGATCGCGGTGTCGACGGAGTCCGAGCCGCCGGAGGTGAAGAACACCCTCGCGTTCGGGACGGGCGCGAGCGCGGCCACCTCGTCGGCCAGCCGGACTGCCGTGTTGACGGCGACATCGCCGAAGGAGCTGTAGGCGGCCAGCCGGGCGGCCTGCTCGGCCATCGCCTCGGCGATCTCGCGACGGCCGTGGCCGACGTTCGCGAACCACAGCCCGGCGGTGGCGTCGAGGTACTCCCGGCCGGTGTCGTCCCACACCCGGCAGCCTTCGCCGCGGGTCAGCACGAACTCCTCACGGCTGACCACCGACATGTCCGCGAAGCCGTGCCACAACGCGCTTCCGCTCACCTCGCCACCTCTCCCTGACGGCGTTCGAGCCGACATCGGTGAGCCTAGTGCGACGGCGGGGTCTGGCGGCTGGACAGGGACTGCGGCGCTCACCGGTACGGCGCTAGGCTCCACGCATGCCGGACCTCGTGCTCCCGCCGGCCCCGGTGCTGCCGGGCGCCACCCACCTGCACTCGGGCAAGGTGCGCGACCTCTACCGCCTCGATGAGGGGGCCGACGCCGGCAAGCTGCTGATGGTGGCCAGCGACCGGATCTCGGCGTTCGACTTCGTGCTCAGCCCGGGCATCCCCGACAAGGGAGAGATCCTGACCCGGATGTCACTGTGGTGGTTCGACCAGCTGGCCGACCTGGTGTCGAACCATCTGGTCTCCCTCGACGTACCCGTGGAGGTGACCGGTCGAGCCGTGGTCTGCGAGCCGTTGGAGATGTTCCCCGTCGAGTGCGTGGCGCGCGGCTACCTCACCGGGTCGGGTCTGCTCGACTACCGCGCGACGGGTGAGGTCTGCGGCATCCCGCTCCCCGAGGGCCTCGAGGACGGCTCCCGGCTGCCCGAGCCGGTCTTCACCCCCGCCACGAAGGCGGCGTTGGGCGACCACGACGAGAACGTGTCCTTCGATGCCGTGGTCGCCACCGTCGGGGCCGGCGACGCGGCGGCGCTGCGGGAGCTCACCTTGACGGTCTATGACCGGGCGGAGCGGATCGCCCGCGAGCGGGGCATCATCCTGGCCGACACCAAGCTGGAGTTCGGGCGCCACAGCGAGTCCGGGGAGATCGTGCTCGCCGACGAGGTGCTCACCCCCGACTCGTCCCGGTTCTGGCCGGCCGACCGGTGGGAGCCAGGTCGCTCGCAGCCGTCCTACGACAAGCAGTTCGTGCGCGACTGGCTGCTCTCGCCCGCGTCCGGATGGGACCGCGCCTCCGGGGAGCCACCGCCCGCGTTGCCCGACGACGTGGTCGCCCAGACCCGGGCGAAGTACGTCGAGGCCTACGAGCGCCTGACCGGCGAGCGCTGGTAGTCCCGTGGTCTCGGGGTCGGCCGGTCGCGCCCACAACCTCGTGGTCCGGATGCACCACCCCGTGGCACCCCTGTTCGCCTACCTCGCCGACCCGCGGCACCGCCCCGAGTGGCAGTCGAGCCTGCGCCGGGTGGAGCTGCTCTCCACCAAGGTCACCGGGGTCGGCACCCGGTGGCGGGACCACACCTGGGCGGGGATGGCGCCCGAGATGCGCGTCATCACCCACGAGCCGCAGCAGGCCTGGGCCGAGGAGGGGAGCTGGCGCGGGCTGCGCGCCTTCCTGCTCATGGTCTTCGTCGACCAGGGCGATGAGACCGATCTGGAGATCTCGGTGCGGATGCGCGGCACCGGCATCTGGCGGCTGCCGGCCGCCGGCTGCCGGGATGCTGACTCCCGCCGCGCTGCGCGGCGACCTCGCACGCGCCGACCGGATCCTCACCCAGCGGGCGACCTGACGCCCGCGCCATGACCTGTTCGGATCATCTGCGCGAGGGTCGCCGGGCTGGTTGACTGTGCTCCGCCACCCAGGAGGTCACCATGCTTCGTCGTCTCGCGCTCGTCGCCCCGCTGCTCGCCGTCACCGCCCTGGTGGCCGGCTGCTCCGGGGCCTCCGACAAGGCCACCGAGAAGTCCATCGAGAAGTCGATCGAGGACGCCACCAGTCAGGACGCCGACGTCAACGTCGACGGCGACAAGGTCAAGGTGGAGACCTCCGACGGCACGTTCGAGGCCGGCGGCAACAAGCTGCCCGACGGCTACCCCGCCGACGACGTGCCCGTGGTCGACGGGAAGATCCTCTTCACCGCCGCGGCCAACGAGGGCTTCAGCGTGACCGTGCAGTACGACGGCACCCCGGCGGAGGCGATCGCGGCCGCGAAGCAGGCCCTCACCGCCGCGGGCATGGACGAGCAGAAGGACGTGCCCGTCATCGGCGACCACGGTGGCCTGTTCACCGGCCACGGCTACGGCGTGGTCATCAGCGCCGACGACTCCACCGGCGGCACGGTGATCGCCTACATCGTCACCCCGGAGGACCTGACCCGAGTCGGATCCGGCTCGGCCAGCCGGGCCAGCCAGGCGTGGTCGCCGTACGCCTGCCGGAGGGCGTCGTGGAGCCAGCTCCGCTGGTCGGCGCCGAGCAGCGGGAGGCAGCTGGCCAGATCGAGCTCGTCCTTCGGACGCTGGAGCCTGGCCTTGAAGAACAGCACCAGCTCCGGGTTGAGGTAGCGGATCCCGTCGCGGGTCCAGGTCACCTCGTCGAGGGGCGCCTCCAGGTCGAGGTCGCGCCGGGCCCGCCAGACGCCGTCGCCGACGGCGTTCAGGATCACGTCCATCACCCACGGCGCACCGGCATGCTCCCGGACCCACGTCTGGGCGAGCGGGTCGAGCGGTTCCGGCCGCTCGTCGGTGACCACCCGGAACGTGCCGCCGTGGTTGCTCCACAGGTGGAACCGATCCCCGAGCTGGCGTCGGAGCTCGGGGAAGTCGGAGGTGAAGATGCCCAGGTCGATGTCCTCGTGGTCACGGGGACACCGGTGAACGCCTCGATCGCCCACCCACCGACCACCCACCACGGGGCCGCGAACCCCTGCATCGCCGCGGCGGCCTCGGCCGGCGTGTAGGGCTCCCAGGGACCGTAGGTCCGGAAGAACTCCCTGTCGCTGTCCGACTCCGCCACCCGCCCATTCTCGTCCACGCTCGATTCGGGCTTTCGTCGGACACCGCCTTCGGTGTCGTGATCCCCTGTCCCGGTGGTGAGAGTGACGTCGGTCCGACTGGTCCTCGCGGCCCTGTGCGCGGGGCTGGTGACGGCCGGCTGCGCGGCGCCGCCCAAGGACGACGGCTCGCGGTGGGACCCCGTGCCCACCGGGGCCGCGGCGTCGACGAAGGAAGCCGGACCGCAGGCCACGGCGTCCTCCGGGCCGAGGGCTCCCCGGACCCGCGCCGCGGCGAACCGGCGCCGGCGGGGCGACGGCTCGTCGTCCATCGAGGTCACCGAGGGACGGCTGCCTCCCGGGTTCCCGGAGGGTATCCCCATCGTCGACGGCACGATCGTGCAGGGCATCCGGTGACGGGCCGGCTCTTCAGCGTCACGGTCGGCTTCGCCGGCTCGGCGGCCTCGGCCGAGGAGTCGGTCCGGCGCCTGCTCCTGGAGGCCGGGTTCGTCGAGGGAGCTCGATGGTGACGCCCTACGGCCAGCGCCTGGTCACCTTCACCGGTGCCGGGCTCCAGGTCTCCGCCACGATCTCCGGCGGCGACTCCTCCGCCACGGTCATCTACGGCGTCGAGGGCGGGGGCGACGGCGGCGTCCGGTGACCTGACCGGCCGCGCCGCCAGGCGTCGAGGGCGCGAGCCTGGCGCGCGGTGCGGCGTCGGCCTAGGTTGGCGACATGTACAACCTGTCGATCCTGCTCGAGGACTCCGCCCGCAAGTACCCCACCCGCGACGCCCTGGTGCTGGGCGAGACCAGGCTCAGCTATGCCCAGGTCGACGGCGCGGCCAACCAGGTGGCCAACTATCTGGTGTCCCTCGGGATCCAGCCCGGTGACAAGGTCGCGCTGACCTGTCCCAACCTGCCCTACTTCCCGATCGTCTACTACGGCATCCTCAAGGCCGGCGCGGTCGTGGTCCCGCTCAACGTGCTCAACAAGGGCCGCGAGGTCACCTACTACCTCGACGACTCGGGCGCCAAGGCCTACTTCTGCTTCCAGGGCACCCCCGAGCTGCCGATGGGCGAGGACGGGTACGCCGGCTTCCAGGCCGCCGCCGGCTGCGAGACCTTCGTCTACATCCCCGCCGACCCGACGGCCGCCTCGCCCTTCGACGACACGGTGACGCTGGGCGCCGCCACCGGTCAGCTGCCCCCGGTCTTCGAGGCGCGGGTGCGTCAGGAGACCGACACCGCGGTCATCCTCTACACCAGCGGCACCACCGGCCAGGCCAAGGGTGCGGAGCTGTCCCACAGCAACCTGATGATGAACGCGATGACCTGCAACCGGCTGTTCAACGCACAGCCCGCCAGCGACACCCACCTGCTGACGCTGCCGCTGTTCCACTCCTTCGGCTCGACCGTGCAGATGAACGCCGGGTTCTCGATGGCGGCGACGCTGGTGCTGCTGCCGCGCTTCGACGCGCAGGCGGCGGTCGACCTGATGCAGCGGGAGGACGTCACCTTCTTCGCCGGCGTGCCGACCATGTGGTGGGGGCTGCTGGGTGCCCTCGAGGGCGCCGACGTCGACAAGATCGCCGGCAACATGCGGGTCGCGGTCTCGGGCGGGGCCAGCCTCCCCGTCGAGATCATCAAGGAGGTGCAGGCCCGGCTGGGTGTGCAGATCCTGGAGGGCTACGGGCTGTCGGAGACCTCGCCGGTCGCGACCTTCTCCGACCCCGACCGTGAACCGCGGCCCGGGTCGATCGGCGTGCCCATCTGGGGTGTGGAGCTGAAGCTCATCGACAACGAGTGGAACACCGTCGAGGGCGCGGACGAGATCGGCGAGATCGCGATCCGCGGGCACAACATCATGACCGGCTACCTCAACCGGCCGGAGGCGACCGCCGAGGCCGTCCGCGACGGCTGGTTCCGCAGCGGCGACCTGGCCCGGCGCGACGAGGACGGGTTCTACTACATCGTCGACCGGTCCAAGGACATGATCATCCGCGGGGGCTTCAACGTCTATCCGCGGGAGATCGAGGAGGTCCTGATCAGCCATCCCGACGTGTCGTTGGCCGCCGTGGTCGGCGTACCCCACGACAGCCACGGCGAGGAGATCAAGGCGTTCGTGATCCGCAACCAGGGCGCCACGATCACCGAGGACGAGCTGGTCGCGTGGGCCAAGGAGCAGATGGCGGCCTACAAGTACCCCCGGATCGTCGCCTTCGTCGACTCGCTGCCGATGACGGCCACCGGCAAGATCCTCAAGCGCGAGCTGGTCTAGCCGGTCGGCTGAGGTCGGACCTCGGCCCGGGCTCTTCAGGCCTGGACCGGGACGGCGCTGAAGGCCGCGCGGATCGCCTCCACCTGCTTGCGCTCGAGGGAGCCGAGCAGCCGCAGCGAGAGGCCGTGGGGACCCTCGAGCAGCTCGGCGCTACCTCGGACCAGGAGCATCAGGACCCACCGACCAGCCCCAACAGCAGGAACACCATCGTCGGGATCACCTTGCGCACCAGTCGGTACGACGTCGGTGAGACTGCCGGGCAGTGCCTGGAGCACCTGGGCGACGAAGAGTGTCGCCCGGTCAGCGGAGACAGGGACGGGCAGGTCCTCGGCGACCTCCACCTCGTGGGAGCGCGCGATGCGCACCACGAGGAGGCCGACCAGCCCGGTGACGAGGATGAGCAGGCCGATGCCGACGGCGGTCTCCTGGTCGAAGGTCATGCCGCCACGCTAGGTGCGCTGGCCCGCCGGCGCAGGCGTTCGCGAGAAGTTCAGGCGAACGGGTTGGGCAACGCACCAGGCAGCCCGGCGAGGAGCTCACGGGCCCGGGTGGCGTGCTTGTGCTCCACCAGCACCTCGTACCTCGTGGCGACCACGGTGCTGACGGAGGAGAAGTCGCGCTGGCCTCGCGTGGCGGCGTACCCGGCGATCGCCCAGATCACACCGAACGCCGCGCCGAACGCTGCCGTGGCGGCGATGGTGGCGAACAGGGACCCCTCGGCGCTGAACATGGAGAGCACCAGGCCGACGAACAGGCCGAGCCACAGGCCCGAGACCAGGCCGCCGAGCGCGACCTTGCCGTAGGTGAGCCGGCCGGTGATCCGCTCGAGCTGCTTGAGGTCGGTGCCGACGATCAGGCAGTTCTCGACGGGGAACTCCTGATCGGACAGGAAGTCGACCGTGCGCTGCGCCTCCTGGTAGCTGTCATAGATCGCCAGCGACTGCGGGAACTCCAGCTGCAGTGCGCGCCGCGGTCCAGCACCGGGAGCCATGTTCGGGTTGGCCATGCCTCAACCCTAGACTCATCCCCATGGCACGCTTCGTGGTCGACGTCATGCCCAAGCGCGAGATCCTCGATCCCCAGGGCAAGGCCGTGCTCGGCGCGCTGCCGAGACTCGGGTTCGAGGGGGTGCACGACGTCCGTCAGGGCAAGCGGTTCGAGATCGAGGTGGACGGCGAGGTCACCGACGACCTGCTCGCGCAGGTCCGCAAGATGGCCGAGGTGCTGCTGTCCAACCCGGTGATCGAGGACTTCGAGGTCCACGTCGAGGAGCACACCGTCGCCGAGATCGCGCACGAGGAAGGTCGCTGAGGTGAAGATCGGAGTCGTGACCTTCCCCGGGTCGCTCGACGACGCCGACGCGGGGCGGGCGGTCACGACCGGCGGCCACGAGGCCGTCGCCCTCTGGCACGCCGACGCCGACCTGCGCGGGGTGGACGCCGTGGTGCTGCCCGGTGGCTTCTCCTACGGCGACTACCTGCGGTGCGGCGCGATCTCGCGCTTCGCGCCGGTGATGGGTGAGGTGATCGAGGCGGCCGGCCGGGGGCTTCCGGTGCTGGGCATCTGCAACGGCTTCCAGATCCTGTGCGAGTCGCACCTGCTGCCGGGCGCGCTGATCCGCAACGACCACCGCAAGTTCGTCTGCCGCGACCAGCGGCTGCGCATCGACAACAACCGCACCCCGTGGACCTCCGCCTACGCCGAGGGCCAGGAGATCGTCATCCCGCTGAAGAACGGCGAGGGCGGCTACGTCGCCGACCAGGCCACCCTCGACCGGCTCGAGGGCGAGGGCCGCGTGGTGGCGCGCTACCTCGAGGTCAACCCCAACGGGTCGCTGCGCGACATCGCGGGCGTCACCAACGAGCGGGGCAACGTGGTCGGCCTGATGCCGCATCCCGAGCATGCCGTCGATGCGCTCTGCGGCCCCGGCACCGACGGCCTGGGCTTCTTCACCAGCCTGGTCGAGCAGGCACTCGCCTGACGCTGCCCCCGCCTGGGTCAGCGTTTGCCGGCCTGGAGGGCCTGCCACTGCGTGGCGGTCACCACGCCGGAGGCCGTGAAGCCGCGCCGCTTCTGCCATGCGCGGACGGCCGCGTCGGTGTTCTTGTTGAAGACTCCGCGCACGTTGAGCTGTGCGTGGCCGGTGGCGTTGAGCGCCCGCTGCAGCCGGCGGACGGCGGCGCCCGCCGAGCCGAACTTCACCAGGTTGCGCGGGCCGGCGGCGACCAGCGACATCCAGTTGCGACGCGACCAGCCGTCCTTGACGAGCATCCCGTGGTCGGCCTGCCAGGCGCGTACGGCGGCGATCAGCTTGTCGTCGTACAGGCCGCTGATCTTGCCGGCGTAGACCTGCTTCTCCTTGAGCAGGCACTGCAGCGCCTTGACCTTCGGGGCCGGCGCGTTGTCGACCGAGAGCGGCTCGTAGATCCAGTAGTTGACCGGGATCCCGCCACAGTGGGTCTCAGCCGGGGCCATGGAGCCGGCGCCCAGGTCGAGCCAGTTGCGGTCGATGTTGATGGTGACGCCGCCCCAGGTCTCGTTGTGGCCGCCCTGGTACTGCTTCATCCGGTTGCCCGGCAGCCAGCCGTCGTCGCGGATGTACGACGTGGTGACGTTGGCCTTGCCGTCCCACCGGGCGATCCAGATGCGGTCCGGCAGGTTGAACTGGCCGGGCCGGTTGACCCGCGCGTCGTCGAGCATCTTGATGCCCGAGCCGGCGCTGGAGTAGAAGCCGGGGACGTAGTCGTGCGTGCGCAGCTGGTAGACCCACGCGCTGGTGAAGGCGAGCGCCGACTCGCGGCAGCGGGTGTTGGTCAGGTCGAAGCCCTCGAGGTCGTACCACAGCGTGCTGCCCGGGGCGAGGCCGAGTGCGGCCGCGTCGGCGGCGGTCTTGTCGGCCTCGGCCCAGCCCATCTTGCGGGCCTGGTAGTACTTCCCGTTCGCGCCGGGCTTGGGGTTGATCGTCGGGTCGTCGTCGTACCGCGGGAACCGCGGCTGGCACGACGCCTGGGGTCCGAGGGTGATGGGGAGCAGCCGCCAGCCCTTCTTGAGCTGGGTGGCGATCCACTCCTGGCTCAGGTTGGGCTGGTTGCGGCAGGCGCGTGAGTTGCCCGAGATGTAGATCCCGACCGCCCAGAACGGCGAGCTGGTGCGCCAGGTGTCCATGCTCTTCTGGGTCGGCGCCAGACACTGGTCGAAGCCGTATCCGGTGAAGTTGCCGGGCGTCACCCGGTTGTCGGCCGCCGCGGGCTGCGGCGTCGCCCACACCCCGCCGGCGACCACGGCGGCCAGGGTGCCCAGGGCCGCGAGCCGGGTCGAGCGCGCCCGCGCAGGGGGACGGGCGAACAGACGGGGAAGGCGGATCATCGGTGCTCCAGACGGCGCGGTCGGGGGAAGGGCGATCGGCACGAAGGCACCACGATAACCCCAAGGGTCACTTCCGTCACAGGCTTCGGGGGGTGGGGTTGGCGCCTCCGAGGAGCGAGATGGATGAAATCGGGGCATAAATCGACGAAGTCGCTCCTCGGAGGCGTGGTGCGCGCCCTGTCCACAGGACGCCGGATGCCGGGTTGCGAGGCGGCGTCGGCGGGAAAGACCTCGGTCATGGACGACAGCCTGAGCCCGCGACGCCCCTTCCCGACAGACGTGGTGCACCCGACTGCGGTCGATGCCGCCCAGCGATCCGGCCCTTCGGCCGGGAGGGCTCGGGGTCGCCGATGGCGCCGTTCGTCGTTCGGGCTGTACGTCCCCCGGAGCGTCCGCCTCAGTCCCGAGCAGCGGATCGTCGAGGTGGCTGCGGCCATGCCGCCCGGGGCGATGCTCACCGGATGGGCAGCGTTGCGCGTCTTCGGTGGCGGCTTCTTCGATGGGTCCGACGCCTGGTCGAAACCCGCTCCGGTGCCGGTCCTGGTCGAGGCCGACAAGCGGCTGAGCTCGTCGCGGGCGCGCCGGGTGCTCCGCGACCGCGCTCTGCCTCAGCCGGTTCTCTTCGAGGGGCTCTGGTGCGCTCCGCCGGAGCGCGCCGTCATCGACGCGATGCGGCTCGCGGACAGCGGGCGCGATGCCGTCGTAGCGCTCGACATGGCGCTGGCAGCGGGTCTCGTCTCGGTGGCCGCGGTACGGCGAGCCTGGTCCGGTGAGATCCGTCGGGTCGGGTCGGCGCTGGTCCGGTTCGGTCTCAGGTATGCGCACGACAGGAGCCGATCGCCGGCGGAGACGCGGTTGCGGCTGGTGTGGCTGCTCGACGCGCGTCTCCCATCCCCGCTGGTCAACCCTGAGGTGAGGGACCGCCGGGGACGGGTGATCGGAGCGCCCGACCTGCTCGATCCCCGATCCGGTCTCGTCGCGGAGTACGACGGGGCGTCACATCGCGGTCGGGATCGTCATCGCGTCGACAACACGCGGCGCGAGCGGTTCCTCCAGGCTGGGTTGGAACCCGTGACCGTGGTGGCCGGCGAGCCTGTAGCCGAGGTCGTGCGCCGACTGCATGCCGCTCGCCGGCGCGCCCTGCGTCGGTCGCCGACCGAGCATCAGTGGATGTATGCCTCCGAGGAGCGAGAACGCGAAATTTCGGCGTGAAATTTGCAATCTCGCTCCTCGGAGGCGCAAAGACCCGCCAGCCTCAGGCGGCCAGGTCGAGCTCGGGTCCGGGCTCGGGGGCGTCGACCCGGGCCGGCGCGTGGTCGCCACGGGGTGCGCGCAGCGCGAAGGCCGCGACCAGGAAAGCCGCCGCCGAGAACGCCGCCGAGGTGAGGAAGGCCGCTTGAGCGCCGGGGACGAACTCACCGGGCACCGCGCCGGCGGCGTACACCGACACGATCGCGGCCACCCCGACGGCGCTGCCCAGCTGCTGCGTGGTCTGCAGCAGGCCGGAGGCGGCGCCGGCGTACTCCGGCTCCACTCCGCCGAGCACGGTCGCGGTGATCGGCATGAACGCCAGCCCGGTGGCCAGCCCCGCAATCAGCACCGGTCCGAAGACGGAGGCGAGGTAGCTGCCGGTGGTGTCGACGAAGCTGAGCCAGGAGTACGCCGCGACCAGCGCCAGCGTCGCCGTCATGATCATCACGCGCGGGCCGACCCGAGCGATCAGCCACGGGGTGACGCGTGACATCGCGAAGACTCCGAGGCTGAAGGGCAGGAAGGCCACCCCGGCCTGCAGTGGCCCCAGGCCGAGGACCCGCTGGTCGTACTGCACGACCAGGAAGAACATCGACAGGTTGGCGCCGATGACGAGTGCCATGGCTGCGAGCGCGGCCACCCGACGTCGGTTGCGGACCAGGTGTGGCCGCACCAACGGGTGCGGGTGGCGCACCTCGGTGCGGGCGAGTACGGCGATCAGCAGGGCGCCGACCGCGAGCCCGCTGATCGTGCGCACCGACAGCCAGCCGTGCTCGGGCGTCCCGATCAGCGACCACACGATGGCGACCGCGCCGAGGGTGGCGGTGAGCGCGCCGACCAGGTCGAAGCTGCCGGGACGCTTCGGGGTCTCGGCGACGAAGCGGCGGGCGCTGGCCAGCACGGCGAGGCCGATCGGCACGTTGATGAACAGCGTCCAGCGCCATGATCCGACGTCGGTCAGGGCGCCGCCGAGGAGGAGGCCGATGGACGCGCCTCCGGACGAGACGGCGCCGAACAGCGCCAGCGCCCGGTTGCGGGCGGCCTCGTCGGGCGCACTCGTCGTGAGCAGCGCCAGGACGCTCGGCGCGGCCAGGGCGGCCCCGACGCCCTGGAGGGCCCGGGCGGTGACGAGCTGGCCGGGTGTCTGGGCGAGCCCGCCCAGCAGGGAGAAGACGGTGAAGATCGCGAGTCCGATCTCGAACAGCCGGAGCCGGCCGCGGATGTCGCCGAGGCGGCCGCCGAGCAGCAGCAGCCCACCGAAGGCGAGCGTGTAGGCGTTGAGCACCCACGACAGGCTCGCCGGGCCGAAGCCGAGGTCGCTGTCGATGCGGGGGAGGGCGACGTTCACGACGGTGGCGTCCAGCACCAGCATCAGCTGGGCCATCAGCACGATGAGGATGCCGGTGGCGGCGCGGCCCGCGTTGGCGGGCAGCTCGTCCGGCAGGTCGCCGTGGTGGCGGTCGGGACCCGTGGAGGTCCCGGGGATCTGGGAGGTCACAGGTGGTTCCTTGTCTGGCCTTCACGCGAAGGCCGAGGTACGGTTGGAGCGGAGGATCTCTCCGGTTCTCCACCACAATACGGAGACTGTCTCCGTTTGGCAAGGGGTGACGTGATGCGTGCCGATGCGCGACGCAACCGCGAGGCGCTGATAGAGGCCGCTCGCGAGGTGTTCCGCGAGCAGGGCTACGACGCCTCCCTCGACCTCGTCGCCAAGCGCGCGGGCGTCGGACCGGGCACGCTCTACCGGCACTTCCCCACCCGCGAGTCGCTGATGGACGCGATGCTGCAGAGTTGGGTCGACCGCGTCAACGACACCACCGACAAGGTGCTGCTCCACGAGGGCCCGCCGCGCGACCTGCTGCTCTCCTGGCTCCAGGAGTACGTCGGCCTGATCAGCGTCCACAAGGGCGGGCCGGCCAAGATCACCGGCTCCTTCGGTGTCGAGGGGTCGGCCATCTCCACCAAGTGTCAGGCCCTGGTCGACGCCACCGACCGGGTCATCGACCGGCTCGAGGACCAGGGTGCGCTCCGCGCCGACGTGGAGGCCGTGCAGATGTGCCGCCTGGTCGGAGGGGTCGCGGTCGTGGCGGACAACGGCGGCCTCGAGCCCGACGACGTACGCCCCATGCTCGAGGTCGTCGCCGACGGCTTCCTGGCCTGATCGGGCGGGTGCCCGCTGGGCGCGAGCCCGGTCGGACTGCCCCGAGGGCGCCTAGTCCGACTGCCCCGAGGGCGGCGGGTCGTACCTCGGCCCGGGAGCTGCGGGTGGCGGTGGTGCCGGCGGGGGCGGAGGCCCTGCCGGAGGCTGGGCCGGCGCCGGCGGTGGTGGCGGGCCAGCGGCCGGCGGCCGTGGCGCGGCGGGCTGGGACCAACCGCCTCCGCCGGCGGCGGGGTAGCTGGTCGTGCTGGGGGTGACGATGGGCCCCAGCGAGGTGCGCACCGGGGTCGGCATCGTCACGGCGTAGGTGGCCAGCACGGGCAGCGAGAACCACAGCGCCGCCTCCCAGCCGCTCAGCTGGGAGCCCCGGTTGTGCTCGACGGCGACCGTGATGATGCCGGCCAGCAGGATGCCGCCCAGCAGGACCAGCAGCATCGGCCGCTGCCGCGGCAGGGAGTTGAGGGTGGCGCGGGCCACCAGGGCGGCCACGGCCGAGCCGACCACCAGCACCAGGGAGACCACGCCGGTGGCGGTGAAGTCGCCGAGGGCCGCCATGCGGAGGATGTCCGCGGCCGCCCGGATGGCCTGTCCGATGGCGACGACGAGCAACGCGAGGTCGGCGGTGCGGATCCAGCTCGAGAACGGGTCCATCTGCTGGGCGACGAGCCGGCGCACCGGCCGGGTGACAGCAAGGGCGCCGGCCGGCGCGGCGAGCACGAGCGCGGCGACCGGGCTGTTCCAGCGCTCCCAGATCTGCTCGCCGAAGAGGCCGGTGCCGGAGTTGTTGAGGGCGAAGAGCGAGACGACCAGCCAGGTGCCGGCCACCACGACGAAGGTCCGCTGGCTGTCGGGCTTCATGTTCAGCAGCCCCACCGCCGGGATGCCGACAACGGCCAGGAACAGCAGCGGCCGGACCATCAGGATCACCAGGAGCATCGGCAGGTCGTCGAGGAGGCCGCCGTAGCCGGTGACCCCGTCGACGAAGTAGGCCACGAACGTCGCGAGTCCCAGGGCGACCGTGGCCACCACCGTGACCCGGGTGGCGGAGACCCAGATCCCGCCCGACCCCGGCTCCTCGTCGGCCTCTCGGGGTGAGACGGCGAGCACCGCCCCGGCCACCGCCATGGCGATGCCGGAGCCGAGGCCCCCACCGAAGTACGACGTCACGTTGACGAGCTCGTTGACCAGCGCCGCCGCCACGCTCGCGAGCAGGGGGACGGCCAGCGCCGCCTTCGTCACGCGGACATGACGGCGGCTCCAGCCGGGCAGCACACCCGCCTTGGCGACGTAGGGGACGACGAGCGCCGCCAGCGCGGCCAGCACCGAGATCACCACCCACCACCGGTCGTTGCTGTCGCTGGACAGGTCCCAGGGCATCGCGAGCGAGGTGAACAGCATCACGGCGGCCACGCCGTCGAGGACGTAGTCGGAGACCGGCCAGCCGAGGAACGGGTTGGCCCTCGGGGCCGACTGCCGGGGAGGGGCACGGCATAGCCCGGGGGTGGGTAGCCGGGCGCCGGGCCGGGTGCGGGTGCGCCGGGCTGCATCTGCGGCGGGGGTGGCGGCAGCACGCGAGGCGCCTCCTGCCCGCGGATCCGGGTCCGGTCGGCCTCGTCCGGGTCGGCACCCGACGGCGGTTCGGACCCGGCAGGGGCGGGGGCTGCCGGCGGTGGCGTTCCCTGGGGCGAGCCGGCGCCGGCGCCCGAGTCGCCCACCAGCGTGGCGCCGCACATGGCGCAGAAGGTCCCACCCTGAGCGGGCGCCCCACAGTTCCCGCAGAAGTTCGGCATCGCAGCTCCCGATCGACGAGGTCGCAGGCAACCTAGCACCGACCAGTCACCCCGGCGGGACATGTCCGTGCCGGCCGCGAGCCGGCGTTGACGTCGTCGCGCCCGCGCGTGATGTCGGTCCCCGCCGAGTCGCTCCGCCGTGCGGTGCGAGCGGTCTAGCATGTCTGCACCCCCGGGTCCGGTGGGCGTCGACGCGAGAGGGCATGGCCGGTGAGCTACTGCGGATCCTGTGGGAGTCCCCGCCCGGCCGAAGGCCGGTTCTGCACCCAGTGTGGGAGCCCGTTCGGCGGCCCGGCGCCGGCCCAGCCCGGACAGGTCCCACCGGCCGAGACCCGTCCGCTCGCCGCGGCCACGGCCCCCGTCGACCGCCTCGGCGAGGCACCGCCGTACGCCGTGGGGCCCATGCCCGCCGTCGAGGCCTCCGGCGGCCGACCCCGCTGGGTGCTGCCGGTGCTCGCCGGCGTGGTGGCGATGCTGCTCGTCGGGGGCGCCCTGGCCTGGACCCTGCGGGGCGGCTCGGGGTCCGGGTACACCAGCTCGGGCTATGACCGGACCCCGCTGGTCCGCGCGGTGACCTCGGAGCCCGAGGAGGCGTGGAGCTGGACCGGTGCCGGTGACGGCATCGGCGTGCGGGTCCATGGCGGTGACAGCTACGTGTCCGACTTCAACGGCGACAGCGCCGAGCTGGTGGCGTTGGACAAGAACGGCGAGGAGCGCTGGAGGGTCAGCGACTCGGTCGGCGGCTACGTGTCCGGCCTGTCCGACGACGGCGACATCCTGCTCCTCTCGGCCATCGACGAGAGCGGCGGGATCACCGCGATCGACACCAGCGACGGGTCCACGCTGTGGTCGGACGAGGTCGGCTACGTCGGCCAGGTGCGGGGCAAGATCTTCTGGTTCTTCGACGGCAGCACCCTCGGCATCGCCGACGTGGAGACCGGCGAGCAGCAGTGGTCGGAGCCCTCCGACAACTTCGCCCTCGACGGCGACACCATGTTCGTCCAGGACGGCCGGCGGCTGTCCGCGATGGACCTCGACAGCGGCGATGAGCTGTGGACCGCCGATCTGCCGGGAGTCGACGAGGACACCTACCCCACCGTGGTCGCGACCGACGGGCTCGTCGCCGTGTCCGTGCACGGCGACGTGACGGCCTACGACGCCCGCAAGGGCACCGAGCTCTGGCACCAGTCGATCGACGAGGACCGCGGTGACTCGCTGTCCTACGGCGGTCCCGGGCTGGTGATGCTCGAGGAGTACGCCGACAGCGACAGCTACACCGACGGCCGGGCCCGGTTCTTCGACCGGGACGGCAGTCGGGGCACGGTGAGCATCGATGTCGACGACTACTCGTTCAACGCCGTCGGCATCTCCTCCGGTGCGGGTGACTACATCGTCGACACCTCGTCCGGAACCGTCTACGACGACCAGCTGGAGCCGGTGTCCCGGGTGCCCGGCACGGTCTACCCCGTCGATGGTGGCCTCTACTCGGCCGACGGGGACGACGTCGGCTTCTACCGGTTCGACGAGTCCCGTCGCAGCTGGCACCTCTCCGTCGGCTCGGCGAGCGGCGACGAGGGCGACACCTACCTGATCCCGGTGGACGGTGCTTTGCTGACGGTCTCGGGCGGCACGCTGACCCGCTACGAGTGAAGCCGGCCCGCGCCGACCAGCGGCGGCGGGTCGCCGTCACCGGCCGTGCCGGTCCAGCGCCGGGGCACGCGTCGGGCGCCGGTCGGCTCGCCGGTAGATTGAGCCCCGTGGCCGAGACCCCCGCCGACACACCCACCGACGCCCCCGCCGAGACCTCCGTTGGGCACTCCGCGGAGCCGGACACCGCGACTCCTGCGACGACGACCGCCGAGCGACCGGCCGTGACCGTGGAGGGGGAGACTCCGGCGCCGCCGGCCCCACGCGGGCTCGACACGGTGTCCGTGGCGTCGAGCGACCCGGGTCGGGAGCAGCCGTGGGAGGCGCTGGGTCTCAAGGAGGACGAGTACGCCCGGATCCGCGAGATCCTCGGCCGCCGGCCCACCGCCAGCGAGCTGGCGATGTACTCCGTGATGTGGAGCGAGCACTGCTCCTACAAGTCGAGCAAGGTGCACCTCAAGCAGTTCTCGGAGATCCCGCAGGAGACCCCGGTCGGCAAGATGCTCGCCGGCATCGGTGAGAACGCCGGCGTGATCGACATCGGCCAGGGCTATGCCGTGACGTTCAAGGTCGAGAGCCACAACCACCCGTCGTACGTCGAGCCCTACCAGGGCGCCGCGACCGGCGTCGGCGGCATCGTCCGCGACATCCTGGCCATGGGAGCACGGCCGGTGGCGGTGATGGACCCGCTGCGGTTCGGCCCGCTCGAGGAGGCCGACACCCAGCGGGTGCTGCCCGGGATCGTGGCCGGCGTGGGCGGCTACGGCAACTGCCTGGGGCTGCCGAACATCGGCGGCGAGGCGGTGTTCGACCCGACCTACCTCGGCAACCCCTTGGTCAACGCGCTCTGCGTGGGCGTGCTGCGGCACGAGGACCTGCACCTCGCCAAGGCCTCGGGGGCCGGCAACAAGGTGATCCTGTACGGCGCCCGCACCGGTGGCGACGGCATCGGCGGCGTGAGCGTGCTGGCCAGCGAGACCTTCGACGAGGGCGGGCCGGCCAAGCGTCCGAGTGTGCAGGTCGGCGACCCGTTCATGGAGAAGCTGCTCATCGAGTGCACCCTCGAGCTGTTCGCGGCCGGGGTCGTTGCCGGCATCCAGGACCTCGGCGGCGCCGGGCTCTCGTGCGCGACCTCGGAGCTGGCGAGCGCCGGTGACGGCGGCATGCGTGTCGACCTCAGCCTGGTGCCGTTGCGCGACCCCACGCTGTCGCCCGAGGAGATCCTGATGAGCGAGAGCCAGGAGCGGATGATGGCGATCGTCGAGCCCGACGACGTCGACGCCTTCATGGCGATCTGCGCGAAGTGGGACGTCGAGGCGATCGTGCTCGGCGAGGTCACCGACACCGAGCGGCTGGAGATCGACTGGCAGGGCGAGCGGGTCGTCGACGTCCCGCCCCGGTCGGTGGCCCACGAGGGGCCGACGTACCACCGTCCGTTCGCGCGACCCGACTGGCAGGACCCGCTCCAGGCCGACGGCGCCGACGCGCTCCCGCGCCCGCAGAGCGGCGACGAGCTGCGCGAGACGGTGCTGCGCCTGGCCGCCTCGCCCAACCTCTGCGACAAGACCTGGATCACCGACCAGTACGACCGCTACGTCCGCGGCAACACCGTGCTCGCCCAGCCGTCGGACGCCGGCATGGTGCGGGTCGACGACGAGACCAACCTCGGTGTGGCGATCTCGACCGACTGCAACGGCCGCTTCGCCAAGCTCGACCCCTACGCCGGCGCGCAGCTGGCGCTGGCCGAGTCCTACCGCAACGTGGCCGCCGGCGGTGCGACGCCGCTCGCGATCTCCGACTGCCTCAACTTCGGCTCGCCCGAGGACCCCGACGTGATGTGGCAGTTCGCCGAGGCCTGCCGCGGCCTCAAGGACGCCTGCCAGACGCTGGGCATCCCGGTGACCGGGGGCAACGTCAGCCTCTACAACCAGACCGGTGACACGGCGATCCTGCCGACGCCGGTGGTCGCCGTGCTCGGCGTGATCGACGACGTGACCCGCCGGGTGCCGACCGGGTTCGCGAAGCGTGGCGAGGTGGTGCTGCTGCTCGGCGAGACCCGCGACGAGCTGTCCGGCTCCGAATGGGCCCATGTCGTGCACGGGCACCTCGGCGGCCTGCCGCCGGTGGTCGACCTGATGGCCGAGAAGAACCTCGCCCTGCTGCTCGCCGACGCCGGCCGCTCCCAGCTGGTCACGTCCGCCCACGACCTCTCCGACGGCGGCCTCTCTCAGGCGCTCGTCGAGTCCTGCCTGCGGCACGGGGTCGGCGTGACGGTCGCGGTCGGCGACGACCCGTTCGTGGCGCTCTTCAGCGAGTCGGCGGCCCGGGCCCTGGTCACGGTGCCGCTGGCGCAGCGGGCGTCGTTCGTCGCGATGGCCGAGGCGCTGGGGGTGCCGGTGGCCGAGCTCGGCCGCACCGGGGGCGACCGGCTGGTGGTCGAGGGTCAGCTCGAGATCGCCCTCGACGAGCTTCGTGACGCCTGGACCGCCACGCTGCCCGCGGCGCTGGGCTGACCCGCTGCGTCGCTACGCGGCGAGCTCCACCTCGGTCACCGTGGCCCACTCGGTGGGGCGGGGGACCGACCGGATCGACCTGCTCAGCGTGACCATCAGGGCGAGGCCGAGGAACGCGGCGGCGAGGGTCCCGATGGCGGCCTGACCGCCCCAGTGGGCGAGCAGGTAGCCGCCGGCCAACGGGGACAGCGACATCACCGACATCGCGACGAACGTCGAGGCCGCGGACACGCGACCCTGCAGGTCGGCCGGGGTGACCGCCATCCGGTAGGCGCCGATGCCGGCGTTGCCCGCCGGGTTGAGCAGCATCATCGCGAACAGGCAGCCGCCCACGGCCAGCGGTCCGCCCCACCAGATCAGGGGCAGCACGGGCAGGGCCTGTGCCCAGGCGATCAGCACCGTGAGTCGCCCGGTCGCCAGTCGGGCGATCAGGGCCGGCGCCACGGCCGCGCCCACCAGACCGCCCAGCGCGGCGCCGGTCTCGGCCAGGCCGATCTCGGCCGGATGGTGACCGGCCTCGACCATCCGCAGCAGCGCGGCGAAGAACAAGGCGTTGACGACCAGGTTGGCCAGCGCCGCCCAGGTGAGCAGCACCCGGAAGAACGGGCGGGCGACGACGAAGCGCAGGCCCTCGAGGAGGTCGTGGCGCACGGACCGGCCCGGTTGCCGGCGCCGGGCCGGTCCCAGCGGTGTCCGCAGCCGGGACAGGGTGAGGCAAGAGATGGCATAGGTGAACGCGTCGACGGCGAACGGCAGCCAGCGCGTGACGGCGTACAGCAGGCCGCCGAGAGGCGCGCCGACCAGGCCAGCCACGTGCTCGCGCGCCTGGTTCTGGGCGAGCGCCGTGGGCAGGTCGTCGGTCGGCACGACGCTGCGGATGGCCGAGGTCTGGGCCGGCCTGAAGATGCCGGCTCCGACGCCGGTGAGCAGGGAGACGACGACGAGGTGCGCGACGCTCAGCGAGCCGAGGACGCCGGCCACCGCGAGGGAGAGGTAGAGGAGGGCGCCGCTGCCGCTCACCAGGGTCATCAGCCGCCTGCGGTCGTGCCGGTCGACGGCGACGCCCGCGGGCAGCAGGGCGAGGGACATCCCCGCCAGGTGGGCGGCCTCGGCCAGCGCGGCCACCATGGCCGACCCCGAGATCGCGTAGCCGACCAGCGGGAAGGCGAACAGCGACATCCGGCTGCCGAGGGTGGAGACGGTCTCGCCGACCCAGAGGATCGTGAAGTCGTGGTTGCGGGCGAGGGAGCGGAAGCCGGGCATATCCGCAACCTATAGTGCGCAAGTTATCTTGCGCAAGAGGTCGTGCGAAAGTTGCTAGCATGTCCGGCGTGACAGCCGAGCAGTCGCCACCCGCGGCCGATGACCCGCGGATCCTTCGGGCGATCGCCCATCCGGTCCGCAACCGGATCCTCGCCGAGCTCGAGGCGGCCGGGTCGCTGCGGGCCGCCGACGTCGCCGCGACGGTCGGGATCCCGGCCAACCAGGCCAGCTTCCACCTGCGCCAGCTGGCCAAGTACGGCGTCGTCGAGCCGGCGCCGGAGCTGGCCCGCGACCGGCGCGACCGGGTGTGGCGGCTGGTCGGCGGCGAGCTCGTGGTCAACGTGTCGGACATCGAGAAGGCGCCCGGCGGCCGGGCCGCCGCCGCCGTGTGGCGACGCCAGGCCGTCGCTGCCGCCCACGAGGTGGTCGAGCGTGCCTACGCCGGAGACCCCGACCATCGCAGCACCATCCTGGAGGCCTCGGTCCGGCTGTCGCCAGAGGCGGTCACGGAGTTCACCCGCGAGCTCGGCGAGCTGGTCGACCGATGGAACGACCCGGGCCGCGACCGCGGTGCGGAGGCGGCGACCTACCACGTGCTCAACATCGTGCAGCGCTATCCGGCCGACACCACGGACGATCCGGGGGCCGGCGGGTGATCCGCTACGGCGACCACCCGTCGCAGTATGCCGAGCTCACGAGGCCGGACGGGCCTCCGCTCGGCCTGGTCGTCGTGATCCACGGCGGCTTCTGGAAGCAGGCGTACGGCGCCGAGCTGGGGCGGCCGCTGGCGGCCCGGCTGGCCGAGCTGGGCTGGGCCGCGTGGAACGTGGAGTACCGCCGGGTGGGCGACGGCGGTGGCTTCCCGGCGACCTTCGACGACGTGCATGCGGCGATCGAGGCGTCGGCCGGCCCGGTGCCCGGCCCCGCCCGGGTGGTGACGCTCGGCCACTCCGCCGGGGGGCACCTCGCGACCTGGGCGGCCGCGCGCGGTCGCTTCGACCGGTGGCCGGTCTCGGTCGGTGTCACCCACGTTGTGTCGCAGGCCGGCGTCGTCGACCTGACCGACGGGTTCGAGCGGGATCTGGGCGGCGGCGCCGTGGCGGCCCTGATGGGCGGCGGCCCCGAGCTGCCGGCGTACGACCTCGCCGACCCGCGGCGCCAGCTCCCGATCGGGGTGCCCGCCTGGTGTGTGCACGCGCGAGACGACGACATGGTGCCGTTCGCGATGTCGCAGGACTATGTCGCCGCGGCCCGGGCTGCCGGTGCCGACGCCACGCTGGTCGAGGTGCCCGGTGGGCACTTCGGCGTGATCGAGGTCGGCTCGCCGGCCTGGGCCCGGATCGAGGCCCTGCTCGCGGAGATCGGCGGCGGCTGACCTGTCGCGGTGCGGTCAGTCGGGCAGCAGCGAGATCTTCTGCCAGATCTTGCGCGACATCGAGGTGGTCAGCGTCTCGATGTCGGAGACCGTCTCGAGCACCAACGGGTCCCGTGACTCCTCCGCGCACAGCGCGGCCACCTTGCCCACCAGGCTGAGCAGCTCGGAGCAGTAGTCGAGGTAGTGCTCCATCTGGCTCCGGTCGAGCGCGGGCTCGACCGACTCGCTGGTCCGGACGAAGTCGGGACGCAGTCGTTCGGGGTCCTTGGTCAGCTGGTGCATGTCGATGACGTGCGCGACCGAGCGGAGTCGGTGCAGCAGCCCCAGCAGATGGCCGCGCTCGAGCCGGGCCGGCAGCGCGTGCAGGAAGAAGATCGCGATGGCGGCGAACACCAGGTCGTTGATCGTGCTCTCGATCAGGCCGACCCACTCCGCCGACCCGTTGCGCGTCACACTGCCGGGATCGTGGAAGGCGAACGCCAGGACGGCGGTCGTCCCGACCACGACCAGCACGGTCAGCGCCCGCTCGACGACCCGGACCAGCCGGAGCCGCCCGCGGATCGTGCCGGTCCCGTCGGCGACGTCGGCGGCCAGCACCGCGAGGTCGCCGGCCACCCGGCGCAGCCCGCGCTCCGGGAACCGCGCCGCCACCCGCTGCTCCAGCCGCTCCACCGTGGCCAGGACCGGCTCCGAGTCGAGCCTGTCGAACGACGACATGACCGCACCCTAGACCGGTCGGCTCGCGAGGCGGGGGAGGCGACGACTCCCTACGATGGGGCGGTGCGCGGCGTGGTGCTGGCGGTGGCGATCGGTCTGCTCGGGGTGGCCCCGACCGCTCCGCACCGGCCCCCTCCCGTCGTGGCCCAGGCGTCGGCGCAGGCACGGCCCCGGTCGCTTCCCCTCCCGCTGCACGGGCTCACCCTCGAGAGGGTCACCCCGCTGCCCGCGACTGTCCGTGCGGTGGCTGCTCACCGGGCGCACCCGACCGTGCGTCTGGTGTTCCAGCGCGGCACCGGTCCGGCGGCCTACGCCCGCGCCGTACGCCGGCTCCGGCCGCATGCCTCGCTGATGGGCGAGGTCGTGGACTCGACCGCCGTCCGGGCCCTGTCGGTGTCGGCCTACCGGAAGCGGACGCGCGCCTACGTCAACCGGTTCGGCGCTCGCATCGACCTCTGGGAGATCGGCAACGAGCTCAACGGCGAGTGGCTCGGTCGGCCGAGGCGGATCAACGCCAAGGTGCTCGCCGCCTACCGCGTCGTCGAGAAGGAGCACACCGGCCTCCGCTCGGCGATCACCCTGAACTACTGGCCCAGCCGCGACTGCTACGCGAAGCCCTGGGAGGCGACGCTGCGCTTCGCCCGTCGGATGCCGGGGGAGGTCAGGCACGGCGTCGACTACGTGTTCCTCAGCTTCTACGAGACCGCGTGCGAGCCGGTGGCGCGGCCGTCGGCGCGCAAGGTCGGCCGCACCTTCGCGGCGCTGAAGCGGATCTTCCCCCGCGCCCGCGTCGGCTTCGGCGAGATCGGCGCGCAGCGGCGCAGCGACGGCCTGCCGAGCAACCCGACCCTGGCGGAGAAGCAGCGGGTCGCGAAGCGCTACTACGGCATGCACCAGACGCTCCGCCACCGGCTGGGGAGACGCTACGTCGGCGGCTACTTCTGGTGGTACTACGCCGACGATGCCGTCCCACGACACCGGCCTCGGTCGCTCTGGCCCACCCTGGACCGCCTGTTCCGCAGCTACTGACGGCTCGGCGGGTCCACCGGTCGGCGTAGGCTCGCCGCCGTGCCCGCCAAGCTGACGCCCGCCGACCCGGCCGCCGTGGCGGAGGCACTGTCGCGCACGGACCGCAGCCGTGACGACGAGCGGCTGCTGACCAAGCACTTCCTGGCGCTGCTGGTGCGCCGCGCGCCCGGTCGCTCGGTGGAGGTGCGGGTGCCGCCGTACGCCGCGGCACAGGCCGTCGAGGGGGTGCGGCACACCCGCGGCACGCCCCCGGCGGTGGTCGAGCTGGACGCCGACACCTGGGTCGCGCTGGCCACCGGCGTCACCTCCTGGCGCGAGGCCGAGGCCGAGGGCCGGGTCCGCGCCAGCGGCGAGCGGGCCGACCTGTCGGCGTACCTCCCACTGGTCTGAACCAGTCGCGGGTGAGCTCCCGGTTCGGCGGACAGCGGCCGCGGGCCACGGCGAGCATGGACGGCATGCTGCTTCGCGTCGTGCCCGCCGTGGTCGTGCTGGGGTGTGCCCTGGCGGTGGCGCCGGCCGCGTCCGCCAAGACCGTCAACGGGGGCGGCGACAACGACGTCCTGACCGGCACCAAGAACGCCGACCTCATCCGCGGGTACACCGGGGGCGACAAGCTCTACGGCAAGGCCGGTCCCGACCGCCTGGAGGGCGGACGCGACAACGACACGCTCTACGGCGGCCGCGGCAACGACCTGCTGCTGCCCGGCAAGGGTGGCGACACGATCGACGCGGGCCCCGGCAACGACACCATCAAGCTGGTCCGGGACGGCATCCAGGACCTGGTCCTGTGCGGTCCCGGCAAGGACAAGCTCTACGTCAAGGGCCGCGACCCGGGCGACGTGTTCTTCGACTGCGAGACGATCGTCTACCAGTAGCTCCGGCTCGGGGTCAGCTCGCGCAGATCTCCCGGAACGCGGCGAGCAGCACGTCGAGGTCCTCCTCGGTGGCCACCAGCGGCGGAGCCAGCCGGACCGTCTGGCCGTGCGCCTCCTTGGCCAGGATGCCGTGGTCGAGCAGCTGCTCGCAGACGTGGCGGCCGGTGGTCAGGTCGGGGGAGACGTCGACGCCGGCCCACAGGCCGCGCACCCGCACCTCGTCGATGCCCTGGCCGACGAGCTCGCCGAGCCCGTCGGCGAGGTAGGAGCCCAACGTCGCGGCGCGCTTCTGGAACTCGCCCTCCGACAGCATCGCGACGACCTCGCGGCCGATCGCGGCGGCGAGCGGGTTGCCGCCGAACGTCGAGCCGTGGGTGCCCGGCGTGATCACCGACAGCACGTCACCGTCGGCGGCGATCGCGGAGACGGGGTAGAGGCCACCGCCCAGCGCCTTGCCCAGCACGTAGATGTCGGGCACGACGTCCTCGTGGTCGCACGCGAAGGTGCGGCCGGTGCGTGCCAGTCCCGACTGGATCTCGTCGGCGACCATCAGCACCTCGGTCCGGTTGCACAGCGCCCGCACCTGCTGGAGGTAGCCCTCCGGCGGGATGATCACACCGCCCTCGCCCTGGATCGGCTCGAGCAGCACGGCGACCGTGGTGTCGTCGATGGCGGCCTCGAGCGCCTCGACGTCGCCGTAGGGAACCAGCCGGAATCCGGGGGTGTACGGCGCATAGCCGGCGGTCGCGACCGTGTCGGTCGAGAAGCTCACGATCGTCGTGGTGCGGCCGTGGAAGTTGCCCTCCATCGCGACGATGGTGGCCTGGTTCTCCGGGACGCCCTTGACGAGGTAGCCCCACTTGCGGCTCACCTTGATGGCGGTCTCCACGGCCTCCGCGCCGGTGTTCATCGGCAGGATCATCTCCTTGCCGGTGAGCTCGGCCAGGTCGCGCGAGAAGGGCCCGAGCTGGTCGTTGTAGAACGCCCGGCTGGTCAGCGTCAGCCGGTCGAGCTGCTCGTGGGCGCGGGCCAGCAGCCGGGGATGGCCGTGCCCGAAGTTGAGTGCGGAGTAGCCCGCCAGGCAGTCGAGGTAGCGACGTCCCTCGACGTCGGTCACCCAGGCGCCCTCGCCGTGGGCGAGCACCACCCGGAGGGGGTGGTAGTTGTGCGCCGCGAAGTCCTCGGTGAGCTCGATGTGGGTGCGGGTCTCGCCGTCGGTGAAGCTGTCGAGGACCGTCTCGACGTGGGTGTCAGGAGCCATGCCGTGATGCTCTCACCCGGAGGGCGTGCCGGTCCAATTATTGTCGGACAATCCGACCGGCGTGTCGGGCGGTGGGTGGGGTGGGGTGACTCCTCCGAGGAGCGAAATCGCAGATTTCGGCCTCCATTTCGACGAATTGGCTCCTCGGAGGAGCCAACCCCCGCCCCCGGGCGCCACCGCACCCCGCCCTCACTAGGGTGGCGACCATGACCGACCTGCGTGCCCGCCTCGCCGACGTCCTCCCCGGCTGCCGCCGTGACCTGGAGGACCTGATCCGGATCCAGTCGGTCAGCGCCGACCCCGAGCGGGCGGGAGAGGTGCAGCGCAGCGCCGAGGCGGTGCGCGACCTGTTCGCCGCCGAGGGGTTCGACGTCGAGATCCTCTCCGTCGACGGCGGTGCGCCGGCCGTGGTCGGCCACAAGCAGGGGCCGGAGGGCGCTCCGACGGTGCTGCTCTATGCCCACCATGACGTGCAGCCCGAGGGCGACCACGCCACCTGGGACTCCCCGCCCTGGGAGCCGACCGAACGCGGTGAGCGGCTCTATGCCCGCGGTGCGGCCGACGACAAGGCCGGCATCGCCACCCACCTCGGGGCGCTGCGGATGCTGGGCGAGGACCTGCCGGTCAACGTCACCGTCTTCATCGAGGGCGAGGAGGAGGTCGGCTCCGAGAGCCTGCCCGCCTTCCTGAAGGCCCACCACGACAGGCTCGCGGCCGACGTGATCGTGATCGCCGACTCCGGCAACTGGGACATCGGCGTGCCGGCGCTGACCACCTCGCTGCGCGGGCTGGTCCGGGTCGACGTCGAGGTGCGCACGCTCACCCATGCCGTCCACTCCGGCATGTGGGGCGGGCTGGTCCCCGACGCGCTGATCACGCTCTCGCGGCTGATCGCCACCCTCCACGACGACGCCGGCAACGTCGCCGTCGCGGGTCTGGTCGGCGGTCCGGCCGCCGACGTCGACTACCCCGAGGAGCGGCTGCGCGCCGAGAGCGGCATCGCCCCCGGCGTCGAGTGGATCGGCGACGGCAGCGCGGTCGAGCGGCTCTGGACCAAGCCCGCGCTCTCCATCACCGGCCTGGACGCCCCCCAGGTCGCCGGCGCCTCCAACCCGCTGGTCCCCGCCGCCCGCGCCAAGATCTCGATGCGGGTCGCCCCGGGCGACACCTGCGAGAACGCACTCGCCCGGCTCCGCGACCACCTCGAGCAGCACGTCCCCTGGGGCGCCCAGCTCTCCGTCACTCCCGTCGACACCGGCGAGGCCACCGCCATCGACGCCACCGGACCGGCGTACGACGTGGCGCGCGGCGCCTTCGCCGAGGCCTGGGACGGCGTCGTCCCCGTCGACATGGGCGTCGGCGGCTCGATCCCGTTCATCGCGGAGTTCCTCGAGGCGTTCCCTCAGGCCTCGGTGCTGGTCACCGGCGTCGAGGACCCCGACACCCGCGCCCACGGCGCCAACGAGGGCCTGCACCTCGCCGAGTGGGAGCGGGTCGTCCTCGCCCACGCGCTGCTCCTGCAGCGACTGGGCGGGTAGCCCACCGAGCTAGCGGTCCGCGGCCGCCGTGTCCGTGGCGAGGTCGGCTCGCATCTGCGCCGCCATCGCCTGCTCGGACGACGACCCGCCGGCCAACCCGGCGATCACACCGAGCCGGTCGGCCTCGGAGCGGTTCTGGCTGCGTTTGGCCTTGCCCTCCACCCGCTCCACGACCAGCTCGACGCCGACGATCGCGCGGAGCTGCTGGTCCACGAACGCTTCCGGAGCGTCGGTGACGGCCCAGGGCTCGGGGCGGAGGCCCTCGTGCCGGTCGGTGAGCGCGGTCACCGCCTCGCGCAGCCACGCGGCGTCGCGGTGCACCGTGGCGCGCCCGATCAGGTGCACGGCGGAGTAGTTCCAGGTCGGGACCACCCGGCCGTGCTCGGCCTTGGCGGCGTACCAACCGGGAGACACGTAGGCCTCCGGCCCGGTGACGACCGCCAGTGCCGGCGACCCAGGCCGGATCGAGCGCCAGTGCGGGTTCGCGATCGCCAGGTGGCAGATCAGCCGGTCCCCCTGCCAGAGGACGGGCAGCCGGGTCGCCAGCGGGAACCCGTCGTCACCCACCGTCACCAGCTCCGCGCTCCCGGCCGACTCGACCAGCGCCCGTGCCTGGTCGTCGTCGATCGCGGTGAACCGGGGGATGTACATGTCGCCATCCTCCCGCACGCCGGGCTGCGAGCCGGGCGGCTTCTCAGCCGGCGGCGAGGAACGCCTTGGCGCTGCCGATCCGGCCGCGCGCGCTCGGCTTCGTGGGGATCTCGACACCGCGGCGCCCGAGTCGTCGAGGTACTCGACCTCGGGGTAGGCCACCTTCGCACCCGCCTGTGTCGTGAGGTCGGAGACCGTCGCCTCGACGTCCGCCACCCGACCGACCCCCCGGCCCCGGAACCGCAGGATGTCGAGCACGGCGCTGTGCGCCGGCACGAGCAGGGAGCCGCGGTCGCTGCCGAACGCCGTGGACACCTCGACGCCGTCGATGGGATTCCCGTCCGCATCGAGTGCCCTCGAGCCGGAGGCGACGCTGGCAGCCGAGGCGGGGGGCGTGGCGTTCCGGGTCGGGTTCGCCCGCTGGCTCGAGGGCCCCGCCGACGAGGGCCTCCCCGCGATGCTGCTCGACAGCCACCGACGACTGGCTGCCCTGGCCCCCTCCGGGGGCTCCGGGACGACCAGAGACGGGTCACCCCGCGCGCGCCGTCGTACGCCCGCCGGGTGACCCCGTAGACTCCCCCACGTGTGCGGCGTATTCGGCGTCTGGGCCCCCGGTGAGGACGTCGCGAAGCTCACCTACTTCGGCCTCTACGCGCTGCAGCACCGCGGCCAGGAGTCGGCGGGCATCGCGGTCAGCAACGGCCGGCAGATCCTGGTCTACAAGGACATGGGCCTGGTGTCCCAGGTCTTCGACGAGTCGACGCTCGAGTCGCTCAAGGGGCACGTCGCGATCGGCCACAGCCGCTACTCCACGACCGGCTCGTCGGTCTGGCACAACGCGCAGCCGACGTTCCACCCGACGGCCGACGGCTCGATCGCGCTGGCCCACAACGGCAACCTGATCAACACCGGCGACCTGGCCAAGATGGTCGAGGACCTCGGTGGCCTCGAGGGTGAGCTCGACCTGCACGTGAAGCTGCCGGGCGACTCCACCAACGACACCTCGGTCGTCACCTCCCTGCTCGCCCACCACGCGGGCCAGACCGTGGAGGACCGCGCGGTCGACCTGCTGCCGCGGGTGCACGGCGCCTACTCGTTCGTGTTCATGGACGAGAACACCCTCTACGCCGCCCGCGACCCCCAGGGCATCCGCCCGTTGGTGCTGGGCCGCCTCGACCGCGGCTGGGTGGTCGCGAGTGAGGACGCGGCGCTGGCCACGATCGGCGCCAGTGTGGTCCGCGAGCTCGAGCCGGGTGAGCTGATCATCATCAACGAGGACGGCCTGCGCTCGCGCCACTTCGCACCGCAGGTGCCGAAGAGCTGCGTGTTCGAGTACGTCTACCTCGCCCGCCCCGACGCCACCATGGGCGGCCGCAGCGTCCACGAGGCGCGCGTCGAGATGGGCCGGCGGCTGGCCCGGGAGTTCCCGGTCGACGCCGACATGGTGATGCCGGTGCCCGAGTCGGGCACGCCTGCCGCCACCGGCTACGCCGAGGAGTCGGGCATCCCGTTCGGCCAGGGCTTCGTCAAGAACTCCTACGTCGGTCGCACCTTCATCCAGCCCAGCCAGACGCTGCGCCAGCTCGGCATCCGGCTCAAGCTCAACGCCCTCGAGCACATGATCCGCGGCAAGCGGATCGTGGTGGTCGACGACTCGATCGTGCGCGGCAACACCCAGCGCGCCCAGGTGCGGATGCTGCGCGAGGCCGGCGCCACCGAGGTGCACGTGCGCATCTCCTCCCCGCCGGTGAAGTGGCCCTGCTTCTACGGCATCGACTTCGCGACCCGGGCCGAGCTGATCGCCAACGGCCTCGACATCGAGGAGATCCGCGCCAGCATCGGCGCCGACTCGCTCGGCTACATCACGCTGGAGGGGATGATCGAGTCCACCGGCCAGCCGGCGGCGAGCCTGTGCTCCGCCTGCTTCACCGGGGAGTACCCCATCCCGTTGCCCGACGAGTCCCAGCTCGGCAAGCACCTGCTCGAGACCTCGCTGCGCGCCGACACGCTGCCGGTCTTCAACAACCCCTGACCCGACGTACGCCGCCCCGAGGAGCCTCGTGACCGACCCCGCCGACCAGTCCGCCTACGCCCAGGCCGGGGTCTCCATCGAGGCGGGCGACAAGGCCGTGCAGCTGATGAAGACCTGGGTCGAGAAGGCCCGGCGGCCGGAGATGATCGGCGGCATCGGCGGCTTCGCCGGCCTGTTCGACGCGAGCGCGCTCAAGGCCTACACCCGTCCGCTGCTGGCCACCTCGGCCGACGGTGTCGGCACCAAGGTCGCCATCGCGCAGGCCCTCGACAAGCACGACACCATCGGCTTCGACCTGGTCGGGATGCTGGTCGACGACCTGGTCGTCTGCGGGGCGGAGCCGCTCTTCCTCACCGACTACATCGCCACCGGACGCGTCGAGCCCGAGCGGATCGCGGCGATCGTCAAGGGCATCGCGGAGGCCTGCATCGAGGCCGGCTGCGCGCTGATCGGCGGCGAGACCGCCGAGCACCCGGGGCTGCTCGACCCGGACGAGTACGACGTCGCGGGAGCCACGACCGGCGTCGTGGAGGCCGACGCGCTGCTCGGGCCGGGCAGGGTGCGGCCGGGTGACGTCGTCCTCGCCATGGAGTCCAGCGGGCTGCACTCCAACGGCTACTCCCTGGTGCGTCATGTGCTGCTCACCGGCGCCGGCTGGAGCCTCGACCGGCACGTCGACGAGCTGGGCCGCACCCTGGGCGAGGAGCTGCTGGAGCCGACCCGGATCTATGCCAAGGCGTGTCTCGCGCTCGCCGCGGCGACCGAGGTGCACGCGATGTCGCACATCACCGGGGGCGGCCTGGCCGGCAACCTCGAGCGGGTGCTGCCGGTCGAGCTGACCGCGACCGTCGACCGTTCCACCTGGCGCCCCGCGCCGGTGTTCGACCTGGTCCGGCGGGTCGGCGAGGTCCCGCAGCCCGATCTCGAGCAGACCCTCAACCTCGGGGTGGGCATGGTGGCGCTGCTGCCCCCCGACGCTGTCGACGCGGCCGTGGCGGTGCTCGCGGCGGCGGGGGTGCGGGCCTGGGCCGCCGGTGAGGTGGCCGCCGCGGAGCCCGACGAGGGGGGTCGGGTGCGGCTCGTGGGGCAGCATTCCGGCTGGTGACCGTCGCCGCGTGGCGGGCGCGCGGATTTTCGGGCCGACAACGTCACGGAAATTGGCTTGCCGGTGTGCGGGAACACCCATGGAGCAGGTAGCGTTGCCCCCACGAGAAACCGATCAGTAGACCGGGGTCAGGCAGCACCTGAGCCCCGGCCAAGTGCGAGGGGGTCGACCCTATGGGGCGCGGCCGAGCGAAGGCGAAGCAGACGAAGGTCGCACGCGACCTGAAGTACCGCACCCACGAGACGGACTTCGGGGCGCTGGCACGGGAGCTGCACGGCGAGTCCGACGCGGTCGAGGAGACCGACGACGACGCCGAGGACGAATGGTCGGAGTACGCCGACCCCCCACGCGGCTGACCAGGCTCTGACCGACCCTGCCGCCTCTCCGACCGCCCGGCCCGCCGCCGCGGTCGGTTGTTTTGCCATGTGGTCCAGTCCTTCCACGGCTGCCCGCGATTGCCTGGAAATCGCGGGTAAAAACGGTCAGAGTTCAGGCACCGATGGTGGGTGATCGGCGTTCTCGCCGATCGGGAGATGGCCAGGCCTTCTGCAGACGGACTCGGGACGTCCTCGGGTCCGGTGCGGTTTATGGGGGCCGCACCGGAGGCTGCCTCCCGAGGGCTCAGCGGAGCGCCGCCAGATAGCGCCCGGCCCGCCGGACGTCGCGCATCCGGGCCTCCCAGGTGACACCGACCGCGGTCAGCGTCGCGCCGGCCACGGCGATCACCAGCCACGGCGGCAGGTCGACGGCGTACGGTCCGACCTCGCGAACGACGAGCACCGCGCCGACCACCGCGCCGACGACGAGCGGCGCCGTCCACCGCAGGCGGACGCCGGCCAGCACCAGCCCCAGCGCGGCGAGCCCGAGGAGCAGCGCCCGCCACGACTCCGGCTCTTCCAGCGCCCAGAGGAGCGAGGGGACGGTCGCCAGCGTGAGACCGGGGCCGAGGACCCGGAGAGTCGCGGCGCTGGGGTGCCGGCGCAGGTGCCACACGCCCAGGGCGAGGAGGACCAGCGCGGAGGGCAGCGTGTAGGCCTCGGGGGCGGTGACCCCCAGGTCGTAGAGCCGCACCCAGGTGGCCATGGCCAGCAGCAGCCCGCCCGGCACCGCCAGCACCCGTCGGTGCGGGTGTGCCAACGACGAGGCGGTGACCAGCGCGCCGGCGACGGTGAGGTCCAGGGCCAGCACGACCAGGCCCTGAGACTCGCTGTGGCCGAAGGCGAAGCCCACCGACGCGGCCGACGTCACCAGCCCGGCGAGCGCCGCCGGCACCTCCACGGTCGGCCGCGGCCGCCAGAGCGCCAAGGCGCCGAGCAGGAGCAGCGCGGCGGTCGCCCGCCAGGCCTCTTGGAGGCCGCCCAGCTCACCGAGCGTCCACGCCAGCGCGCCGACGGTCAGCGGCACCGAGGCCAGGGCGACCATCCGAGACTCGGCCCGGACGGCGCGCACGGCCGCTGCGGCGCCCGCACCGAGGACGACGACAAGGCTGACCAGGGTCAGCACCACGCTCGGCAGGGAGGCGACCAGGCCGGCGGCCAGCGCGACCGCCGCGGCCAGGTGGCCGGCGCCGCCGCGCCCCGCCGGGATCGGGAGGAAGGCGGCGACCAGGCCGGTGCCGAGCGCCAGCAGGGCCCCGACCGGCAGCGCCAGCGGGACGGCGTACAGGCTCAGCGCGGCGACGGCGGCGAGGGCCACGGGGGTGGCGGCGACCACGACCAACGGCCAGCCGAGGCCGCGCACCAGACCTCGGACCGGCAGCCGGAGCTGGACCAGCACCGCGACGGCCGCGAGCAGCATCACGGCGGTCAGCGGCAACAGCAGTGGGTCGGCCGAGGGCGCCTGGTCGGGAAGCCGCACCGAGGCCGCGCGCGTCCATGCCGACCCCGTGCTGACGAGCGCCTCGGCCGCCTCCGAGGCGAGGGCCACGGCGACCAGCGTCGGCACGACCAGCGCGGCGAGCATCGGCAGCAGCACGCCGGGACGCCACTGTCCCGGGAGCAGGAATCCGGCGACCACGAACACTCCCGCGACCGCGAGGGTAGCGAGTGCCGCCTGGGTGGCGGAGTTGTCGAGGACCGGAGAGACCGCGGGGAGCATCGCCATGCCGGTGGCCACGCCGGCTCCGACGGCAGCGAACGGCTGCCGGTCGCGCAGCACCGCCGCCGCGGCCGCCAGCACCAGGGCGGCCGCCAACAGCGGCCAGGGGTGTCCACCCCGCCACAGGTCACCGGCGTCCTGGTGGTCGGCCAGCCGGACCAGGCCGGTCAGCACCAGGCCGCTCCACCAGAGGGCGGCGAGCGGTGCGAGCAGCCAGCCGACCACGCCGATCCGGGCGCGGAAGCAGATCCCGGCCAGGGCCGCGAGCGCGATCGTGGCGACCAGCAGGACGACGCTCTCGTGGTCGGTCAGGTCGAGCGCGCCGGCCGGCGCGACGGCCCACCCCAGAGCGCCGACGATCTGCGGCGCGACGAGCGGCGCGGTCCTCCGCGTGGCCGCGGTGGCCGCGATCCCGAGGGAGCCGAGGACGACGCCGATGAGCAGCACCAGGCCGCCGTCGGACGCGCCGATCCAGCCGGCGTCGGCGGCGCCGACCAGGTCCAGGGTCAGCAGCCCGGCCGTGACCACGCTGAGCGACTCGGCGGCGATCCGCAGCCCGCGCCGGAAGAGCCACGCCGTCAGCGCGCCCGCGGTGAGGGTGAAGCCGACCAGGACGGCGGTGCGACCGCCGACGCCCAGGATCTCCCACGCCACCGCGAGGAACGTCACCGCCGCCGCCAGCAGGCACAGCGCGCCCAGGGTGAGCAGGATGCGCGGCACGGAGGCGCCGCCCAGGCCGGGGCGCTCGGGGGCACCGGCCGGGATCGGCTGGGGACCCGACCCGGGCAGGTCGCCCGAGGCGACGGCAGGGGGGACGGCAGCGGGGACAGGACGGGCGGGTGGGGTCGGCGGCAGCGGGAGATCCGCGTCGGCAGGCTGGGCGCGCAGCTGGGCGAGCAGCCGGTCCGCCTGCTGGAAGGTGGCGAAGAGCGAGGCGGCCACCGGCCCGACCAGGCTCAGACCGCACGCGGGGCATCGCCTCGGGTCGTCGGGGAGGGGGTTGCCACAGTCGGGGCAGTGGCGCGCGTCGGCGTACGTCCTCATGAGGACAGTCTTTCGCTGCCACCGCCCCGACGGTGGTTGATCTCCTGCTCAACCTGGGTGAGTACGCCCACTCAGCCGTGGGACCGGGTCGGGGTCCGTGCCGCCGGCTCAGCCCAGCGACATCCTGGGTTCTCCCGACACCAGCCCGGTGCCCGCGATCCGGCAGGAGCCGCCGCGCGGCGCCCCGCCGTTCCAGGCCTGCCGCAGGCAGGAGCGCAGCGCCATCTGGCCCCAGTAGTTCGGGTGCAGGGACTCCTGGATGTAGTAGCTGGTGGTCGCGGTCGAGACGGTGCGGATCTGGTTGATCCACTCGGTCTGGTCGACGGCGCCGGCCTGGGTCCACGAGGTCAGGCCCTTCTCCTCGAGGAGACCGACGGTGTTCTCGCACAGCCGCCGCCCGTTCATGGCGGCGCTCAGGTCGAGGGTGCGGGCGTTGCCGATGCCGCTGTCGGCCAGACCGCCGAAGACCGCGCCGTTGATCGTCGGCAGTGCGGTGGCGTTGGCCCAGTCGGCGTCCTTGTTCCAGAACCCGCAGCCGCCGACGCTCTGCCGGGTGTAGCCGCTCTGGGAGTAGCGCAGACCCGAGCCGCCGGGCAGCGGCGAGGGGTAGTTCTGCACGACCATCGTCCACTGCGTGTCGGCGTAGCCGGCATTGCGCATCGCCGTACGGACGTTGAGCAGGGCGGTCTTGATCTTGGCCCGCTGCGTGGCGATGTTGGTCGAGGTGAAGTTCTTCTTCACCGAGGAGTCGTCGTAGCAGTAGTCCTTGAGCCAGGAGGGAGAGAGCAGGAAGTCCTGGACGCACGACTGCACGATGCCGGCGAAGTTGAAGTCGTTGCCGCCGATCGAGACCACGACGAGCTGGACGTTGTGGCCGGCGGCGAAGGACTGCAGCATCGCGGCCTGCCCCTGCTTCCCGCCGCTGCTGTAGAAGTCGAGGCCGGGCTTGAAGTAGCCCGACGAGTCGGTGTACGTCGAGGTCTTGGCGCCCGAGCAGGCGAGGTTGTAGCCGTTGAGCGAGCCGACGTAGGCCTCGGCCGACTTGCTGCGGTGGCAGCGGTAGATCGTCTCGGCGGTGTTGCTGGCGTTGTCGTAGTACGCCGTGCTGCCGAGCGCGTCGATCCTCGAGGACGACTTGTTGGTGTTGCCGGCCCACCGACCCGCCTCGCCGGAGATGTAGGAGTCACCGACGGTGACCACCCAGCCGGGGCCGGTGCCCGGCCCGTCTGCCTGGGCGGGCTGTGGCGCCGTGACCACGAACAGCGAACCGAGGACGACCAGGGCACCCGAGAGCAGGATGCGAAGACGCGATGACCTCACGAAACCTCCGATGGAAGCGAGCCCCCCACTCGGCCCCGCGCGGGGCGGCTGCCGGAGCAGTATGACCCGGATGTGACCTGCGTCATAGCCCCCAGGGCCGAGGGATCTCGGGCGTCAGGAGTGGGGCCCGTCTGCGACGCGTCAGCGCGCCGTCTGCGACGCCTCGGCGGCGACGTGCTCGAGGTAGCGGCGCAGCATGGTCGTGGCCTCGGCGAGCGTGTCGGGGTCGCCGTCGGGGTCGAGTCGGAAGGCCAGGTGGAGCAGCGCGTCGGCGGCCTGGACGGCGACCCGACAGCCGGTGAGGACGGCGACCGACGGGTCGGACCCGGTCTCGGTCGCCACCAGCTCGGCGAGCATCGCGGCCAGCACCTCGACGTCGTCGTCGTCGCGCTGCTGCTCCTCGACGGGGAGGGCCCGAGCGACCCAGATCGCGACGTACGCCGGACTGGCGCGCAGCCGGGCGCACTGCCGGTCGAAGAGCTCCTCGACCAGGTCGAGGAACGGGCGGGTGCCGCTCAGTGGCGCCATGTCCTCCAGGAGCCGCCGCTGGCCCAGCCCGTGCTGCGCCACGAGGTGGCCGATCACCGCCTCGCGGTCGGCGAAGAACTGGTAGACCGACCCGATGGGGACGCCGGCCTGGGTCGCCAGCCGCCGCATGGTGAGGGCGTCGACGCCCTCGGCCACGACCAGCCGCTCGGCGGCCGCCACGATGGCAGCCACCCGGGCCCGGCTGCGTCCCTGCACGGGTTCGCGGCGTAGGGCGGAGGAGGTCACCGCACGACTTGACCACATCGGGGGGGTTGCGATCAAGACTGAACATGAACGATATTCATGTTATGGACTACCCGTACGCCGACCGCTTCCCCGTCCACCGGACCCTTCCCGAGACGGGTCGCCCGCGCGAGGAGCTGCTGGCCGAGCTGGCCGCGATGGCGGCGGAGGAGGACGCGTTCTGGGAGACCGGCAAGATCTCCGGCACGATGTACTGCGGCGACCACGACCACTACCGGTTCCTGGCCGAGGCGTTCTCGGGGTTCGCGCACGTCAACGCCCTGCAGCGAGACATGTGTCCGTCGGCGACCAGGTTCGAGGGCGAGATCATCGCGATGGTGCTCGACCTGATGCACGCCGATGCGGTCGAGGGGAGCGAGCCGGCCGGGCTGGTCACCAGCGGCGGCACCGGCAGCATCCTGCATGCGCTGCTGGCCTATCGCGACCACGCCCGGGCCACCCGCGGGGTCACCTCGCCCAACGTGGTCAAGCCGGAGACCGCGCACCCGGCGTTCGACAAGGGCTGCCACCTGTTCGGCATCGAGTGCCGCACGGTGCCGGTCGACCCGGAGACCACGACCGTCCGGCCCGCCGACATCGAGGCCGCGATCGACGACAACACCGTGGCGATCATCGGGTCGGCCGGCAACTACCCCTACGGCACCATCGACCCGATCGCGGAGCTGGGCGCCCTGGCGCTGGAGCACGGCGTGGGGCTGCACGTCGACGGCTGCCTGGGCGGCTTCATCCTGCCGTTCGGCGAGGAGCTGGGCTACGACGTGCCGCCGTTCGACTTCCGGGTGCCCGGGGTCACCACGATCTCCGCCGACACCCACAAGTACGGCTACGCCTTCAAGGGCACCTCGACGCTGGTCTTCCGCGACAAGGCGCTGCGCAACGCGCAGTACTTCCACGTCACCGGCTGGTCGGGCGGCAAGTACATGTCGCCCGGCATGGACGGCTCGCGCTCCGGCGGGCTGCTCGCTGCCACCTGGGCCTCGATGGTGCACCTGGGCCGGGCCGGCTACCGGTCCTATGCCGCCGACATCTTCCGGACCGCCGCGGCCATGATGGACACCGTCCGCTCGCACCCGGAGCTGCGGGTGATGGGCAGCCCGACGTTCTGCTTCTCCTTCACCTCCGACGCCTTCGACATCTACCACGTCGCCGACTTCATGCGGCCGCGCGGCTGGCGGTTCAACGGCCAGCAGTACCCCAACGCGATCCACATGGCGGTGACCCGGCCGCAGACCCAGCCCGGCGTGGCCGAGGCGTTCGCCTCCGACCTGGCCGAGGCGGTGGCCTACGCGAAGGAGCGCCAGGGCGCCGGGGCCGAGGCCGAGCTGGGCGCGATCTACGGCGGCGTGGCCGGAGGGCTGACGTCGGAGATCGAGGATGTCATCGTGATGTTCATGGACGCGATGCTCGACACCCAGCAGGGGGTGCCCCCGCTGGCCGACCCGGCACCCGCGGAGCAGGGGTGAGCCGCACCGGCCGTGACCGGCTGGTGCTGGCGGTCGACCTCGGCAGCGGCGGTCCGAAGGTCGGCTATGTGACGCTGGCCGGTGAGCCGGTGTGGACGTGGTACGAGCGGGGTGACGCGGTCGGCGGCGCGGAGACGCAGGACGCCGGGGCGTGGTGGCGGACGATCGTCTCGGCAGCCCGGCTCGGGACCGCCGAGGGACACGTGGACGGCGCCGACGTCGTCGGCGTCGCGGTGACCGGGCAGTGGGCCTCCACGGTGCCGGTGGATGCCGCTGGCGTGCCGGTCGCGGAGTGCCTGATGTGGAGCGACACCCGTGGGGCGGCGTACTCCCGGGAACGGTTCGGGGGGCCGGTCTCCGGCTATGCCCCGACGGTGCTGGCGACCTGGCTGCGCCGGTCGGGCGGCGTCCCCAGTCCCGGCGGCGCCGACCCGGTGGCCCACCTGCTGCACCTCCAGCACGACCGGCCCGAGGTGCTCGAGCAGGCCCGCTGGTGTCTGGAGCCGGTGGACTATCTCACGATGCGCTTCACCGGGCGGGCCACCGCGACCGCGATGTCGATGACGGCCGCCTGGCTCACCGACAACCGCGACCTCGACACGCTCGCCTACGACCCGGTGCTGCTCCGGATCGCCGGTGTCGACCCCGCGCGGCTGCCCCCACTCGTGCGCGGCGGCTCCGTGGTCGGCACGGTGCTGCCCGACGTGGCCGCCGAGATCGGGATCTCCGCCGACGCGCAGGTCGTCACCGGAGCGCCCGACCTGCACAACGCGGTGATCGCGTCCGGGTGCGTCGACCTGCACCAGACGCACCTGTCGCTGGGCACGTCGGCGTGGATCAGCTGCCCGGTGCCGAGCAAGAAGACCGACGTCTTCCGGCAGCTGGCCGCGGTGCCCGGCATCGGCGACGGCCACTACGTGCTGGCCGACAACCAGGACAACGCCGGCCGCTGCCTGGAGTGGTTCCGTGCGAGCTTCGCCCCCGACCTGGAGTACGACGACCTCGCGGCGCTGGCCGCGTCGGCGCCCCCCGGCGCCGGCGGGGTGTTCTTCACGCCGTGGCTGTCGGGGGAGCGGAGCCCCGTGGACGCGCGCTGGGCCCGCGGCGGCTTCCACAACCTGTCGCTGGCCGCCGACCGGGCTGCGCTGGCGCGGGCGGTGATGGAGGGCGTCGCGCTCAACCTGCGCTGGCTCCTGGAGGCCGCCGAGCACTTCACCGGCCGGCGGATGGACCCGATCCGGCTGGTCGGGGGCGGCGCGACCATGGACGTCTGGTGCCAGATCCTCGCCGACACGCTCGACCGCACGCTGGAGCGGGTCGAGCAGCCGTGGATGGGTGGGCTGCGCGGCGGCGGCCTGACCGTCGGCCTGGCCCTCGGTGAGATCGCCCGTGACGAGGTGCACGGGCTGGTGCCCGTGGAGCGGGTGTTCACGCCCGACCCGGGCCTGCGGTCGACCTACGACGCGATGTCCGTGGAGTTCCGGAAGCTCTTCAAGGGCCAACGCGGGATGTTCCGTCGGCTCAACACCGACGAGACCGCGCCGTGACACCTCGATGACAGTGCCGTGACCGCCGGGGTGGCCGTGGCGACGGTGACCTACCCTGGAGGCCGCATCGCCGTGCACCAGTGAGGGGGAGGGACGGCTGTGACGACGCATCGCGCGACCGGCGCTCTCCTGTGGCTGCGCGCCTGCCTGCTCGGGGCGATCGCCCTGCTCACCGGCATCGTCTCGCACGCCTCCGCCGACGGGCTGCTGCCGTCGGCCTGGGCGCTGGTCGCGCTCGGGGCGGGCGCCACGCTGTCGGCGGCCTGGGTGCTGCGCCGGCGGGTGTCGGCGCTCGGGTTGCTCGGGCTGGCCCTCCTCGGCCAGACGGTGACCCACCTGGCGCTGACCGTGCTGGCCGGTCACCGGGGAGACCCGGTGGCGGCACCCGCGCCCACGGTCGCCGGGGGCAGCTGGGAGGACGCGATGATGGGCGGCTACGCCGATCCGCCGGCCGCCCCGTCGTTGGGCTGGACCACCCACCTGGTCGACCACCTGACGCAGATCGGGCCCGGCATGGTGCTGGCCCACCTTCGGAGCGCTGGTCCTGGCCGGGTGGCTGGCCATCGGTGAGGCGGCGCTGTGGGCGCTGCTGCTCCTGGTCGGTGCCGAGATGCTCGCGTGGCTGGTGGCCTGGTCTCGCCGCCCGTCCCGCTCGCGCCCGCGTCGGCGCGCACCGTCGTACCTCTCGCCGCGCCGCGGCGCTGGCTCCTGTGCCGCGGCAACCTCAGCCGCCGCGGTCCTCCGCTGCCCGTCTGCTGAACCCATCGCCGCCGCCCGCCGGGCCGCGGCTGCGGCCGCCTTCCCGCGCGCCGCGTTCACCAGACCTCTGAGGAGACCACATGATGTTCCGCCCTGCCCGGCTGCTGCTGGGCCTGACCCTCGCGCTCGCCGTCGGCCTGACCGGCTGCGGCAGCGAGACCGCCGACGACACCGGCGCCGCCAGCGGCACCAGTGACCCGATCACCGTGAGCGACGCGTGGGTGCGCGCCACCACGGGCACCGACGACCCCTCGATGACGGCCGCCTTCATGGTCATCGCCAACAACACCGACGCCGACGTCCGCCTGGTCAAGGCGACCTCGCCGGTCACCGGCATGGTCCAGGTCCACGAGATGGTCGACGGCGACGACGGCCACATGGTGATGCAGGAGGCAGCCGACGGCGTCACCATCCGCGCCGGCAAGCAGCAGATGCTGATGCCCGGCGGCTACCACGTGATGCTGATGGGCCTCGCCGAGGACCTCGCGCCCGGCGACGAGGTCGACCTGACCCTGGAGTTCTCCGACGGCACCACGCTCGACGTCACCGCGCCGGTCAAGGAGTTCACCGAGGAGGAGGACCACTACCACACCCACAGCGCCAGCCCGAGCGACGGCATGTCCGACGACATGTCCGGGATGGACATGGAGGACTCGGACGGCTGAGAACGCTCAGCCAGCCCCCCACGAAGCGCACCGGCCCGTCACCTCGACGGTGACGGGCCGGTGCCGTGGGTGGCCAGGGGCGGGGTCGAACCGCCGACCTTCCGATTTTCAGTCGGACGCTCGTACCAACTGAGCTACCTGGCCGTCGCCGGGTGGGCCCGGCGCGCACACGATACCCGAGTCGGGAGCGGCTCCCGCAATCGGGATCGGGTCCCCGATCCGCCGGCCTCGAGCCATTTGGGTCGGCCCGCCGACTGGGTCCTATGCTGGTGCGGCCGCGGCTCCGGCGTACGCCGCCCGCGGCAGGCCCCCATCGTCTAGCGGCCTAGGACCCCGCCCTTTCACGGCGGTAGCACGGGTTCGAATCCCGTTGGGGGTGCGGCAGGCTCGGCCGATCCGCGGCCTGCGCCGCCGAGGGGTTCAGCGCGGACGACGCAGCGGAAGCCGGTGTGCGTGGTGGCGGAGTCCTCCGACTGCGGTGACCGGGCGGCGGGGCGGTAGCGCAGGCAGTACTCCGGGGCGCACAGGTGGGAGCCGCCCTTGAGGACGCGCCGGGGTGCCGCTCCCCGGGAGCCGCGCTGGCCCGCGCCAGGGACGCCTCGTCGAGCCTGCCGACGTCGGCGCGCGCCGGGGCGCAGCAGGACCCGGTCCCGGCGGTGGCGACCGCCACGTCCTCGCCGCGGGCCAGCGCATCGGCGGCGTCCCGGTCGGCGCCCAGGGCGTAGAGCGTCGTGGTCCACTCCCAGACGTTGCCGATCATGTCGACCAGCCCGTAGCCGTTGGCCGGGAAGGAGCCCACGGGGGAGGTGCCGGACCAGCCCGCCGCCCCGGTGTTGAGGTAGGGGAAGCGGCCCTGCCAGGTGTTGGCCATCAGCCGACCCTCGGGGCGCGCCTCGTCGCCCCAGGCGTACGTCGTCGCGGGGAGGCCGCCGCGGGCGGCGTACTCGTGCTCGGCCTCGGTGGGGAGCTCGCGCCCGGCCCAGGCGGCGTAGGCCTGCGCGTCGGCGTAGGCCACCTGCACCACCGGATGGTCGTCGCGGCCGTCCAGGTCGCTGCCCGGGCCGGCCGGCGCGCGCCAGCAGGCACCCGGCTGCCACCGCCACCACCGCGACCAGTCATGCAGCGGCACCGGTCCGTCGGTGGGGGTGAAGACCAGGCCGCCCGGCACCACGTCGGCCGGGTCGGCGCCGGGGAAGTCGGCCGGGTCGGGCTGCTGCTCGGCGAGCGTGACGTAGCCGGTCTCGCGCACGAAGGCCGCGAACTGCCGGTTGGTCACCGGATGCCGCTCGAGGCGGAAGGCCCGCACGTCGACCTCGCGCCGCGGTGCCTCGTCGGCGTAGAACTCGGTGGCGCCCATGGTGAAGGTGCCCGCGGGGACCTCGACCAGGTCCGTCAGCACGCCGACCACCAGGCCAGGGTAGTGGCGACGACCAGGCGGCGACCGGTGACCGGTGACCGGTCATGATGGGGGCATGGGACTGCTGCGGCTGCTGCTCAACGTGATCTGGCTGGTCTTCGGCGGCTTCTGGCTGGCGCTGGGCTATGCCGTGGCCGGTCTGATCTGCTTCGTGCTGATCATCACGATCCCGTGGGGGATCGCGTCGTTCCGGATCGCCGGGTTCGTGCTGTGGCCGTTCGGCCGCACCATCGTCAGCAAGCCGACGGCCGGCGTCGGGTCACTGCTCGGCAACATCATCTGGATCCTGGTCGCCGGCATCTGGCTGGTGATCGCCCACGTCACGACGGCGGTCGCCCAGGCGCTGACGATCGTCGGCATCCCGCTGGCGATCGCCAACCTCAAGGTCATCCCGGTCACGCTGGCGCCCCTCGGCAAGGAGATCGTGCCCAGCGACCGCCCCTTCGTGTCGGCGTACGGCGCCTACGAGGGCTGACCCTCGCCCCACGGCTCACCCGGCGGGCCGGTACTCGCAGGTGTTGGCCACCTTGACGCTGTCGCCCGGGTCCTGGACCGAGGGGTCCTCGACCGAGGGGTCCTCGGACGACGTGCCCGCGGACCGCCCGCCCGAGCCGGACCTCCGGGGAGCCATCGACCGGTCGATCGCCCGGTCGACCACCGACTGCATCCACGCGACGTCGGGAGCGGCCGGGGCGAAGTCGGCCGACGGGGTGAACGCGACCGACCGCAGCTGGTGCTCCTTCATCCGGAGGCCGAGGTCGACGAACGCGGGCATCAGCTCGCGGGGGATGTCGGTGTAGACGACCTCTTTGCCGGCCGCGGCCAGCGCCTGGTAGTGCTGCAGCAGGTTGACCGGCTTGGCCCGGTCGACCAGGGCCTGCACCATGCAGCGCTGCCGCAGCATGCGCTGGTAGTCGTCGGAGCCCCACCGGCCGCGGGTGAACCACAGTGCCTGGAAGCCGTCGAGGTGCTGGTCCGGGCCCGGCTGCAGGTAGTCGTCGGGTGGGATGCCGCGGTCGGTGTCGCCGCCGATCGCCACGGGGGTGTTGATGTTGACCGTGACCCCGCCCATGGCGTCGACGATCTCCTTGAAGCCGGCCAGGTTGACCAGGACGTAGTAGTCGACGCGGGTGCCGAGGGTGGCCCGGACGGCCTGCTTGATCGCGTCGGCGCCCTCGTTGTTGGACTCGCCGAGGATGCCGGGGTGCAGCAGCGGCACCTCGCGATAGACGGCGTTGAGCAGCCAGTTGCCGACGTCGCCGGACCCGCCGAAGCCGTCGGGATAGAGCGCGTGCAGGGGGCTGGCCTCGGGGAAGCGCGCGTGCTGGAGGTTGCGGGGCAGGCTGAACATCACCGCCTGGCCCGAGTGGGTGTCGACGCTGAGCAGGATCACCGTGTCGGTGCGCACCCCGGTGCGCCCCTCGCCGCCGTCGCCGCCGAGCACGAGGATGCCGAGGCGGTCCCGGCCGCCCCAGGGGTCCTCCCTGGACACGTCCCGCGGTGCGGTGGCGGTCTGCTCGGTGCCGCCGAACACGGTGCTGACCAGGTCGGCCTGGGCGGTGGCGGAGCGGGTGCCCTGCACGATCGGCACCGCGGTGGCCAGCACGACCGCGATCACGCAGGCGAGGCCGGCCGCCCTGGCCGGCGTACGCCGGACCGGACGGACCATCAGATAGGTGGTCACCACGACGAACGCCCAGAGGACGAAGCCGAGGCCGATCAGCGCGGCGGCCCAGCGCAGTCGCGTGGGGTCGAAGGCGAACTCCAGCAGTGCCTGGGTGTCCCGCAGTCGCAGCGCCAGGAGCGCCGCGGCGGTCAGGCTCACCGCGAGGATGACCAACCCGGCCCGTCGCCGGCTCCAGAGGGAGCCGGCTCCGGGGAGCAGCGCGCCGAGCAGGGTGACCGCGAGCGCGCCGGGCACGCTCCGAGCCCGGCGGAACAGCCGCCGTCGTCCGCGGCGGCGATGCGGCCCGGCGGGGTGTGGAGACGATCGACCGCGACGGTGGGCGGCCCCGTTCGTGGGCGCGGCGGACCGGTGTGAGTGGTCCTGACCGCTCTCCACCGCGCCTCCGGCCGTGCCCGTCCGTGACCTTCGCCGAGCGCCGACCCGCCGGGCGGGCGAGGCGGTCGCCGTCCACAGAATAGGGGTCGGCGTGGCCGGGTGTGCCGCATCCGCGCTGGTCGCGGCCTCGATTGGGTTGGGCGCCACCGGATGGGATAGAGTCACGCTGCCTCGTTGATGAGGCCGCCAGGCCCCGTAGCGCAGTTGGTTAGCGCGCCGCCCTGTCACGGCGGAGGCCGCGGGTTCGAGTCCCGTCGGGGTCGCCAGCAAGGAACAGCCTCTGGCCTGCGGAAACGCAGCGCCAGGGGCTGTTTGCTTTCACCGAACGGCGGGAATTGACGCAGATCCGAAACCAGGGCCCCGATAGCAGCGCGAGCAGTTGTCTGGGGCACGAGCGCGCGTTGCTGCGACTTCGGTTGAGACAGGTCGGGGGAATGGCATGAACTCTGAGCACTGAGAGAACCCCGCGCCGAATTGGGATCCCCATCTGGGTTGAGGGCTACAGATCCAGGAGCAGGGCGATCGTTTCGCGGACCTCCCCGAGCACGACTAGGCCTACGTTGCCAGTGCACTCCTGCACGCGTGTCGTGGCGACGGAGCGCAGGTGCTGGCACTGCGCGGACGAGGATGCCGCGAGACGGTTTTCCTCGTCCGGGTCGATGATGACTTCGGTGGCACTCCGCCGCATGGTTCGAGTGAGTGGCACGACTTGAACGACGTTCGGTCTCCCACGAAGAACCCGCCCCGCTGTGACCACGATGGCGGGCCGACGGAGTCCGGCTTCGCTCCCTACTGGCATCCCGAGATCGAGCTCGACGATGTCACCCGGTTTCAGCATCCAGCCAAGCCGTCTCTTCGTCGTTGAGATCCGCCGCAAGGTCGCGCGCCATGGCATCTTGACGAAGTGCCCGGATCGCACTGCTGACGGTCTCATCGATCGTCTCGTGGCGTTCGGCCGCCAATCGCGTCACTCGCGTGTGGGTGTCTCTGCTAATGCGAATCGTCGTGGTCTCGGCCATGCGCCCAGCCTACCCTTTGTAGACAGACTCATCTACAGCCGCATCCCGTGCGCGCCCACAAGCCGATCGGCTTGTGACACCCCGGTCGCCGGCCCGGACAACTCGGCTGGTCGACCGAATCACCCCGGCATCGACTGCCCGGATCTGCCGATGAGCGTGCGAGCCACTGGCCTCATTGCGTGGGCCGGAACTCCGGCGGCAGGTCCTCCGGATCTACGAGTCCAGCGGTCAGTTCCTGAACATCCCGAACAGCCCAGTCGGGTGCCTGCACCCCGCGTTGTGAAGAGCCCACCCGAGGTAGCAGACCCCCTCAGCGGGTTCACCGTGCTCGATCAATGAGTCGGCCTGGGCGAACGCTCCCGAGGGCAACAGGTCTGCCAGCGCGATGCGGAGCCCGTGGACTCTGCCGAGGTAAGCCTCCATTGCGGAGTGGTCTGTCACGCGCACATCATGGCGTGAAGTGCACGCTCATGCCGCAGATCGGATGTTTCAGTCGGGACGACGACGGAGGCCGTCGTCTGGGTAGCGTCGCGAGGCATGGCGGGAAAGTCGGAGCGCGTGGAGGCCGTTGAGCGGATCGGTGCCTATCACGAGAGCAGCTAAGCTCATGGTGATCCGTGCCGGTGAGGCGATCAGGAGGTTCCGCCGGCGAGTTGGATGCCTTCGATGCCGACGCGGGAGCTGTTCCAGTACGGGTGGGCGGCGAAGAAGCTGTGGACGTTCTGCAACGCCAGCGAGGTCATCTCGACCGCAGCTCTGATCGCTGAAGGGCCCGTGATCGACTGGTGGGAGCGGGAGCCTTCCGCCGCCGCTGACTTCCGACGGTCGCGTTGTCTGGCCCATCAGGTGCTGGCTGCCATGAAGGCGGCGATGTAGTTGGCGTGCCGGTCGAGGTTGTTGGTGGCTCGGTCGTAGCGCATCGTGGTGCGCGGATCGGCGTGCCGGGTCGCGATCTGGACGTCGCGCAGGTCCACCCGGCGTCGAGCATGGTGGTGACGTAGGTGTGGCGGAGCATGTGGGGGAACGCATCCGGACCCGGTCACGCCGGCGGTTCTCGCGAGGGCTTGTAGTCGTCGGGTGGCGCAGTGCCGGTCCACATCCGTTGCCGGTGCGGGTACGGGAGGATCGGGCCTCCGGTGCGGCCGGCGACGGCTCGGTCGATGGCACGTCCGAAGGCGGTGGGGAGGGGGACGTCGACGATCTTGTCGCCCTTGCCGTGGACGTGCAGGACGCGGTGGCCGTGCGGATCTCGGTCAGGTCGGTGATGTTGGCCCCGGTGGCCTCGAAGACCCGCAGTCCGAGCAGACCGAGCATCGCGACCAGGCGTAGTCGTGGGGATTGGTCGGAGTCGCGGGCCGCGGCAGCAGGGCCTCGAACTGCAGGTGGGTCAGTCCCAGGGTGGGTGACTCGGCCGGGACCCGTGGTCGGCGGACGTGCTCGACTGGCGAGGTGGGGATGACGGCGTCGATGACGCAGGTGCGGTAGAACCCCGATCACCGAGAGTCGTCGCGACACGGTGGAGGGCTTGAGGCAGCGGCGGACCTCCTGGCATCCACCGCAAGAACAGCTCCACATGCACCCGCTCGACAGCCAGCGGGTCGAGGCGCCGGTCGTGGCACCAGGCCAGGTAGCCGCGGAGGTCGGACTCGACATGGATGCGGGCTCTGGCCTCTTGTAGCGGGCCAGGAACGCGCGACCGCCCGCCACAGGCGGCTGGGTCATGGACATGCTCGATCTCGTCGGAGGTGATGGCCATTCACTCATCCCTCGAGTCCGCCACCGGGTCGCCTTCGCCGTCAACGACATCGTCACCTCGTTGCATCCCGGAACGGGATGCAACGGGAGTAGAATGCGGGCATGAGCACCCAGATCGCGGTCCGTCTCCGACGAGATGGTCGCCTACCTCGACCGGGTCGTGGCCACGGGCAAAGCTCCGAGCCGGGCCGCGCTGGTCGCCACCGCGGTCGAGCGGGGAGATGCGTCGCCGAGCCGCCGAGCAGGACGCCCAACTGCTGGGCGAGCACGGCGCCGCCGACGACCTCGACGAGCTCGTGCAGTGGAGCAGCAGCCACCTCGACGTCGAGGACTGAGCCCGGGTGCGGGAGATCTGTCTGGTCCGGCTCGACAAGACCCGACCTGGTCCTGACCCGCGAGGTCGCGCGGGCGGCGATGACCAAGGTCACCGTGGCCCCCATCACCACCACCATCGGGCCTGTCCAGCGAGCTGCGCGTGGGGCCCGACAACGGCCTGGATCACGACTGCGTGGTGGCCCTCGACAACGTCATCAACCGTGCCCGCTGAGCTACTCGACGCACCGTCGGCTACCTCCACGCCGACCAAGAGCTCGAACTCGCCCGGGCGGTAGTGCTGGTCTACGACCTCGAGATCCCACCGACTCAGACGGTCCATCTGCGGCAGATCCGAGTGCGAAGACCGGCCCTCGGCAAGTCAGTGGTCGTCGCCGTCCATGTGGCGACGAAGCGCGGCCTCGGTCTCTGGGCTGACCGCTGGCTCGGCCCCAGAGAGCCTCGTGGCAATTATCTTGGCGTCGCCCAGAGGCAGGTCGGTAGTGGTCGCCATGATGTAGCAGGACTCGACGATCGTGTGCCAGCTCCAAGGAGCATTGCCATGCCGACTTCAGGCTCCAAAGTGGCGCAGATACGGGGCCAGCATCCGTGTGCTCGCCGGTCGAGCCTCTTCGATCGTCTGCCTCACAACCCCAGCGTCGCATCGATCCGCCCTGCCCGCGCCACTGCGGCAGAGTTGGGCGACCGTAGCCGCCTCGCCCGTCGGGTACCGCGTGTGCCGGGTCCGGACGCCCCTCACCCATGCCCTGATCTGCAGCCGCTGTTCGGACGCCTTGCACCTACGCGGGCTGGGGTCGGTTCAACACATGCTCGGCCCACTCGCGCTGGGTCGGCTCCCAAACGGACCGTCTATAGGCAAGCACGTCGGCCGCGCTCACAGGTTCCCGGTGCACCGCTGCGAGGCCATCACACGCGTCGGCAAGCAGCCGGATCCATTCAACATAGTCACCCTCGAAGTCGTCAGGTGCGTCGACGGGCCTCCTCAGGAATGCGGAGGTGCGAATGGTCATCAGAGCCCTTGCGCACAGGGTGGCGCAGGCGTCCATAGCCGCACGGTCCTGGGGTGACGGCCGCCGGGTGAACATGCCCGCAATGCTCCCATGCGTTGCGCCCGGATCTGATCCGGGCAGTCGATGCCGGGGGTGATTCGGTCGACCAGCCGAGTTGTCGAAGCCGGCGATCGGGTGTCCACAAAGGGATGGTCACGCGAGATCGCTCGGCATCGTCGGCTGGCCGGCGAGAGAGAGACGACAGAGTGGATCGTGTAAGAGTTGCCCGGATCGGCGAGGTCGACCTCTTCGTCCGAGAGCTTGGTCATGAGAACGCCGGTGATCCTCCGCTGGTCGTGATTCACGGCGGCCCGGACTGGGATCACTCCTACCTGCTGCCGGCACTCAAGCAGGTCGCGCAGCGTCGCCATGTGGTGGCGTTCGACCTTCGTGGCTGCGGGCGCAGCTCACGTGGCCTCTCGCCGGAGCGCTACCAACCAGAGCTGGCCGTGGAGGACGTCTCGCGGTTGATCACTTGGCTCAACCACGAGCAGGTAGACGTTCTCGGCTTTTCCACCGGCGGCCAGATCGCCCAACTCCTCGTCGACGCCCATCCGTCGCAGGTGCGTCGTGTGGTGCTCGCCTCCACGACTGCCTATGGGGACTTCGAGCAGCACCTGCGTGGGTGGGCCGAACGAGACCGCAGGCTGGCGATGCCGACCCGCTGGCCATCGTGGGCCAGGTTCGCCCAGGACTCACCACGAACTGATCGCGAGCAAACCATTGACTGGGCGGTCTCGGGTGCCTCCACCAGCATCTGGACTCTGGACCGCCTCGACGAATACCTCGAGCTCCTCGCAGACGTTCGCTTCAGCGGAGACTGGATCGGACCCTTCCGAACTGGGCGACTACACCCCTGGCGTCCACCGGACCCAGCCGAGACCCTGCGCCGATTCGATGCGCCGATCCTCGTGCTCCACGGTGCCCAGGACATGTCCTTCCCCGTCGAGGTCGCCCACCGCCTGCATAGCGACGTGCCCGAGACACAGTTGGTGGTGGTGGAGGATGCCGGCCACATGGCGCACTTCGACCAGACCCACCAGTGGGCGACCGCGGTCACCACGTTTCTGAGCTCGTGACGCCACCCCGGTCACACGGAGTTCCCGGTGCGCGACCATCCCGCACCGGCACGCTCCGCGTGACCATCGGCTTGTGGGGCGCTCCGTGTCGCGTGGTGGGTCAGATGGAGGTTCTCGCGTGCCGTGGGGCTCGACGTGGTTGTTCGAATTCCGAGCGCGTCGGAAGATCACTGCAAACCGCGTCCCGTCACAGCGCCACCAGCGGTCGATGGCGGCTGCCAAAGTCCAACACCGCCACAACCCCTCTGATCTGCGGTGTGGGCGTTCTTCTTCGCGAGGGGCCGTGGCGCCACGGCCTAGGCTCGGGTCATGCCCGTGGAGCTCGACCGCGCCGCCTTCGAGGCGCTGGTCGACCGCGCCCTCGACGAGATCCCCGACGAGATCGCCGCGCTCGTGCACAACGTGGTGGTGCTCGTGGAGGACGAGCCGCCGCCCGACGATCCCGACCTGCTGGGGCTCTACGACGGGGTCGCGCTCACCGAGCGCGAGGGGTGGATGGCAGGTGAGCTGCCCGACCGGATCCTGATCTTCCGCGGGCCGTTGCTCGACCTGTGCGACTCGCTGGAGGAGCTCGAGGAGGAGGTGCGGATCACCGTCGTGCACGAGGTGGCGCACCACTTCGGGATCGACGACGAGCGCCTGCACGGCCTCGGCTACGGGTGAGCGTCAGCTGGTGAGCGCGAAGCCGAGGGCGCAGCCGGCCAGTGACAGCAGGACGGTGAGCGCGGCGTAGAGGCTGCCCCGCGCCCAGCCCTTCTCGTGGGTGCGCACGGCGAACGCGGAGTAGGTCGTCAGCCCTCCGCAGAAGCCGACGCCGAGCAGGGCGAGGTCGTGTCCGGTCATCCCCCACCCGGCGAACGCGCCGAGCAGCGTCGAGCCGACGATGTTGACCAGGAGGGTGCCGAACGCGAACCGGTGGTGGTCGAGCAGATGACCCACCAGGAACCGGGTCGGCGCACCCACGGCGGCGCCGAGGGCGACCAGCAGTGCGGTCACTCGTCGCCCTCCTCTTCCTCGAACTCCGCCTGGGCCTGCGCCGACGACCAGCTGCCCGCGAGATGGACCGCGGTGACGCAGACCGCGAGGGTGCCCAGCAGGTAGACCCAGGCCTCCGTGCGGTGCCCGTCGGACAGCAGCACCCGCCCTGCTCGGCGTACGCCGACAGGGTGGTGAAGCCGCCGAGCAGTCCCGGGCCGAGGCCGACGGCCAGCAGCGGCCGGTGCCGCACCGCCGCCGCGGCGGGGAGTGCCGCGAGGAGCAGGGAGCCCACGACGTTGATCGTGAAGGTCGTCCAGGGGAAGCCGTCGCCGTCGGGCACCAGCGCGGAGATCCCCCACCGGGCCAAGGCTCCGAGCGCGCCTCCGAGGGCCACGGCCCCGAGCAGCCGCGCGGTCAGCTCGGGCCGGGTCACGACACGATCTTGGCGGACCGCTGGTGATCGTCGGCGGCGGGGGTGGGGATCATCGACGGTCCCATCCACGGCTGGGCGTCCTCGCCGCGAGCCTGGCGGACGAACTCGCCGAGGAACCAGCGCTGGAACTCGGCCTGGTCGGGGGTGCGGGCCAGTGCCAGCAGCCGCTCGCCGTGACAGAACTCGTCGGCGAGGTCGAGCAGGGTGATCATCTGCTCGAAGGTCGCCACGCGGGTCGGGTCGAGGGCGATCTCGAGGTCGACGGTGGTCCGCTCCTCGGCGACCGCGGTGGCCACCTGGTGGGTGACCGCCGGCGGGTAGGCGCGGTCGAACGCGGAGAAGACGTCGGTGAGCGTCTTGGCGAGCGGGTATTCGTCCTCGTGGGCCAGCGACAGGAGCCGCACCTCGCGGCGCAGCTCCTGGTAGTGCTGACGCAGCAGCAACAGCGGCGCGATCGGCACGCTGTGCAGCGACACTCCGGCCACGTGGTCGGACTCGGTGTCGCTCCCGACCAGCAGGTCGGACAGGTCGAACACCGAGCCCTCGGGACCGGACTCCTGGTGCGGGCTGGTGGTCGGCTCGAACCAGACCACCTTGCCGTCGGGCTCGATCGCGGCCCCCCAGCTCTCCGAGCAGCGCGCCACGATCTGCAGGCCGCGGCCGAAGGTGAACATCAGCTCGTCCTCGTCGTCGGCGTCGGCCGTGAGCACGGGAGGCTCGTGGGAGCCGTCGGCCACCTCGATGCGGGGGTGCTCACGCGTGCCGCGCACCCGGACCTGGATCGGGGCTCCGGCGTGCAGCAGCGCGTTGGTGACCAGCTCGGAGACGCCCAGCTCGGCGCACTCGACGAGGTCTGCCCGCCCGAGGTCCTCGCACGCCGAGGTGACCCAGCGGCGCGCCTCGGCGGCGGCCCGCGGGTCGGCGCCGAGCGTCAGCTCGGGGCGGCTCAGCGGCATGGTGGTCCTCGGGTCACGGGTGTCGAGGTGGTTCTACCCGCGCTGCTTCCCAGCCAAACACAGAAGTTGAAGTTTTTCGCAGTTTCTCCCCGTGGGTCTCCTTGGGGACACTGGAGGCATGGGTAGGACCACAGCGCCGACCGACCAGCACCGGGTGGTCGTGGTCGGCTCCGGCTTCGGCGGTCTCTTCGGCACCCAGGCGCTGCGCCGGTCGCCGGTGCGGGTGACGATGGTGGCCGCCACCACCCACCACCTCTTCCAGCCGCTGCTCTACCAGGTCGCGACGGGCATCCTGTCGCAGGGCGAGATCGCCCCGCCGACCCGAGAGATCCTCAGCCGCCAGCGCAACGCGACCGTGCTGCTCGGCGAGGTCACCGCGCTGGACCTGGCGGCTCGCACCGTCACCTCGCAGGTGCTCGGCCGGCCCACGGTCACGGCGTACGACTCGCTGGTCGTGGCCGCCGGGGCGACTCAGTCCTACTTCGGCCACGACGAGTTCGCCGAGCACGCGCCGGGGATGAAGAGCATCGACGACGCGCTCGAGCTCAGGGGCCGGATCTTCGGGGCCTTCGAGCTCGCCGAGATCGGGGCCAGCCGCGGCGACGACGTCGACCACCTGCTCACCTTCGTCGTGGTGGGCGCCGGGGCGACCGGGGTCGAGATGGCCGGCCAGATCGCCGAGCTGGCCCACCGGACGCTGAAGCGTGACTTCCGGGCCATCAACACCCGCCAGGCGCGGGTGATCCTGGTCGACGCCGCCGACCAGGTGCTGCCGCCGTTCGGTGCGAAGCTCGGTGTCCGCGCCCGGCGCACGCTGGAGGCGCTCGGTGTCGAGGTGCGACTCGGCACCATGGTGACCCAGGTCGACGAGCGCGGCCTCACGCTCACCACGGCGGACGGCGGCCACGAGCGGATCGCCGCCGTGACCAAGGTGTGGGCGGCCGGCGTCCAGGCCTCTCCGCTGGCGCGGTCCCTGTCGGAGCAGACGGGGGCTCCGTTGGATCGTGCGGGCCGGATCGCCGTGGCGCCCGACCTCACGCTGCCCGGCCACCCGGAGGTCTACGTGGTCGGCGACATGATCGACCTGGACGGGCTGCCGGGAGTGGCGCAGGTGGCCATCCAGACGGCGAGGTACGCCGCCCGGTCGATCGACCGCCGGGTGCGCGGCAAGCAGCCGCCACCGCCGTTCCGCTACGTCGACAAGGGCTCGATGGCGATCATCTCCCGCTTCCGGGCGGTGGCGATGATCGGTCGCTTCCGGTTCAGTGGGTTCTTCGCGTGGCTGTTGTGGCTGTTCATCCACCTGCTCTACATCGCCGCGTTCAAGAGCCGGGTCACGGCACTCCTGCACTGGATCGTGTCGTTCCTGGGCAAGGGGCGCTCGGAGCGGACCACCACCGAGCAGCAGATCTTCGGCCGTGCGGCCCTGGCCCGGATCGACGGCGGCGCGGCGTCGCTGGTGTCGCCGCCGGGCGAGTACGACGCTGCCCAGGGAGCCCGGGACCGGCCGCCGGAGGAGTAGGCCTCAGACCTCGTTGGGAGCGGTGATCATCGCCGCCATCAGGAAGACCGTCAGCGCGGCCAGCGACGCGGTCGGCCGCAGCGCCCACTCGTCGCCCCGGTAGAGGAAGTAGCCCATCACGCCCGCGCCGGCGAGCGCGGTCAGCATGACGGCGGTGAGCGCCTGGCGGATCCGGCTGAGGATCTTGTTGCTGCGCTGCTTGCGGGCCCGCTCGCGCACCATCGCACCGGCGTCCGGCGCGGCCTGCTCGGCGCGGGCCTTGCGGCCGCGGCGACCGCGCTTCTTCGCGGGCTCCGGCTCTGCCACCTCGACCGGCTCGGGCTCGGCCACGGCGACCGCGACCGGGTCGGCGTACATCGAGGCGTAGGGGTTGTCGGGCTCGGGCTCGGGCTCGGTGATCTCGGGGAGCTGGAAGGTGTGGCCGGCGGCGCGGGCGGCGACGACGGGGTCCTCCTCGGCCGGCATCTGGAAGCGATGCGGGTGGGGCGCCGGCGCGGCAGGTGCCTGGGCGGCGTGTGACTGGGTCGCGGGGGCCTCCACGACGGCCTCGACGGCCTCGACGGCCACGGCCTCGACGGCGGGAGCCTCCACGGCCGGGGGCGGCGTCACCACGGGCTCGCTCACCGGAGCCGACAGGGCCGTCGCCGGCGCCTCGACCGGGTGCGGCGGGAGCACGGGTGCAGGACTGGGGGCCTCGGCCACCGGCGGCTGTACGTCGGCCGGCTCGTGCGGCATGGTGACCGGCTCGGGCGCGAGGACCGGCGGCGCGGCCACGGGGTAGGCCGGCGGGGGCGTGGGCATCGCCTCCCGGGCGACCACGCCCGGGTCGGGCTCGACGGCGGCGAGGGCGGCCGGGTCGATGGCGGGGATCTGGGGCACGTAGTCGGTGGGGACCGCCGCGCGTCGCTTCCCAGCCGAAGGGGCAGCGGCCGTGGCCAGCTCGGCCTCGGCGAACGCGGCCGGGTCGATCGCGGGGATCTGGGGCACGTAGTCGGTGGGGACCGCCGCGCGGCGCTTCCCGGCGACCGGGGCCGGCGCGGCCGCCGGCTCGGGCTCGGCGTAGGCCACCGGCTCCGGGGTGGAGATGGCGACGGGCTCCGGGTGAGCGACCGGCTCGGTGTCGGTGACCGGCTGGGCGTAGGCGACCGGCTCGGGGGCGGTGTATGCGGCCGGGGCCGGCTCGGGCTCGGCGTACGCAGCCGGCTCGGGCTCGGCCACGGTCAGGTGGGGCGGCTCCTCGCCCCGCTGAGCGGCTTCGAGCAGGCGACGGGCGGCCTCACGGCTCGCCTTCGTGTCGGAGATGACCACCTCGCCGGGGGCAGCACCGGGGTCCGGGGTGGCGCCCATGGGCTCCCGGTTGGACATCCACCGGTCGAACAGGTCGAACGCAGAGTTCGGCTGCTCGCCCGTCGGTTGGCTGCTCATGGTCTAGAAGTTAGGTGAGCGCCGAGGGTTCTCGCAGGAGATTGGGAGAACTCGCCCCGCGGCGCTCAGTGGCCACCCACGAGCTTCTGCGAGGCGGGAGCCCGGTCGCCGAGGAGGTGGACGACCAGCATGGCGACCGCCGCGCCGACCGTCAGTGCGGCCAACGCGTCGCCCGGGAAGTAGAACAACAGCAACAGCACCGACGCCAGCGGACGCCGCAGGATCGCCGCGGTGGCGGCCGCTGCCCCCGCGGCGGCGACGGCGCCGACGGGTGCCGTCGCCGCGACGGCGGTCAGGACCAGGGCCATCGTCGAGCCGGCGAAGATGGCCGGGAAGATCTGACCGCCGAACCACCCGGTCGACAGACATGCGAGCGTGGCCACGAGCTTGAGGGCGACCAGGAGCAGCAGCCCGACGGCGGTGTAGTCGGCGAGGTCGTCGATCAGCTGCTGCTCCTGGTGCTGGCCGGAGAAGAGGGTCAGGGGCGCCGCCGCGCCGCACAGGCCGAGCACCAGGCCGCCGGCGGCGGCCCGGAGCACCGGGGACCGCAGCCAGCGCTCGGCCAGCCGGCGGACGGGACCCGCGGCGGCCATCAGCGCGAGCCCGGCCAGGGCGGCCGGCAGCGCCGCCAACGTCGCCCACAGCAGCTGCACGAGGAGCTCGCGCTCCTGGGGCACCACCTCGGTTGCCAGGTGGTAGCGGTGGCCGCCCTCACCGGGCAATGCCAGGAGCAGCGCGAACAGCCCGGAGACCGAGGCGATCAGGCCGAAGGGGAGCATCGAGAGCTTGCGTGCGCTGGCGCGGCCCCCCTCGATCGGCAGCACCACCGAGCCGAGCGGCCCGCCGAACAGACCGGAGAGGGCGCCGGCGGCCGAGATGTACGCCGCCTCCTGCCGCGTCGCATGCAGGATCCGCGCCAGCCGCTGCCCCAGGCCCACCGTGACGACCAGCAGCGGCGCCTCCGGGCCGAGCGAGGCGCCGAACCCCAGTGAGACCACGCCCAGCAGCGCGGAGCGTGCGATGTGGTTGACGCTGGGTGGCGGCGTGCGCTCGTCGTCGTCCACGGCCTCGTCGAGCTCGTGCAGCGCGTCGTCGATGTCGTGCGGGAGCTCGTGGTCGTGGCGGACCCTGATCGCGCCGACCAGCACCCCGCCCGCGACACACAGGAGCACGGTCGCCAGCGGTCCCCCGCCGAGCAGCCGGGGCGACGTACCGTCCCACAGCAGATGCTCGAGCCCGTGGACGGCCAGCAGGTAGACCGCGGCGAACAGACCCACGGCGGCGCCCAGCACCACCGCCAGGACGACGGTTCTCACGCCCGTGCGCATCGCCTCACCCGCTCTCGCCGGGTCGCAGGCTAGCAGCGGCCCGGTGCCCGTGGAGGGGCCCGCGTCCCCTATCCTCGGGCCATGCTCCTGCTCGGCATCATCCTCTTCGGCATGGTCATCGGCGCCGGCGCGCAGCTGCTCCTCGGTGGCTCGACGCGCTCGATCGACTGGCCGATGGCCTTCGGCTCCGGCCTCGCCGGGTCCTTCGTCGGCGGCCTGCTGGTCAGCCTGCTGGCGGGGGACGGGCTGGCCTTCAAGCCGAGCGGCATCATCGGCTCGCTCGTCGGCGCCGTGATCGTCACCCTGGTCTGGCAGTGGTGGCGCAAGCGCTCCGCCGCCTGATCAACACCGGCCCCAGGGTGCAGCCCGAGGGTCACGTCCAGGCTGGGCCAGGGTGTGGGCCGGAGTGGGCCCCGTGGGACTCGAACCCACAACCAACGGATTAAAAGTCCGCAGCTCTGCCCATTGAGCTAGAGGCCCCGCGCCCGGGACGTCGCTTCCGGGACAGGAGCGCTCAGTATGTCGCTGTCCGCCGGGGCGCGGGAACACCGGCTGACCAGATGGCGAACATCCGCGGTCGTCACTTGGCGCGCTCTTCGGAGTTGGTAGTGTCGGGATCAGCAACAGGTGCAAGTTCCAGCAGGTGTGACGCCCGCGGAGTTTGTGATCCAACGGCGGTTCTTCTTGCGACGGGACAACCACTCACGCAAGTCGGAGCGACGGTGTCACCGCATCTGATGCGGGCCGTCGAGGTGGCGGCTCACGCCCCGACGAAGGAGTAACGAGCAACATGGCTCAGGGCACCGTGAAGTGGTTCAGCGCCGAGAAGGGCTTCGGCTTCATCTCCCAGGCGGACGACAGCGCCGACGTGTTCGTGCACTGGTCGGCCATCCAGAGCCAGGGCTACAAGACCCTGGAGGAGAACCAGCAGGTCGAGTTCGACGTGACGCAGGGCCCCAAGGGTCCGCAGGCGGAGAACGTCCGGCCGCTGTGACCGCGTCCTGACGGCGGTGTCGCGACGCCTCGTCAAGACCTTCGACGGAGCCCTACCACACGGGTGGGGCTCCGTTGCCTTTTGTGATCCGTGTTGCGAAAGTGGCAGCAGAAATGGCCCCAACGTGCCAGCATGACTAGTCCAGGAATGCCCCGAGTGGACCAGTTGGTTCCGAGGCTGTTTGATGGATAATGAAGTCCATGGGGGGCGCTGCTGGAAGAAGGGTGTCCAGAGATGACCGACGAGGAGGTGGATGACTTGTACGACCAGTTCGACATCACGCTGGAAGACAGTGACCTCCTGGGTGAGGTGGAGCTCACCACCAACCTCATCATCGCGGCCACCGAGTCCGACGACCGGCTGTCGCTCGAGGAGATCGACCGGATCCTGGGGGTCGTCCCCCACCCGCGTCGCGGCGACTGAGGCTCGCAGCCCAGCTCGCCCCACGGCGCCCGCATGCGCCGTACCCACCCGCCGTCGGCCCTGGTGCGCGCGACTATCGTGGACGTATGGCCACCAGCACCTGGACCGTCACCGGCATGACCTGTGGACACTGTGTCGCCTCGGTCACCGAGGAGATCTCCGAGATCCCGGGGGTGGAGTCGGTCGACGTCGTCCTCGACTCGGGCATCGTCACCGTGACCAGTGCCAGCGACCTCGAGCGCGCGCAGGTGGAAGAAGCCGTGACGGAGGCTGGTTACACACTGGTATGAGCGAGGTCGAGCGGGCGCTGTACTTCCTCGCCGCGCTGGTGGCCGCCTTCGTCGTCGCCTTCCTGGTCGGCAAGGCTGTCGCCCCGGCATGGGAGCAGTCCCCGGCCCCGGAGCACCCCCACGACGCCTCACTCCCCGTGGACCACCGATGAGCCAGGTCGAGCTCGACATCACCGGCATGACCTGTGCCTCCTGCGCCAACCGGATCGAGCGCAAGCTCAACAAGATGGACGGCGTGGTCGCGTCGGTCAACTACGCCACCGAGAAGGCGGCGGTGACCGTGCCGGCCGGCGTCTCCACCGAGGATCTGCTCGCCACCGTCGAGCAGGCCGGGTACGCCGCCACGGTGCGCCCCGACCACCCCGACCCCGGAGCCGGGGACGCGGCCGAGCGTGAGCTGGTCGCGCTGCGTCGCCGCCTCGTGGTCGCCGCGGTGCTGACCGTGCCTGTGATCGTGATGGCGATGGTGCCGGCCTGGCAGATCACCGGCTGGCAGTGGCTGTCGCTCGCGCTGGCCACGCCGGTGGTCGTGTGGTCCGCCTGGCCGTTCCACCGCGCGGCCTGGACCAACCTGCGGCATGCCGCCACGACGATGGACACGCTGGTCTCGATGGGCGTGACCGCGGCCTATGTCTGGTCGGTGGTCGCGCTGACCGCCGGCAGCGCGGGCGAGCTCGGCATGGTCCATCCGTTCGAGCTCACCGTGCAGCGCAGCGACGGCCTGGGCAACGTCTACTTCGAGGCCGCCACCGGCGTCACCACCTTCCTGCTCGCCGGTCGCTACTTCGAGAAGCGCTCCAAGCGTCGGGCCGGTGCCGCCCTGCGGGCGCTGCTGGAGCTGGGCGCCAAGGAGGTGTCGGTCCTCCGCGACGGCGTGGAGACCTCCGTCCCCGCCGACGAGCTGGTCGCCGGCGACCTCTTCGTGGTGCGACCCGGGGAGAAGGTCGCCACCGACGGCGTGGTCGAGAGCGGCACCTCCGCTGTCGACGCGTCGATGCTCACGGGTGAGCCGGTGCCGGTCGAGGTGGGCCCCGGTGCGGCCGTCACCGGTGCGACGGTCAACGCCGGCGGCCGCCTGGTGGTCCGCGCCACCCGGGTCGGCGCCGATACCCAGCTGGCCCAGATGGCCCGGCTGGTCGAGGAGGCGCAGCAGGGCAAGGCCGACGTGCAGCGGCTGGCCGACCGGGTCTCGGGCGTCTTCGTGCCGCTGGTGATCGGGCTCTCCGCGGCCACTCTCGGCTTCTGGCTCGGCGCCGGGTCGGGCGCGACGATGGCCTTTTCCGCGGCGGTGGCGGTGCTGATCGTCGCCTGCCCGTGCGCCCTCGGCCTGGCGACACCCACCGCGCTGATGGTGGGCACCGGCCGCGGCGCGCAGCTCGGCATCCTGATCCGCGGCCCCGAGGTGCTCGAGTCCACTCGCCGGGTCGACACCGTGGTGCTCGACAAGACCGGGACGGTCACCGAGGGCCGGATGACCCTCGTCGACGTGGTGGCCGCCGACGGCGTCCCCGCCGACGACGTACGACGGCTGGCCGCTGCGCTCGAGTCGGCCTCCGAGCACCCCATCGCCCGGGCCGTGGTGGCGGGCTGGGAGGGCGACCTCCCCGAGGTCGAGGGGTTCGCCAACGTCGAGGGGCTGGGCGTGCAGGGGGTCGTCGACGGGCATGCCGTGGTCGTGGGCCGGCCGCGGCTGCTGGCCGAGTGGTCCCAGCACCTGCCCGAGCGACTCGAGCAGGCGGCCGACGCCGCCGAGGCCACCGGCCGGACCGCCGTCGCCATCGGCTGGGACGGCGAGGCACGAGGGCTGTTGGTGGTCGCGGACACGGTCAAGGCCAGCTCGGCCGACGCGGTCCGCGAGCTGCGTGGGCTCGGGCTGACCCCGTTGCTGCTCACCGGCGACAACCAACGGGCCGCACGAGCGGTGGCGGCGGAGGTCGGCATCGAGGACGTGGTCGCCGAGGTGCTGCCGGCCGACAAGGTCGACGTCGTCCG
>NZ_JAWKJQ010000008.1:0-210564 GCF_041393715.1 Nocardioides sp. | reverse complement strand
GCGACTGCGCGTCACCACCACGTCGGACTGGACCAAGGTCGGTCTCGGCGGGGTCCCGCTGACCAACCTCGTCGTCACGACCTCGGCGCCGGGGTCCACGACGCGCACGGACCTCAGCCAGGGCTTCGTGCTGCTCTCCCAGCCGCTGCCTCGCGCCGAGTCGGGCGGCAGTGTCGAGGCGACCGTCGACGTGTTCCCCGCGCGGGCCGGCCGACGGCTGACCGTGACCATCGGCCGGGGCAGCATCGGCGCCACCACGGTGGCGGTCACCCGAGTCGACCGGCGACGGAGCACCGCGCTCGGCAGCTTCACCCGGGCCGGCGTCGACGGCACCGACGCCAACGAGCAGTCCTACGTCGTCCCGCTGCGTTGAGCCGTCAGGCCCTGACCAGCAGCTCGGCGTGGAGCACGGAGAACCAGCCGTCGGGGTCGTCGGCCCAGGCTCGCCAGCCGGCGGCGATCTCCGCCAGCTCGCCGGGGTCGGCGAGGCCGGCCGTCACGATCTGCTCGCCGAGCGTCGTCCGGGTGAGTCGGTCGGCCCAGAGCCCACCCCACCACTCCCGGTCGGCCGGTTCGGCGAAGCACCAGGTCGACGACGTCGCGGAGAGCACCTCCAGGCCCGCCTCACGCGCCCACCGGACCAGGTGCCGGCCGGCATCGGGATCGCCGCCGTTGCCGCGAGCGACCACGTCGTAGAGCTGCAGCCAGCGGTCGAGGGCCGGGCTGGCCGGCGCCCACACGAACCCGTGGTAGTCGGAGTCGCGCACCGCCACCAGCCCGCCGGGTCGCGCCACCCGGGCCATCTCGCGCAGCGCCTGCACCGGGTCGGCGACGTGCTGCAGCACCTGGTGGGCGTGGACCACGTCGAAGCTGCCGTCGTCGAACGGCAGCGCGTGCACGTCGGCCACCCGCACCTCGGCCGCCACTCCGCGCGACGCGAGCCCGTCACGGGTGACCGCGGCGGCCTCCTCGGACACCTCGACCGCGGTGACCGCACCCGGTGCCACCAGCTCGGCGAGGTCGGCGGTGATGGTGCCGGGCCCCGCCCCCACGTCGAGCAGGTCCAGCCCCGGCCGCAGGTGTGGCAGCAGGTGGGCCGCCGAGTTGGCGGCCGTCCGCCACCGGTGCGACCGCAGCACGCTCTCCGCGTGCCCGTGGGTGTAGCGGCCGCCGGCCGCGTCGCCGGTGGTCGTGACCCGACCCGCGTCGGTCACCGGGTCGCGGTGCCCTCGGTGTAGTCGGAGTCGTGGCTCTTCACCCAGGCCATCAGCTTGCGCAGCTCGCGGCCCGTGGCCTCGATCGGGTGCGCCTCGCCCTTGGCCCGCAGCGCCGTGAACTCCGGAGCGCCGGCGTCCTGGTCGTCGATGAAGCGCTGCGCGAACGTGCCGTCCTGGATCTCGGCCAGGATCTGCTTCATGTTGTCCTTGACGTGGGCGTCGAGGACCCGCGGGCCGGAGACGTAGTCGCCGTACTCGGCGGTGTCGGAGACCGACCAGCGCTGCTTGGCGATGCCGCCCTCGTACATCAGGTCGACGATCAGCTTGAGCTCGTGCAGGCACTCGAAGTAGGCGACCTCCGGCTGGTAGCCGGCCTCGGTGAGCACCTCGAAGCCGTACATGATCAGCTGCGAGGCACCGCCGCAGAGCACCGCCTGCTCGCCGAACAGGTCGGTCTCGGTCTCCTCGGTGAAGGTGGTCTTGATGCCGCCGGCGCGCAGGCCGCCCAGCGCCTTGGCGTAGGACAGCGCGAGCGGCCAGGCCTGGCCGGACTCGTCCTTCTCGACCGCGACCAGGACGGGCACGCCACGCCCGTCGACGTACTCGCGCCGGACCAGGTGACCCGGGCCCTTGGGGGCGATCATCACGACGTCGACGCCGGCGGGCGGGGTGATGTAGCCGAAGCGGATGTTGAAGCCGTGGCCGAACACCAGCGTGTCGCCCTCGGCCAGGTTGGGCTCGACGGACTCGGCGTAGAGCTTCCGCTGCACGTGGTCGGGAGCGAGGATGACGATGACGTCGGCCTCCTCGACCGCCTCGGCGGGGGTGACCACGCGCAGGCCCTCGGCCTCCGCCTTGGGCCGCGAGCCGGAGCCCTCGGGCAGGCCGACGCGGACGTCGACCCCGGAGTCGCGCAGGGACAGCGCGTGGGCGTGACCCTGGCTGCCGTAGCCCAGGACCGCCACGTTCTTGCCCTGGATCACGGACAGGTCGGCGTCGTCGTCGTAGAACATCTCGGCCACGGTGGGCTCTCTCCTTCTGGTGGGGTGGATCAGATCTTCGCGGATCGGGAGCGGGCGGCCAGCACCCGTCTCGAAACCGGCTGGGCTGGTCAGCCGGCGGCGGCCGGCGGCGGGACGGGGACGGGGCGGACCGGCCGCTCGCTGATCGACCGCGAGCCGCGGGAGATCGCGACCATGCCCGACTGCACGAGCTCGCGGATGCCGAACGGCTCGACCACCCGGAGGAAGTCGGCCAGCTTGCCACTGTTGCCGGTGATCTCGACGGTCACCGCGTCGGGGGCGACGTCGACGACCCGCGCCTTGAACAGCTGGACGGCGTCGAGGACGGCGCCGCGCGCGTCGGCGTCGGCCTTCACCTTGACCAGCATCAGCTCGCGGTTGACCGAGGCCTCGCCGTCGAGCTCGACGATCTTGATCACCTCGACGAGCTTGTTGAGCTGCTTGGTGACCTGCTCGAGCGGCGACTCCTCCACGTTGACCACGATGGTCATCCGGGAGACCTCGGGATGCTCGGTCGGACCGACCGCGAGGCTGTCGATGTTGAACCCGCGACGGCTGAACAGGCCGGCGATCCGCGCGAGGACGCCGGGCTTGTTCTCGACCAGCACCGACAGGGTGTGCTTGCTCATAGGTCGTCCTCGTCGAACTGGGGGGCCATGTCTCGCGCGTACTTGATGTCGTCGTTGCTGGTGCCGGCAGCGACCATCGGCCAGACCATCGCGTCGCGGTGGACGCGGAAGTCGACCACCACCGGGACGTCATTGATCTCCATGGCCTTCTGGATCGTCGCGTCGACGTCGTCGGGCGAGTCGCAGGACAGGCCGACGCAGCCGTAGGCCTCGGCCAGCTTGACGAAGTCGGGGATCCGCTTGGAGTGCAGGTCGGTGTTGGAGTAGCGCTCGTTGTAGAAGAGGGTCTGCCACTGACGGACCATGCCGAGCGACTCGTTGTTGACCACCGCGACCTTGATCGGGATGCCCTCGATCGCGCAGGTGGCCAGCTCCTGGTTGGTCATCTGGAAGCAGCCGTCGCCGTCGATCGACCAGACGGTGGCGTCGGGCCGGCCGACCTTGGCGCCCATGGCCGCCGGCACCGAGAAGCCCATGGTGCCGAGGCCGCCGGAGTTGATCCAGGTGCGCGGGTTCTCATAGCCGACGAAGTGGGCCGCCCACATCTGGTGCTGCCCGACGCCGGCGACGTAGATCGCCTCGGGGCCGGCCAGGGCACCGAGCCGCTCCATGACGTACTGCGGCGCGAGGGAGCCCTCGGCCTGGTCGTAGCCGAGCGGGTACTTCTTCTTCACGCCGGCCAGGAAGTCGACCCAGGCCTCGAAGTCGCCGGTGTGGCCGGCGTCGGCCTCGGCCTTGAGCGCCGCCGTGAGGTCGCTGATGACCTCCCGGGCGTCTCCGACGATCGGCACATCGGCGTGACGGTTCTTGCCGATCTCGGCCGGGTCGATGTCGGCGTGGATGACCTTGGCGTGGGGCGCGAACGAGTCGAGGTTGCCGGTGACCCGGTCGTCGAAGCGGGCGCCCAGGCTGATGATCAGGTCGCTGCGCTGCAGCGCCGCGACGGCGGCCACGGTGCCGTGCATGCCCGGCATGCCGAGGTGCTGGGGGTGGCTGTCGGGGAAGGCGCCCCGGGCCATCAGCGTGGTGACCACCGGCATCCCGGTGAGCTCGGCCAGCACGGCGAGCTCGCGTGAGGCGTTGGCGCGGATGGTGCCACCGCCGACGTAGAGCACCGGGCGTCGCGACTCCAGGATCAGCTTCGCCGCCTCGCGGATCTGCTTGCCGTGGGGGCGGGTGACGGGTCGGTAGCCCGGCAGCGTCAGCTCGGTGGGCCAGGTGAACGTCGTCTGTGCCTGCAGCGCGGACTTCGCCACGTCGACCAGCACCGGCCCCGGGCGGCCGGTGGAGGCGATGTGGAACGCCTCGGCCACGGTCCGCGGGATGTCGGCGGCGTCGGTGACCAGGAAGTTGTGCTTGGTGATCGGCATCGTGATGCCGCGGATGTCGGCCTCCTGGAAGGCGTCGGTGCCGATCATCGAGGCCCCCACCTGGCCGGTCACCGCGACCAGCGGCACGGAGTCCATGTGGGCGTCGGCGAGCGGGGTGACCAGGTTGGTCGCCCCGGGCCCGGAGGTCGCCATGCACACGCCGACCTTGCCGGTGGCGGCGGCGTAGCCCTGGGCGGCGTGCCCGGCCCCCTGCTCGTGGCGGACCAGGATGTGCCGGATCCGGGTGGAGTCCATCAGCGGGTCGTAGGCCGGCAGGATCGCCCCGCCCGGGATGCCGAAGATGTTCTCGGCACCGGCCCGCTCGAGGGACCTGATCAGGCTCTGTGCGCCGGTGATGCCGGTCGCGTCCTGGTCGCTCATCGCTTCGTCCTGCTCCTCCGCGCCCGGCCGGGCGCTCCTCCCGCGCCCCGGGGCGACGTGCCCCTGGTGCGCGACCAACAAAAAACCCCTCGGCCCGGTGTGGGCGACGAGGGGATGACGCGTGGTGACGGGGTCGTGACCCTCAGCCCACGCGCCAGATGCGTACGAGGTGCTCGCTGCACATGTGCCTACAGTCAGGGTACCCGGCCCGGTGCGTCAAGCGTCGTGCCGGGATGTTCCATCATGTGAAACCGCCGTCCTGCCATGCGGACGGCGCCGCCGGGGCTCGCCGGCGGTCAGTCGGCGGCGTCCTGCCAGGTGCAGAAGCAGGCCTTGTTGCCCTGGGCGTCGGCCAGCACCCAGAAGCTGGGCGCCTCGCTGTCGTCGACGAGGGTGCCGCCGGCGGCGATCGCCTCCGCGATGCGCTCCTCGACGACGTCGTGGGGGACGAACACGTCGAGGTGGAACCGCTGCCTGGGCTCCTCGTGAGCGTCGGTGCCTTGGAACCAGAGGCCGGGACGGGTGCCCCCCGGGTCGACCACCTCGTCGCCCTGCCCGGACGGCACATAGCCGAGCACCGCCGCCCAGAACGGCATGATCTGCGCCGCCTCGGCGGTGTCGAGAGCAAGGTCGAGGAGTCGGAGCTCGGCCGGCTCGGCGTCCAGCCCCGACTCGGCCGCGATCGTGCTGATGGTGGCGGCCAGCGCGAGGTCGCGCGAGGTGATGGCCCCGACGTCGTGGCTGCGGAGCCGGACCTCGACGTGGCCGTAGCGCAGGTCGAGGTCGGGGTGGTGGTTGGCCGCGTCGGCGGCCTCGCCGACCCGCTGCGCGAACCGGAGTCCGGTGGCGAGGTCGCCGGTGCGGTAGCGGGCGTGGATCGCCCGGAACAGCAGCCGCCAGTCGTCGAGGCCGGCGGCCAGCACCTCGGCGCCCGTGACGGGAGCCTTCGGGTCGGGGGTGTCGGTCATGGCAGGACCTCCTGTCCGATCGGACCCGGGTTGACGGCGACCTCCCAGCAGAAGCCGCCCGGGTCGGTGAAGTAGCCGGAGTAGCCGCCCCAGTCGCGCGCGACGCCGAGCCGCACGTCGGCGGCGCCGGCCTCGCGAGCCGCGACGAGCACGGCGTCGGCCTCCTCGGTGGTGGCGACGTTGTGGGCCAGCGTGAGGGGGATCGCCCCGTCGCCGCGGCGGATCGGCCCGACCTCGGCCTCGAACCCGGCCTCGGACCACAGGGAGAGCACCACCCGGTCGGCCACCTTGATCATCCCCACCTCGCCGGGCACGTCGAGGGCGGCCTCCCAGCCGAGGCCGTCGAGGTAGAACCTCCGCGCCGCCTCGAGGTCGGGCACGGCCAGGGTGACGAAGCTGAGTCGCTGGTCCACCCGCCCACCGTGTCAGACGGCACCGACAGACTCCAGGGCCGAGACGCCGTGGTGACGGCCGGGCCGCCTCACGCCAGCGCGGCAGCGGTCAGGGCGCTGAGGCTGCTGCGCTGCCGCCCGTCGGCGTCGAAGTTCGCGGCGTCCAACCAGGCGTCGTACGCCGGGGCGAGACGTCGCCACTCGGCGTCGGTGATCGAGAACCAGTCGGTGTCGCGGTTGCGGCCCTGATAGACCATCGCCTGCCGGAACCGACCCTCGTAGCGGAAGCCCAGCCGGGCGGCTGCCCTGCGGGAGGGCTCGTTGAGGCTGTCGCACTTCCATTCGTAGCGGCGGTAGCCGAGGTCGTCGAAGACGTGCCGCATCAGCAGCACCATCGCCTCGGTGGCGGCGCGGGTGCGCTGCAGCGACCGCGCGTAGAGGATGCCGCCGACCTCGACGGACCCCTGCGAGGCGTCGACCCGCATCAGGGTGGCGAGCCCGCGAGCCTTCCCCGCACCCGCCCCGTCGACCGGCACCAGGGCGAAGGTCACGGTGACCGGGTCCGCGGCCGCCGCGGCGACCATCGTGCGCAGCCCGGCGAGGTCGGCCGGCATCGGCAGCGGACGGTAGGTCCACAGTGCGGCGTTGCCGGGCCCGCACAGCGAGTCGTGGAGCGGCTCGGCGTGCGCCTCGGTCACCGGCTCCAGGCGCACCACCTCACCGGTCAGCGGCACCCGCGTGGGGATCCTGGCGCCTTCCCAGCCGGCGACCGCCTCTCCGATCGGCTGGCCGTGCTCGTTGCGGCGGGGTGCGAGGCTCGGGTCCACGGGGAGTGTCTAGCGCACCGCCGTCGCGAGGTCGACCGGGTTCTCGGACGGGGCAGCCCGCGCCAGCTCACGCAGCCGCCCGGCGAGGGCGACCGGGAAGCCTCCGGCCAGGCCGAGCACCGTCGTCGCCCGGAGCCCGAGCTCGGACGCGGTCCGCGCGGTGCGGTCGCTGAGGACGCCCGGCGCCAGCAGCAGCGGCACCACGACGGTCTCCCCGGTGGCCTCGACCTCGGCCAGCCGCGCCGGCGGACACAGGGCCACGCCACCTCGCCGGGTGCGGGACCACGCCCGCACCGCCGCCGAGAGGTAGGCCGCGGCCTCGCGGCGTACCGAGCCGGCCGTCACCAGCAGCACCGGCGCCTCGTCGCCTCCGCCGACGCCGGCGACCAGCTCGTCGAGCACCGGGTGCAGCCACGGGCCGGCCCCCAGCAGACCCAGGTGGTCGACGCGGCCCGGCGCGGCCGACGCGAGGGACGGGAGGTCATGTCGGGCATGGTGCCCCGGCGCCAGGAGTGCCCCCACCAGCCCGACCGGGTCGCTGGTCCGCTCGGCCAGATCGGCCAGCCGGCCACCGGCCCGAGGGCGGTCGTGCTCGAGGAACGCCAGCTCGAGCCCGAGGTCATCCGGCACCGCGGCCACCGCCGACCGGAGCACGGCCGCATGCCGGGGGTCCGGCGAGCCGTGGGCGACCAGCAGCATCCGCCTCATCGGGTCACCTCGAGCGCGGCCACCGCACCCACGACGATCACCGCCGGGTTGGTGACCTCGCGCTCCCGGGCACGGCGGGCGATGGTCTCGAGCGTGCCGCGGGTGACCCGCTGGTCGGGTCTGGTCCCGCGCTCCACCACCGCGACCGGCTCGCTGCCCGGCCGACCGTGGGCCACCAGTCGCTCGGCGATCTCGGCCAGTCGTCCGACGCCCCTCAGGAAGACCAGGGTGCCGTCGAGCGACGCCAGCGCCTCGACGTCGAGCGCCTCGTCGTGTGCCGAGACCACCGCGAACCGGCTGGCGACCCCCCGGGCCGTGACCGGGATCCCCGCGGCGGCCGGCACGGCGAGCGCGGAGGACACCCCCGGCACCAGCTCGACCGGCACGCCCGCGGCGCGGCACGCCTCGGCCTCCTCGCTCCCCCGGCCGAGGACGAGCGGGTCGCCGCCCTTGAGGCGGACCACGTGCAGTCCGCGACCGGCGCGGTCCACCAGCACCGCGTTGATCTCCTCCTGCCGCATCAGGTGGTCGCCCGGCGCCTTGCCCGCCTCGACGATCTCGACGTCGTCGGCCAGCTCGGCGAGCAGCTCGCGGGGGGCCAGCCGGTCCACCACCACGACGTCCGCCTCGGCCAGCCGCCGACGTCCGCGGGTGGTGATCAGGCCCGGGTCGCCCGGCCCGCCGCCCACCAGCGTCACCCGGCCGGGCCGGCGGCGGTGGCGGCGCAGCGGCAGCCGCCCGGTCTGGAGGTCGGCGGCGATCGCGCTGCGCAGCGCGGTGGCACGCCGAGGGTCGCCGCCGGCGCTCACCGACACGACCACGTCGCCGGACCGGGCGACGGCCGGACGCCAGGCGGGACTGCGGGCCGCGTCCGACGCGCGCACGCACCAGACCCGGCGCTCCGACGCCGCGGCCACCACCGAGTCGTCCACCTCCTCGTCCCCCGTCGCCGTGTGCACCAGCCAGGCGTCGTCCAGGTCCCGGCACTCGAACTCCCGCAGGTGCAGCACGGCGTCGCCCCGGGCGGCCGCCTCGTGCACGTCCTCGCAGGCGTACGCCGCCACGACGTGCACGTCGGCCCCGGCGTCGACCAGGTCGCGCATCCGGCGGGCCGCGACCGGCCCGCCCCCGACGACGACCACCCGGCGGCCGGCGAGATCCAGGTGCACCGGGTAGCCGGTGGTCATGCGTGGATCCCGCACTCGGTCTTGGGCGCGCCCGACCAGCGGCCGGCGCGCTCGTGCTCACCCTCGGCGACCGGTCGGGTGCACGGCTGGCAGCCGATGGAGGTGTAGCCCAGCTGCTTGAGCGGGTTCACCAGGATCGCGTGCCGGTCGGCGTACGCCTCGACGTCGGCGCTCGACCACCGGGCGATCGGGTTGACCTTCACCTTGCGGCGCCGGGCGTCCCACGCCACCACCGGCGTGTCCGCGCGGCTCTCGCTCTCGCCGCGGCGCAGCCCGGTCACCCAGGCGCGGTAGGGCGCGAGCAGGCGCCCGAGCGGCTCCACCTTCCGCAGCGCACAGCACCGGTCCGGGTCCCGGTCCCACAGCGCCGGCCCGTGCGCGGCCTCCTGGGCGGCCAGACTCAGCGCCGGCGTCACGCTCCTCACCCGGATCGGCAGGGTCGCGGCGATCGCGTCCCGGGTGCCGAGGGTCTCGGCGAAGTGCAGCCCGGTGTCGAGGAACCCGACGTCGACGCCGGGCGCCTGGGTGCCGGCGAGGTGCGCCACCACGCCGTCGGCCATCGAGGCGAGCACGACGAGCGACGAGCCGAAGGTCAGCCGGGCCCAGCCGACGATCTCCTCCGCCGACGCGGCCTCCAGCCGGCGGCCGGCGTCGACCGCCACCTGCTCCAGCTCGGTGTCACGCAACGTGGCCGCGTCGGCCACGACCACGCCGTAGCGGGCGGCCAGCCCCTCGCCGGTCATGACAGGTTCGCCTCGTCCGTGCGCCGCGCCCAGGCGGCGAAGGTCTCCTCACCGTGTCGCTGCTCGAGGAAGCGGCGGGCCAGGCGCTCGACGTACTCGGGCAGCTCCTGGGAGGTGACCTTCAGACCGCGCGGCTTCCGCCCGAGCTCCGCGTCCGGACCGAGCTCGCCACCCAGGTGCACCTGGAATCCCTCGACCGCGTTGCCCTGCCCGTCCTGGACGATCTGGCCCTTGAGACCGATGTCGGCGACCTGGATCCGCGCGCAGGAGTTGGGGCAGCCGTTGACGTGCAGCGTCAGCGGGGCGGCGTACGACGGCAGCGCCTGCTCGAGATGGGCGACCGCGGCGGCCGCGTTCGCCTTGGTCTCGGCGATGGCGAGCTTGCAGTACTCCAGGCCGGTGCACGCCATGGTGCCGCGTCGGAACTCACTCGGGTCCGGGTCGAGCCCGAGCTCGCGCAACCCGGCCAGCAGCGCGGGCAGGCGGTGTTCGGCGACGTCGAGCACCAGCAGCTTCTGCTGCGCGGTCAGCCGCACCCGGTCGCTCCCGGCGGCCTCGACGAGGTCGGCGAGCCCCGCCAGCGTGGTTCCGGAGACCCGGCCGACCAGGGGCGCGGCCCCCACGTAGAAGCGGCCGTCGCGCTGCCGATGGACGCCGACGTGGTCACGCCGCCCGGCCGGCGCGACGGGGGGAGGTCCGTCCGGAAGCCGTCGGTGGAGGTACTCCGTCTCGACCACCCGCCGGAACCGCTCGACGCCCCAGTCGGCGATCAGGAACTTCAGCCGTGCCTTGGTGCGCAGGCGTCGGTAGCCGTAGTCGCGGAACGCCGACACGACGGCGTGCCAGACCTCGGGCACCTCCTCCGGAGCCACGAAGGCCCCGAGCCGCTCGGCGAACCTCGGGTTCGTCGACAGGCCGCCCCCGACGAAGACGTCGAAGCCGGGCCCCAGGTCGGGGTGGACCACGCCGACGAAGGAGAGGTCGTTGACCTCGTGGGCGACGTCCTGGGCGGGCGAGCCGGAGACCGCGGACTTGAACTTGCGGGGCAGGTTCGACAGCGACGGGTCGCCCACGTAGCGGCGCACGATCTCGGCGATCGCGGGAGTGCCGTCGACGATCTCGTCGGCGGCCACCCCGGCCACCGGTGAGCCGAGCACCACCCGAGGCGTGTCGCCGCAGGCCTCCGCGGTGGTGAGCCCCGCCGCCTCGAGGATCGACCAGATCGCCGGCACGTCCTCGATCCGGACCCAGTGCAGCTGGATGTTCTGCCGGTCGGTCACGTCAGCGGTGTCCCGGGCGAAGCGGGACGACACCTGGGCGATGGCCCGGAGCTGGTCCAGCGACAGCCGGCCACCATCGCTGCGGATCCGGAGCAGGAAGTGCTCGTCGGAGAGCTCGTGCGGCTCGAGCTGCGCGGTGCGGCCGCCGGGGATGCCCGGGCGGCGCTGGGTGTAGAGCCCCCACCAGCGGAAGCGACCGTTGAGGTCGGCCGGGTCGATGCTGCTGAAGCCGCGCGGCGCATAGATCTGCTCGATCCGACGCCGGACGTGCAGGCCGTCGTCGTCGGCCTTGAGCTGCTCGTTGGCGTTCAGCGGGGTGTGGTAGCCCAGCGCCCACTGACCCTGGCCCCTCGGGCGGGCGGCCGGAGCCGGGGACGTGGGGGTGGGCGTGGAGAGGGTGGCGTCGGTGGTCATGGAGGTCCTCGAGACGGGGTGGTCGCGCGTCGGAGTGCGGCGACGGTGGCGGATCGGCTCAGCCGCCCGGCAGCGGGCGGGGGGCAGGGCGCCGGACAGCGCCTGCCAGCAAGGGAGCCGCGCGAGGCGGCGAGCGAACGGCTCAGGCCCGACACATGCAGGCTGACGACAGTCGCATCAGATCCACGTGGCGCCGAGCCACGAGCGCGACAGAGGTGCAAGCCATGTCGACAAGGCTGACACGACGCGACCCCGATCGATCGCGCATCTCACGTGTCGGACAACCGTCTCACATTGCAGACAATGCTTCGCGAACCGCACTCATCCCGGCGTGCACCTCGCCGAACGACGTGGACAACGGCGAGAGGCCGAGCCGCAGCCCGCCCGGGTCGCGATAGTCGGGGATCACGTCGCGCTGCCACAGCGCCGCGGTGACCTCGCGCATCCGCGGGTGATGGATCGTGACGTGACCGCCACGCCGCTGGGGGTCACGCGGGCTGGCGAGGCTGGCGCCCAGCGGGGTCAGCCAGGCGTCGGCCAGCTCGACGGCGTACGTCGTCAGGGCGACCGACTTCGCACGCACGGCCGCGATCCCGACCTCCTCGAGCAGCGCCAGCATGTCCTGCATCGCGAGCATGCCGAGCACCGGCGGGGTGCCGGACAGGAAGCGCCGGATGCCGGGCGCGGGGGTGTAGCCCGGCCCCATCGCGAACGGGTCGGCGTGCCCGATCCAGCCCGCGACCGGCTGGGTCAGGGCGTCGTGGTGACGCGCCGCGACGTAGCCGAAGGCCGGCGCCCCGGGCCCGCCATTGAGGTACTTGTAGGTGCAGCCGACAGCCAGGTCGGCGCCCCAGGCGTCGAGCTCGACCGGCACCGACCCGACCGAGTGGGACAGGTCCCAGAGGATCAGGGCGCCGGCGTCATGGGCGGCGGCGGTGAGGGCCGGGCCGTCGGCGAGGTACGCCGACCGGTAGGCCACGTGGCTCAGCAGCACCAGCGCCGTCTCGGGGCCGACCACCTGCCGCAGCTGCTCCGCGCCGACGCCACCGGCGGGGTCCATCGCCACCCACCGCAGTCGCAGGCCGCGCTCGGCGGCGATCGACTCGGCGAGGTAGCGGTCCGTGGGGAAGTCGTCGTCGCCGACGACCAGCTCGACGCGTCCGGGGTCGCGGGCCAGCTGGTGGTCGACCGCCGCGCGGGCCAGCTTGTAGAGCAGCACCGTGGTGGAGTCGCCGACGAAGGTCTGGCCGGCGGCCGCGCCGAGCAGGGCGGCGCCGATGCGGTCACCGAGCGTCACCGGGAGGTCCATCCAGCCCTCGTCCCAGCCGCGGATCAGCCGGCTGCCCCACTGGTCGCCGACGAAGTCCGTGAGCCGCGCGGCGGTCGCCCGCAGCGGCCGGCCCAGCGAGTTGCCGTCGAAGTAGACCAGCGGCGTCTCGGCGCCGACGAAAAGGTCGCGATGGCCGGCCAACGAGTCGGCGGCATCGAGGTCGGCGGCACGGGCGGGGTCGGTCGCGGTCACGGGGACTGTCTATCGCAGGTCGGCGGCCGACGGCTCACTGATAGCTCACGAACCGCACCCGCGGCCGGATCGCCCGCACCCGGGCTGGGGTCATCAGGTGCCGGTCCTCGTCATAGAACAGCTTGAGGCCGAGGTGGAACTGGCGCGGGCGGGCCACCGCGTGGAACGTGCCGAGCTTCTGCCGCTGGGTTCCGAACCCGTCGACGTGCTGCACCATCGCGAGCCCGGGGCGGCGCCGGATCGCGCCCGGGTCGGTGATCATCGAGGTACGGAACTGATGGAGCACGAAGAGCTTCTCGGGCAGCCGCTCACGCCGTACCAGCCCGGACAGCCAGGCCGCGGTGCGGTTGACCTCGGCGGCGCTCACGCTGCCGACCCGCCGGCCGGGCACCTGGCGCGGCCCCATCCGCCACTCGGGGTCGAGGGCGAGCCCGACCCGGGGGTCGCGCAGCGCCCACGCCCAGCGGCGGGCGACGGTGAGGAAGCCACTGCGCCCGGGCTGCAGGTCGAGCACCACCAGGGCGCCGTGCCGGCGGGCGGCGGCGAGGTACTGACGCACTCGTGCGCGCGAGATGTCGTGGCTGTAGTCGCCGTCGGGCCCGGGGCTCCGGTCGGCCACGGTGACGATCAGCTCGTAGACCGGCTGGATCCGCTCCCCCGGTCGGCGGTACGGCGCCGCGGCGCGACGCAGCCGGGCATCGGCCCGGTCGGGCGAGGTCTCCCCCAGCACGCCGAGGGAGCCGGTGCCGGCGGTGCCGTAGTAGGCGACGAGGAAGCGGTGGCCGTCGAAGATCCGCCGGCCTCCTCCAGGCAGCGTCGGCGGCCGGCGGGAGCGCAGCGGCGGGGAGGCGCCGGTGACCTGGGGGGCCGGGGGCGCCGCCTCGGCGGCCGCGGGCGGCAGCAGCCCGTCGGCCGACAGGCCCGGCTCGCCGCCGTGGCCGACGGCCCAGGCCAGACCCAGCAGGGTCACCAGCGCCATCGTCGCGGCGATCAGCGCCACGCCCTGCTGCTCCTGCCGCTCGAGCCAGCGCGTCGCCCGAGCGCGGCGGCTCGTCGGCTCAGCCGCAGACGGCACCGTGCGCCGCGGACTGCACGACCTGGGCGTACTTGCCGAGGACGCCGCGGGTGTACTTCGGCGGCAGCGGCTCCCAGCCCTGCTGCCGCGACTCGAGGTCGTCGATCTCCACCTCGAGGGTGCGGTTGGCGACGTCGAGGGTGATCCGGTCGCCGTCGCGCACGAACGCGATCGGGCCGGCGTCGACCGCCTCCGGAGCGATGTGGCCGACACAGAGACCGGTGGTGCCACCGGAGAACCGACCGTCGGTGATCAGCAGCACGTCCTTGCCGAGGCCGGCGCCCTTGATGGCGCCGGTGATCGCGAGCATCTCGCGCATGCCGGGGCCACCCTTGGGGCCCTCGTAGCGGATGACGACCACGTCGCCGGCGACGATCCGGCCCTCGGCCAGCGCGTCAAGCGCCGCGCGCTCGCCGTCGAAGACCCGCGCGGTGCCGGTGAAGACCGACTCGTCGAAGCCGGCCGACTTGACCACCGCGCCCTCCGGGGCGAGCGAGCCCTTGAGGATGGTCAGGCCGCCACTGCGGTGGATCGGCCGGTCCAGCGGGCGAACCACCTCGCCGTCCAGCCTGGGCGGCGCGATGTCCTCGAGGTTCTCGGCCATCGTCCTGCCGGTCACGGTCAGCACGTCACCGTGCATCAGGCCGGCGTCGAGCAGCGCCTTCATCACCATCGGGATGCCCCCGACCTTGTCGACGTCGTTCATCACGAAGCGCCCGAACGGCTTGAGGTCGCCGAGGTGCGGGACCTTGTCGCCGATCCGGTTGAAGTCGTCGAGCTCGAGGTCGACGTCGGCCTCGCGCGCGATCGCCAGCAGGTGCAGGACGGCGTTGGTCGAGCCGCCCAGCGCCATCACGACGGCGATGGCGTTCTCGAACGCCTCGCGGGTCATCACCTGGCGGGCGGTGATCCCCTGCCGGAGCATCCCGACCACGGCCTCGCCCGAGCGGTGCGCGAACCCGTCGCGGCGCCGGTCGACGGCGGGGGGTGCGGCGCTGCCGGGCAGCGACATGCCGAGCGCCTCGCCGACCGAGGCCATCGTGTTGGCGGTGTACATCCCCCCGCAGGCGCCTTCGCCGGGGCAGATCGCGCGCTCGATCCTGTCGACCTCGGCGCGGCTGATCTTGCCCGCGAGGCAGGCACCGACGGCCTCGAAGGCGTCGATGATCGTGACGTCGCGGCCGTCGACCTGGCCGGGCATGATCGAGCCGGCGTAGAGGAAGACGCTGGCCAGGTCGAGTCGCGCCGCGGCCATCAGCATGCCGGGCAGCGACTTGTCGCAGCCGGCGAGGAGCACCGAGCCGTCGAGCCGCTCGGCCATCATCACCGTCTCGACCGAGTCGGCGATCACCTCGCGGGAGACCAGGGAGAAGTGCATGCCCTCGTGGCCCATGGAGATGCCGTCGGAGACCGAGATGGTGCCGAACTCCAGGGGGTAGCCGCCGGCGGCGTGGACGCCGTTCTTGACCGCCTTGGCCAGCCGGTCGAGGGAGAGGTTGCAGGGGGTGATCTCGTTCCAGGACGAGGCGACGCCGATCTGCGGCTTCGCGAAGTCGTCGTCCTGCATGCCGACGGCCCGGAGCATGCCTCGCGCCGCGGCCTTCTCGAGACCGTCGGTGACGTCGCGGGAGCGGGGCTTGAGGTCGGGTCCGTCGGAGGGCGCGTCGGTCATGGGGGGAGCCTACTGGCCCCGTCGCGGCGCTCTCGCCGGCGTCAGCTCTCGGCGGCGGACTTGAGCCGGGCCAGGCCCTTCTCGAAGTCACCACCCACGAGCTTGTCCATGTTGAACAGCTTGCCGAACAGCCCGGAGAGGCCCTTCTGCTCGCCGGTCATCCGCCAGGTGACGTCGGTGCCACCGTCGGCGGGGACCAGCTCGAAGCCGATCTTGTTGTCGGCCTTGAAGGGCTTCTCGAAGCGCAGGTCGATGCCGACCCGAGCGGGGTTGGACTCGATGATCTCCATGCTGCCGCGGCCCGCCTTGCGGTTGCCGGACCAGGCGTAGTGGGCACCCACGCCGGAGTCGCTGCCGGTGTAGTCGCGCTCCAGTGCGGGGTCGACGTCCTCCCACGGTGACCAGGCGCGCCACCGGTGGAAGTCGTTGATCAGGTCGTGGACGCGCGCGGGATCCGCCGCGACGTGCGCCCGTCGTACCACCTCGAATGCTGACATGTGCGCATGGTGTCAGATCGCCGCCGCTCGCACGACCATCACATCGGGCAGATCGCGGATGATCTCGGTCCAGGACTCGCCCTCGTCGGAGGAGGCGAAGACCGACCCGTTGCGACCTCCGACGTAGAGGCCGAGGGGGTCGCGCCCGTCGTGGCACATCGCGTCGCGCATCACGGCGACGAAGAAGTCCTCGGGGAGACCGCCGGCGCCGAGCCCCTCCCAGGTCTCGCCCGCGTCGCGGGAGCGCCAGACCCGGGCATGGCCGTCGACCGGCCAGCGGCCGGTGGCATCGGAGAGCGGGAAGAGGAAGACGGTGTCGGGGTCGCGTGGATGGGCGACGACGGGGAAGCCGAACTCCGACGGGAGCCCGTCGGCGATGTAGTCCCAGGAGTCGCCGCCGTTGTCGGAGCGGTAGACCCCGCCGTGGTTCTGGAGGTAGAGGCGGTCGGGGTCGCTGGTGCGGGCGACCTTGTGGACGCACTGGCCGAACTCGGGGAAGTTGCGCTCACCGGGGAAGAACTCCGCCTTGATGCCCTGGTTGGCCGGCGCCCAGCTCTCGCCCCCGTCGGCGGTGCGGTAGACCCCACCCGTCGAGATCGCGGCCAGCAGCGACCGAGGGTCGGTGGGGTGTGGCTGCAGGGTGTGGAAGGCCTGGCCGCCGAAGCCGGCGTTCCACTCCTGGCGGTGGGGGTGGTCCCACAGCGCCCGCTCGAGCTCGAAGCTCTCGCCGCCGTCGGTGGAGCGGAAGACCGCACCGGGCTCGGTGCCGGCCCACACCACGCCGTCCTCGATGCCGGGCTGCAGCTGCCAGACGCGGGACACCGAGGCGCCGGTGTCCTCGGGGAACGCGATGCCTCCGCCCGGGGTCTCCTGCCAGCTCTCGCCGAGGTCGTCGGAGCGGCGCACCTGCGGGCCGAGCCACATGCTCGACGCACCGGCCAGCAGCCGCGGGGTGTCGGGTCGGGTGTCGACCATGCAGGAGTAGACCTCCTCCATCGCGAAGTGCGGACCGGTCCAGGACCAGTCCTGCCGGGACTCGTCGGAGGTGCCGATCCACATCCCCTTGCGGGTGCCGGCCAGCACGATCGTGCGGCCCGTGGCTGACTGCGAGTCTGACTGCCCAGCTGCCTGCGTGGTCATGCTCTGCTCCTTCCTCCGACCCGGTCGGGGACGGAGTTGCGGTCGATCTGTGCACGGTAGACCCGAGCGGGGACAGCGCGCTTCCCCAGCCGGGCCCTCAGTGATCTGACCGGGCGGGCGCCGGAAAGTCATCGGTCCTCGCGCGGGACTTCTCGACCGGGCTCGGAGGAGGTTGGCAGCAGCCTGCCTTCGCCGTCCCCGATCCACCTGGAGCACGTGCGGTCCCGGGCCCCCGCCCGCGGACCGGTCCACGCTCCCCGACGGTAACTCCCAGCGCCGGCCGCCCCCGGGGTCCGGTACTGCTCGACGAGGTGCCGGCCGTCGCCCGCCGCGCCGTGTCCTCGCGACCGCGAGCCGTCGCACGCCCCTCGACGTACACCTGTCTGCTCGCCGGTTGCCCCATGACCCACAACGTGAGCGCTGGCTTGTCGGCAGAGCGGGTGCGCCGCCCGGGCGTGCCGGTGTCCCCGCCGGTGCCTGAGTCGGCGGGGTGTCGGGGCGGGGTGGCTACTGGTCGGGTGGGTCGGTCGTTGCGTCGCTGTCGACGAGGTGGAGGCAGTTGGCCGTCATGGGCAGGCCGTCGGGACTGACGTCGCGGGTGCCGGTCTCGTCCACGAGCAGGCGGTAGCCGTGCGGGGTCGACCAGAGATAGGTCCCGGGTTCGATGACGGCGTAGCGCCACGGGGTGTGGGTCTTCAACCGGTGATGGCTCCGGCAGAGCGGGGCGATGTTGCACGAGCAGGTCGGCCCCCGGTCGGGATCAGTGTCGTCGTACGGGACCACGTGGTCGTGGTCGCAGCCCTGGCCGGTCTGGTGCACCACGGGAACACACAGTGCCCGTCGCGATGGTCCACCAGGGTCTTTGAGGCGGTCGGGGACCTCGTACTGGTCCACCCGCACATGCCCGGCCAGGTCCAGGACCGGCTTGACGGTCACCGTCGCGTCGGGGTGGCCACACCACGCCGGATGGTGTCGGCGTCGATCGGGGTGCGGGTGTTCTCACACCGCCCCACCCGGCCACCGGCCTCGCCGGTGAGCGCCTGCTCGGACAGGTGCAGGAACAACGTCACCGGCCGCTGCGGGCGCCGTCGGCTCGGACCGCGCCAGGCCCGATCACTCGTCGTCGTAGGAGAGGGCGAGCTGGGTCCGGGACATCTCCCCAACGCGGTCGCCCGGCGGGCATCCAACGACTCGGTCGACCCGGCGATCCTCAGCTGCTCCGCCCCCGCCGCCAGCGCCTGGTCGAGGTGCAGGGCGTCGGCCAGGTCCACTCACCGGTGACCTGCGACGGTGCCGGTGAAGGACACCTGATCGGTGTGCACCTGCACGTGGCGGGTGTCCGGCACGTCGGGGGGGGTTCTCGGGGTCTTCCCGCTCCACCCCCTCACAGCGGATCTTGGCTTCCAGGACCAGCGCGTCCAGCTGGGGGACCGACACCCGACCCGTCACGGCGGCGACCTGACGGTCCACGAACCCCGCCCCCGCCCGGGACAGCGTCATGGTGGCGTCCGCGATCCGGCGGGCCCGCCACACCGGGACCCGGCCCTCCTGCACCAGCCCCCACAACCGAGGAGACGATGGGCGAGCTCCAGGGCGTGCCCGATCAACCGGCGCCCGGCATCGGTGGTCAGCCGAGGGCGGTGGCGAACTCCGCCACCGCGAACTCGGCGATCTCCGGGGCACCCGCCCCGGCCAGCGGCAGCACGTGGCCGGCCTCCCACCACGACGCCGCCCCACCGAGATCGGTGGGCTCGTGCATGCCCGGCCCACTCCACCGCCGAGGCCGAGCAGCCCGGCCTCACCCCACACCACCGCCCGCTGGTGGTTGCGGGCAGCCGACAACACCGCCTCCGGCGACCCCGGTGTCGGGACCCCCGCGCGGTGATCGGCTGACTGGCTCATAGGTCAACCCAACCAGGCGCCACCGACAATCACGCCTGCTCAGACCCCGTCTGTCCCACCAGATGAGACGATATCCAAAGAAATTTTCGATTCGCCGAACCCCGGGACCCACCGCCGGATCCACGCCTCGCCCCGGGGGCCCTCGCAGCAGAGCCGGAAGCCGCCGCCCCCGCCGCAACCCCAGCGGCGCTCCCGCTCATCCAACCGCAACCCCAGCAGACCCGGCAGCCGCCATGGGCCGCAACGCACGCGCTCCGCCCCCGCTACAGCCGCGAACCGCAACCACGTCGGACGCCGGCACCCGCCACACTGGTGCGTGCACGGCGCCGCGACCACCGGAGGGCCCAGACCACCGGCGGGCGCTCGACCGGGCGGCACGCCCGCTCGACCATCGGGCGGCCTCGGGCGGCCGGCACAGCCACACGGTCCGCGGGCGGCCGACCGGCGGGCGGCACCGCCGGCGGACCTCGGGCGGCACGGGCGGAGGGCACCCGGGCGGCACGGGCGAAGGCGGCACCGCGGCACGGGGGGCGACCCGCTCGGCACGGGCGGCGCACCCGGCGCACCGCTTCGGCCACAGCGACGACTCTCGCGGCGCAGGCGAACCCGCAACGGGCGGGCGTCGGGCGCCCGGCACGGGTGGCGGCATCGCGCGGCACGGCGGGTCGCGCGCGGCCACGGCGGCCGGGCGCGGCAGGGCGGGCATCACGACCACCGCGCGAGCGGCACGTGCGGCTGCGGTGCACGGCACGGGCGGGCGGCACGGGCGGGCGGCACGGGCCCACGGCACGGGCGGCGAGCCGGGCCGGCGGCACGGGCGGGCGGCACGGCGGGCGGCACGGGCGGGCGGCACGGGCGGGCGGCACTAGATTGACCCGGTGCCGCAGCCGACGCATCCGACCGACGCGGCCAGGCCCGCGCTGTCGCCGGTCTGGCTGGTGCTCGGCGGCATCCTGTCGGTGCAGTTCGGGGCGGCGATCGCCAAGCACCTGTTCGACGAGATCGCGCCGACCACGATGGTGTGGCTGCGGCTGACGACCTCGACGGTGATCCTCGGCGCCCTCGCCCGCCCGCGGCTCACCGGCCGCAGCGGTGCCGACTGGCGGGTGGCGATCGCCTTCGGGATCACGCTGGCCACGATGAACTGGGCGATCTACCAGTCGTTCGCGCGGATCCCGCTCGGGTTGGCGGTGACCATCGAGTTCCTCGGGCCACTGACCGTGGCGGTGCTCGGGTCGAGACGGCCCAGCGACCTGGTGTGGGTCGCGCTGGCGGGGCTCGGGGTGGCGCTGCTGGGCTTCGAGCCGGGCGACGTGACGGCGGCGGGCGTGGGGTTCGCGCTGCTGGCCGGCGCCGCGTGGGCGTCGTACATCCTGCTGACGGTGCGCACCGGCGCGCGCTGGCCCGGGCTCGACGGGCTGGCGGTGGCGAGCGCGGTGGCCACCCTCCTGCTCACGCCGTACGCCGTGGCGCGCGGCGGCGAGGCGCTCACCGACCCTCGCCTGCTGGCGATGGGGGCGGCGGTGGGACTGCTCAGCTCGGTGGTGCCCTACTCACTGGAGATGATCGCGCTGCGCACCCTCAAGCCGTCGGTGTTCGGGATCCTGATGAGCCTCGAGCCCGCCGCCGCGGCGCTCGCCGGGGCGCTGCTGCTGCGCGAGCTGCTGGCGCCGCTCCAGCTGCTGGCGATCGCCTGCGTGGTGGCCGCCTCGATCGGCGCCACCCGGCGCTCACCCGCGCCCGCTCCCCTCGACTGAGCCCACCACCACCGCCCGCCGGGCGGCCCGCCGCAGCGTCACCAGCACCGCCGGCCCGAGCACCACCAGCGCCACGGACGTGGTGATCGCCCGACCGGTGTCCCAGCTGCCGGTCGAGGTCAGCAGCGTGTAGACCCCGAACCGGTGCAGGTTCTCGGCCAGCGGTGCCCCCGGCACGAACGACAGCGAGCCGGCCGTCGAGCCCGGCACCTCGACGCCGAGCAGGAACGGCCAGCCGGACAGGTTCATCAGGATGCCGAAGGCGTAGGCCGAGACGATGCCGTAGCCCACCAGCATCGCGATCTCCGCCCGTCCGGTCACCCGGCGCGGCAGCAGACCGGCACCCATGCCGACCCAGGCCGACACCAGCATCTGGTAGGGCAGCCACGGCCCCACGCCCGCCGTCAGCAGCGCCGACGCGAACAGCGACGTCGCCCCCAGGGCGAAACCGAACGCCGCGCCGTAGACCCGCCCGCCCAGGATCAGCAGGAAGAACACCAGCTCCACCCCGGCCACCCCCGCGGACAGACCGCGCAGCACCGCGTTGATCGCGCTGAGCACTCCCAGGATCGCCAGCACCCGCGCGTCGATGCCGCCCTCGCTGAGCTCTGCGAGCACCACCACGATGACCAGCGGCAGCAGCGCCAGGAACAGGAACGGCGGGTCCAGCCGCGCCCCCTCGGGCACCCGCACCAGCAGTGGCCAGACCAGCATCACCAGGCCCGCGAGCGACGCGGCGGCAAGGACGGCGCGGCTCCGCCACCGCAGGGGTACGGCGACCACGGCAGCAGGCGGGGCGGAGGCCGGCGTCACGCGGTCTCCCGGGCGGCGAGCACCTCGTCGACCCGCAGCCACGGCGGGCCGAGGATCTTGGTGACCTGCGGGGCGAAGGCGGGCGACTGGGCCATCACCTCGCGGACCGGGCCGGACGAGACCGTCTCGCCCTCGGCGAGCACCACCACGTCGTCGGCCACCGCCGCCACGAACTCCACGTCGTGGGTCGACACCAGCACCGAGCGCCCCTCCGCCGCGAGCTCGCGCAGGACCCGCGCCAGCTCGGCTTTGGCGGCGTAGTCGAGCCCCCGGGTGGGCTCGTCGAGCAGCACCACCGGAGGCGCCGCCGTGAGCACCACGGCCAGGGCGAGGGACAGCCGCTGCCCTTCCGAGAGGTCGCGCGGATGGGTCGCCGGGTGGATGCCCGGAGTCAGCCGGTCGAGCAGGGCCCGGCAGTGCCCCTCCGCCGATCCGGTGGTGGCGTCGGCGGCCGCGCACTCGTCGGCGACCGAGTCGAGGTAGAGCAGGTCGGCCGCGGTCTGCGGCACCAGGCCGACCAGGGCCCGGCGCTGCTCGGGGTCCAGCGCGCTCGGATCGGACGCCGCGGACCCCACGGTCACGGATCCGGAGTGCCGCCGACCGGTGCCCTGCAGCGCCCACAGCAGCGACGACTTGCCCGACCCGTTGCGGCCCATCAGGGCGGTGACCCGCCCGGCGGCCAGCTCGAGTGAGACCTCGCGGACCGCCACCTGGTCGCCGTACGCGACGGTGATGGCGCGCGCGGTCAGCAGCGGCGCCCCCGGCAGGGGCGACCACCGTCGGCGCCGCCCCGAGGGTCAGGTCACGGCTGCGCCGGCGGGCCTCGCGCACCGACAGCGGAAGCGGCGACCACCCCAGACCGCGGCCCAGCTCGACGATCGGCGGGACCACGGGTGAGTCGGCGAGCACCTCGGCCGGCTCACCGACCCGCAGCCGGCCGCCCTCGAGCAGCGCGAGCGTGTCGGCGAAGGGCACCACGCGCTCCAACCGGTGCTCCGCCAGGACCACCGCGACGCCGAGGTCGTGAACGAGCCGGGTCAGCGTCGCCAGCACCTCCTCCGCGGCCGTCGGGTCGAGCGCGGAGGTGGGCTCGTCGAGCACCAGGGCCCGCGGGTGCATGGTCAGCACCGAGCCGATCGCGACCCGCTGCTGCTGCCCGCCGGAGAGGCTGCGCAGGTCGCGTCGGCGCAGGTCGGCGATGCCGAGCAGGTCGAGGGTCTCCTCCACCCGGCGGCGCATGGTGGCGGCGGTCAGCCCGAGCTGCTCCATGCCGTAGGCCAGCTCCTCCTCCACCGTGTCGGTGACGAAGCCGGCGGCGGGGTCCTGACCGACGTAGCCGACCAGGTGCACCCGCTCACGCGGTGGCCGGGCCGTGACGTCGTCGCCGTCGACCAGCACCCGGCCCGCCAGCACCCCGCCGGTGAACCGCGGGACGAGCCCGGTCAGCACGCCCAGCAGGCTGGACTTGCCGGAGCCGGTGGGGCCGGTCACCGCCAGCAGCTCGCCCTCACCCACGTCGAGGTCGACGCCACGCAGCACCGGACGGTCGGCATAGCTCAGGTGCACCCCGCGGACCTCGATCACGCCGCCACCTCCAGGGGTACGTCGGTGCGCACGACGGCCACCTGCCACGGGTCGACCGGCGGCGGCGTCACCCAGGCCGGGAGCGAGGCGGCCGCCACCGCCACCAGCAGCGGAAGCGTGACGGTCGGCCATGCCTCGACGCCGGGGTGGACCGCGCTCAGGTCGGTGCGCCCGGCCCACCAGACCAGCGCCGCCGTCGCGAGCCCGCACGCGGTGGCGGCGGTCTCGGCGGCCAGCCAGCGGTCGGGCCGATAGCGGGTGCGCGAGACGCGGCGACCCGCCGCCCGCAGGCCCGCGACCGCCAACAGCACGCCGAGCACCAGCATCGGGGTCGCGAGCAGCCGTGGCGCGGTGGTGTCGAGAACGGCGTAGGACCCGACCCCGAGGCCGACGAGCGCGGCCAGCAACAGCGTCGCCGAGCGGGCCCGCTCGCGGCGAGCCGCCTCGCCGGCGCGGCCATAGCCGCGGGTGTCCATGCCCGCAGCCAGCGCCAGCGAGCGCTCCAGCGCGTCCTCGAGCACCGGCACCAGGAACCGGCGGGTCCGCGCGACCCGGCCGGCTGGTCCGCCGCGGAGCGCCTGCGCGGCCCGCACCCGCCGGACGCTGTCGGCCAGCTGCGGGAAGATCGTCACGCTCACCACCAGGGCGGTGCCGACCTCGTAGAGCGCCGCCGGCACCGACGCGAGGAGCCGCTTGGGGTTGGCCAGCGAGTTGGCGGCGCCCACGCAGACCACGATCGCGCCCAGCCGCAGCCCGTCATAGAGCCCGGCCAGCAGCGACTCCCGGGTGACCGGGCCGAACAGCCGGATGCCCGCCACCCAGTCGGGCAGCGGCACCTCAGGCAGGTCGAGCACCACGTGGCCGGTGTCGACGCCGAACACGATCCGGAACGCCACCCGGACCAGCACGATCATCAGGGCCAGGCCGGCGTACAGCCGGAACGAGCCGGCCCACGCCCGCGCCGAGCGCCGGGAGACCACCACCAGCCAGGCCGCGGCCGCCAACCCGAGCAGCACCAGCGGGTTGGTCGTCAGCGACGCCGCGGCCGCCAGCCCGAGCGCCCATCCCCACCACGCGGCGGGGTGCAGGTCTCGGGGCAGGCGGCGCGGCGTCGTGCCGGTCACGACGACGAGCCTCCCGCACGGCGTCGCAGCAGCGCCGTCACCGCCCCGACGGCCACCATCGCCACCACCAGACCGGGCAGCGCCCACACCGGCAGCCCGCCGTCGCCGCCCCCCGACGACGGCGGCTCGGACACCGGTGCCGCCACCGGCGACACCGACGCCGTCGTCGGGCCGGCCGTCGCCGCTGCCGATGTGCTCGCCTTCGGGGTGCGGCTCGGCTTCGCGGATCGAGTCGCGGTGGGCGAGTCGGAGGTCTCCGAGGACGCGACCGCGGTGGGGGTGGGCGAGGCCGCGTTGGTGGCTCCGCCGGCCGACGGCGTGGCGCTCGTGGACGGCTTCGGCGACGCGGACGGCTTGGGCGTCGGCGAGGTGCTGCTGGTGGCCGGCGGCTTCGCGCCCGGCGGGTTGCTGGTCGTGCTGGCCTGCCAGGAGAAGGCCACCGACTGGCCGTCCTGCAGGGTCAGTCCGGCGACCCCGAGGGTGGAGTACTTCCACGACGCGCTCTTGCCGTCGGCCCAGAACAGCCCCCAGTAGGCGTCGGCCGGCGGCGTGTTGACGCAGGCCTCCGCGTCGGCGTCGGGCTTGCCGTTGACCCGGCACACGAACCCGGGCTGCCGCTGCACGTAGGCCAACGAGAAGCCGTTGTCGGCGAAGAGGCTCTGGGCGCTCTTGCCCGCCCCGGCGGCGTCGCACTTCTGCACCACGCCCCCGCCGAGCTGGTGGTAGTCGACGACCACCGTCACCCCCGAGCCGGCGCTGCACGCGGCCGCCTCGGCCGGTCCGGTCAGCACCGGATCGAGCGCGGGGACCGCCGCCGCGGCCACCAGGGCCGCGGCGACGAGGAGGCGTCGAGCGCCGCCCATGCGCGCCGTCACGAGGCCTTGCAGTCGGCGAGCACCAGGTTGGCCAGCGCGGGGGTCGCCTGGGCGGTGGCCCGCCGCCACTGGTCGCGCGTCGCGTCGGTGATGCCGTCGGTCTGAGCAGCGACGTTGAAGCCCGGCCGGTCGTAGGCGACAGCACCGAGCTCTCCGGTCAGCGGGCCGGCGTCGTCGAGCACCTGCCACCTCGCGACCCACTCGGCGGCGTCCTGGGCCGCTCCGCAGGAGTGGGCCACCCCCAGTGCCCAGCCGGCCAGACCGGTGCTGTTGGTGTTGGAGCCCTCGGTGGTCGTTCCGCCGCCGAAGGCGCCGTTGGACTTCTGGTGCGCCTTGAGCCACGCCACCGCCTTGGTGATGGCGCGCTTGGTCTTGAGGTTCTTGCCCTTCAGCGCCTGCAGCTGGATCACGGCCACCGCGGTCGTGTCGGTGTCGGGCGCGCTGACGGTCTCCGGGTTGCCGGCATTGCAGCCCTGCTTCGTGGTGGTCGTGCTCGCGGCGAAGTTCAGCCGGAAGTGGCCGTCCCGGCACTGCTGCTTCAGCAGGAAGCCGAGCGCCGCGTCGGCCTTGCCCGTGCCGGCGGTCTTCAGGGCCCGGACGGCGAAGGCCTGACCGATCACGTTGGCGTAGTCGCCGTACTGGCTCTTGTCCTGGATCCGGCCCTTGATGGCGGTCTTGGTGCTCACGCGCCGGTTGAGCTTCAGGATCAGGTTGGTGGAGTCGCTGCCGTAGGCCGTCGCGTCGCCCCCGATGGACTGCACGAACACGGCGAGCTTCGCGGTGGCGCCGGCGTAGGCCTCGGGCGCGGCACCGGTGTAGTCGCCGACGCGCGACTGGAGGGCGGTGTCGATCGCGTCGATCGCGGCCCCCTTGGCGGCGCGCGAGGCCTGGAGGCCGAAGGCCACGTCGATGGTCAGGCCATCGTCGTAGAACCCCGGGAACTGGGCGCTCTCGACGAGCCCGTCGGTCAGCTGGAGCTCGAGCCAGTCGGCAGCCAGCCCGGGCGACGGGTCGGCGGCGTGGGCCGCTGGGCTGGTCAGCAGTCCGGCCGCCAGCGTGCTGGCGGCGATGAGCGCGGTTCGGCGCAGGATGCGGTGCATGGTTTCCTTCCCGCTGCGACAGCGGGAGGACGGGCACGAGGCGCGGCCACCCGCTGCTTACCTCGACAGCGTGGGGTCGGGACGCGACGCAGCGGGTGTTCCGGCTCACGGCCGCCTCGGTTGCGCCGAGGAAACGGCCGCCTACGGTTGCGGGTCAGCGCCGGATTTCGACCGGCTTCCCCCGCGTGCGGGCGTGGATGGATGGAGTTCGATGAAGCCCGCGCAGCGTATCAGCCGAGCCGGCCCCTCGGCGGCCCGCCTCAGGCCGCGTCGTACGCCGGCAGCCCGAGCAGCTCGTCGACGGTGGTGAACGCGTAGCCCTCGGCCTGCCAACGGTCCAGCAGCAGGTCGAGCGCGGCCACCGTCTGCGACCGGTCGGCGCCCTTGTCGTCGTAGCCGTCGTGGAAGATCACGATCTGCCCGGGGCGGGCCACCAGGGCGTCTGCCCACCCCGCCATCCAGGTCGACCTCGGCTGCAGCGGCTCCAGCGGATGGCAGAACCGGCCGGACACCGGCTCGAGCCCGAGCTCGTCGAGCACCCGGTAGGTCGCGGGGGTCCGGATCAGCCACGGCGGGCGGTAGAGCAGCGGGCGGCGACCGAGCACCTCGCCGAGCACGTCCTGGGCGGCGAGCACCTCCGCGCGCACCGCCGGCTCGGTCCAGCCCCGCTCGAAGCGGTGGCCGTAGCTGTGGTTGCCCACGACGTGGCCGGCGGCGGCGAGCGCCGCGGTGACCCGCGGGTGGCGCTCCACGCAACGCCCGACCTGGAAGAAGGTGCCGCGCAGGCCGCGCCGCTCGAGCAGCTCGGCGACCTGCGAGGTGAACGGCTCCTGAGGTCCGTCGTCGAACGTCAGCGCGAGCAGCGGGCGGCCCCGCTCGTCATGGGTCCGCGCCGACCGTGACGGGAACCGGCCCAGCTGCTGCGCCGAGGGTGACAGGTGCCGCCAGTAGGCCGCCCCGAGCACCGCGGCCGAGGCGCCCACCGCAGCCGCGGTCGTGGCCCGCGGCGTCACGCCATGTCCCAGCCGAGCCGCACGAACACCGCGACGCCCACGACCGCGGCGAGCATGCCCGCCCAGGCCCGGACGCCGGGTCGACGGGCCGCGGCCAGGATCGGTCGCTCGCGGATCTCCGGCGCGGTCCCCAGCAGCTGACGGCCGGCGAGCCGGTTCACGGCGTAGCCCAGGAGGTAGTAGTAGAAGCAGGTGACGAAGACGTTGTAGACGAGCCCGCGGCGCAGCCGGCGCGATGACGTCAGCGTGGGGTTCCCGAGGTCGAAGGCGATCCGGCCGCGGCGGCGCAGCTGACGCAGCACGGCGAGCTCGTCGCCGCCCTGGGTGAGCGAGGTGTCGTAGCCCTCGAAGGCCTCGCGGCGGAACGCGATGTTGGTGGCGGAGGCATAGAGCACCCGCCCTGTGAGCCGGTGCACCAGGTGGACCGCCCCGAACAGCAGCGTCGTGTAGATCCGGCCCCACCAGGGTGCGTCCACGAAGCGGCAGGGTCCGGCGACCGCCACCAGCCCCGGGTCGGCGCGGAACCGCTCGTCGATCCGGGCCAGCCAGGTCGGCGTGAAGGTGGTGTCGGCATCGGTCGAGACCACGATCTCGCCGCGGGCCGCCTCGGTGCCGGCCTGCCGGGCCCAGCAGACCCCCGGTCGGGGCTCGGCGACCACCCTGGCGCCCCGTGCCCCGGCCACGGCGGCGGTGCCGTCGCTGGAGTTGTTGGCGGCCACCACCACCTCGAGACCCCCGGCCACCCGCTGCTCGGCCAGGGAGTCCAGGCAGGGGCCGAGGTAGAGCTCCTCGTTGACGGCGGGGACGACCACGCTGAAGCGTGGCGAGGGGCTGGACCTCGGACCGGTGGGCATCGGGCTCCTCTCGCGATCGGCCGCGGCGCGGCCCAGCAGCAGCATGGCGACCGGTCGCTGAGGGCAGGCTGAGAGTCGACCTGCTCGGCGGTGGGCCCGGCGCCCGACTAGGTTGGTCGGATGCCGATCCGCGCCGTGGTGCTCGACATCGGCGGAGTGCTCGAGGTGATCGACGACGAGGTGTTCCCCGGCGACACCGAACGCCGCCTCGGGCTGCCGCCCGGTGGCTTCTCCGCGGCGCTGGCCGCCGCCGCGCCGCTCGCCGGTGACCCGATGCTCGGGGAGGTCACCGAGGCCGGCGTACGCCGGCACTGGCGCGACAGCCTCGGCGTCGACGACGACGAGGCCGACCGGATGATGGCCGACTTCTGGCGGTGGTACGCCGGCACGCTGGACCGACAGCTGTTCGACTGGTTCGCCTCCCAGCGACCGGAGCGCCTCACCGGCATCCTCAGCAACTCGGCGCCCGGTGCCCGCGAGGCCGAGCGACATCACGGCTTCGAGCAGGTCACCGACGACCTCGTCTACTCCCACGAGGTCGGGCTCACCAAGCCGGACCCGCGGATCTACACGCTCACCGCGCGCCGGCTCGGCGTCGCGCCCGCCGAGATCGCCTTCCTCGACGACGTGGAGGCCAACGTCAGCGCCGCCCGGCGGGCCGGCTGGCACGCCGTCCTGCACCGCGACACGCCCTCGTCGATCGCCGCCCTGGAGGCGTTGATCGCCGACCTGGGCTGAGGGGGTTTTGCTCCTCCGAGGAGCGAGAACGCTGAAATCGGCGGCAAAAACAGCAATCTGGCTCCTCGGAGGAGCAAATCCACCCTCAGGCGAGGCGCTCCAGGATCAGCTCCCGCACCCGCGCGGCGTCGGCCTGGCCACGCATCTCCTTCATCACCGCGCCGATCAGCGCGCCGGCGGCGGCGACCTTGCCGTCGCGGATCTTGTCGGCGACGTCGGGGTTGGCCGCGATCGCGGCGTCGACGGCCGCCCCCAGTGCACCGTCGTCGGACACGATGGCCAGGCCGCGAGCGGCGACGATCTCCGCCGGGGACCCCTCCCCCGCCAGCAGCCCCTCGAAGACCTGCCGGGCGAGCTTGTCGTTGAGCGAGCCGGCGTCGACCAGGGCCTGCACCTCGGCCACCTGGGCCGGGGTCACCCCCAGCGCCGAGAGCTCGACGCCGGTGTCGTTGGCCCGGCGCGCCAGGTCGGCCAGCCACCACTTGCGGGCGGCCTGCGGCGACGCCCCGGCGGCGATGGTCTCCTCCACCAGGGTGAGCGCCCCGGCGCCGACGGTGTCTCGCATCTCCAGGTCGGAGAAGCCCCACGCCTCCTGCAGCCGGGCGCGTCGCTCCCGCGGCGGCTCCGGCAGCGCGGCGCGCAGCGACTCGACCCACTCGCGCGACGGCGCGACCGGCACCAGGTCGGGCTCGGGGAAGTAGCGGTAGTCCTCGGCGTCGGACTTCTCCCGGCCACTCGTGGTGATGCCGGTGTCCTCGTGCCAGTGCCGGGTCTCCTGCAGCACCGACCCGCCCCCGGAGAGCACCGCCGCGTGCCGCTGGACCTCGAACCGCACCGCCCGCTCGACCGAGCGCAGCGAGTTGACGTTCTTGGTCTCGGTGCGGGTGCCCAGGGTGCCCGAGCCGGACGGCGACAGCGACAGGTTGACGTCGCAGCGCAGCGAGCCCTGCTCCATGCGTACGTCGCTGACGCCCAGGCCCAGCAGCAGCTCGCGCAGGTGGGCGACGTAGGCCCGGGCGACCGCCGGCGCCTCGGCGCCGGTGCCCAGGATCGGCTTGGTGACGATCTCGATGAGCGGGATGCCGGCGCGGTTGTAGTCGACCAGGGAGTAGTCCGCCCCGTGGATCCGGCCGGTCTCACCGACGTGGGTGGACTTGCCGGTGTCCTCCTCCATGTGGGCGCGCTCGATCTCGATCCGGTAGGTCTCGCCGTCGACCTCGACCTCGGTCCACCCGTTGAACGCGATCGGCTCGTCGTACTGGCTGGTCTGGAAGTTCTTCGGCATGTCCGGGTAGAAGTAGTTCTTCCGCGCGAACCGGCACCACTCCGCGATCTCGCAGTTGAGCGCCAGCCCGATCCGGATCGCCGACTCGACCGCGGTGGCGTTGACCACCGGCATCGCGCCGGGAAGACCCAGACAGGTCGGGCAGGTCTGCGTGTTGGGCTCCGCGCCGAACTCCGTGGCGCAGCCGCAGAACATCTTCGAGGCGGTGTTGAGCTCGACGTGGACCTCCAGGCCCAGCGCCGGGTCGAAGCCGGCGAGCGCGTCCTCGAAGGTCAGCAGGGTCTCGGTCATGACGACGCTCCCGTCAGGTCGGGGGCGCGGTCGAGCAACAGCCCGCCCCACCTCTCGGCCAGCAGCGCCTCGGCGGCCGCGCCGACGCGGTAGCACCGGTCGTCGGCCATCGCGGGTGCCAGGATCTGCAGGCCGGCCGGCAGCCCGTCCTCGTCGGCCAGCCCACTCGGCACCGAGATGCCTGGGACGCCGGCCAGGTTGGCCGGGATGGTCGCCAGGTCGTTGAGGTACATCGCCAGCGGGTCGTCGAGCTTCGCCCCCAGCGGGAACGCCGTCGTCGGCGCGGTCGGTGACAGCAGCACGTCGACCCGCTCGAAGGCCGCCTCGAAGTCACGCGAGATCAGCGTGCGCACCTTCTGGGCGGTGCCGTAGTAGGCGTCGTAGTAGCCGCTCGACAAGGCGTAGGTGCCGAGGATGATCCGGCGCTTCACCTCGTCGCCGAAGCCCGCCTCACGGGTCGCCTTCATGACCTCCTCGGCCGACGGCGCGTCACCCTCGGGCCAGACCCGCAGGCCGTAGCGCATCGCGTCGAACTTCGCGAGGTTGCTCGACGCCTCGGCGGGAAGGATGAGGTAGTAGGTCGCCAGCGCGTGCACGAAGTGCGGACACGACACCTCGACCACCTCGGCGCCCGCGGACACCAGCGCCTCGACGGCCTCGGTGAAGCGGGACATCACGCCGTCCTGCCAACCCTCGCCGGACAGCTCGGTGACGACGCCGATCCGCAGCCCGGCCAGGTCCCCGTCGGCACCGCGACGCGCGGCCGCGACCAGGTCACCGACCGGCGCGTCGACCGAGGTCGAGTCGAGCGGGTCGTGCCCGCCGATCAGCTCGTGCAGCAGCGCGGCGTCGAGCACCGTCCGGGTCACCGGACCAACCTGGTCGAGGGAGTTGGCCAGCGCCACCAGGCCGTAGCGGGACACCCCTCCATAGGTCGGCTTGACGCCCACCGACCCGGTCACCGCCGCCGGCTGGCGGATCGAGCCGCCGGTGTCGGTGCCCAGCGCGATCGGCGCCTCGTACGCCGACACCGCGGCCGCCGACCCGCCCCCCGAGCCGCCGGGGATCCGGGCCAGGTCCCACGGGTTGCGGGTCGGCCCGTAGGCGGAGTGCTCGGTCGAGGAGCCCATCGCGAACTCGTCCATGTTGGTCTTGCCGAGGATCGGCAGCCCCGCCTCGCGCAGCCGGCGCACGACCGTGGCGTCGTAGGGCGGCACCCAGCCCTCGAGGATCTTCGAGCCGCAGGTCGTCGGCAGCCCCTCGGTCGCCAACACGTCCTTGACCGCGATCGGCACCCCGTCGAGGGGAGAGGCCGCGGCACCCGCCGCGCGCCGGCCGTCGGAGGCGGCCGCCTGCTCCAGCGCGCCCTCGGCGTCGACGTGCAGGAACGCGTGGACCTCGCCATCGACCTCGGCGATCCGGTCGAGATGGGCCTGGGTCAGCGCCACCGACGTGGTCTCTCCCGCCTCCAGGGCGGCGGCCATCTCGGCGGCGGTCTTGCGGATCACTGCTCGTCTCCGAGGATGCGCGGCACGCTGAACCGCTGCGACTCCACCTCCGGCGCGCCGGACAGCGCCTGCTCGGGCGTCAGACTCCGGGTCACCACGTCGGCGCGGAACACGTTGGTCAGCGGCACCGGGTGGGAGGTCGGCGGCACGTCGTCGCCGGCGACGCCGCTGATGGAGGCGACCGACTCCAGGATCACCGAGAGCTGCGGGGCCAGGTGGTCCAGCTCCTCGGGGGTCAGGTCGATCCGGGCGAGGTCGGCCAGGTGGGCCACCTCGTCACGGGTGATCTCGGGCATGAAGGGGTTCCTCCGGAGGACGGCGGGAGTTCGGCAGCCATCCTAGGGACCGGGCCGCGGCGCCTCCCAACCGATTCCCGCCCAACCGATCCTCGCCGGTCGGCATCTTGACGGGTGAGAGACGCTTCCGGGGGAGGAACGATGGCCATGGAGTCCAGCGGCAGAGGCTCGCGTCGGCCACCCGCGGACGAGGAGTTCACGGCGTTCGTCGCGGCCGCCTGGCCCGGCCTCTACCGGACGGCGTACCTCCTGCTGGGCGACCACGGCCTGGCCGAGGACCTGGTGCAGACCGCGCTGGCGAAGACCTACGCCTCCTGGGGCCGGGTCCGCCATGTCGAGGCGGCGTCCGGCTACGCCCGGACGGTGCTCGTCAACACCGCGACCTCGTGGTTCCGGCGACGCTCCTGGCGACGCGACCTACCGACCGCGTCGCTGCCCGAGGTCGCGGACCAGGTCGCCGACCCGACGCATCGCCCCAGCATCCTCGCGGCGCTGGCGCACCTGGCGCCCCGCCAGCGCGCCGTGATCGTGCTCCGGTTCTACGACGACCTCTCGGTCGCCGAGACCGCCGAGGCCCTCGGCTGCACGGAGGGCACCGTCAAGAGCCAGACCCATGACGCGCTGCGCCGACTGCGCACCCTGCTCGATGACGACCTGGACGACGTCCTCGACGACGAGCTCACCTCCGACTCACCACCGACGATGGGAACCCGACGTGACTGACCGACTTGCCGACCTGCTCGACGCGGAGGTGGCCCACCTCGTCGTGCCCGTGCCGCCCAGCGCCGAGGTGCTCGCCCAGGGTCGCCGGCTGCAGCGGCGCCGGCGCACCGTGGCCGTGGGCGGCGCCGCCGCCGCGACGGCGACCGCCGTGGTGATCGGCGTGCTGGCCGCCGGCGCCGGGCCGCGCACCGCACCCGACCACCGCGACCCCGCGCCGCTGACCGCGCTCGAGGCCTACCGGACCCAGGGCGCCTTCTCCGTCGGCTCCGACATCCACTTCGGCGCCAGCGGCGCGTTCGTCACCCACCTCGACGAGAAGGTGAAGTCGTTCTACTACACCTCGGCCGGGGTCCTCGTGCGCACCGGCAAGGTCACCTACACCGACGACAGCGGGCCCTCGCACTACGTGCTGGTCCGCCCCGACGGGGAGACCTCGCGGGTCTCGCTCGACCTCGGCGACCGGGCGCCGGGTGCCGATCCGTCGCAGCCCTACCTCGCCTTCGCCGACCGGGTCGGTGACGGCGACGACTCGTGGCGGGTCGTGGTCTATGACGTCTCGGCCGACGAGGAGGCCGCCAGCATCCCCGTGCAGGGCCGCTTCACCTGGGGTGGCTGGGTCGCCCCGCCGGTCGCGCTGTCCGGCGACCACGTCTACCTGGGGATGGACGACGGGCGTGTGGACGTCGACTGGCGGGCCGGCACCGTCTCCGCGCCCGACCCGGGGGGCGCGGCGACCTATCCCGAGATCGCGGGAACCCACGTCCTCACCGATGGCGTGGCAGAACCGTCTCGACGACAACCAGCAGGACGAGAGCACCCGGCTGTCCTTCACCGACCTGGCACCGGCCAGGTCATCCTGTCGCTGGAGCTACGACACCTACGCCTGGGCCACGATGTCCCCACCGGTCGATGCGGTGATCGACGTCAGCTCCTTCGGAAGCCGGCCGGCGAGCAGGTCCGCAGGTCTACGACCTGGCCACCGGCGAGCACCGGCGGCTGTCGACCGACCAGACCTTCGGCTGGACGCCGGACGACGAGATGCTCGAGGTGGACCGCGGTCGGGTGTCGGTCTGCGCCCCGATGACCGGCAGCTGCGACGACTACGACGCCTCGCTCGGCGAGGGCACCGTCAAGCTGGGTGGGACGTCGTACGAGTCCTGAGCTCAGCCGAGCCCGACCATCCCGCGCACCACGAGGTAGCCGCCGACCACGGCGGTCAGCGACAGGCCGATCGTGCGGCCGTGACGGGTGACCAGGGTGCCGAACTCGCGCAGCGCGGCCCGGCCGTGACGAGGTGAGGCGGTCGCCACCGCGATGGGCAGCCAGGCCGGGAGACAGCCGAAGAACAGCACGAACGCCAGCGCCAGTCCGACGCCGGCCATGCCGACACCGCTGGCCGAGACGTCCTTGAGTGCCGTGACGACCACGGCGAGCGTGGTGAAGTTGGTCGCCATCGAGAAGACCCCGAAGCCGAACGCGGGAGCCGGCGCCGTCGCGTGGAAGCGCGGCGGCCGCGGCGCGCGGCGGCCGGCGGCTCAACAACACCGTCCCGACCACCAGGAGGATCCCGAGGGCGATGTCGAGCCGGCGGTCAGATGCGGCGCGGTGGGCAGCTCCAGCGAGGCGCCCAGCAACAACAGCGCCACCGAGATCCCGGCAAGCACGACGGCGGTCCCGGCGGCGTACGCCGCGGCGCTGCGCCGACCTCCCGTGCCGAGCACCACCGACTGCTCGGTCAGCATCATCGGGCTGACCGCGGCCACGACGCACATCGGCAGCAGCGTGCTCAGCAGGGCGCCCACGCCGGCACTCTAGGCAATCGCGCCGCACCGGCCGAGGCCCCGCGCCCACGCGCCCGACACGTGCCGCGTCCCCCGATCGCCGAGCGGACGACCGGCGAGTCACGTACCGTGAGCGGCTCGATGACCGTCCTGCACCAGACCGAGGTGGATGGCGTCCGGTGCTTCTGGGTGGAGACCGGTCGCCCGACGCTGGCTGCCCTGCTTCTCTTCCGCCAGGGCATGGCCGACGAGCCGCTCACGGAGTCCGGCTGGCTGCACATGCTCGAGCACCTCGCCCTGCACGGGCGCGGCGGCGGCGCACTTCACGTCAACGGCTCGGTCACCACCCTGCACACCTCGTTCAACGTCCACGGACCGAGCGCTGGCGTCGTCGACCAGTTGGCAGGGATCACCGCCTGGCTGAGTGATCCCACCTTCCGCGAGTTCGAGCGGGAACGTGGCGTGCTGCGCGCCGAGGCCGCCATGCGCGGCCAGGGCACCGGTGGCCGCGCCTTCGGCTGGCGGTACGGCGCCCAGGGGCCGGGCCTGCTCAGCCACGACGAGCCCGGGATGGGCCGGGCCACCCCGGAGCTGTTGGCCGAGCGCGCGCGGCGAGTCTTCGCCCGACAGAATGCTGTGCTCGTGCTCGACGGGCCGCCGCCCGAGGGGCTGACCCTGACCCTGCCGGAGGGCTCGCTGCTCGACCCGCCTCCGGCCGTGCCCGTGGAGGACACCCTCCCGGCGGCCTACGTCGACGAGGGCGGCCTGGTCCTGAGCGGCGTCGTGACCCGCTCGGCGACGGCGACGCTGGCCGAGGCGGTGCTGCAGCGTTCCCTGCACGAGCGGCTCCGCGACGGTGAGGGGGCGGCCTACGCCCCGTGGGCGACCTACGAACCGGTCGACGCGACCCACGCCCTGCTGCTCGGCGGCAGCGACGTGCTGCCCGAGCTGCTCCCGCGGCTCGCGGACAACGTGCTCCAGCTCGTCGAGGCACTGCGCCTGGGCGAGCCACCGCCAGCGTGGATCGACGAGATCGTCGAGGCCCGGGTGCAGCAGATGCACGACCCCTACGCCGCCACGGCACTCGCGTGGCGTGCCGCGCACTTCCATCTGCAACGGATTGAGCCGCAGACGCACCAGGAGATCATCGACGAGCTCCACGCGATCGACCCCACCCAGGTCGCCGCGACGCTCCACGAGTTCGCCGAGACGCTGCTGCTCGGCGTGCCCGGCAAGACGACCTGGGACGACCAGCTGCCCATGCTCACCTTCCCCGAGGGGCCCGCCCAGCGTGAGGGCACGACGTACCGCAGCGCCGATTGGCCGGCCCACGAGGAGCGGCTGACCGTCGGTCGCGAGCGCCTGGAGCTGTCCGTGGGGGACATCGCACGAACCGTGGAGATCGAGGACGCGGCGGGGTTGTTCGTGTTCGGAGACGGCGGTCGCTATCTGATCGGGCGCGACGGTTGGGGCATCCACGTGCTGCCGGGCGCCTGGCGCGGATGGTCGGACGCGGTCGCCGAGCTCGATGCCGCCGTGCCTGCCCACCTGCACCTGCCGCAGCCGGCACGCGAGGGCGTGTCCCATCAGCGACTGTCGTTCCTGCGTCGGTGGCTGACGTCGGTTCGGCGGCCGGCGAACAAGGTGGCCATCTGGTCGCTGGTGGCTGCGCTCTACGTCGCGATCCTGCTGATCGCCGTTGCCGTCGACGTCCCTAGGCTCGGCATCGGCTTGACCATCGGTCTGACGGCCTTCATCCAAGGGGTGCGCAAACCGGGCGACTAGGACCGAACGGGGTCGCGATCAGGCCGGCCCACGGTCCAGCAGCGCCTCGAACCCCGCTTCGTCGAGGACGGGCACACCGAGCGACTCGGCCTTGTCGGCCTTGGAGCCGGCGTTGTCGCCGACCACGACATAGTCGGTCTTCTTCGAGACCGAGCCGGCCGCCTTGCCCCCGCGGCTGATGATCGCCTCCTTGGCCGAGTCGCGGGAGAAGCCCTGGAGGGTGCCGGTGACGACGAGGGTGAGCCCCTCGAGGGTCTGCGGCACCGAGGTGTCGCGCTCGTCGGCCATCGAGACGCCGGCGGCGGTCCACTTCTCGACGATCTCGCGGTGCCAGTCGACGTCGAACCACTCCAGCACCGACTCCGCGATCGTCGGGCCGACGCCCTCGGCGGCGGCGAGCTGCTCCTCCGTGGCGGCTCGGATCGCCTGCATCGAGCCGAACTCGTCGGCCAGCGCCCGGGCGGCGGTGGGGCCGACGTGGCGGATCGAGAGCGCCACCAGCACCCGCCACAGCGGCACCTGCTTGGCCCGGTCGAGGTGGTCGAGCAGCCGCTCGCCGTTGGCGGAGAGCACCCGCCCGTCGACCGCCACGTCGGTCTCGGTCTTCTTGGCCGCCCGGGTGAACAGCTCGGTGCGCAGCAGACCCGCGGCGTCGAGGCCGAAGACGTCGCCCTCGTTGTCGATCACCCCGGCCTCGAGCAGGGCGGCCGCCGCCTCCGAGCCGAGCCCCTCGATGTCGAAGGCACCTCGGCCGGCCACGTGGAAGACCCGGTCGAGGACCTGGGCCCGGCAGAACCGGTGGTTGGGACAGCGCAGGTCCTTGTCGCCCTCCTTCTGCTCCACCAGCGTGGTGCCGCACGCCGGGCACTCGGTCGGCATCACCCAGGCGGCCAGCCCCTTCGGTCGCAGCGCGAGCACCGGCCCGAGGATCTCGGGGATCACGTCGCCGGCCTTGCGCAGGATCACCGTGTCACCCGGCCGGACGTCCTTGCGCTTCACCTCGTGGGCGTTGTGCAGGGTGGCCCGCTCGACGGTCGACCCGGCGACCCGGGTCGGCTCCATCACCCCGAACGGCGTCACCCGGCCGGTGCGCCCCGTGTTGACCTCGATGGCCAGCAGCTTGGCGTTGACCTCCTCGGGTGGGTACTTGAACGCGATCGCCCAGCGCGGCGCCCGCGACGTCGACCCGAGCCGCCGCTGCAGCGCGACCTCGTCGACCTTGACCACGACGCCGTCGATCTCGTGCTCGACGTCGTGGCGGTGCTCGCCGTAGTAGGCGATGAACTCGCGCACCTCGGTGAGCCCCGGGAGCACCCGGACCCGGTCGCTGGTCGGCAGCCCCCAGGCCTTCAGCGCGTCGTAGGCGCCGCTCTGGGCGACCGGCTCGAAGCCCTCACGAGCGCCGATCCCGTGGCAGACCATGCCGAGGTCGCGGGTGGCGGTCACCCGCGGGTCCTTCTGCCGCAGCGAGCCGGCCGCGGCGTTGCGCGGGTTGGCGAACATCGGCTTGCCGGCGTCGGCCATCGAGGCGTTGAGCCGCTCGAACGCCTCGACGGGCAGGAACACCTCGCCGCGCACCTCGACCAGCGCCGGCACCGGGAACTCCTCGGACGCGCGCAGCCGGTGGGGCACCGAGTCGATCGTCTTGACGTTGGGCGTGACGTCCTCGCCGGTGCGGCCGTCGCCGCGGGTCAGCGCCCGGACCAGCCGGCCGCGCTCGTAGAGCAGGTTGATCGCGAGGCCGTCGACCTTGAGCTCGCACAGCAGCGCCGGGTCGGTGAGCCCGTCGCGGAGCAGACGGGCGTACCACGCGTCGAGCTCCTCGTCGGAGAACGCGTTGTCGAGCGACTCCATCCGCTGCAGGTGGTCGACCGCGGTGAACTCGGTGGAGACCGCGCCCCCGACCTTCTGGGTCGGCGAGTCGGGCGTGCGCAGCTCGGGGAACTGCTCCTCGAGCTCTTCCAGCTCCCGCATCCGTCGGTCGAAGTCGGCGTCGGACAGGGTCGGGTCGTCCAGCACGTAGTAGCGCCAGCGCGCCTCCTCGACCTGGTCGGCCAACGCCTGGTGGCGCTCGCGCGCGTCGGCGGGGGCCGGGGTGACCTCGGGAGTCGCGCTCGGGTCCGCTGGGCTCATGGGCACATCTTGCCCGGCGGTCCCGACAGCGCCAACGAGGGCCGAGGACGGCGGGACGGCCCGGCCACCGGACGCTTGGGCCGCGGGTGCCCGGGCCACCACCCATCCGGTTGACTGGCGGCGACGAACCACCGGTGTGACCGCCACCGGAGCCGCCGTAGGAGCCACCACGATGCCCTCCGCCGCGGCCGGGACCAGCCCCGGCCTGACCCGCCTCGACGCCCCTGGGGTTCCGCGCGGCGTCGTGCTGGCGCTGCATGGCGGGCGCCCCCGGTCCCGGCGCCGCGTCGACGGTCGCAGCGCGTCGTGGCGGCTGATGCTCGGGCTCACCCGCGCGCTGGCCCAGCAGGCCGAGCGGGAGGCGGTCAGCGTCTGGACGCTGCGCTATCGCCACCGCGGCTGGAACGGCGGCGTCGACCCGATCGAGGACGCCCGCTGGGCACTGGCCGAGGTGCGGCGTGAGCTGGGCGAGGTGCCGGTCGTCCTGCTGGGTCACTCGATGGGCGCCCGGGCCGCCCTGCACGTCGCCGACGACCCCGTCGTCGCCGGTGTCGTGGCGCTGGCCCCTTGGATCGAGGGCGACACCCCGGTGGACACCCTCACGGGACGACGCCTGGTCGCCGCGCACGGACGCCGCGACCGGCTCACGTCGTACGCCGCCACGCGCGCCTACGTCGACCGCGCCACCGCCGTCGCCCGCTCCGCGCGCTTCGTGGACATGGGCGACCTCGGGCACTACCTGATCCGCGGTCACGCCCGCTGGGCGGAGCTGGCCCGCTCGGAGTCGCTGCGCCTGCTCGCCTAGGACCCGGCACGAGATCGTTCGAGATTTCCCCGCTGAGGCGGGAATGGATCGGTGCGGCATGCTGTTCGATGGAACGAAACCGTTTCGTTCCATCGCCAGGAGGCTCCGATGTCCCCCACCGACACCGACACCCAGGTCCAGCGACCCCGGGTCGAGGGCGAGCGGGAGCAGGAGATCCTCGACGCGACGATGGCGGTGCTCGCCGAGGTCGGCTACGACCGGCTGACGATGGATGCGGTGGCCGCGCGCGCCAAGGCGTCCAAGGCCACGCTCTATCGCCGTTGGTCCAACAAGGAGACCCTCGTCATCGACGCGCTCCGGCGCCTGAAGGGCCAGAGCGAGGTGCCCGACACCGGCTCCCTGCGCGAGGACCTGCTGTCGTCGTACTGCGGCGCCGGCGGCGTGACCAGTCCCGAGGCGACCGACTCGTTCATGGCGGTGATCACCGCCATCGCCCACGACGAGGAGTTCGCGACGGCTTTCCGGCGCGACGTCGTCGGTCCGAAGTCCGAGACCACTCGACAGATCTTCGAGCGCGCACGCGACCGCGGCGAGCTCCGCGACGGCCTCGACCTCGACCTCGTGTCCCCCGCGCTCGCCGGGATCGTCCTGCATCGCAAGTTCATGATCGGGCTGCCACCCGACCCCGACACGGTCGCCGCCGTGCTCGACCAGATCATCCTGCCCGCCGTCCTGGCGCCCACACCCGACGCCTGACCCGACCCGTCCCGACCCCTCTCTCCGCCACTCACACCCGAGGACATCCATGACCGACCAGATCGCCGTCGACGAGACGGCCAGCGCAGCTCCTCGCCCCCACCTGGTGGGCGCGCTCGTGCTGATCTCCCTCGCCCAGCTGATGGTCGTGCTCGACAGCACGATCGCCAACATCGCCCTGCCCTACATCGGCCGCGACCTCGACATCTCCCAGGCCAACCTCTCCTGGATCGTCACCGGCTACGCGCTCACCTTCGGCGGCTTCCTGCTCCTCGGCGGCCGGCTCGCCGACCTGCTGGGCCGGCGCCGCATCTTCATGACCGGTGTCGTGGTCTTCGCGGCCGCCTCGTTGGTCGGCGGCACCGCGCAGACCGAGTTCGTGCTCCTGGGCGCCCGCGCGCTGCAGGGGCTCGGCGCCGCGATGGCCTCCCCTGCCGCGCTGGCGCTGATCACCACGACGTTCCCCGCCGGCCGGGAGCGCAACCGCGCGTTCGCGATCTACGCCGCGATGGCCGGCATCGGCGCCGCCGTCGGCCTCATCCTCGGTGGCTGGCTGACCGACCTCGACCACCCCTTCGGCATCGCCGGCTGGCGCTACACGTTCCTGATCGTGGTGCCGATCGGTCTGGGCGCGGCGTTCTTCGCCCCGCGGATGCTTCCCGAGTCCGACCGGCACGACGGACAGCTCGACGTCCCCGGTGCCCTGTCGGCGACGGCCGGCCTGCTCGCGATCGTGTTCGGCCTGACCCGGGCCGGCGAGGCGGCCTACGGCTGGACCGCCCCCAGCACCATCACCGCACTGGTGACCGGGGCGCTGCTGCTGCTGGCCTTCGTGATCATCGAGACCCGGGTCGCCCACCCGCTGCTGCCGTTCCGCATCCTGCGCAGCAAGACCCGGTCGGTGGCCTTCATCGTGATGATGATCGTGCCGGCGGCGATGTTCGCAATGTTCTTCTTCCTCAGCCTGCTGGTGCAGCTGGTGGTCGGCTGGACCCCGCTCCACACCGGCTTCGCGTTCCTGCCGTTCTCGGTCGCGATGATCATCTCGGCGACCACGGCCTCCAAGCTGGTCAGCCACGTCGACCCGCGGTTCCTGTCGGGCATCGGGACGCTGCTCTCCGCCTCGGCGCTCTACGGCTTCAGCCGGATCTCCGTCCCCGAGGACCCGGCGTCGATCCTCGGCGCGATCCCTGCGTCGGCCGGCGGGGCCGGCGTGCCTCTCGGCAGCGACGTGAACTACTGGACCCAGATCCTGCCGTTCATCATCCTGATGGCCTTCGGCATGGGGCTGAACTTCGTCCCGCTCACCCTGGTCGCGGTGCACCACCTGCGGCCGGAGGACTCCGGCATCGGCTCCGGGGTGCTCAACACCATGCAGCAGGTGGGCGGTGCGCTCGGCCTGGCCACCCTGTCGACGGTCGCCCTGCACTTCACCCAGAACAAGGCCGCCGACATCGGTCCCGAGGTCGCCGCCGCCGCGCAGGGCGCCGGCCTCGACAAGCAGCTGCCCGCCGACCAGTTTCAAGGCCTGGTCGGCCAGATGACGCAGCTCGGGTCGTTCACGACCGGTGCGACCACGGCCTTCCTGGTCGGCGCCGCCATGATGGTGCTCGCCTCCGCGATCGTGTGGCTGTTCCTCGACCTGCCGCACGAGGCGCTCGCCGTCGACGCCGAGGAGCACCCCGACGCGGCGCTGCACATGGGCTGAGCCGCTGAGGCCGGCGGGCCGCCGCGACCTCTCCTCAGGAGAGGCTCGCGGCGGCCTTCGTCGTGAGGGCGAGTGCGGCGCGCGCCCAGGCCGCCGACGCCCCGGCCAGGCCGCACGTCGGGGTCAGCACCAGCCGGTCACGCACCGACTCCGGATCCAGCCCGAGCATGTCGAGCCACCGCCGCGCGGTCTCCACGACCTGCGCGTCGGAGGGGTACGTCGTGGGGTCGGTCGCCGGCACCACCCCGAGGGCGACGGCCTCACCGTCCTCGAGGGCCGCCGCCAGGACGTCGTGGCCGGCCGGTGAGAGGAGCGCCAGGTCGGCCGACAGGCCGCGCGCACCGGCGCCCCGCACCAGCTCCCACGGCACGTCGGCCGCGCAGCTGTGGACCCACGGCTCGGCTCCCGCCGCCGCGGCGGCCTCGAGCACGGCCGCCAGCGTGGCGGAGAGCTCGGGGCGGTCCACGGATCGGTGCCGGCCGTACCCCGAGGCGGTGGGCACCCTCCCGTCGAGGACGGCCGCCAGGGCCGGCTCGTCGACCTGCACCACCAGCCGGTCGGCGCCCCCGACCCGCCGGCGTACGTCGGCCACGTGGGCGCCGAGGCCCTCGGCCAACGCCTGCGCCACCTCCCGGCGGGCGCCGTGGTCGGCCAGCAGCCGGTCGCCGCGCGGTCGCTCGACCGTCGCCGCCACCGTCCACGGCCCGGCGACCTGGATCTTGAACGGTCCGGTGTAGCCCTGGGCAGCCTCCTCGAGCCGATCGAGGTCCTGAGCCAGCAGCGACCGGGCTCTCCGGTGGTCGACGCCGGGAGCGTCGGTGAGCCGCCAGCCGGCCGGCTGCAGGTCGAAGCCCAGGTCGGCGACCACCGCGAGCGCCCGCCCGGTCATCGACGCCGCCGGGCCACGGCCGGGCACCTCCGGCAGGTGCGGCACCCCACGGTCGCCGACGAGCGCGTCCAGCACCAGCCGGATCGCGTCGTCGAAGTCGGCCGCGTCGAGCCCGGGCATCGAGCCCACTCCGGTCGCCAGCACCCGTCCATCCTGCCCGTTGCGGGCCGCATCACCACCGGCGGGCGACTCTGCGGGATGGCGACGTGGTGGGAATCACCCCTCCGGGCGGAAACATCACGGCGCTCCCAGACGTCCAACCACCTGTGCCCCCCGCCTCACCTGACCGACCTGCACCCGACCGCACGAGCGAGACCCCGATGACCGGCCCCACCCCGACGACCAGCCCGACAACCAGCCCGACAACGAGCCCGACGACCAGCCCGAGCGCCGGAGCGACCCGCGGCCCGGTGACCGGCGACACCCCCGTGACCTCCGTTCCGGTCGGCCTCGGCCTGAGTGCCGCCCAGGTGGCGGGCTCGGCGCTGGCCGCCGTGTCCGGCGCGTTCCTGGCCTCCTGGATGGGCGTGACCGGGACCCTCGTCGGGGTCGCCGTGGGCAGTGTCGTCGGGACCGTCGGCAGCGCGTCGTACACCTACTCGCTGCGACGTGGTCACGCACTCGTCCTCGCCCGCCCCGGACAGCCCACCGCCCCGACGGAGGCAGCCTCGGCGCCGCCCCGGCGAGCGCCCCGAGCGACCCGAGCGGCCCGGGTCCGACCGGCACTCCCCTGGCGCCGGCTGGCGCTGGCCACCGTGGTCGTGGCGCTGCTCGGGCTGGGCACCGTGACCGCGATCGAGGCCGTCACCGGGCGCCCGGTCGCCTCGATGGCTGGTGACGGCAGCGGCTCGGGCACCACGATCGGCACGGTCTTCGGTCAGACCTCCTCCGGCTCGACCGACGTCTCCGGCACCGGTGACGAGGACTCCGGCTCGACCGGGAGCACCGGTTCGACGACCGAGCCGACCGACCAGCCCACCGACCAGCCGACCGTGGACCCGTCCGCGGACCCGTCGGCCGACCCGTCCGCCGACCCCAGCGACCAGGCCACGGAGCCCACCGAGAGCGCCTCGCCGAGCCAGACCACGTCCCCGACCCCCACTCCGTGACGGGGACCGCCGGGCGCGGGCGTCACCCGCGAGCGGTGGCGCTGATGGTCGCCGATCCCACGACGCGGGTGCCGTCGTAGATCACCGCGGCCTGGCCGGGGGCGATCCCTTCGGCCGGGTCGAGCAGCTCGATCTCCACCCTGCCACCCGCGACGGGCTCGGCCTCCGCCGCCGGGCCCGCGTGGACGACCACCCGTGCCCGGTGCTCGGCACCGTGGGCACGCAGCTGGACGGTGGCGTCGAGCCGCCCCGAGGGCGGGTTCCCGCACCAGCGTGGCCGGACACCGGTGAGCCGGTCGACCGCGAGCAGGTCGCGCGACCCCACCGTGACGGTGCCCGACACCGGCTCGATGTCGAGCACGAACCGAGGTCGACCGTCGGCAGCCGGTCGGCCGAGCCGCAGCCCGCGCCGCTGACCGACGGTGAACCCATAGCTCCCCTGATGCCGTCCCAGCAGCTCGCCGCTCTCGGCATCGACGATGGCGCCGTCGTGGCGGACCCGGTCGCCGAGCTTCTCGCGCAGCCAGCCCGCGGTGTCTCCGTCGGCGACGAAGCAGATGTCGTGGCTGTCGGGCTTGTCGGCCACCAGCAGGCCGCGCGACGCCGCCTCGCGGCGTACGTCGTCCTTGCACGAACCGCCGAGCGGGAACAACGAGTGGCGCAGCTGGTCCTGGGTGAGCACACCGAGCACGTAGGACTGGTCCTTGGCGGCGTCGACCGAGCGGTGCAGCTCGATGCCGTCGGCGCCGTCGCGCAGCACGGCGTAGTGCCCGGTCGCCACGGCGTCGAAGCCGAGGCCGAGGGCGCGGTCGAGGACGGCGGCGAACTTGATCCGCTCGTTGCAGCGCAGGCAGGGGTTGGGGGTGCGGCCGGCGGCGTACTCCGCCATGAAGTCCTCGACGACGTCCTCGTGGAACCGCTCGGAGAGGTCCCAGACGTAGAACGGGATGCCGATCACGTCGGCGGCCCGGCGGGCGTCGTTGGCATCCTCGATGGTGCAGCAGCCGCGCGCACCGGACCGGTACGACGCCGGGTTGCGCGAGAGCGCCAGGTGGATGCCGGTGACGTCGTGACCGGCGTCGACGGCGCGGGCCGCCGCGACCGCGGAGTCGACCCCGCCGGACATCGCGGCGAGCACCTTCATCCGGTGGCCCCGGCGGAGGGCCCGGCGAGCTCGGTCGCGACCAGGGAGCCTCCGGCCCGATCCGCCGGCTCGCGCCCGTCGGCCTTCCTCGGCGACCCGGCGCCCCGGGCCCGCTCCACCACCGGCCCGATCGCCTCCACCAGCGCCGCGACGTCGGCGGTGGTGCTGGTGTGGCCGAGGGAGAACCGCAGCGAGGAGCGGGCGAACTCGTCGCTGCAGCCCATCGCCAGCAGCACGTGGGACGGCTGCGCCACTCCGGCCGAGCAGGCCGAGCCCGTCGAGCACTCGATCCCCCGGGCGTCGAGCAGCATCAGCAGCGAGTCGCCCTGGCAGCCCGGGAACTTGAGGTGGGCGTTGCCGGGCAGCCGGTGCACGGGGTCGCCGTTGTAGATCGCGTCGGGCACCGCGGCCCGGACGCCGCGGACCAGCTCGTCGCGCAGCTCGCTGATCCGGGCGGCCTGCTCGACCTGGTGCTTGACGGAGTGCTCCACGGCGGCCGCGAAGCCGGCGATGGCCGGGGTGTCGAGGGTGCCGCTGCGCACGTCGCGCTCATGGCCACCGCCGTGCAGCAGCGGGGTGACGTCGAGCTCGCGTCGCGCCACCAGCGCCCCGACACCGAACGGCCCTCCCACCTTGTGCCCCGCCACGGCGAGCGCGTCCACCCCGAGCGCAGCGAAGTCGACGGGGATCTTGCCGACGGCCTGCACGGCGTCGGTGTGCACCGGGATGCCGTGCGGCGCCGCGACCGCCACGACCTCCTCCACCGGCTGGATGGTGCCCACCTCGTTGTTGGCGCGCATCACCGAGATCAGCGCGACCGACCCCGGGTCGCGCTCGACCGAGGCACGGAGCGCATCGAGGTCGAGGCGGCCCAGCCGGTCGACGGGAAGCAGCTCCACCTCGGCGCCCTGCTGCTCGGCGAGCCACTCGAGCGGGTCGAGCACGCCGTGGTGCTCCACGGCGCTGGACAGGATCCGGGTGCGGGCCGGGTCGGCCGCCCGCCGCGACCAGAAGATGCCCTTGAGCGCCAGGTTGTCGGACTCGGTGCCGCCCGAGGTGAACACGATCTCACTGGGACGGCAGTTGAGGGCCTGGGCGATCCGCTCTCGCGACTCCTCGACGACCCGCCGGGCGCGGCGGCCGGACGCGTGCAGGGAGCTCGGGTTGCCGACGTCGCCGAGGTGTGCGGTGATCGCCTCGATCGCCACCGGCAGCATCGGCGTCGTGGCGGCGTGGTCGAGGTAGACGGGAGTCGGACGGTCGGACATGTCTGGACAAGCGTACGACGCGCGCCCCGCGCCGGCTCCGCAGCCGGCCCTGTTCAGCCCGATCCGGCGTTCGCGGCCGTCGCGACGTCGGCCACCACTCCGAGGTGGTCGCTCCCGTCCAGCACCACCGTCTCGGTCCGCGTCGCGACGAGGCCGGGCCGCAGCAGCACGTGGTCGATCTGCACCAGCGGCGGCACCGGCAACCCGAGCAGCCGGTAGGCGCCGGTCCTCGGCCAGGTCGGCTGCCACCCGGCGTTCGTCATCTCCGCGGCGTCCCGGAAGCCCGCGTCGGCGAGCCGCTGCAGCGGCCGGTGGTCGGCCGTGGCGTTGAGGTCGCCGACGACCAGGTCGGCCTCGCCGGCGGCCGTCAGGATGGTCGCGTGGTCGTCGGCCCAGGCCGTCGGGTCGACCGGGGAGCTCGCGTGCACCGCCAGCAGCCGCCACGGGCCGTCAGGCGTGTCGACGGTGACCCGCCAACAGCCCAGCCGGGTGGGCAGCTGCTCGATGTCGCGCAGCGGGTAGCGCGAGAACACCATCGTCCCGCTGAGCTCGACGCTGGTCGTCCCCGCGCGATAGGGCCAGGTGTCCGCGATGCCGAAGTTGTCCATCACCCCGAGCTCCTTGGGCCGCACCTCCTCGAGCACCAGGACGTCGGCCTCCTCGACCCGGCCGGCCCGGACCACGCGGCCGCCACCCACCTGACCGTGCCAGACGTTCGCGGTGAGGACCCGGACCGGCGTGGCGTCGGCAGCGGCGGTCGGTCGGTCGCCGACGAGCTGCGGCGCCAGCCACGATGCATGCAGCGCGAGGAGACCGAGCACCGCCGCGACGGCCACCCAGCTCGCGGCGCGCCGGGTGCGGACGGCGTACCCGACGAGCAGCGCGAGGGCCACGGCGTACATCGGGAGGGCGTACGGCGTGAACGCGACCGCCCACACCGCGGGCCCCCAGCCCGGCTGCCACAGCCGGAGCGTGGTGAGCGTGAGCGCCGGCACCAGGAGCGCCGCCGTGACCAGCATCAGAACGGCGGACCGCACGGAGGTCCGCACCGAGGTCCGCAGCCGCACGCGAGAAGGCTAGAGCAGCACTCCTAGAGGAGGACCAGGTCGTCGCGGTGGATGACCTCCCGCTCGTAGGCGGCGCCCAGCTCCCGCTTGAGGTCGCGTGAGGATCGGCCCAGCAGTGCGGGCAGCTCGGCCGCGTCGAAGTTGACCAGCCCGCGGGCCACCGGGGCCCCCTGCGGGTCGACGAGGTCGACCGGGTCGCCGGCGACGAAGCTCCCCTCGACGCCGGTGATCCCGGCGGCCAGCAACGAGGCGCGACGCTCGACCACGGCGCGCACGGCGCCGTCATCGAGCACCCGCCGGCCCCGCGGCTCGGTCGCGTGGGCGAGCCAGAGCAGGCGGGTGGGACGACGGCGCCCGGTGGCGTGGAACAGCGTTCCGACGGCCGCCCCCTCCAGTGCCTCGGCGGCCCGGTCGGCCGAGGTGAGCACCACCGGGATGCCGGCGCCGGTGGCGATCCGGGCGGCGTCGATCTTGGTGTGCATCCCGCCGGTGCCGACGCCGGCGGCCCCGGACTTGCCGACCCGGACATGCGACAGGTCGGCGTCGGAGGCGACGTCGGAGACCAGGGTGGCGGCACCCCGGCCCGGGTCACCGTCGTAGAGACCGTCGACGTCGCTGAGCAGCACCAGCAGGTCGGCACGCACCAGGTGGGCGACCAGGGCGGCGAGCCGGTCGTTGTCGCCGAAGCGGATCTCGGTGGTGGCCACGGTGTCGTTCTCGTTGACGATCGGCAGCACGCCCAGCTCGAGCAGCTTGGCGAAGGTCTGGAACGCGTTGCGGTAGTGCGAGCGCCGGGTGACGTCGTCGACGGTGAGCAGCACCTGGCCGGCGATGATGTCGTGCCGGGCCAGCTCCTCGGTGTAGCGGTGCACCAGCAGCCCCTGACCGACCGACGCGGCCGCCTGCTGGGCCGGCAGCGCGCGGGGACGCCGTGGCATCCGCAGGGGTGCCAGCCCCGCGGCGATGGCGCCCGAGGACACCAGCACCACCTCGGCACCCCGCGCGCGGCAGCCGGCCAGGACGTCGACGAGCCGGCTCACCCGGGCCGGGTCGATGCCGCCCGCCGCGGTGGTGAGCGAGGACGAGCCGACCTTGACCACGACCCGCCTCGCCTCGGCGACGTCACGGCGGGGCATCAGCGGTCCTCGGTGGGGAGGCCGGGGTCGTCCTCGGCCCAGTCCTGCGCGTCGGGGTCGTCGGCCGAGCCGATCTCGTAGGCCATCGGTCCGGACGCGCGGTCCACCCGCCGCGCGACATCGGCCCGGGCCTCGCCCTCCGCCCGGTCCGGCATCGCCTCGTCGATCGCCCGCCGCCGGCGCGCGGCGGGACGGGACTCGTCGAAGCGCACGTCGGACCCGCGGCGCCCGAGCGCCTCCGCGCCGGCCATCGTGCCCGGCTTGAAGTCGAAGACCACCGCGTCGTCGGGGCTGCCGATCAGCACGGTGTCGCCCTCGGCGGCGCCCAGCTCGAGCAGCCGCTCCTCGACGCCGAGCCGGTTGAGCCGGTCGGCGAGGAAGCCGACGGCCTCGTCGTTGGAGAAGTCGGTCTGCCGGACCCAGCGCTCGGGCTTCTCACCGCGCACCCGCCAGCCCTCGCCGGTCTCGGCCACGCTGAACTCGTCGGCACCGTCGACCGAGGGCGGCCGGATCACGATCCGCTGCGGCTCCACGACCGGGCGCGCCCGGCGCGCCTCCTCGACGACGGCGGCCATCGCGAAGGTCAGCTCCCGCAGCCCGCGGCCGGACGCCGCGGAGACGGGGTAGACACGCAGCCCGCGCTCCTCGATCTCCTCGGTCACCATCGCCGCGATCTCGGCCCCGTCCGGTACGTCGACCTTGTTGAGGGCCACCAGCCGGGGACGGTCCTCGAGCCCGCCGTAGCGGGACAGCTCGCCCTCGATCACGTCGAGGTCGTCGACGGGGTTGCGGCCCGGCTCCATGGTCGCGGTGTCGACGACGTGGACCAGGGCCGCGCAGCGCTCGATGTGGCGCAGGAAGTCGTGACCCAGCCCGCGGCCCTCGGCCGCCCCCTCGATCAGGCCGGGCACGTCGGCCACCGTGAAGGTGGTGTCGCCGGCCGTGACGACGCCGAGGTTGGGCACCAGCGTCGTGAACGGGTAGTCCGCGATCTTGGGCCGGGCGCGCGACATCGCGGCGATCAGCGAGGACTTGCCCGCCGACGGGAAGCCGACCAGCCCGATGTCGGCGACCACCTTGAGCTCGAGGTGGATCTCCAGCTCGTCACCGGGCTCGCCGAGCAGCGCGAAGCCCGGCGCCTTGCGCTTGGAGCTCGCCAACGCGGCGTTGCCCAGGCCGCCGCGACCCCCCTGGGCCACGACCAGCTCGGTGCCCGGGCCGACCAGGTCGGCCAGCAGCCCGCCCCGGCCGTCGGTGACGACGGTGCCGTCGGGCACGGGCAGCACCAGGTCGGCGCCGTGGGCGCCGTTGCGATGGCCGCCGGCGCCGTGGCCACCGTGCTCGGCACGCCGGCGCGGGCTGTGGTGGTAGTCGAGCAGGGTGGTGACGTCGGGGTCGACGCGCAGGATCACCGAGCCGCCGGGACCGCCGTTGCCGCCGTCGGGGCCACCCAGCGGCTTGAACTTCTCACGGTGCACCGACGCCACGCCGTTGCCGCCGCGACCGGCGCCGACGTGCAGCGTCACCCGGTCGACGAACGTGGGGACGGCCATCGGTGCTCCCGGGGCTGCGAGGGTGGACGGGTTCGGGAATGACGAAGGGCGCTCCTGGTCAGGAGCGCCCCACGTGCTGGATCAGGTGTGCCGATCGGGTGGAGTGCTCACTCCCCGGCCGGGACGATGTTGACGACCCGACGGCCGCGCTTGACGCCGAACTCGACGTTGCCGGGCACCAGCGCGAACAGGGTGTCGTCGCCGCCACGGCCGACTCCGGTGCCGGGGTGGAAGTGCGTGCCGCGCTGCCGGACGATGATCTCACCGGCGTTGACCAGCTGGCCGCCGTAGCGCTTGACGCCGAGGCGCTGGGAGTTGGAGTCGCGACCGTTCTTGGTCGACGCCGCGCCCTTCTTGTGTGCCATGACTCAGTCCTTCGTGGTGCGCTGGAGCGGAGGCTCGCTCACAGGGGGTGGCCGGTGAGCGGTGCTCACAGGGAGATGTCGGTGACCTTGACCTGGGTGTACTTCTGGCGGTGACCCTGGCGCTTCTTGTAGCCGGTCTTGTTCTTGTACTTCTGGATCACGATCTTGGGGCCCTTGGTGCCACCGAGGACCTCGGCGGTCACGGCGGCCTTGTCGAGGCCCGAGGCGGTGACCTTCTCGCCGTCGACGACCATGACCACGGGCAGGGTCAGCGTGTCGCCGACGGCCGCGGCGACCTGGTCGATCTCGATGACGTCGCCGACGGCCACCTTCTGCTGCTTGCTGCCACTGCGCACGATGGCGTACACCGCGACTCACTCTCCTCGAACGTCAGGTCGAAAGCTTCGGGTTCGGCCCGGTCGCGCACGCCGGACCCGGGTGGGGGAACGACGGGGGCTGCGCAGACGCGCCGAAGGGTGTGCGGACACACCGACGGACCATGGTACGCGGCGGGCGGCCCCCCGGGCAAAACGACGGCCCCGCGGCGCTGCCGGAGCGGGTCGGCGTACCCGGGCGGTGGCAGAAGAAGGTGGGCGGCGCCGCCGTGACGGCGGGCCGCCCACCCCTTCCTACCCCCCACGGTGGGGTGTCAGGAGGCGGTGATCGTCCAGGAGAACGGCTTCATCGGGTTGCCGTACTGGTCGGTGATGTCGGACGTCAGCCGCAGCACGTACTTCTTGCCCTTCACCAGGTTGGCGTCGGGGTTCAGGGTCGCGACCTTCTTGGTGGAGTCCAGCCACACGTTCGTGGCGAGCGGGTTGCTGCCGCCGGACGCGGTGATGGTGAACGACGCCTCGTCGACGTTCATGACCTGCTCGTTGAACGTCACCTTGAAGCTGGCGCTCTTCGACACCGTGCCGCGCGGTGAGTAGCCGCTGACCTTGGGGCCGGTCGAGTCGGTCCGGAACCCGCGCCAGGCGGAGTAGCCGAGCGGCTTGCCGGCCGTGTCGAGGGCGACCGCACGCCACTCCCAGCTGCCGGTCGGCAGCTTCGAGGTCGGGGCGTAGGCCGTGGCCACGGTCACCGCGCGCTGCGCCACCAGCTTGGTGTTGGCGTTGCGACGGTCCCAGCGGTACTTCGCGGCGCCGGCGACGCCGGTCCAGGTGAAGACCGCCTCGTCGGCCTGCAGGAACGCGTCGTCGGCGGGGCTGACCAGGTCGGGGGCGTCGCCGACCACGGTGAACTCGCCACCGGTGTTGAGCAGCGTCCACCGGCCGACGTTGCCCGCGGCGTCGATCGGGCGCACCCGCCAGACGTAGGGCTTGCTCGACATCTCGAGCGGGTAGGACGGCACCAGCGTCGGCACCGTGGACCGCAGCTTGCTGATCCGCACCGGAGAGTCGGCGTTCTTGTAGAGCTCGACGTCGTAGGACACGACCGCCGGCTGCGCGGCCCAGACCAGCGGCGCGGTGCCGGGCACCGAGGCGCCGTCGACGGGCGAGAGCAGCGACACGCGCGGCATCTGCTTGGTGAACGACTGGGTGGCGCTCCAGGGCAGGGAGTTGCCGGCGGTGTCGATCGCCCGCACCCGCCAGTAGTAGGTGCCGGGCGCGTAGAGCTCGGTCGGCGAGGTGAACTGCGTCTGGCTCACCGTGTCGTCGCTCAGCCTGGAGGTGGAGGTGAAGCTGCTGTCCGTGGCCACCTGCACGCGGTACTGCCTGGCCTCGACGCCCGGCGGCACGGACTGGACACCGGTGCTCTCCACGATCGGGAAGGCGGTCGGGTCCTGGCTCGTGTCGGCGTAGTCACGCCAGGTCAGGGTGACGGTGTTGTCGGTCACCGTGTCACCGTCGGCGGGCGTCAGCGGCTCGACGGGCTTGGACGTCTTCGTGAACGCCTGGGTGGCGCCGGAGAGCGAGGTGCAGTCGTTGCTGGCCCGGCAGGCGCGCACCGCCCAGTAGTAGGACCCGCTGCCGGTGGTGTCGGCCAACGCCAGCGTCGGGGCGTCGAGGGTGCCGTCGACCAGCTTGGGGTAGCCGCTCATCAGGTTGCTCAGGGCGGCGTCCTTGGCCAGGTAGACCTGGTAGTAGACCGCGTCCGCGTCCGGGCGCCAGTTCAGCACCGGGGTCTGCCGCAGGTCGGGGCAGTCCTGGGGCAGCGACTTGCCGCACGAGGTGCTGCTGGAGCCGGCCGCCTCACCGGTCATCGCGACCCGCTGGCCGGTGGGCTGGCTCAGCGAGGTGATCGAGAAGGAGCCGTAGGACGACGAGGTGCCCAGCGAGTTGCTGTCGACGTCGTACGCCGTCACCCGCCACTGGTAGCTGCCCGGCGACCAGGTGGACGAGTCGTCCTCACCGGCCGGGTAGGTGAACGTGTCGGGCAGGACGCTCCAGCTCGAGCCGCCGGTCGGGCGGACCGCCACCCGGTAGGACGTGGCGTCCACGACCGGGGTCCAGGTGAGCGTCGGGAAGCGCGGGCCGGTCTGGGCGCCGACCGTGGGGTCGGGGGTCGACCCGGTCGCCGTGGCCTGCGTGGTGACCGCGAAGGTGGGCTGCTCGCCCGAGGAGTACGACGACCCGACCTGGCCGCCGCGGCTGACCGTCTGGACCTGCCAGCGATAGCTGCCGGTCGCCAGCTCGCTGCGCGGGGTGTAGGAGGTGGCGCGCGTGGTGGCCGTGGTGGTGCCCTGGCCGCTGAGCCCGGTGATCGTGACGCGGTACTGCGCGGCGCCCGGCACCTGCTCCCACCGGAAGGTCGGCACCGACGTCGAGCCGGACAGCGGCGAGCTCATCACGGGCCGGGTCGGACGGTAGCTGAACGACCGCACCGTGGCACCGGTCGAGGACTGGGCACCCGAGCCGCCGACGGGCGAGGGGCCGTCGGAGCCGAGGACCCGCCAGTAGTAGGTGCCGCTGGCGTTGGGCATGCAGTCACCGGCGCCGGACGGCGTGTAGGTGGTGTGCGTGGTCGTGCAGGTGTCGTAGATCGACGAGAACGACGAGCTGGTGCTCAGCTGCAGCGTGTAGGAGTCAGCCAGGTGGGCCGGAGTCCACTGGAAGAACAGCGGCTCGGTCACAGTGGAGCCGTTGGCGGGCAGCTGCTGGCCGGCCTGGGCGGTGAAGGTCCGGGTGAAGCGCCACACGTCGAGCGACTGCCAGATCGGGCCGGTGCCCGTGACGTCGTAGGGACGGACCCGCCAGTAGTAGGTCCCCTTGGCGAAGCCGGCCGGCGGCGCATAGCTGTTGGCCCGGAGCCTCGTCGCCGAGACCAGGGTCGTGGAGAACGTGCTGCTGGTCGAGACCTGCAGGTCGTAGTACGCCGCACCGGGCACCGGCTCCCAGGTGAGCACCGGGTCGTCCACCGAGGAGTTGTTCGCCGGGGCGACCAGCTGCGCCTTGGGGAGCAGGCCGAAGAAGAAGGTGCGGTCGGAGGACCACGCGGAGAAGACCGTGTTGGTGTACTGCGCGCGCACCCGCCAGTGGTACGTCGTGTGCAGCAGGTTGCGGGCGATCACCGAGGTGTTGCGGGTCGTCAGCGAGCGCACGACCTGGGTGAAGCCGGCGTCGTTCGCGATCTGCACGTCATAGGACTTGGCCCCGTCGGCAGAGGCCCACGAGAGAGTGGCGGCCTCGGTCGGCTGCGGGTAGACGGTGCCGTTGGCGGGCGAGAGACCCGTGGGTGCCGGCAGGGCGGCGCGGGTGAGGCTCGCCTGGGACCAGGGGCCGGTCGTCGTCCCGGCCTTGGCCGCGACCCGCCAGTAGACCGGGCCGGGCGGCAGCGCCACCGAGGGGACCGCGGCGTGGTTCACCGTGGTCACCGACCAGACCAGGCTGCTGAAGTCGCTGGCGGAGGAGACCTGCACGGAGTACTTGTCGGCGCCGTCGACCTTGTCCCACGACAGCGTCGGGTTCGCCGAGACGGTCCCCCCGGTCGGCGAGAGGTTGCTCGGTGCCGGCAAGGTCACGGCCGAGGCAGGGGTGCCGAGACCCACCACCGTCAGGACCAGCGCGAGCAGCGCGGCGACGGGGAAGCCGAGACGGGTGGATCGGGAGACGACGGACACGAGGTTCCTCCAGCAGGCGACGTGGATTGCTACGCCACCGTAAGAAACGCTCGACCACCCGCGAGGCCGAACTAGTCCCTAACCCCCCGTTCGGGCCATCAGATCGGTCCGGTCGGGACGCGAGGGGGTCTGATCGGGCCCCCTCGGGTCACCTGACGGCCCGACCGTCCGGGCTCAGCGCTTGCGGCCGCCCTTGCGCTTGATCGGCACGTGCTCGACCGTCAGCGGCTCCTCGGCGTCCGGGTCCTCGGGGTCGACGGCGGCGGGCTCCAGGTCGGCGGTGCCGGGCTCGACCACGCCGTCGATCGCGGGGGACCCCACGTCGCCGGCCGGGGAGAGCGGCGGCGGGCCGGCCGGGCGGCTCGCGCTGCGGCGGCGGGACCGGGTCACCACGACCGGTGCCGCGGGCTCCTCCGGAGCGCTGTCCGGGGTGTCCTCGGCGGGCGACGGCTCCTCGGGAGCGGTCTGCGCGGTCGCCGGCTCCGGTACGTCGCCCGGTCCGCCGGTCTCCTCGGCGCCGGTCTCCTCGGCGCCGGTCTCCTCGGCGCCCGTCTCCTCGGCGCCCGACTCCGGCGACTCGTCCGGGGACGCGGCGGCGGGCTCGGCCGCCGGCTCCGTCGGCTCCCTCGACTCCGTCGACTCCGCGGTCGGGTCGGTGGCCGGCTCCTGGGCGGGTGCGGCCCCCTCGCCACTCTCGGTCGTCGGCTCGGTCTCGTCCGCGGGGCGAGCGTGCGCGGCCACGTCGGCCGGCGACGGCACCGCCTTCGCGGTCGACTCGCCGCCACCGGAGCGGTTGCGCCCCCGGCTGCGGCGGCCTCGGCGCGGCTCGTCGTCGCCACTCCTCGGCTCGACCGGGAGGGTGTGCACGACGAGACCGCGGCCGTGGCAGTGGTCGCAGGTCTGGCTGAAGGCCTCCAGCAGCCCGGTGCCGATGCGCTTGCGGGTCATCTGCACCAGCCCGAGCGAGGTCACCTCGGCGACCTGGTGTCGGGTGCGGTCGCGACCCAGGCACTCCACCAGCCGGCGCAGCACCAGGTCGCGGTTGGACTCCAGCACCATGTCGATGAAGTCGATGACGATGATGCCGCCGATGTCGCGCAGCCGGAGCTGCCGGACGATCTCCTCGGCCGCCTCCAGGTTGTTCTTGGTGACCGTCTCCTCGAGGTTGCCCCCGGAGCCGGTGAACTTGCCGGTGTTGACGTCGACCACCGTCATCGCCTCGGTGCGGTCGATGATCAGCGACCCTCCCGAGGGCAGCCAGACCTTGCGGTCGAGACCCTTGGAGATCTGCTCGTCGATCCGGTAGGCCGCGAACACGTCGCCGCCGTTCTCGGTGCGGTGGTAGCGCTCGAGCCGCGTCTCGAGGTCGGGCGCGACATGGGCGACGTAGCCCTGGACGGTGTCCCAGGCGTCGTCGCCCTCGATGACCAGCTTGGCGAAGTCCTCGGTGAACAGGTCGCGGACGACCTTCAGGGTCAGGTCGGGCTCGCCGTAGAGAAGCTGCGGGGCGCTGCCCTTGGCCTTCTTCTCGATGTCCTCCCAGCGCGCCTTGAGGCGCTCCACGTCGCGGGTGAGCTCCTCCTCGGAGGCGCCCTCGGCGGCGGTGCGCACGATGACGCCGGCGGTGTCGGGGACGATCTCCTTGAGCAGCGACTTGAGCCGGTTGCGCTCGGTGTCGGGAAGCTTGCGCGAGATGCCGCTGGTGGTGCCGTCCGGGACGTAGACCAGGAACCGGCCCGCCAGGCTCACCTGGCTGGTCAACCGAGCACCCTTGTGGCCGACCGGGTCCTTCGTCACCTGGACCAGCACGCTCTGACCGGAGGACAGCACCGACTCGATCTTGCGCGGCTGGCCCTCCGGGTGGCCGAGAGCGCTCCAGTTGACCTCGCCGGCGTAGAGCACGGCGTTGCGGCCCTTGCCGATGTCGATGAACGCCGCCTCCATCGAGGGAAGCACGTTCTGGACCCGGCCGAGGTAGACGTTGCCGATCAGCGAGGTCTGCGACTCGCGGGCGACGTAGTGCTCGACGAGCACCTTGTCCTCGAGGACCGCGATCTGGGTCAGGTCCTCGCGCTGCCGGATGACCATCACCCGCTCGACCGACTCGCGGCGGGCCAGGAACTCCGCCTCGCTGACGATCGGCGCACGACGGCGGCCGGCCTCTCGGCCCTCGCGCCGCCGCTGCTTCTTGGCCTCCAGGCGGGTCGACCCGGAGACCGCGGTGATCTGGTCCTCGGCGCTGCGGGTCTTGCGGACCCGGGTGACGGTGTTGGCGGGGTCGTCGGCGGACTCGCCGGGGTCCTCACCGGCCCGGCGGCGCCGTCGCCGCCGGCGGGTCGCCCCGTCGGACTCGCCCTCGTCGTCAGCCGCGGCCTCGCCGGCCCCGGTCTCGCCGCCGGTCTCGGCGGTGTCCGACGCCTCGCCGCTCTTGCGGCGCCGGCGGCCACCCCGACGGCGCCGGCGACGGCCACCGCCGCCTTCCTCGGCCTCGCCCTCGGAGTCGGTGGGACGCGCGTCGGTGCTGGCCTGGGCCGCGCTGTCGGAGGCAGCGGCGTCGGTCTCGGCGGCGGCCGCGGCCTTCTTGGCCGACGTACGCCGGCGCGACGGGGTCTCCGGTGCCTGGAACAGCGGCACGACCGCGTCGCCCGAGCCGTCCTGGGCGTCTGCCGACGCCGCGGTTGCCTGGTCGTCCGCGGCGGCGGCCTTCTTCTTGGTCGCCTGCTTCTTCTTGGCGGACTTCTTGGCGGCGGACTTCTTCGGCCCCGACCCGGCGGCGTCCGCCTCGGCGCCACTCGCCGAGTCTGCGGCCTTCTCGGCACCGGTCTTCTCGGCACCGGCCTTCTCGGGAGATGCCTTCTTCGCGGCCTTCTTGCTGGCCTTCTTGGCCGGGGCGGCCGCCGGCTCGTCGGCCGCCGGCTCGTCGGCCGCGGGGGCCGAGGCGGCAGTCGCCTTGGCAGCGCGCTTGCGGGCGGGCTTGGCCGCCGGCTCGTCGGCGGCGCCGGCCTCCGTGGACCGCGGGGCGCCGTCCTGCTCGGCCGACGCGGCCTTCTTGGCCCGCGAGGGGCGTCGCCGTGCGGCGGGCTTCTCCTCGCCCGAGGACGTCGCGTCCTGCGCGGTCTCCTGCTGCTGAGTGTCGTTGCCCTGGTCGTCGACCATGGTGCTCCTCTGACCCGGACGCCCAGCGTCGGGTCGTGTCGGCGCGACCGCCCGGGAAGGGTGTCACGCAAAGCCTTCGGTGGACGACGACACCCTCCGCGATGCGTCACCGAGCGCAGAGCCCTCACCTGCCGCGGTCGCTGGGCCCGGCGTTCCGAGGAACGCCAGCCGGGTCGCTGTCACCGACTCCGAACTGGGCCGCGTCGCGGTCTGGTGACGACCTGTGCCCGCCGTGCCCACCCGTGCGAGCACGGATGTGGCGAGAACGTCGTCGAGCTGGCCCCCTGAGGGAGATGTGACCGAAGCCGCACACCAGCCGACGTGAGTATGGCACACCGCGACTCCCCCGGCGCCATCGCCGCTCCCGGCCGACCGGTGCGCGGGCTCAGCCGAGCGGGTCGCCGATCGATCCGGTGGCGTCGTCCCAGGTGCCCTGCTCCAGCCTGGTCAGGCGCGGCGGAGCACTGTCGGGAAGGTCTCCGACGCGCCGCAGCCCGCTGAGCACGTCGTCGGGGCGGACCGCCGGCTCCTGATGACGCAGCCAGACCTCCAGGATCAGTCCCTCGCCGCGCCCCGGCGCGTCATCGGCAGGCTCGTCGGCAGGCCCTGCCTCGACCAGGCGCAGCACCGCCCCTCGAGCGTCGAACTCGCGGATCCCCTTCTTGGTCATCCGGGACACCTGCACCTCCGGAGCCGCCAGGAACGCCTCCACGGCCCGGCGGCCGGCGTCGGCGTCGACCCCGAGCTCCACGCGCCAGCGGCTGGCCTGGAGCCGGTCGGCCAGGGCGCCGCCGGGCGACTCGACCACGAGGAGCGGGTCGAAGCCGTCGGGCAGCACCGCCCGCAGTCGGTCGAGCGCCTCGGCCGGGTCGACCCGCTCGGCCAGCCCGATCTCGAGGTACTCGGCCTCGCTGGCCGCCCCGGTCGGCGCGGCGCCGGCGTAGGAGATCCGGGGGTGCGGGTTGAAGCCCGAGGAGTAGGCCATCGGCAGTCGGGCACGCACCAGGGCCCGCTCGAAGGCCCGGGAGAAGTCGCGGTGGCTGGCGAACCGCAGCCGGCCGCGCTTGGCGTAGCGCAACCGGAGGCGCTGCACCGGCGGCGCCTGCTGCTCGGGCTGCGGACGGCTCACCGGGCTGCTCCTGACGCCCTCTGGGCGTGGTCTCGGGCGATCTTCATGGCAGGGGAAGGGTAGACGGTGCTGATCCGCACGCCATCGAGCCAGGCGGTGAGCCGCCTCGCCTCGGTCGCGAGCGCGGCCCGTCCCTCGGCGGGGACGTCCTCCAGCAGCTCGACGATGACGACACCGTCGGGGTCCTGCACCCAACAGCCGACGACCCGTCCGTCCCACCAGGCGGTGGTGCCGGCGTTGCCGTTGCGGTCGAAGAGCGCCGGCGCGTGCGGGCCCAGGAAGAAGTCTCGCGTCTTCCAGCCCATCACCGTCGGGTCGAGCACGGGGAGCAGCGCTGCCCAGGGCTCCGCAGGCCGCAGCTCGTCGTGGTGCTCGGGCAGCAGCCAGCCGGTCGCGCCGTCGCCGAGGGCGACCTCCTCCGCACCGACATCGGCCAGGGCGTGGTCGACCGCCGTGACCGTGGAGCCGAGCCACCACTGGAGGTCGGTGCGGGTCCCGGGACCGAAGGTCGTCAGCCAGCGGCGCACCAGCTCGGCATAGCCCTCCCGGGCGGGTAGCGGCTCGGTCTCCTCACCGAGCCAGACCTCGGCCCGGGTCCACCGCGGCCGGGACGCCCGCCAGTGGCCCTCGTTGCGACCGCGCACGATGGCTCCCTCGACGCCGAGCTGGGTGAGCACCCGGGGGCCGACCGGCGTCGGGCCGCCGTAGGGCTTGCCGGGCGAGACGACCAGGGTGCCCTGCAGCTCGGGCAGGCGCTCTCGGAGCGCCTGCGCCGCGAGACCCTCGGCCTCGCGATCGAGCTCGGCCAGCACCGCCCGGCGCGCCGCGTCGAGCCAGGCGTGCCCGTCGGCCGCGATCCCGGCCGCCTCGACCTCCTTGACCAGTCGCGCGGACAGCTGCCCGGCCACCCGGGCACTGGCGCTGCCCCGGGCCGCGGCCAGGAGGTCGCGCGGGAAGACGAAGAGGGTGCGGCGCATCGCGAGCTGCTTGACCAGCGAGCGGTCGTCGTAGAGTGCCCGGTCGACGTCGTCGGCGGCGAGCCCCGGCACCCGGGCCCACAGCGCCAGGTGCACCGTGGCCGGCTCGGTCGCGTGCAGCACCGTCATCGCTCGGGTGGCGGCCACCGGGTCGGTCGCCTGGTGGCCGGGCAGCAGCGCGTGCCGACGAGCCAACCGACCCCGGCGTTCGGCCTCATCCACGCTGCGCACCGGCCTATCATGACCGCCACGGCCGACAGCGGCCGTGGACGGCCGGGTCAGCGCCGGTCGAGAACGAGGGAGCCGAGGGTGACCGAGGGCGAGCACACCGGGCCCGAGCCGGGCGCGCCCCCGTCGGCCTACCCTCCGCCCGGCTCCCCGCCGGCCGGCGTCACGCCGCCCGGCTACTCCCACCCGGGTCCGGCCGCGCCCCCTCCCGGCGGGCCCTATCCCGCGCCGTACGCCGGCTACCCGGCCCCTCCCCAGCCGCCGCGGCGCGGCTGGTCCACCGGCGCGATCGTCGGCCTGGTGCTCGGCCTGGTCCTCGGCATCCCCGCGCTGGTCGTCGCGGTCACCTTCGTCTTCGGTGCGCAGATCCGGAGCGTGTTCGAGGACACCGCAACGCCCGAGCGAGGGCCCGACGGCCAGGTCACCGGCGCCCGGCAGATCCCGACGACCGACGTCCGCCCCGGCGACTGCCTCGTCGACTCCGGCTTCGGCTCCCCCGACGCCGGCGCCACGGCCGCCGCCGACGGCACCGACCCGGTGGTCAAGGTCACCGTCGTGCCCTGCTCGGAGCCCCACGAGGTCGAGACCTACTACACCAGCGAGCTCACCGAGGACTCCTATCCCGGCGTCCAGCAGATCACCCGCGAGATCGAGGCGATCTGTCGCGACCAGTTCCAGCCCTTCGTCGGGGTCGCCCTGGACGACTCCGAGCTCTACGCGTCGTACTACTACCCGCTCGAGAAGACGTGGGTCAACGACAAGGGCTACGCCTGTGTGGTCTCCGAGGCCAGCATGGACACCACGGGCTCCCTGGAGGACGCCCGCCGGTGACCGGGTCCGCCCTCACACCACGCTGAGCGGCAGCAGCTTCTTGCCGGTGGGGCCGATCTGGATCTCGGTGCCCATCTCGGGGCAGACGCCGCAGTCGTAGCACGGCGTCCACCGGCAGTCCTCGACCTCGGCGTCGGGGTCGAGGGCGTCCTCCCAGTCCGACCAGAGCCAGTCCTTGTCGAGACCGGAGTCGAGGTGGTCCCAGGGGAGCACCTCGTCGTAGTCGCGCTCGCGGGTGGTGAACCAGTCGAGGTCGACGCCGTCGAGGGCGGCCTCGCAGGCCGCCGCCCAGCGGTCGTAGGAGAAGTGCTCGCTCCAGCCGTCGAAGCGGCCGCCGTCGCGCCAGACCCGCTCGATCACGGCGCCGACCCGTCGGTCGCCGCGGGAGAGCAGGCCCTCGATGATGCCGGGCCTGCCGTCGTGGTAGCGGAAGCCGATCGCGCGGCCGTAGCGCTTGTCGGCGCGGACCGTCTCGCGCAGCTTGCGGAGCCGCTCGTCGGTGGTCTCGTGGTCCAGCTGGGCGGCCCACTGGAACGGCGTGTGCGGCTTGGGCACGAAGCCGCCGATCGAGACCGTGCAGCGGATGTCGTTGCGTCCGGACACCTCGCGGCCGGTCGCGATCACCTTGGTCGCCAGGTCGGCGATCGCCAGCACGTCGTCGTCGGTCTCGGTGGGGAGCCCGCACATGAAGTAGAGCTTCACCTGCCGCCACCCGTGGGAGTACGCCGCCGCGACGGTGCGGATCAGGTCCTCCTCCGACACCATCTTGTTGATCACCTTGCGCATCCGCTCCGACCCGCCCTCGGGTGCGAACGTCAGTCCGGAGCGCCGGCCGTTGCGGGAGAACTCGTTGGCCAGGGTGATGTTGAACGCGTCGACCCGGGTCGACGGCAGCGAGAGCGACACGTTGCTGCCGTCGTAGCGGTCGGCCAGGCCGGTGGCGATGTCGCCGATCTCGGTGTGGTCGGCCGACGAGAGCGACAGCAGCCCGACCTCCTCGAAGCCGCTGCGCCGCAGGCCGGTCTCGACCATGTCGCCGATGGTCTCGATCGACCTCTCGCGGACCGGCCGGGTGATCATCCCGGCCTGGCAGAAGCGGCAGCCGCGGGTGCAGCCGCGGAAGATCTCGACGGAGAACCGCTCGTGGACGGTCTCGGCGAGCGGCACCAGCGGGTTCTTCGGGTAGGGCCACGCGTCGAGGTCCATCAGCGTGTGCTTGCGGACCCGGAACGGGATGCCCGGCCGGTTGGGCACCACGGCCTCGAGCTGGCCGTCGGCGGCGTAGGTGACGTCGTAGAACTGCGGGACGTAGACGCCGCCGCTGACCGCCAGCCGGCGCAGAAGCTCCAGCCGTCCGCCCGGGCGGTCCTCGGCCTTCCACTCGCGGATCACCTCGGAGACCGCGAGCACGACCTCCTCGCCGTCACCGAGGACGGCCGCGTCGAGGAAGTCCGCGATCGGCTCGGGGTTGAACGCCGAGTGACCGCCGGCGAGCACGATCGGGTCGTCGTCGCCACGGTCGACCGCGCGCAGCGGGATGCCGGCCAGGTCGAGCGCGGTCAGCAGGTTGGTGTAGCCCAGCTCGGTGGAGAAGCTGACGCCCAGCACGTCGAACGCGCCGACCGGCCGGTGCCCGTCGACGGTGAACTGCGGGACCCCGGCCTCCCGCATGGTGCGCTCCATGTCCGGCCACACGGCATAGGTCCGCTCGGCGACGATCCAGTCGCGCTCGTTGAGCACCTCGTAGAGGATCTGCACGCCCTGGTTGGGCAGCCCGACCTCGTAGGCGTCGGGGTACATCAGCGCCCAGCGCACCGTCGGCCCGTCGGGCGCGGCGTCCCAGTCCTACACGGTGGCGTTGAGCTCGCCGCCGACGTACTGGATCGGCTTCTGGACCGTCGGGAGCAGAGGCTCCAGCAACGGGAAGACCGACGCGACCGACTCCGACACACCACACCTCAGACCGGGGAAGACAACGCCGACCAGCGTACGACGACTCGTGCCTCCCCGGCGATTCCCGCCGGACCGACGGCCCTCAGCCGACCGGTCCGGCCGCCTCCGCGGCTCGCTCGGCCGACGCGGACCGGGCGCGCAGCTCGACCTTCGGCATCAGCAGGAGCACCAGGAAGGCCAACACCGAGACGCCGGCGGCGAACAGGAACACCGTGTCCATGGAGTCGGAGAAGCCGGCCTGGAACGGATGGGCGAAGACCGGGTTCATCTGGGTGATCACGGAGGAGTCGTTCTGCACCTGGGCGAGGATCCCGCCGCTGCTCGTCGGGTCGCTGACCGCCGCCACGACGGCCTGGTTGACCGGGTCGGCCATCACCGTGGGGTCGTGGGCGGCCTGCTGCCACGCCGGGGTCTGCACCGCCTCCTGCAGGCGCGCCGCGATGTCACCGCCGAGGTTGTTGAACAGGATCGACAGGAACACCGCCACCCCGAGGGTGCCGCCGATCTGCCGGAAGAACGTGGCGGCGCTGGTGGCGACCCCGATCTCCCGCGGCGGCACGGCGTTCTGCACGATGACGGTGAGCGGCTGCATGGTGTTGCCCAGGCCGTAGCCGAACACGAACATGAACGTCATCACGACCAGGTTCGAGGTGTCGGCGGTGACCCGCGACAACAGGAACAGCCCGATGGTGGCGAAGGCGGAGCCGATGATCGGGAAGATCCGGATCTTGCCGGTGCGCGAGGTGACGATGCCCGAGCTGGTGGCGGCGATCATGATGCCCAGCACCATCGGCAGCATCATGAAGCCCGACCTCATCGGCGAGGCGCCGTGGACGATCTGCATGTACTGCGGCAGCACGGTGATGCCGCCGAACATCGCCGCGCCGATCACCACGCTGGCCGCCACCACGACCGCGGCACTGCGGATCCGGAACAGCCGCAGCGGGATCAGCGCGTCGTCGCCCATCCATCGCTCGACGAGGACGAAGGCCAGCAGCCCCACGAGGCCGACGGCGTAGAGCGTGAGCGACCGGCCCGACGTCCAGCCCCAGTCGCGACCCTGCTCGGCCACGGTGAGCAGCGGCACCAGCCCGACCACGAGCGCCGAGGCGCCCCACCAGTCGATCCGCGACTCCTGCCGCTGGTGGCGCAGGTGCAGGGTGCGCGAGACCACGAGCAGGGCGGCGATGCCGATGGGCACGTTGACGAGGAACACCCAGCGCCAGCCGGTGATGCCGAGGATCGAGTCGGCCTGGGCGAACAGGCCGCCGATGACCGGCCCCAGCACGCTGGAGGTGGCGAAGACGGCCATGAAGTAGCCGGTGTACTTCGCTCGCTCCCGCGGCGAGACGATGTCGCCGATGATCGCGAGCACCAGGGTGAACAGGCCGCCGGCGCCCAGCCCCTGGAAGGCACGGAAGGCCGCCAGCATGTACATCGACGTCGCGAACGAACAGGCGGCCGAGCCGACGATGAACACCGCGATCGCGAACGTGAACAGCTTCTTGCGGCCGTAGATGTCGCCGAGCTTGCCGTAGATCGGCGTCGTGATCGTCGAGGTGATGAGGTAGGCCGTGGTGGCCCACGCCTGGATCGACAGGCCGTTGAGGTCGTCGGCGATGGTCCGGATCGCCGTGCCCACGATCGACTGGTCGAGCGCGGCCAGGAACATGCCGAGCATCAGTCCGGACAGGATGGTGAGGATCTGGCGGTGGGTGTACTCCCCCGTGTCCGGGGCGTCCGTGGCCGGCCCCGGCGTCGCTTCTGCGGTCACGCCGGAAGCGTAGTCCGGGGTTCGCGGGTGGGACCCTGGCCGGGCCTGCGGTGGACTGTGCTGCCGGCGTGGCCGGCGTCAGCCGAGGAGACGTGCCGCCGCGGTGGACCGCAGGTGGATGTTCTGCAGCAGTCCCACGGCCAGCAGGCAGGCGAACAGCGACGAGCCGCCGTAGGACACGAACGGCAGCGGCACCCCGGTGACCGGCATGATGCCCAGGCACATCCCGATGTTCTGGAACGCCTGGAATCCGAACCAGCTGGCGATCCCCGTCGCCGCGACCCGGCCGAACACGTCGTCGGAGGCCGCTGCGATGGCGAGCGCCCGCCAGACCACGACACCGAGCAGCAGCACCAGCACGCCGGCGCCGACCAGGCCCAGCACCTCCCCGGCAACCGTGAACACGAAGTCGGTGTGCTGCTCCGGCACGAAGCCGGACCGGGTCTGCGACCCCGAGAACAGTCCCTGGCCGAAGAGCCCGCCGTTGCCGATGGCGATCCGCGCCTGCTCGGTGTTGTAGCCCGCTCCGCGCGGGTCCAGGCTGGGGTCGGTGAAGGCCAGGAACCGGTCGACCTGGTAGGGCTGCAGCACCCCGGACAGCGCGGCGAACAAGACCGCCGCCAGGCCACCACCCGCCACCAGGGCCAGCCACCGGCGCCCCGCGCCCGCGGCGGTCAGCACCCCGAGCACCGTGACGGCGAGCACCAGCAACGTGCCGAGGTCGGGCTGCAGCAGGATCAACCCGGCGGGTACGCCGGCCACGGCGAGCATCGCCGCCACCTCCCACGCGCCCGCGCGGTGGCGCCGCCCCGCGCGGGCCACCTCGCTGGCGACCAGCGCCATCGCCACCACGACGGTGAGCTTGGCCAGCTCCGAGGGCTGCAGGGACAGCGGCCCGACCGACAGCCACGACCGGGAGCCGTTGATGGTGTCGCCCGCCACCAGCACCCACACCAGCCCGCCGAGCGAGGCGAGGTAGGCGACCGGGGTCAGCCGGCGCACCCAGCGATGGTCGACGGCCGCCACCACGACCATCAGGGCCAGGCCCAGGGCGACGTTGACCAGCTGTCGGGAGAGGAAGGCCCGCGGGTCGCCCCCGGTGAGCGCCTCGCGCGCGGAGGTGGCCGACCAGACCAGCACGACTCCGGAGGTGAGCAGCGCGGTCACCGCGCCGAGCAGCACCCAGTCGAGGCCGGCCTCCCGGGTGCGTGCCCAGCTCGAGGGCGCCCTCGACGCCGGCCTGGGGTGGCCGGTGCGGTCGGTGGCCGACGCAGCGGGCGGCGGGAGCAGGGAGAGGGTCATCGCGACCTCCTGGGGGGTAGCACTGCGCCGTCGCGGGTGAAGGTCGGCAGCCGACGCGGCGGGACCACGCCGGGGATCGCCGCGTCGGCGGCGTCGACGGTGTCGCCGCGGACGCCGTACAACGACTCCCAGATCTTGCGGACGGCCGGGCCGGAGGTGCCCGAGCCGGTGCCGCCCTGGCTGACCATCATGACGACGACGTAGTTCTCGTCGTAGGACGCGACCCACGAGGTCGACTGCTTGCCGTGCACCTCCGCGGAGCCGGTCTTGGAGCGGATGTGCACCTGGTCGAGGGGGAAGCCGGTCATCCGCCAGGCCATGGTGCCGACCTTGGCGGTGCCCAGCAGCGCCTGGTCGACATAGCGCATCGTGGCCTTGGTGGCGGGCACGTGACCGGCGACCTTCGGAGCGATCCGGCGGACCAGATGACCCTGGGGGTCGACGATGGCCTTGCCGACCCGGGGCTCGTAGAGGGTGCCGCCGTTGCTGAGCGCGGCGTAGGCGCGGGCGAGCTGCAGCGGCGTGACGAGCGTGTCGCCCTGGCCGATGGAGAAGTTCACCGCGTCACCGGCCCGGTAGTACCACCCCTCGAGGCAGAACTCGTGGGCGAACAGCCGCAGGTAGGCCGACGCGTCACCGGGGTCCTTGTCGATCCCGCAGTAGTAGTCCTTCATCGCGCGGTAGTAGCGCTTCTTCCAGTGCCGGTCGGCGATCCGCCCGGCCGCCTCACCCGGCAGGTCGATGCCGGTCTTCTCGCCGAACCCGAACGCCTTGGCGCCGTCGACCAGCGGGTCGGGCGCGTTGACGTCCGTCGCATCGGCGCCGCCGGCCTGCCAGTAGTGCAGCCCGACGCGGTAGAAGAACGTGTCGCACGAGAGCTGCAGCGCCTGGTCGAAGCCGAGCGAGCCGTAGGAGGCGGACTCGTAGTTCTTGAACCACCGGTTGCCGACCTGCAGCCCCGAGGAGCAGTTGAGCCGGCTGGCCGGCGTGTAGCCGTGGTCGAGCGCGGCCACGCTCATGATCGGCTTCCAGGTGGAGCCCGGGGCGAACTGGCCCTGGGTCGCCCGGCCGAGCAGCGGGTTGCCGCTGTCGGCGGCGTAGAGCCGGTGCAGCTGGTCGTTGCTGATGCCACCGACCCACTCGGCCGGGTCGTACGTCGGCTGGCTGGCCATCGCGACGACCCGCCCGGTGTCGGCCTCCATCACCACGACCGCGCCGGAGTCGGCGACGTAGTTGCGGCCGGTCACCGGATCGTGGGTCTGGCGGGCGGTGCGGATGGTGCGGGCGAGCTGGCGCTCGGCGACCGCCTGCACCTTGGCATCCAGCGAGGTGACCAGGGTGTCGCCCGGCCGGGCGTCGACGACACCGGCGTCGCTGAGCACCCGGCCCTGGGCGTCCACCGCGACGCTGCGGTGCCCCGGGACGCCGCGCAGCCACCGGTCATAGCTCTGCTCGACACCCGCGCGGCCCACGACCGAGGCGCCGTTGAGGGTGTCGTCGTCGCGCTCGGTCGCGGCGGCGAGCTCGTCGGCCGTCACCGGGCTGAGGTAGCCGAGCACGTGGGCGAGGTTGACGCCGTAGGGCCCGGGATAGGCACGCAGGCTCTGCTGCTCGGCCAGCACCGACGGGTAGTCCTCGGGCTGCTCGAGCACCCGCAGCGCGACGTCCTGCGGCACGTCCTCGGCCACCGGCACCGGCTGGTAGGGCGAGCCGTTCCAGCACAGCCGCGCCCGCGCTCCGTCGCTGCCGCAGTCGACCAGACGCGCCTGGATCCTCCGCTCCGGTACGCCGACCGCGGCGGCGACCCGGCGCAGCACCAGCTGCTGCCCCCGCGGCGAGAGCTGGCCGAGCGTGGTGCGGTCGACCGAGACCACCCACGCGGTGCGGTTGGCGACCAGCGGCCGGCCCTGGGAGTCGACGATCAGCCCGCGCTCGGGCTGTTGCACGATGTCACGCACGGACTGCGAGGCGGCCCGGGCCTGGTAGGAGCCGCCCTCGACCACCTGGAGGTAGTAGAGCCGGCCGAGCAGCGTGGCCACCAGCGAGAACGCGAGGGCCTGGATCACCAGGACGCGCAGCCGGGTCCGCCGGGCGGCGGTCGCGGGGGTCGGTGGCTCCGGGCGCGGCCCGGTCATCGGGCGCCGCCCAGCACCGCGACCGGGACCGGGTGCACGACCAGCGGTCGGAGCAGCAGCGGCACCAGCAGGAGCCCGGCGACGGCGTCCAGGCCGACGGCGACACCGACACCGCGCAGCAGCTCGGGGACGGCCCAGCCGAGGTCGCCGTACAGCAGCCCGGTGAGGGCGAAGACCGAGGTCGCCACGAACGATGCCGCGGCGGTCACCAGGAGGACTCGGAGCAGCGCCTCGGCACGCGCGCGTCGGGTGGGGCGGGACGGTGCCGCGTGCTCGGGCTGGTGTGCCGCGAACAGGCCGGCCAGGAAGCCCGCGACCGCCAGCGCCAGTGCCCAGCGGCCCGCCAGGTGGTCGGCGGGCGGCGTCAGGTCGAGCGCCAGGCCGACCGCGAAGCCGGTCATCGATCCCGCGGTCTCCCCCGCGGACAGCCCGACGGCAACGACGACCAGCAGGCACAGGTTGGGCAGCGTGGTGCCGCCGCTCAACAGCGGCAGCACGGTGGTCTGCAGGACCAGGGCAGCCACGGCCATCAGCGCGGCCACCACACCACGAGCAGCCGTCATCGCAGACCTCCGGCCCGCACCAGCGCGCGGTCGCTCTGCGTGTCGGGGGCGACCACGACCCCGACCAGGTCGAGGGAGCTGAAGTCGACGAACGGCCGGATCACCGCGCGGCGAGACGTCTCGCGCAGACTGTCGTAGACCTTGGTGACCTGGCCGACCGGCACGCCGGAGACGTACGGCGCCCCGCCGCTGCTGCCCCAGGTGACGACCACGTCACCCCGGCGCGGGAGGGTCGAGGCATCGACGAGCTCGAGGTCGAGGCGACCGCTCTCCCCCACCACACCACGACCGCGCAGGAACCCCAGCTCCATGCTGTCCCCGATCCGGCCGCCCACGACGGAGTCGGCATCCATCACCAGCAGCACCGTCGCGGTCGTCGGCGTCACCCGGGTCACCCGGCCCACCAGACCGTCGCCGCTGACCACGGTGAGGTCCGTCGTCACGCCGGCGCGCGAACCCGCGTCGATCGTGATCGTCCGGGCGAACGACTGCTGGGGGCCCCAGCCGATCACCCGCGCCGGCACCAGCACCCGTGCCGTCTCACCGGCCAGCGCCGTCAGCCGGTCGTACTCCGCGAGCCGGTTGCGGTCGTAGCCGCTGGTCTCCAGCCGACCGCGCAGGTCGGAGTTCTCGGCCTGGAGGGTGGCGACATCGTGCTGGAGCTCGGCCCGGGCGCGGAACCACTCGGGAACCGCGGCGACCGGGCGGGTCGCCGTGGCGGCGCCGTCCTGCAGCGGCCCGAGGGCCTCGCCGGCGACCGTGCGCACCGGGTCGAGCAGGCCGGACTGGTGGTCCAGGGTCATCAGGGTGACCGCGGTCAGTGCCAGCGCGAGCAGCGTCGTCCGCGGGTTGCCGCCTCGCGCCCTCCCGAAGGGTCGTCGCAGCCGGCCGAGCGTGGGTCCGAGCGCGTGCCGCAGCCGGGACCGCCGCTGCGGTCCTCCGGCCGTCCCCCGAGGCACGTCGGTCATCCCGCTCTCCGGCGCTCCGGCACGAGCAGCGGCTGGAGCGCGGCGTACTGCTCCACACACCGGGCGGCACCGGTGACGACGCAGGCGCGCGGGTCGGCGGCGACATGGACGGGGACGCCGAGGTCGTCCTGCAGTCGCTCGTCGAGACCGGCCAGCAGCGCGGTTCCGCCGGTCAGCACCACCCCGTGGTCCCGGACGTCACGGGCCAGCCGCTGCGGCGCCTGGTCGAGCGTCGCTCGCACCACGTCCACGATGGAGCGCAGGGAGCCCTCCAGCGCCGAGCGGACGCCGCCGGCACCGACGACGACGCGTCGCTCCGCACCCGTGTCGAGGTCGCGGCCGACCACCTCGGCGTACTGCTCGGTGGGGCGGAGGTACGCCGAACCGAGGGTGCGCTTGACCGCCTCCGCCGTGGCGTCGTCGACGACCAGGCGGTGCTCGCCGGCCAGCCAGGCGGCGACATCGCGGTCGAGCGCGGCGCCGGCGGTGCGGATCGAGCGCGCGGCCGCGACACTGCCCACCGAGATGAGAGCCACCTCGGTCGTCCCACAGCCGAGGTCGACCACCATGGTCGCGGTCGCCTCGTGCACCGGCAGCCCGGCCCCGATCGCCGCCGCCATCGGCTCCTCGATCACCTCGACCTGGCGGGCGCCGGCCTGGAAGCCGACCTCGCGGACCACCCGCTGCTCGACGGCGGTGACACCACTCGGCATCGCCACCACCATCCGCGGCCGGGTCAGCGCCCGTCCCCTCGCCGCGGTCGCGAAGCGGTGCAGCATCTGCTCGGCGGCGTCGAAGTCGGCGACCACGCCGTCGTGGACGGGCGCCACCAGGTGGGCCCCGACCTTCCCCGCGAAGCGGGCCGCCTGCCGACCCGCCGCCAACAGCTCTCCGGCGTCGTCCAGTGCGATGAGCGACGGCTCGTCGATGACGACGCCGCGTCCGCGGGCGTAGACCAGCGTGCTTGCGGTGCCGAGGTCGACGGCCAGGTCTCGGCCGAGGACCGTGCCGCGGGTGGTTCCAACCATGCGCGCGCCCTCGCTGGTGGTCCGGGGAAGGCGGGACGGCGCACCAGCTCGCCGGCCCACGCCCAGCGTAGGAACTCCACGCTGCCGATCCGGGCGCGACACGCGGTCGGTCGGCGGACGTGGCGTTAAGGTTCGCTCGTGTCCGCCGTCGACGAGATCCTCGCCTCGCTGCCCCTCGACCAGCTCGCCGCCTCGCTCGGTGAGAGCCCGGCCGCCGTCGAGCAGGCGGCCGCTGTCGCCCTCCCCGCCCTGCTGGGCGGGCTCGAGGCCAACGCGAAGGACCCCGCCGGCGAGGCCTCGCTGGCGCGTGCGCTCGCCCAGCACGACGGCAGCCTCGCCAGCGGCACCGTCGACCTCGGACAGGTCGACGTCGCCGACGGGGACAAGATCGCCCGGCACATCTTCGGCGCGCAGCACGACCAGGTGGTCCGCCAGCTCGGTGGCGTCGGCGGCTCGTCGGGCCTGGTGTCCAAGCTGCTGCCGATCCTGGCCCCGATCGTCCTCTCCTACCTCGCCAAGCAGGCCGGAGCGAAGGACGGGGCGCTCGGGGGCGGCGTGCTGGGCGGGATCCTGTCGCAGATCCTCACCGGTGCCGCCCAGGGTTCGGGCTCCTCGCGCTCGCCGGGCACGACCTGGGCTCGATCCTCGGCGACCTGCTCGGTGGGCTGTTGGGCGGCGGGCGTCGCTGAGCCGCGGGTGACGTTGCGTCCGCAAGCGAGCCGACTGCGCGTCTCGTCCGCGCGTCTCGAGTGATCCGCGGTTCGCACTCGGAGCCGGGCGGTCCTGCCCGGTTGAACGGACGCGGCTCCCCGGCCTATCTGCGGCGGTGGTAGCGGAGGTCTCCGTTGGGGAGACGTTCGGTGGTGTGGTCGGTGTGGTGGGCGCGGTGGTGATGGTGGTGGCAGAGGAGGACACCGTCGGCGAGGTCGGTCTTCCCGCCGTGGGTCCAGGGTGGTGTGGTGGGCTTCGCACCAGGCGCCGGGGATCGTGCAGCCCTCGGCGCGGCACTCGCGGTCGCGCAACCGGAGGGCTTTGCGTTGGGCGGGGGTGAACAGCCGTCGGGTCCTCCCGAGGTCGAGGATCTCGGAGGCGCCGCCGAGGACAGCGGGGAGGATTCCGGCAGTGCAGGCCAGCCGTCGGGCGTGGGCCGCGGTGATCTGCCCCTCGGTGGCGTCCTCACCGGGTAGGTGGGAGCCGCCCAGGTCGGCGGTGGCCAGGTCGGTGAGCATTGCCTGGTAGGGGATGGTGACCACCACGGTGGTGGCATCGCCGCCATGAAGGGGAGCCGGGTCGGGTCGAGCGTCTCCAGGAGCTGGCAGAAGGCCTGCCCGAGGCGGCGGGGGTAGGCCGGAGTCACCCATGCGTCGCGGTCTCCTGTGGGCCGCTCCCGTGTCTTGCGAGGGTTGGTGAAGGCCTCCAGGTAGGTCGCCAGCCGGGTGGCGACCGCGTCGGGGAGGAGCCCGGTGAGGCGGGTGGTGCCGTCTCCGACCCGGCGCAGGGAGAGCCGGGTGCGGCGGTGGGCGTCGGCCTCGAGGGCGGCCAGCCGACGGGCCTCGGTCTCCTCGACGACCCCAGGCGCCACCACCTCGAGGATGCGGCGGCCGAGCCGGGCCAGCTGGCGGGGTCCGAACCGGGTGGCATGCTCGACCAGGGCGGTTTCGGCGGCCACCAGGACGTCGGTGGGAAGGTCCTCGCGGGGAGCTCGTCCAGGGCGCGGGCGATCACCCGGGCCTGGTCGACGGACACGCCGCCCTCGCGCATCGCGGCGGCCAGGGCGGCGTAGCGCCGGTCCAACGCGGTCGCGAGGCGCAGGTCGGCGCGGGCATCCTCGGGACGCATCAAGGTGTGCACGCTCAGCCACTCCGCCACGTCGTGCGCCGCGGTGCTCTTCGCGACCTCGGAGGCGACGGCCATCACCCGTAGCCGCAGCTCGACCACCCGGGCCTCCAACGCACTCAGCTCGCGCAGCGCCTCGTCCATCTCGGCGGTGGTCATGAACACCGGGTTGGCCCCGACAGCCCGGGTCGGCGCCGCACCGATGTCGGCGGCCGCCGCGAGGATCGGGTGTCTCGACTCGACAGGGTGGACCGACATCCGGCGCCTCCTCCGTGACGACGCCTGACCGGCTGTCGTCGCTCCTGGAGGCCCACCCGGTGGGCTATCACGTCACCCTCGCGACTCGCACCGCCACGCCCGGGATGGCGCAGCACCCACGGGCTGGCCCGGAACGCTCGATGCGTGCCAGTCACCCTAGCACGCGACGCCCTTTATTCAAACACCAGTTCGCACAGCACACCCACCTGCTCGACCAGCCGCCGACCGGCCGCTCGACCAGCGGTCAGCGCCAATCCGGTGGACGCCGTCCACGGGCCGGCCGGATACTCCGGACATGCCGGACCCCTCCCCGCAGCAGCACGTCGACGGCCGGGTGCAGGCCTACTACGGCGGCGAGTTCGACGAGAGCGACCGCCTCGTCGGGCGCTCGGGTCAGGGTGTCCTCGAGTTCGAGCGGACGCAGCAGCTCGTGACGGCACGGGTCTCCCCCGGTTCCCGGATCCTCGACATCGGTGGGGCCGCCGGGGTCCACGCGGCGGCCCTGGCCGGCCGGGGCCACCGGGTCCTGCTCATCGACCCGGTGCCCCGCCACGTGGCCACCGCCAGGGCCATCGGGACGTTCGCCGTCGCGCGGGGAGATGCCCGCGCCCTCCCGGTCGCCGACCACGACTTCGACGCCGCGCTCCTGCTCGGGCCGCTCTACCACCTCGTCGAGCGCGACGACCGGCAGCGGGCGTGGCGAGAGGCGATCCGGGCCGTGCGACCCGGCGGCTGGGTCTTCGGTGCCGGCGTCTCGCGCCTGTCGGCTCTCGCCTGGGTGACCGTGATCGAGCCGTCGATCGCGCGGGCCGCCACCGGGCGGCGTACCCCACGCTCGCCGATGCCCGAACGATGGCGCCGGATGGTCGAGGACGGCACCGGCGAGCTCGGCCCGTCCGGCTTCCCGGGCGGGCACTTCCACCTGTCCGACGACCTCGAGCAGGAGGCGGTCGAGGCGGGACTGACCGAGGTCCAGGTGCTCGGCCTCGAAGGGCCGGGGGCCCAGGCGCTCGACATCAGCCGCTCACACGATCCCGAGCTGCTCGACGCCGCTCGGAGGCTCGCCGCCGCCTACGAGTCGCAGCCGGGGCTCCGCGACCTCAGCCCGCACCTGTTGGCGTTCGGACGTACGCCGGCCGGTTGAGCATCGCCGTCTCGCGACGGTGGGTCAGTCGGCCAGGTCGGGGAACCACAGCGCGATCTCGCGGGCGGCGGAGTCCGGGGAGTCCGAGCCGTGCACGAGGTTCTCGCGGTTGGAGAGCGACAGGTCGCCGCGGATCGAGCCGGGGGCGGCCTTGCGGCCGTCGGTGGCACCGTTGAGCGCGCGGACGACCTCGATCGCCTCGTCACCCTCCAGCACCAGCGCCATCAGGGGGCCGCTGGTGACGAAGGCCCGCAGCGGCGGGTAGAAGTCGCGCTCGACGTGCTCGTGGTAGTGCGCGTCGGCCTGGTCGCCGTCGATGTGGCGCAGCTCGAGGGCGACCAGCCGCAGCCCCTTGGCCTCGTAGCGACCGAGGATCTCCCCCGCGAGGCCGCGCCGGAGGGCGTCGGGCTTGAGCAGGACCAGGGTGCGCTGGGCGGCCGGGGTCGTCATGGGGCGCAGCCTAGCCATCCGCCGACGGGACCGGCGGATCGAGGTCAGGCGTCGCGCTCGTGGGCGGCGTACGCCGCGGCGCGCTCGCGCTCGATCTTGCGCCCCAGGAAGTACGCCGTCCCCCACAGGAACGCGAACAGGGTGCCCAGGAAGAACATCAGCGGCGCCAGGAAGCCCAGCCCGATGGCTCCCAGCTGGATCACCCAGCCGGCGGCATAGCCCGCCTCGGAGCGGAGCAGGCCGGCCACCACCAGGCAGGCCACCGCGAGCCCCAGACCCACGAGCAGCGCGGTGCCCGTCGAGATGTCGCCGACACCGATCATCACCGGCGTCGACAGCGCGATCGTGATCGCCTCCAGGCTCAGCACGGCCGCGCACATCCCACGTCGCGGCGACCGGGTCGCGGCCGGCTCCGGGGCCGGGGTGCTCTCGCTGCTCATCGCGACCTCGACAGCATCGCCCGCGCCTCGCCGACGGTGACCACCGAGCCGGTGACCAGCACGGCGCCGGACCCCAGGGCGGCGCCGTCGCGCTCCCCCGCCTCGGCCATCGCGGCCGCCCGGTCGAGCGCGTCGTCGAGCCGTGGCTCGACGGTGACCCGGTCGTCGCCGAACACCGCCCGAGCAGACACGGCCAGCGCCTCGGCCGACAGCGACCGCTCGAAGGAGTTCTGGGTGCACACCAGATGGGTCAGGTGCGGCTCGAAGGCCGCCAGCACGCCCTCGTAGTCCTTGTCGGCCATCACCCCCATCACGCCGACCAGCGGGTCGAACGCGAAAGAGTCCTCCAGGGCGGCGGCCGTCGCCTCCGCACCATGCGGGTTGTGCGCGGCGTCGAGGATCACGGTCGGGCTGCGTCGCACCACCTCGAGCCGGCCCGGGGAGGTGACCTGGGCGAACGTCGACCGGACCAGGTCCTCGTCGAGCGCCTGGTCGGAGAGGAAGCCCTCGACGGCCGCCAGCGCCACCGCGGCGTTCTGGGCCTGGTGCGCGCCGTAGAGCGGCAGGAAGACGTCGTCGTACCTCCCGTGCAGGCCCTGCAGCGAGAGCAGCTGCCCGCCCACCGCCGGCACCCGGCTCACCACGCCGAACTCCAGGCCCTCGCGGGCCACGGTGGCGCCCACCTCGTGGGCCCGCGCGAGCAGCACCTCGGCCACCTCGACCGACTGCTGGGCCAGCACCGCGACCGACCCCTGCTTGATGATCCCGGCCTTCTCGACCGCGATGGCGACCGGGTCGGCGCCGAGGTAGCGCTCGTGGTCGACCGCGATCGGGAGCACCGCCGCGACGGCCGCGTCGGCCACGTTGGTGGCGTCCCACGCCCCGCCCATGCCGACCTCGACGACCGCGGCGTCGACGGGTGCGTCGGCGAAGGCGGCGTAGGCCATCCCGACGATGGTCTCGAAGAACGACAGCGGGTAGGGCTGGGCCGCATCGACCAGGTGGGTGTACGGCGCCACGTCGTTGAACGCCCGCACGAACTCCTCATCGGTCAGCGGCGACCCGTCCAGGCAGATCCGCTCGCTCATCCGCTCCAGGTGCGGGGAGGTGAACCGCCCGGTGCGCAGGTCGAGCGCCCGCAGCAGGGAGTCGACCATCCGTGAGGTCGAGGTCTTGCCGTTGGTGCCGGTCAGGTGCACCACCGGATAGGCCCGCTGCGGGTCACCCAGCAGCTCGGTGAAGGCGCGGATCCGGTCCAGCGAGGGCTCCAGCCGGGTCTCCGGCCAGCGCGACAGCAGCGCGTCCTCGGCCTCGGCGAAGGTCTCGGCTGGCCGGGCGGCGACCGGGCCGGCCGGCCCGGGGTCGACGTCGTCGGTGAAGGGGTTGCTCATCGCGCCCCGAGTCTAGGGGCACCGGCCAGGTCCGACCGTCAGGTGCTCGCCGAGTCCGCGCCGGCGAACTCCTGGAACGCGGCCAGCGCCCGGGGACCATAGACGGTCGCCGGCCCTCCGGCCATCAGGATGCTCACGCCGATCGCCTCGGCGACCTGCTCCGCCGTCGCCCCGGCCCGATGCGCGCCGCGGGCGTGCGAGGCGATGCAACCGTCGCACTGCTGCACGACGCTGATCGCCAGCGCCATCAGCTCCTTGGTCCGCGTGTCCAGCTCCCCGTCGGCGAGGGCGGCGTGGTGCGTCGCCGCGAACCCCTCGTAGACGGCCGGAATGCGTCGCCTGAGCTCACGCACCGGGAGCCGCAGGTCGGCCAGCACGTCAGGGCCGTGGTTGCCCATGGGCATCTCCTTCGATCGGTTCCCTCATCGGGGATACCCCCAAGGGTATGCCACCCGGTTCTCCGAAAACGCATCGAGGGTGGCCCTGCCGGTCCTACGATCACAGAGCCGTCCGCCCGGACCCCCGGGCCGCGACGAGGACGGCCCCGAACCGGGTCGGCGTCGCGCCCTGCGGAGAGTGATGAAGCACACGGGTCGATCTGCCGTGGCCCTGCTGCTGCTGGTCAGCGGCTACGTGGCCGCGCTGCTGCTTGCCCTCGTCGCCGTGGTCGGGCTGCTTCGCCTGGTCCTCTCCGGGGCGACCACCGCCACCGTCGCCAGCGTCGTCGTGCCCTTCGTCGGGCTGGTCGTGCTGACCCTGCTCGCAGGCCGGGCCCGGGCCGCCCGCGAGGCGGAGCTGCCCGAGGGCATCGCGCTGGCGCAGACCGCCCAGCCGCGCCTGTGGGCGGACGTCCAGTCCGTCGCGGACCGTGTCGACAGCCGGGCACCCGACGAGATCTGGGTGACCGACCGGGTCTGCGCCGAGCTGGTCGAGGACAGCACGTTCCTGGGGCTGCGCCCCGGCCGCCGGACCCTGGTGCTCGGCATCCCCCTCATGCTCGGGCTCTCTGCGGAACAGCTCCGCTGGGCGGTCGCCCACGAGCTCGCCCACGACAGCCAGCGTCAACCGGGGCTGCGCACGATGGCTCACCGCGGTGTGGCGTCGGTGCGCCGCCTGCGCGGCCACCTCGGCGACGGCCTGCTCGACCGCCTGCTCGCGACCGTGGGCCGCGCCGTCGAGGAGCTGGCGCTGCCGGCCCTGCACGCCCAGGAGCTCGCCGCCGACAGGATCGCCGCCGACCTGGTCGGGAGCCGCACCGCCGTGGCCGCGCTGAAGGAGCTCGGGCCCCTCGACGAGGCCTGGCTGGAGTTCGGCGAGCAGTACGTGCTGCCCGGCGTGCTCGTGGGTCAGCGACCCACCGGCCTCTTCGGCGGCTTCGTGGACTTCCTCGACGACGACGACCGGCAGACCTGGATGGCGGCGTACGACGAGCGGCATCCGACCGGGCCCACGGCGCCCGCCGGACACCCGCGTCTGGACCTCCGGGTCACCGCGCTCAAGGAGCTGCAGAACAGCCGCCGCCTGGACTTCTCCGGCGCTGCCGAGGACATCCTCGACCGGCGCGACGTCGTCTTCGAGGCCCTCGAGGGTGCGGTGACGGCCGACAGCCCGCTCGAGCCCGGCGTGTTCGAGCGGGTCGTGCCACGGGGTACGGCGGTCCGCGTGGGCCAGCAGGTCGAGGCGCTCGGCGCCGTCGCCCGGCAGCTGGACCTCTGGCCGCTCGAGGAGTCCGTGCTGCTGCAGGTCGTCCGCGCCGGCCGGGAGTCCCCCCTGATGCGGGCCCTGGCCCCCGACGCCGACGGCGACGAGCTCGACGTGCTCGCCGGGCGGCTGGTGGCCGACCTGGCCGCGCACCGGCTGGTGGAGGCCGGTCGCGCGTCGTACGCCATGTCCTGGTCGGCGGCCCCGGCGCTGCGCGACCGTGCCGGACGGACCCTGGACCCATGGAGTGTGGCCGCCCGCGCGACCGGGTCCGCCGAGGGCGTCGCCGAGCTCAAGGAGTGGCTCGCCGAGCAGCAGGTGCGGCTGAGCCGCCAGGCCGCGCCGGCCCCGACACCGGCGACTCCGGTCGTTGCCAAGCCCGAGCCGACCCCGATGCGGCAGCCGCAGAGCAGCCCGGCGCCCGAGGCCGCCCCGTCCGGCCCCCTCACGGAGCCGGCCGAGGCCGACGAGGCCGACGAGGCCGCCGTCAGCACACCCGTCGAGCCGGTCGCCGCAGCGGCCGCCGACCCGGCGCCGCGCAGGGCCACTCCTCGCGACCTGATGGCGCCGCTGCTGCGCCGCATCTCCGGCCAGCCCACTCCCGACGAGCCGGCGCCGGGCCAGGCCGCCCTGGAGCCCGACTCGCAGTCCCTGGCCGCCGTCGAGGCGATCGTCCGGGACCGCTGGGAGGACTCCCGCGCGCCCGTCGTGTCGGAGCTGCCGCACGTCGAGCGGCCGACCGTGGGTCGGTCCACCGCGGCACCGGAGACCGAGGCGACGCACGAGGGAACCGCCGGCGACGCCGACGAGGAGGCCGCCACCGAGGAGGCCACCGCGGCCGTCGCCGACGACGCTCCGGTGCGCACCCAGCGGGAGGCGCTGAAGGCGCGGCTGAAGGAGATCGACCGGCTGCACCGCGCCAAGGAGGCCGAGCGGGCCGCCGCCGCGGCCGGGGAGGGCTCCCGGCCGGTGCGCTCGCACACACCGAGCCGAACGCCGAGCCGGACGCCGAGCCGAGCCTCGCCCAGGAGCCCGAGGCCGACGAGGTCCGTGAGCCTCTCGAGCGCCAGTCCCCGCCCGAGGCCGACCACGACGACGGCAGCGACCACGCCGACGACGACGACCATGACGAGATGGAGCCCCCGGCCCCGCCCCCGGTGATCAACCCCGACCTGGTCGCCGCCATCGTCGCGCTCGGCGGCGCGGCCCCCGCGGCCCCCGCGTCCCCGAGCCCGCCGACGAACCCGACAACGCACCCGGCGCGGCGCCCGAGGACCGGCCCGACGCCGGGGGCCGTGGCGCACCGACGCCCGAGCCGGCGGCGGCCGCCGGGCCGGCCGCCGGGACCCCGGCGCCCGACCAGCCGCTGCCCGCGGCCGCGTTCGCGGCCGGGCCGGTGGCCGAGGACCTCACCGGTGTGCTCGCGGCGGCCGCCCCGATCGCCGGCTCCGCCCGCGGGACCCTGGTCGTCTCCCCCGTCGGCATCTCGCTGCGCCGCCCCAGCGTCTCCGAGATGGTGCGGCTGGCCAAGCAGGGAGCGGCGCGCGGCGCCGAGCTGCTGAGCCGGGCCAGCGGGCTCAGCCTGCACGACCTCACCTCACACCGGCGTACCGACACCCTGTCCTGGTCCGACATCACCTGGGCGGAGTTCTCGGGGCTGTCGGAGGACCAGGAGTCCTCACGGTCTATGTGGGCACCCGCCCCGCGCAGCGCGTCGAGTTCCTCAGCAACACCGAGATCCAGGGCGACCTGCTCGGGGTCCTCGAGCGGCTGCTGGGCCCGCGGCTGCGGGTCAGCTGACCTCCGCCGTCGCGTCGCCGGCGACGACGTACTCCGCCATGTCGACGACGCGGCGGTAGCCGAGCCGCTCGTAGAGCGCGTTCGACGTCGGGTTGGCCTGGTCGGTGAACAGACAGACCCGCACCCCCTGCTCGAGCAGCCGGGCGGAGACCAGGGCCACCGCGGCGGCGGCGTAGCCGCGCCCGCGGTGCTCGCGCGGCGTGAAGACGGGACCGACCCGGGAGACCCCGAACGACGGCTCGGACGCATCGGTCAGGTGCACCACCCGGCCGCCTCGTCCTCCCAGAGCCAGACCGTGCCACGCTCGACCCGACGCGCGACCGTCTCGGCGTCGAAGTGCTCGGCCCGGGTCGGTGGTCGGCCGGCCTGGGCGTCGGCCTCGGCCATGAAGCCCTGGAACCATGCGGTGACCAGGTCACGGTCCCCCGCGGCGGCTTGCCGGAGCCGACCGGGCGGGAGCGTGGGCATCTGCAGCTCACCCAGCTCGAACAGCCGGGTGTGCACCTCGATCTCGGCGGGGGCACCGGTCAGCCGGGTCCACGCCGCGGCGGTCAGGTCGACCGCCGGCCGGGCCCCGTTGACCCCGCCCAACGACTCCCCTCGCGCGTGCAGTGCGCGGGCCAGCTCGGTGGCCGCCGCGTCGGGCATCGGCATCAGGTAGACGGGGTACGGCGCGAACGGGGCGGTCCGCATCGCCATGCCCGCGACGTCCCCCGACGGGTCCCGCACCACCAGCCACCACGGCCGGAAGGGCCCGGGGAAGCTCGCCCCGGCCGCCCGCTCCTCGCGCATCCGCTCGCTCACCCCGGCGACCACGGTGCCGAGCACCGGGTCGGCAGCCAACGCCGTTCCGGCGACCTCCAGGAACGCTGCCGGGTCGTCGAAGAACTCGAGCACGGGAGTGGGGTCGGCCATGCGGCACCGTACCCACGGGCAACCGCCAGGGGTAACTCGTTTTCGGCCTCGCCGAGCGCGCCCCTAGGATTTCGCCCATGACCGACACCCAGCAGCCGCCCCTGTCCACGCCGACGAGCCTCCCCCGGCCCGTCGTCGTACCGGACAAGCCGGCGCTGGAGGGGCTGGAGGAGAAGTGGTCGGCGGTCTGGAAGGCCGACGACACCTACCGCTTCGACCGGTCCCAGCCTCGCGAGCGGGTCTATGCGATCGACACGCCGCCGCCGACCGTCTCCGGCTCGCTCCACGTCGGGCACATCTACTCCTACACCCACACCGACCTGGTCGCCCGCTACCAGCGGATGCGCGGCAAGGCCGTGTTCTACCCCATGGGCTGGGACGACAACGGGCTGCCCACCGAGCGCCGGGTGCAGAACTACTACGGCGTCCGCTGCGACCCGTCGCTGCCGCACGACCCCGACTTCACGCCACCCGAGAAGCCCGACCCGAAGCGTCAGGTGCCGATCGACCGGCCCAGCTTCATCGGGCTCTGCGAGGCCCTGGTCGAGGAGGACGAGCAGGTCTTCGAGTCGCTGTGGCGCACCCTCGGGCTCTCGTGCGACTGGAAGGAGAGCTACACCACGATCGGACCGAAGTCGCAGCAGGTCAGCCAGACGGCCTTCCTGCGCAACTTCGCGCGCGGCGAGGCCTACCTCGCGGACGCGCCGACGATGTGGGACGTGACCTACCAGACCGCGGTGGCCCAGGCCGAGATGGAGGCGCGGGACTACCCCGGCCACTACCACCGGGTGGCCTTCCACCGTCCCGACGGCACTCCGGTCCACATCGAGACCACCCGGCCGGAGCTGATCCCGGCCTGCGTCGCGCTGATCGCGCACCCCGACGACGAGCGCTACCAGCACCTGTTCGGGTCGACGGTGACCTCGCCCGTGTTCGGCGTCGAGCTGCCGGTGGTCGCCCACCCGGCCGCGGAGGCCGACAAGGGCGCCGGCATCGCGATGTGCTGCACCTTCGGCGACCTGACCGACGTGCTCTGGTGGCGCGAGCTGCAGCTGCCGATGCGGGTGCTGATCGGCCGCGACGGCCGGCTGCACCGGGAGACGCCCGAGTGGCTGGCGAGCGAGCCCGCCGCGGCGGCGTACGCCGACCTGGCCGGCAAGACGACCTTCTCGGCCCGCGAGGCCATGGTCGGCCTGCTGCGGGAGTCCGGCGACCTCGACGGCGAGCCGACGCCCACCCAGCGCAAGGCCAACTTCTACGAGAACGGCGACAAGCCGCTGGAGATCGTCGCCACCCGCCAGTGGTACATCCGCAACGGCGGACGTGACGCCGAGCTGCGCCGCGAGCTGGTCGAGCGCGGCGACGAGATCACCTGGATCCCGGCCCACATGCGGCACCGCTACGACAACTGGGTCGGCGGTCTCAACGGCGACTGGCTGATCTCCCGCCAGCGCTTCTTCGGCATCCCGTTCCCGGTGTGGTACCCGCTCGACGGTGACGGCGAGCCGGACTACGACCACCCCCTGCTGCCCACCGAGGCCGAGCTGCCGCTCGACCCGTCGACCGACGCCCCGCGGGGCTACGACGAGGACCAGCGGGGCAAGCCCGGTGGCTTCATCGGCGACCCCGACGTGATGGACACCTGGGCCACCTCCTCGCTCACCCCGCAGATCGCGGGCGGCTGGCTGACCGACGACGACCTGTGGCAGCGGGTCTACCCCTATGACCTGTGCACCCACGCGCACGACATCATCCGCACCTGGCTGTTCTCGCGGGTGGTGCGCTCCCACTTCGAGGAGCACCGGGCCCCCTGGACGCACGCGATGATCTCCGGCTTCATCGTCGACCCCGACCGCAAGAAGATGTCGAAGTCGAAGGGCAACGCGGTGGTGCCCACCGAGATCCTCGACAGGTACGGCGCCGACGCCTGCCGCTGGCGGGCCGCGATCGGCCGCCCGGGCCTCGACAGCCCCTTCGACGAGGCGCAGATGAAGGTCGGCCGACGGCTGGCGATGAAGGTGCTCAACGCGTCCAAGTTCGTGCTGGGCGGCGTCGGTGCCCACGACCCCGACCCGGCACTGGTCACCGAGCCGATCGACCGGGCCCTGCTGGCGCGGCTGCTCGACACGGCCCGGCAGGCGACGGACGCCTTCGAGGCCTACGACTACACCACCGCGCTGGAGGTCAGCGAGCGGTTCTTCTGGCACTTCTGCGACGACTACCTCGAGCTCGTCAAGGAGCGGGCCTACGCCGACGAGCCGAGCCCCGCTCGCGAGTCGGCGCGGGGAGCCCTGGCCGTCGCCCTGCACACCGTGCTCCGGCTGTTCGCGCCGTTCCTGCCCTACGTCACCGAGGAGGTCTGGTCGTGGTGGCAGGAGGGCTCGATCCACCACGAGCGCTGGCCGGAGCCCGAGGTGGCGGGTGACACGGTGGGGGACGCGGCGATGCTCGACGCGGTCGCGGCCGCGCTGGCGGGCATCCGCGGAGCCAAGTCGACGGCGAAGGTGTCGATGCGCGCCGAGGTGTCCCGTGCGGAGGTCCGCGGCCCGAGCGCCGCGCTCGAGGCCGTGCGCGCGGCGACCGACGACCTGCGCAAGGTCGGCAAGATCACCGGCGAGCTGGTGTTGACCGTCGACGACTCACTCACGGAGCCCGAGGTCACCGCCGAGCTGGCGCCCGCACCTGCCTAGGCGCGCTGGCCCCCGCGTCGACCGCGCGCGGCGTCAGCCGCGGTCGGGGTGGCCGCCTCGGGCGTGGTCGGCGGGCTCGGCGGCGCGGTGCTCGTGGGCGGCGCCGAGGTCGTGACCCCGGCGGTGGCCCTCGTGGGAGCGACCCTCATCGGAGCGTCCGTCGTGGCGGGGTCCGCGGCCCTGCTTGCCCGAGTCGGTGGCGGCCGGTGTGGCCACGGGCGTCCCCGGGCCGGCGCCCTCGCCACCGTGGTCCGGGGCGTGCCCGGGGTGCTGGGCGGCGCCGCCGTCGGAGCCGGTGCCGCCGCTCCCGGCAGTGACCGGGTGATCGTTCGCCCCGGTGGAGGCAGCGTGGCCGTTGCGACGGTCGTCGGACCCGTGCTCGTCGGAGGACGCGGCCCGATCGGCGCGCTGACCCGCCCCCGTGCCACCGGAGGTCGGCCGGGAGGCCTGGTCACCGTCGGTGCCGGCCGAGCGCCGCGAGGCTCCGGGATCGGTGGCGGTGGCGACGGACCCATGGTCGTCGCGACGCAGCTGCTCGGCCCCCGGCACCAGCCGCCAGGCCTGCGCGGCCGCGACCGAGGGCACCGGGTCCCGCAGCAGGTCGACCGCGCTGCTGCGCGCCGCGTTGACGACGAGCACAGCGCAGGCCACCGCCACGATGACGAAGGCCATCATCGGCTTCTTGTGGTCGCGGCTCACGGACCCTTCACCCCCAGGTACCCCGGCTCGAGTCGGCCCCATGCTGACTCGTCACCGTGAGAGTCCATGGTGCGGGTGCTTCTCGACCGATTCCAAACGACGCCACGAGATTTCACCGAAGATGACCCGAACGGACTACCCGCCCACCCGAAGTGACTAGACGGGGTGCGCCGAGACCTGGAGCACCGAGCTCAGGCGGACTTCTTCTTCTTGTCCTCGGCGGCCCGCGGGACCAGCGTCGGGGCGACCTCGTCGGACACCACCTCGCCGGTGACGATCACCTTGCCGATGTCGGCGCGCGACGGGACGTCGTACATGACGTGGAGCAGGACCTCTTCGATGATCGCCCGCAGCCCGCGCGCTCCGGTCTGCCGCTCCATGGCCTTGTCGGCGATGGCGAGGACGGCGTCGGAGGTGAACTCGAGCTCGACGTCGTCGAGCTCGAAGAGCTTCTGGTACTGCTTGACGAGGGCGTTGCGCGGCTCGGTGAGGATCTGCACCAGCGCCTCGCGGTCGAGCTTGCTGACGCTCGCAATCAGCGGCAGCCGGCCGATGAACTCCGGGATCAGGCCGAACTTGGTGAGGTCCTCCGGCCGCACCTGCAGCAGCAGGTCCTCCGCCTCGCGCTGCTCGGCCCCACGCACCTCCGCGGTGAAGCCGAGCGTCTTCTTGCCGACCCGCTGCTCGACGATGTGCTCGAGCCCCGCGAACGCGCCACCGACGACGAAGAGGATGTTGGTGGTGTCGATCTGGATGAACTCCTGGTGGGGGTGCTTGCGCCCGCCCTGCGGCGGCACCGAGGCACTGGTGCCCTCCAGGATCTTGAGCAACGCCTGCTGGACGCCCTCGCCGGACACGTCACGGGTGATCGAGGGGTTCTCCGCCTTGCGGGCCACCTTGTCGATCTCGTCGATGTAGATGATGCCGGTCTCGGCCTTCTTGACGTCGTAGTCGGCGGCCTGGATCAGCTTGAGCAGGATGTTCTCGACGTCCTCGCCGACGTAGCCGGCCTCGGTGAGAGCCGTGGCGTCGGCGATCGCGAACGGGACGTTGAGCATCCGGGCAAGGGTCTGGGCGAGGTAGGTCTTGCCGCAGCCGGTGGGTCCGATCAGCAGGATGTTGGACTTGGCGACCTCGACGGCATCCTCCTTGGAGTGCTTGCCGCCCACCGGCTGCAGACCCGCCTGGACCCGCTTGTAGTGGTTGTAGACCGCCACGGCGAGCGACTTCTTGGCCTGCTCCTGGCCGATGACGTAGTCGTTGAGGAACTCGAAGATCTCACGCGGCTTGGGCAGCTCCTCGAGGCTGACCTCGGCGCCCTCGTTGAGCTCCTCCTCGATGATCTCGTTGCACAGGTCGATGCACTCGTCGCAGATGTAGACGCCGGGACCGGCGATCAGCTTCTTGACCTGCTTCTGGCTCTTGCCGCAGAAGGAGCACTTGAGGAGGTCGCCTCCGTCACCGATGCGTGCCACGTGCGTCCCTTTCGGATCGTGCGGTTCGGGCTCAGCGGCGCTGCGAGCCGCGGAAACTCTCTGACGGTACCCTCTGCCGGCCCCCCGTGGGGGGCCAAGCAGCGGGCGCGTGTCGCCTCATGCGGAGATGGTCCTGCTCGGACGGCTCGGCATGGCCCGCTCAGCTGAGCGCCGGAGCGCCCTTGCGGGACTCCAGGACGGCGTCGATCAGGCCGTACTCGATCGCGGCCTCGGCGGTGAGGATCTTGTCGCGCTCGATGTCGCGGCTGACCTCGTCGATGGACCGGCCGCTGTGGTCGGCGATCATCTGCTCGAGGAGCTCGCGCATCCGCAGGATCTCGTTGGCCTGGATCTCGATGTCGGAGGTCTGGCCGAAGGTGCCCTCGGTGTAGGGCTGGTGGATCAGGATCCGGCTGTTGGGCAGCGCCAGCCGCTTGCCGGGTGTGCCGGCCGCCAGCAGGATCGCCGCGGCCGAGGCGGCCTGGCCCAGGCAGACGGTCTGGATGTCGGGCTTGATGAACCGCATCGTGTCGTAGATCGCGGTGAGCGCCGTGAACGAGCCACCGGGGCTGTTGATGTAGATCTGGACGTCCTGGTCGGGGTTCATCGACTCCAGACAGAGCAGCTGCGCCATCACGGCGTTGGCCACGTCGTCGGAGATCGGGGTGCCGAGGAAGATGATCCGGTCCTCGAAGAGCTTGGCGTAGGGGTCGATCCGGCGGAAGCCGTACGACGTGCGCTCCTCCCACTGCGGGATGTAGTAGTTCATGGAAGTCGTCGTCCTCTGCCTCAGTCGTTGGAGTGGGCCGGCCGGCCCTCGTCGGCGGCCTCGCGGGCGCTGGTGATCACCTGGTCGACCAGGCCGTACTCGAGTGCCTGCTCGGCGGTGAACCATCGGTCACGGTCGGCGTCGGCCTCGACCTGGTCGAGCGGCTGGCCGGTGTGCTCGGCGATGAGCTCGAGCAGCACCTTCTTGATGTGCAGCGACTGCTGGGCCTGGATCTTGATGTCGGAGGCCGAGCCACCCATGCCGGACGACGGCTGGTGCATCATGATCCGCGCATGGGGCAGGGCGTAGCGCTTGCCCTTGGTGCCGGCGCAGAGCAGGAACTGCCCCATGGACGCCGCCAGGCCCATGCCGACGGTCGCCACGTCGTTGGGGATGTAGTTCATCGTGTCGTAGATCGCCATGCCGGCGTCGACGGAGCCACCCGGGCTGTTGATGTGGAGGAAGATGTCGGCCTCGGGGTCCTCCGCCGAGAGCAGCAGCAGCTGGGCACAGATCGCGTTGGCGTTCTGGTCACGCACCTCCGAGCCGAGGAAGACGATCCGCTCGCGGAGCAACCGCTGGTAGATGTGGTCGTCGAGGCCGTAGGTCGGGACGCCGCCGTTCATCTGGGGACCGTCCGCCCTGGGCCCGGCGGGGCGGGCGTTGTCGATGTCGAGGTTCACGTGAGCGACCCTAGCCGCAACCAGCCGCCGAACCACGGGTTCGTCCGGCCTGTTCGCCGACAGCGGAACGCCGACCGGACCGGCCGCGCCGAGGGCTACTGGTGGCAGCTGGCGCCCGCGCACCCCGTCAACGACGACAGGTCGCGGCGCAGCTCGCGGAGCCGTTGGAAGGTCGCGCCGCTGACCGTCTGGCCGCGACCGAGCAGGTTGCGCAGCTGGTAGGGGTCGCGGTGGAGGTCGTAGAGCTCCTCCTGGCCGTCGGCGTAGAGCACGTAGGTGTAGCCGTCGGCCGAGCGGACCCCGCGGTAGGGCGTGGCGTGGAAGTCGAGCTGCTCGAGCAGCCGGGGGTCGCGGGGCTCTCCGAGGTCCATCCGGCCGCGCGCCAGCGGCCCTCCGACGAACGTCGAGATCTTGCGCTCGAGCAGCAGCGTGCGCCGCAGCTGCCCGCCCGGCGGCGACGCCGAGAGCCAGGGGGCGAAGGACACCCCGTCCACGAAGGAGGGGGCTCGGCCGCCGGCCAGGTCGACGATCGTCGGCGCCAGGTCGATGTTGGAGGTCAGCTGGGCGGAGGTGCCGCCCTCGGGCACGCCCGGGCCCCGGACGAACAGCGGCAGCCGGATGTCGGACTCGTAGGGGGTGTACTTCCCAGGGGGCATCCGGTGCTGCCCGAGGTGGTAGCCGTTGTCGGACGTCACGAAGATGTAGGTGTTGTCGAGCTGGCCGTTGGCGGACAGCGCCGCCACGACGTCGGCCACCATGTCGTCGACGCCGCGCACCGAGGCGGCGCGCTTGCGGTAGATCTTGTCGAGGCGCTTCTTGTCCTTGGCGGTCAGCGGGTGCAGCTTCGACAGCGGCGAGGGCTTGTCGGAGATCGACTTCTCGTCGAAGTCCTTGGTGCGGGGCACCTTGAGCCGGTCGCGCTTGAGGAAGTCGCGGTAGCGCGGCGGCGGCTTGTAGGGCGAGTGCGGGGCGTAGGGGGCCAGGTAGAGGAAGAACGGCGAGTCGGCGCCGGCCTGCTGGTCGAGGAACTGCACCGCCCGATCGGCCAGCACGTCGGTGAGGTAGTCGCGGTTGGCAGACCCGTAGGAGCGCTCGACCCCGTTGTCGTTCATCACGTAGTTGAACTCGGAGTACGGCGTCCCGCCGACGGGCGAGAACCAGTCGTCCCAGCCCACGGGGATGTCGAGCCGACCGACCCCTTGCCCGGCGTAGGGTCCGCTGCCCTCGACGGAGGGGTAGCCGTTGAGGTACTTGCCCTCCATCGACGTGGTGTAGCCGAGCTGGTCGAGCCAGACCGGCAGGTCGTTGGTGTCCAGCCCCTCCTGGTGGTAGCGCAGGAAGCCGCCCTCCGGCGGCACGTTGTTCTCCACATGCGTGTTCTGGGCGTACTGCCCACGCAGCAACGAGGAGCGCGCCACGCAGCACAGCGACGTGTTGACGACGTAGTTGCTGAACGACAGGCCACGCTGCCGGACCAGCTTGCGGGTCTGCGGCATGAACCGGTTGAGCGACAGGTCCTGGTCGTCGGTGAGGACGAGCACGACGTTGGGCCGCGCGGGCGGCGCCGCGGCCGGGATCGGCGCGGCGGCCGACCCGGACGCCTGCGACGTCGCGACCGCGGTGGTCGCCGCCAGCAGCGCCGCGACGGCTGCTGCGGTCCATCTCCCGCGCACGGTGGTGTGCCCCTTCGCTCCGGGCGCCCGGTCGGTGGCGCCCCGTGCACGGTACGTCATGGGGTCCCCCGAGGTCGGCAGATCGCGCTCAGTCGTCGTCGGACGGGGCGTCAGCGGACTCGGCGTCGCCGGACTCGCCTGCGGCCTCGGTCGCCTCGTCTCCGGCCTCGTCGGCCTCGGCCTCCGGGTCACCGAGGGTGCCGTCGGGGCGCAGGTTGGCCAGCTCCACGCGCTCGCCCGAGGCGTCGGTCACGGTGGCGGACTCCACGACGGCGGCCAGCGCCTTGCCGCGGAGGATCTCCTGGACCAGCTCGGGGATGTGGTTGTGCTCGAACATGTGGTTGGCGAAGGACTGCGGGTCCTGGCCCGACTGCTGGGCCCGCCGCACCAGGTGGTCGGAGAGCTCGGCCTGGTCGACGCCGTACTGCTCCTTCTTGGCGATCTCGTCGAGCACGAACTGGGCGGCGACGGCGTCGCGGACCCGCCGCTCGAGGTCGGCCTCGAACTCCTCGACGGTCTGGCCCTCGTTGTCGAGGTAGGTGTCCATGGTCATGCCGGCATAGGCGAGCTGCTGCTCGATGCTCTCCCGGCGGGCGTTGAGCTCGTCGGCGACCAACGTGTCGGGCAGCGGCACGTCGATCTTGTCGAGCAGCACCTCGAGGACGGCGTCGCGCGCGGCGGCCGCCTGCTCGAGCCGCTTGCCGCGGGACAGCCGCTCGCGGACGTCGGCCATCAGCTCGTCGACGGTGTCGAACTCGCTGGCCAGCTGCGCGAAGTCGTCGTCGAGCTCGGGCAGCTCCTGCTCCTGGACCTGGGAGACGGTGACCTCGACGTCGACGTCCTCGCCCACCAGGTCACCACCGACCAGCTGGGAGGTGAACGTCGTGGTGTCGCCGGCGCCCAGGCCGGTCAGCGCCTCGTCGAGGCCCTCGAGCATGCCGCCGCGCCCGACCTGGTAGGACATCCCGGACAGCTCGGCGCCCTCGACCAGCTCCCCGTCCTTGGTGGCCTTGAGGTCGATCACCACGAAGTCGCCGTCGGCGGCGGCGCGCTCGACGTCCTGGAGGGTGCCGAACCGCTCGCGCAGCGACGCGACCTGCTCCTCCACGTCGGCGTCGGTCACGACCGCGTCCTCGACCGTGGCCTCGAGGCCGTCGTAGTCGGGCAGGGTGATCTCGGGCCGGACGTCGACCTCGGCGACGAACTCCAGGGTCTCGTTGTCGGCGAACTTGGTGACCTCGATGTCGGGCTGGGCCAACGGCTGCAGGTCGTTGGCCTGCAGCGCCTCGACGTACTTCTTCGGCACCACGTCGTTGATCGCCTGGTCGAGGACCGCACCGCGCCCGACCTGGCGGTCGATCACCATCGCCGGCACCTTGCCGCGGCGGAAGCCGGGCACGTTGATCTGGCCGGCGATCTGCTTGTAGGCGGCGTCGAGACTGGGCTTCAGCTCCTCGAAAGGCACCTCGACGGTCAGCTTGGCCCGGGTCGGGCTCATCGTCTCGACGGCGCTCTTCACAGGTGGTCTCCGATCATGCTGGGCGGCCGCGGGCCGGTCCGGCCGCGGCGGGTCAGGGGTGGGTCAGGGGTGGGTCCGTCTCGTCGGGGCGACTGGACTCGAACCTGCGATCTCCTGCTCCCAAAGCAGGCGCGCTAGCCACTACGCTACGCCCCGCCAAGCAGGCGTCTCGGCCCGCTTGAGAGCGGATGACGGGAATCGAACCCGCGTAGCCAGTTTGGAAGACTGGGGCTCTACCATTGAGCTACATCCGCGCGCGGTCATGGGCGCGCGAGAACGCCCGCACCGCGGGTGTCATGGTGCCACACCGGGCGGCCTGCACCCCAAACCGCGATAGGTCCGTGGTCGTCGCTCCGGCGCTGGTCAGCGCCGGTGGATGAGCAGCAGCGCCCGGTCGTCGTGACGGGACCCGAGGCTGTCGATCAGCCGCTTGGCTCCGTGCACGAAGTTGCCGCGCAGCTCCCGCTCGGCGGAGCCGACCAGCCGGTCGATGCCCAGCCCGATGTCGCGGGTCGGCGTCTCGACCATGCCGTCGGTGTAGAGCAGCACCACGTCGCCGGGCCGCATGATCGCCCGGGTGCCGGTGAACTCCGCGCCCGGGATGAGGCCGAGCACCGGACCCTCGGTGTCGTGCACCGACCACCGGCCGGAGCCGGCGGACAGCTGCACGGCCGGTGGGTGACCTGCGGTCCAGACCTTGATGTCGCCGGAGGTCAGGTTGAGCGAGAGGTGGATCGCGGTCGCGAACCCCTCGGACCAGTCCTGCTGGAGCAGGAAGTCGTTGGCGGCCGGCAGGAAGTCCTCCGGGTGCAGCGCCCCCAGCAGACCGCCGAACGCTCCGGACAGCAGCAGCGAGCGGGTGCCGGCCTCGTCGCCCTTGCCGGAGACGTCGACCACGACCACGTCGAAGCGGTCGCCGTTGTGGGGACGCGCGGCCACCACGAAGTCGCCGGCGAACGGCGTGCCGTCGGCCGAGCGGAGCGCGGTCTCGACGTACCAGTCGCGGGGCAGGTCGGGCAGCTGCCCCTGCCGGCTGATCCGGTCGCGCAGGTCGACGAGCATCGACTCGCCCCGCGCCCCCGCCACCCCGAGCCGGGTCCGCCGGAACGACGACAGCAGGATGATCAGCCCGAGCACGAAGACGACGAGGATCTCCACGACGACGTAGGCGGTGATCTCGGGCTGGCGGGGGGACACGATGGCCAGCCCGGCCAGCGTGATGACCACGAACCACGGCAGCTGCCGCGGGCCGAGCACGATGTTGCCGATCAGCAGCGGCACCGCGAGCACCGAGATGGGGAGCATGGTGGGCCAGATGCCGGCGACCATCGCCACCACGGCGCTGGCGACGACCAGCGAGAGGAACAGCCGGTTGTCACCCGAGCGCATGAAACGCGTGAAGGCGGCTCGGGCACGACGCACTCGCGTGTTCCCGGCCGCCGGTGCGATCGCGCGCTCGACGCTCATCTTGTCCATGTCCCTCGGGGCAATGGGGGGTTGAACTTCACTGTACGGCGCGGGAACGGAACCTGCGCTGACATTGGCCACACCAGAACAAGTTCCTGCCCGCCATCGGGGAAGTGCGCACGAGGGTGCCGCACACCAGGCAGGGCTGTCCAGACCGTCGATAGACGTAGACCTCGCCCCCGTGGTCGTCCTCGCGGGCCGGGCGACCCATCGCCTCAGGGGTGTGCTCGGGCCGGACGGTGTCGATCCGCCCGAGCCGGACGCCGTCGGCCATCAGCCCGACCAGGTCCTCCCAGATCGCCAGGAACCGAGAGCGGCGCAGCGTGCGGCCCGGGCGGAACGGGTCGATCCGCTGCCGGAAGAGGACCTCGGCGCGGTAGACGTTGCCGACGCCCGCGATCACGTCCTGCTGCATCAACAGCTCGCCGATCGGCCGGGCCGACCGGTGCACCCGCTCCCAGGCGCGCGTGGGGTCGGCGTCGGGCCGCAGCGGGTCGGGTCCCAGGCCGGCCAGCACCTCGTCTCGGCGGGCGCCGGTGACCAGGTCGCAGCGGGTGGCGCCCCGCAGGTCGGCGTACGACCACCGGCCGGGGCCGGTCCGCGCCACCAGCCGGAGCCGCACCTGCCCCACCGGCGGCGGGACCTCGGCGGCTCCCTCGGTCACGGCGAAGCCGCCGATCAGGCCCAGATGCACGTGCACGACGTGGTCGTGCTCGAACTCGACGAACAGGTGCTTGCCGGCCGCGTCGGCGGCGAGCAGGCGGGTGCCGTCGAGGACCGCCGCCTCCGTCCCGAACCGGCCCTGGGGTGACGACGCGGACACCGTCGCGCCCGCGAAGGCGGCGGTGAGGTCGTCGGCCAGGCGACGGAGCGTGTGCCCCTCAGGCATCGCCGCCGGGACGCTGTGCGGAGGCGGGCAGCGCCGGCAGCTCACCGGTCTGTTCGTAGACCGCCAGCTGGCCGATCCTGCGGACGTGCCGCTCATCACCGCTGAACGGCGTGGCCAGGAAGACCTCGACGAAGTGGAGCATGTCCTCGATCGGATGCAGCCGACCGCCGACCGACACCACGTTGGCGTCGTTGTGCTGGCGGGCCAGCTCCGCCGTCTCCACGGACCAGACGAGTGCCGAGCGGACCCCGCGCACCTTGTTGGCGGCCATCTGCTCGCCGTTGCCGGAGCCGCCGACGACCACGCCGAGCGCCTCGACCCCGGCCTCCTGGTCGGCGACGACGCCCTCGGCGGCCCGCAGACAGAAGACGGGGTAGTCGTCGAGGGCGTCGTAGACGAACGGGCCGTGGTCGACGGGTTCGTGGCCGTGGTCGGTGAGCCAGGCGACGAGGCGGTCCTTGAGCTCGAGGCCGGCGTGGTCGGATCCGACGTGAACGCGCATGCGGCGATCCTCTCAGGGTCGGTGTCAGGTGCCGTGGTGGAGTCGGAGGAACGCCGCCACCTGGCGGAGCACGGGCTCCGCGGCGTCGAGGTCGGGCGACCGCCAGAAGCCGTGCACCTGGCCGAGCTGCCGGCTGGCCACGACCTCGACCCCGGCCTCCGCGGCGCGGCGGGCGAGCTCCTCGCCCTCGTCGCGCAACGGGTCGTGCTCCGCGGTCACGACCATGGTCGGCGGCAGGCTGCCGATCTCGGTGGAGAGCAGCGGCGCCAGGTCGGGGTCCTCGAGGTCGCCGGGCCGCCCGGCGTACTGCTGCCAGTACCACGCCGCGGCCGCCGGCTCGAAGCCTCCGTGCTCGGGCTCGGCGTAGGACGGGAACGAGCACGTCGGGTCGAGGAACGGGTAGATCAGCCCGAGCGCCCGGAACCGGCCGGGATGACGCAGCGCCGCCCCGAGCGCCAGGTTGCCACCGGCGCTGTCGCCATGGAGGTACGCCGGCCCGTCCAGGGCGGCCTCGGCCGCGTGCTCGTCGAGCCAGGCCACCACGGCGTCCACGTCCTCGACGGCGGCCGGGAACCGGTGCTCGGGGGCGAGCCGGTAGTCCACGCTCAGCACCGCGATGCCGGCCGCGTCGGCGAGCCGGCGACAGGGAGCGTCGTGGACCTCCACGTCGTGGAACACGAAGCCGCCTCCGTGGAGGTGCACGATCACCCCGGGCAGCGCACCCGCGGGTCGGTAGAGGCGGCACGGCACTCCCCCGGCGTCGAGGTCACGGACGCCGTCGAGCTCCGGGCCGGGCGTCGCGGCGGCCAGCCGGCGCGCCTCCGACCGGGACGCGGCGATGTCGAACTCGGGGTCGTAGATCGGCATCGCTGCCGCGGCTCGTTCGACGTCGGCCCGCACCTGTGGATAGAGCGCCACCGCCGTCACCGGCCCCTCGACGCGTCGACCTCCGTCATGGCGGCGACCCTACCCGGCCCGCTGGCTAGGATCGCCGCCATGGCCGAGCCCGGTGACGAGGCGACGAGCACCTCCGCCTCCGCGGTCGGGTGGCTCGTCCTGACCGGCGTGTTCCTGGCGGAGCTGGCCGCGCTGGCCGGGCTGTTCGTCTGGGGGCTGGACGCCTCGGGATGGCTGGTCGGCCTCGGCGCGGCCGCGCTGGCCGCCGTGGCCTGGGGGCTGTTCGCGGCGCCGAAGGCGCGCTTCCCGCACCCGGTCGCGCGGCTGCTGGTCAAGCTGCTCGTCTTCGGCTCCGCGGTGCTGGGACTGTGGGTGGCGGGTCACACCGGCTGGGCGGTCGCGCTGGCCGTCCTCGCGCTGGCGGTGCACGCACTCGCGCTGCTCCCCGGCGTCCGCGCGGTCGACCCGCGCGGCTTCTGACCTCGCCGGTGTCCCCGCGCCCGGCGCGGCGGGGCTGGGTCGCCGACCTAGGATCACGCCATGGCCTGCAGACGACGAGCCGGGCTCACGGCGCTGCTGCTGGCCACGGCCCTCGGCGGTTGCGGCCTGGTGCCTTCCGCCCCCAGCGACCCGACACCGTCGGCGTCGCCCACGCAGCAGTCGGGCACCAGCACCTCCGACTACGACCCGACGCCGGAGGACTTCTCGGCGATCGAACAGGCCATGCGGGTGCGAGCGCGCGCGGTGCGAGACGGTGACCGGGACGCCTTCCTGTCGGTCGTGGACACCTCGGACCCCGACTTCGTGGAGTCGGAGGGCGTGCTGTTCGACAACCTCTCGAAGCTCCCGGTGAGCCACTACTCGCTGCATGCCGACGAGGTCTATCTGACGCCGGCGACGCTCTCCGACGCACCGGACCGCTTGGCGCCGCAGACCGTCGAGGAGGTGCAGATCACGGGGTCGACTCGCGCCCGGCGGCCTATCCGGTGCGGCTGACCTGGGTGAAGCGCGGCGACCAGTGGCTGCTGGGCGCCGAGGGCTCGCGCACGTCGGCCACCCGGTCGCGGCCGGCGGACAGCCGGCCCTGGCTCGGCGGACCGGTCGTCGTACGCTCCGAGGGCGGGACGATCGTGGTCGTCGACGCCGACCAGCAGGCGCAGGCCCGGCCGCTGCTGGAGGCGGTGCGCCGGGGCATCCGCGTCGACGCCGAGGTGCTCGACATGGCCCCGCGCTACGACGTCCTGGTCGACGCGACGAGCAACGGCGACGCCACCAAGATGAACAGCCTCGACGACCAGGAGGCGGCCGCCGTCACCTTCACGGTCTTCTCCCGACCCACCGACCACCGGCCGGCCAGACTGGCCGGGACCCGGATCCAGGCCAACCCCGACCATGTGGGCTACCTCCTCGACGACACCGAGGTGCTGCGCCACGAGCTCGTCCACTTCCTGACCGTCCACGACGGTCCGCAGCCGCGCTGGGTCGGCGAGGGCCTCGCGGTCTACGTCTCGCGAGCGCCCGCCGGCCCCGGCGACCTGAGGTACCCCACGGCGACGTACGACGACATGATGAAGGTCGCCGCGCTGGGCCCGCCGGCGTCCGGGAGCTTCGGCCTGGACCCGCAGGTCGACTATCTGCTGGCCTGGTGCTCGGTGACCTATCTCGTGGACCTGCACGACGTCGCGACGTTCCGCACGTTCTCCCGCGCGTTCCAGCCCGAGCGCGGTCGCCCCTTCCCCGACCTGCAGGTGCCCGACCTGCTCGACCGGTTCTACGGGATCACCTCCGAGCAGCTCGACCGGGGCACCGCCCAGGTCTGTCGCTCGGTCCAGCACGGCTAGGCATCGACGCATGGACGAAGGCGTCGTGGAGCGGGTGCTGCGGGCGGTCGAACAGGTCCCGCGCGGCCGGGTGGTGGCCTACGGCGATCTCGCCGAGCTCGTCGGCATCGGTCCGCGCCAGGTCGGACGGGTGATGTCGCTGTACGGCAGCAACGTCACCTGGTGGCGGGTCACCAACGCCTCCGGCGACCTGCCCGCGAGCCTCGCCGACGAGGCGCGCGCCCGCTGGGCCGACGAGGGGGTCACCTGGAAGCCCAACGGCGTCGGCTGCCGGATCACCAAGCATCGCGCCGACCTCGCCCGGCTCGCCGACGACTACGAGCGGGCGGTGGCCGACCTCGGGTGACCCGGCGCGGCCCTCCCCTGGCGTCGGGTCCGTAGCATCGGCCCGGTGAGCAGTCGCCGGACCACCCTGGGCCTCTGGCTGGCTGCCGGCCTCCTGCTCGCCGTGAGCGGCTGGCTGCTGATGGACAACCCCACGGTGGACATCGCCGCCGCAGACGTCGGAGGCCACGGCCCCGCCGGAGCCGTCGGCTGCTCGATCGCGCCCTACGACGCGGGGTTCTACGGGAACGACGATCCCCCGGGCGGCGAGCACTCCACGGCGTACGCCGACGAGGTGGCGGCCAGCTGCTACGCCGCGAACCTCACACGGTTCCGCCTCGCCGGTGCCGCCGGGGTGGGGGCCCTGGCCCTCGCGGTGGCCGCCGTCGTCAGCCTGGCCCGGCCTCGGCCCGACCGCCGTCGGTAGCTCCTCGGATGCTCCTCCCGCGGTGGTTCCCGCGGTCCGGACCCGCCGTGATCGGGACCTGACTAGGGCGTCGTCAACAGTCCTCGGGCCACGCGCTTGGCGAGGTCCACGCCCTCGTCAGGCGAGGCGTCCGGCGCCATCGCCGCGAATCTCTGAACCAGGACGACGAGCACTCGGTCGTCGACATGCACCACCAGATCGGCATCCTGGCGACCGTCGATCTCTGCGGCGGCTGTCAGCCCGGGTAGTCCCGTCACCGTGACCGCAGTCGTGGTCGTCCGTGCCGCCGGCGAGCCGAAGCGGACGATGTCGTCCAGCAGGTCACCATGGTCGCTCCACACCTCGACCTGAACGACCAGACCCGCATCGGGGTTCGCCGCGAAACAGGCGTCATCACGACCGGGATGCGGGCATCACCTCTGCCGGCTGGGCCCATGGCCGGCCCTGCGAGGCCGGAACGAGCTCCGCGCACAGGTCACCCCGCCCCACCGGACCCGGCGAACCGACCTCGGGCCCACCGTCGTCGTCCTGAGACGAACATGCCGCCAGCGACGCGAGGCTCATCAGGGCGATCAGGACCGAGCAGGCCCGACGAACGCGCAGACCTCCGCTCCCTGGATGTGGTCGTGGGTCCCTCGCATTGTCCACGGTCCTCGGGCGTGCCGATGACCCCCGCCGGCGGCCCGAGTACGGCGGGGTGTCGGGGCGGGGTGGCTACTGGTCGGGTGGGTCGGGGTCGCCTCGACCAGGTCGATGAGGTGGCCGTCCGGGCCGGGGGTCGGGGGTGACGTCGCGGGTGCCGGTGTGGTCGACGAGCAGGCGGTAGCCGTGCGGGGTCGACCAGAGATAGGTCCCGGGTTCGATCACGGCGTAGCGCCACGGGGTGTGGGTCTTCAACCGATGATGGCTCCGGCAGAGTGGGGGCGATGTTGCAGCCGCAGGTCGGCCCCCGGTCGGGTCGGCCTCGTCGAACGGGACCACGTGGTCGTGGTCGCAGCCCGGGCTGGTCTGGTGCACCACGGGAACACACAGTGGCCGTCGCGGTGGTCGACCAGGGTCTTGAGGCGGTCGGGGACCTCGTACTGATCCACCCGGACATGGCCCGGCCAGGTCGAGGACCGGCTTGACGTCACCGTCGCGTCGGGGTGGCCACACCACGCCCGGATCTTGTCGGCGTCGATCGGGGTGCGGGTGTTCTCACACCGCCCCGGCCACCGGCCTCGCCGGTGAGCGCCTGCTCGGAGAGGTGCACGAACAACGTCACCGGCCGGACGCGCGTCGGACGGCCCGCGCCGTGCCCGACTGGGTGGCCGAGCCGGTCGGGTCGTCGTAGGAGAGGGCGAGCTGGGCGCGGACATCTCGCCGAGCGCGGTGGCCCGCCGGGCATCCAGGGACTCGGTCGACCCGGCGAGCTTCAGCTGCTCGGCACCGGCAGCGAGCGCCTGGTCGAGGTGGAGGGCGTCGGCCAGGTCCAGCTCACCCGTGACGGCGACGGTGCCGGTGAAGGACACCTGATCGGTGTGCACCTGCACGTGGCGCGTGTCCGCCACCTCGGGGTGGGGGTTCTCCGGGTCCTCCCGCTCCACCCCCTCACACCTGACACGGGCTTCGAGGATGAGGTGGTCGAGCTGACGGGCCGAGACCCGCCCCGCCACGATCGCGACCTGACGATCCACGAACCCCGCCGCAGCCGGGAGAGCGGAAGGGTGGCATCGGCGACCAAGGTCGCCCGCCACGCCGGCACCGCACCCGCCTGCACGGCCTTCCAGAGGTTCGGCAGCCGGTAGCACAGCTCAACGCCCGCCCGACCAACCGCCGCCCGGCGTCGGTGGTCAGCCCCAGCGCGGTGGCGAACTCCGCCACCGCGAACTCCGCAATGTCCGGGCACCCTCACCCGCCAACGGCACGCACCTGCCGGCCTCCCACCAGTACGCCGCATCCCCCGTGTCCGTCGGCTCGTGCAGCGCCGCCCACTCCACCGCCGCCACCAGCTTCGCCGCCGCAGCCGCCTGCTCGGCACGCATCGCCGCCCGGCCGTCGCCAACACCCGATCCGGAGACCCCGGGACCGGGACCTCCGCGAACGCGCTGGCTGACTGGCTCATGGGTCAAGCCAACCAGGAGCCACCGACAATCACGCCTGCTCAGACCCTGTTTGTCCCACCTCGTGAGACAACAATCGAAGAAATCTCGATCGGCCGTCGAGCCCCCCGACCGCCTGCGATGGGGCGGGTCTCAACCGCCCCGCAGCACCGAGCTCCAGCGGAGCCCGAAGCGGACCGGACGCCGCCAATCCGACGGCACCAGCAGCAGACCTCCGGCCCTCGCTGCCCAGGACCGCAACCACCAGCAGCCCGCAAGCCGCCGCACCGCCAGCACCGACAGCCGCCAGCCACGACCGTCGTCAGCCACCCAGCCGCGCCAGCTCCTCCTCGACGACCGACGGGTCGAGCTTGGTGAAGATCGGGGTCGGCTTGGCCACCGGGGCTCCGACGAGCACGGGACGCGACTCCCACCGTGGCGTGGTGGAGTAGTCGCCGGTGATGACGGGTACGTCGTCAGGCCGGCGCCGTTGTCGGGCTCGAGCTCCTCGACCTGCTCGATGCGCGGCATCGGCATGAACTCCCCCTCACCGCCCAGCGCCAGCCACACGGCGTTGGCGGAGTGCGGGAGGAACGGCGAGAGCAGCGTGTTGCAGTCGACCACGCACTGGGCGGCGACGTGCAGCACGGTCTCGAGCCGAGCCCGCTGCGAGTCGTCCTTCATCTTGTAGGGCTCGGTGACGGTGAGGTACTTGTTGACCTCGCCGACGATCCGCATCGCCTCGCCGATCGCGGCCCGAGCCGGTGCCCTCGATCAGCTCGCCCACCGAGGCGAACCCGTCGCGGACGGCGGTCAGCACGGCCTCGTCGACCGGCTCGAGGTCGCCGCACGCGGGGATCGCGCCGACGTTCTTGGCGATCATGGTGGCGGTCCGGTTGACCAGGTTGCCCCACCCCGCGACGAGCTCGGAGTTGGTGCGCTGCACGAACTCCGCCCAGGTGAAGTCGGAGTCGGAGGTCTCGGGCCCGGCCGCGCAGATGAAGTAGCGCAGCGCGTCGGGCTGGTAGCGCGACAGCATGTCCTGGACCAGGATCACGTGACCGCGGCTCGAGGAGAGCTGCTTGCTCTCCATCGTGAGGAACTCGCTCGACACCACCTCGGTCGGCAGGTTGAGGACGCCGTACTCGCCCGGCTCCCCACCGCGGTCGCCCAGGCCGGCGTACCCCAGCAGCTCGGCGGGCCAGATCTGGGAGTGGAAGGTGATGTTGTCCTTGCCCATGAAGTAGAACGACTCGGCAGCCGGGTCGTTCCACCACTGCCGCCAGGCCTCGGGGTCATCGCTGCGTCGCGCCCACTCGATGCTGGCCGACAGATAGCCGATGACCGCGTCGAACCAGACGTAGAGCCGCTTCGTCGGCTGCTCCTGCCAGCCGTCGATCGGCACCGGGATGCCCCAGTCGATGTCACGGGTCATCGCCCGCGGCTTGATGTCCTTGAGGATGTTCTGGCTGAACTTGATGACGTTGGGCCGCCACAGCCCGGTCGCCTCGCGCCCGTCGAGCCACTCACCGAGCGCCCCGGCGAGGGCCGGAAGGTCGAGGAAGAAGTGCTGGGTCTCGACGAACTCCGGCGTCTCGCCGTTGATCTTGCTGCGCGGGTCGATCAGGTCGATCGGGTCGAGCTGGTTGCCGCAGTTGTCGCACTGGTCGCCGCGCGCCTCGGGGAACTTGCAGATCGGGCAGGTGCCCTCGATGTAGCGGTCGGGAAGGGTGCGGCCGGTCGACGGCGAGATGGCCGACTGCATCGTCTGCTCGATCATGTAGCCGTTGAGCCAGTTCTGGTGGAACAGCTCCTGGGCGACGCGGTAGTGGTTGCCCGTCGTGGTGCGGGTGAACAGGTCGTAGGACAGGCCGAGGTCGACCAGGTCCTGCACGATGACCGCGTTGTAGCGGTCGGCCAGTTCCTTGGCGGGTACGCCGGCCTGGTCGGCGGCGACCAGGATCGGGGTGCCGTGCTCGTCGGTGCCGGACACCATCAGGACGTCGTGGCCGGTCATCCGCATGTACCTGCTGAACACGTCGGAGGGCACGCCGAAACCGGCCACGTGGCCGATGTGGCGCGGGCCGTTGGCATACGGCCAGGCGACGGCGGACAGGACATGGGTCATGGGCTGAATCCTAGGAGGAGGTGTCCACCGGATTCCCAGGCGTCCCGAGATTCACGAGAACCGGTCGACCCGATGCGCGGCGCGCTTGCGGATGTCCGGCAGCAGGTCGTAGAGCAGCTGACCCGGGCAGGCGGTCTGGTTGGTGTCGCGATGACCGTCGATCACCGGGAGCTTCACCCGCTCCCCCTTGGCGAAGAGGTCGCTCCCCTTGGAGGTGACCCAGATCTTGCCCTGCGGGTCGAGGCCGGCCTTGTCGAGCTTCCAGGCCGACAGCCGCACCAGCATCGTCACCACGTCGGCGCGCGGACTCTTGTCCTCGAAGTTGCCGATCACCGCGATGCCCGTCGAGGCGTGGTTGAAGCCGAGCGTGTGTGCGCCGCGGACCAGCTTGGCCGCACCGCCGGCCCGGCCGACCCAGGCCCTGCCGAAGCGGTCGACGAGGAAGTTGTAGCCGATGTCGGACCAGCCCAGCGTGTGCGTGTGGTAGCGGTAGATCGCCCGGATGATGCCGCGCACCTCCTTGCGCTTGTAGTCGTTGGTGCCCGCCGTGTGGTGGATGTGCACCTGCTTCAGCTTGGCGTTGTACCTCGGCTTGCCGTTGCGCCACCGCTCGTTGGCGCCCCAGTCCTTGCGGGTGTGGATCTCCGGGCGCGGGGCGCGCTTCGGCGCCGCCGCCCGTCCGGTCCTCGCCGCTGTCCGGCCTCCGGCGGCCGACTGCCGTTCGGGGTCGGCGCCCGGGTCGATCACGGTCAGCCGGGCGGTGCCGTTGCCACCCTCCACGCGCACGGCGACGGTGCCCGCCGACCCGACCCACTGCGGCTCGGTGCCCTCGACGGCCGAGGACTCGCCGAGGTCGGCCAGCGGCTCCCACGCCTCCCACCGACCACCGGGCAGCCGGAGCTCGACCGTCGGTGCGGCGCCGGTCCAGGTGACCGCCAGCAGCGCATGGCCCGACACCCGCCACCGCGACCGTCCCTCGGGCAGCCGGGCGGCGCCCTCGCGGGTCCCACCGGCAGCCACGGCGCGCAGCGGCACCCGGTCGACGGAGACGGCGGCCGACCCCACGGGCGCCGCGACGCCGACCGCGGGTGCCACCGCCGCGCCGACCGCCAGTGCCCCGCCCAGGGCACCGGCCGTCAGCCGCAGCATCCAGCGCACGTCAGCTGAAGTCCGGATCGCCGCAGCGGGCACGCTTGAGCTCGGAGAAGCACGGAACGCCCGCGAGGGTGACGCAGCCGTCCCAGAGACGACCGGCCTCCTCACCACGGGGGATCCGGCTGAGCACCGGCCCGAAGAAGGCCTTCCCGCCGATCGCCACCGTGGGGGTCCCCACATCGACCCCGACCCGGTCCATCCCCTCGAGGTGCGAGGCGGCCACCGCCTCGTCGAGCCCGGCGTCGTCCATGGCGTCGACCAGCGCCTCGTCGAGACCCACCTCGGCCACGGCGGCCGCGATCAGCTCGCGGGTGATCGGCAGCTTCTCGAGGTGGATGCGGGTGCCGAGCGCGGTGTAGAGCGGCAGCAGCACCTCGGCGCCGTACTTCTGCTCGGCGGCGATGCACACCCGCACCGGCCCCCAGGTGGGCTCGAGCTTCGCCCGGTGGGCGTCGGTGACGTCCAGGTCGCGGTTGAGGTAGGCCAGGCTCATGACGTGCCAGCCGACCGTGATGTCGCGCACCTTCTGGACCTCCAGGATCCACCGCGAGGTGATCCAGGCGAACGGACAGAAGGGGTCGAACCAGAAGTCGGCGTCGCTTCCACCTCTCGCGTCACTCACGTGCGCCACGGTAACAAGGCGGTATCAGCGGTCATCCCCACGGCTCCTCACCTGAGACCAACCCGCAACCGGAGGACCTGACATGGCCAGCAACCCTCTCGCCCTCGGCATCGCCACCCTGATGGCGCGCCGCCCCGACACCCGGCCGCAGCCGGTACGCCGGCGCGCACGACGCGCCCACGCCCGGACCCCGCAGCGCCGCGACGGGGACGGCTGACGCGGCTCACCCCCGCGGTGACATGATGCGGGCATGCCTGGAACCAACCTGACCCGGGACGAGGCCGCCACCCGTGGCTCGCTCCTGTCCGTCACCTCCTACGACATCTCGCTCGACCTGACCGTCTCCGACAAGGTCTTCGACAGCACGACCGTGATCCGGTTCTCGTGCGCGGAGCCCGGGGCGAGCACCTTCGCCGACCTCAACGGCGCGACCGACGTCCACGAGATCGTCCTCAACGGCGAGCCGCTGGACCCGTTCGAGGTCTACCGCGACCAGCGGATCCGGCTCGACGGACTGGCCGGCGACAACGAGCTGCGCGTCCACTGCGAGCTCCCCTACTCCCACACCGGGGAGGGCCTGCACCGCTTCGTCGACCCCGCCGACCAGCGCGTCTACCTCTACAGCCAGTTCGAGGTGCCCGACGCGCGGCGCGTCTACACCACCTTCGAGCAGCCGGACCTCAAGTCGGTCTTCACCTTCCACGTGACCGCACCCGACCACTGGGTCGTGGTGTCCAACTCGCCGACCCCCGACCCCGAGGGCCTCGGAGACGGCAAGGCGGTCTGGCACTTCCCGACCACCGAGCGGATGTCGACCTACATCACCGCCCTGGTCGCCGGCGAGTACCACGCCGTCTACGACGAGTACGCCGGCGCGCACGGCACCATCGCGCTGGGCCACTTCTGCCGCCAGTCGCTCAAGGACCACCTCGACCACGAGCAGCTCAACCTGATCACCAAGCAGGGCTTCGCGTTCTTCGAGGAGGCCTTCGACTATCCCTACCCGTTCGGCAAGTACGACCAGCTCTACGTGCCGGAGTACAACATGGGCGCGATGGAGAACGCCGGCTGCGTGACGTTCCGCGACGAGTACCTCCCCCGGTCCCGCCAGGTCCACGCGTTCTACGAGGCCCGGGCCAACACCGTGCTGCACGAGATGGCGCACATGTGGTTCGGCGACCTGGTCACCATGCGCTGGTGGGACGACCTGTGGCTCAACGAGTCCTTCGCCGAGTGGGCCAGCCACCACGCCATGGTGCACGCCACCGAGTTCACCGAGGCGTGGACCGGGTTCACCAACGCCCGCAAGAACTGGGCCTACCGCCAGGACCAGCTCCCCTCCACCCACCCGATCGCGGCCGACAACTACGACCTGCAGGCCGTCGAGGTCAACTTCGACGGGATCACCTACGCCAAGGGGGCCTCGACCCTCAAGCAGCTGGTCGCGTGGGTCGGCATCGACGAGTTCCTGGCCGGGCTGCGCGAGTACTTCCGGGCGCATGCGTTCGCCAACTCCGAGTTCGCCGACCTGCTGTCCGCGCTCGAGAAGGCCTCCGGACGGGAGCTGCAGAGCTGGGCCGAGGAGTGGCTGCAGACCTCCGGGGTCAACACGTTGACCCCCGTGTTCGAGCTCGACGACGAGGGCCGCTACGCCTCGTTCTCGGTGGCCCAGTCGGCGGCCCCGGAGTTCCCCACGATCCGCCGGCACCGGATCGGCATCGGCCTCTACGACCTCACCGACGCCGGCCTGGTGCGCCGCTCCTCGGTCGAGGTCGACGTCGAGGGCGTCTCGACCGACATCGCCGACCTCGTCGGCGAGCGGCAGCCCGACCTGCTGCTGCTCAACGACGGCGACCTGACCTACGCCAAGATCCGCCTCGACGAGCGGTCCCTGGCCACCGCGGTCGACCACATCGACCGGATCGACGACTCGCTGGCGCGCGCGCTGCTGTGGGGCGCGACGTGGGACATGACCCGTGACGCCGAGATGGCGGCGAGCGACTTCGTCGAGCTGGTGCTGCGCGGCATCGGTCTCGAGACCGACACCACCGCCGTGAGCCGGCTGCCGCTCTATGCCCGCACCGCGCTGCACTACTACTCCGACCCCGGCCATCGCGACGGCCTCGCCGACCGCTGGGAGGCCGGGCTGCGCGACCTGCTGGAGTCGGCCGCCCCGGGCTCCGACCATCAGCTGGCCTTCGCGCGGGCCTTCGCCGGCGCGGCCCACTCCGCCGCCGGTCTCGACCTGATCGAGGGACTGCTCGACGGCACCCGGACGCTGCCCGGCCTCGACATCGACACCGACCTGCGCTGGACGCTGCTGACCGGGCTGGCCAAGCACGGCCGCGCGGAGGCGGAGCGGATCGACGAGGAGCTGGCCCGGGACAACACCATCTCCGGCCAGGAGCACGCGGCGATGGCGCTCACGGTCCGGCCCACCCCCGAGGCGAAGGCGCAGGCCTGGCGCGACGCCATCGAGCGCGACGACGTGGCCAACGAGACCCAGCGGCAGATCGCCTACGCCTTCCCGGTGGCCGGCCAGGCCGAGCTGTTGGCGCCGTACCTCGAGAAGTACCTCGAGACCGCCGACACCATCTGGGACGAGAAGGGCACCCAGCGCGCGTCCACCGCACTGGAGTACATGTTCCCGATGCCGCTGATCTCACCGGAGACGCTGGCCCGGGTCGACGCCTGGCTCGAGGGCTCCGCGGCCAACCCGGCCGCCAAGCGCTACGTGCGCGAGGGACGCGCCGACATGGCCCGGGCCCTGGCCGCGCAGGCCAGGGACGCCCAGGGCGCCGTCGGCTAGCTGTCGGCGGGCTCCTCGGCGGCCTCGAGCGCCTCGGGCTCGTCACCGGCGAACAGCTCGTCGAGGTGCGCGGTGTCGTCCTCGGTGGCGGTGACGGCCGGCGACTCCTTCGCCGCGCTCGCCCACTGCGGGAACATGGCCAGCGCCGCGACCACGGCGACCAGCGCGAGCGGACCGAAGACGAAGACCGTGAGGGCGGCCAACCCGGAGACCGGGTCGGGCTTGCTCCAGCCCTCGGGCACCGCCGACGCGGGGCCCGCCAGGAGCAGCGCCCCAGCCATCGGCAGGAGGAGGGCGAGGGCGCGCCAGGCGCCTCGGGCGAGGGGGGTCCTGGTGGTCACGCCGCCAGGATAACGGCCGCGCGCGTCCGGCGTCGGGCCCGGTCCGGCTCGCGGGCCCAGGGCCCGGACCATCCGGACCGCCCGCCATACTGGCCCGCATGACCTGGGAAGAGGTGGGCCATTTCGTGGTCGGCTGGCCGCTGACCGTCATCCTCCTGATGATGCTCGGCCTGGTCGCGAGGTTCCTCCTCTACCGGGCCGTGGACCGGCTGGTCCGCCGGGCCGAGGAGGGCGTGCTCCCCGACCGGCTCACCCAGCTCAGCACCGACCCCACGCGGAGGGTGCAGCGGGCGCGGACCATGGGCAGCCTGTTCAAGAGCATCATCAGCGCCGTCATCGTGGCGGTCGTCGGCACGATGATCCTCAGCGAGTTCGTCGACATCGGCCCGATCCTGGCCAGCGCCGGCATCGCGGGCGTGGCCCTCGGGTTCGGTGCCCAGAGCCTGGTCAAGGACTTCCTGTCCGGCATCTTCATGATCTTCGAGGACCAGTACGGCGTCGGCGACGTGGTCGACGCCGGCGAGGCCACCGGCACCGTGGAGGCCGTCGGCCTGCGGGTCACCCGGCTGCGCGACGTCGACGGCACGGTGTGGTACGTCCGCAACGGCGAGATCATCCGGATCGGCAACAAGAGCCAAAACTGGGCGCGCAGTGTGCTCGACATCGGCGTCGCCTACGGCGAGGACCTGTCCCGGGTGCGCCGCATCCTCGAAGAGGTGGCCCACACGCTGTGGGAGGACGACGAGTTCCAGGGCGTGATCATCGAGGAGCCCGAGGTGTGGGGGGTGGAGGACCTCGCCGCCGACGCGGTGACGGTCCGGGTGACCCTCAAGACCGCGCCCCTGGAGCAGTGGCGGGTGGCCCGGGTGATGCGGGAGCGGATCAAGGCGCGCTTCGACCACGAGGGCATCGAGATCCCGTTCCCGCAGCGGGTGGTGTGGCAGCGGTCCGAGACCGACGACACCGACGCCGAGGCCGGTCACGACAAGGCCGGCGACGACAAGGCCGACGACACCGAGGCGGCGGCCACCGGAGCGGCGGGCGACGGCTGACCTCGCCGCTGCTCGGCAGCAGGCGGGCTCGGTCAGGCGGGCTCGGTCAGGCGAGCCGGGCGTCGAGCGTGATCGTGGTGCCGGTCAGCGCCGCGCTGACCGGGCAGTTGGCCTTGGCGTCCGCGGCGGCGGCGGCGAAGTCCTCCGCCGACAGGCCGGGCACCGTGCCCACCACGGACAGGTGGATGCCGGTGATCCCCTCGCCGGGCTGGAAGGTCACCTCGGCCTTGGTGTCCAGCGAGGTCGGCGGGGTCCCGGCCTGGTCGAGACCGTGGGACAGCGCCATCGAGTAGCACGCCGAGTGAGCGGCCGCGATCAGCTCCTCGGGACTGGTCAGGCCGCCGGGCGCCTCGGCACGCGCCGGCCACGAGACGTCGTAGGTCCCGAGCCCGGAGGAGGCCAGCGTCACCTGGCCGGCGCCCTGCATCAGGTTGCCCTCCCAGTGCGTGTCGGCGGTGCGGGTGGTGGCCATCAGCGGCTCCCTTCGACGGTGGCGGTCGGCTGCGGCAGACCCCTCGGGACCGCCTGCGGCGAGTCTGGCACGCCCCGGCGCCGGACCCCAGTGCCGGATCGGCAGAATGGACGCGTGACCACGTTCTACGACGAGATCGGCGGCATGGAGACCATCCGCACCATCGTGTCGGCGTTCTACGCCGGCGTGGCCGAGGACGAGACGCTCCGCCCGCTCTACCCCGAGGCCGACCTCGGTCCGGCCGAGGAGCGACTCACGTTGTTCCTGGCGCAGTACTGGGGCGGCCCCACGACGTACTCCGAGCGCCGCGGCCACCCGCGGCTGCGGATGCGGCACGCGCCCTATGCCGTGACACCGCACGCGCGGGACCGCTGGCTGCACCACTTCCGCGCCGGCCTCGACGCCGCCGGGCTGACGCCGGAGCAGGACCAGCGGTTCTGGGAGTACGCCCACCACGCCGCGATGTTCATGGTCAACGCGATGGACGAGTCAGCCGGCTGAGCCAGGGTCGTCCGACAGCGCCACCAGCCGCTCCCTCAGCGCCTCGGGCGGGCGGGTCGGCCGCTGCGCCTCGCTGTCCCAGAACACGACGACCACCCGGGCACGGGACAGCACCGTCTCGCCGTCGCAGATCTCGGCGACCAGCGTCATCGAGGTGGTGCCCACCCGCTCCACCTGGGTCCACAGGTCATAGCTGTCCCGGCGGAACAGGATCGGCACGTGGTAGTCCACGTCGATCTGCGCGACCACCGATCGCAACCCACCCGAGCCGGGGACCGAGTAGACCGCCCGCTCGGTCAGCCCCTCGGCGAGGCGCGACATCATCGCGATCCGGGCCTCCTGGAAGTACTCGAAGTACTTCACGTTGTTGACGTGGCCGTAGACGTCGACGTCGGAGAAGCGGACGTGCATGTCGTAGTGCGCCTCCGGGCGGCGCGGCACGACCGGCCGCGGCGCGCGGGCGACGCGCTCACCGGGCTCGTAGAACCGCTGGAGGCCGGCCCGCTCGTCGTCGGTCAGTCGGCGCGGGCGCTCGGTGCCGAAGACGTACGGCGTGAGCACCGTGGTCGCCCGCAGGTAGGTCGTCCGGCCGCTGTCGGTGTCGTCGACGACCTCGTAGGCGATGGTGAAGGAGGCCGCCCGGATCTCGGTGACCCAGCACTCGATGCGCACCGGCCGGAACCGGAAGTCCAGCGGCGCCAGATAGCTGACCTCGTGCCGGACCACGACCACCCCCTCGGCCAGGTCGTCGACCCGCCGGTCGGGTGCGTGGACCCGCAGCATGTCGACCCTGGCCTCCTGCAGGTAGTCGACATAGACCACGTTGTTGACGTGCCCGAGCAGGTCGAGGTCGGCCCATCGGACGGGACACTCGTAGACGTGGCGCACGCTCCGATGGTGGCAGACCCCGCGCCGAGGTGGCCTCGCCGCCTGCGGGCCGGACCGCCGGGAGCCGCCCGGGTCAGTGGGCGAGGACGAGGTGGCGGTAGTAGGCGGGGATCGACTCGTGGCGAGCCACCCGGGTCGCGCGGTGGCGCAGCAGGTCGCTGACGACGACCCCGACGGTGAGGGCCGCGGTGAGTGCCGCGATCGAGAAGAGGGCGATCAGGACCCAGGTGAGTCCGGGGAGCAGGTCGATGACCATGACAGGTCTCCTTTCGGGTTTCTACATTTGTAGACTCTACATCTGTAGAACACCGGATCGCTAGTCTTGCTTCCGCGCTCCGACGTGGCCGCGGTCACGTCCGTCGCGTCGCTCGCAGTCACGACGCGCCCACCGAGGCGTTCCAGAGAGGGGACCCACCCGACGTGCCCGACTCGCCCACGGTGCTGACGCCGCGTCGGCGCGAGCTGCTCGACGCGGCCCTCACGGTCACCGCAGCCCACGGTCTGCGCGGGCTCACCCATCGCGCCGTCGACCGGGAGGCCGGCCTGCCCGAGGGCACCTGCTCGGCCTACTTCCGCACCCGGCAGGCGTTGCAGCACGCTCTGGCCGGACAGGTGGCCCGGCAGCTGACCACGGACGTCGAGGACCTCTCGTGCAACATGCGGGACACCCCCGGTGACGTGGACCGGGCGACCGAGCTCACGACCGGTCTGTTCGCGCGCTGGCTCGGCTCGTCCGACCTGCTGCGTTGCCTGCTGGAGCTGACCCTCGAGGCCACCCGCGACGACGAGCTGGCCGCGGTGCTGGCCGGCTGGCGGGAGGACCTCGTCGGCGTGGTGGCGACGTCGCTGCAGCAGAACGGACACGACCGCGCACGGGAGCGGGCGGAGGCCCTGGTCTCGGCGTCGTACGGCGTCCTGCTGGCGGCGCTGCTGCGCCCCGCCGCGCGTCGTCGCACCGAGCTTGAGCAGCACCTCGCGCTGGTCTTCGCGGGCATCTTCACCGCGTGAGGATGCTCACCCACGGAGCGGGTGGTCGGCTCCCGACACGGGACTAGGGTGGGCGACAGTCGCCTCGGAACGTCCGGGTGGCCCGTCTCCCCGGAGGTTCCCATGCCCGAGGCCGTGATCGTCTCCGCCGCCCGCTCGCCCATCGGCCGGGCCGGCAAGGGCTCGCTGAAGGACCTGCGCCCCGACGACCTGGCCGCGACCATCGTCCGGGCGGCGCTCGACAAGGTGCCCGCGCTGGACCCGGAGGCGATCGACGACCTCTACCTCGGCTGCGGGCTCCCCGGGGGCGAGTCCGGGTTCAACATGGCGCGGGTGGTCAACATCCTCAACGGGATGGACTCGGTGCCCGGTGCCACCGTGACCCGCTACTGCGCCTCGTCGGTGCAGACGACCCGCATGGCCTTCCACGCCATCAAGGCGGGCGAGGGCGACGTCTTCGTCTCCGCCGGCGTCGAGACCGTGTCCCGCTTCGGCCACGGCACCTCCGACACCTGGCCCGACACCGAGAACCCCCGCTTCGCCGACGCGGTCGCCCGGACCGCCGAGCTGGCCCAGGGCGGCCAGGACTGGCACGACCCGCGAGAAGACGGCCGGCTGCCCGACGTCTACATCGCGATGGGACAGACCGCCGAGAACGTCGCTCGGATGCGTGGGCTGTCACGCCAGGAGCTCGACGAGTTCGGCGTCCGCTCGCAGAACCTGGCCGAGAAGGCGATCGCCGACGGGTTCTGGGAGCGCGAGATCACGCCGGTGACCGCGCCGGACGGCACCCTGGTGACCGGCGACGACGGCCCCCGGGCCGGCGTGACCTACGAGGCGGTGTCGCAGCTGCAGCCGGTGTTCCGGCCCGACGGGGTGGTCACGGCGGGCAACTGCTGCGCGCTCAACGACGGCGCGGCCGCGGTCGTGATCATGTCCGACACCAAGGCCGCCGAGCTCGGCCTCACTCCCCTGGCCCGGATCGTGGCCACCGGGGTCTCCGGCCTCTCGCCGGAGATCATGGGGCTCGGCCCGGTCGAGGCGACCCAGCGCGCGCTCGCGCACGCGGGGATGAGCCATCGGCGACATCGACCTCGTGGAGATCAACGAGGCGTTCGCGGCGCAGGTCGTGCCGTCGTACCAGGATCTCGGCATCGACCTCGACCGGCTCAACGTCAACGGCGGCGCGATCGCGGTCGGCCACCCGTTCGGCATGACCGGTGCCCGCCTGCAGAACACCATGCTCAACTCGCTCGACTGGCACGACAAGAGCACCGGCCTGATCACCATGTGCGTCGGCGGCGGCCAGGGCATGGCGCTGATCCTGGAGCGCCTCGGCTGAGGGGCGGGCCCGCGCCGCGGGCTACTGCCGGATGTCCATCTCCGGGTGGCCGACGACGAGCTGGTCGGCCACGGCGTCCATCACCCGGCCGAGGGCCTCGAAGTCCTCGGGGGTGGCCAGGTCGACCAGGTGGTTGCGGACGCCGGTCACGTGGGTGTGCGCCGCGGCGACCAGCAGCTCCCAGCCCTTCGGCGTCAGCCGGGCCAGGACGCCGCGCCGGTCGTCGGGGGTCTCGCAGCGCTCGACCAGCCCCTGCTTCTCCATCCGGCTCACGGTGTGGGTGATCCGGCTGCGACTGTGGGCCATCGCCCCGGCCAGCTGGGCCATCCGCAGCTGGCGGCCCTCGCCCTCGGAGAGCCGCACCAGGATCTCGTACTCGGCGAGTGAGAGCCCGTGGGCCGCGCGCAGCTCGTCCTCGAGGCGGTCGCTGAGCAGCGTCATGCCGACCAGCAGGGCTCGCCACGAGCGTTGCTGGGACTCATCGAGCCACTGTGTTCCCCCGGTCATGGGGTCAGTGTAGGAACCGGAGGACCGGTTCGGGGGTCGGCGCGCGGGTCAGTCGCGGGTGAGGCGGCGGTGGGTGACCCGGTGCGGACGCGCCGCCTCGGCCCCGAGGCGCTCGATCTTGTTCTGCTCGTAGGCGTCGAAGTTGCCCTCGAACCAGAACCACTTCGCCTCGTCCTCGTCATCGCCCTCCCAGGCGAGGATGTGGGTGGCGACCCGGTCGAGGAACCACCGGTCGTGGGAGGTGACCACCGCGCAGCCCGGGAACTCCAGCAGCGCGTCCTCGAGCGACTGCAACGTCTCGACGTCGAGGTCGTTGGTGGGCTCGTCGAGGAGCAGCAGGTTGCCGCCCATCTTGAGGGTCAGTGCCAGGTTGAGGCGGTTGCGCTCGCCCCCGGACAGCACGCCCGCCTTCTTCTGCTGGTCGGGTCCCTTGAAGCCGAACGACGCGACGTAGGCGCGCGACGGCATCTCGAAGTTGGCGACCTTGATGTGGTCGAGGCCGTCGGAGACGACCTCCCAGACGTTCTTCTGGGGGTCGATGCCGCCCCGGCTCTGGTCGACGTAGGAGATCTTCACGGTCTGGCCGAGCTTGAGCTCTCCCTCGTCGGGCTGCTCCTGCCCGGTGATCATCCGGAACAGCGTGGTCTTGCCGACGCCGTTGGGACCGATCACGCCGACGATGCCGGCACGGGGCAGCTTGAAGGACAGGTCGTGCATCAGCGGCCGGTCGCCGAAGCCCTTGCCGAGGTCGTCGGCCTCCAGCACCACGTCGCCGAGCCGAGGCCCGGCCGGGATGTTGATCTCGGCGGTGTCGATCTTGCGGTTGCGGTCGGCCTCCGCCGCCAGCTCCTCGTAGCGCTGCAGCCGGGCCTTGCTCTTGGCCTGGCGGGCCTTGGGGTTGGAGCGCACCCAGTCGAGCTCGCGCTCGAGCATCTTGGCGCGCTTGGCGTCCTTGGCGCCCTCGATCTTGAGGCGCTCCTTCTTGGTCTCCAGGTAGGTGGAGTAGTTGCCCTCGTAGGGGTGCGTCTTGCCGCGGTCGAGCTCGAGGATCCACTGGGCGACGTTGTCGAGGAAGTAGCGGTCGTGGGTCACGGCGAGGACCGCGCCGGGGTAGGACGCGAGGTGGCCCTCCAGCCATTGCACCGACTCGGCGTCGAGGTGGTTCGTGGGCTCGTCGAGGAGCAGCAGGTCGGGCTGCTGGAGCAGCAGCTTGCACAGCGCCACCCGGCGCCGCTCACCACCGGACAGGTTGTCGACCAGTACGTCGCCGGGCGGGCAGCGCAGCGCGTCCATCGCCTGGTCCAGGCGGCTGTCGAGGTCCCACGCCCCCGCGTGGTCGAGGTCGGTCTGCAGGTCGCCCATCTCGGCGAGCAGCTTGTCGTAGTCGGCGTCGGGGTCGGCCAGCTCCTCCGAGACCTGGTTGAAGCGGTCGAGCTTGGCCTTGATCTCGTGGACGGCCTCCTCGACGTTCTCCTGGACGGTGCGGCCCTCGGTCAGCGGCGGCTCCTGCTGGAGCATCCCCACGGTCGCCTCGGGGTCGAGGATCGCGTCGCCGTTGTTGGGCTGGTCGAGCCCCGCCATGATCTTGAGCAGCGAGGACTTGCCGGTGCCGTTGGGGCCCACCACGCCGATCTTGGCGCCGTGCAGGAACGACAGGGTGACGTTGTCGAGGACGACCTTGTCGCCGTGGGCCTTGCGCACGTTGCGCAGCGTGAAGATGTAGTCAGCCATGATGCGCCCAGCGTAAGGGGGGTGCCGGCCACCGGCCGATTCGGCGAGCGAGCCCGGACCGACCGGCCCGGCGCTCAGGCGGCCCGCTCCGCCGCGCCTGACTCGGTCGACCTCTCGGTCGACGTCTCGGCTCCTTCTCGGGCTCCTTCTCGGCCGGGGCGACGACCTGCCCGTCGGCGTCGAGGTCGGGGCCGGTCTCGTCGTAGGAGTGGATCACCTCGCGGACCGCCGACTCGTCGACGCCGGCCTGCTCACGCCTGGCCGTGCGCGAGAAGACGCTGGTGCCGAGGTTGAGGTCGTGGCCGACCGAGTGCGCCACCACGACATAGCGGGTGCTGGTGGTGCCGTCCTCGCGCTTCCACACGTCGGCGACCAACCGCCCCTGGACGACGACCGGGTCGCCGCTGCTCACGCAGGCGCGCACGTGCTCGGCCAGCCGCCGCCAGGCCTTGACCGTGAACCACGACGTGGGGCCGTTCTCCCAGCTGCCGCTGCGGAAGCGCCGCGGCGTGGTGCCGACCCGGAAGGTGGCCACCGGCACCCCCGGCGCGACCTCGGCCACCGTGACCTCGCTGCCGACCCATCCGCAGAAGGTGATCTGGGTGTCGTTCATCTCTCGCTCCTCTGCCCGTCCGCGGGCCGGGTGCCCGCTGGCAGCCAGCCTGCTCGCCGGCGACCGCGACGCGAGGCGGTCGCGGGGCGGCCTGGGGAGAAGCGGTCCCGACAGCGGCCTGGGGACGGAATCCGGCACGTCCCCACTCAGCCGCCACCGGGTCGGCACCGCGCCGCCGGCGGGTCGCGCAGGTGTCAGCGCAGCGCCACGGCGAGGTTGTCGCGGACCTGCTGGTAGGCCGCCAGCTCGGCCGCGATCGGCTCGACGACCAGCTCCTGGGAGACCTCGTTGATGGCGCCGCGCAGGCGGGCGTCGGCAACCCGAGCCCGCTTGCGGGCGGTCAGCGCGACCAGCACCCGGGCCAGGAGCGCCAGCAGGATGCCGGCCCCGATGCCGCCCGCCACCATCAGCAGCGGCACGGCCACGCCCTGCCAGGAGGGCGTGCCCGGGTCGGGGACGTTGACGTAGGAGCTGGCCGCGACCAGGGCGTACCACCCCAGTCCGGCCACCGCGGTCAGGATCAGCAGCCACTGGACGACCCGGAGCAGACCGGCCCAGACGGGGATCCGGTCCGCGCCGAGGTCGGTGCGGGCGAGTGCCGCGTCGAGACGGTCGTGGAGGTCGTCGAGCCGCGAGGTCGAGGCGTGCCGCACCGCCGCGGCCCAGGGGTGCGCCATGCCGCGGGAGACGTCCTCGGCCAGTGCCCGGACCTCGGTGTCGACGCGTGCCTGCTGCATCTGGGTGGGCTTGGGCATCGAGGTGCGGGCCGTGCCGGTGAGCTGCTTGCCGACCGCGCCGAGGTCGAGGTGGAGCCGCTTGAGCGGGTCGGGCTTGAGCTTGCTGACCCAGGCGACCAGGGGCCAGCCGGTGGCTCGGTTGGCGCGCATCCGGGTGGACTTCTCGACCGCCTCGACCACCGTGGGCACGCCGGCCGCATCGGCCAGCGCGTCGTCGAGCGCGGCCACCCGCTCGTCGGAGAGGGAGCGGGTCTTGGCGGAACCGGTCGCCTCGTCGAGCCGGCGCGCGGTCGCCTTGATGTCGGCCTCGGTGCGGGCCCGGTTGGCCTTCTTGCTCGCGACCCGGGCGGCGATCAGCTCGCGCAGCTCGTCGACGCCCTCGCCCTGGCGGGCGGAGATCGCGATCACCGGCACCCCGTCGAGACCGTCGGCGGCGAGCAGCCGGCGTACGTCGGCGATCATCGAGTCGCGCTTGTCGGCCGGCACGGTGTCGATGTGGTTGAGCACGACGACCATCACGTCACGGTGGCTGGCCAGGGGCGCGAAGTAGCGGTCGTGGATGGCGGCGTCGGCGTACTTCTGCGGGTCGAGCACCCAGACCAGCAGGTCGGCGAGGACGACCAGCCGGTCGACCTCGAGGTGATGGGAGACCTCGGTGGAGTCGTGGTCGGGGAGGTCGAGGAGCACCACGCCCTGCAGCGCCTGGTCCTCGCGTCCGGTGTCGAGCATGGAGTCGCGCATCGTCTGGTGACGCGGCGGGATGCCGAGCCACTCGAGCAGCTCCTCGGCACCCTCCTGCCCCCAGATGCACGCGCTGGCCCACGACGTCGTGGGGCGGCGTACGCCGACCGAGGAGAGGTCGAGCCCGGTCAGGGCGTTGAACGTCGACGACTTGCCGGAGCCGGTGGCCCCGGCGATGCCGACGACCGTGTGCTCGGCGGACAGCCGCATCCGGCCGGCCGCCCGCTCCACGATCGTGTCGGCCTCCGCGACCAGGGAGTCGTCGAGCCGTCCTCGTGAAGCGTCGGCGGCGGCTTCGAGTGCCGCGACCCGGGCGCCCAGGTCGGTGCCCCGAGTCACCAGCTTCTTTGCTCCTTCGAGCAAGGACGTCATGGTCTCCCTCAAGCAACGCCGCACACCCGACCCTCGGGTGCCTCAGGGATCACCCTAGGGGGTCGGGTCCAGAATGCTCAGACTGGCGCGCGCTCGCTGCCGTCGTCGAGCCCGGTGGGCGCTCCCTGGGCGGCGAACCGCAGGTCGTCGATCCGGCGGGCCGCCGCACGCAGCTGGTCGGCGGCGTCGTCGGTGATCTGCAGACTGTCGAGGAGGTCGAGGTAGCGGGCCCGCTCGCCGGCCAGCAACGCCGCCACCCGCTCCTGGAGCTGCGCCTGGGCGCGGGCGGCGAGCTCGCGGACCGCCTGGTCGCCGAACACCGCCTCGAGGAGCTTCTGCCCGACCACGGCGCTGCCGCCCGCGATGCCGACCTCGGCGCCGGTCAGACCGGCGGTGTGCGCGAAGACGACGACCATCAGCGCCACCGAGAGCCCGTTGACGCCGTAGGCCATGAAGCGCGCGGTGGTGCGCTTGTCAGCACCCTCCGTGCGGATCATGTCGAGGAGGTCCTGCTGCCACTCGCGAACGGCTCGCTCCGCGCGGCGCCGGAAGTCGCGGGAGGCCCGGCCGAGGTCCTCGCCCGCGTCCGCCAGCAGCGCCTGGCCCGAGGCGAGCGACTGCCACGAGGCCTCGGCGCGCTCGGCGGCCGCCTCGGCGTGCTCGAGGATCAGCGACTCGAGGCCGGACTCGACCGCCACGGTCACCCGCTCGGCCTGGGCCGGCCGACCCTTGAGGGAGTTGACGATGCGGTCGCGCAGCGCGCCGATGCGGGTTTCCAGGGAGCGCAGCAGCTCGCCGGTGCCGACGAACTCCTGCCAGCGCGCCAGCACCTCGCCGCGCAGCAGGGTGCCGTCGGCGGAGGCGACGGCGACGGCGTCGATGGCCTGGTCGTAGGCCTTGTCGACGTCGCCGCGCAGCCGGTGCACCACCTCGGTCTGCTCCGCGGCGGCGTCGGCGACGCTGTGGGTGCGCCAGGCGAGGGTGCGGATCGCGCCGTCGAGCGTCTGCTTGACCACCGCACCCCGGGCCGTGGTGTCGGCGGCCAGCGACTCCAACCAGCCCCTGATGTCGCCGACGAAACCCGCGGGGAGCAGCCCGTCGTCGTCGATGGGCCCCTCCCGGACGATGAACATCGGGGAGTCCTTCAGACCGCGGCTGGCGAGCATCCGCGCGAGGTGGGCCGAGACGGTCTCGACGGCCTCGTCGGGGGTGCGGTCGAGCACGATCGCCACCGCGGCGCTGCGCTCGGCGGCCTTGCGCAGGAAGTCCCACGGCACCTGGTCGGCGTACCGCGCGGCCGAGGTGACGAACAGCCACAGGTCGGCGGCGGCGAGCAGCTGGGCGGCCAGGGTCCGGTTGCGCTCCTCGACCGAGTCGATGTCGGGTGCGTCGAGGATCGCCAGCCCGCGGGGCACGCTGTCGGAGGGCACCAGCTGGAGGGCGCCGGGGTCGTTGGTGGAGTGGGCGACCCGCTCCAGGTCGGGCAGCAGCCGGTCCTGGCCGAACCAGCGGGCATCGTCGGGGTGGTGGACCAGGACCGGAGACCGGGTCGTCGGCCGGAGGACGCCGGGCTCGGTGACCCGCCGTCCGACCAGCGAGTTGACGAGCGTGGACTTGCCGGCGCCGGTGGAGCCGCCGACCACGGTGAGCATCGGCGCGTCGATCGTCATCAGCCGCGGGATGACGTAGTCCTCGAGCTGGTCGACCATCTCGGACTGCGCGTCGCGCTGCTCGTCGGCGCCCGGCACGGCCAGCGGCAGCCGGGCCTGCTGGAGCGCGCCCCGAAGCCTGACCAGGGCGGTCAGCATCTGCGTGGCCTCCAGGCCGGCGTCCTGCCGCGGCTCGGGAACGCCGTGGATGTCGCTCATCGGGTGGGTACCACCTGTCCGGGGAAGGAGATGTACGGCCTCGCGGCCGCGATCCGTCCAACGTAGTGCTGTCCCCGCGCGGCGAAGTCGGGCGGGGGTGTGCCTCTCAGATAACGATGATGCAGGAAACCGAGCTCGATCGCCGCCTGCTGGTAGGCGCGCATCGCCCGCTCGCCCTCCGCGCCGCCCCGCTCGCGGGCCCAGGCGCGGGCCCGGCGGCGCGCCGTCAGGTCGACCACCCAGCCGATGTCGGTGGCCGGGATCAGCCCGCGCTGGGCAGCGTCGGAGAGCGCCGCGGTGAGCATCCGGCGCTCGCTGCTGCGGCTCCACACCGCGAGACCGACCAGGCCGAGGAAGACCGGCGCCATCACCACGACGTAGACGCCCACGAAGCCCTGGGCGCCGTAGAGCGTGGACGCGTTCCAGGTCGCGTGGGCGAGCACGGCCAGGGCGTATCCGCCGACGGGGGCGAGCACACGGACGGCCGGGCTGCGGCTCGCGACCGCGATCCCGACACCGATGCCGGTGAACGACGTGAACAGCGGGTGGGCGAACGGACTCGCCAGGCAGCGCACGACGAAGGTCCAGGTCAGCGCCTCCGTGCCGCCGGGGCCCATGCCGTCGGTGCCGTCGTAGGCCGCGGCGAGATAGAGGACGTTCTCCACGAAGGCGAACCCGATGCCGACCATGCCGGCATAGACGATGCCGTCGAGGACGCCGTCGATCTCGTGCCGGCGCCACCACAGGAGCAGCAGCAGGACGAAGCCCTTCGTGGCCTCCTCGGTCACCGGCGCCACCACCCCCAGCATCACGTCGTGGTCGAGCCCGGCCACGAAGCCGCCGACGCCCTGGATCAGGATCGCTGCGGCGGTCGCGACGAAGCCGCCCCACGCCAGCCCCGCGACCAGCAGCCAGCGCGGCTCCGGCTCGTAGCGGTCCAGCCACATGAACGCGCCGACCAGCGGGCCCACCGGGATCGCCGCCAGCGCCGCGGCCAGCAGCAGCGTGCCGGGCGCCCCGGACAGCGCGATCACCAGCATCATCAGGCCGCCGCCGAGGACGGACAGCACCGTCACCAGGACCGTGAAGCCGACCCCCGACCGCGGCACGGCAGGGCCTGGGGCGGGGGCGGCAGGCATGGGGCGAAGCCTAACCGAGCGGCGGCCCCGTGCCGGGTGTCGCGGGCGCGCCCCGGCGTACAGTGAACCGGGTGAGCGACGACACCCCAGGCACCGACGCCGAGCTGACGCTGACCGAGCCCGCGGAGACCCCGCCGGAGCACCACGAGCAAACGCTCAACACCGAGCAGCACGACCCGACGGTCCCGGATGCCTGGGCGGCGTTCATGCGCCAGGGCTGGGGCGATCGCGAGCTCGACCTGCCACCGCACGCCGTGGCGCCCTACGCCGCCGCGCGCCGGCAGCGGCTCGCCGAGCAGTTCCCCGGCGAGCGGCTGGTGCTGCCCGCGGGTGGCTACAAGGTGCGGGCCTACGACACCGACTACCGCTTCCGCTCCGACACCGCGCACACCTACTTCTCCGGCAACCAGACCTCCGACGCGGTGCTCGTCGTCGAGGACGGCGAGGCGGTGCTCTATGCCCGCCCGCGGTCCTCGCGCGAGACCGACGAGTTCTTCCGCGACCGGCAGTACGGCGAGCTGTGGGCCGGCCGACGGCCCTCGCTCGGCGAGATGACCGCGTCGCTCGGGCTTCCGGTGCGGCACCTCGACGAGCTCCCGGCGGCCCTGGAGGGGACCGGCAAGACGCGGGTGCACCGCGGCCTGGACCCGCGGGTCGACCACCTGGTCCCCGGCGACGAGTCGCTCGACACCGACTTCGCCCGGGCCATCTCCGAGATGCGTCTGGTCAAGGACGAGTGGGAGGTCGGCGAGCTGCAGCAGGCCTGCGACATCACCGCGCTCGGCTTCGAGGACTCCGTGCGCGAGTGGGACCGGGTGCTGGAGTTCGGTGAGCGCTGGCTCGAGGGCACCTTCTTCCGCCGGGCCCGGGCGATGGGCAACGACCTCGGCTACGACTCGATCGTCGCCGGCGGTTCGCACGCCACCACGCTGCACTGGATCGACAACTCCGGCCCGGTCACCCCGGGCGAGCTGATCCTGCTCGACATGGGCGTGGAGGGGCACAACCTCTACACCGCCGACGTGACCCGCACGCTGCCCGTCGACGGCCGCTACTCCCCGCTGCAGCGCGAGCTCTACGAGCTCGTGCTGGCCGCGCAGACCGCCGGCATCGAGGCGGTGCGACCGGGGGCCGCCTTCCTGGCCGCCCACCAGGCGGCGATGGAGGTGCTGGCCCGCGGACTGGAGTCGATGGGGCTGCTGCCGGTGTCGGCCGACGAGGCGCTCGACCCCGAGTCGAAGGTCTATGCCCGCTGGACCCTGCACGGCACCTCGCACATGCTCGGCATGGACGTGCACGACTGTGGGCACGCCTCGCCGGAGGCCTACAACAAGGGTGTCCTCGCGGCCGGCATGGTGCTGACCGTCGAGCCGGGGCTCTACTTCCAGGAGGACGACCTGCTCGTCCCCGAGGAGCTGCGCGGCATCGGCATCCGCATCGAGGACGACATCCTGGTCACACCCGAGGGGTCGCGCAACCTGTCCGCCTCGCTCCCCCGCGCCGCCGACGAGGTCGAGGCGTGGATGGCGCGGCTGCGCGGCTGAGCCGTCGTACGCCGGGCGCCGGCGGCGGGGTTCAGCGGCCGCGTGGGGCGTCATACCGACCGGTCGCCCCCACGCCCCCTCCGGATGACATCCGCAACGCGGCGTCGTCGGGCGACCGGCGTCTCGTCGTCTACTGGTGCGTACGACGCAACACGCGCGTCGTACGCACCAGTAGTCGCCACCCGACGAAGCGGGTGAGACCCCCGAGGAGCCGCACCCGACGACCCACGGATCAGCCGTCGGACTCCTCGGCCAGCCGGCGCGCCAAGGCGTCGAGCACCAGGTCGAGCGTCACCTCGAACTCGTCGCCGAAGTCGTAGCCCGGCTGCAGGGCCTGCTCGAGCGTGAACTCGCGGAAGTAGGGCAGCTGACCCTCCGGGAGCGCCGACAGGATCTGCTCCCCCAGCGCGGCCAGGTCGGCGCCCGGCTCGAACGGCAGCGCCAGCTCCTGGAGCAGGAAGCCGTAGAGATGGGCGTCGATGACCGCGAAGGCATGTCCGGTCAGGGTCAGCGAGAAGCCGGCCTCCCGCAGACAGCCGAGCACGGCGTCGTGGTGGAGCAGGGTCTCCCACCCGGAGTTGCGGCGCGAGTCCATCAGGCCGAGCGCCCACGGGTGCCGCTTGATCGCCTGCCGGGCCGACACCGACCGCCGCCGGAGCTCGGAGCGCCACTCGGCCCCCGGCACCGGCGCGTGGAACTCCGCATGCACGACGTCGACCATCCCGTCGAGGATCGCCTCCTTGTTGGCGACGTGGTGGTAGAGCGACATCGCCTCCACCCCCAGACGGCGGGCCACGGCCCGCATGGAGAGCGCCGCGATCCCCTCCTGGTCGGCGAGCTCGACGGCCGCCGCGACGATCGCCGCGCGGGTCAGCCCGGTGCTTCGCGACCGAGGTCGACCTGACATCCACCCCACCCCCCTTCGGCCTGCATCTTGACGAAACTTACGGCGTAAGTCTACTCTGGACGAACATTCCTTACAACGTAAGAAACGAGATCGAGATGCGTGCAGTGACCCAGGCCCAGTACGGCGGCACCGACCAGCTGTCCCTCAGCGAGATCGCCGCCCCCACCCCCGGCCCCCGCGACGTGCTGGTCCGGGTCCGAGCCGCGGGCGTCGACCGCGGCACCTGGCACCTGATGACGGGCCTCCCCTACGCCGTCCGGATGATGTTCGGTCTGCGCCGGCCCAAGTCCCCGGTGCCGGGCCGCGACCTCGCCGGCGTCGTCGAGGCGGTCGGCAGCGAGGTCACGACGGTCGCCGTCGGCGACGAGGTGGTCGGCACCGCCGACGGCTCGTTCGCGGAGCTGGCACTGGTGCCCGAGAAGCGCGTCGGCCCCAAGCCGACCGACCTGTCCTTCGAGGAGGCCGCCGTGCTGCCCGTCTCCGGGCTGACCGCGCTCCAGCTCGTCCGCGACGCCGCCCGGGTGCGGTCGGGCGACCGGGTGCTCGTCATCGGCGCCTCCGGCGGGGTCGGGTCCTACGCCGTCCAGCTCGCGGCCGCGGCCGGGGCCGACGTCACCGGGGTGGCCAGTGGCGCGAAGGCCGACCTGGTCCGCTCCCTCGGCGCCGGCCGGGTCATCGACTACACCCGCGAGGAGATCGGCGCCGACGGCACGCGCTACGACGTGATCATCGACCTCGCCGGCCTCCGGCCGCTCCGCGAGCTGCGCCGTTCCCTCGCCTCCCGCGGCACGCTCGTGATCGCCGGCGGCGAGGGAGGCGATCGTTGGGTCGGCGGCATCCATCGACAGCTCGCGGCGCTGGCGCTGTCGCCGTTCACCCGGCAGCGGCTGACCAGCCACCTCAGCAAGGAGAGCGGCGCCGACCTGGCCGAGCTCGCTCGTCTGGTCGACGCCGGCGAGGTGCGGCCGCTGCTGGAGCGGACCTTCACCCTCGACGAGGCCGCGCTGGCGATCGACCACGTCGCCGACGGCCACGCCCGCGGCAAGGTCGCGCTCGTCGTCTGACCGCGCTCGCCCATCCCCAGACCCGACCCACGAAGGACCCGACATGACCTCCCAGACCCTCGACCAGACCCCCGGCCCGACCCTCGACCAGACCCTCGACCCGCCGCCCACGCGGGGCCGCGCGACCTCGGCCCGCAGCGCCGCCGGCTGGGCCGGGGCCTGCTACGTCGCCATCTTCGTGCTGGCGATGTTCGCCAACTTCCTCGCGCTCGACGCGGTGCTGCAGCCCGGCGACGCCACGGCCACCGCCGACGCGCTGCGCGAGCACGACGGCATGTTCCGCCTCGGGACGACCGCCTTCCTCGGCATCTTCCTCGCCGACCTGGTCGTCGCGTGGGCGCTCTATGTGCTGTTCCGTCCCACGCATCGCGACCTGGCCCTCGCGGCGGCCTGGTTCCGGATCGCCTACACCGTGGTGCTCGGCGCCGCCCTCGGGCTGCTCTACGCCGCCCTGTGGCTGGCCGACGCCCCCGCAGAGCTCTCCGGCGGGGCCGCCGACGGCGGCGTGCTGCTGGCGCTACAGACCTTCGACTTCACCTGGGTGATGGGCCTCGCGGCCTTCGGCGTGCACCTGGTGCTGGTCGCCCGGCTGCTCTGGATGGCTCGGGGGCCCCGCTGGATCGCGACCCTGCTGGCCCTCGCGGGCCTCGGCTACGCCCTGGACACGGTCGCCCACATCGTGCTCGCCGACTACGAGTCCTACGCGACGGTCTTCCTGGCGATCCTCGCGGTCCCCTCGATCGTCGGGGAGCTCAGCCTCGCAGGCTGGCTGATGCTGGTCGCGCTCGGCCGTCGTACGGCGCCGGCTCAGGCCTGAGCGTCGGCCGGCGCGTCGTGTCGGCCGAGCACCAGGATCGCCGAGGGCGGGCAGAGCAGCACGGTCATCGCCCCCGCCGCCACCAGGATCGAGGCGTTCTCGGTCGACATCTGGCCGGCCGCCACGGACACCGAGGTGACCGCGACGATGATCGGCAGTCCGGTGGCGGCGAACAGCCCCACGGACGCGGACGGCCGGCCGGCCATCGGGTCGCGGCGGTCGGTCCGCTGACCGAGGAAGACCACCGCACCGCGCGCGACCAGGATCAGCAGCACCGCGGCCACGAACGCCCTCGGCTTGGCGGCGATCGCGGCCGGGTCGATGGTCATCCCGGACGTGACGAAGAACAGCGGCACCAGCAACCCGAACGCGATGCCCTCCAGCCGGGTCTCCAGGCGCGCGTCGCCCTCGGGCAGCGCGGCCCGCAGGATGAACCCGGCGGCGAAGGCGCCCAGCACGATGTCGAGGTGGAAGACCTCCGCGACGGTCACCAGCGTGATCAGCAGCAGCATCGTCAGCCGCACCGGCGTCTGGCCCGTGGTCTCGGCACCCGCCCGCACCAGCTGCAGCAGTGACCAGGTCCCCTGCCTGATCCGCAGCGACGGGAGCGCGACGACGACCGCGACCAGGGCGAACGCCGCGAGGATGGCCAGCGACAGTCCCGGGCCGCGAGCCCCGAGCAGCACCGCCATCGCCACGATCGGCCCGAGCTCGCCGTACGCACCGTGCCGCATCACGCTGGCGCCCACCCGGGTCGCGAGCAGCCGGTTGTCCTTGAGCACCGGCAGCAGCGTGCCGAGGGCGGTGCTGGTGACCGCGATCGCCACGGCGACCTCGTAGTCGACGACGTCGCTGACATCGAGCAGCACGACGACGCCCAGAGCGAACAGCAGCGAGGTCACCCAGGTGCCGAGCGCCCGACGCCCGGCGCGACCGGTCAGTTCACCCAGCTCGATCTCGAAGCCCGCCAGCAGGAACAGCATCGCCAGCCCCAGCTCGTGCAGCAGCTGCACGGCGTTGTCGGTCTCGGCGAGGTCGAGGACGTGCGGACCGAGCAGCGTGCCCAGCCCGAGCAGGATCACCACCTCGGGCACCAGCCGCCGGGGCACCAGGTGGGCGACCAACGGCGCCGCGACACCGGCCAGCGCGATCCACCACAGCGACAGGAACGTGTCCTCCACGGCCCACCCCCGGTGTCTGCCGGCGCCACCATGACGACTGGCAGGAGACTACCGGTGACCTGACGTGGTGCCGGGGCCGACAGCTGCCGGCCCCGGCGATCCCGCGGGACATGCGCACGCCGGATCAGTCACAATGTGGCCCTGCCTCCGTAGCTCAGCTGGATAGAGCAGCGGCCTTCTAATCCGCCGGTCACAGGTTCGAATCCTGTCGGGGGCGCCAGATGCGTGTGCTACTTCGGTTGAGAGGTGACACTCGGCCGCCGGCCTGCAAAGACGCCAGGTCGGGCGGAACGACCCACGATCATCGCAAGCTTCGGAGCGGTTGCACCGGTGCCCCGCGCGGCCCTCGATTCGCGACCCCGTTATCGGATCGTTATCCTGGGCCGCTGGCTCTCGGACCCCCACCCCAGGAGAACCCCCGTGCTCCGGACCCGGCCCCGCTCCGTCCGCTCCCTGCTCACTCTTCCCGCCCTCGTCGCCCTGGTCGTGTCCGGGCTGATCGCGGTGACCGGCTCGCCCGCGCAGGCGGCGAACTGGAAGAAGCTCACGAAGCTCTGCATCATCAAGGACACCCGCATCAAGGAGAACAGCGGGATGTCGCGCAGCACCTACCGCCGCAAGACGATGTTCGTCCACAACGACTCGGGCGGCGGGCCGCAGTTCTTCGCCCTGGGCGCGCACTGCAAGACCAAGGCGGTCTTCGACGTCCCGGGCGCGCCGGCCCGCGACTGGGAGGACATGGCGACCGGCCCCCATCACACGCTCTGGTTCGGCGACATCGGCGGCAACAACCCGCGCGAGGTCGTCAACGTCGTGAAGGTGAAGGAGCCGCGCAAGCTGAAGAGCCGCGACCTCGACCACACGGCGTACCCGCTGACCTACCCCGACGGGGCGCACAACGCGGAGACGCTGCTGGTGCACCCGCGCACCGGACGGGTGTACGTCGTCACGAAGTCGCCCCAGGGCGGAGCGATCTATCGCGCCCCCAAGACCCTGGACACCGCCGGCCCCAACACGATGAAGAAGCTCGGCGACGCCCCGATCGGGCTCACCGGCGGCGACTTCCTGCGCGACGGCAGCCGGATCGCGATCCGCGGCTACACCAAGCTCTACCTCTACCGCAGCATCAAGGACACCACGCCTCGGATGACCCGGCTGCCGAAGGCGGCCCAGAAGGGCGGCGAGGCGATCGCGTTCAGGCGCGGTGGCGCGCTGGTGTTCGGCAGCGAGGGCGTGGGCAAGTGGGTCTGGAAGGCCAAGCGCTGAGCGGCTCCCGCCTGAAAGTGCCCTCGGACCACCCCTAGGGGTGGCGCTCGACCCGCGACGGGCATAGGTTCCTGACGGCGCCCACTCGGCGGCGCCGGACAAGGAGACCGTGATGTCCGCACCCGAGCCCACCACCACCCACCGGCTGTCCGCCGAGTTCCTCGGCACCTTCGTGCTGGTCCTCGGCGGCTGCGGCGCGGCCGTCCTCGCCGGCGGCGAGATCGGCTACCTCGGCATCGCGCTGGCCTTCGGCCTGACCGTGCTCGCGATGGCCTTCGCGGTCGGCCACATCTCCGGCGGGCACTTCAACCCCGCGGTGACCCTGGGCCTCGCCGCGGCGAAGCGGTTCGCCTGGAAGGACGCGCCGGCGTACATCGCCACCCAGGTGGTCGCCGCCATCGCCGCCGCGGCGGTGCTGTTCGTGATCGCCAGCGGCAAGGACGGCTTCTCGGCGTCCGACGGCTTCGCCAGCAACGGGTACGGCGACCGGTCGCCCGACGGCTACACGCTGCTCGCCTGCCTGGTGGCCGAGCTGGTGCTGACCGCCGTGTTCCTCTTCGTCATCGTCGGCACCACCGACCCGCGCGGCGTGCCCGCGGGCTTCGCCCCGATCGCGATCGGCCTGGCGCTGACCCTGATCCACCTGGTCAGCATCCCGGTGACCAACACCTCGGTGAACCCCGCCCGCTCCATCGGGCCCGCGCTGTTCGCCGGTGGCGACGCGATCACCCAGCTGTGGCTGTTCATCCTGGCTCCGATCGCCGGAGCACTGATCGCCGGCTTCTCCTACCACGCCCTGGTCGGCCACGAGACCATCGACTGAGTCCCCGCCGCACCCACCGGTGGACCGGCCGGCCCTCAGACCCGCCGGTCCACCGACACGGAGTAGGCCGCCGGCCGGAACAGCAGGATCGGGTCGTCGGAGAGCTCGATGCCGTCGACGACCCGGGTCGGGTCGAACACCACGACCGCGCCCTCCCCCTCCGGGTCCGGCACCGCCGCCGTCACCTCGATCCGTCCCGCGGACAGGTCGGCTTGGCCACCCCACTGCGACATCGGGTCGTGCGGGTCGTCATCGGGGCCGGCCAGCGTCACCCGGAGGTCGAAGACGACCGGCCCCCGCTCCAGCCGGGCGAGGATCTCCTCGCGCAGCCGGTCCCGGCCGGCGAACTCCCCCGCCGGCCGCCCGGCCGGGGCGTCCACCGGAACGATGCGGTAGCGCACCCACCGCTCGTCCCCGCCGGCAGCGACCCAGCGATAGGCGTGGATCGGGAAGTAGGTCGCCTCGGCGTAGGACCTCGGCGGACGGAGCGCGCCGGCGCGGAAGTTGCCCAGCAGCGACATCGCGGTGGCCGGCCGAAGGGCCAAGAACAGCGGCAGCTTCCACGGCGTCGCCACCGCCTCGGTCAGCTCGACGAAGTCCTCGGGGGTCCGCACCGGGAAGTACGGCGCGGTCTGGCCGAGCAGGTCGGTGGCCGAGCCGTCAGGCAGCAGGAACTTCACCGCCATCCCCCGCACATCCGAACCGGAGTCCTTGTTGCGCGGATGGCCGGCACCGTTGGACCAGCGCACCTGCACGGGCACCGGGTCGCCCTGGAGGTGCCCGGCCCGACACAACGCGGCCGCCTCCGGGGAGGCGGTGAAGGTCCCCTCGAAGAACCATCCCTTGGCGTGCAGGGTGCGGGACCCGGGTTGCGACCCGGTCGCGGCGGCGATCCGGTCGACCGCCTCGGTGGGCTCGATCATCCCCGCACGCTAGCGCTCCGACGGCGCCGCGCACCACGCCCGCAGAGGGCTAGATGAGCCTCCGGATCGCCGCGATGGCACCGCGCAGATAGCGGTCGACGACGGCACGCTCGGCGTCGTCGAGCCCGGCGTCGAGCTGGGCGAGCGCGACGAACATCGGCATCAGTTGGCCCAGCACCTCCTCGCGGCCGGAGTCGGTCAGCACGACCCGGGTGCGCCGGCCGTCGCTCGCGTCGGCCTCGCGGGTGACGTGCCCCCGGGCCACCAGGCGGTCGACGATGCCGGAGGAGGCCGCCGAGGTGACGCCCAGGTGACGCGCCAGGTCGGCGGGGCCCACCTGGCGCTCGACGAGCAGCTCGAGGGCGGCCAGCTCGGTGTGCCCCAGCTCGGCCCGCTTCGCCACCGCGGGGCCCACCTGCTGGGCCACCTGCAGGAGCTCACGCAACGCGAGCAGCGTCGAGGTCTGGTGCCAGTCCTCGACGTACGCCGTGTGCGGGGCGCCGGGTCGCTCCTCAGTCATTTTTGCTCACTGTGTTAGTAATCTGATAAGTAATCAAGTGAACTACTTTCCTCATCCTACCCCCCCGAGGAGCACCCGATGCCGGACCTCACGTCGGTCACCGTCCGCCGCCGACGCAGCTGGTGGCTCGCGCCCCTGTTCCTGCTCGCCGCCGTCGGGGTGATCGGTGGCGTCGGCCAGGCCGAGCGGACGCCCAGCCCCTGGACAACCTCCCCCAGGGCATGGACTCCACGACGGCGGTGGAGCTCTCCGAGCAGCTGCCCCAGGACAGCGGCACCAGCGCGGTCGTGCTGTACACCGCCGACCAGGGCACGCTCAGCGACCAGGCGATCGGTCAGCTGCAGGCCCGCTACCCGGCGTCCGACCAGGGTCCGGGGCTGGTGGTCAGCGACGACGGCACCGCCGCGATCGCGGTGGTCCCGGTCACCGAGACCGGCGCGACCGCGATCGCCGACAAGGTGGCCGAGATCCGCCAGGAGGCGGCCGAGGCCCTGCCCGCCGGCGTCTCGTCGGCCGTCACCGGACCGGCCGCCATCCAGGCGGACCTCGCGGCCGTGTTCGAGGGTGCTGACCTCACCCTGCTCCTGGCGACGGCGACCGTCGTGGCGGTGCTGCTGCTGATCACCTATCGCAGCCCGTTCCTCTGGCTGGTCCCGCTCACGGTCGTGGGCGTCGCGGACCAGCTCGCCGCCACGCTGGCCACCCACGCCCTGTCGCTCGGCGGGCTGGCCTGGGACGAGTCCACCGTCGGCATCCTGTCCGTGCTCGTGTTCGGTGCCGGCACCGACTATGCGCTGTTGCTGATCTCGCGCTACCGCGACGAGCTGCGGACCACCGAGGACCGCTACGCCGCCATGCGGCACGCGCTGCGCCGCACCGCCGAGTCGATCATCGCCAGCGCCACCACGGTGGTGCTCGGCCTGCTGACCCTGCTCCTCTCGCTCGTCCCGGCGACCCGGGGCCTGGGCCTGGCCTGCGCCGTCGGCATCCTCGTGGCCGCGTCGTTCGCCCTGGTGGTGCTCCCCACCGTGCTGGTGCTGTTCGGGCGCTGGGTGTTCTGGCCCGTCGTGCCCCGGGTCGGGCAGCAGACCCTGGTCGAGTCCGACCGGTCGCTGTGGCGGCGGATCGGCAACGCCGTGGCACGACGGCCCGGCTCGTTCGTCGCCGGCAGCCTGGTGCTGCTCGCGGCCCTGTCCTTCGGCACCACGCAGATCACCTCCGGGCTCTCGGAGTCCGAGCAGTTCCTCGACACCCCGGAGGCGATCTCCGCCGGCCAGCGTCTCGCCGAGTCCTTCCCGGCCGGCGCGTCCGACCCGACCATCGTGCTGACCCGGGCCGACGTCGACGAGGTCGCCCGTACGGCGGGGGACGTGGACGGGGTGGTCTCGGCGACACCGACGGTGAGCGACGGCAGCCTCAGCCAGATCAACGTCGTGCTGGACGCCGGCGGCGGCAGCCCGGAGGCCCGCGCCCTCGTCGGCGACCTGCGCGACGCGCTGTCGTCGTACGACGACACCTGGGTCGGCGGCACCGAGGCCGAGTCGGTCGACGAGGCGGCCGCGGCGAGCCGGGACCGGCTGGTGATCATCCCGCTGATCCTGGTGCTGGTGCTCGGGGCCCTGGTGCTCCTGCTGCGCTCGGTGGCCGCGCCGATCATCCTGGTGGCCACGGTGGTCGCGACCTATCTGGCCGCGCTCGGCGCCTCGTGGTGGCTGTTCACCGGACCCCTCGGCTTCGAGCGGCTGGACAGTGGGGTGCCCCTGCTGGCCTTCCTCTTCCTGGTCGCCCTCGGCGTCGACTACAACATCTTCCTGGTCAGCCGGGCCGCCGAGGAGGCGAGGGACCACGGTCCCCGGGAGGGCATGCTGCGCGCACTCACGGCCACGGGAGGGGTGATCACCAGCGCCGGCATCCTGCTGGCCGCCGTGTTCGCGGTGCTCGGGGTGCTGCCGCTGGTGGTGCTCGCGCAGCTCGGGGTGGTCATCTTCGTCGGCGTCCTGCTCGACACGCTCCTGGTGCGCACCGTGCTGGTGCCGGCGATCGCGCTACGGACCGGCGCCCGCTTCTGGTGGCCGCGGCACGTCGGCTGACCGGCGTCCGACGGCGTGCGGAGACCCGGGTCGCCGGTCAGCCGGCGCCGACGGTCTCGCGGCGTCGGACGGCGCGGAGACTCGTCACGGTGGTGACGGCGAGGATGCCGATGATCACCACCAGCGACGCCGGTGTCGGGATCTCCGGCACCACCGGCCAGGTCAGGTGGGCCCAGTGCAGCACCAGCTTGGCGCCGATGAAGAGCAGGATCGCCGACAGACCGAAGCCCAGATGCACCAGCTTGTCCAGCGCGCCCTGGAGCACGAAGTAGAGCGAGCGCAGACCGAGCAGCGCGAAGGCGTTGGTCGCGAACACCAGGAACGGGTCGCCGGTGATGCCGTAGACCGCCGGCACCGAGTCGACGGCGAAGACCACGTCGGTGGCCAGGACCGCCACCACCACGACCGCGAGCGGCGTCAGCGCGCGACGCCCGTCGACGCGGGACAGCATCCGCGGGCCCTCATAGTCGTCGGTCACCGGGAAGAGCCGGCGCAGCCACCGCACGGCGCGCATCCGGTCCGCGTCGAAGGCGTGGTCGGCACCGGAACGGGCATCGCGCAGCACCTTGACGCCGGTCGCCACGAGGATCGCCCCGAAGAGCAGGAACACCCAGTCGAAGGCCGCGAGCGCGGCCGCCCCCGCGGCGATGAAGGCGCCGCGGAGCACCAGCGCACCCACGATGCCGAACAGCAGCACCCGCTGCTGGAGCTCGGCCGGCACGGCGAACGACGCCAGCAGCAGCATGAAGACGAACAGGTTGTCGACGCTCAGCGACTTCTCGACGAGGTAGCCGGAGTAGTACTCCAGGCCCCGTTGGCTGCCGTGGGCCGACCAGACGTAGCCGCCGAACGCCAGCGGCAGCGCGATGTAGAACGCCGACCAGGCGACCGCCTCGCGCATCGTGACGCGGTGCGGTCGCCGGGTGATCAGGAAGTCGAGCACCAGCAGCAGGGCCACGGCGCCCAGCAGCATCGCCCACAGCAGCGGTGTGCCGATGCTGTCGAGGGTCGCGTCGGCGGGCTGGGCGCCGGCGGTCTCGAGGGTCGACGAGACGACGGACGGTGGGAACGGGGGCACGGGGCTCCTCAGGTCGGACGGCCTGAGGTCTCCTTCGCCCGGAGGGCCGCCGCCCGGGGCACCGCACGGGCGGCGCCGGAATGACCGGGACGGACGTTGGGAAGTACTCCCCTCGCGGGGAAGTCTAGGCGCCGTCGGCGATGACCCCAAGTCGGCGCCGACGCGACCCTGTCGTGGCATCGGTCCTGCAGCCGCGCGACACACCCCGCGCTCCGGGGCCCAAATCCCCGGGATCGAGGCGACGAGTGGATACAAAGGGTGAGGCCCCGCAAAGTATGAGTTTGCGGGGCCTCGATGTCTTCGGGGCCTTGCGGCTCCTCCGACACTCCAGTTGTAGACCTCGGGCCGGGTGCGGCGCAAGAGGGCGGGCGGATTTCAGTCGGGCTCGGCGCGGGTCCACGTCGCCAGGTGGGCGTCGATCGCGGCGACCAGGTCGGTCTTGACGCCGTCGGGCGCCCACGAGGCCGCGACCGCGGCCCGGGCCAGGTCGGCGACCCCGGCCTCGTCGAGGTCGAGCAGCGTGGCCGCCAGGGCGTACTCCCGGGTGAGGGAGGTCCCGAACATCGGCGGGTCGTCGGAGTTGATGGTGACGGTGACGCCGGCGTCGACGAAGGCGCGCAGCGGGTGCTCTGACAGCGAGGCGACGGCACGGGTCGCGACGTTGGACGACGGGCACACCTCGAGGGCGATCCCCGTCTCCGCGAGGTGGGCCAGCAGCTCGGGGTCCTCGGCCGAGGAGGTGCCATGTCCGATCCGCTCCGCGCCCAGCAGCCGGAGCGCCTCCCAGACCGTCTCCGGGCCGGTGGTCTCGCCGGCGTGCGGCACCGAGCGGAGCCCCGCGGCGCGAGCCGCGTCGAAGTGTGGCTGGAAGAGCCGGCGCGGCCAGCCGATCTCGGGTCCGCCCAGCCCGAACCCGACGAGTCCGTCCGGGGCGTGTCGGAGGGCGATGTCGAGCGTGCCGTCGGCGCCGCGCAGCCCGGTCTCGCTGGGGATGTCGTAGATCCAGCGCAGCACGGTGCCGAAGTCGCGCTCGGCCGCCACCCGGGCGTCCTCGATCGCCTCGGTGTAGGCCTCGACCGCCATGCCGCGGTCGTCGTGGTGCGGCCACACCGAGGTGTACGGCGTGCAGGTCAGCTCGGCGTACCGGATCTGCTGGCCGGCCATCTCCCGAGCGATCTCGTAGGTGAGCAGCCGCACGTCGTCGGGCGTGCGCACCAGCCCCACCACCGCCATGTAGAGCTCGATGAAGTGGGCGAAGTCGCGGAACTCGAAGAAGTCGGCCAGCAGCGCCGGGTCGTCGGGCACCCGCCCGGGGTGGCGGCGGGCCAGCATCGCGACGATCTCCGGGGACGCGCTGCCGACATGGTGGACGTGGAGCTCGGCCTTGGGCAGGCCGGCCACGAACTCCTCGAGCCGGGGCTCGGTCATCGGGTCAGCCGACCGCGTCGAGGACCTGCTTCGCGACGTCGTCGAGGTTGCCGGCCTGCACCAGCTCACCGTTGAGGTAGACCGTCGGCGTGCTCCGGACCTCGCTGGCGTCGGCGGTGGCCTTGTCGACCCAGTCCATGTACTCCTTGTTCTCGATGGCCGGGCGCACCTTGGCCTCGTCGGCACCGGCGGCGACCGCCTTCTCGACGAACCAGTCGGAGTCGGGGAACGGTCCCTCCTCCGACGGCTGGTCCTTGAAGAGCGCGTCGTGGAACTTCATCGCGGCATCCTCGCCGGCCGTCTCCCACACCGCGCGGAAGGCGTTGGCCGCCTCGCCGGAGTAGGGGCCGAGCCGGGACAGGAAGTTGAAGGGGCGGTACTCGACGTAGACCTTGCCGTCGGCGGCGGCCTGCTCGAGCTTCTCGTGGGTCACGCTCTCGAAGTAGCCGCACGCCGGGCAGATGAAGTCCTCGTAGATCACGACCTTCGTGGGCGCGTTGGGGTCGCCGAGGGGGAAGCTGTAGGGGCTGGAGGCCACCGTGGACGAGCTGGTCTTGTCGGCCTTGCTCATCACGAAGAGCCCCGCGCCGACGATGACGGCGAGCACCACCATCACCGCGCCGACGATCATCAGCTGACGACGGCGCTCGGTTCGCGCCTGCTCCTTCATCAGCGCGGCGGTGCGCTCCGCGCGGGTGGCGTCAGTGGACTTCTTCGACATCGAGGATCCTTTCGGGGTCGCCCGACGGGGGGCTTCGGTGCAGCAAGACGTTGTCGACGGCGTACTTGGTCCTGGGCCACAGGACCAACCATCCGGCCATCAGGAACAGCCCGACGTCGCGCGCGATCTCCCAAGGGTAGTCGGCGGAGGCACCGGGCTTGGCACCGCCGTCACCGAAGCAGCCGCAGTCGATCTCCATGCCGCGGGCCCAGACCGAGGCGATGCCGATCACGAACATCACCATCAGGCCGGCCGCGAAGACGCCGGTCACCCGGGTGATCAGCCCGAGGATCAGACACAGGCCGACCAGCACCTCGATGATCGGCAGGGAGTAGCCGAGCAGCTTGACGAGCGGCTCAGGGAGCAGGTCGTAGGCGCGCACGGACATGACGCTGGCGTAGGGGTCCTTCAGCTTGTGCCAGCTGGCCGCCAGCAGCGTGCCACCCAGCACCAGACGGATGACCAGCCCCGCCCACTGCTTCCATTCGCTCACGAGACCTCAGACTAGGCCAGAGTTCTTAACCATTTCTGAGGAAGCGCGGACTTCGGCCGCTGTGAGTAGGGTGACATTCCGTGAACGACCGACTCGTCTGGATCGACTGCGAGATGACCGGGCTCGACCTCGGCGCCGACGCGCTGGTCGAGGTGGCCGCCCTGGTGACCGACTTCGACCTCAACGTCTTCGGCGAGGGCATCGACCTGGTCATCAAGCCACCGGCGGCGGCGCTGGCCCAGATGGGCGACTACGTCCGGACCATGCACGAGACCTCCGGGCTGCTCGACGAGCTCGACGCCGGCACCACCCTCGCCGAGGCCGAGGCGCAGGTGCTCGGCTACATCCGGGAGCACTGCCCCGGCGGCAGCCGGCCGCCGTTGGCCGGCAACACCGTGGCCACCGACCGGGCCTTCCTGGCCCGCGACATGCCCGACCTCGAGGCGTTCCTGCACTACCGGATCGTCGATGTGTCCTCGATCAAGGAGCTGGCCCGCCGCTGGTTCCCCAAGGCGTGGTTCCAGTCCCCCCTCAAGCAGGGCAACCACCGGGCGCTCGCGGACATCCAGGAGTCCATCGAGGAGCTCCGCTACTACCGCGAGGCGGTCTTCGTCGCACCGCCCGGCCCCGACACCGAGACCGCCCGAGGCATCGCCGCCCGGCACGGCGGTTCGCTGACCGGACTGTCCGCGCCGACGGCCGAGGCAGCCGACCCGACGGGCAGCGGCGCGGGCTCCGAGACCGGCTCCTCGGCGGCTGCCGCCGATGATGAGCGAACCGGCTGACAGCGCTACACTCTGACGTCGGACGCCCGGTTCTCCCGCCTCGCCGGCGGCGGGCGTCGTTGCATGGTGGGTGTAGCTCAGCTGGTAGAGCACCTGGTTGTGGTCCAGGTGGTCGCGGGTTCAAGTCCCGTCACTCACCCCATCGTCGAGGGGCCCCGGGCAGCCGCCCGGGGCCCTCGACCTTTCTCGGGCGCATGCTCGGGCCGCTTCTCGGGGCGCGGCTCTTCCGCACACGCCTTCCTCTGACTAAAGTCAGAGAATGCCGGAATCCGCCACCACGCTGCGCGCCTTCAACCGCACCTGGAGCCGCCACGTGGGCGTGCTCGAGGAGTCGTTCCTCGGCACCGGCCGCAGCCTCGGGGCGTCGCGACTGCTCTTCGAGATCGGCGGACAGCCGGAGGGGGTGGGCGTCCGCGCACTGCGCGGTCGCCTCGGCCTCGACTCGGGCTACCTGAGCCGGCTGCTGCGCGGCCTGGAGCGCGAGGGGCTGGTCGAGGTCCGGCCCGACCCGGCCGACGCACGCCGCCGGGTCGCCGTACTCACCGCCCGCGGGGGCGACGCCCGGGCCGAGCTCGACCGTCGGTCCGAGACGCTCGCTCGCGACCTGCTCGACCGCCTCTCCCCCGGCCAGCGGACCCGCCTCGACGAGGCGCTCGCCGTCGCCGAGCAGCTGCTGCGCGCCGGCTCGGTGCGGATCGAGCCGGTCGAGCCCGGCTCCCCCGAGGCGGTCGGCGCCGTCCGCCGCTACTTCGCCGAGCTCGACGCCCGCTTCCCGGGAGGATTCGACCCCGGTGACGCGGCCACCAGCGACGTGGCCGGGATGACCCCGCCCCGGGGCAGCTTCCTCGTCGCCCGGTCCGACAGCGCCGTGGTCGCCTGCGGAGGCGTGCAACCGCACGCCGACCACGTCGGAGAGATCAAGCGGATGTGGGTCGACCCCACCTGGCGCGGCCTGGGGCTCGGGCGCCGGATGCTCGCCGCTCTCGAGGAGGAGGTACGCCGGCTCGGCTACGCGACCGTCTACCTCGACACCAACGCGACCCTGACGGAGGCGGTGGCGATGTACGACCGGGCGGGCTACCACCCGATCGAGCGCTACAACGACAACCCCTACGCCCAGCGGTGGTTCGCCAAGGCGCTCGCCTGAGCAGCTCCCGACCGACGCGGGGGCGGACCCGGCTCAGACCGGGATGTGCCCGAAGCAGCCCTTCTGGAAGTCCTCGTAGGCCTGCAGGACCTCGGCCTTGCTGTTCATCACGAACGGGCCGGCCCAGGCCAGCGGCTCCCGGATCGGCCGGCCACCGAGCAGCACGATGTCGAGCTTCGGCGAGCGGCCCTCCTGGGCCCGGTCGGCCGCGACCGTGACGTAGTCGCCTCCACCGAACAGGGTCGCCTGCCCGGTGTGCACCGGTCGGCCCTCGCTGCCGACCGAGCCGTGCCCGTTGAGGACATAGCCCAGCGCGTTGAACTCCGGGTTCCACGGCAGCTCCAGCCGGGCGCCGGGCTCGATCGTCGCGTGCACCAGCGTCATCGGGGTGTAGGTCGACCCGGGACCGGCATGACCGTCGACGTCACCCGCGATGACCCGGACCAGCGCGCCGCCGTCGGGCGAGGACACCAGGGCGACCTCGCCGGAGCGCAGGTCCTGGTAGCGGGGGTCGGTCAGCTTGGCGTCGCGCGGCAGGTTGACCCAGAGCTGGAGTCCGTGGAACAGCCCGCCATTCTGCACCAGCCACTCGGGCGGGGTCTCGATGTGCAGGATGCCCGACCCGGCGGTCATCCACTGGGTGTCGCCGTTGGTGATGCTGCCGCCACCACCATGGGAGTCACGGTGGTCGAAGACGCCGTCGATGATGTAGGTGACCGTCTCGAAGCCGCGGTGCGGGTGCCACGGGGTCCCCTTGGGCTCGCCGGGGGCGTACTCCACCTCGCCCATCTGGTCCATCATGATGAACGGGTCGAGCCGCGCCAGGTCGATGCCCGCGAAGGCCCGGCGCACCGGGAAGCCCTCGCCCTCGTAGCCCGACGGCGCGGTGGAGACCTGCCAGACCGGCCGCGGCTGGTCGCCCAGTCCGGGCGTGCGCAGCCGGGGCAGCGTGGTCACGTCGTCGACGGTGATGGCGGGCATCGGAGACTCCTCAGGCAGCAGGGTGGCAGCTGTCCGGCACAACGGTAGTTGAAAGTTGGATATTCCCACCAGGGCGGTCGCGCCGCGCTCGGCGAGAGGCCCTTTTCGATTTCGCTCCCCCCTGGGCGCGCTGCTAGGCTGGACGTCGCTTCGGAGGCGACTCCGGACGGGCGCCATTAGCTCAATTGGCAGAGCAGCTGACTCTTAATCAGCGGGTTCGGGGTTCGAGTCCCTGATGGCGTACCACCTCAGTGTGATACCTCAGTGTTCCGGGCCCGGCACCCCTCAGGTGAGGGGCCGGGCCCGCGTCTTTCCGGGCCGTCTGTCCCGGCCGTCGGAACGGGCCGATGACCACCCGATGACGTTTTCGTCCAACTACCCGCCGTGGCCCTATGATGTGCGCGGAGTGCTGGCACACGCGAGGCACGCTCGACCTATGGGGAGGTCGTCATGTCGGCACACATCGTGGCCGGAGGACGCATCGGGATCCGGCTGCGCCACGCGGCACGCTCATCTCTGGCGATCGTGCTCGGCACGCTCGCCCTGGCGCTCGGCGTCGGCCTCTCCCCCGCCTCCGCGTCGCCGGCCCAGTTCGTCTCGCCGCCCATCCAGTCGTGGCGCCTCAACGGACAGGGCTACGCCACCGTCGTCATCGGCGACACGGCGTACGTCGGCGGCTCGTTCTCGACCGCCAAGTCCTTCGACGGCAAGAGCAAGGCGACCCGCCTCGACCTGGCGGCCTTCGACGTGCACACCGGCGCGCTGGTGACGACGTTCAGCGCCGACACCGACGGGGTCGTGCGGGCACTGGCGACCGACGGCACCCGACTGTTCGTCGGGGGCGGCTTCACCACCATCGGCGGTGTGGCCAGGCAGAACCTCGCGGCCCTCGACCCGGTCACCGGCGACGTGCTCACGGGCTGGCGGGCCGACGCCAACAAGGCGGTCTGGGCGCTCACCGAGGAGGCTGGCGTCCTCTACGTCGGCGGCGCCTTCGGCCAGCTCGGCGGCAAGACCCACGGCCGGATCGGGTCCGTCGACGCGACCACCGGAGCGGTCCGCGCCTGGGCGCCGAGCTCCACCGGCCAGATCCGCGCGCTGGCTGCCGACCCGGTGACCGGCGACGTCTACGCCGGCGGCCGACAGACCGCGGTCAACGGCCAGCCCGCGGCCTACCTCACCAAGCTCGACGCCGCGGGCAACGTCGTGCCGGTCACGTTCACGCTGCTCAAGGGCTACGGCCAGGGGCTCGACCTCAACGCCGACGGCAGTCGGATCGCGGTGGCCGGCGCCGACAACCAGGTCCGCTACTTCGACACCACCACCGGCGTCGAGTCGTGGCACTACCACTGCGACGGCAACGGCCAGGCGGTCAAGATCATCGGCGACACCGTCGTGGGTGGCTACCACGACGGATGCAACGGCGTGGCCGGCCGCGACCTCGCGCTGCTCGACCTCGCGACCGGTGCCCGCGACACCTCGTTCATGCCGGTGCTCGACCAGTTCTGGGGCGTCGCCTCGGTCGACGGCAACGCCGACGTGCTGGTGATGGCCGGCCGGCTGACGCAGGTCGACGGCCAGGTCGCCGGGGCGTTCGCGATCTTCCCGGCCGCGCCCACGCCCTGACCCTCGGATCGGCCGCTGCGCTGCGTCAGCGCCCGCTCGGGAGCACCTGCACGTTGGCCCGCGCCAGGTCGACCACCGCGCCGGACCCGTCCAGCAGGGTCAACCGCAGGCCGACCACCGAGATCTTGTCCTTGCCGCGGGTGACGACCTTGGTCTCGATCTTCGCCACTCCGGGAACCCTCAGCCGCCCGGACGCGGGCAGTCTCACCCGATGCCCGTCGACCCGGATGTCACCGAGACCGGTGCCCCGCGCGTCGGTCCTGACCCCGCTGCGGGTCCGCACGGCGTGGGCCTGGGCCACGATGTCGCGAATCACCAGGGCCCCGTCGCCGACGTCCACGCGCGCCACGGTGGCCGACTCCCGACCCCACGCCCTGCCCGACTCCTGGTCGGCCACCTGTCGGCTGGTCAGGGTGTCGACGACCAGGGCACCGAGGTCGACGGTGGTCATCGCCTTGCGGCGGGCCTTCCCGTCGGTGCCCTGGCAGGGCATCAGCGACAGCGGGTGCCGACCGACGGTGGCCGTGCCGCCCAGGGCGTCGGCGTCGACGGCGTACGACGAGCCGCGGAACAGGCCGACGGTCACCCCGCCGCTGATGGTCGCCTTCGCCCGCGCGATCTCCACCCGGGTGTCGGTGCCGGGCACCGTGAGCAGCAGCCCGGTCGTCCGCGCCCAGGCACCGCGCGAGCCGCCGCCGAGCTTCGGGTCTCCCATCGAGAGGGTGAGCACGCCAGGTACCACCAGCGGGTGGCCGACGGTCGGCACGTCTAGCGCCACGGCCGGCCCGGCCAGCGGGGTCAGCGTGATCGACCCGATCGTGGTCCCCGCGTCGCCGTGGTAGCCGCTGGCGTTGTGCCAGGCCCGCGCGGTGGAGGTGATCGCCTTGATCGACACGGTCCCCGCGACGGTGTCGGCCACGGTGACCTCCGCGACGGAGTGGGTCGAGACGGCCTTCGTGGTGCCCCCCGACCGCACCGTCGACACCTGGGTGTCGACCCCGGTGGCGGTCCCGAGACCGGCCAGGTCGACCGACTCGACGTGCTCCCCGTGCGCGACACCCGCCTTGTTCGTGCAGCCGATGGCGTCGTACGACGAGGTGCCCGACGACACCGGCACGTCACCGCCACGCACCCGGGTGCCGAACCCTGCGGCCGACATGGCATAGGCCGTGCGCGTCACGGTCGTGCCTCGCTGGGCGGCAGAAGCCGCTGCCACCGAGGGCAGGGAACCGGCCACGAGGGCCGTCGCCGACACGGCCACCAGACCGAGGGCGAGGCGATGAGAAGGGGACGTTGCGGACATGTTCACACTCCCGAGATCGATGAACAGTCCGTCAAGCATGCGTCCGCCCGGTCGGCCCCACGGGTGGGTTCGCCCGTTTCTTTACCCGCCGGTCTAGAGGTGCCGGCGGCCTCGGCCCCTGCGGGCGCGGCCCCGCCCCACTCGGACTCAGGGCAGGTCGACGGCGTCCAGGTCGAGGCCGCCCACTCCGCCGAGCCCGTGCGCAGAACCGTCGAAGGTCCGGGTCCACCGACCCCCGCGCGAGATGACGTCCTCGTCCTCGACCTTGCCCACGCCGCTGACCTTCAGCGAGTCGTTGCTGAGGGAGACCGCGAGCTTGGTCGAGCTGACCCAGGCGAGACCGTCGACGTTGGCCGCACTCGGCAGCCCGCGCTTGGTGGCCCGCCAGACCCGGGTGAACCGGCTGCCGTCCCATCGGTAGACGTCGGCGTTGTCCGGCGTGCCGCTCACGCCCTTCACCCGCACGTTGCCGCGGGTCGAGAAGAAGAGCTTGCCCTGGCGGACGGTCAGCGCGTCGATGTCGCCGCCGGCCGCACGCAGGCCGTGTCCGGTGCCGTTGAAGAACACCGACCAGGCGCCGGCGTCGTACTCCACGACGTCCTCGTCCTGGACCTTGCCCACGCCGGGCACCCAGGTGTCCACGTCGAAGGAGGCGTAGAAGTGGTCGGGCGCCACCACGTCGAGGCCGTCGATGTCGGCCTTGCCGCCGAGCCCGGCCGTGGCGGCCTCGACGCGGATGCCGAAGGTGTCTCCGTCCCAGGCATAGACATCGGCGTCATCGCCGGCGCCCAGCCCCGGGAGGGCGGCGCTGCCCAGGGTGGAGAACCACAGCTGGTCGGGCGCCGGGTCCGGCAACGCGGCGTAGGCGGCCGCGACGTCGAGCCGTCCGGCGCCGTAGACGTCGTCCGTGCCGGCGGCGCCCAGGTCGACGGCGCTGCTGGTCAGCAGCCCGGTCACCTGGTCGGGGGTGAGCGCGGGTCGCGCGCCCAGCAGCAGGGCCGCCGCGCCGGCCACCTGCGGCGCCGAGACCGACGTGCCGTTCGTGGAGTCGGCCAAGCCGTAGAGACCGACCGTGGGGATGCCGGTCCCCGGAGCCACCAGGTCGGGGAACGCCCGGGTCCGCCCACCGCAGTCGCTCGGCCCTCGGCTGCTGTCGGACCGGATCAGGTCGCTCGCGTTGACCGCGCCGACCGACAACGACTCGGGGTAGTTGGCCGGGCTGACGCTGCTCGAGGCACCACCGCCGAAGTTGCCACCGGCGAAGACCGGGAGGATGCCGGCGGAGCGGAGCGCCTGGACGTCGGACCGGAACTCCAGGTTGCAGGACGGGCCGCTGCCGATGGACCACGAGCCGTTGACGATGTCGGGGGCGTCGTCGGTGGCCGTGTTGCCGTCGGGGTCCAGCAACCACTGGAACGCCAGGTGGATGTCGCTCAGGGTGGCGCCGCCCGCGTCGTTGTAGATGCGGGCGGCGATCCAGCTCGCCCCCGGGGCCGTGCCGACGGCGGCACCCGTGTCATCACCGCCGACGAGCGCACCGAGCACGTTGGTGCCGTGACCGGTCAGGTCGGCGGGCGTCGCATGCTGACCGTAGGGGTCGTACCAGCTGTTGGAGCCGCCCCGCCAGCTCGCGGCCAGGTCGGCGTCGGTGGTGTCGACGCCGCTGTCGAGCGTCGCGACCACCACGCCCTGGCCGGTCTGACCGGCCGCCCACACCGTCGGGCTGCCGATGGTGACCTGGTTGGCACTCGGGTCCGCTGCCGGGGTGATCACCACCCGGTCGGGCTCGACGGACAGGACGTCGGAGCGGGCTGCCAGCCGCCGGACGACGCTCGGCGTGGCGGTCACCGCGATCTGGTTGGAGATCCACAGCGACCGCACCGAGGCGACCTCGCCCTGGCCCCGCCAGCCTTCCAGCGCGCCACGCAGCGCCCGTTGCGAGGACTCGGCGCGCGCCTGCAGCCGCCGCTTCACCGCCCCGGGCCTGAGCGCCTCGGCGGCGCCGGGACCGTCGAGGTCGGTGCCGGCCCGCAGGGTGACGACGACCGACTCCAGCGCGGGGGGTGGCGCCGGGGCCGCAGCGGAGGAGGGGGGAGTCCCCGCTGTCAGCCCCGGCACCGTGACGCAGAGCACCAGCGGTACGACGAACGTCCCGGTGACCCGGCCCGCCCGGAGCAGTCTCATGAACCGATCCGCTCGAGTGTGGGGTGGGGTCGGGCCGGGTCGCCGGGTGGTGTTCTGCGACGTCGGAGGGTGAACCCGGCCACGACCAGCGCGAACAGGATCAACAGCGCCGCGAGCCCGGTCAGGGTGCGCAGCGTGTGCGGCAGCTGGTCGGGGGTGGCCGACTGCTGCCAGGTGGTGGACACGACCGTGTCCGGGTGCGCCTGCCGGTGCAGGCGGAGGGTGGTCGACCAGCGACCGGGGGTCTCGGTCGGCAGGCTGCCTTCGTAGCGGCCCTCGTCGATCTGCTCCAGTGGCACGGTCGTGGTCTGCTGGTCGGGTGCCACCACGTCGGCCTCGACGGCCACGATCGGCGCCACCGCCGGAAGGACGGTGGGCACGGCACGGACCACGATCCGGCGCTGTCCCTCACCGGACGGCACGGCCTCGACGGTGACGAACATGCCGTCGACGTTCTCGACATGGGGCACGGCCGGACGGGTGGCGACGGCGATCTCGCGAGACGTGGGCACCGAGGTGAGCACGCCGGCCGCGAGCACGGCCACGACCAGCACGATCGCCTCGAGCGACACCGTCCGCCAGAAGGTACGCCGGACGTCGTCGCCCTGCGGGAGCCGGGCGCGCACGGCCGGCCACCGGGCCGCGAGGTCGGGGTTGACCAGCAGCGTGTTGAACCCGGCCACGGCCAGGGCGGCGACCACCAGCAGCATCTTCAGCAGCACGGCCCGGCCGTAGAGCGTGGAGGTGAAGCTGTCGACCGTCGGCAGGTGCCGACCGGCCTCGTAGAGCCCGGTGGCCACCAGCACCGCGGAGGCCACGGCGGCCCGAGGGCTGTAGGCCCGCCAGACCCCCGAGTCGGGGCGAGCGGCCGGGTCGGCCGAACCCCGCCGGAAGACCCGGAGCACGGTGGTCGCCAGGACCGCGAGTCCCCCGACCCAGACCCCTGCCGCCAGCACGTGGCCCGCCGCCATCAGCGCGGCGACGACCGACTGCTCGGGGAGCGCCGCCGCGTGCCCGGCGAAGCCCTCGACGAGGACGGCGCCGGCGAGCGCGGCCGCGGCGACCCGCCGCTCCGGGTCGGCGTCGCTGCGGCGCCACCGCCACAGGGCGACGGCGGCCACGACCAGCATCGCCTCGCGGGCCAGCCAGAGGTTGCCCCAGGCCGACGAGGTCAGCGACAGCCAGGTCTGGTCGACCCAGGCCTGGAGCGGAGCACCGGCCGCCCGGGTGCGCAGGAAGGCCAGCAGCACGCCGGTGTAGCAGGCGGCGATGGCCGCGTAGGCGGCGTACCGACGCACCCGCCGGCGGATCACCGACCCGCCCGGTCCGGCGGCCCGGAGAACCCGGCCCCCGACGCTGACCGCGCCGAGTGCGACCAGCAGTGCCGCGAGGTCGAGCCAGCGCGCCACGACCAGCTCGGTGGGAGCGGTCTCACCCCCGGTGGCGACCACGTCGGGTCGCAGCCCGGACCCGAAAATCACCTGCCCGGTGGAGGCGTGACCGTCGACCATCGAGAAGGCGTGCCAGTCGATGACGTAGGACCCGCGCTCGAGGGCCGTGGTGTGGATGACCATCCGGTGTCCGTCGTCGCTGATCTCGAAGTCCGACGTGACCACCTGGCCACCCAGGGTGCGCACCTCGACGTTGCTGAACGACGCGCCGACCGCCTCGTCGAACCACAGCGACAGCTCGGTGCGGCCCTCGGCGACCATGCCGCCGTTGGGCGGGTCGGAGCGCACCAGCTCCGTGTGCGCGGACGCCGGAGGCGCGCCCAGCAGCACCAGCGCTGCGATGGCCACCAGGGCCGCTGCCAGGCGGCCCCACCTCCCCGAACCCATGGCTCAGCCTTCGACGGTGAGGTGCTCGAGCCGAGCGTCCCCGATCACGAGCGTGACCAGCGAGCCCTGGTGCAGGGCGTTGCGGGTGTTGGCCATCAGGAAGAAGTACTCACCGCCCGGCCGCAGCTCGGCGCCGTGCCGGTGTGGCGGTGAGGCCATCTGCAAGGTGGCGCCGCTCGTCTCCTCGACCAGGACCGGCGCCAGCTCGTCGTCGTGGAGCAGCCGGTTGGCCTTGTCCGGGTCGACGACCTGGTAGCGGAGCTCGACGAGCCCGCCCCGGGCGGTGACCGCGATGAGGTTGACGTCGACGCCGTAGCGCCCCGCCATCTCATCGACGGTCACCGCATCCGTGCCCGCCCGTACGTCGGCCTGCCGGTGTGACCACCACGTCGCGCCGAGCACCACCGCCAGCACCAGCCCTGCGACCACCACCCAACGGCGACGGCGTCCTGACCGGGCCGGCGACGCGACCGCCGCCGGGTTCCGCACATCCTGACTCATCTCTCTTCTCCCCCCTCAAGGATCCGATGTGAGCTGTTCGTTTCCTACTGTGTGTCTCCTGCCCGGCTCGAACGCCGGCTCTTGTCCACGCTGTCCTCGGACTCCTCTCAGGGAATGTCGATCGCGTCGACGTCGCGGGCGCCACCGCTGACACCGTGCCGGCTGCCGTCGAAGTACGTCACCCAGCTGGCGCCGGGGCCGTACTTGTGGACGACGTCGTTCTCCGGCGTGTTGCCCAGCCCGGGGACGTTGGTCGTGGTGTCGAAGCTGACGTAGAAGTCGTTGTTCCCACGCCAGACCAGACCGTCGACGTTCTCGTTGCCCGCGATGCCGTTCTGGGTGGCGTCCCAGACCCGGGAGTAGTCGTTGCCGGTGCCGTTGTAGCGGTAGATGTCCGCGTTGTCACCGGGAGCGCCACCCACGTTGGGAGGCCGCACGTTGCCGCGGGTCGAGAAGTAGAACACCTGGTTGTCGACATCGGTGACGTGGAAGGCGTCGATGTCCTCGGCACCGGTGGTCAACCCGTGCGCGGTGCCGTCGAACCACACCGTCCACGCACCGCCGTCGTACTCGACGATGTCCTCGTCCTGGACGGTGGGACCGCCCGGGAGCGCCACGTTGGACGGCGCGAACGACAGCAGGTAGTGATCGGCGCCGAGTCGCTGGAACCCGTCGAGGTTGGCGTTGCCCGGCGTCAGGCCGCTCAGGTCGAGCTCCCGGGTGTGCGACACGCCGTTCCAGAAGTAGGCGTCACGTCGGTCCCCGCTGCCGCCGTTGGTGAGCGGCGACGGGTTGGAGTCGCCAGCGGTGGAGAACCACAGCTGCGGCGTCACGTCGACCGAGGTCGTCTTGGTGCCGCTCCAGTTGCCGGCGGCGTCCTGGACCCGCACCTTGACCGTGACGTTCCGGTCGCCGATCAGCGACAGGTCGATCGTCTCGTTGATCGTGGTGCCACCGGTCACGGTGAGCGGGGTGCCGGTGCCCGGAGACGCCGTGCCGACCCACCACTCGGCCGCGACCACACCGGTGCCGACGTCCGAGACCGTCGCCGCCAAGGTCGCCGTGGTCCCCTGCGTCGGGCTGGGCGTGATGCTCAGCGAGTCGACGACCGGGTTGTCGGTGTCCACCACCAGGGTGCCGGTGGCATAGGAGCTCCAGTTGCCGGCGCGGTCGCGGGCCCGGACGTAGATGGTGTGGTTGCCCGTGCCCATCTGCCGCACCGTCGAGAGCGGGATGTCGCCGTAGGCGCCTCCGCCTGCTCGTTGAACAGCCCGTCGAGCGACGTCATCGGGATCGCGAACGCGGTCGCCGGTGCCACCACGGTGTCCGGGTTCTCGTCGACGTACATCTCGACCTTGGCGATCGTGCCGGTGTAGCCGGCAGCGACGTCGGAGATCTGCTGCACCGAGACCCGAACGACCGGCTGGGAGCTGGTGAGCGGGATCAGGCCGTTGTTCGGCGACTTCTCCACGACCACGGGTCCGACCGCGGGCGCCGACAGGTCGACGTCCAGGTTGACCGAGACCGCGTCGCCCCAGTTGCCCTGGGCGTCCTGGGCGCGCACCCAGACGGGGTGGCTGCCCTCGGTGAGGGTGTCGAGCACGGTGGTCGGGATCGTGCCGGTCAGCTCGGCCACGGGGGCCGGGTTGGTCACGTCCATGTCGACCCAGCCGCCGTCACCGGCGCTGGTGCCGATGGAGTACTGCGCGGCGGTGACCTGGCTGTTGCCGCTCGCCGAGTCGTCGCCCGTGGCGGTGACCGTCACGTCCTTGGGTGCCGCCTGTCGGGTCACGTCGGGGTTGACCACCGGTCCGACGACCGTGGGGCCGCCGGCATCCGCACCGGTGACCAGCACCGAGGTCAGCGGACCCCAGGTGGTGCCGTCGAAGCCCTGCACATAGATCGTGTGCTCGCCGCTGACCACGGGCACCGAGCCCGTGACGTCCTCATCGGCGCTGTCGAACGTGCCGTCGGCCGCAGCGAGCCCGATCGGCGCGGTGGGCAGGTCGTCGAAGTAGGCGCGCGCCTCGGTGATCGCGTGGCCGCCACGGTTGGCGTCGCTGACGTGCGCGGTCAGCGTGTCGGCCAGCCAGGCGGCCCCCGAGCTGACCGGACCCTGGTCGTCGGTGCCCGGCGCCACGCCGTCCACCTGCAGGGTCGCGAGCATCCCGCCGAGGCCGTCCGCGTTGGCGTTGCGCAGCCGCATGCCGGCGTCATAGACCGAGAGCCGCTGGTCCACCGGGCCGGTGGCGGGGGTGTGCACCAGCGCGTCGAGCGTCTGGCCGGGGCCGATCGTCTCGGCGACGTAGGTGCGCGCGTCGTTCAGCGGGAAGCCGTCCATCGCGATGACGGTCTGGCCGGAGGCGCCGAGCACGCCCATGGAGTGGTTGGTGACACCCGCGTTGACGTAGCGAAGCAGCACGTCGGCGTCGGCGGGAGCCGAGATCGTGTCGATCTGCGGGTGCGCCTTGCCGTCGACCAGGAAGAAGCGCGGCTTGTAGTTGCGCATGTCGAACGCTGCCGGGTCGGCGGCGTTGTTCAGGTTGGGGTCGAGCTCGCTGAGCACGAGCACGGAGGCCGCGGCGTAGGAGGTGCTGGCGTCTCCGTAGGCCTGGTTGGCGATCGGCACGTCGGGAGCGCTCGTCGGCTGCACCACGAAGGCACCGTGCAGGCCCATGGCGGTCTGGTACTCCGTGTTGGGGAGCAGACCTGCCTCGTAGAGGAACGTGCCCGGCTCGTCGGCGGTGAAGGTGTAGGTCGCCGTGCCGGCGTCGGCCGCACCCACCAGGTCGGGCACCAGCGGCTGCCCCTTGATCAGCAGGCTGGTGTCCGCACCGGTCCCGAGCTCGTTGTGCAGCGTGATCGTCACCAAGTCACCCTGGTTGACCACGATCACCGGGCCACCGGGCTTGTCGACCGGGGCGTTGGTGGTGTTGTAGCCCAGGACGTCGACCGTCGTGCCGTTGGGCAGGGTGGTGCTGCCGGGGACGGCGTACAGGTCGATGGTCTGGTCGGCCGCGGCTGCCGGGCTGGCGGTCCCGAGCAGCACCCCGAGGGTGGCGGCGGCCGAGGCCCCGAGCAGGCCCAGCGCGGTGCGACGGAGGTTGCTCCAGCGCGACATCGTGATGTTCCGCATCGTCATCTCCCCCCTCACTGTCCGCAGCTGCCGTGGTCGGTGCCGGGCGGATCGATCCGCATGTAGGTGATGGGCCCGGTCATGTTCACTCCCCAGGAGGTGATCTGGTACAGGGCGTGGTTGTGCGAGATGATGTAGTACTCACCGCACTGGTTGAGTCCCTCGGAGCCGGTCGGCAGCGACTGCTGACCACCGAGGTAGGGGCTGCCGCTGTAGAACGTGCCGATCACGGAGTTCGCCAGGCTCGGCACCGTCACCGGCACCGGGTTCGCCTCGGAGTAGTGCTCCGCGTCGTACCACTTGAACAGCACGTCCCAGGTCTGGCCGGGGCCGATGTTGATGTCGAACTTCTCCATCGAGAGGTCGTCGCCGACCCCGTTCTTCAGCTCGTGGCCGTCACGACCGACCACCAGTCCGTTGTTCCCGTGCGGGTGGAACGGGTAGTTGTCGGAGCCGACGCTGAGGTAGCGCGCCATCGACGGCCGGTCGCCCGTCCCGGCGAACTCGAAGATCTCCGCGAGCGCACCGTAGGGCTGGTTGGGCAGCCACGAGGCGTAGTTGTCGGCGATGCTGTCCGGGAAGCCACGACCGTTGATCAGCCAGTAGCGCGGCTTGTAGTTGTTGACGTTGAAGGACCGCCCCTGCTCGACCGCCTGGTGCTGGTAGGGGTCGATCTCGGAGAGCAGGACCATGAACTCCTCGGACGGCTCGAACTGGCTGTCCGCGCTGTTGTAGGCGTAGTCGGCGCCCATGGTCGGCCGCACGATCAGCGCGCCGAACAGGCCCATCCGGACCTGCTTGTCGGGGTTGGTGCCGGACTCGTAGAGGAACGTCCCCGCGTGGTCGGCCTCGAAGGTGTAGGTCATCGTGCCGCTCAGGGCCGCGGCCGCCGGCGCCAGGGCCGTGGCGCTGCCCGCGGTGACCTCCTGGCTGGTCGGCAGTCCGTCGGCCAGTACGCCGGTCTGGCCCGGGAAGGTGACCGACACCGGCTCCTCGAGCGTGTTGTGGAGGATCACCGTCACCTGGTCGCCCTCGTTGACGCACAGGACGTTGCTCGGGTGCTGGAAGCCGCCGTGGCCGGCGGAGTAGCCCCACATGAAGGCGGTGTTGCCGTCGGGGAGGCTGATGTAGCCGGTCTTGGTGGTCAGGTTGAAGACGGGGTGTCCAGGGTTGTTGCCCTCGCCGTAGGTGCAGACGATCCCGATCGGCTGGTCGGGCGGCGCCGCGGCGTCGGCCTGGGACGACTGCCCGCTGATGGCAGTGACGGCGAGCGCCACGAGGCCGACCAGGACCAGCAGCGTCCGGCGCAGGTCCCGGCGCACCGCCGCGACGGCGTACGAGCTCACTCGGGTGCTCACGGCGCAACCTCCGCCCAGTCGTTGGGATGGACCTGTTCGAGGAGGTGTCCCGGTGGGTACACCTCGATGTGGGTGGCGGCACCGCCGAAGCCGCCGCCGGCGAGGTTGTTGGACCGCTCGTACTGGCGGTTGTAGAGGACGTAGATGTCCGGGTCGGTCCCGCCGCCCTGGTAGGCCGGGGCCTCGAAGATCACGTCGTAGCTCTCACCGGGGCTCATGTTGATCGTCTCGGTGACGTACGACGTGTCGTGGCCGTCGCGCCCCGTCATGTGGGTGGCGTCGCGGCCGACGACCCGCATCGGGATGCCGGCGATGCTCATCGCCGTCTCCTTGAAGCCCAGGTTGGCGAACCGCAGTGCGACCTTCTCCCCCGCGTTGCAGCGCACCCGCGAGGACATCGGCTGGAACTGCAGGTCGTCGCGGCCGTTCGGCGCGATCAGGTCGCCGTTGGCGTCGTAGCGCTGGCCGGCGGCGCGAACGGGTTCACGTCGGAGCCGTTGGGCTCCAGGGTGTCGGGGTAGGCGCGTCCGTTGAGCAGCACGAAGTCGGCCCGGTAGTCGCTCCACTCCGGGAGCTGGATGTGCGCGTCGGCCCAGTGCGACTCGGCCCACACCTCGCTGATGAACATCGCGAACTCGCGGTCGTAGGCCGTCGACGCCTCGGCGCTGACGGGCAGCCCGTCGTTGTAGATGTAGCCCATCGGCGCACCGGCCGCGGTGTTCCCGGCCACCCTGGCGACCGGCGCCCCCGTGGCGCCGGTCTCGTTCTGCAGCGGGCGGACGAAGACCATGCCGGTCATGCCCATGTGCACGTGCTCCACGTCCTCGACGTGGCAGTGGTACATGTAGGTGCCGGGGTCCCGCGGCCGGTAGGCGTAGGTGAAGACCCGACCCGAGGGCACCGAGATCGACCCCGACGGCTCGCCGTCGAAGAAGGGGATCACGTTACGGAACCCGTGCCAGTGCAGGGTGTGCGCGTCGAACAGGTCCGGCCGCAGGGCCAGGCCCAGGTTGGTGAGCTTGACGAAGAAGCCGGCGCCGCCGTCGTTGTACTGCGGCACCCAGAACAGCGGGGCCGTGTGCTGCGCCTTGTTCTTCTGGGCCAGCCGCTGCGCCTCCGACATCCCGGTCAGGTTCCGGAACCCGAAGATGTAGGTCGACAGTCCGTCCGGCGCCAGCGGGTCCGGGTGGAACGGCGGGATCGCCGGCGTCTGGGGCAGGCTGATCCAGCCGTCCGTGCCGCCGATGAACAGATCCGGGTCCCCGGCGCTCCCGGCTGCTGTCGCCGTCGGCTCGAGCACCTTGCCGGCCCAGGCCATGCCGCCGATGGCGGCCACACCACTGCCTGCGCGGAAGAGCCCTCGCCGGTCCAGCCGGAAGCGGCCACCCGCGGCCTCCACGGCCGGCACTGCCGGGGTCAGCTCCTGAGGTGAGTTCATCGTGTTCACCAGATCCCTTTCGTGCCTGCTGTTCACGGGATGTCGAACGCGTCGACGTCGAGGTCTGCGGATCCACCGAGACCGTGGGTGGAGCCGTCGAAGTAGATCGACCAGCTGTTGGCGACGACCATCAGCACGTCCTCGTCGTCCTGGAGCCCGATGCCGGGCAGCGTGACGCCGGTGTTGTTGCTGAAGGACACCAGCCACGAGTTGTTCGAGGACGGTCCGTTGCGCACCAGCCCGTCGACGTTGACCGCTCCGGGCACACCGTGTGCGGTGGCGTCCCAGGCCCGGTTGAACGAGCCGTTGACTCCGTTGGTGCCCCGCGCCCAGCGGTAGATGTCGGAGTTGTCCGCGTTGCCGCCCACCCCCGGTGGCGAGATGTTGCCGACCGTGGAGAAGAACAACGTGTTGTCGTCGAGCACCCAGATGCCGTCGACGTCCTCGCCGGCCTGGGTCAGTCCGTTGGCCGTGCCGTCGAAGAAGAGCTCCCAGGCGCCGTCGTTGTAGAAGACGACGTCCTCGTCCTGCACCGTCCCGAGGCCCGGCACGCTGGTGTTGTTGTCGAACGACGCGTAGAAGTGCGTGCCGTCCACGTAGTCCAGACCGTCGAGGTTGGCGCTGGCCGGCAGCCCGAGGGCGGTGGCGTCGAACGCACGCCCGAAGGCTGAGCCGTCCCAGGTGTAGACGTCGGCGTTGTCCGGTGCCGTCAGGATGCCGTCGGGCGACGTGCTCCCGACCGTGGAGAACACCAGTGGGCTCACCGTCGGCGGCCGCGCCCCGGCGTCGCCACCGAAGCTGAACGCGTCGATGTCCTGAGCGGCCTGCGCGTCGAGCCCGTAGGCCGACCCGTCGAACCAGCTGCTCCAGGTGCCGTTGTCGTACTCCACGATGTCCTCATCGGCCACCAGGCCCACGCCGGGCACGTTCTGGTCGGTGTTGTTGGAGAGCGACACCCAGAAGTGGGTCGCGCTGAGGAACCGCAGGCCATCGACGTTGAGGCCGTTGCCGACACCGAGCGTCGACAGGTCCACGACCTTCGTGTAGCTGGCGTTGGCACCGATGCCACCGTCGTAGCGGTAGACGTCGCCGTTGTTGTACGGCGCCGCCGCACCGGGCGGACCCGGGTTGTTGGCGCGCAGGCTGAAGTACAGCGTCTGCCCGTCGATGGCGATCGCGTCGATGTCGAACGCGGCGTCGGTCAGACCCGAGGCGCTGCCGTCGAACCACATCACCCAGGTGCCGTCGTCGTAGTAGACGACGTCCTCGTCACCGACCGTGCCGAGGCCCGGGACGGCGGTGTCCGCGGCGAACGACAGGTAGAAGTGCGTCGCGTCGACCGCTGCGTAGCCGTCCACGTCGGCGCCACCGGGGAGCGCGTGGTCCTGAGCGTCCCAGATCTTGCCGAACACCTCGCTCTCGAAGCTGTAGAGGTCAGCGTCGTCGTAGGGGCCAGACAGACCGGGCACCGTGCCGTTGCCGACCGTCGAGAAGGTGAAGTCGTGCGGCGCGGCGGGCGGCGGGGCCACGCCGGCCCCGAACTCGTCCGCGCCGATGTCGAAGCCACCGTCGGCGGGACGAAGCCCGTCGTCGAGGTCGGTGTCGGGCGCCGTGACCGCACCCACCGCCGGCGTACCGGCGTCGATCGCGGGCGAGCCGGCCGTCAGGTGGTAGTCACCCAGCTGCGACACCGGAGCGTCGACGGTGACCAGCGTGGCGTCCACGAAGGCAGGGTTCTGCCGCCAGGCGGTGAAGCTCACCGACACGTCGAGGGCGTCGGCCACGGCCGGGTCGCTGCCCACGTTGCTGGCGTCGGCGGCGTAGTCGTGCCCACCGTTGTCGTCCTGGATCACCGAGTACGTCGGCGCGAGCACCTGGCCCGGGTCGGTCGGGTCGGCCACGCCCAGGTCCCAGTGCTCGACATCCGTGGCACCGCCGAGCCCGAGGCCCTGCACCGTGCCGCCGGCACGGGTGCCCGCACGGTTGTCCCAGAAGATGTTGTTGAACAGGACCGGGTTGCTGAACAGCGGTGAGCCGGACGGCAGGGTTGCCTGCAGCTGGTCGCTGTTGAGCGAGGTCGACAGACCGGCGGGGGCCGGCGAGCCGTTCGAGGTCACCGCGGTGGCCGTCGTCAGGTTCTTCATGATCGTGTTGTTGACGATCCGCACGTTGGAGGCGTCGTTGAGCGAGATGCCGCCACCCTCGTGGGTCGAGACGTTGTCCGCGATCACGTTGTCGTTGACGTTCATGGCGGCGCTGCCGGCCATCAGGAAGCGGATGCCGCCACCGTCGTCGTTGGACATGTTGGCCTTGATCTGGTTGTGGTCGATCGAGACCGAGCCGCTGCCCGGCGACAGGTCGTCGGGGTTGGCCGGGAGCGCGCCGGCGATCATGATGCCGCCGCCCTCGTCGTTGGCCTGGTTGAGGTAGACCGCGTTGTGGTGGATGCGCCCGTTGGGGCTGCGGCCGTAGACCGAGATGCCGCCGCCGTACTCGAGCGTGAAGTTGCCACACACGTCGTTGTGGTCGATCTCGTAGTTGTCCGCCCCGGCGAACACACCGATCGCGCCGGCGAGGTTGGTCCCCGCGTTGTTGACGATGCGGTTGTGGGAGATCCGGATGTTCTCGTTCTGGCCGTCCGCCGCTGCCCCGGTCAGGTCGGGCGTGCCCAGCCGGATCGCGCCGTAGGCGCCACCGTTGTTCTGGATCACGTTGTTGGTGACCTGCAGGTAGCGGGCGTAGGAGTTGGCGAAGATCGCGCCACCCTGCGTGCTGATGTTGGCCGGCAGGCCGCTCGGCGCACCGGTCAGCTCGTTGATGTTGCCCGGGAAGCCGCGCTGGTCGCCGCCGCGGATGTCGAAGCCGTCGATCGAGGCCTTGAACCCGCTGGTGAACTGGCGGGCGTTGCCGCCACCGCCACCGCCGCCGCCGGACCGCGCGAGGACGTAGATGCCCTGGCCGTCGTTGACGGTCTGGTTGCCGTCCCAGTTGAGGGTGCCGAGCAGGTTGTACCAGGCCGTGGCGTGGTCGGTGTCACCACCGAAGGCGCCGGCGTCGAGGATCGTGCCGGGCACGTAGTCGCTGCCCTGGAAGCCGCCCGGACCGACACCCTGGAGCTTGACCGGCGAGGCCATGATCAGGTTCTCGTAGTAGGCGCCGAGCGGGTTCATCCGCGGGTTGGCGAGGTCGGGCACGCCCGGGTAGACCACGACGAGGTAGCCGTTGCCGGAGTTCTGCGAGCGGGCCTGGTTGAGGGCGTCCTGGATGGTGGCGAACGAGGAGCCCTCGTTGCCGACCTCCAGCACGTTCGGGTTGTAGCTGCCGCCGAGGACGTGGAACGTCAGGCCGTTGCGGGTGACGTTGCCGTTGTCAGCGGTGACGAGCAGCTGCTGTGGGCCGGTGGCGGCGCCGGAGGGCACCGACACGCTGATGGAGGTGTCGCTCCAGCTGGTCACCGGCAGCTCGACGCCGTCCAGGGTCACCGAGCCGGCGCCCTGGTTGGCCCCGAAGCCCAGGCCCTCGATGACGAAGTCGCCACTGCCGTTGACGTAGGGCTGGTTGACCGCGAACAGCTGCGGCACCGCGTTGTCCACGGGGCACTCGACCGGGACCACCTGACCGGTGACCGGACCGCGGATCTGCGCACCCACCTGGGTGGGCGCCAGGTCGGTCGGGATCGTGACGCCCGGAACCGCCTCGAACTCGGTCGCGATCACCCGGTAGCGCGGGTTGTAGTTGGGGTTCAGGGCGCCCGGAACACCGGGGTCGTTGCCCACGAACCGGTACATGCCGGCGCAGATGCCCGAGGGAGTCGGGCAGTTGATCTGGTTGGTCGAGGGAAGCAGCACGTCGTAGAAGCCGTTGAAGTCGGACTCCACGGTGGTCACGAGCCGGTTGGTGTAGTCGTAGATGCCGATCGGCACGAACTCGGCCGGCAGCTTCTCGCCGTACGCCGTGTGCTTGGGGTTGCCGGAGAAGTTGATGTCGTCGATGATCAGGCCGCGCAGCCGGCTGGGCAGCGGGACCTCGGTGAAGATGTTGAACATCGGCACGACCGACTTGCCGTTGTTGAGCTCGACCAGCTTGGTCTCACAGGTCGGCTTGGGCGTGCCCTCGTAGGGCGACCCGCCGATGTCGATGACCGTGGGGCTGTCGACCGGTTGGGACCGTCGCCACCGAACGCCGGGTTGGGGTCGCCGTTGTCGAGGAGCTGGAGGTCGCCCTCGGCGTCGATGCCCAGGACGTCGACCGTGTGCAGCGGGCCGGCGCACGCCGGCGGCGGCACCTGCGGCACGATCTCGTTGCCGTTGCCGATGTTGATGTCCTCCTCGCCGGTGGCCTTGTAGAGCGGCTGGTCGGTGACGGAGTCGTGCGGGATGTCGAGGCTGACCAGGTAGTCGCCGGCCGCCAGTGGCTGGAAGGTGCCGCCGTTGCAGCCCGGGTGGCCGGGCCGTTGCTCAGGTCGAGGGTGCCGGTGCAGCCGTCGCCGAAGCCGTAGTTGCCGTTGACCGTGGCGCCGAAGTTGGCGTCGGCGGTGCCCTGGTCGGTCGGGTAGGCGCCGATCTGGACGCTCTGGGAGAAGGCGGGGATGCACTTGCCGTCGACCTCCTGGTTGAGGGCCTGGTGGTCCTCGTCCACGCCGTGGACCAGCGGGTTGCCGTCGACGTCGCGGGCGGTGCAGCCGCGCGGGGTCTCCCAGCTCTCCGACAGGTAGCTGTTGATCAACGCGCCCTTGGCGTAGGAGCCGTCGGGGGCGAGCTCGTAGCGCTCGTCGGCGTCACACGGCGTACCGGTGTGGGTGCCGCAGGGGACGGTCTTGTAGAGCATCACCGGGATGTCCGGGACGCCGGGCTGCCAGTCCTCGGACGCGGCGTAGCGCGGGTCGAGCTCGTTGCGCGTCGTGTCGTAGGAGATGGAGCCGACGATGCCGCCGTTGCGCGGGTCGATGCCGTTGGCGCCGGTCGGGTCGTAGGCGTGCACGCCCCACTCGACGGTGGCGCCGAGACCGATGATGTTCAGCGTGCTGAGGTCGACGCCGGCACCCTTGATGGTCTCGGGCTCGGGCATGTTGTCGGCCTGCCAGGTGATGCCGGTGGTGTAGTAGGAGTCGCTGTAGGCCTCCATCACCGTGTAGCCGAACTCGCCCAGCGGGTAGGCGCCCTCGATGGCGTAGTTGCCGTTGGCGTCGGTGACGGCGCCGGTCTGGCCGCGGTCCATCAGCGTGTTGTCGCGCTTGCGCATCGTCAGGGCGAAGTTGGGGACGCCGTTCTCGCCCGGGTCCCGCTTGCCGTTGCGGTTCTTGTCGTTGAAGACGGTGCCGGTGTACTCGGTCCACCAGCCGCTCATCGGCAGCACGCCCAAGTCGACGGCCTCGCCGCCGGCCACGGTGACGTTCTGCAGCGCGAGCAGGTTGTTCTGCGCCTCGTCCCACCAGGTGATCTGGTAGTTGCCGTCGGGCACGTGGTCGATCGTGAAGTTGCCGTTGGGCTGGGCCTGGCCCACCCAGACGGCCTGGTCGCCGTTGTCGAGGTCGGCCAGCGAGATCCAGGCGTCGGGGATCGGCCGCTGGATCTTGGTGCCGGTGTAGCCGTTGAAGACGTCGAAGCTGCCGCCCTTCGGGGGCACGTAGTGCAGGGTCCGCATCACCCGGCCGGAGATCGAGCCGGCGACCGCGTTGCCACCCAGGGGCTGGCCGTTCTTGATCGCCTTGGCGAACCCGAACAGCGGCGTCGGGACCGCCTCGCCGGCCACCGCGAACTCGGTGTCGAAGCCGGTGGACCCCTCCATCACCCAGGTGTCCCAGTCGTGGTTGCCCTCGAGGGTGGTGGTCTGGATGTAGCCGGAGCCGTCCGGCGGGATGACCTGCTGGGTGTAGCGGTTCGTGCCCATGTGCGGGTAGGTGACGATGCCGTCGGCGTCGCTGCGGCAGATGCCACCGACCTTGTCGACCACCGGGGCGCCGTCGACCAGCTCGCTGTCGGGGATCTCGTGGGACACCGGGTCCTCACCGACGTACGTCGTGCACAGCGGGTTGCCGTAGACGTCGGTGCTGATCTCGCCGAGGGTGTCGAACAGGTGGCCCTCGAACCCCTCGAGGGGAACGTCGCCGTTGTCGAAGGCACCGTTGGTGGGCGCCATGTCCTCGAACACCAGGCCCTTGACCGTGGAGTCGGGCAGCGGGAACGGCTGGAGCCCGACGGTCACCGGGGACTCGTCGGGCAGCGGGATGGAGAAGTAGGCACCGTCGAGGCGGTAGCCGTCGGCGAGCACGGAGATCAGGTAGTCACCGTCGGGCAGGGCCAGCCCGGAGCCGATCGTGTCCTGGTCGCCCTGGGTCAGGATCGGGGAGGCGTCGGCCGCGGCGTTGATCGACGTCCAGGGGCAGTTGTCGGGGTAGTTCGGGTCGCCACCCGTCGGCGTGCAGTCGCCCGTGGGCGTGCGCACCGAGGTGTCACCGACGTTGTTCTCGTTGATGATGAACTTGTAGTCGGTGATCGGGTCGCCCTCGGAGACGCCGGCGCCGCCGAAGGCCCGAGCCTCGTCGCGGGCGCTCTGCACGTCCAGCGTGAGCACGTTGGTGGGCGCGGCGTGCGCCGCCGGGAGCGGCAGCCCCGCCAGCGTCGCCAGTGCCAGCGCCAACGCCAGCAGCCCGGACGCCATCCAGCGCACCCGGTCCTCCTGTCGGCCGCGTCCGCTTCGCGCGGCCGTCACCACGATCGTGCCCTTCGCCATGCCTGCCCCATCTCGCATCGACGTCACCCTTCTCGGGAACAAAGTTCGACGCGTCCCAAGATGCGGCCTGGGAAGGCGCACGAGGCGGTTCGTGACCGCGCTGTCATGCCGTTGTCATCAAGCGCTCATCAAGCGCAGAAAACGTGACCCTTCGGGGGTTGACAGGCTGAGGAAAGCCCTCCCTCAGCGCCGGGGCGGGCGCTTCCCTCCACTGTCCGTGCAGGTCAGCGCCGGGTTCCAGGCGTACGACGCCCGGTCGAGGACCCCGCGACCGGGGTCAGCCGGCCGCGAGCGCGTCGGTGGTGCTGCGGGCGACGGTCCGGGTCTGGCCGGGCTGGACGGCGGGCCGGGTGAGGTCGGGCACGACCATCAGCAGCAGGGCACCGCCCTCGGCCGAGCGGCCCGCCACCAGGCAACCACCCCGAGCCGCTGCCGCCTCGCGCACCAGGTGCAGCCCGAGGCCGGTCTTGCTGAGCGGGTCCGAGCCGTGCCGGGCGTCGAACTCGTAGGGGTCCGCGTCATAGGGCGTCGTGTTGATCGCCAGGGCCGTGTCGGTGGCCAGCCCCTGACCGGAGTCGGCGACGCCGATCACCAACCGATCCCCCAGCCGCCGCCCGATCACGCGGACGGTGTCGAGGTCGTCGGTGTAGCGCACGGCGTTCTCGATGAGCGTGTCGAGGCACGCTCGGACCCGGTCGGGTGAGCACGTCAGCACCACCGGGTCGGCCTCGACCAGCCAGCGTCGTTCGGCGACGACGTGCCAGCGCGCCGTCGTCTCGTCGATCAGCTCGGACAGGACGACCTCGTCGAGTCCGTCCTGCTCGGGCATCCGCATCATCCGTACCAACCGGTCACTGGCCAGCACCAGGCGCTGCAGCTCGCCGTGGATGACCTCGAGGTCCCGACGACTCTGCTCGTCGGTCTCCCGCGCGAGCAACAGGTCGGTGAAGCCCTGCGCGATCGTGGCCGGGGTGCGCATCTCGTGGGAGGTGAGCCGGCTCAGCCGGACCCGCAGCGCCGCGCGCCGTCGGTCGCGCTCGTGCACGCCGCGCAGCGCCTCGATCGCCTCGTAGCGGCGCCGGCTGTTCCACAGCACCAGCAGCAGCAGCGTCGTCATCAACGGGATCTCGGTGGTCTCCTCCCAGTGGAGGACACCCTCCCAGACCCGCAGCACCATCACGGCGCCGGTGATGGTGGTCGTCGCGATCACCGCGACCACGGTGGTGCGCCACGGCCAGACCTCGCGGTCGTGGGCGAGCGCCAGCCCGATCCAGATCAGGTGGTAGGCCACGGTCTCCGAGCCCGGGGCCATGATCATCGACGCGGTCTCGAGGACCGCGCACGTCAGCCAGAGGACGAGCAGCGGGTAGCGACCGAGGACTCCCAGCGGCACGTCACTCCCCGTAGAAGCAGTAGCCCAGACCGCGGACGGTCTCGATCGGCGGGTCACCGAGCTTGGTGCGCAGTCGGCGCATGCAGACGTCGACCACGTTGCTGCCAGGGTCGAAGTCGAGGCCCCACACGTCGTGGAGCAGCTCGTCGCGGCGGCACACCGACCCGCGGCGGCGCATCAGGTGGGAGAGCAGGCCGACCTCACGCTCGCTGAGCGCCACATCGGCTCCGGCGTGCCGGGCACGCCTGCGGTCGAGGTCGACGGAGACTCCGCCTGCGCTGAGGTAGCGGCTGGCGACCTCCTGCCGGGGCCGCGGCACCGCCGCGGCGAGGTGCCGGCGCACGCGGGCCATCAGCTCCGCGGCGTGGAACGGCTTGGACACGAAGTCGGCGGCGCCCTTGTCGAGAGCGGCCACCCGGGTGCCGACCTCCTCGACCGCGGACAGCACGATGACGGTCGGCGATGACTGGCGCTGCGCCAGGTTGTTGAGCACCGTCATGCCGTTGGTGCGCGGCATCGACAGGTCGAGCAGCACCAGGTCGACGCCCGGGCCTCGGTCGAGCACCTCGAGCGCCTCGGCGCCGTCGTAGGCCGACGCCACCTCATGTCCGTCGGCCACCAGGAAGCGGCTGATGAACTCGACGACACGCTTCTCGTCGTCGACAACCAAAACTCTGCTCACGACCCCCACGAGTTCATGAGTGCAGTGTGTGCTGTCCCGAGTCGCGAGACCTTCGCCTGCCCCGGCCCCGGTCTCGCTCGGAGATCGCCCCCATGGCTACCCCCCAGCCCACCAGTTATCTCCCGGACCCACGGGGGGTGTCAATGAAAATCTCGGGCTATTGCCATCGGTCCAGACAGGGTGTACGTACGTCTTGGCGGCCCGTGTGGTCCAGGGTCCGGGCCCGCGTCAGAGGTAGAGCCCGGTCGCCGAGTCGCCCAGCCGGTCGGCGGCCACGGCGTGGATATCGCGTTCCCGCAGCACGACGTAGATCTCGCCGTTGACCTCGACCTCGGCCTTGTCGTCGGGGTCGAACAGCACGCGGTCACCGGACTCGACCGAGCGGGCGTTGGGGCCGACCGCGACGACCTTCGACCAGGCCAGCCGCCGCGCGCCCATCGCCGCGGTGGCCGGGATCACGATGCCCCCGGACGAGCGGCGCTCGCCGGTCTCCTTGTCCAGCTCGACCAGGAGCCGGTCGTACATCATCTTGATGGGCGTCTTGTCGGCCACGGTCCTGGGCGTCTTCCGGGAGTCGTCATCGGCGGCCCCACCGCGGGTGGGTGGCGCCAGCGCCACGGAGCTCACCGGACCAGCTTGCGGATCACCGCGAAGGCGACGACCACGCCCACGACGCCGCCGACGACCTTGAGGATGTTGTCGGTGCGGGGGGCGCCGGTCTGCGGGTCGACGAAGTGGGCCTTCGTCGTGGCGACCTGGCGTCCGACGATCGTCTTCGGACTGACCCGGTAGACGAGTTCGTCGATGGTCGAGGCCAGCCGTTCGCGGGTCGCCTCGACGTCGGACTCGAGCGCAGTGGGATCCATGGTCACGTGGGAAGGCTATCAACCGTTCGCGGGTCGAACCCGAAGGGCAGCTCCAGCCTGTGGGCGGCCATCAGGTCCCGGTCGGTGAGCACGTCGCGGGTGCCGCCGTCGGCGACGATCGTGCCACCCGAGAGGACCACCGAGCGCGGGCACAGCTCGAGGGCGTAGGGCAGGTCGTGGGTCACCATCAGCACCGTGACGTCGAGGGAGCGCAGGATGTCGGCGAGCTCGCGACGCGAGGCGGGGTCGAGGTTGGACGACGGCTCGTCGAGCACCAGGACCTCGGGCTCCATCGCCAGCACGGTGGCCACGGCCACCCGCCGGCGCTGCCCGAACGACAGGTGGTGCGGGGGCCGGTCGGCGTACTCCGTCATGCCGACCTGGTCGAGCGCCGAGTGCACCCGCTCCTCCAGCTCGGCCCCGCGCAGCCCGAGGTTGGCCGGCCCGAACGCCACGTCCTGACGGACCGTGCCGAGGAACAGCTGGTCGTCGGGGTCCTGGAACACGATGCCGACCCGGCGCCGGATCTCCTGGAGGTGCTGCTTCTCGACCGGAAGGCCGCTGACCGACACCGTGCCGGCGCCAGCGGTGAGGATGCCGTTGAGGTGCAGCACGAGGGTCGTCTTGCCCGCGCCGTTGGGCCCGAGAAGAGCCACCCGCTCCCCGCGGTGGACGTGGAGGTCGACGCCGAAGAGCGCCTGGTGGCCGTCGGGATAGGCGTAGGCGAGACCGCGTACGTCGAGCACCGGCGTCATCGCGCCGCCTCCTCGATCGCTGCCGGCCGGCCGTGGTGGTGCTCGTGCCCCCGGGCGCCGGAAAGGTCCGGGAGCCGGCCCTGGTAGCCGCGGGACAGCATCGCGAGGTGGACCCGCTCGCCTCGCTCGTAGGACCGGATGAAGAGGCTGCCGAGGCCGCGGGCGAGCACCGGCCAGTGTCGAGGTGAGCGCGGGTCGAACCCGCGGGAGCGCATGCCGGTCAGCATCCGTCGCAGCTCGGCGGTGACGACGTCGAGGTAGCGGATCATCAGACCCATGATCTGCACCAGCAGGTCGGGGAGGTGCAGTCGCTGCATGCCGCGCAGGATCTCGTCGGGCTCGGTCGTCGCGGCGAAGGTCAGCGACGCCAGCACCCCCAGGGTCCCCTTGGCGACCAGCCCCCAGGCGGCCAGCAGCCCCGGTCGGCTGAGCTCGAGGCCGAGCACCTCCACGGTCGGACCGGTGGCCACGAACGGCATCAGCAGCGCGAAGAGCAGGAACGGCACCTCGATGACGAGCCGCTTGAGCAGGTAGGTCGGGGGCACCCGCGACCAGGCAATGACCACGGCCAGCACCAGGAGGTAGCCGCCGAAGACGGCGTACCAGGCGCGCGGGGTGCTCACCACGACGAGCATGAAGCCGACCAGGGCGAGGAGCTTGACGTGGCCGGCCGCGCGGTGGACCCGGCTATGGCCGTGGAAGTAGAGACGGTGCCCGTGCCCCGCGCCCACCTCAGTCGGACCCCGGGTCGCGGTGCGGGCCGGGTCCGGCGCCGGGTGCTGCGGCGGGACGGCGACGCAGAGCCCAGAACAGCCCGCCACCCACCAGCAGCACCACCCCGACCCCGACGACACCCGCGAGACCCTTGCCGAGGCGCCGGTCGTGGATGCCGGCCGTCTGATAGTCGGCGAACGGGCTGTCGGTCGCCGCAGAGTCCTTCTCGGTCGCGCTGAAACCGGTCTTCTCGGCCACGAACTCCAGGCCGTCGGGGTGGCTGCTGGCATAGAAGCTGGCGACGCCGGCGAGCAGGAGGGTGAGGACCAGCCCGGCCAGCAGGAGGCCACGGCGACCCACCCGGCGCCGCACCGTCTCAGGCGTGGCGGTCACGCGGTCGCCCCGCTGCGGATCTCGAGCTCGTGACCGGTCATCAGGCCGCGGGCGCCGTAGACCAGGTCGGGGCGTACGGCGACCACGGAGCCCACCACGAGCAGCGTGATCAGCGCCTCGCCCGTGCCGATGACCAGGTGCCAGCCGACCATCGCCGTGGCCACCGCCGTGGCGGACACCGGTGCGGTGCCGCCGATCGCGAACAGCACGGAGAAGGCCAGCGCCGCGACCGGGACGCTGACGAAGGCGCCGACGGCCGCCGCGACCGGCACCGACGAGACGCGCTTCGGCAGCACGGCGAGGACACCGCGGAACACCAGCCAGCCGACCAGCACCCCGATCAGTCCCATCAGCGTGATGTTGGTCCCGAGCGCGGTGATGCCTCCGTCGGCCATCAGCAGGCCCTGGACGAGCAGCACCACCGTGAGGCAGAGGATCGCGGTCGACGGCCCCACGAGCACCGCTGCGAGGGCACCCCCGAGAAGGTGGCCGCTGGTGCCGCCGCCGACCGGGAAGTTCATCATCTGGGCCGCGAACACGAAGGCGGCCACCAGTCCGGCCATCGGCGCCGTGCGGTCATCGAGCTCGCGCCGCGCCCCGCGCAGCGCGGCTGCCACGCCACCGACCGCCACGACCGCCGTGGCGACCGAGGTGGGTGCGTCGAGGAAGCCGTCGGGCACGTGCACGGGGTCGCCTCCGGGTCGGTAGATTGGAGCGGCGTCTGATGCCAACCCCACGTTATTGCGAACGATGTGCAATAACAACCTACCTCCGCCAGGAGCCGCGATGACCGAGCCCGCCCGCCTGTCCCCCGGAGACACCGCTCCCGACTTCACGCTGGCCGACGACACCGGCGCGGAGGTCACCCTGTCGGGGCTGCGCGGGCGCAAGGTGATCGTCTACTTCTACCCGGCGGCGATGACCCCGGGGTGCACCAAGCAGGCCTGCGACTTCACCGACTCGCTGGACTCCCTGCACGCGCAGGGCTTCGAGGTGCTGGGCATCTCCCCGGACAAGCCCGAGAAGCTCGCGAAGTTCCGTGCCCGCGACGGTCTCACGATCACCCTGCTCTCCGACCCCGACAAGGCGGTGATGACGGCCTACGGCGCGTTCGGCGAGAAGAAGCTCTACGGCAAGGTCGTGCAGGGCGTGATCCGCTCGACCCTGGTCGTCGACGAGGACGGCAAGGTCGAGCTGGCGCAGTACAACGTCAAGGCCACCGGTCACGTCGCCAAGCTGCGCAAGGACCTCGGCCTGACCTGACCACATCCGGCCACCGGCCGGCCACCGCGCCCGTAGCCCAATTGGCAGAGGCACCAGGTTTAGGTCCTGGCCAGTGCGAGTTCGACTCTCGCCGGGCGCACCTGTGACGTGTTGGTGACGCCTCTCGCCAGCGCTGGGAAGTCGACTCCAGCGGGTCTAGCGTTGGCCGCGTGCTCCCCGACTCCGTCCAGGCGTTCATCGACGCCGAGATCGCCGCCGCCACGACCGACTTCTCCGACCTGAGAGCGGTCTACCTCAACGGGACCCTCAAGCGGTCGCCCGAGACCAGTCACACCGACGGCCTGCTCGCGGTCAGCAAGCACGTCCTGGAGGGGGTCGGCGCCCGGGTCGACGTGGTCCGCACCGTCGACCACGTGATCCCGCCCGGCGTCTATCCCGACATGCGCGAGCAGGGCTGGGAGCGCGACGACTTCCCCGAGCTCTATCGCTCGCTGATCGAGCCCGCCGACATCGTGGTGCTGTGCACGCCGATCTGGCTGGGCGACCAGTCCTCCCCCACCCGGCTGATCGTCGAGCGGCTCTACGGCTGGTCCGGAGAGCTCAACGCCTCGGGGCAGTGGTCCTACTACGGCAAGGTCGGCGGCGTCATCGTGACCGGCAACGAGGACGGCGGCAAGCACTGCGCCGCGCAGCTGCTCTACGCGCTGTCGCACATCGGCTTCACGATCCCTCCGCAGGCCGACGCCTACTGGAACGGCGAGGCCGGACCCGGGCCGTCGTACCTCGACGACAACCGGGGGGCGCAGAACCACTGGACCACCCGCAACACGGTCTTCGCGGCCTGGAACATGCTGCACGCGGCCCGGCGGATCAAGGACGCCGGCGGCATCCCCGCGCACGGCAACATCACGACCAACTGGGACCTGAGCGACCCCGACCACCCCAACCCGGAGTATCGCTAGACGGTGAGGCACGCGGCGACGGCCGGCGCGATGGCCCGCAGCGCCCGGCCGCGGTGGGAGATCGCGTCCTTGTCGGCGACGCTCAGCTCGGCGGTGGTGAGTCCCGACCCGTCCCACTCCTGCGCCACGAACAGCACGTCGTAGCCGAAACCGCCGCTGCCGCGGAGCTCGCGGATCACCCGGCCGGCCATCCGACCGCTCTCGTGCAGCTCGGTGCCGTCGGGGTGACAGAAGGCGACCGAGCACTCGAACCACGCGCCGCGTCGCTCGTCGGGGACGTCGGCGAGCTGGGCGAGCAGCAGCTCGTTGTTGCGCAGGTCGGACTTGGGCGGCCCCGCCCACCGGGCGGACAGCACGCCCGGCATGCCGTGCAGCGCCTCGACGCACAGCCCACTGTCGTCGGCCACCGACGGCAGCCCGGTGGCGGCCAGGCCGGCGCGCGCCTTGAGGAGGGCGTTGCCGACGAACGTCGGCTGGTCCTCGACCGGCTCGTCGTAGGCAGGCACGTCGTCGAGCCCGACGATCCGGACGCCCGGGACGCGGGCGGCCAGGATCCGCTCCATCTCCGCGATCTTCTTGGCGTTGCGCGACGCCAGGAACACCTGCGGCCCGGCGCCGGTCATCCGGCGAGCGCCTCGCTCTGCAGCCGGGTCAGGTCGGCGCATCCCTTGGCCGCGAGGGCCAGCAGCGCGTCGAGCTCGGCGCGGTCGAAGGCGGCGCCCTCGGCGGTGCCCTGCACCTCCACGAACTTGCCCTCGCCGGTCATCACGACGTTCATGTCGGTCTCGGCGCGGACGTCCTCCTCATAGGGCAGGTCGAGCCGCGGCACGCCGTCGATGATGCCGACGCTCACCGCAGCGACGGAGCCGGTCAGCGGCTCGCCGCGCAGCGCACCCGACGCCCGCAGGTGGGCCACGGCGTCGGCGAGCGCGACGTAGGCCCCGGTGATGGCCGCCGTGCGGGTGCCGCCGTCGGCCTGCAGCACGTCGCAGTCGAGCACGATGGTGTTCTCCCCGAGGGCGGCATAGTCGATCACGGCCCGCAGGCTGCGTCCGACCAGCCGGGAGATCTCGTGGGTGCGTCCGCCGATCCGGCCACGCACCGACTCGCGGTCGGACCGGGTGTTGGTGGCGGCGGGGAGCATCGCGTACTCAGCAGTGACCCACCCGAGGCCGGAGCCCTTGCGCCAGCGCGGCACCCCCTCGCTGGCCGAGGCGGCGCACAGCACGCGGGTGCCGCCGAACTCCACGAGCACCGAGCCCGCGGCGTGGTCGAGCCAGTGGCGGGTGAGGCGGATCGGGCGGAGCTCGTCGTCGGCCCGGCCATCGGCGCGTGTCGCATCAGTCATGCGCCCGATCCTAGGCACCGGCGCCGACGCGCCAGGAGGCGGCGTACGCCGGTGAGGACCCCCGTGGCCTCACCGGCCGTACGCCGGCCCTGGCAGCAGCCCGCGCGCGCTACTTGATCTCGGCCCGCAGCACCCGCCAGAGCCCCACGACCAGCGGCAGCACCAGCCAGATGACGCCGGCGACCGCGAGGTGCGCCCAGTCGGAGCCGGACACGCCGCCGTCGACGAGCGGCTCCTGGGCGGCGCTGAAGTCGACCCACGGCTGCAGGTCGTTGATCCAGCCGACGAGCGCCGCCCCGATGCCGAACAGCGGCGGCAGCACGAACGAGTAGACGAAGTAGACGACGATCGCCACGGCGGTGTTGAGGAACAGCGTGCCGAACGCGAAGCCGGTCGCCAGCCCGAGCACGTGCAGCAGGAAGTAGCGACCGATGTCGCCCACTCCGACCGCCCAGGTGACGTCGTTGCCCGACAGGGCGCCGTAGAGCACGTTGGCGACGCTCGCGAGCAGCAGCCCGATCACCACGGCGGCGACCGCCAGCGCGAGGGTCGCGACGAACTTGGCGGCATAGACCGTCAGCCGCGACGGCACCTGGGTGAAGGTCGTGAGCGCGGTCCGCTGGCCGAACTCCTGGGTGACGCTCATGATCCCCAGGACCGGGAGGAAGATGCCCATCGGCGTGTTCATGCCGATCATGAAGTCGCTGAAGCTGACGTGGAGGTCCTGCGCGACCACGACCCAGAGCTGGATCACCAGCACCAGGGCGGTGACGAGGCCGGTCGAGATCAGCAGCCAGCGGCCGGCGCGGGTGTCGACCATCTTGCGGGTCTCGACCGACACCAGTCGGCCGAACGGGATGGCCGGGGTGCCCGAGAGGTCGAGCGCGCGGGGTTCCAGGGTCTGGCTGGTCATGACGGGGCCCCTTCCAGGGTCGGGACGGCCTCACGGGAGCTGTCGGCCGTGAGCTCGAAGAAGATGGACTCCAGACCACCGCCACCCGGGCGGAGGTCGGTGAGCACGAGTGCGTGGCGCGCGGCCACGGTGCCCACCTGGAGTGGGGTCGCGTCGACGTGCAGGCCTTCGCCCGCGGGCCTGACGGCGAGACCCTCGGCGACGAGCGCCGCCGTGAGTGCGGCAGGGTCGGTGCCCTGCACCAGCGCACCGGTGTGGCTGGAGGCGAGCAGCGTCGCCTTGTCACCGGCGGCGACGATCCGGCCGTTGCCGATCAGCACCATGTCGTCGGCCACCTGCTCCACCTCGTTGAGCAGGTGACTCGACAGCAGCACGGTGCCGCCGCGGGCGGCGAAGTCCCGGAGCAGGTCGCGCATCCACCGGATGCCGGCCGGGTCGAGGCCGTTGGCCGGCTCGTCGAGGATGAGCACCGAGGGGTCACCGAGCAGCGCATGGGCGATCCCGAGCCGCTGCCGCATGCCCAGCGAGTAGTTGCGGACCCGTCGCTTGGACTCCTCGGGCGACAGCCCGACCAGGGCGAGCATCTCGTCGACCCGGGAGTCCGGGAGGCCCATCGTCCTGGCGCCGATCGTCAGCACCTCACGGCCGGTGCGCCCGGCGTGCTGGGCGGAGGCGTCCAGCAGCACCCCGACGTGGCGTCCGGGGTTGGGGATGTCCGCGAAGTGGTGGCCGCCGATGGTGACCTCGCCGGCGGAGGCCGGTGTCAGCCCGCACATCACGCGCATCGTCGTCGTCTTGCCCGCGCCGTTGGGGCCCAGGAAGCCCGTCACGCGGCCGGGCCTGCAGGAGAAGGTCACGGCGTCGACCGCCGTGAACCCCCCGTATCTCTTGGTGAGTCCGGAAACAGTGATCATGCGGCCCAGTCTTCCGGCCCGGTCCGCCTCCTCACATCGAGCCCGGGTCTCGACCCGGGTCCTACCAAAGTCGTACGCCGACCGCGACGCGGGCAGCATGCGCCGACCGGGTTCCGTCTCCTAGCCTGACCACGTGGACCGCTCCGACCCCGCGCTGTGGCAGCCACGGCTCGTGTGGTGGCAGCACGGCTGGCGGCTGGTGCTGATGCTGGCCATCAGTGCCGGCACCTCCATCGGCGCGTTCACCACGCTCCGCGACGGCCACCTCATGCCGTGGATGGCCCTGGACCTGCTGGTGGGCGTGGCCGGCCTCGTGCTGGTGCACGTCCGGCGGCGCTGGCCCGTGGGGGTGGCGGTCGCGCTGGCGCTGGCCGGGTGCGTCTCGGCCAGCGCCACCGGGCCGGGCCTGCTGGCCGGTGTCTCCCTCGCGACCCGTCGTCGCTGGGTGGAGATGGTCCCGGTCGGGCTGCTGGTGGTCGCCAGCGGGGAGGTCTACTCCTGGCTGGTCCCCGCGGACGATGGCGGGCTCTGGTGGATCGACCTCACGGTCAGCTTCCTGTTCACGGCGGCGGTGCTGGGCTGGGGGATGTACCTCGGGTCGCGCCGCGAGCTGCTGTGGGCCCTCCGGCAGCGCGCCGAACGCGCCGAGGCGGAGCAGGTGCTGCGAGCGACCCAGGCCAAGTCGACCGAGCGGGCCCGGATCGCCCGGGAGATGCACGACGTGCTCGCCCACCGCATCTCGCAGATCGCGATGCAGGCCGGCGCGCTGTCCTTCCGGGAGGACCTCGACGCGGCCCAGCTCCGCGGCGGCGTCGGCGAGATCCAGGCGCAGGCACACCTCGCGCTCACCGACCTGCGGGAGGTGCTGGGGGTGCTGCGCGACCCGGACACCGGGGAGCCGGCCGACCGGCCGCAGCCGACGTACGACGACGTGCCCCGGCTGGTGGCCGACTGCCGCGCCGCCGGGCTCGCGATCGAGCTGCAGGACGAGGTGACCGCGAGGCTGCCGGAGGCGTTGGGCCGGACGGTCTTCCGGATCGTCCAGGAGGGCATCACCAACGCCCGCAAGCACGCCCCCGGCGCGGCGGTGCGGGTGCGGGTCAGCGGGGGCCCGCAGGAGGGTGTCGACGTGACGGTGGTGAACCCGTTGGGCTTCCAGGTGACGCCGCCACCCGGGTCGGGGCTGGGTCTGGTGGGGCTCACCGAGCGGGCCCAGCTGGCGGGTGGCACCCTGCGCGCGGTGACCCGCAGCGGTGCCTTCGAGCTGCACGGGTGGCTGCCGTGGGCGGCGTGATCCGGGTGCTGGTCGTCGACGACGACCCGCTGGTCCGCTCGGCGCTCTCCCTGATGCTGGGGGGTCAGCCCGACCTCGAGGTGGTCGGCGAGGCGGGAGACGGTGAGGCCGGCGTGGCGCTCGCGCGCGAGCTCCGCCCCGACATCGTGCTGATGGACATCCGGATGCCGGTGCTCAACGGGCTGTCGGCCACCCAGCGGCTGCTCACCGACCCGACGCCGCCGCGGGTGATCGTGTTGACGACGTTCGACGCCGACGACTCCGTCGTGCGGGCGGTGGCGGCCGGTGCCGATGGGTTCCTGCTCAAGGACACCCCACCGACGCAGATCGTCGAGGCGATCCGCCGGGTCGTCGACGGCGAGCCGATGCTGTCCCCCTCGGCCACCCGCAGCCTGGTCGCCAGGGTCCGGCAGGAGGCGGCCGACGACCGGTCCACCGAGGCTCGGGACCGGCTCGGCGTGCTCACCGAACGGGAGCTCGAGGTCGCCGTCGCGGTCGGTCAGGGACTGTCGAACGCCGAGATCGCGGCAGACCTGGTGCTGTCGGTGCCGACCGTGAAGACCCATGTCTCACGGCTCTTCGACAAGCTCGGCGCCACCAACCGGGTGCAGATCGCGATCTGCGTGCACGACGCCGGCCTGGTCTGAGCCTCCTCGCCCCCGGGCGGGGTCAGACCTCGACGACCAGCCCGGGGACCGCCAGGTCGACCGGGCCGCTCCACGTGGTGCGGGCCTCGTCCACCGCCACCCGGCGGTCGTGCCAGGGCGGGATGTGGGTGAGCAGCACCCGTCCGACCCCGGCCGCCGTGGCGGTCCGGCCGACGTCGCGTCCGGTGAGGTGGATCTCGGGCGGGTCGTCGTGGCCCACCCGGAAGGACGCCTCGGCCAGCAGCACGTCGGCGCCCTGGGCCGCGCGGTCGAACGCCTCGCAGGGCGCGGTGTCACCGGAGTAGGTGAGGGTCCGGCCGTCGGCCGTGACCCGCAGGGCGTACGCCGGCACCGGGTGGACGACCTCGAACGGCTCGACGGTGAACGGCCCGACCACGACGGAGGCGTGGGCGTACTCCTGGAACTCGAACTGCTCGGTCATGCCCGGGTCCTCGGGCAGGTCGTAGGCACGCGCCATCCGGGCGGCCACCCCGACCGGACCCCACACGGGGATGCTCGGCTGCTCGCCGGTGGGGTGGTACTTCCGCATCACGTAGTAGCCGCACAGGTCGAGGCAGTGGTCGGCGTGCAGATGGCTCAGCAGCACCGCGTCGATCCGCAGCGGGTCGGTGTAGCGGTGCAGGGCGCCAAGGGCGCCGTTGCCGAGGTCGAGCAGCACCCGCCAGGTCCGCCCCTCGTGGTCGGCCTCAAGCAGGTAGCAGCTCGACGGCGACTCCGGCCCCGGGTAGGACCCGGAGGACCCGACGACGGTCAGCCTCATCGCGCACCGCCGGGCGCGGTGCCGCTGCCGATCTGCTCGGGCGCGAACGGGCCACCCGCGAACTGCGAGGCGGCGTGGAGCTCCGGCCCCAGGAAGCGGCGCCCGACCGTCTCGAACTCCTCGGGGGACCCCGTGGTCAGGAAGGTGTAGGTCGGCTCGCCGCTCTCGCGCATCAGGCCGGTGGAGGCGAGCATGCGGTAGACGTCCTTGGCGCACTCCTCCGCCGACGACACGAGCGTGACCTCCTCACCCATGACGTAGGAGATGACGCCGGTGAGCAGGGGGTAGTGCGTGCAGCCGAGCACGAGGGTGTCGACGCCCTGGGCGACCAAGGGGTCGAGATAGTCGTGGGCGACCCGGAGCAGCTCCTCACCGCCGGTCACGCCCTGCTCCACGAAGTCGACGAAACGCGGGCAGGCCCGGGCGTGCAGGTCGATGTGGGGCGCCGCGGCGAAGGCGTCGTCGTAGGCCAGCGACTCGACGGTGGCGCGGGTGCCGATCACGCCGATGCGGCCGCTGTGAGTGGCCGACACGGCGCGCCGGGTGGCCGGCAGGATCACCTCGACGACCGGCACGTCGTAGCGCTCGCGCGCGTCGCGCAGCATCGCCGCGCTGGCCGAGTTGCAGGCGATGACCAGGGCCTTGACGCCGCGGGCGACGAGATGGTCGAGGCACTCGAGGGCGTACTCCCGGACCTCGCTGATCGGCTTGGGGCCGTAGGGCTGGCGCGCCGTGTCGCCGAGATAGACGATCGACTCGTGCGGCAGCTGGTCGATGACCGAGCGGGCCACGGTCAGGCCGCCGAACCCGGAGTCGAAGATGCCGATCGGCGCCTCGGGGCCGGGCACCGCCGCCGGGCTCACCGGCGCACTCACATCGACGTGGGACATCGGTGCCTAGCGTAGGCGGGCGCACTCCCGCACGCACCGTGACGCGGCGCACGTGCCGGTGCGATGCCGTCGGAGGTCCCCCGATCAGCGCGAGATCCGCAGGTCCATCCCCGCCAGCCAGTGGGAGAGGCCGCGGTGCTCCCGCGTGCCGACGCTGGCGACCAGCGTGACCACGACGAACGCCGCGAGCAGCGCGCCGCCCCACCGGAGGTCGGGCACGGCCAGCACGGCGAAGCCGCCGATCCCGGCCACCAGCTTGACCACGCGCGCCACCGGCGCCGGCAGGCGGCGCGCCACGGCACGCACGGAGATCGCCCACTCCCCCACCGTGCGACCGGCGAGCAGCACCAGCAACGCCTCCGCGAGCAGGGGTACGCCGACCTGCACGGCCGCCGTCGTCGTCCGGTCGGGCGGCCCCGCGTCGGCTGCGTAGCGGTGCGCGGCGCGCCAGAGGACACCCGCCGCGCCCCCCACGACCACGAGGAAGACCACATCGCTCACGAAGCCGACCCACCGCCTCCCCAGCGTGATCCGGGTCGGCAGCCGCTCCGGCTCGTGCCGGTCCTCGCGCAGCACCAGCCAGGCCAGCACGCCACCGATCAGCGCGCCGGCGGTGTTGGTGATCAGGTCGTCGACGTCGAAGGTGCGGTAGGGACAGTCGTAGAGGCCCCACACGCCGGTGCGCTGGGTGGTCTCGATGGCCAGCGACACCAGCGCGCCGAGCACCGTGGCGGCCACGACGCCGCGGTGCAGCACCAGCCGGACGAAGAAGCCGAGGGGCACGAACAGCAGCACGTTGAAGGCGAGCTGCTGGAAGGCCACCTGACGCATCAGCTGCGACAGCGGCAGCAGCCCGTGGTCGAGCACCGGCTGCAGCGAGGTCCAGATGCTCAGCCGGCTGGGCTGACAGCGGTAGGCACCCTCGGCCGGGAACGGCAGCAGGGTGTAGGTCCACAGGGCCAGCCCGTAGACCGCCGCGCCGACCAGCGTGGCGAGGTCGCCGACGCCGAGCCGGCCGTCGCGGCGATACTGCACGGCCGCCGTCGGCACCAGGAGCAGCACGGCGACCACCAGCCCCAGCGTGGTCGCGGCGAGCGCGTTGAAGACCTGGTCGGACAACTCGGGTGGGTCTCGGTCCGGACCGGATCAGCCGAACAGCTTGGGCTGCGGCGGGCCGAAGGCCGGGTCGACGCCGTCGAAGAGGCTGCTGACGGACTTGCCGGCGTGCACCCGCGCGATCGTCTCGGCGAACAGCCCCGCCACCGAGAGCACCTGGAGCTCCGGCCAGTCCCGCGGCGGCGGCACGGTGTCGGTGGTGACCACCTCGGAGATCATCGGGTGCTGCCGCAGCCGGTCGACGGCCTTGCCGACGAACAGCCCGTGCGTGCAGGCGACCGCGGCCGACGTACACCCCTCGTCGGCGAGCCGGTCGAGCAGCTCCACGATCGAGCCGCCGGTGGCGATCTCGTCGTCGAGCACGATCGCCCGCTTGCCCGAGACGTCGCCGACGATCGAGTCGATGACCACCCGGTCGTCGGCGAGCCTGCGCTTGTTGCCCGCGGCGACCTGGAGTCCGAGCAGCCGGGAGAACTGGGTGGCGGTCTTGGCGTTGCCCAGGTCGGGTGAGACCACGATCGCGTCGGAGAGGTCCTGGCCGAGGAAGTGGTCGGCGAGGACGCCGAGCGCGGTGAGCTGGTCGACGGGGACCGAGAAGAACCCGTGCACCTGCGGGGAGTGCAGCGTCATCGTGAGCACCCGGTGGACGCCGGCCGCGGCCAGCAGGTCGGCCACCAGCCGCCCGCCGAGCGAGATGCGCGAGGCGTCCTTCTTGTCGGACCGGGCGTAGGCGTAGTGCGGGATCACCGCCGTGATCTGCGCCGCGGAGGCACCGCGAGCGGCGTCGACCATCAGCAGCAGCTCCATCAGGTGCTCCTGCGTGGGCGGCACCAGCGGCTGGACGAGGTAGACGTCGCGCTGCCGGCAGTTGGCCTGCAGCTGGACCTGGAGACAGTCGTTGCTGAAACGGCTGATCTCGACCGAGTGCAGTGGGACCCCGAGGTCCTCGCAGATCGCCTCGGCGAGGGGTCGGTGAGCGCTACCGCTGAAGACGATGACGTCGCGGAGGTTCTTGGCCACAGGAGCTCCGTCGGGGGCCGTGCCGATGGTGGGTCGCGGTCACCCTAACCCGCGACCGCCCACGGCGACAGAGGGCCCTCGGCCACCTCTCGCCCCTCGGGACGACCGACCTCCGTGCGGCCCGCGATGCGGAACCAGCGCTCGGACTTCAGCGGCCAGGGGTTGTGCCGACAGCCGGCGAGGCTCTTGGACTGCTGCATCATCACCGGGGCCAGGCGACCGGCGCCGGGGCAGCCGATGTGGCCGTGGCCGAGCCAGTGACCGGTCTCGTGGTCGACGACCATGTGGCGGTAGCCGCGCAGTGGCAGGTGGCGGCTGTTCCACGAGGGGGTGGCGTGCTGCCAGCGCAGCTGGTTGATGATGACGTAGCGACCGACCCGGCAGCTCCACTGCGCGCTGCACTGCGACGAGAACGACGGCACCTTGCCGGCCTGCGCCAGCACCACGGTGAAGCTGCCCCCGCGCTTGACCCGGTGGAACTCGATCCCGGCCGCCCGCCAGCCGCGCGGGTCGTCGTAGGTCTGCTGCACCTGCCGCTTGAACACGGCGAGGTCGGCGGTGATCGTGCCGCGGGTGACGACGGAGTAGGTCACCGACCTCCGCACGGGGATCAGGTGCCGGATCGCCCGGGTGGCGCTCGACGTGGCGGTGGCCTTGACGTAGCCGGGGCGGCGGACCGTCACCTGCACCTTGATCCGGCGCCCGACGTCCTTCACCCCGAGCCGGTACGTCGGCTTCGTGGCGCCCTTGACCGGCTTGCCCGCGCGCAGCCACCGGTAGCGGACCGACGCCGGCTTCGCCGACCACGAGCCGGCGGTGGTCGCCAGCTGATGGGTGTAGCGGGTCACCCCGGAGATCTCCGGACGCGACTCCAGCGAGAAGCGGGCACGGCGCACGACGTCGGTCGGCGTGGTGACGACGGACAGCGTGGCGCCCGTGCCGTCGGTGGCCGTCACGGTGGCGGTGAGGGTGTGGCCCAGGTCGTCGAGGTTGGTCCGGTGCCACCGGGTGGTGGCGCCGGGGATGGCGACCCCGTCGCGCTCCCAGGAGTAGCTCAGCGTCAGCCCGTCGGGCGTCCAGGAGCCCTTGCTGGTCTCGAGCACCACGCCGAAGGTGGCCGCACCCGTGATCACCGGCGGGTCGGTGTTGACGATCGGGTCGGCGGCTCGCGCGGGTGCCGGGGCCAGCCCGGACATGACGACGGCCAGGCCGACGACCAGCGCTCTCAGGCCCACAGCTGGCCCTCGAGTCGGTCCTCGGCCTCGTCGATGGTGCCTTCGTAGGCCCCGGTCGAGAGGTACTTCCAGCCGCCGTCGGCGACCACGAACGCGATGTCGGCGCTCTCCCCCGCCTTGACCGCCTTGGCGGCCTGGCCGAGGGCGGCGTGCAGGATGGCGCCGGTCGAGATGCCGGCGAAGATCCCCTCGAGCTCGAGCAGCTCGCGGACCCGGCGCAGCGCGTCACGCGGCCCCACGGAGACGCGCGAGTCGATCAGCGAGGCGTCGTAGAGCTCCGGCACGAAGCCCTCGTCGAGGTTGCGCAGGCCATAGACCAGCTCGCCGTACCTCGGCTCGGCGGCGACGATGCGCACCTCGGGCTTGTGGTCGCGGAAGAACCGTGAGGTGCCCATCAGGGTGCCGGTGGTGCCGAGACCGGCGACGAAGTGGGTGATCGTGGGCAGGTCGGCCAGCAGCTCGGGGCCGGTGCCGTGGTAGTGAGCGAGCGCGTTGGCCTCGTTGCCGTACTGGTAGAGCATCACCCAGTCGGGGTGCTCCTCCGCGACCAGCTTGGCCACCCGGACCGCCTCGTTGGAGCCGCCGGCGGCCGGCGAGGAGACGATCTCGGCGCCCCACATCCGCAGCAGCTGGCGGCGCTCCTCGGAGGTGTTCTCCGGCATCACGCAGACCATCCGGTAGCCCTTGAGCTTGGCCGCCATCGCCAGGCTGATGCCGGTGTTGCCCGACGTCGGCTCCAGCAGCGTGCAGCCGGGCCGGAGCAGGCCCTCCTTCTCGGCGTGCTCGAGCATCGACAGCGCCGCCCGGTCCTTGATCGACCCGGTCGGGCTGCGGTCCTCGAGCTTGGCCCAGAGGCGTACGTCGGGGCTCGGGGACAGGTTCGGCAGCCCCACGAGCGGCGTGCCGCCCACGGAGTCCAGCAGGTTGTCGAACCGGGCCACGACGTCTCCCGCGCGGGGGCGCGCTCAGCCGCCGGCGACGGCCGGCAGGATGACGACCTGGTCGCCGTCTGCGAGGGTGGCCTCGAGGCCGCCCAGGAAGCGCACGTCCTCGTCGTTGACGTAGACGTTGACGAACCGGCGCAGGTCCTCTCCGTCGATCAGCCGCTCCCGGATGCCGGGGTGGTTGGCCTCCAGGTCCTCGATCAGCGCCGCGAGGCTGTCGCCGGTCGCCGGCACGGACTTCTCGCCCCCGGTGTAGGTGCGGAGGATGGTCGGGATCCTGACCTCGATGGCCATCAGGTGGTGCTCCTGTCTGCGTGCTCGCTCGCCTCGACGTCGTCCAGCACGGCGACCTCTTCCTCGGTCACCTCGCCGTCGAGGATCCTGTAGGACCGAAACTCCACCGGCCCCTCGTTATTCCCACATTCTCGCGTGCTGACCAGCACATAGTGGGCACCGGGCTCCTGCGCCAGGTTGATGTCGGTGCGGCTGGGATAGGCCTCGGTCGCGGTGTGGGAGTGGTAGATCACGACCGGCTCCTCGTCGCGGTCGTCCATGTCCTTGTAGAGCTGCAGCAGCTCGGTCGAGTCGAACTCGTAGAACGTCGGGCTCCCGGCCGCGTTGACCATCGGCACGAACCTGGCCGGGGTGTCGCTCCCGGCCGGCCCCGCGACCACGCCGCACGCCTCGTCAGGGTGGTCGCGGCGCGCATGGGCCACGATCGCGTCGTACGTCGTCCGGTCCAACCTCAGCACGACAGCCAAGCCTACGGGCGGGATGGCTGCCGGCGTGGGAGGGGCCAGCATGCGGGTCGCGGTCGGGCCGCCGCGTCGCCTCAGCCCGGGGTCACCCGGGCCACGCTCAGCTCTCCGGACCAGCCGCCGAACAGGTTCCACTCGAAGTGGTAGTCGCCGGACGCGGGGATCTGCCAGACGTCACCGTCGGGGGCGACCACCTGCCCGTCCGGGCCGACCAGCGCGGTCAGCTCGCTCACCTGGAGCCCGTCTGCGGTGGCGGTGGGCCGCACCACGTCCCCCGCCGTCGCGGTGAAGGTCTGCCAGACCCACTGCCAGGAGTAGCCCTCGGTCGAGACCGCCGTGGGCGCAGCGTCCAGAGCGGTGGCGACGACGACCGGTCGGGTGAACTGCACGCTCTTCGAGCCGGGGCCGTCCCCCACCACGAGGTGGTAGACGCCCGGCGCGGGGTCGGGGTGCCTCGGGTCGAGTGGCTCGCGCAGGTCGGTGTCGTCGGGGTCGTAGAACCAACCGAAGCCGCGGAAGAACTCGTCGGAGTGCAGGGTGAACGGCTGGCCGGCCGGGATGTCGATGGACACGACGGCCACCGACCCTGCGTCGGGCAGCTCGAACGTGGTGGCCGGCGCGTCCAGGGACGCGGTCAGCTCCAGCGCCGGCCTCAGCCGGATCGGCCCCGGGTGGTGGTCGGTGACGCGCACGGTCACGCTGCCGTTGCCGTCCAACCGGTAGATCGTGGGGCCGGAGATCTCGCGCGGCACGAGCCAGGGAGCCAGCGGCTCACCCGACGCGGTCACCAGCTCATGGGCGGTGAGGGAGGCCGTGTCGACGAACGGCTGGCCCGGCTCACCGGTGAACCGCACGTCGACCAGCTGCCCGGGAAGATCCGGAACCGGGTCGATGGTGTCGCCGAGCTGTGCCGTGACCTGCTTCGGGGTCGAGGCATACAGGGGGTGGCCGCCCGACTGGGAGCCGGGGAACGTGATCCGGTAGTCACCCTCGGCGTCGGCCACGAAGTCCCGGCTCCACGACCGGTCGAGAAGCAGCGAGCCGTCGGGCGCCGTCACCGACATCCGCTGTTGCCAGCCTCCACCGAGGCTGACCCGATCACCTGCGGACGCCGCGACGAGCACCGTCACGAGCGGCTGCGGCCCCTCGATCAGCACACCGCCGGCGTCGTTGAGCGCCACCCGATAGGACTGGGGGGCGGGAACGACCGCGACCGCGGTCGCGCGCAGCCGGTGCCGGGTGGCAGGGAGCCTGACGCGGATCTTGACGCCGGCGCCCGGCATCCCCTTGGGCGGAGTGCCACGGAACCTGCCGGACGAGAGGGCGAGGTAGCCCAGCCCATGCCATTGCCCCGCTGTCCGCATCTCCAGACGAACGCGCCCGTTGCCGGCGTACGACGTGGTGCCTGCCGCGATCAGCTGCCGACCGCCAGCATCGGTCTTCTTCCAGTGCAGGCGAAGCGTGATGCTCGGGCGCCACCCGGCCTCGGCAGCCGCATGTGCGGGAGCATCAGTGAGGGCCGGCCCGAGCAGGATCGTCGCCACCAGCGACACGATCAGTCGTCGCATGTCTCCCCCGTGATCTCGGCCTGGCGCCGCCATGATCACATCGGAAGCCAGCCCCCGTCGGCCGAATCACGAAATCGGTGGCGCGCTATCCGGTCAGCGCCGCGACCAGGGTCTCCTGGAGGTAGCCCACCCAGTCGTAGATGTCGTGCGCCTGGGCCCGCGGGTCGTCGTCGGGGAGCGACATCCAGTAGTCCTCGTCGTCCTCCTCGACGCCGAGCCGGGTGGCCAGGGCGAGCCGGACGTCGGTCAGCGAGCGCATCCAGGTCTCGGCCTCACCGGGCGAGAGCTCGACGTCGATCATCAGGCCGCTCTCCTCCAGGGTGGGCGGCAGCCCGGCCTCCTCGAGGCTGTCGATGATGGCCGAGGCGGCACCGGCCTTGCCGTCGCGCAGCGTGCCCTCGGTGAAGCGCCGGAACTCCGCGGCGGCCTCCTCGTCGTCGGGATAGGCCGTGGGGAAGAGCCGGCGCAGCACCGGGTCCTCCGGCTCGGTGGTCGGGCCCGAGAAGTCGAGCATCGCCTCCAACGGGTCGCCGATGTCGGCGACGACGGCGCGTTCGTTGCGCAGCAGCTCGACCAGCTGGGAGGCCAGGGAGCGGAGCAGGTCGGCCTCGAAGCCGGAGAAGGTGGCGATCACCTGACCGCTCGCCAGGTGGCGCGCGAAACCGCTCACTCGTTGCGCTCCATGGTCGCCCACAGGCCGTACTCGTGCATGGCCTGCACGTCGCGCTCCATCTCCTCGCGGCTGCCGGCGCTCACCACCGACCTGCCGTCGTGGTGCACCTCGAGCATCAGCTTCTCGGCCTTGGTCTTGTCGTAGCCGAAGTACTTGCAGAAGACGAACGTCACATAGCTCATCAGGTTGACCGGGTCGTTCCAGACGATGGTCACCCAGGGCTTGTCGAGCATCACGATCTCGTCGGGCGTCAGGTCCTGGTCCAGGGTCGGGTCGACCTCGACGGGGCTGGCGGCTGACACGCCCCCATGGTGGCACACGCTCTAGCCTGGGCCCGTGACCACGAGCGGATCGACGGCGCTGCTGACCGACCACTACGAGCTGACCATGCTCCAGGCCGCACTGGCCGCCGGCACCGCCTCGCGGCGCTCGGTGTTCGAGCTCTTCCCGCGACGGCTTCCCGAGGGTCGGAGGTACGGCGTGGTGGCCGGTGTCGGCCGGGCCCTGGACGCGATCGAGCGCTTCCGCTTCGACGACGAGGTGCTGTCGGTGCTGCGCGCCGGCGAGGTGGTCGACGAGCCCACGCTGGCCTGGCTGGCCGACTATCGCTTCGGCGGCCACGTGTGGGGCTATGCCGAGGGCGAGGCCTACTTCCCCTACTCCCCCGTCGTGGTCGTCGAGGGCACCTTCGCCGAGGCGGTGCTGCTGGAGACGCTGCTCCTCTCGATCTACAACCACGACTCGGCCATCGCCTCGGCCGCGTCACGGATGACGACCGCCGCGGCCGGGCGCTCCTGCATCGAGATGGGCTCGCGGCGCACCCACGAGGAGGCGGCGGTGGCGGCCGCCCGGGCGGCGTACCTCTGCGGGTTCACCGCCACCTCCAACCTCGCCGCCCGCGAGCGCTACGGCGTCCCGACGGCCGGCACCAGCGCCCACTCCTTCACGCTCCTCCACGACAGCGAGGCGGAGGCGTTCCGCGCCCAGGTGTCCTCGCTCGGGCGGGGCACCACGCTGCTGGTGGACACCTACGACATCGAGGAGGCGGTCCGACTCGGCGTCGAGACCGCCGGGCCCGAGCTCGGCGCGGTGCGCATCGACTCCGGCGACCTGGGGGTGCTGGCCGTCCGGGTCCGCCAGCAGCTCGACGCGCTCGGCGCCACCCGGACCCGGATCCTGGTCACCAGCGACCTGGACGAGTTCGCGATCGCGGCGCTACGGGCCGCCCCCGTCGACGGCTATGGCGTCGGCACCGAGCTGGTCACCGGCTCCGGCCACCCGACCTGCGGGTTCGTCTACAAGCTGGTCGCGCGCGCGGACGACGACGGCGTGCTGGTGCCGGTGGCCAAGAGGTCCCACGACAAGATCAGCATCGGCGGCCGGAAGTTCGCCCTCCGCCGACGCGATGCCGCAGGTGTCGCCGAGGCCGAGGTGGTCGGCATCGGCACGCCGCCGGACAACGACGGCGACGACCGGCCCCTGCTGGTCGAGCTGGTGCGCGGAGGCGAGGTGGTCGGCCGGGAGCCGCTCGAGACCGCCCGCCAGCGGCACCTGAGCTCGCGGGAGGAGCTGCCCGTCGCCGCCCGGCAGATGTCCCGGGGCGAGCCGGTCATCGAGACGATCCATCTCCCCTAGGTGCAGGTCGCCACCCCGACGACCGCTCGGGCTGCTCCGTGGGTCCGGGACCCGCCCGGCTCAGCGGACCTGGATGACGAGGCCGACGTCGCCCTTGGTCACCACCAGCACCTTCCCGTCGGTGTCCACGGCGTCCGCGGGCCCGTCGAGCACAGCCAGCACCCGGCGCTCGGTCTCGCGCGTCGGTTCCGGGCAGGCTCGGCGCGTCGTGGTGGTGGGCCCGAAGACCAGCACACCGCCGTCCGCCCGGACGACCGTTCGCCCACTGTTGCATCCAGTGCCGAGCCGGGCGAGGCCGTCGGCCCCGACGTGGAGGCGCGGCACCCCGGCCGAGCGGGGCACCCGTTCGGTGGCGCCGTCGAGAATCGTGCCCACGACGGTCCAGGTCCGGCCGAGGAGCGCCTCCAGGTCGGGGGACGTGGTCTGTGCGACGAGCACCATGGTGTGGTCGTCCGAGGCGAGGGTCAGGGTGTCGCCGTCGAGCGAGGCCGACATCCCGCGGGTCAGCAGGGTCGTCAGGAGCTCGTCTGAGCCGTCAGCTCCGGCGTGCACGCCATCCGGGTCTGGGCGGGCGCGCCGGTCCAGGCGAGGACTCCGTCCTCGACGGCGTGCGCCCCGAAGATCGTGTTGCAGCCCGCCGAGACCGACATCGTCCCTGCTCGAAGAGCATCGTGACCGAGGCGCCGTCAACGAAGCCGTCACCGTCGAGGCTCGTGGACACGTACGCCGCGCCGAGGTCGTCGCTGGTGACCTCGGTCGTGGCCTGGATCGACGAGGACGTCGTCGGCGACTCGCTCAAGGTGTCGGAAGAGCCGGTGGTGGAGTCGTCGGAGCCGCAGCCGGCCAGTGCGAGCACTAGAGCCGCGACCGCGACGCCCCCTGCTCGTCTCACTGGTCGTCTCGGCATCAGAAGTCCACGGGCTCCCGAATGATGGGGCAGGTCATGCAGTGACCGCCGCCGCGCCCGCGGCCGAGCTCGGCCCCGACGATCGTGATCACCTCGACGCCGGCCTTGCGCAGCAGGGTGTTGGTCAGGGTGTTGCGGTCGTAGGTGAAGACCACGCCCGGCTCGAGTGCGACGGCGTTGTTGCCGCTGTCCCACTGCTGGCGCTCGGACTGGTAGACGTCTCCACCGGTCTCGATCACCCGAAGACTGTCGAGCCCCAGCCCGCGGGCCACCACGTCGACGAAGGGCGTCGAGCCCTCATCGACGACCTCCACGCCCGGCGCCGTGTCCGCCGGGAGCAGGCTGAAGGTATGGACCGCGTCCATGATCGTCGGGTAGAGCGTGACGATGTCGCGGTCGGCGAAGGTGAACACGGTGTCGAGATGCATGGCCGCGCGCAGCGGGCATGCCGGCCACGATCACCCGCTCGGCCGCACCTTGGGCGAACAGCGCCGCCGCCACCTGGGTGATCGCCTGCCGGGAGGTCCGCTCGCTCATGCCCATCAGCACCACGCCGTTGCCGACGGGCATGATGTCGCCGCCCTCGAAGGTGGCCTGGCCCCAGTCCTGGTCGGGGTCTCCCCACCAGACGGTCGACCCGACGTAGTCGGGTGGAACTCGTAGATCGCCTTGTAGAGGATCGTCTCGTCCTTGCGCGCCGGCCAGTAGAGCGGGTTCATCGTGAGACCGCCGTAGAGCCAGCAGGTGGTGTCACGTGTGTAGAGCGTGTTGGGCAGTGGCGGAGGAGGCTACTCGCGCGCCGGTGGACTCCCGGGCCAGCGAGACGTAGCCGGACCGGAAGTCCTCGGGCAGGTCGTTGACGGCCATGCCGCCGATCAGGAACTCTGCCAGCGCCTTCGGCTCCAGCGACTCCAAGAAGGCGCGGGTGCCGTCGACCAGGCCGAGGCCGACCTGGTTGGGCACCACCTTGCGATCCAGCAGCCACGACCGCGCTTCGGGATGGCCATCGTCTGGGCGACGAGGTCGTGCAGCTCGACGACCTCGACCCCACGCTGGGTCATCTTGTTGACGAAGTCGGCGTGGTCACGCTGCGCGTTCTCCACCCACATCACGTCGTCGAACAGCAGCTCGTCGTTGTTGCTCGGCGTCAGCCGCCGGTGGGCCAGTCCCGGTGAGCACACCAGACCCAGCAGCCGGCCCACCTCGAGTGGACGCCGTAGGTGGCGGAGACGGGATCAGACATGGGGTCCCTTTCTAGAGGCTCAGAGAGTGATGGCACCGGACCACAGCCCGACGACCCCGACCACGGCGGCGGCCACGATCAGGACGAAGAGCGCGATCTCGGTCGGGGAGAAGATGCGGCGCCCCTGCTCGCTGCGCGCCTTGATGTAGAGCAGGGTGAGCGGGGCCAGGATGATCGTGCACAGCAAGAGGTACTTCACGCCCGCCGCGTCGAACAGGAACAGCACGTAGGCCGTCGCCACGCCGGCGATGATCGACTCCCGACGCCGGGTCCGTCGGTCGACCTCCTCGTAGGCGTCGCCCGTGAGACCGAGCTTGAGGGCTGTAGGCGGCAGCCAGGGTAGGGGATCAGGGACAGGCTGGTCGCGAGGTCGAGCAGGAAGTTGAGGGCGTCGGTCACGACCAGCGTGAGCGCCAGCACCCCTTGCACGGCCAGCGAGGTCACGACCAGCGACGTGATCGGTGTCCCGTTCTCGTCCTCGCGGCCGAGGAAGGCGGGCAGGTCCTCGTTGCGTGCCGGGATGTACATCACCTCGGCGGCCATCAGCGTCCAGGCGAGATAGGCGCCCAGCACGGAGACGATGACGCCGACGCTGATGAACGTCTCACCCCAGTCGCCGACCACCGACTGGAAGAGTCCCACCATCGAGGGCTGTCGGGTTGCTGCGATGTCGGGCTGCGGCAGCACCGCAAGCTCGACAGGGTGACCAGCGCGAAGATCGACAACACGCTCAGGAATCCCAGCACCGTTGCCTTGCCGACGTCCTCGCGACGTTTCGCGTAGCGGGAGTAGACGCTGGCGCCCTCGATGCCGATGAACACGAAGGTCGTGATGATCATCGTGTTGCGGACCTGCTCGTCGAGGGTGCCCAGGTCGCCGTAGCCATAGGCGGTCCAGTTGGCCCGGAAGACCTCGGAGTCGAAGTTGACCAGCAGCACGACGATGAAGACCAGGATCGGGATGATCTTGAAGATCGTGACGATGCGGTTGACCACCGCGGCGTCCCGCACGCCCCGGGCGATGAGGTAGTGGAAGAACCACACGCCCACCGTCGAGAGACCTGCGGCGAGCACCGTGTCACCGTCCCCGAACGCGGGGAAGAACGCCCCGAGGGTCGCCGAGATGAAGACCCAGTAGAAGGCGTTGCCGGCGACGGTGCCGGCCCAGAAGCCGATGGCCGAGTTGAAGCCGGCGTAGTCCCCGAAGCCGGCCTTCGCGTAGATGAACACACCGGAGTCGAGATCCGGTTTGCGGATCGCCAGGTTCTGGAAGACGAAGGCCAGCATCAGCATGCCGGTGCCCGCGATCGCCCACGCGATCAGCGACCCGAGGATGCCGGTCGCCACGCCGAAGCGCGCGGGGAGGGAGAACACCCCGGCCCCCACCATGCCGCCCACGACCATCGCGGTGAGGGTGGGGAGGCTCATCTTGGCAACGGTGGACTCCGCCGCGGTGTCGGTAGCACTCATGTCAGGACCAGCTTCCGTGGGTGAACCTGGATCCGGCCTCGACCGGACGAACCTGTGCCATGGTGGCGTGCACGTGGACGCGCCCCCTGTCCCGAGGGTCAGCATAGGGCTCCCGGATGTCGTGTCCAGCGACGCCTGGTTGCGGCTCGGTCCGCCGGCAGACCTGCGCCCCGACCTCGCCCACCGGCACGCTCAGGACGACGCCGTCCCGCTCCCGCCACCCGAGGCGACGCTCCGCCGCCACAAGACGAGGGCGCCGAGGCCCATCAGGACGGGCAGCCCGACGGTGAAGACCCGCCAGACCAGCAGCCCGGCGACGGCCGTCGCCTCGATCGGGGCGCCGCCCTCCTCCACCAGCGCCGCCAGGATGAGCGCGTCGACGATCCCGATGCCGGAGAACGGGAACAGGGTGAACGGATAGGCGAACAGATAGGCGATGGCGATGCCGACCAGCCCGACGGCCGCGGTCGAGAGCCCGACGAAGCGAAGGCTCAGCACCAGGACGGTGTAGTCCGCCGCGAGCAGGCCCGTCATCGCCAGCAGCGAGCGCCCGAAGCCGTACCTGAAGGTCGCGGAGATGTCGTGGCGGAACGTCCGGCAGGCCTCCGCCCATGCCTCGGGGTCGACCGACCGTCGCACCCTCTTCGCCCACCGCCCCGCCGTGGTGCCCACCGACGTCGCGAGCGACTCGCTGCGCAGCACGAGGAACACGGCGACCGTGATGCCGACGGCGATGGCGATGCTCAGCACCTCCGCCTTCCGCAGGCCGGCCGGCCGGTCGGTGGCGGCGAGCAGCACGAAGCCGAGGGCCGGCGCCGAGAAGCGCACGATGTAGAAGGTGAGCGTGTTCATCAACGTCCCGGCCACGCCCTTGGCCGCGGGGACCCCCCACGAGGTGAACATCGCCACCCGGAGCGCCAGGTCGCTTGGTGGCGGCGCGATCGCGGACATCAGCACGGCCCCGAGGTCGTTGATCGTGGCCCGCACCACCGAGACCCCGCGGATGTAGAAGGCCAGCGGCATCCCGTTGAGGACCTGACGGACCGCCACGACCGCGACGAGCACGAGGGGCTGCCACCACGCGAGCTCTCCGAGAGCACGCCCCACCGCATGCCAGTCGATCCGACCGACCAGCCGCACCATCACCACCGTGATCGCGAGCGCCACGACCAGCAGCCCGACCCGGACCAGCCAGGCGCGGCGCCCGGCGCGGCCCTGCTGCTCGACTGCCTCGACGGGTGCCAACCCACGCTCCTCGTGATCGTTGCGCCGCTTCGCCAGAGAGCCTAGGCCCCGGGGAGGCAATAGGCTCGGGTCATGAAGCGCGCGTTGATCGTGGTCGACGTCCAGAACGACTTCTGTGAGGGCGGGTCGCTGCCGGTGACGGGTGGGGCACAGGTCGCCCACGAGGTCGGGACCCTGCTGCACCGCTGGTCCGCGGGCGGCCCCGACGCGCCGCCGTACGCCTACGTGGTGGCGACCAAGGACCACCACATCGACCCGGGCGAGCACTGGTCGCGAGAACCCGACTTCGTCGACTCCTGGCCGGTGCACTGCCGGGTCGGCACCGACGGGGAGGCGTTCCACCCCAACCTCGACCCGCAGCCGTTCGACGCGATCTTCCTCAAGGGCGACCACGAGGCGGCCTACTCCGGTTTCGAGGGTCGGGAGCAGTCGGGGTCCGGGCTGGCCGACTGGCTGCGGGCGCACCAGGTGACCGAGGTCGACGTGTGCGGGATCGCCACCGACTACTGCGTCCGCGCCACCGCGCTCGACGCCGCCCGGGAGGGCTTCTCGACCCGGCTGCTGACCCGGATGTGCGCGGGCGTCGCGCCCGAGACGACGTCGGCCGCGCTCGCCGAGATGGCCGAGGCCGGCGTCGAGCTCAGCTGACCGCGCGCCTCAGCGCGTGCGGACCACGTTGGTCTTCGCGATCTTGTCGTGGATCGCCTGCCGGTGCGGGTCCCACAGCGGCCAGAGGCCGTCCAGCGGCGTGTAGAGCGCCGCGAGCGACCCGACGAGCGGGATCAGCGAGAACAGCGACGCGATGTTCTGGCCCAGCCAGCGCATCAGCACGGTGCTCCACGACAGGGGTCCGGGCGCGTCTCGCAGCCGCACCTTCAGGCCGAGCGCCATCTTGCCGGGGGTGGCGGCCCGCCAGCGCAGAAACCCGACGTGGTAGACGAACCCGATCACGATCGCGATCACGACGACCACGGACAGCTCGGGCCGGACCTGGTCGGCGAACGACTGCGGGTCGGGGGCCTGGCCGCCCTGCTCGGCGGCGTCGATCGACGCGTTGATGAACTCGATGTAGGCCGAGACGATGCGGCGCCACCAGGGCATCCCGATGAGGAAGCCGAGCAGCCCGGTGATCAGCCCGTCGATGACGTAGGCGCCGAACCGGCGCCACCACCCCGAGAGCCGCTCCCCGTCGGGGGTGAAGTCGCGCGGGTTGGCCCACGGTGTGCCGAAGGGCGGCGCCCCCGGGTAGGGCGCGGGCGGGTACGGCGAGCCGGGGTAGGGCTGGCCGGCGTACGGCTGACCGGGGTAGGGCTGTGGGGGGTAGCCGCCGACCGGCGGCTGGCCCGGGGCGACCGGGGGCGGGCCGGCATGCGGGTCGGTGCCGAACGGGTACGCCGCCGGGGGCGGCTGGGTCGGCGGGCTCGACGACCCCGGTGCGGTCGGCTCCGGCGCCGTCGGTGCGACGCCGTACGGCGCGGTCTGCTGGTCGGTCGACCCCGTCGGCGGAGCCGCGGGCTGCTCGGGGGCGGCCTGCACGTGCTGGGTCCACCGGGTGCCGTCCCAGTAGCGCACCACGCTGGTCCCGCTCGACATGGGATCGGGGTACCACCCCGCCTGCATCTGGCTCATGCTCCGATGCTGTCACGCGCCCCGCGCCGCGGGGCGGCGAACCTCCGCAGCACCCGGGTCGCCGTTCAGCACCAGCGCGCGGCGAGCTCCCGGAGAACCCGGATGTTGCGGTTGGTGGCCACCCCGGCTCGACGCTCGACGAGGTCGTTGGTGAGCGTGGCCTGCTGATAGCTCTCCTGCTCGAGGATCATGTGCACGGCCCGGCCACGCACCCGGACGTGCTCACCCTCGGCGGCGTGCGAGCCGAGTCGGTCCGCAGCCGCCTTCGCCGGCGCCTCCTTGAGCAACGAGACGTACTGCCGCGCGCCGCGGACGTCGGCCTCGAACTCGTCGGCGTCGGCCACGATCCCCCTGAGCTCGGCCGGTGTGAACGCGATCGTCGGCACCTCGAAGCCGCGGTCGGCCAGGAACGCTCCCTCCAGGGCCTGCTCCACCGTCCGGTGCGAGCGCCTGCCGGTGGTCACCCGCAGGTTGCCGGTGTTGATGTAGGTCTCCACGTCGGTGCAACCGGCGGCTTCCGCCGCGGCCTTGATGGCGTCCTTGGGGAACTTGCGGGTGGCCCCGAGGTTGATGGCCCGCAGGAACGCGACGTAGGTCGGCATGGGCGTCATCCTGCCCGATCGGGCGCGATCCTGCGGATCGCCGGACACGGTCCCGCGGCCCGGGGATACTCCGGGGAATGAGCTTCTCGGGCGACCCGGCGTCCGCCGGACCACATGCCTACGCCGTCCCCCCGGCGTACGCCGCTCCGCCGCCACGACGGGCCGGCCGCAGGGGGCCGCCCCTGTGGCTGGGGGTCCTGGTGCTGCTGGCCGGCCCGGCGGCCTATCTCGTCGCGCTCTTCCTGGTCATCGGCCCGGCCCTGTCGGGCGCCGCGGAGGGCGTGACCGCCCACGGCCGGGGCAAGGCGTTCCCGGTGCGCGGCGACAGCGACTACATCGTGGTCTCGCCGCAGCGGCCCGCCTCCTGCACCGTGCGGCTGCCCGACGGCAGCAAGGTCGCACTCAGCCACGGGGTCCGCGAGAACCATCCGGTGCGGTTCGACGGGCAGGTCTACTACCCGATCGGCTACTTCGACCCCGTCGAGGACGGGCGGGCCAAGATCACCTGCTCCGACCGCGTGCCCCTGGCCACCATGCGCTGGGAGGGCGACGTGGGCCAGATGGTGGCCATCGCCCGCTACGGCGGCTACGCGGCGGGCGCCGCCGTGCTCCTCGGCATCGTGATGATCGTGCTCCGCCGGAGGCGGCCCGCCTGGTGACCTCGAGTCGCCTCAGGAGGTCTGGCGGGTCGCCCACTCGCGCAGCCGGTCGATCCGGGCGGTGAGCTGGGCGGCGTTGGCGACCGCGGCCGGGGGGCCGCCGCACTCCTTGCGGAGGGCCGCATGGGTGAGGCCGTGCGCCTGGCCGGTGCGGTGGTGCCAGGCGGCCACCAGGCCGTTGAGCTCGCGACGGAGCACGGCGAGCTGCTCGTGGGTGGCGACCTCGGTGAGGGCGTCGGCCTCCCGGGCGACGAGCTCGTCGCGGCGCCGGGCCCGCTGCCGGTGGCTGAGCAGCTCGCGGACCTGCTCGGGCTCGAGCAGGCCGGGGATCCCGAGGAAGTCCATCTCCTCCTCCGAGCCGACGTGCACCTCGCCCTCGTGCCCGAAGGCGGCCCCGTCGTAGAGCACGTGGTCGAACCTCGCCTGCGACCCGAGGGCCTCGAAGGCAGACCCCTCGTCGTCGGGGCCGGCGTCGCCCGCCTCGGCACGCGCCAGCAGGTCCTGCTCGGCGGCGAACAGGTCGTCCTCGTCGGCCACCCGTCGGCCCAGCGCGTGGTCGCGCTCCACCTCCATGTCGACGGCGAAGGACAGCAGGGTCGTGACCGACGGCAGGAACACCGAGGCGGTCTCGCCGCGCCGCCGGGCCCGGACGAACCGGCCCACCGCCTGGGCGAAGAACAGCGGGGTCGCCGTGGTGGTGGCATAGACGCCGACCGCGAGACGGGGCACGTCGACACCTTCGGACACCATCCGCACCGCGACCATCCAGCGGGACTCACCCTCCGCGAACCCGGCGATCTTGCGCGAGGCGCCGCGCTCGTCGGAGAGCACGACCGTGGCCTTCTCCCCGGAGATCTTCTTCAGCAGGGTGGCGTAGGCGCGCGCGGAGTCCTGGTCGGTCGCGATGACCAGCCCGCCGGCGTCGGGGACGTGCCGGCGTACCTCGGAGAGACGACGGTCGGCCGCTGTCAGCACCGCCGGGACCCAGGACCCCTGCGGGTCGAGCGCGGTCCGGAGCGCCTGCGCGTGCAGGTCCTTGGTGAGCGGCTCGCCGAGCCGTGCCGCGACCTCGTCGCCGGCGCGGGTGCGCCACTGCATCTCACCGGAGTAGGCGAGGAACATCACCGGGCGGACCACCTGGTCGGCGAGCGCCTGGCCGTAGCCGTAGCTGAAGTCCGACACCGAGCGAGGGATGCCGTCGGGGCCGGGTGCGTAGGTCACGAACGGGATCGGGTTGACGTCGGAGCGGAACGGCGTTCCGGTGAGCGCCAGCCGGCGGGTGGCCGGGCCGAACGCCTCGAGCACCCCCTCGCCCCACGACAGCGCGTCGCCCGCGTGGTGCACCTCGTCGAGGATGACCAGCGTCTTGAACCGCTCGGTGCGGATCCGCAGCGCGAGCGGGTTGACGGCCACGCCGGCGTAGGTGACCGCGATGCCGACGAAGTCGGAGGAGGTCTTGCCCTTGCCTGCGGAGTACGCCGGGTCGAGGGGGATGCCGGCCCGGGCGGCGGCCTCGGCCCACTGGACCTTCAGATGCTCGGTGGGCGCGACCACGGTGACCCGCTCGACGACCCGCCGCCCGAGCAGGTCGGCGGCCAGCGCGAGCGCGAAGGTGGTCTTGCCGGCACCGGGCGTCGCGACGGCCAGGAAGTCGCGGGGCTGCCGGGCGGCGTACTCCTGCAGGGCCTGGACCTGCCAGGGTCGCAGCGAGCGTGGCTCGGGCGAGGCCGCGCGCGCGGCAGAGCCACCCGGCGACCGGGTCGTCGGGGAGGGCATCAGGCGTCGGAGCCCCCACCGTCGCCGTCGCCGCCCGGCTTGAGCGACTCCCAGATCTCCTTGCACTCCGGACACACCGGGAACTTCTCCGGGGCGCGGCTCGGCACCCAGACCTTGCCGCACAGCGCGATCACCGGGGTGCCCATCACCATCGCCTCGGTGAGCTTGTCCTTGGGGACGTAGTGGCTGAACCGCTCGTGGTCGCCGTCCTCGGTCGGCAGCGTCCGGCGGTCCTCGAGGGTGTCGGTGCCGGGCGTGAAGCCGATCGTCGGGTTGCTCACGAGGGTCGAGTCTAGACGCTTCCGCGGGGCGCCCGGACCAACGGCGCGGGTCAGTTGAGCTCGGGGTCGGCGGGCCGCGTGGAGTGCCAGGCCAGCTGGCCCGGCTGGCGGCGGAGCACGTCGCGCCGCAGGTCGGAGGGGTCCAGTCGGAAGACGTCGGGGGCCTGGGCCGCGACGACGTACCAGCTGCCCTCCTCGACCTCCGCCTCGAGCTGGCCCTCGCCCCAGCCGGCGTACCCGGCGAAGATGCGCAGTCCCGCCAGCGAGCCGTCGACCAGCTCGACCGGGGTGTCCAGGTCGACGATGCCGAGGCGCCCGTGCACCGGCCGGAAGCCCACCGGCTCGGCGTCCGCGTCGCGGAGCAGGCCGACCGCCAGCGCACCCTGGGTGCTCACCGGGCCGCCTTGGAAGAGCACCTCGGGTTCGTCGACCACCTCGCTCCACGCGTCGAGCACGGCGGTCACCGGCACCCCGCTCGGCCTGTTGAGCACCACGCCGAGGGCGCCGTCGCCGTCGACGTCGAGCAGCAGGACGACGGTGTCGGTGAAGTTGGGGTCGACCAGGGCGGGCGTGGCCAGCAGCAGCATCCCCGCCGCCAGGGTCCCCCGCTCAGCGGCCGTCATACCGCCATGATGCCCAACGGGCGGGCGCGACAGTAGACCGGTGGGGGTGAGGCGGACCTGGCAGGCCCCTCGCCCGGGCTCAGCGGAAGGTGACGCTGCCGTTGGAGAACCGCGGGTCGCCGCCCGCTGCCGGGACCAGCTCGATCCAGGTGTGGCCGGCCGGGACGGGCAGGTCGCCGGCCTGGGTGGAGAGCTGGACGGGCGCGTCGAGCGCGGACTTGCTCCAGGTGCCCCGCACCAGGCGACCACCGTGGAACAGCATCGCCGGGCCCTGCCCGACGAACTTCGACTCGGGGACCGGGTTGCCGGCCGGGTCGCGGTAGCCCGCGTCGCCCACCTGCACCCGCAGCACCAGCACCGTGTCGGCCGGGAACTGGTCGTCGGCCGCCGCGTTGGTGTTGGTGTTGACGTACCCCCCGTTGCGGTAGGTCCAGGCGGTGGAGTGCCCGCCGGAGAAGCTCACGTCGATCGTCGTGGCGGCCTTGCCCCGCGGCAGGTCGTCGGCGCTGCCCCAGGGGAGATAGTCGGCCGGGCGGGCAGGGGGCACGGCCGCGGTCTTGGCGATCGTCGTCAGGTCGGCCATCACGTTGTAGGGCGCCGAGCGGTCACTCGCGCGGGAGATGCCGGCTGCGCCTTCTTCGTAGAAGTCGATGCCGGCGCCGCTGATCTTGTTCTTGGTGACGGCCGCGGCGCCCGAGGTGACGATGGAGGCGTCGACCGGCGAGACGATGCCGACGTCGCTGGCCCGCATCGAGCGGACCGGCCCGACCTGGTCGGGCAGCTGGGAGTAGTAGAAGACGGCCAGCCGGGTCAGACCGCCCTCGACCAGCTCCTCCACCACCATGTCGGCGGAGCCGAGGCCGACCTGGGGGGCCGCCGAGGTGGTGTTGTCGATCTTGGTGACGATCACGGGATAGGGCTGCTCGACGTCGTCGTCACCGGTCGCCTCGAGGCCCGTCAGGGGCCAGGTCGCGGTCAGCGTCTCGCCGGGGGTGACGCTGGGTGAGACGTCCGACGGGTCGGCTGAGGGCTGGTCGTCGCCCCCACAGCCGGCCAACAGGGTGCCGGTCAGCACCAGGGGGACGACAGCGGTGAGGCTGAGGCGTCGCACGGTCGCTCCGTTCTGGGTCGGGGCGACCGTCGTGTGAGCGGCGGCCCGGTCCTGCGGGCGCGCGGACGGCCCGTGGCCGCAGCGCGAGACCAGTGTGAACCCCGGGCCAAGCCGAACGCGGCAGGCGCGCCCGTGGGGTTGGCTTGGCCCGGGGCGCTGGAGCCGACACCGTGACGCGTCGGTCGGGCGCCCGGTCGCCCCCGTGACCCCAGGGTCCGTCCACCTTGCCAGCAAACTGCCGACGTGGTCCAGATGCCGTCCACGGGCGGCGGGACGACGCCGGCGGGCCCTCGCCGCTCAGCCGGCGACGTAGATCTTGCGCAGCGGCGTGGTCACCGTCCACTCGGTGCGCTCGCCGGCGTGCAGTCGGACGGCCACGCCCGGCGTGAGCGCGACGCTCGTGCCGTCCTCGAAACGCACCTCGCCGGCGCCGCTCAGCACCACGAACACCTCGTCGGCCTCGGTGTCGCGGGCGCTCCCCTCGCTCATCTCCCAGACACCGACCTCGACGTCGCCGAGCTCGGCCAGCGGTCGGACGGCGGCGGTGGGCGAGCCGGCCAGCACCTCCTCGGCCGGCAGCGGCTGGTGGTCGAGCGCGGCGGTGAGCAGGGCGGAGCCGAGCACCCGGCCCGGGTCGTGCGCAGGAGTCATGGGGCGCATCGTGCCACGGCGGGCGCGCGGTCTCCGGCCGCTCAGGCGAGTGCGTCCCGCAGCCGCTGGGCGTACGCCGGCGCCTCGTGGTCGGCGTACTTCGTGCGCGGCCAGAAGAAGCCGCGCAGACCGTCGCCCTTGGTGCGCGGCACCACATGGCAGTGCAGGTGTGGCACCGACTGCGACACGGTGTTGTTCATCGCCACGAACGACCCCTGCGCACCCAGCCCGTCGAGCATGGCCGCAGCCAGCCGCTGCTGCTGCTCGACGAAGCCGTCGCGCAGGTCGGCGGGCAGCTCGGGCAGGGTCACCACGTGCTCCCGCGGGACCAGCAGCGTGTGGCCCTTGAACACCGGACGGACGTCGAGGAAGCCCACGAAGTCGGGCGTCTCGAGCACCACCTCGGCCGGGGTCTCCCCCGCCGCGATCGAGCAGAACAGGCAGCCGTCGACCATGGACCGACCCTAGACCCGGGAGCGCGACGAGGGCCGCTGCCTGCCGGCAGCGGCCCTCGTCATCATCGTGGAGCTGGCGGGAATCGAACCCGCGTCCTCGAGCGTCGAACCAGGTCTTCTCCGGGTGCAGTCAGTGGTGACGTGTTCTCATCCCCGGCGCTCGCACTGACACGTCGCCGACGGGATCAGCCGCAGAAAGAGTCCCGGTCATCCCCTACGGCAGGGAGTGACCAGCGAGTCCCCTAGATGAGGCCTGGGTCCGGGACGGAGACAGATGCCCGGTCAGACCCTTCGATCACCGCAATCAGGCGGCGAGAGCGAAGTCAGTGCGCTTAGCGTTGGCACTTGTGGTTTCCAGCGGTCGTTAACGAGATGTCGCTGGCTCCTCGACCCGCTTCTCCTGGAACTAACGTCCCCAGTCGAAACCGATCAGCCCCTCTTGAGTTGTGTGGTCAGTCTACCCGGGTCAACGGTCTCCGACCGAGCGCTATTCCGACGCCGCGGGCGGCTCGCCCCAGATCGCGACCGCGTTGCGCCACAGCACCGCCCGCAGCCAGTCGTCGCCGAGACCGAGCCGCTCCAGTGCCTCGAGCTGGTGCTCGTAGGGATAGGGGATGTTCGGGAAGTCCGAGCCGAGCAGCACCTTGCCGGCCAGACCCAGGTCGTGCAGCCGGGGCAGCAGCGCGGCAGGGTACGCCGACCCGATCCGCTCGAAGAAGTCGGTGAAGGCCATCGTGGTGTCCAGGCACACCCGCTCGTGCCGCTCCGCGAGCGCCAGGAAGTCGGCGTACTCGGGGGCGCCGGCGTGCGCCACCACCAGCCGCAGGCGCGGGTGCCGATCGAGCAGCTCGGCGACCGGCGCCGGCCCGGTGTGGGCCGTGGCCACCGGCCCCGAACCGGCATGGACGACCACCGGGGTGCCCGCCTCCGCGAGGACTCCCCAGGCGTCGTCGAGCACCGGCTCCCGCACGTCGAAGCCGCCGACCTGGACGTGCACCTTGACGACGTCGAGCCCGCCGGCGACCCGGGCGGCGACGTAGTCACCCACGCCCGGCTCGGGATAGAGCGTCGCGGAGACCAGCGCCTCGGGCACCCGGTCGGCGAAGCCGGCCGCCCAGTCGTTGAGCCACTCCGCCATGCCGGCCCTGTGGGCGTAGGGCAGGGCGGTGAACCGGCGCACGCCCAGCTCCCGCAGCGTGCCCACGAGGGCCTCGTCGTCGGCGCGGTAGTGGATCGGCCAGGGTCGCCCGATCAGCGGTCCGGCGGAGTCGAACTGGGCACGCACCTTGGCCATCACCCGCGGGGGCAGGAAGTGGGTGTGCACGTCGAAGACCCCCGGCAGGTCCAGCCGCTGCCAGAGCAGGGTCATGCCGAGGTCTCCGCGGCCTCGTGGACATGCCGGTGCTCCGACGCCGGGCCGCGCGCCACCAGCACCGCCAGCAGCGTGGTGATCGGGACGGCAAGCACCAGGCCGATCGTCGAGGCGAGGGTGCGGACCACCTCCTCCGCAACGCCCTCGTCGAGCAGCAGGTCGGCGAGCGGCCGGTCGTAGAGCGAGACCAGGGCGAGCAACGCCAGCGAGGTGCCGGCGTAGGCGAAGACGATGGTGTAGATCGTGGAGGCGATGTGGTCGCGGCCGATCCGCATGCCGCTGCGGAACAGCTCGAGCCGCGACGCGGCCGGGCCGGCCGCCCGCAGCTCCCACACGGCCGACGCCTGGGTGATCGTGACGTCGTTGAGCACGCCGATGCCGGCGATGACCACCGCGGCGAGCAGCAGGTCGCGGAACGGCAGGTCGCCGGCCTGGAGCAGCAGGGCGTCGCCCGCCTCACCACCGAGCCCGGAGAGCCGCGCAGAGCCGACGCCCCAGCCACCCACCAGCGCCGTCACGGCCACGCCGAGCAGCGTGCCGGCGAGGGCGACGCTGGTGCGCAGGCTGACGCCGTGGGTGAGGTAGAGGACGACGTAGAGGATCACCGAGGCCGCCGTCAGGGCCACCCACAGCCCGGCCTCGCCCTCGAGCAGCGCCGGCAGCATGAACCACCAGCCGATCGCGGCCGCGAACCCGAGCCCCACCATCGCGAGCAGCCCGCGCAGCCGCGCCACCAGCAGGATCACCGCGGCCGCGACCAGGGCGAGCAGCAGCAGCGGCTGGTGGCGGACCACCCCCGCATAGGCGTAGGACGCCTCCTCGCCGCCCGGGATCCGGAACACCCGGACGGTGTCGCCGGGCTCGAGGCCGGACCTGGAGGCGTCGGGGGTCGCCTGCACGGTCACCTGGGTGCCCGCCTCGGGACCCGAGGTCGGCTGAACCCGGAGCTCGTCGCAGCCCTTCGGGCGCTCCACCTCCGGAGCCGTGAGCTGGTCGGGGTCCACGATGACCACCGGGCACGGCTCGCCCACCTTGGTGACCGTGGCGTCGGTGACGCTGACGCCGTCGGCGTAGTAGGGCACCGAGCCGACCTTGTCGCCGTCGGGCCACAGCCGCCAGAGGCCGACGAGCGCGGCCAGCGCGATCGCGACCATCACCGCGACCAGGACCAGCCGCACCACCGGCCCGGGGTCGGCCGCGCTCAGGTCATGGTCGCGGCCGTGCGCGTGGGCGCCTCCCACCTGGTCCGCCCCTCAGTCCATACCCTTGAGCCGGCGTCCCAGCGCCTGCTCCTTCTCACGGTTGGCCTGCCGCTCGGCGATGCTGTGCCGCTTGTCGAACGACTTCTTGCCGCGAGCCAGGGCGATCTCGACCTTGGCCCGACCGTCCTTGAAGTAGAGCTGCAGCGGCACGAGGGTGTAGCCCTTGTCGCTGATCTTGCGCTCGATCTTGGTGATCTCCGAGCGGTTGAGCAGCAGCTTGCGCTTGCGGCGGGCGGCGTGGTTGGTCCAGGTGCCCTGGGAGTACTCCGGGATGTGGACGCCCAGCAGCCAGACCTCGTGGTCGTCGATCTCGGCGAACCCGTCGACCAGGGACGCGCGGCCGGCGCGCAACGACTTCACCTCGGTGCCCTGGAGGACCAGCCCGGCCTCCCAGGTGTCCTCGATGTGATAGTCGTGGCGCGCCTTCTTGTTCTGCGCGACGAGCTTGCGCCCCTGCTCCCTGGCCATGGGGGCGATTCTCTCAGCCCGGCTCAACGGGGTTTCGGGCGGCGGTCGCCGACCCCGAGCGACCCGGGGGCTACAGCCAGTTCATCGGGTCCACGGCCTTGCCGTTGACCATCACCGTGAAGTGCAGGTGGCAGCCGGTCGACCAGCCGGTCGAGCCGACGTACCCGATCACCTGACCGCGCTGCACCTGCTGGCCGACGGACACGGTGTAGCTCGTCGCGTGGTTGTAGATCGTGGCCAGCCCGACGCCGTGCACCAGCCCGTGGTCGATGACCAGACGGTTGCCGTAGACCGAGCTCCAGTACGACGAGATCACCTTGCCGGGGGCCGCGGCCCGCATCGGCGCGCCGCAGCCCGGCGCCAGGTCGACGCCGTCGTGGAGTCCCCAGTAGTGGTAGATCGGGTGGATCCGGTAGCCGAACGGCGACGTCACCGGGCCGGACGTGGGATAGCTGAGGTAGCCGCCGGTGGGACCGCTGGGGTTCTTGGCCGCAGCGGCGCGTCGGGCCAGCAGCTCCTCGATGCGCTGCTGCTCACGCTCCAGCTGGCGCAGCTTGGCCAGGTCGGCACGGCGCGCCGCCAGGGCGGAGGAGCGTGCGGCCCGGCTGTCGGCCACACTCTGCTCGACCGCCTGCTCGGCCTGCTGGGCCTTCTCCTCGGCCGCCTGCGTCTCCTTCAGCTGAGCCGCCGCCTCACGGCGCCGCTCCGCGGTCTCCTGCTTCGCGTCGCGCACCTCCTGGGCGCGGACCGCGAGCAGCACCTCGGTGGCGCGCAGCTGGTCGTACTCGTCGTCCTGGGTCGAGACCATCACGTCCTGGGCCTCGAGCGTCGCCACCAGCTCCGAGGGCGTCTGGGACCTGAGGATCCCGGACAGGGCGTTCAGGCGGGGGTCGCCGCCGGTGTAGAAGTCGACGATCATCGACTGCACGTCGTCGCGCTGGTCGACGACGTCCTGCTCACCCCGGGCGAGGTCGGCCCGGGCCCGCTCGAGCCGGGCGACCGCCTCGTCGAGCTTCCGCTGCATCTCCTGGTCGCGCACCTTCGCGACGGTGAGCGCGGCGCGGGCGCTGGCCAGGTTGCCGCGGGCCGTCTGGAGGCGGGCCTGCGCGGCCTCGAGAGCCTTGGCGGTGCGCGTCGCCCTGGCGCTGGACTCCTCCACGTCGCTGTGGGCAGCCTTGACCTGCTTGTCGACCTGCGACTTCTTGTCCTTCAGGTCGTCGGCCCGGGCGTCGGGAGCGGCGATCGCGGAGGTCAACCCCGCGGTCAGCAGCGCGACGACGAGGGCGGCCGCGACGTGGCGGCGCCGCGCGCTGCCCGCTGCGGGCGCGCGTCGGCTGAGGGTACGGGGGAAGGAACGCACCGGTCTGCCTTCGGGTGTTCGGGGAAGTGAACGACCCGAGGCTAACCGCTGGCGATCACACCTTGAGGTATTTGCGGGTCAGCACGAGTGTCGGAAGCACGGTGAGGGCGGGAGCGAGCAGCGAGGTCCAGAACACCGCGGTGCGGTACTCCGGCCATCCGATCCACTCCAGGAACGCCAGCTGCTTGTCGATCCCCTCCGTCACCCCGAAGTGCATGAACGCCGCCAGCGCCCCCGCCGTCAGGGCCGCACCGATGGCCGCGGTGACCAGTGCCTCGAACAGGAACGGCAGCAGGATGTAGAAGTTGGAGGCGCCGACCAGCCGCATGATGCCGATCTCTCGGCGTCTCGCCATGGCGGCCAGCCGGATGGTGTTGCCGACCAGCAGCAGCGCGGTCACGATGAGCGCGGCCGCGACCCCCAGCGAGCTCCACTTGAGCACGTCGAGGACCCGGAAGATCTTGCCGACCAGCTCTCGTTGGTCGGTGATCTTGCTGACCCCGTCGAGGCCGCTGACGGCGCTGGTGATGCCCTCGAACTGCTTGGCGTTCTTGAGGGTGATCCAGATCGACTCGGGCAGCGCGTCGGCGGTGATGATCGGGTTGGGGCCCTCGAACTGGTCGGCGCCGTACTGCTCCTTGACCTTCTCGAAGGCCTGCTCCTTGGTCTCGATGCGGTACGACGCGACCTCGGGGTTCTCGTCGACCACCTGGAGGATCGCGTCCTTCTGCGCCTTGGTGGCCTCGCTCGAGCACGCCGGGTTGTCGTCGTTGGTCCGGCACAGCCAGACCGTGATCTCGAGCTCGGAGCCGATCGCCTCGGTCGTGGTGACCCGCTGCGCGTTGAGCAGCAGGCCCATGCCGACCATGGTCAGCGAGACGAACAGGGTCAGCACCACCGCGACGTGCATGGACAGGTTGCGGCGCAGGCCCTGGCCCAGCTCGGTGAAGGTGTAGCGCATGGAGGACTGGTCTCTCTTCGGGTGAGGTGAGGGACGGTGGCCGACGGACGCGGCCGGCGGTCAGTGCTGGAAGCCGTAGACGCCCTGGGACTGGTCGCGCACGACGTGACCGGCCTCGAGCTCGATGACACGCTTGCGCATCTGGTCGACGATGCCGTGGTCGTGGGTGGCCATCACGACGGTCGTGCCGGTGCGGTTGATCCGGTCGAGCAGCTTCATGATCCCGACCGAGGTGGACGGGTCGAGGTTGCCGGTGGGCTCGTCGGCGATCAGGATCATCGGCCGGTTGACGAAGGCCCGGGCGATCGCGACCCGCTGCTGCTCACCGCCGGACAGCTCGTCGGGCATCCGCTGCTCCTTGCCGGCGAGGCCGACCAGCTCCAGCGTCTCGGGGACGGTGGCGTTGATGTGGGAGCGGGACTTGCCGATCACCTGGAGGGCGAAGGCGACGTTCTCGGCAACGGTCTTGTTGGGCAGCAGCCGGAAGTCCTGGAAGACGGTGCCGATCTGCCGGCGCAGCCGCGGGACCTTCCAGCCCGCCAGCCGGTTGATCTCCTTGCCGGCGACATAGACCCGCCCGGAGGTGGGCCGCGCCTCGCGCAGCACCAGGCGGAGGAAGGTCGACTTGCCGGAGCCGGAGGTGCCGACCAAGAAGACGAACTCGCCCTTCTCGACATCGACGGTGACGTTGTCGAGGGCAGCGTGGCTCTGGCCGGGGTAGGTCTTGGTGACCTTTTCGAAGCGGATCACTTCGCCGAGGGTAGCCGAGGCGACCAGGTGACCACGGGAGGCGGCCCGCCGGGCGTCTTCGCGGGTCGCGCGGACGCACCGCAGCCGCGCGACTACCGTGGGGGCGGTGCACAGGGGCATCCGCGATCGGTCGGTCCGTCGCGCCGCGTCGTGGCTGCTGGCGGCGGCCCTCACCGGCGGGGCGCTGAGCGCCTGCTCGGGGAGCGACGACGCTCCGGAGCCCCGGCCGACGCCCGACCGGGGTACGCCGCTGGCCGAGGTCGACACGGTGCACCTCGCGATCGCCCGGGCACCGTTCTGCGAGGCGGTCGACGGCGCGGCGGTGACCCGCGCCCTGGACGGCGATGCCCGGTCGGAGTCGGCGTACGCACCGGGTGACCGGGTCAAGCTCGGCCCGCACCTGAAGGACGTCGCCCATGAGTACGGCTGCGTGTTCAAGGGGGCGGCCAAGGCCGAGGCCCGGGCCTGGGTGTTCGCGCCGCCGGTGACCCGGCCGCAGGCGCGAACGATGATCGCCGGCGCCGTCCCGAAGGGCTGCCGCGCGCTCGCCGACGCGCCCGCTCTGGGCAAGCCGTCGACCGCGAGCTGGTGCGTCGATCGCGGCACGAAGACCGCTGCGGCGCCGGCCACGGTGACGTTCTCGGGGCTGTTCGGCGACGCCTGGCTGACCTGCTCGGTGCGGGCCAAGAAGGTGGCCGAGGACGACCTGGTGGACCGGGCCGGGCGCTGGTGCACGGCGGTGGTGGCCGCGGTCGAGGCCGAGCCGGCCGCCGGCTGACCGAGACGCCCTGCCACAGCGCCGCCGGCCGGGGTCGTGTGTCCCGCCCCGCGGGGACGACGACGGCTCAGACACACAACCCGGGCGACTCAGCCGCGGATCGCGCCGATCCGGAACTCCACGACCCGGCGGACCAGGTCGAGTGGCAGCGGGGCAGTGTGCGGGAACTGCACCGAGCCCTTGCCCTGCTTGAAGGCGGAGAACTCCTCGGCGAAGGCCTCGTGGCCGTTGGGGGTGGCGTAGAAGCCGACGTGGCCGGCGTACCCGGCGAAGTAGACCAGCGGCTTCTTGTCCAGCTTGTAGGCGGGCATGCCGTAGGCGATCGACTCGACCGCGTCGGGCGCGGCCGCGCGGATCGCCGCCCGCATCTGGTCGAGCCGGGCGCGGGTGTCGCCGTCGAACCCCGCGAGGTAGTCGTCGACGGTGGCTGGTCCGGCCATGGCGAGCGCCTAGTTCTCCGCGGCGCGCTCGGCGCCGCGGCGCCAGCGGATGCCCGCCTCGATGAAGTCGTCGAGGTCGCCGTCGAAGACCGCCTGCGGGTTGCCGGTCTCGTGGCCGGTGCGGAGGTCCTTGACCATCTGGTAGGGGTTCAGCACGTAGGAGCGCATCTGGTCGCCCCAGGCGGCGGCGACGTCGCCCTTGAGCTCGCGCAGGTGCGCCTCCTCCTCGGCCTTCTTCATCGCGAGCAGCTTGGCCTTGAGCACGATCATCGCGGCCGCCTTGTTCTGCAGCTGCGACTTCTCGTTCTGGCAGCTGACGACGACGCCGGTCGGGATGTGGGTCAGCCGGACGGCGGAGTCGGTGGTGTTGACCGACTGTCCGCCGGGCCCCGAGGAGCGGTAGACGTCGACCTTCACCTCCTCCTCGGGCACCTCGATCTCGTCGGTCTGCTCGAGCACCGGCACCACCTCGACGGCGGCGAACGACGTCTGCCGGCGGCCCTGGTTGTCGAAGGGGCTGATCCGCACCAGCCGGTGGGTGCCGGCCTCGACCGAGAGGGTGCCGTAGGCGTACGGCGCGTGCACGGCGAACGTCGCCGACTTCAGCCCCGCCTCCTCGGCGTAGGAGGTGTCGAAGACCTCCACGGGGTACTTGTGGGCCTCGGCCCAGCGGGTGTACATCCGCATCAGCATCTCGGCGAAGTCGGCCGCGTCGACGCCACCGGCGCCGGAGCGGATCGTCACCAGCGCCTCGCGGGCGTCGTACTCCCCGGAGAGCAGCGTGCGCACCTCGAGGGCCTCGACGGCCTTGGTGACCTTGCCGAGCTCGGTCTCTGCCTCCGCGAGCGAGTCGGCGTCGCCCTCCTCGCGGGCCAGCTCGACGAGCACGCCCAGGTCCTCCACCCGGCCGTGGAGCTCGGTGAAGCGGTCGACCTCGGCGTTGAGCGCGGAGAGCCGGCTGGTCACCCGCTGCGCGTTGGCCTGGTCGTCCCAGAGGTCCGGCGCCGCGACCTCCTCACCGAGGGCGGCGATCTCGGCACGCATCGCGTCGAGGTCGAGGACCTGCTCGATGGTGTGCATGGTCGCCTGGAGCTGCTTGATCTCTGCGTCGAAGTCGGGGCCTGCCACGAGGGTCAACAGTACGGCGCCCGCGGGAGGGCTGTCGAAGCAGCGTCAGCTCACGTGCTCGCAGTCGTCGGCAGGGAGCCGCTCGACCCGCACGCAGGTGTCGGTGCCGCCGCCGGTGCGGGCGGTGTCGATGCCGGGCCCACCGTCGACGCGGTCGTCGCGACCGGAGGAGCGGACCTCGTCGTCGCCGGCGCCCATCACGGCGAAGATCGCCGCGCCGCTGCTGGCCCGATAGACGTCCGGGCCGGGGGTTCCGAGCGCCGTCCAGTCGACCCGGCCGCGGACGGCCACCTCGGCCAGGCTCGAGAACGGGATGGTCACGCCGGCCGTGGGGAACGTGAGGGTCCCGGCCGTCAGGTCCGTCGTCATCGGCGCCCGCACGACCGTGCCGTCCTGCGTCACCCGCACGTCCAGGGTCGCCCAGTCGTGACCGGGCCCGCCGACGAAGGCCTGCTCCGCCGAGACGATGACGGTGTCGGCGAGGTAGTCGTTGCCCGGTCCGCCGTCCATCCGGTCGGGCAGCAGGTCCTCGCCGGAGAGCAGGTCACCCCCCTTGCCGCCGATCATCCGGTCGCTGCCGTCCCTGCCGAGCAGCCGGTCGCGACCCGGGCCGCCGCGCAGCGTGTCGTCCCCCGGCCCGCCGGTCAGCCAGTCGTCGCCTCCGCCGCCCCACAGGTGGTCGTCGCCACCGCCGCCGTCCAGGTCGTCGCTGCTCCTCAGTCCCCGGAGCCGATCGCCGAAGTCGCTCCCGACGACCGCCACCGGCGCATGCAGCACCAGGGTGTCGTAGCCCCAGCCGGTCGCGAGCCCCCGGCCGAGCCGCACGGAGACGCCCTGGGGAGCGTCGGCCCAGCTCAGCACCACGGGGTCCGCCCGCCCGGCCACCTGCGCCACCAGGCGGTCGTCACCGGCGCCGCCGAGCAGCACGTCGGGGACGCTGGCCCGGTTGCGTCCTCCGGGGTCCGCACCGCCGCTGTAGAGCCGGTCGGCCCCCGCACCGCCGCGCAGCAGGTCGCCGCCGTCACCGCCGCAGATCAGGTCGTCGCCGTCGCCGCCGTCGATGGTGTCGTTGCCGCCCAGACCGACGATCACGTCAGCGCCGTCGGTCCCGACGATCGTGTCGCGACCGGACGCCCCGACGATCGTGGCGACCTGACCGCCGCAGCGGGGAGCGGCGGCGTACGCCGCGGGTGCGGTCAGCGCCGAGGCGGCGGCAACCAGGGCGAGGGCGAACACAGCGGTTCGAGGACGCATCGGCTTCTCCAGGAGGTCACGGGGTTCCGCCCTTGTGACGCTCGGTGCCGCCGTCCGGTTGTGACCGTCAGCCGGTCTCCTCACACGATCCGAGCGGGAACCTCTCGAACCCGACGCAGACGTCGTGGCCGCCGAAGGGCTTGACCGTGTCGGTGCCGGCTCCGCCGTCGAGGTCGTCGGCCTTGCTGGACCCGGTGACCCGGTCGTCGCCATCGCCCATCGACGCCACCAGCTTGGTCAGCCACCCGGTCACGTAGACGTCGTCGCCGTCGGTCCCGATCGCGGTCCAGCGACCCTTGCCGTCGACCTCGAGACGTTCCAGGCCGGTGAGTGGGAAGGAGACCGACTGGTCGGTGAACGTCCACGTGCCGGCCGGCATGTCGGTGGCGACCTTCGTGAACGCCGGCTTGCCCGACACCAGCCGTCGCCAGCGGAGGAAGGCCCGGTCGCTGCCCGATCCCCCGGAGATCTCCTGGTCGGCGGACACGGGGACGGTCTCGTCGATCACGTCGTCGCCGGCGTCGCCGAAGACGTGGTCGGCCTTCCAGTCGAAACCGAAGATCGAGTCGTTGCCGCCGTTGCCGTGGGCGGTGTCGTGCCCGAAGGCGACCATGATGTCGTCGTCGCCCGGCCCACCGGACACGGTGTCGTCACCGGCGCCGTCATCGAGTCTGTCGTCGCCGGCAAGGCCGCTGATCGTGTCGTCGCCGGCTCTACCCTCGAGCCAGTCGGCACGCGCGCTGCCGGTCAGCACATCGTCATGAGAGCTGCCGACGACCTCGACCCAGGTGCGGGCCAGGATCGTGTCACTGCCCCAGCCGCTGGCCGTCCCCGCTCCGAGGTCCACGGTCACTCCTCGGGGAGCGCCGACGTAGCTCAGCACGACGGCGTTCTTGCGTGGCCGCGGTCCCGCCGCGACCAGGGTGTCGTCGCCGGGACCGCCGACCAGGGTGTCCTGCGGCCCGAAGTGGTCACCCCCGTTGCCCGCGGGAGGCCCGGAGAGGAGCCGGTCGTTGCCCGGGCCGCCGACGAGCCGGTCGCCTCCGGGCCCGCCGCAGATGATGTCGTTGCCGCCGCGGCCGTCGATCGAGTCGTTGCCGGCGAGGCCCGCGATCACGTCGCGGCCGGAGGTGCCCACGAGCCGATCGGAGCCCTGGGTGCCGACGATGGTCGCGACCAGGCCGTCGCAGGTGACGGAGGCGGCGTGCGCCGGGGGGACGACCCCGACGGCGACCAGGGCGAGGGTGGTGGCGCCGAGCGCCCGCGGGAGGAGCATCCGTTCTCCTGGGAGTGAGGGGGCGGCGTCGGCAGGACGCGGCCAGGACGGAGGAGCTGCGAGGAGCGGCCGAAGCAGTCCGGCCACGCATGTAGAGCACGATGCGGCGCTCCGGATACCTCCCGGCCCGGGTCGCTAGCGCGCCGACGCGTGCCGCCCAATGGCCCAGATGGGTCATGTCGTGACCGGCGTCGCGACGGATGCTGGTCACGACGATCCGCCGGAGCTATGTGGGGGGGTCTGGCGGTGGACATGGCCCGGGGCCTGGGCCCGCTTGCTTGGCCCCGGGCCATGTCGCTTCTCCGGCGCGCTGCTACGCGTCGCTCGAGCTCGGGCCCGGCTGCGTGCCCCGGGACCGCAGGACCAGCAGCCCGGCCAGCAGCACCGCCACGGCCGTGGCGAGGCCGGCCGGCCAGGCCCAGGTCGGTCGCCATCCCGCCGCCGGCTCCAGGACCGCCCAGACCAGCGATGCGAGCCCGGCCATGACGACTCCTCGGGTCAGCCAGCGGCGCGCGAGGGTCGGGTCAGGGCTCAGGTCCGCCGGACCCGACGACGCCAGGTGTGCCGCGACATGCGCCACGACGAGTCCGATGACCGCCACCAGGAGCCGCGGGGCGGAGGTCCCGGTCGCGTGCTCGGCCCACACCAGGATGACGACCAGCCCGGCGGCCAGCGGCAGCTGCCCCTCGGCCCACCAGCCGGCCGCGGCGGCGAGCACCGCCATCAGCACCATGGTCCGCGGCGACGGACCGGCGCTCACGGCCGCGACCAGCAGGCCCAGGGTGCAGACCGCTCGGGCGGTCATGCGGGTCGCCGATCCACCCGGGTGAGCCGGCGCAGCACCTGGTCGAGCGAACGGGGGCCGACCCACGGGATCACCGGTGCGCCCGCCCGCTGCAGCGTCAGCACGACCTCCTCCCGGTCCAGTGCCCGCATCCGCCAGGCCAGCGAGGCCAGCTCCGGGTCGGTGTGCTTCTCGATCGCCGGCCGTACGCCGGGAGGAAGGGTGTCGACGACCACCAGCACCTGACCGCGCCGCCGCAACCGGCCCAGGGCGTCGACCACCCGGGCGCTCAGCAGCGGCGAGAACAGCACCATGGTGGTGCCGGGGGCGACGGTCAGGCGCGTCAGCGCGGCCTGGGTGTCGCCAGCCCCGGCGATGGTGCCCGCGAGCACCGCCTGGATCCGACGCAGGTGCCGACGCCCGGCACCGGGCCGCACCATCGCACTCGTGGCGCTGAGCACCTGCAGGCCGACGCGGTCGCCCTGGACGAGATGGTGCCGGGCGAGCGTCACGGCGGCCCGGACGGCCCGGTCCGCGCTGGTCGGTCCGGCCTGGGGGTCGCCGATGTCGGAGGTCAGGTCGACCACCAGGAGCAGGCTGGCGTCGTCCTCGGTGCGGGTGGTGTCCACCTGCAGCGTCGGGGTCCTCGTGGAGACCCGCCAGTTGACCCGGCGGAGCCGGTCGCCGGGAACGAACGGGCGGGTGTGGAGGTACTCCAGCCCCCGGCCCTCACGACGGGACCCGTGGACACCGACCAGCCCGAGGGGGTGCGGCAACGGCGCCGAGGCGTCGTAGGACTCGACGGCGGGGAGCACGCGCCGGGTCACCGGCGGCAGCGGGGTGGGGCCGGCGACGAACCCGCCCCACGCGCTGTGCAGCTGGTAGGCCTGCCGGTCCAGCTCGGCCGGGCCCCACCGGAGCGCCTCCACCCGGAGCGACACCGCGGCGTCGCCGACGCCCGACACCGCCTCGGGCTCACACCGCAGCCGCGCGGGCGGCCGGACCACCCAGGTGACGTGTTCGGTCTCGTCGCGAGCGGTCGGGTCGGTCAGGGTGAGGGTCGCGGTGCGGGCCTGCCCCTCCACGAGCTCCCGCAGGCCCCACGACGTCACCGCAGGCGACGGTGCCCGCCGCGGCCGTCGTACCGCGGCCACGGCCGCGTGCAGCGCGAACGGCGCGCCGAGGACCACGAGTGCCGGCTCGCCGAAGACCACACCTCCGACCAGGCCGGCGGCCGCCCAGAGGAGCGCTCGGACCAGGGCGGGCGACGGCCGCCAGCCGGCCGAGGCCCACGGGTCGGCGGGCGTCGTCACCGGCTGCTCGGGGCCGGGACCGTGGCCAGCACCGCGGCGACGACACCGGCGTTGCTGGCCTCGGTCATCCAGAGCTCGGGGCGCAGGGTGAGGCGGTGGTCGAGCACAGCGTGCGCCAGCGTCTTCACGTCCTCCGGGACGACGTAGTCCCGGCCGCCCACCAGCGCCAGCCCGCGGGCGACGAGGACCAGGGCGAGCGAGCCGCGCGGGGACGCGCCGACCAGCACGTCGCTGTGGGCACGGGTGGCGGCCGCGAGATCGACGGCATAGCGCTGCACGCTCTCGTCGACGCGCACCTGCTCGGTGACGGCCTGCAGCTCGAGCAGGCCGGCCGCGTCGGTCACCCGGCGGATGTCGACCGGCTCCTGCCGGCGTTCGAGGCGCCGCTCCACCACGTCGTACTCCTCGGTGCGGCCGGGGTAGCCGAAGGAGACCCTGGTCAGGAAGCGGTCGAGCTGCGCCTCGGGGAGCGGGTAGGTGCCTTCGTACTCGACGGGGTTCGCCGTCGCGATGACGTGGAACGGCGGCTGCAGCGGGAACGTCTCGCCCTCGATGGTCACCTGCCGCTCCTGCATCGCCTCGAGCAGCGCGGCCTGGGTCTTCGGGGGCGTCCGGTTGATCTCGTCGGCGAGCAGGAGGCCGGTGAAGACCGGGCCGCGGCGGAAGACGAACTCACCGGCGCGCTGGTCATAGACGAAGGAGCCGGTGAGGTCCGAGGGCAGCAGGTCGGGGGTGAACTGGGCCCGGGCGAAGTCGAGACCGAGGGCGGTGGCCAGCGACCGGGCGGCGAGGGTCTTGCCCAGCCCGGGGAGGTCCTCGACGAGCACGTGACCACCGGCCAGGATGCTCGCCAGCACCACGGTCAGCGCCGAGCGCTTGCCGACCACGGCCCGGCCCACCTCGTCGAGCACCGCAGCCGCCGTCGCCGCCGCGGCGGCCGTCTCGGACCGTCGATCGCTCATCGCAGCTCCTCGATGTCGCGCACCAGGTCGTCGATCTGGCGCCGGGTGAGCCGGCCGCGCTGTCGCGCGGGCTCGGTGACGTCGACCCCTCGCAGCCGCGCCCGGGTCTGCCGCAGCGTGGTGAGTCGGTCGGCCAGCGCGGCCTGCCCGGCGCGGGAACGCTCGTTGTCCTCCAGCAGGTGCACGTAGTGCATGAACCTGTCGTCGGGCGTGTGGTTGCGGAGCGCCGTCGACCGCGTCGGCCATCCGGGCCGGTCCTCGCCGAGCGCCGCGGCACCCAGACCCACGCCGAGCACGGCGGCCACCCCCAGCAGCAGGACCGGGACGGGGTCGGGGTCCAGCCCGCCGAGCCACAGCGCGGCCAGGCCCGCCGGTGGGAGGACCACGGCTGCCCACAGCCACCTCATGCCCACACCCGCGCGCTCTCGAGGATCGTGGTCATCAGCGCCAACGCCCGCCGGCGCTGGTCCTCGCCCATCTCGTGGTCGGAGTAGCGCGCCTCGCGGAACAGCTCGGCGAGGTCCTGGGCGGCCTCGGGGTCGGCGCCGAGCCCTCGCAGCAGCCGGAGGGCGAACTCGGTCGAGGTGTCGGTGGGCCGCGGACCCACGCCCCAGTGCGTCGCCTCCTCCTCGACGGCGACCCAGCACCGGGTGATCGCGTCGCGCACGCTGCCCCGTTGCAGGTCGGCGAGCTGGAGGGACATCGCGCGCGTCAACGACTCGACGGCCTCGGCGTCGAGTCCCGACGGCGGCGTCGGCTCCGACCCGGCCCCGTCGCGGCCCGGGCCGAGCCGCCCGAGGCGCACGTGCCGGACCGTGCTCAGGGCCGCGAAGCCCACGAGCACGGCGATGAGCCCCGCCGTCGCGATCAGGGCCACCACGACCAGGGCGAATCCGGCGACCAGCCCGTTGTCGTCGGCCGGGCGCTTGCTCGACTCCTCGGTGTCCCTCGGGCGGGGGGACGCCGACGAGGAGGGGCTGGTGTCCTGCACGACGGGGGCGGTGGTCGGCGTCGTCGGACGTACGACGGCCCGGGGGCCGACCGCGGCTCCCCAGCCCACGATCAGCACCACCGCGAACACGGCCGCGCCCACCCCCACGACGGTCCAGGTGGCGCGGCCCCTCATGGGGGCATCCTAGGAGGCTGGCGGGCTCGCCGGGTCGGTCCGCCGGCGGGCGACGCGGCCGTCGTACCGCTCCGCTGCCGACGGCGGCCGGCAGGAATGGAGAAGCGCGCTGTCGGCGACCCGGGCTACGGTCGAGCCATGACCGCCACACCTGCTGCCGGCGCGCCCGCGATCGAGGCCGTCGACCTGGTCAAGCACTTCGGGGAGACCGTCGCCGTCGACGGAGTGAGCTTCTCGGTGCCGACCGGGACCGTCCTCGGGATGCTCGGACCCAACGGCGCCGGCAAGACCACCACCGTCCGGATGATGACCACGCTGACCCGCCCGACCAGCGGCACCGGCCGGGTGGCCGGCCACGACGTGGCCCGCGAGCCCGACGCCGTGCGCCGGGCGATGGGGCTGACCGGCCAGGCCGCCACGGTCGACGAGCTGCTCACCGGCCGCGAGAACCTCCGGCTGATCGGCTCGCTCTACGGCCTCGACCGAGCCACGATCAAGCGGCAGAGCGACGACCTGCTCGAGCGCTTCTCGCTCACCGACGCCGGCGACCGGGTGGTGAAGACCTACTCCGGCGGCATGCGCCGGCGCCTCGACCTCGCGGTGAGCCTGGTCGCCACGCCGCCGGTGCTCTTCCTCGACGAGCCGACCACCGGGCTCGACCCGCGCAGCCGGGTGGAGCTGTGGGAGGTGCTGCGTGAGCTGGTGGGCGACGGCACCACCCTGCTGCTGACCACGCAGTACCTCGAGGAGGCCGACCAGCTCGCCGACCGCATCGTCGTGGTCGACCGGGGCCGGATCATCGCCGAGGGCACGCCGCTGGAGCTCAAGGACGCCTCCGGCAAGGCCGCGCTGGTGGTGACGGTGTCGCGTCCCGACGACCTCGACGCCGCCGAGGGGATGCTGCGCGGGATCTCCGACGAGGTCCACGTCGACCGCGCCGCCCGCAGCCTGACCGCGCCCGCCGAGGGGCTGCGCGACGTGACCCGGGCGGCCGCCCTGTTCGAGGGCAGCGAGATCGAGCTCGACGACCTCGGCCTGCAGCGGCCCAGCCTCGACGACGTGTTCCTCCACCTGACCGGCCATCGGGCCGAGGAGCCGACCGACGACGGCCTCGAGGAGGTCTCCGCATGAGCAGCGACATCGACACCCGCGCGACGACCACCGGTCACCTGGAGCGACCGGTCATCCACCAGACCAGCCTGCTGCGCCAGTCGCTGGCGATCACCCGGCGCAACCTGATCCACATCAAGCGGATGCCCGAGATGCTGATGGACGTCACCATCCAGCCGGTGATGTTCGTGGCCCTGTTCGCCTATGTCTTCGGTGGCTCGATCGCGGTGTCCGCCGCGGCCGGCTACCGCGAGTGGCTGCTCGCCGGCATCATGGCGCAGACGATCGCCTTCGCGTCCTTCGTGGTGGCCGTCGGGCTGACCGCCGACATCGACAAGGGCATCGTCGACCGGATGCGCTCACTCCCGATCCGGACCTCCTCGATCCTCGTGGGCCGCAGCCTGTCCAGCCTGATCCACTCCTCGATCGGCATCGTGGTGATGTCGCTGACCGGACTGGTCATCGGCTGGCGGCTCCGCGGGTCGTTCATCGACGCGCTGGGCGGCTATGCCCTGCTGCTGCTCTGGGGCTTCGCGATGATCTGGCTGGGCATCCTGGTGGGCTCGGCGATGCGCTCGGTCGAGGCGGTGCAGGGGGTCATGTTCACCACCATCTTCCCGCTCACCTTCCTGTCCAACGCGTTCGCCCCGAGCGAGAACATGAGCCCGGTGCTGCGCACCCTCGCCGAGTGGAACCCGATCTCCTCGCTGGTGCAGGCCGTCCGGGAGCTCTGGGGCAACACCGGGCCGGCCCCCGACGGCTCGGCACTCCCGCTCCAGCACCCGGTCGTCGCGACGCTGCTCTGGATCGCCCTGCTCACCGCGGTCTTCGCGCCCCTGTCGATCCGCACCTTCCGGCGGCGGACCGAGAAGTAGGCCCGGACCCACTCCTCAGATCGGGAACCAGTCGGTCACCAGCCCGGCGTCGGTGCCGCGCAGGGTGAGCCGCACCGGGCTGCTGGCCGGGCGGCGGAGCAGGAAGAAACCACCGTCGTCGGTCTCGGTCTCCTGCGTCTCGCCCTCGCGCGTCTCGAGCCGGACCAGGTCGGTCGTGGCAGGCACCACGTGCCCCATCAGGGTGGCCGGGCCGATCTCGACCTCGAGGGTCAGGTCGCCGCTCTCGAAGACCACGATCCGCGGGCTCTCCCCCTCGGCGGCGCGAACGCCGACCGGCGGCTGCACGGCCGAGTCGCGCACCAGGGTGAGCAGCTCGAGCTCGAGGTCGAGGTGGCGCATCGCGAAGGCGGCGTACCCCGTCTCGCGCACCCAGTCGGGCACCGACTCAGCAGCATCGAGCGCCTCGCCCAGGTCGGCGAGGAACGCGTCGTCGTCCGGCTGGTGCCTGCCCGTGGTGTTCATGTCTCAGATCCTTCCGCTGTCGCCAGTGTCGTCGAAGGGCCTGAGCGCGTCGGACTGCCTGAGCTTCGACAGACATCGTCCCCGGGTGGGTCCGATGCTGCCGACCGGCAGGCCGGTGCGCCGCCCGATCTCCGCATAGCTCAGCGGCGGGTCGGCAAGGAACATCCTCATCAGAGCGCGCTCGCGGGGTGCGAGCGACGCCAGCGCCTCACGAAGCGCGTGCTTCAGCTCGGCGTCCAGCAACCGTTCGTCGAGGTCGGCTGGGCCCTCCACCAGCCATTCCTCGCCCGCGTCGAACGGGTCGTGCACGAACGAGCGCTTGCGCAGGGCCAGCACTCTCAGCGCCTCGTTGCGGGTGGTCGACTTGATCCATCCGGGTAGCGCGCGCGGCTCGCGGAGCCGGTCGAGGTGCTCGACCAGACGCAGCCACATGGTGCTCACGACCTCCTCCTGGTCGGCCCGGTTCAGCCCGAAGGAGCTCGCCACGGCGTGCGCCAACGGGGAGAAGCGGTCCACCAGGGCTCGCCACGAGCCCTCGTCGCCCTCCTTCGCTGCGGCCACCAGGGCCGCCACGGTCTCGGCTTGCGACTCAGCCATCGCACCTCCTCCTCCCGGGGGCGATCGCGTCTGTTCTGGTCCTCTCAACGGTTCAGAGGGACCGGCTGGTCCGGTGATACATCCGATGTCCACCGAAGTCCCTAGGCGGCTCCGAACACGGTGAAGCCGCAGGCGTTCACCAGGTCGACAGGGTCGGCCAGGTCCAGCGTCCGGCGGGCGTCGTGCAGGGCCTGGGCCAGGCTGGCGCCGTCGGCCAGTCGGCGGTGCACCACGGACATCAGCGAGGCGGTGGCGTGGTCGGGGGCCAGGTGCTGGCTGGCCAGCACCCCGGCCGTGCCCCGCGCGATCAGCGCGCTCACGAAGCCGATCATCCCGCCGCCCGCGACGGCGACGTCGGCGCCGGCTTCGCAGGCGGCCAGCACCGCACGGTGCGGCGCGACGCCTCGCATCTCGAGCTCCTGCACGGTGAGATCGCCGTCGCTGAGCCGCAGGCCGGAGAAGACCGGGTTGTCGGCTCGCATCCGGGCATGGCACGCGAAGTGCACCGTCGAGGTCTCACCCAGGGCGTCGACCACCGCCGCCACCGAGCTCTCCGGTGGTCGGAGGCAGACCGCGGCCCGATGGACGCCGGCGAGCTCCTCCACCTCGCGCAGCGCCCCGGAGAGCCCGGGCCCGGCGGCCAGCAGCACCGCCC
>NZ_JAWKJQ010000007.1:0-265628 GCF_041393715.1 Nocardioides sp. | reverse complement strand
AAGCGGTCAACGGGTCTGCTGCACGGATGGGTGACATCTGATCTGCGTCGATGTATGTCGGCGCTGGAAGGATGTGCACCATGCCGAAGGCGTTTCCTAAGGAGTTCCGTGCGGACGTGATCCGGGTCTACCGCGACTCGGATGCCTCGATGGCTCAGGTCGCGAAGGACTTCGGTATCTCGCCGTCGTGTCTGAAGCGGTGGCTGTCGATCGATGACCGGGAGTCCGCGAGCCCCTCGCCGGCTGGTCGGGCTGCGAATGAGTCCGCGGAGCTGCGCGAGGCGAACAAGCGGATCAAGTTGCTGGAGCAGGAGAACGAGGTCCTGCGTCGTGCGGCTGCGTATCTGTCGCAGGCTCATCTGCCGGGAAAATGATGTACCCGCTCGTCCGCGAGCTGGCCGCCGACGGGATCCCCGTCGCGGTGACGTGCCGGGTGCTGAAGATCGCGCGTCAGCCCTACTACCGCTGGCTCGCATCGCCGGTCACCGACGCCGAGCTGACCGCGGCCTACCGGGCCAACGCCCTGTTCGACGCCCACCGTGACGACCCGGAGTTCGGCTACCGGTTCCTGGTCGACGAAGCACGTGCCGCTGGGGAGCCGATGGCCGAGCGGACCGGATGGAGGCTCTGCTCCCAGCTGGGCTGGTGGTCGAGTTTCGGGAAGAAGCGTGGCCGCAACGGCAAGAAGCCCGGCCCGCCGGTCCACGACGACCTGGTCCGCCGCGACTTCACCGCGGCCGGGCCGAACCAGCTGTGGCTGGCCGACATCACCGAGCACCCCACCCGGGAGGGCAAGCTCTACCTGTGCGCGGTCAAGGACGTCTTCTCCAACCGGATCGTGGGCTACTCCATCGACTCACGGATGAAGTCCCGGCTGGCCGTGGCCGCGCTGGACAACGCCATCACCCGGCGCGGTGACGTGGCCGGCTGTGTGGTCCACACCGACCGCGGGTCGCAGTTCCGTTCCAGGAAGGTGGCCCACCAGCTCAACCGACACGCAATGGTCGGCTCGATGGGACGTGTCGGTGCCGCCGGCGACAACGCCGCGATGGAGTCCTTCTTCAGCCTGCTCCAGAAGAACGTCCTCAACCGCCGGGTCTGGAACACCCGAGAAGAGCTACGGATCGCGATCGTGACCTGGATCGAAAGGACCTACCACCGCCGTCGACGCCAAGCCGCACTCGGACGGTTGACCCCCATCGAATACGAGCTGATCATGACCACAACCGCCACCCAGGCGGCCTAACCCGAACTGTCACCGATTCGTGCAGCAGACCCGCTCGCCGACCTCTAGAGCCGCCTCGGCCTGGCCCCAACTCATAAGCGCAGGATCTGGACTTGTCGGCAACACCTATTGCCCTCTGAGGCAATAGCTTCTTTGATGAGCGTCCACCGCCGCCAGCCGGCGCGCGAGGTGTGCTTCCGCTAGCCCCCTTCGAAGGCCTTACCACCGGCGGCCGGACTGACTGGTCACGTGCCAGGCACCTGGATGGTCCGTAAAGCAGGGGTGGATCGAGCGAACGGACCTGCCCTTCGCGCGGAGTCGGACGAGCATCTGTCGAGCCAGCCAACGGTGGGCATACGGGACCTTTGTGCACATGGCGTCTCCAATGTCAGAACATGATTGGAGTGGCGCCTCGGCCAAAGATCCGAACGACACGACGGCGGCCGCAACGATGTGCCCGACTCACTCCGCGCTGGCGTGTCCATGGAGCCGGAGGGACTACGGAGACACATTACCCCGACGGGACCTCAAGGAGTGGCGCACAACAACGGAGCAACCGCTTCGTCGCTGCTGGGACGCTCATGTCCTGGTAGCCGCGAAGGCGGCCATGCCACACCGCCGCGGAAGCCGGCGAGCGCGGGGATCGTCGATCCTGTCAACCCCAGGCGACACTGCCCGACGCCGGACACGCACGTCCCGACGAGGCGGTCACCGCGACGGCTGCACCGGAGTCGAGACCAGCCTGAGGGGTGGGTCGAGGATGATCCTGAGGTTCGGCGACAGGGCCTGCCGAGGCTCGGCCAACAGCTGCTGGTCGAGGCAGAGCATCACCAGAGCAGTGCATGGCCCGGTCTCACCGAGACGAGGCTGCCGGAGGGAGAGGGCGGCGGCAGCCTCGACGACCCGAGGCCGATCTCCAGGTCGAAGGTGTAGGTGTGCACGAGGTGGCCGTCGATCCGCAGGGCGACGCGTGGCGACCGCTTGAAGCTGATGCGGTGCTTGCTCAGCTCGACGACCTCCTTCGAGCCGGGGTCGGACGCCGTACGCTCGGCCGCGCCGAGGATCTCGGCATGGCGCTGCCAGCCGGCGAGCAGGGCGTCAGCGATGTCGACGTGCAGGAGGGCGCCCGCGAGGCGTGCCAGCTGGGCGTCGATGGAGCCGATCGTGGACGGCTTCCGCTCGCGTACGACGTCCGGTGACCGACCCGCCGCCGACCGCTGACGCAGGGCGCCCTCGAGCGCGGCCTCGGTCGAGTCCGACCCGAGCCGCCGTCGAGGAGGACGGAGACGGCGGTGCTGTCCACCGAGAGGCGCGGGAGGTCGTTCATCTGTGTTCCTTCCAGCTCGACCTGCTCGTGCCCGCCCTGGGCACGAGCTCGATGCGGCTCCGGGGGACCGAGCGTGCCGCCCGCCTCCCCGATCGCGACCTGGTCCGGCGGACCCGGATGCGGCGTGAACTCGGTGGTCACCGCCGGCGGGGTCCCCGGCCGCGTAGCGCCCGGACGGCCGCGATCACGGCGCGGCCACCAGGACGACCGCTGCGAGGGAGAGCAGCCGTGGGGTGATGATCGGGTCCTCGACGATGACCGTGACGGCCGTCCCCACGGGGACCGGACCCCGGCGGCGGGCTGCTGCCCGACGATGCGGCCGTCGGCGCCGACGGGCTCGACCAGGTCCAGGCCGAGGCGGGCGCAGACGGCACGGGCCTCCGCCAAGGTGAGCGTGGACAGGTCGGGCACCGTCACCAGCTCCGCCGGCTCGACGGCCGGCTGGAGGCTCACGTTGACCCGGCTGCCGACCGGCACCACCGCGCCCGGCCTCGGCGTCTGTGCGCGCACCAGGTCACCCGTGCCGTCGACGATCCCGATGCCCAGGCCCTCGCCGGCGAGCAGCTCGGCAGCCTCCGGGAGTGACCGGCCCTCGAGATCGGGGACCACCACGCGGGCGTCGGGGTCGGGCACCAGGAGGAGTGCGACCGGTGTCCCCGGCTCGACCTCGCTCCCGGGTGCCGGGAACTGGCTGGCGACGACCTCGCCGTCGCCGGTGACCGGTCCGACCGCCAGACCGAGCCCCTCGAGCTCGGCCGTCGCCTCCTCGACCCGCTGGCCGATCACGTCCGGGACCTCGACGGTGTCGGTCGGTGCCGAGCCCAGGACGATGTCCACACGGCTTCCGGGCTCCACCTCGCGCCCGGCGACCGGAGACTGCTCGACGACCAGGTCACCCTCACCTTCGACCTCGCCCAGCTCGAGCCCGGCATCCTCCAGCGCCTGGCGCGCGGCGGCGACGGTCCCGTTGAGCAGCGGGGGCACCACCGCGGGTACTTCGGTGGGTCCGGTCACGGTGAACGGCGCCGACGCCGTCAGCTTGCTGTCCTGCACGCACCTCGCCGTGACCTGGTGCTCGCCGATGGTCGAGGCCTCGGCGACCGTGAACTCCGTGTCGACCACGCCGTCCTCGGCGACGGCCGCCTCCAGGGGGATGTCCGCGTCGTCCCACAGGAACGTGACCGACCCATCGGCGGACTCGATGGTGTCGATGCAGGAACCGAACCCCTCCAGGTGCACCTGGACGACTGTTCCCGGAGGCCCCTGGTCCGGAGTCAGGGTGAGGGTCAGTTCGACCGGGCTCGCCGCCTGGACGGCGGGCTCCCAGGCCGCACCGACGGCGACCACGAGGAGAGCCGTCACGCCGACCGGCGCCAGGAGCAGCCGGCCGGCGTCCCACGACCCTCGGCGAGGGCGCGACCCGACCGACCACCGTTGATCGGGGGTGTTCTGGGAGCTCGGCCGCCTGTCACGCCAGGGCCGGCCCCGCCAGAGGGGGACGCGCATATCAGGAAGACCCGAGGTCCCGGGCCCGTGATACACCGCCGCCCGCCCGGCCGGCGCCGGCCGGGTCATCGGGCAGGTGTCAAAGCCCGACCGATCTGCAAGGCTGGCACCTCAGCCCGGCACCCGCCACCCGGTCCGGGCGGTGAGGACGCGATGGAGACCCGAGTCACGGAGAACGACGGGCTGACCACGCGCTGGGTCGAGCACGGTGCGGGACGACCCGTGGTGCTCGTCCACGGCGTACCGGCCTCGGCCGGGCTGTGGCGGCACGTGCAGCCCCTGGTGCAGGGCCGCAGTCTGGCCTGGGAGATGGCCGGCTACGGCGCCAGCATCCCCGACGGCGCGGGGCTCGACCTCTCGCTTGCGGCGCAGGCCGGCCGGCTGCTGACCTGGCTGGACACCCAGGACCTGGACCGCCCGGTCCTGGTCGGTCACGACCTCGGCGGCGGGGTCGCGCAGATCGCCGCCGTCCGCGCCCCCGAGCGGTTCTCCGGGCTGGTCCTCACCAACGCGGTCTGCTACGACTCCTGGCCGGTCGCGAGCGCGAAGGCGTCGGCGCGCCTGGCGCCCCTCCTGCGGCACCTGCCCGACGCGTTCATGCGCCGCTCCTTCGCGCAGGTCATGCGGCAGGGTCACGACAGCGAGGCGATGGCGACGGAGTCGTCAGCCGTGCACTGGGAGCACTACGCCGCACACGGCGCGGCCCGTTCGCTGATGGCCCAGCTGACGTCCCTCGACGCCCGCGACACCCTGTCGATCGCCGACCGGCTGCCCGACCTCGGGCTCCCCGCGCGGGTGGTGTGGGGCGCGGACGACCCCTTCCAGAAGCTTCACTTCGGCGAACGGCTGGCCGCCGACCTCGGCACGGAGGTACGCCGCATCCCCGGGGGCAGCCACTTCACCCCCGAGGACCATCCCGACCTCGTCGCCGAGGCGATCAACGAGCTGCTCGCCTCCTGACCCCGCCGACGAGATCACCGATGTGGGATCGCGAGCGACACTGGAACCGTGATCGACGTGGAGCCCGAGCGGTTCGAGCAGATGGTGTCCGAGGCGCTCGACGGGCTCCCCGACGACCTGGGCGCGCTGATGAGCAACGTGGCCGTCACCGTGGAGCACGGTGCCGGCCGACCGGGGCTGCTCGGGCTCTACCAGGGCGTGCCGCTGACCCGGCGTACGACGACCTACGCCGGCGCGCTGCCGGACCGGATCACGATCTATCGACGCGCCATCTGCCGGATCTGCGACAGCGACGACGAGGTCGCCGCCCAGGTGCGGCGCACGGTCGTCCACGAGGTGGGGCACCACTTCGGGATCGGCGACGCCCGGCTGCGTCAGCTCGGCTGGTGAGCCGCGCGCCCGCCAGGCGGCGGGCCCTCAGTCCCAGAAGCAGTCGACGTGACCGCGGAAGGTCTTCAGCGAGGCATGGCGACAGAGCACGCGAGCGTCCCGCTCCAGCCCGGGATCAATGCTGGCGGAGTACACCCCCTCGAGGCTGGTGCGATAGTCGGTCCGCTCGGGTGAGACGACGTAGCCCGCGGCGGTCACCTCCGGGTGGCGACAGAGGAACTGGAAGATCGCCCACGTCGACGGCGCGGCGTTCTGCCGCTCGTAGGGGTCCATGAAACCGGAGCCCAGGAGCTGTCCCACCTCGACGAAGTCCGCGCCCGTGAAGGCGGCGGTCCCACCCACATAGTCCCCGGCATCGACGCCCACCAGCAGGTCACGGGTCTGCCAGTCGCGGTTGAAGTCGTAGCGCGTCGATCGCTGTGGCCGGCCGGCCGTGCACGGAGTCACCTGGACGGCGCCGATCGACGAGCCGGCCGAGCCGGGGGCCGACGACGCAACAGGGTCCGGGCCCGACGGCTCGGCGCACCCGGCCAGCGCGACCACGAGGGCCACGCAGGCCAGGGGGCGAAGAATCGGCCCGCTCAGCGGGCGCCCAGCGATCGCCAGTAGCTGTTGAGGGCGTCGTTGGTCTTGATGAACCAGACGAACAGCCCGATGAAGAAGAACCAGCCGAGCAGCAGTGCCCACAGGCCGGTCGCCGCGCTGACCGGCGGCTGCTGGCCGCGGCGCTGGTAGAGGCCGCCGACCTCGCTCGAGGTGACGAACGGCATCACGATGCCCGCGAAGATGGCCAGGACCAGCGCCAGGCCGCCGCCGATGCCGGCGCCGCTGTGACGCTTCATCTCCTCGTGGGTCTTGTAGTACCAGTACCACGTGTAGATCCCGAAGGTGACGATCGTCAGCAGGATGCAGGTGCCGGTGCTGCGGATCTGGCCCAGCGGCGGCGCCATCATGGGAGCCGCCGCAGGGGCCGGCATCATGGCGCCGGCAGGCGCCGGGTGGCCCATCACCGGCTGGCCCGCCGCCGGCTGGCCCATCACCGGCGGGGCGGGCTCGGGAGCGGGCGGCGGGGTGGGCGGGTTCATGTCCGACATGGGGCTCCTTGACGTCGTGGTCGCGTCAGTCGACGCGTGGCGCAGCCTAGGCGGTCCTCCGCGTCGCGTCCGGCGATGGGCGAAAACACCCTGCGTGTCGGACCGCAGGTGGCACCACCTCAGTCGGGGTACGCCGCCCGCTCCAGGTTCTCCTCGGCCCGACGCTGCAGCAGGACTCGCTCCCCGGCGTTGCGGGTGAGGGCGACCGCGGCGGCGAACGCCTCCGCCGCCTCGGCCCACCGGCCGGCGCGCTCGAGCAGGTCGCCGCGCACGCTCGGGACGAGCGAGGAGTCGCGAAGGACCTCGGGCTCGAGGGCGTCGAGCACGGCGAGCCCGGCGGGTGGGCCGAAGGCTCGGCCGTGTGCCACCGCGCGGTTGACCTCGACGACCGGGCCGGGAGCGGCCTCGGCGAGGACGTCGTACAGCACGGCGATGCGGCGCCAGTCGGTGTCCTCGGCGCGCGACGCGCGGGCATGCTCCGCGGCGATCGAGGCCTGCAGGAAGTAGCGGCCGACCGGGGTCCCGCGGGCGGCGAGCAGCTCGGCCCGTTGCAGCGCGGCCAGCCCGCGCCGGACCAGCAGCTGGTCCCACCGGGTCCGGTCCTGGGCCTCCAGCAGCACCGGTGCCCCCTCGTCGTCGAGCCGGGCGGGGATCCGCGAGCCCTGGATCTCCAGCAGCGCCTGGAGGCCGAGCACCTCCGGCTCCTCGGGCGCGAGTGCGGCCAGCATCCGCGCCAGCCGGATCGCCTCGTGCGCGAGGTCGGGGCGCATCCAGTCGTCGCCGGCGGTGGCGGTGTAGCCCTCGTTGAAGATCAGGTAGACCACGGCCATCACGTCGTCGAGGCGCTGCGTCCGCTCCTCCCCCGTCGGCAGCTCGAACTCCGCGTGCGACTCCGCCAGCGTCCGCTTGGCCCGCGAGATGCGCTGACCCATCGTCGTCTCGGAGGCCAGGAAGCCGCGGGCGATCTCGGCGGTGGTGAGGCCGCCGACCAGCCGCAGCGTGAGCGCGGCGCGCGACTCCGGGGTCAACGAGGGGTGACAGGTCAGGAAGATCAGCCGGAGCACGTCGTCCTCGATGTGGTCGACCTGCGCGTCGAGGTCGGGCATCTGCTCCTCACCTCCCTCGCTGGCACGCTCGAGCTCGGCCAGCTTGTGCCGCAGCGTGTCGGCACGGCGGACGTGGTCGATGCCGCGTCGCTTGGCCGTGGTCATCAGCCACGCCGCCGGGTTGTCCGGTACGCCGGCCGCGGGCCACTGCTCGAGCGCGGCGACCAGCGCGTCCTGGGCCAGGTCCTCCGCGAGCCCGACGTCGCGGGTCATCCGGGTCAGGGCGCCGACGAGGCGGGCCGACTCGGCCCGCCACGCGGCGACGATGGCCCGACTGGTGTCGTCGCGCGGGTCATCGCTCCTGGGGTCGGCCGGCACCCGGCCAGCGTAGTGAGCCCCAGGTCGTCAGGCGGCGCTCACTCGGTGGGCGGCTCGGGACCGTCGGAGATCTGCCGCAGCGTGGCGACCACGGTGACCTCGGGCCAGTGCTTGGCGTGCAGCTCGGCGAACTCGCGCTGGTCGGCGACGGCGTCCTCCAGCGAGTCGTACTGCATGATCGCCCAGCCGCCGACCACCTCCTTGGCCTCGGCGTAGGGCCCGTCGACCCGGCTGACCTCACCGCCGCGGACGACGAAGTTCACCGCGTCCTCCGTGCCGTAGAGCCCACCGCCGTCGAGGAAGACCCCCGCGGCGGCGCGCTCGCCGATGTGCTGGTCCATCGCCTCGAACAGCGACTGCGGCGGCGTGCCGACGCCCTCCGCCATCCGCACGAATCCCATGAAGCGTGGCATCTCGATCACTCCCTGTGGTTGCTGTGGTGGTGCCTTCTCGCCCCTACGTCGACCGGCGACGGCGGATCTCGACATCGCTACCGAGAATTTCTCCGAGTGGCCAGCATCGCGCCTGATGACGCCGCCGCGCGACGGGTGCACGATGTCACGGACGCCCGACTGCGGGCGCCCGCACGGAGAGGGAGCGCGATGAGCGAGGACGGTGGGGCGCAGGAGACCAGGGGCGTGTCGGTGGAGCTGCTGGGCACCGTCGACCTCGGGCCGGAGATCGACGGCCTGGAGGGCCGGCAGCTGCGGATGCGCCGGGTGACGATGGAGCCGGGAGCCGTGTTCGGCCCGCGTCACGACCATCGGGGTCGTCCGGGGATCGTGATCGTCCTGGAGGGGATGATCACCGACCACCGCGACGGCGTGACCACCGACTACGGGCCGGGCCTCGGCTGGCCCGAGGACCGGCACACCCTGCACTGGCTCGAGAACCGTGGTTCCGTCACGGCGGTCGAGATCTCCGTCGACATCGTGTCGGCGGACTAGGCCGTCGGCCCATCGGCGCTGCGGCCTCAACCGCGGAGGATCTTCTCCATCGGCCGGCCCTTGGCCAGCTCGTCGACCAGCTTGTCGAGGTAGCGGATCTTGCGCATCAGCGGGTCCTCCACCTCCTGCACCTTCACGCCGCAGACGCTGCCGGTGATCAGCGACGCGTGGGGGTTGAGGTGTGCGCCGGCGAAGAAGTCCTCGAACGTCGTCCCCGCCTCGAGGTGTCCCGTGAGCTCCGCCTCGTCGAAGCCGGTCAGCCAACGGGTCACCTCGTCGACCTCGGCCCGGGTGCGGCCCTTGCGCTCGGCCTTGGCGACGTAGTGCGGGTAGACGTCCGACACGCTCGTGGTGAAGATGCGGTGCATCCGGCGATGCTAGCGACCAGCGGGTTCGCGCGGAGTGCGCGAGACTGCCCGTCGTGAGGACGACAGCCGGCGGCGGGCCCACCGCGGAGGTGACACCGAGCCCGGCCCGCGAGCTGGCCCTCGTCGCCAGCGCGCAGGTGCTGGCGCTCAGCACCTGGTTCGCCGCCTCGGCCGTGGCGCCCGCGATCAAGGAGGAGTGGGGGCTGACCGGCGCGCAGGTGCCGCTGCTGACGATCGCCGTCCAGGTCGGGTTCGTCATCGGGGCGCTGACGTCGGCGTTCGTCAACCTGCCGGACCGGTTCCCCGCACCGCGGGTGATGACCCTCGGCGCGCTCGGCGCGGCGACCTGCACCGCGCTGGTCGCCCTGGTCGCGCACGACGTGTGGACCGCGGCGGTGCTGCGGCTGCTGACCGGAACCTGCCTGGCACTGGTCTATCCGGTCGGCCTCAAGCTCGCGAGCAGCTGGTTCCTCGAGCGTCGCGGCCTCGCCCTCGGCATCCTGGTCGGCGCGCTGACCCTCGGGTCGGCGGTGCCGCAGCTGGTCGGCGGCTCCCTGGGGGACGCCTGGCGGGCCAGCCTGCTGGTGGCGGCCGCGTCCGCCGCGCTGGCCGCGCTGATCGCCTCCCGCACCCGGCTCGGCCCGCACACCGCCCAGCCGCCCGCCTTCCGGCCGGGGGTCGCGATCTCGCTGCTGCGGCAGCGCGGTCCCCGGCTGGCCAACCTGGGCTACTTCGGCCACATGTGGGAGCTGTACGCCGTGTGGACCTGGCTGCCGGCGTACTTCGCGGCCAGCGCGGCCGCGGCCGGACACCCCGTCGGCGGGGCCGTGCGCGGGGCGGTGGCGTTCGCGGCGATCGGCATCTGCGGACCGGTCGGCTGCCTCCTGGGCGGCCGGGTGGGCGACCGCTGGGGGCTCGGGCGGACCGCCGCGGTCGCCATGGTCACCAGTGGGCTGTGCTGCCTGCTTGCCGGCCTGGCGTACGGCGGCCCGCTGTGGCTGCTGCTCCCGCTGCTGGCGGTCTGGGGCACCTCGGTGATCGCCGACTCCGCGCTGTTCTCCGCCGCCACCACCCGCGTCGTCGACCCGCAGTGGACGGGCACCGCGCTCACCTTCCAGACCGCCGTCGGCTTCCTGCTCACGGTGGTGACGATCCAGGGCGTGCCCCTGGTCCAACAGGCGGCCGGCTGGCCGGTCGCCGTCGCCCTCCTCGGCCTCGGGCCGCTCCTCGGCGCCGTCGCGATGCTGCGGCTGCAGCCGCTCCTCACGCCCGGGGCGTGACCACCTCGGCGCGAGCCAGGGTGCGCATCACCTCGCGCGCGATGACCACCCCGTCGCGGGTGTCGCCGGCGTCGGTGGCGGCCCCACCTCCTGGAGCACGAAGACCGCCGACCAGGCGGCGGCCCGCGACGAGAGATCACCGGGCTCGCGGCCCTGACGGGCCGCGACCGCCGCGGACAGCAGGTCATGGGTCTCCATCAGCCACTCGACGACCCGCATCCCGAGCCGGGGGTTGTCGCTGAGCAGCTGCCGGAAGGACTCGCCCCGTTGCCGGTCCTCGCTGCGCGTCTGCAGGAAGGCCAGCAGCGCTCGCCCGAGCGCCTGCTCGATCGGCTCGTCGACCGGGCGGGACGCCAGCTCCTCGGCCATCAGCCCGGGGTCACCCAGCAGCGAGGACCCGAGCTGGTCCTTGGTCGGGAAGTAGCGGTAGAGCGTGGAGTTGCCGATCCCGGCATGGGCGGCCACGTCCTCCATCGTCGTCTCGTCGTAGCCGCGGGTGAAGAACAGCTCCATCGCCGCCTCGACGATGAGCTGCCGCGTGCGTTCGGCGTTGATCTCCCGCAGACCCATGGCCGCAGTCTAGTCCGGATTTGGAGTTACTCCGAAACTGGAAGTAACCTCCATTTTTGACGGCTCCCCTTCACCCGACGGGTGGCCCGGACACCGAGCGCCCGGCTGATCCCGGGGCGACGAGAGGAGCGGCCACGATGGCCATCTACCTGTACCGCCTCGGGCGGTGGAGCTTCCGGCACCGCTCCTGGGTGATCGGCGCGTGGCTCGCCCTGCTGGTCCTGGGCGGCGTGGGAGCCACCACGCTCGCCGGCCGGACCAGCGACCGCTTCGAGCTCCCGGACACCGAGTCCAGCCAGGCGTTCGCCCTGATCAAGGAGCGCACCGGGGCCAACGCCGACGGCGCCACCGCCCAGCTCGTCGTCGAGGCGCCCGAGGGCGAGCAGCTGACCAGCCCGGCGTCGAAGCGGGCGATCGGCGCCGCGCTGGCCGGCGTCCAGACGCGGCACGTGCTCAGCATCGCCGACCCCTTCGTCACCGGCGCGGTGTCGCAGGACGGGACCACGGCCTACGCCGTGATCACCTACGACCGCCAGGCCGGTGAGCTGTCGACGACCGACAAGGACGCCCTCACCGAGGCGGCCACGACCCTGCGCGACGACGGCTTCACGGCGTACGTCGGCGGCGACGCCCTCCAGGAGACGCCGGGCCCGGGCAGCGGCGAGGCCATCGGCATCATCATCGCGCTCGTCGTCCTCGCGGTGACGCTCGGATCACTCGTCGCCGCCGGGATGCCGCTGCTCACCGCGGTCATCGGCGTCGCGATCGGGCTGCTCGGCATCACCACCCTGACCGGCTTCGTCGAGCTGTCCTCCACGACACCTGCGTTGGCCAGCATGCTCGGCCTCGCGGTCGGCATCGACTACGCGCTGTTCATCATGGCCAGGTTCAAGCACGAGGTGATGCGGGGTCGGGAGCACGAGGAGGCCGCCGGCATCGCGGCCGGCACCGCCGGCTCGGCCGTGGTGTTCGCCGGCCTCACCGTGATCATCGCGCTGACCGGGCTCTCCTTGGTCGGCATCTCCTTCCTCACCCAGATGGGCCTGGCCGCCGCCGCCACCGTGGCGATCGCGGTGCTGATCGCTCTCACGCTGCTGCCCGCGCTGTTGTCGGTCGCGGGGCGGCACGTCACCGACGGACACATCCCCGGCCTGAAGGAGCGCGACCCCGAGGGGGACGCGAGCACCCCGACGCAGGGCCGCCGCTGGGTCGGGCTGGTGGCCCGCCACCGGGTGTCCGCGCTGGTCGCGGCGCTCCTAGTGGCCGGGACGGTCGCGTTCCCGGTGACGACGATGGAGCTGGCCCTGCCGGACAACGGCACCCAGCCGGCCTCGAGCCAGGCCCGCAAGGCCTATGACCTGATCTCGGACAAGTTCGGTCCGGGCACCAACGGACCGCTGGCCGTCGTGGTCGACACCATGGGGGTCGACGACGCGGAGGCCGCGGTCACCGCAGCGATCGCCGCGGTGACGTCTGTCCAGGACGATGTCGCCGCGGTGATCCCGCAGGTCGCCGACCCTGCCGACCCGGAGGCCTACGCCGCCTACCAGGCGCAGCTGCAGCAGGTCGGCTTCGCCACCATCACCGTGGTCCCGGCGAGCGGGCCGTCCGACCAGGCGACCAAGGACCTGGTGACGGAGCTGCGCGCCGCCCTCGCCTCGCTGCCCGACGAGACCGGAGCGACGGCGTACGTCACCGGCCAGACGGCCGCCGGTGTCGACATCTCCCAGACCCTCCAGGACGCGTTCCCGACGTACCTCGTCGTGGTGGTCGGGCTGGCGTTCCTGCTGCTGATGCTGGTGTTCCGGTCGGTCCTGGTGCCACTCAAGGCGACCCTCGGCTTCCTGCTGTCGATCGGGATGTCACTCGGCGCGACGGTGGCGGTATTCCAGTGGGGATGGCTGCAGGGGCTGTTCGGGCTCGACGTCTCGTCGCCGGTGGTGTTCATCCTGCCGCTGCTGCTGACCGGCATCCTCTTCGGGCTCGCCATGGACTACGAGGTGTTCCTGGTGTCGCGGATGCGCGAGGAGCACGTGCACGGCCGGGAGGCGCGCGCGTCGGTCATCGAGGGCTTCGCGCACAGCGCCCGGGTGGTCACGGCCGCCGCGCTGATCATGGTCGGGGTGTTCGCGGGCTTCATCACCGGTCACGACCCGATCATCAAGGCGATGGGGTTCGCGCTGGCGGTGGGTGTGCTGGCCGACGCGTTCCTGGTGCGCATGGTGATCGTGCCGGCCGTGATGCACCTGGTGGGTGAGCGGATGTGGTGGCTGCCCCGATGGCTCGACCGGCTGCTGCCCGACCTCGACATCGAGGGCGAGGCGCTGACCCGGGAGCTGGGCGAGGTCGCCGCCGCGGACGTGCCTGCCGGGACGCGCTGAGCGGCCTCCGGGTCCTCCTGCGGGGTCCTCCTCCGAGGAGCCAAATCGCTGTTTTCTGGTCCGAAATCGACGATCTCGCTCCTCGGAGGCGCACCACCGCCCACCCCGGGATCAGCGAGCGAGGGCCCGCTCCACGGCGGTGGCGAGATCATCGGGGCGGCTGTTCAGCGCGATGGCCGCGGCCGGGGCGAGTCGGTGCACCAGGTTGAGCACCGCCTCGAACACCTCCAGGGTCTCCTCGGTGCGCAGCCCACCACCGACCAGGACCGCGTCCCACGGCCCGGTGACCAGCGCCGCCGCGACCGTCGCCTCGACGTCCTCGCTGCCGTCGAGCCCGACCAGGCAGGACCGCGCGTCGAACCCCCGTTCCGCGAGCCCGGCCATCCCCGCCCGGATCGCCTCGCTCACGGGCTCGGGGTCCCACGGCCCGGGCACGCGGTATGGGTCCAGTCCGACCACCAGCACGCGGGGAGGCATGCCGGTCAGCCTAGGCGCGCGGTCCTGCTGCCTGGGTGGCGGAGTAGGAAGAAGTCACAAGACCGGGCCGAACTTCGCGTCATGACCGCGGGCCGCGCCCGTCTCATCGGTGGATGACTCGCGGCATGGGGTCTGATGAGCCACTGGGGGGTGACCATCAGTACGCGGATGTCCGACAGGTGACCCGCACAGGGGGACCTGGACCCAACCCGATCCGGGACGGCGACCAGGGCGGAGCACCGGCTGGGGTTCCCGGCGGTCCGATTCCGAGAGGGTCCGCCGGGGACCTCGGCATGTGATGACAAACATCGACCGAGCGGCGTACCGTCCTCCCCCGTGAGTGATGCGGCGAGCGCCTGGCCCACGGGAGCACCCCAGGTCGGCGACCGGGCCTCGATGAGCCGCACCGTCGAGGCCGAGGACATCGCGCGCTTCACCGCGATCAGCGGCGACCGCAACCCGGTCCACTACGACGCCGAGGTCGCGGCGCGCACCCGGCTCGGCGGGATCGTGGTGCAGGGCGGGGTCACCACCGCCATCCTGAACGCCGTCGTGGCCGAGCGCCTGCCCGGCCCCGGGACGGTGTTCCTCGAGACGCGCTGGCGGTTCCTGGCCCCCACCCGCCCGGGCGACACCATCACCGGCGAGGTCGAGGTGACCTCGGTGCGACCGGACAAGCCGATCACCGAGCTGGTCACTCGGGTCGTCCGCGACGACGGCGAGGTGCTGATCGACGGTACGGCGGTGTGCTGGACCTTCGACCTGACCTGAGCGGGTCGCGCCAGGAACGAGTCAGCCCTTCTTCGCGCCCTTCGCCGCAAGGTCCTTGACCACCTGCTGGGAGGCGAAGCGGCCGGGGGCGCCGATCACGCAGCCGCCGGGGTGGGTGCCGGAGCCGCACTGGTAGTAGCCCTCGATGGGGGTGCGGTAGTCGGAGTAGCCGGGGGCCGGGCGGAAGAAGTACATCTGCTGCGCGAGGAACTCCCCGGCATAGATGTTGCCCTCGCTCAGCCCGGTGGTGCGCTCGATGTCGAGCGGGGTGACGACCTCGCGGTGCAGCACCAGGTCGTCGAAGCCGGGGAAGAACCCGGCCAGGGTCCGCTGCACCACGTCGCCGAGGTTGTCGCGCTCGTCGTCCCAGTTGGCCGGGGTGCCGTCGGGGTGCTTCAGGTGGTAGGGGGTGTACTGGGTGAAGCACGACATCACGTGCTTGCCGGGCGGCGCCATGTCGGGGTCGATGAAGGACTGGATGCTGCAGTCGAGGTAGGGCCGCTCGGAGTACCAGCCGTACTTCGCGGTGTCCCAGGCGCGCTCGACGTACTCGATGGTCGGCGCGACGTTGATGAAGCCCTGGTAGTGGTCGGTGCGCCCCTCGAGCCCGGGATAGACCGGCGGGCCGTCCAGGGCGAAGTTGACCTTGGAGGCCATCCCGGTGAACCGGTAGCGGCGGATCGCGTCGACCAGGTCGGTCGGCAGCTCGAGGGGGTCGACCAGCTCGGTGAAGGTACGCCGCGGGTCGAGCGCGCTGACCACCACCGGCGCGGTGAACTCGGTGCCGTCCTCGAGCACGACGCCGGTGGCCCGACCGCCCGAGGTGACCACGTGCGACACGGCGGAGTCGAGGCGGATCTCGCAGCCGAAGGACTGCGCCGCCCGGGCCAGCACCTGGGTGAAGCCGCCGTTGCCGCCCTTGTGGAACGACCAGGCCCCGAGCGCGCCGTCGTGCTCGCCCATCGCCAGGTAGAGGAAGACCAGCCCGGAGCCCGGTGACATCGGGCCCAGCTTGGCGCCGACGATGGCCGGGCTGGCGAGGCTGGCCTTGACGATCTCGGACTCGAAGTAGTCCTCGACGAAGTCGGCGATCGAGCCGAAGAGCAGGCGCACCGTGTCGTGCACGACCTTGGGCGGGGCCGACCCGAGGTGCTTGAGCATCCAGGCCACCTGCTCCTGGTCCTCCGGCGCCCCGCTGAAGATGTTGGGCGCCATGTTGTCGAAGAGCGGCTTGACGAACTGCTGGACCCGGGACAGGTCGAACTCGAAGCGCTCCATCGCGTCCGCGTCGGCCCGGGAGTGCCGGCGGATCTCGTTGAGGTTCTCCTCGCGGTCCGGGCCGGTGATGAGGTAGTCCCCGTTGTCCATCGGGGCGAAGCTCGACCGCATGTAGAGCGGCATGAAGCCGTGCTTGACCAGGTCGAGCTCCTGCACGATCTCGGGCCGGATCAGGCTCAGCGCATAGGAGAACGTCGTGAACGAGAAGCCCGGGTGGAGCTCCTCGGTGATCGCGGCGCCGCCGACGAACGTCCGGCGCTCGAGCAGCAGGGTGCGCAGCCCGGACTTCGCGAGGTACGCCGCGTTGGTGAGGCCGTTGTGGCCGCCGCCGACGACGATCGCGTCGTAGTGGTGGGTCGAGGGCTTCGTCGAGGACTTCGCCATGTCAGGCCAGCTTCCGCTCGGGGTTGAAGAAGGGCAGGGACGTGATCTCCGCGGGGACGGTGAGGTACTCGTGGTTGACCGTCTCCTCCACGTGGACGGTGCCACCGGGCGCCGCGAGCTCGGGCCTGACCCGGGCGATGCCGATGTAGCGCTGCACCATCGGGGAGTACATCAGGCTGGTGGCATAGCCCGCTCGCTCGCCGGAGTCGTCGTACAGCATGGTCTCCCAGGGCACCGGGATCTCGTCCATCACGGGGATGACCCCGTGGGAGTCGAAGAGCTCGAAGTAGGCGGCCTGGTCGACGGCGATGCCGACGGTCGCCCAGCGCGACGTCTTGTCGGCGAGCTCGCGGCGGATCGCGGTGCGACCGACGAACGGCCGCGAGTCGTCGTCGATGCCGCGCAGCAGCCAGCCCAGGCCCAGCTCGGTGGGGGTGAACCGCTCGGCGTCGTTGTAGGCGTAGCGGGCCGAGGTGAACTCCGCGCCGATCAGCGGGAGACCGGCCTCGATCCGCGCCATGTTGAGCGCCTCCTCGCCGAACGGTCGCAGCTGGTGCGGCTCCCCCGCCTCGATGAGGGCGTCGAGCACGTCGAGCGCGTCGTCGGAGGGGATCATCAGCTCATAGCCGAGGTCGCCGGTGAAGCCGGTGCGGCTGATGGTGACCGGATGGCCGGCGACCTTGGCCGGGGTGAAGGAGAAGTAGGAGAGGTCGGCGATCTCGGGGGCGAGCGGCTCGAGGATCGCGCGGGACCGGGGACCCTGCAGCGCCAGGACGGCGTAGTCCTCGCTGACCTCGACGATCTCGACCTGCTTGCCCCGGGCCAGGGTCCTCAGGTGGGAGAGGTTGGGCTCGGCGGCGGTGAGCATGAACTCGTCGGCGGCGTGACGGAAGAGCACCCCGTCCTCCATGACGAAGCCCTCGTCGTCGCACCAGACGGTGTACTGCGCACGGCCGGGCTTGAGGCTGCGTACGTCGCGGGCCATCGCCCTGGCGAGGAAGTGCTCCGCGTCGCGCCCACGGATCCAGAACTTGAACAGCGGGGAGGCGTCGAAGTACGCCGCGGCGTTGCGGACGCCGAAGTACTCGTACTTGGCGGAGAAGTCGTAGCGGGTGGCCGAGAGGTGGCCGGCCCAGTGCGACCACAGGCCGGTGTGGTTGAGCTCGACCAGGCGGGGATAGAAGGGCGTGGTCTTGATCCTCATGGCGTGCCTCGCTTCTGCCGCCGGCGGTCCGGGCGGCCCGTCGGTCCAGGGTAGGGAGTTGTTGGACGGTTGCGCAATAGGGTCGGTAGGGTTCGTCCATGGCGCGGATGAGCCCGGCGGACCGGCGCGAGGCGATCGTGGCCGCCACGCTCTCCGTGCTGGAACGGCGCGGCATCGCCGCGGTGACCGTGCGCGACGTCGCCGCCGAGCTCGGCGTGTCCAGCGGGCTGATCCACCACTACTACGCGTCGATGGACGAGCTGGTGGCGGTGGCGTTCGAGCGGGTCGCCCGGGCCGACCTGGCGGAGACGGTCGCGGCGGTCGCGGCGGGTTCGTCGCCCCTGGAGCGGCTCCGGCTCTTCTTCGACACCTACGCCCGCTCCGACGGCGACGAAGGGATGCAGGTCTGGCTGGACGCGTGGGCCGAGGCCGCGCGCCGCCCCGCCCTGCAGCGAAGCTCGCGCCGGCTCAACGAGGAGTGGCAGGCGTTGCTGGCGTCGGTCATCGCCGAGGGCTCGGCCGCGGGGACGATGACCGTGGCCGACTCCCCCGGTGCCGCCGCCTGGCGCGTGCTGTCACTGCTCGACGGGCTGTCCCTCCAGGTGGTCGCCCACGGCGACGTGCTCACCGCCGAGCAGGCCGACCTCTGGTCTCGTCAGGCCGCCGAGCGGGAGCTGGGGCTGACTCCCGGCACGCTGTCGCGGTAGGCCGGTCCGCGGCCGCGAGGATGCGCTCCCCACCGCCGGCAGGCCGGGTGACGGGCGCCCTCCTCGGGCATGTCTACTGGTGCGTACGACGCGGCTGGTGCGTCGTACGCACCAGTAGACATCTGGCGGGCCGGCGCTGCGGCGGCCGGCACGAGTCAGACGTCCCAGGCGACCGGCAGGTGGGCGAGCCGGTGGAGCGGCGCGGCCGCGCTCCAGGTGGGCGGCCGGGAGCGTCGCAGCCCCGGCAACCGGCGCAGGGTCTGCTCGGCGACCACGCCGGTGATGAGCTTGGCCACCGAGGCCCCCAGGCAGGCGTGCGGGCCGACGAGGAAGGTGAGGTGCCGGTTGGGGACGCGCGCCGGATCGAACACGTCCGGGGCGGCGAACTCCTGCGCATCTCGGTTGGCGGCCGCCAGATAGTGGGTCTCCCACTCATCGTCGTCGGTGTCACCGGCGCTGAGGGCATAGGTGATGGGCGTCAGCAGCCGGGCGCCTTCCTCCGTCACCTGGTCGAGCGTCAGCTCGCCACGCTGCATCGCCGCCGCCACCTCCGGGTTGTCCAGCAGCAGGCCGATGGTCCCGGCCACCAGGGTCGGGGTGTTGCCGAACGCGTTGCTGAGCAGGAACAGGCGTTGGCCGCGACGTCCCGCGGCTCCTCGTGGTCGCCGAGCCGTGCGGACGAGGTCGGTGAGGAAGTCGTCTTGAGGGTGGTGATGACGCTCGGCCAGGTAGTCCTCGAAGATGTCCATGATGCGCCCGACGGCGGCCTCGCCCTTCGCCACCCACTCCGGGTCTCCCTGACGAGGGATCGCCTCCTCGAAGATCTCGAGCAGCTCGGTGAGGCCCGCCGGTCCTCCGACGGGATGCCCATCGTGTCGAGGATCAGCGGAAGCGTGATCGGCTGCGCGACGTCGGTGAAGACGTCCATCTCGCCGCGCGGTGCCACGTCGTCCAGCACCACCCCGAGGCGGGCCTCGATGGTGTCCCGGAACGACTCGGCCTGGCGTGGCCCGAAGTAGCCCGAGAAGCGGCGTCGGAGCTGGAGATGCTTCTCTCCTCGGGAGTAGATCATCCAGCGCCCGAACATGTCCTTCATCGGCTGCTGCTCGGGCATCCGGGGTGGCAACCGCGCGGATCGCGCAGCGCGCTGTTGACCGACGCCCAGCGACACGACGGATGGTCGATCCGAGCCAGGACGGCGCCCGGGTCGACGACGTTGGCCGGGTCGTCCAGCAGCTCGTCGATGAGAGCTTCGACTTGCTGGTCCATCGATCGACGCTAACCCCGATCAGCGTCCGAGCACCAGGGTCGCGCCCCCGGTGGGGGATGTCTTGGGGGATGTCTACTGGTGCGTACGACGCGGCTGGTGCGTCGTACGCACCAGTAGACATCGCGGCGCCGAGCGTCGCGGGACTACAGGGGTCGGGACGGGGGATAACCCCACCCGGGCTCGGCGGCCACCAGGATCGCCCGACGGGCCACCCGAGCCGGACAGTGGGAGCATGACGACGACCACCCTGCCCGCGAGCCACCCCGAGGCCGAGATGAAGCCCACCGTTCTTGCCCAGCTGGGCAAAGACGCGGCCTACCTGCTGACCGGCTTCCCGATCGCGCTGGTCTCCTTCACGGTGCTGGTCACCGGGCTCAGCACCGGTCTCGGACTGCTCATCACCCTGCTCGGGATCCCGGTGCTGGTGGTGACGTTGCAGGTGGCGCGGCTGTTCGCGGCTGTCGAGCGGTGGCGGGTGGAGCTGACCACCGGGACGCCGGTGCTGGCGGCGTACCGACCGATCGACCCGCAGGGCGGCTGGCTGCGCCGGTGGTGGGACCGGCTGCGTGACACCCAGGCCTGGCTCGACGCGCTGCACGGCATGCTCGTCTTCGCGCTGGCGACGGTCACCTGGTCGATCGCGGTGACGTGGATCGCGGGTGCTGGTGGCGGGGTGACCTACTGGCTGTGGAGCCGCGCGCTCCCCACCAACGACGACGACTGGACGTTGACCGATGCCCTCGATCTGCCGTGGCCGGAGTGGTTCACCCAGCTGCTCCTCGGGGTGCTCTTCCTGGTCACGCTGATCCCGGTGCTGCGCGGGTGCACCTGGGTGCAGACGACGTTCTCCTCCAGCCTCCTCGGCAACCGCTACGTCGCCCACCTCCAGGACCGGATCACCACGCTCACCGAGAGTCGTACCGCCGCCGCCACCGCCGAGGTCGACTCGCTGCGCCGGCTCGAGCGCGACCTGCACGACGGGCCGCAGCAGCGACTGGTGCGACTGCAGATGGACCTCGCCGCCGCCGAGCGCCGGCTGGCCGCCGACGACGGCACCGCCGCCGCGGCCATCGTCACCGAGGCACGCGCCCAGACCGCCGACGCGCTCGCCGAGCTGCGGGCGCTCACCCGCGGCATCGCGCCGCCCATCCTCGCCGACCGCGGCCTCGCCGCGGCGCTCACCGCGCTCGCCGACCGGTCGACGGTGCCGACCTCCGCGCAGCTACAGCTCCCCCAGCGGTACGCCGCCCCCGTCGAGACCGCGGCGTACTTCGTCGCCAGCGAGGCGCTCGCCAACGTGGCCAAGCACAGCGGCGCCACCGCGGCGACGGTGCGCGCGTGGACCGGCGACGGCCGGCTCGCCGTGGAGGTGATCGACAACGGGGTCGGTGGCGCGTCACTGGCCAAGGGCCATGGGCTGGCCGGTCTCGCCGACCGGGTCGCCGCGCTCGACGGGTCCCTGGGCGTCGAGAGCCCCGAGGGTGGCCCGACGACGGTGCGGGCGGTGATCCCGTGCGCGTGATCGTCGCCGACGACTCGGCGCTGCTGCGCGAGGGGCTGGCGCGGCTGCTCGCCGAGGCGGGCCACGAGGTGGTGGCCGCCGTCGACGACGCTCCCTCGCTGCTGGAGGCCGTCGCGACACACCGGCCCGACCTGGCCGTCGTCGACATCCGGATGCCACCGACCAACACCGACGACGGGCTCCGGGCGGCCGTGCAGATCCGTCGTGAGCACGCCGAGGTCGGAGTGCTGGTCCTGAGCCAGTACGTCGAGATGTCCTACGCCGAGGAGCTGCTCGCGGCCGCGGACGGCGCCGTGGGCTACCTGCTCAAGGACCGGGTCAGCGACCTCGACAAGCTGGCCCGGGCCCTGGAGACGGTGGCCGCCGGTGGCACCGTGCTCGACCACGAGGTGGTGGAGCAGCTGCTGGCGCGCCGCCGGCACGCGGACCCGCTGGCGGCACTGACACCGCGGGAGCGTGACGTGCTCCGGCTGATGGCCGAGGGCCGCTCCAACAGCGGCGTCGGCGAGGAGCTGGTGCTCAGCGCGGGTGCCGTCGAGAAGCACATCAGCTCGATCTTCACCAAGCTCGGGTTGCTGCCCGCCGCCGAGGACCACCGGCGGGTGCTGGCGGTGCTGGCCTGGCTGCAGGCGACCTAGGCCGGCCGGTGGGCGGGTGGGGGGGGGCGGGTCGGGTGGCCGGGTCGCCGACTGGGTCGTGTGATCGCCCCCGCGGGGACTGCGACGGCTGAGACACACGACGCGCACGAGCGGCGGGAGCCCCGGCGGCGGGTCGGCGGAGGGATGTCTACTGGTGCGTACGACGCGTCCCCTGCTGCGTACGCACCAGTAGGCACGGCCCGCCGCCGGACCTCACCAGGACGTCATACCAACCGGCCGCCCCAGCGCTCGACCCGGATGACGCAACCACCCGGGCCTCACTGGGACGTCATACGCCCCGGCCGCCCCAGCGCTCGACCCGGATGACGCCACCACGGCCCACCTAGGGCGTCATACCAACCGGCCGCTCCAGCGATCGATCCGGATGACGCAACCACGGCGACCGGGGGCGAGCCGGAAGGTCAGCCCGCGGGGTCGTGGAGCTCGAGCCGGTGCCGCGGCGGCCCGACCACCGCGGTGGTCGTGAGCGACAGCTCCGGACCGACGTGCAGCAGGTGTCCCGGTTCGAGCATCCGCCAGCCAGGTGACCCGTCGAGCCGCTCGCTGGCGACCACCACGCTGGGGGCGGAGGCGAGCTCCGGGGAGTGCACGCGGGTGCCGTGGCTGCTGCGGTGGTCGAGGGCACGGCGCTCGCCGCGCCGGTCCAGGACCAGCAGGTCGTGCGTCTGCGGCCAGCGGACCGCCCACAGCTCGTGCGCGGTGGTGATCACCAGGTTGACGGCCAGCACGGGCACGTTCTCGGCCAGCCAGCCCAGCGCCGCCGCGATCCCCGCGGACACGTCGCCGCCGGCGCGGGCGGTCTCGCGGGTCACCAGCGCGAAGACCCGCTCGGAGTCGGTGTCGCCGCGCACCCGCTCGAGGTCGGGACCCAGCTCATCCTCGAGCACATCGAGCCCGCCGACCACGCCGTTGTGGGCGCACAGCCGCCCGTCCATCTCGAAGGGGTGGGTGTTGGCCAGTGTGTGCGGGGTCCCGGTCGCGTAGCGCACGTGCGCGACGAACGTCGAGCTGTGCCGCTCACGTGCCTCCTCGGCGAAGGCGCGGTCGTCGTACGCCGCCAGAGGCTGCTTCTCGACCACCGGCCGACCGGCCTCGTCGAACGTCCCGAGCCCGGTGCCGTCGGGGTTGCGATGCGACTGCAGTTCCAGGCTGTCGGACGCACCCAGCAGCCAGAAGGTCGCGGCGACCTGCTCACGCCCGGCGCTCAGCCCGAAGAGTCGGCACACCTCACATCATCGCCGACTGGTCAGGAACTCGGTGCTCTTGGCGATGGCGAACCCCCACGCCTGGGAGAGCTTCGGCTTGGGCGGCAGCGCGATCTCGTCGGGGTTCGTCACCACGTCCAGCAGGACCGGGCCGGGCCGGCCGAAGGCCCAGGCGACCGCCTCGTCGACCTCGTCGGGGTCGACGACGCGGCGGCTCTCCAGACCCATGGCGGCCGCGACCGCGGCCAGGTCGGGGTTGTCGAGCTCGGTGCCGAACTCCGGGAGCCCCCCTTGCTCCTGCTCCAGCTTGACCATGCCCAGCCGCCCGTTGTCGAAGACCACGAAGCGCACGGGCAGGTCGTAGGTCACTGCGGTGCGGAGGTCGCCGAGCAGCATCATCAGTCCGCCGTCACCGCAGAACGCCGTCACCGGGCGGCTCCGGTCCAGCGCCTGCGCGCCCAGTGCCTGGGGCATGGCGTTGGCCATCGAGCCGAGGTTGTAGGAGCCCAGCAGCCGGCGCCGGCCGCGCAGCGTCACGAAGCGGGCCAGCCAGACGGTGGACATGCCGGTGTCGCTGGTGAAGATCGTGTCGTCGGCGGCGTGGCGGTCGACCGCGGCCGCCACGACCTCCGGCCGGATCCGCTCGTCGGGGTTGTCGAAGACGGCGCGGACCTTGCCGACCAGGGTCTCGTCGTGGTCGGGGTCGACCAGCCGAGCCTGCTCGCTGCGCCAGGCGGCGTACTCGGTGGTGCACTTCTCCAGGTGCGACCGGTCCTCCCGCGCCGTCAGCATCGGCAGCAGCTCAGCGAGCGTGGCCTTCGCATCGCCGACGAGCGGCAGGTCGACCGGCGCCCGGCGGCCGACGTGGCCGCCGTCGAGGTCGAGCTGGAGGATGGTCGCGTCGGTGGGCAGGAAGTCCCGGTAGGGGAAGTCGGTGCCGATCATGAACAGCACGTCGCACCCGTCGAAGGCGGTCGCGGTCGCCGGGTTGCCGATCAGCCCGGACTGCCCGATCTCGAACGGGTTGTCGTCCTCGAGGCCCTCCTTGGCCTTGAGGGTCAGCACCATCGGCGCCGCCAGCCGGTCGGCGAGCGCGAGCACCTCCTCGCGGGCGTCGCGGGCACCGCAGCCGACCAGCAGCGTCACCGTCGGGTCCCCCTCGGTGAGCGCCGCCGCGGCCGCGGCCACCTGGTCGTGACCGGCCGCGGGCGCCGCGGTCGGGGTCACGAAGCGGGCCGGCTGCGAGCGCTTCGGCAGCTCCAGGTCGCCGACGTCGCCGGGCAGCGTCAGCACCGCGACGCCGCGATGGGCGTACGCCGCGTTGACCGCCTGCTCGAGCACGTGCGGCAGCTGCTCGGCCGAGGTGAGGGTCTGGGCGAAGACCGCCACGTCGGCGAAGAGCTTGTCGTTGTCGACCTCCTGGAAGTAGTCCGTGCCGATCTCCGCCGACGGCACCTGACCGGCGATGGCGAGCACGGGAGCGTGCGACTTCTTCGCGTCGTACAGACCGTTGAGCAGGTGGATCGAGCCCGGCCCGACGGTGCCCATGCAGACGCCGAGGGTGCCGGTGAGCTGAGCCTGGGCGCCCGCGGCGAAGGCCGCAGCCTCCTCGTGGCGCACCCCGATCCACTCCATGCCGTCCTGGCGTCGGATGGCGTCGGTGACCGGGTTGAGCGCGTCGCCCACCACGCCCCACACCTGGGTGACGCCACCCTCCGCGAGCGCCTCGATGATCGACTCGGCGACGGTGGTCATGCGCTCCTCCTGCTGGTACGACGGCCGGCGGCGCGCCACTCCGGGTGGAAGGTGTCCGCGCTGGCCAGTGCCCAGTCGGCGGCCCAGTCCTCCGGTGGCTCGGCCAGCAGCTCTCCCGGCTCCAGCCACTCGAACAGCTCGGCATAGGACCGGTGCTCGGACACCGACACGTTGCGCCGCAACATGGTGGCCTCGAGGTCGGCGGGGTCGGCGACCCCCATCGCGGCCATCAGCTTCACCGCCTCGGCGACGGTGCCCTCCTGGTAGCGCCGGGCCCGGTCGGCCTTGTCGTCGACATCGAGCGCCCGCTGCCGCCGGGCGCTCTGGGTGGCGACCCCGACCGGGCAGGTGTCGGTGTGGCAGCGCTTGGCCTGGATGCACCCGACCGCCATCATCATCGAGCGCGCCGAGTTGGTGTAGTCGGCACCCTGGATCAGCCGCTTGACCACGTCGCTGCCGGTGGCGACCTTGCCGCTGGCGCCGATCCGGACCCGGTCACGCAGGCCCGCGCCGACGAGGGCGTTGTGCAGCGTCATCAGGCCGTAGGTCAGCGGCATGCCCATGTGGTCCTCGAACTCCAGGGGCGCCGCCCCGGTGCCGCCCTCCGACCCGTCCACGATGATGAAGTCGGGGGTGGAGCCGACCTCCAGCATCGCCTTGCAGATCGCCAGCACGTCGACACGGCTGCCGACGCAGAGCTTGAAGCCGGCCGGCTTGCCGCCCGCGAGCTCGCGCATCCGGGCGATGAACTCCACCAGCTCGGTGGGGGTCGAGAAGACCCGGTGGGACGGCGGGCTGACGCACTTCTCGCCCTGCGGCACCTCACGGATCTCGGCGATCTCCTTCGAGACCTTGGCCGCCGGCAGCACCCCACCGATGCCGGGCTTGGCCCCCTGGCTGAGCTTGAGCGAGACCATCTTCACCGCGTCGTTCGCGGACTTGTCCCCGAACTCGGCAGCGTCGAAGTCGCCGTCCTTGTTCCGCGTCGAGAAGTAGCCGGTGCCGATCTCCCAGACCAGGTCGCCGCCGTGCTCGAGGTGGTACGGCGACAGGCCGCCCTCGCCGGTGTCGTGGGCGAAGCCGCCCATCGCAGCCCCCTTGTTGAGGGCCCGGATCGCGTTGGCGGACAGCGCCCCGAAGCTCATCGCCGACACGTTGACCAGCGACATGGAGTAGGGCCGGGCGCAGTCGGGACCGCCGATCGTCACCCGCGGCGGCTCGGAGGGCTCGGGCACCGGAGCGGTCGAGTGGACCAGCCACTCCTGGCCCACCTCGTTGACCTCCAGCTCGGTGCCGAACGGCTGTTCCTCGAGGGTGCCCTTCGCGCGTTCGTAGATGATCGAGCGGGTGTCCCGGTCGAAGGGACGGCCGTCCCAGTCGCGCTCGATGAAGTACTGCTGCAGCTCGGGGCGGAGGTCCTCGAGCAGGTAGCGCAGATGGCCGACCACCGGATAGTTGCGCAGGACCGAGTGTCTGCGCTGGAGGAGGTCACGGACGGCGAGGGCGGCCAGGGACCCGCCGACGGCGGCGGTGATGCTCGCGGCGGACGGGCGCCTCATGACAGGGCGGGAGATGTCGGCATGGACTTCACACTGTCAGCCGTACCCGAAGGCACGCTGAGATCACCCTGAGGTGGTCGTCAGCTCTCAGCGCCTCCTCAGCGGCCGCCGGGCCCACCTCGAGGAGGAGGCCGGGTCGCTCAGGAGGTCAGCCAGGACAGCAGCGTGGCCTGCACCTCGGAGTCGCCGAAGAACGAGCAGTGGTCGATCCCGCGCTCGGCGTCGAGCACCAGCCGCTGCTCGACCGGGACGCCGGCGGCGCGGGGCACGTCCCAGCAGCCGCCGGTCGGCACCACGAGGTCGTTGGCCTGGGCGAAGACCAGGTCGGTGGCGCCGTTGCGGGCCACCCGGGTGAGCGGCGACCCGTGCGGAGGGTCGTAGTCGGCGGCGACCGCACGGACGTCGGCCGCGAGCGCGGGACGGGCGTTGAGCTCCTTGAGGTAGGAGCCCGTGGGGTCCATCGAGGTGAGCCCGTCGAGCCCACCGACCGCGCCGACGGCGAGCTGCTTGAGCACGGTGAGCACCACCGCGAGGGTGTCGCCGACGCCCGCCGACGGCACGAACTGGGCGAGGTCGGTGACCCGGTCGAGCAGGTCGGAGAGGTGGTGCCGGTCGGCCAGCACGGTGCCGCCGTTGGGCGAGGCGACCATCACCAGCCGGCGTACGTCGACCACGCCGGAGGCGGCCAGCTCGCGGCCGACCAGACCTCCGCGGGAGTGGGTCACCACGTCGACCTCGAGCTCCAGGCCGTCGGGGAGCAGCCCGGCGAGCTGGTCGACGTTGGCGCGGGGCGAGGCCGACACCGAGGGATGGTCGAGGGCCACCACCCGGCCCTGGTAGTGATCGTGCAGGGCGGTGACGGTCGCGGCGGGCAGCCCGCCGAACGCGCCGTGCGCGGTGGAGAAGGTGCCGTGCACCAGCAGCAGCCCGCGGCCCTCGCCGAGCCGGCTCCAGTCGGCCGCACCGAACGCCGGCGCCTCGGCGCCGCGATAGCCGTCAGGTGTCATCCAGCGCATCCGGACCGGCCGGTGCTTGGCCTCCCAGCGGCTGGCGAAGAAGTCGCCCACCTTGCCCAGCACCGGGTCGACCAGCGGGAAGACCAGCACCTTGAGGACCTTGGTGCCGGCCGCGCCGAGCACGCCGCGGTCGCCGCCCTCGGTCGGCCCGAGGGCGGGGACGACGGCGCGGGGCACCCGATAGGTACGCCGCTCGCCTCCGCGGGTCGGGACGGTGTCGGGCGCGATGTCGTCGGGGAGGTGCCAGGACAGCGAGCCGTCCTCGGCGGCGTAGAGCAGCACCTGCCCGTTGCCGACGCCGGGCGCCGGCACCTCGAGCACGATGTCGTCGAGCCCGCCGCTGGCCCGGGTGCCGCTCCCGGCCTGCAGCTCCGCCTGCTGCGAGACGACGACCGACAGCTGCTCCTGCATGGACGCCTCGTCGAGCGCCGCCAGCAGGTCGGCGGTGGCCTGCTCGGCGCCGCGCATCCCCGCGGAGCCGGCCGGGTGGACCTCGACCTGGCCGGTGAGGCCGGGCGTGGTGATGACGACGTCGCCGACGGCGACGGGGATCCCTCGGGTCGCAGCGTCTCGGCCATGGTGTCCTCCTGCCGGGCGGGCGGGTCGGGTGGAACGGGTGGGTCAGGGGGCGGACTCGCGGGTCAGCCGCAACCGCGGGTGCCCGAAGACCTGGTAGGCGACCAGGGTGGGGTGCTGGCCGTCGGTTCCGGCCCGCACCGCCTCCTCGGTGTACGACGCCCGCACGGCGCGCATCGCCTCGGCGGCCGGGACCGGCCGGTCCGCGGTCAGGGTGGCGGCGTAGAACGCCCGCGCCACCGCGGCCGCGACGTCGTCCTTCACGTTCCAGAGCGGGGCGACGACGCCGGCGGCGCCGATGCGGAGCAGCGTGGACGCGAAGCCGCCGTAGTCGCCGAGCACCCGCTCGTCGGTGCCGACCTGGCAGGCGTTGAGGAACACGAACGGCCCCACTCGAGCTCGCCGTTCTCCAGCGTCGTCGGCGACAGGAACTGCGCCGTCGCACCGCCGGTCGGGCTCTTGGCCAGCAGCACCAGACCCTCCTGGTCGCCCTGGGCGTCGTACTGGCCGTGCAGGGCGACGTGCAGCACGTCGCCCGCCGGCGTGCCGCGGAACAGGTCGACGGCCTGCCACAGGTCGGGCTCGAGCCGGGCGGCGGGCGGGTCGAAGAGGGCGGCGACCTCGTCGGCCTCGGCCATCGCGCTCTCCAGGCGACCCCAGCCGGGGACGCCCTCGTAGTCGGCGGTGAGGACGGCGCCGCTGCGCACCGCCACGCTGCAGCGCGGGTGCGGCCGCGGCTTGTGCTCCGACAGCGGCCATCGCGAGACGGCGACGTGCGCCCCGAGGAACGGCGACGACCCACCCCAGGCGTCTGCCAGCGGCGGGTCGAAGGTCCCCAGCTCCCAGGGCACGCTGAGCTCCTCGGTGAGCAGCAGCACGGCCGGCGCCGTGGTCCGCCCGGGCTGGGCGGCCAGCCTGCGGACGGCGTCCTGGATGCCGGCCGGGATGGCCCGGCCGATCCGCTTGGCCCTCCCGGCCAGGTCGAGGTAGTCCTTGGCCGGGCTGGTGGAGAACTGGACGGCCCGGCGGGTCTCGGTGGCGAAGGCGGCCACGTCGTCCTCGAGGGTCGAGGAGCTGGGCAGGTCGGGCACCGAGACGGCCGGGTCGGCGGCGTAGGCCGTCCACACGAAGGTCGTCGAGCCCTGCTCGGCACGGCACACCGAGACCACCAGGTCGGGCGGCTCGTCCTCGAGCAGCGGCTCGAGGTCGAGCAGCTCCGCCTCGCGGCTGACCGGCGCCGGGGCGCCGGCCACGTCATCGGCCTCGTCGACGGCCACCAGGCTGCGCCAGGCCACCCCCACGACCTGACCGGCCCGCAGCAGCTGCATGCCCACCCGACGCTGCGGCGCGAGATCCTCGCCGTAGCGCGCCGTGCAGGTGAAGGTCGCCGTCGGGAACGGGTCGCCGTCGCTGACCGTGAGCCGGGTGCGGGCGGCGCCGTCGACCGAGATCGACGCCGGGTCGAAGAGCAGCACCAGCTCCACCTCGACCGTCTCGCCGACGGCGAAGACGGGACCGGGCGCGGCCACCAGGGCACGGTCGCGGCGCGCCTGCAGGCCGGCCACCAGTCGGAAGGGCCGGTCGACCACGACGACCTCGGGGCGGCCGGAGTCGGTCTCGATGTCGAGCCGGGGATAGGTCTGGCGGGTCTCCGGCTCGGCGCCGCGGAAGACGGGCGCCTCGGCGGTGGGCAGGGGCGCCGGCACCGGCTGGGCCGGGGGGACGGGTGGCGCCTCGGCCTGCTTCGTCGCCGAGCGACGGCGCCACGGCAGCCGCAGCCGCGGTCCGGCCGGGGCCGGCGGAGGGGCCATCGGCGCGCCGTAGCCGTCCCCCGGCCGGGCCGCGGGTGGTGCCGGTGCTGCCGGGGACGATGCTGCCGGGGAAGGGACAGGCGGTGACGGGGCAGCCGGTGACGTGGCAGCCGGTGAAGAGACCGCCGGGGAGGGCGGGGGCGCGGGCGGCGCAGCCGCAGGCGGAGGCGGCTCGGCCCCGGCGGAGTCGGGCGGCACCGGGACCGCCGGCCGGCGCTCGACGGTGGTCGCGGGCTCGTCCCACTCCGGCGGCGTGGGACGCCGGCCCTCGGCGTCGGGCCACCACTGGTAGGGCGCGAAGCCGAGCACCCGGCGTACGGTCGCGACGCCCTCGATCACCGGCACCACCGCCGACAGCCCGGCACCAGCATGGCCCACCACCTCGGCCAGGCCGCGCAGCAGCTGGAGCTCGCTGGTGCGGGCGGCCGCCTGCACCAGCGCGTCGCGGGCCGGCAACCCCGGGGCGACCGCCGCGGCGGTGCGCACCAGCAGGGGCACCGGCAGTCGCTGTGGGGGGACCGCGACCGCCACCCGCGCCAGCACGTCGTAGCGTGCCGCCGACACCAGCCCGGTGACCACCGCCGCGGCGGCGTCCGGCGACAGGGCGGCGAGGTCGTCGACCGCGGCGTCGGAGCCGCGCGCCAGTGCGGCCGCGGCGGCGCGGGCCCGGTCGGCCTGGGCGTCGGAGAAGTCGGGCTCGGGGGCATAGCGGAAGCCGGCGACCTGGTCGGCCTCGGGTCGGGTCAACGCGTCGGCGATGAGCAGCGAGGCGGCGTCGCGCCGGTCGCGCACCGCGTCGGACACCCCTGGACGATCGTCGCTCTGCGCGAGCAGCAGGGCCAGCACGACGACGAGGCGCTCACGGACCGCGGGGTCCCGGCAGGGCGCGACCGTCTCGGCCAGGGAGAGCCAGGCGTCAACGGAGCTCATGGCGCACCTCCCGAGGGTGAGGAGCCGGCTGCGGCCCGAGGGATACACCCGAGCCGGTGACCAGAGTATCTTCGATCGAGGTCCGGGCTCCTCTCGGAAAAGAGCCCACCACAGAGGATCGCAACGATGGCACCCAGGCGCTATCTCAACTTCGACCTCCTGCTCGACCAGGAGGGCGAGGGGAGCTACCAGGCGCTGGTGACCGGATCTCCGCTCGGAGAGACGCCCAGCGTCAGGTTCCGGCTGCCGTTCGACGCGACGACGTTGGAGAACCTCCTCCTCAAGCTCGACCCCGGACGCTCCGGCACCCGCCGGGTCGGCGCGTCCCCGCAGCAGCAGGCGGCGATGGACTTCGGAGGGCCGCTGTTCGAGGCCATCTTCAGCAACGAGCTGCTGCTGGCCTGGAGCCGCAGTCAGGACGAGGCCCGCGAGCAGGGCGACGGGCTGCGACTCCGGCTCCGGCTCAACGACGCACCGGCGATCGCGGGCCTGCCCTGGGAGCTGCTCTACGACGAGCGGGTGAACGCCTTCATCGCGCAGTCCGAGCGCACCCCCGTCGTCCGGTTCCTCGACCTGCCCAGCCCTCCCCGGCCGATCTCCGTCGACGGTCCGCTGCGGGTGCTGGTGGTGATCTCCTCGCCCACCGACCTGGAGGAGCTCGACGTCGAGGCCGAATGGGGCCGGATCCAGGAGGCGCTCGCTCCGAGGCTCGACGACCGCGTGGTCCAGATCGACCGGCTGCCGGAGGCCACCCTGACCGAGCTGGGCCGCTGGCTGCGCCGGCACCCCACCCACGTCATCCACTTCGTCGGTCACGGCGACTTCGACGAGCGGCTCGGCGAGGGCGTCATCTACTTCCAGGACTCCCGCGGCCGGAGCAAGGCCGTCACATCCTCCGTGCTCGGACCGTTCCTGCGCGACCACGACCCGCTGCGGATGGTCGTCCTCAACGCCTGTCGGTCCGCCCGCACCGACATGCGGGACCCCTTCGGCGGGATGGCCCAGGGGCTGGTGCAGCAGGACGCCACGGCGGTCATCGCGATGCAGTTCCCGATCAGCGACCGCGCCGCGGTCGCGTTCACGGGGGCGTTCTACGGCGCGCTCGTCGACGGGCTGCCCGTGGACCAGGCCTCCAGCAGCGCGCGCAAGGCGCTGCTCGCCGACTTCGCCGACGAGTGGGCGACCCCGGTGCTCTTCCTGCGCGCTCCCGACGGCGACATCTTCCGGCAGGTGCACGCGCCGGAGGACGACGACGCGACGCAGGTCGACGCGCCGCCCGTCGACGCGCCCACCGTCGTCGAGCCCACCCAGCCCGAGCCGACGCAGCCCGAGCCGGCGCGGACCTGAGGCGGCGCGGACTCGGGGGCCGCGGAGGACACCCGAGCCACACCGCTGGACGAGGACGACGTCCCCGCCGGCCGGCCGCCGCGCGGGTTCACCTACGTGCACCCCGTCCCACCGACCGCACCGCCGAAGCAGCCACCGCCGGCCCGGCCCCCGGCCTCGCCGACCCGGCCGTCGACACCGCCGGCCGGCAGCGCCCCCGTCGCCGCTGCGACTGCGGCCGCCGGCACCGAGCAACGCCCGCGCCCCACTGCCACCCCACCGCCGGCGAAGCCCTCCGGGCCGCGGGTCGACCCGCGGCTCCTCGGCGCCGCGGCCGGCGGGGTCCTCCTGGTGGTGCTGGCCACCGTGGCCCTGTTCTGGTTCACCCACCGTGGCGGCGGAGGCGACACCGGCGACGAGGGTGGCGGTGCCGACACGACCGCCACGTCGCTGCCGACGTCCGACCCGCTCACCGACTCCCAGCTGCTGGTCGCCGCCGGCGTCGACCAGAACCACCAGCACCTCTGGCTGCTCGACGCCGACGACCCGGAGACGGCGATCCAGGTGACCCGGGGCAGCACCCGCGAGTGGATCCCCGCGCTCAGCCCCGACCGGCGTACGGTCCTGTTCGCCCGCCTGGCCTCCGGTGACAAGACACCGCAGCTGATGGTCGCCGGGGCGGCGGACGGCAGCGGCGCCCGGCCGTTCTTCCCCGAGGGACCTCCCGAGGAGTGCGCCGGCAAGGTGCTCCGCCCGGCCTGGTTCGCCGACGGCCACGGGCTGGTGCTGCCGTGCACCGATCGCGGCGGACGAGCGCACCTGGTGGTGGTCGACCTCGACGGCCGGCTGACCGACCGTCTGGACCCCACGCCCGAGGTGGGCGCGCTGGCCACGATCGGGGACCCGACGCTGAGCTCGGACGGATCGACGGTCGTGGTCTGGGCGAACGCCGACGCACCCGCGGCGGGCGGGTCGCTCTACCGCGTCGACGTCGAGTCCGGCGGGTGGGCCCTGGTTCGCGCCGGCACCGGCGAGGAGTACAGCGACGCCGTCTTCTCCGAGGACGGCCAGCTGCTCGCCTTCCGTCGCGACGTCGGTGCCGGCAACTACCAGGTCGTCGTCGCCCGGGTCGACGAGTCGGCCGGCGACGGGTCCGGGCTCGGCGACGACACCGTGGTCGCCGACGACCCCGGCAAGGACCAGGACCCGATGTTCTCCCCCGACAGCAGCGAGGTCGTCTACGGTCACGTCAACCCCGAGGAGAACACCCTCGCCGAGGAGCTCCGCGTGGTCGGCGTCGACGGCGGTGCTGCCCGCACGCTGCCACCACCACCCGGGCTGGACTACCTCTCGGTGCCGGCCTGGTCGCGTCGGTGACCGCGGCGCTGCGAATTCACTGGCTGACTCGCCCTTCAGTTGCGCAATCGCGCGCCGAGGCGGTTGACTTCATTCGGATTCCGCAGCTCTCCAGGAGGCTCGCATGACCGACCTCGCCAGCGCCCCGACCTGGCCCGCCCACGACCCCGGCACCCGCCGCTGGCTCCCCGACCACTCCCGGCCGGTCGACCACGCCCGCGTGGAGCAGCTGCTGGCGGCCGAGTGGGAGCGGTTCACCTCGACCACCGGCGCCTCCGGCGAGCACAACGCCCGCGCCAGCCGGACCCTCCCGTTGGGCGTGACGTCGTCGTTCCAGCACTGGGAGCCCTACCCGATCTCGATCCAGTCCGCGGAGGGCGCCTGGCTCACCGACGTCGACGGCCACCGGCTGCTCGACCTGTCGATGGGCTTCGGAGCGATGCTGGTCGGCCACCTCAACCCGGTGGTCGTCGAGCACGTGGAGAGGGCCCTGAAGGAGACCGGCACGCTGTTCGTGACGCCGTCGCCGCAGGCCACCGACATGAGCGAGCGGTTCTGCCGACGGTTCGGGCTGGACATGATCCGGTTCACCAACTCCGGAACCGAGTCGCTGATGTACGCCATCCGCGCGGCCCGCGCCTACACCCAGCGCAAGGCGATCGTGAAGATCGAGGGCGGCTACCACGGCGGCTACGACGCTCTCCAGGTGTCGGTGAAGCCGGCGCTGGAGGACATCGGGCCCGCGGACGCACCGATCGGCGACGTGCCCTTCGACGTCGAGGCCGGCACCGTGCACGTGGTGGCCTACAACGACCTCGGCATGCTCGAGAAGGTGCTCGCCGAGCACGGCTCCGAGGTCGCCGCGATGGTGGTCGAGCCGGTGATCGAGAACCTCGCGATCGTGCTGCCCGACGAGGGCTACCTGGCCGGCTGCCGAGCACTGTGCGACGAGTACGGCGTGGTGCTGGTCTTCGACGAGGTGAAGACGGGCCTGACCGCCGGACCGGCCGGCGCGGCCCAGCGGCTCGGCGTACAGCCCGACCTGATCACCCTGGCCAAGTCGATCGGTGGCGGGCTGCCGCTCGCGGCGTTCGGTGGCAAGCGCGAGGTGATGGAGGTCGTGGTCGACGGCCGGATGGCCCACTTCGGCACCTACAACGGCAACCCGCTGGTGATGGCCGCGGCCGCCGCGGTCGACGAGATCTGCACGCCGGAGGCGCTCGACACGGCCGAGGCGATCAACGTGCGGGCGATGGAGGCGATCGACGCCGCGATCGCGGAGTACGAGCTGCCCGCCCACACCGTGGGGCTCGGCGTGAAGGGTTGCGTGACCTGGTCGACCACGCCGGTGCGCAACTACCGCGACTACAAGGCCACCGACTTCGCCGTCGCCGAGCTGTCCTGGCTGTGGGGCGTCAACCGCGGCATCCTCACCCCGCCCGGACTCGACGAGCAGTGGCTGGTCTCGCTGGCCCACACCGACGACGACATGGGCCACCTGGTCTCCGACTTCACCGAGCTGGCGCGCGCGCTGCGGGGGTAGGGGTGTGGGCACTTCACCGCCCCCGAGCGCCGCGGCTCAGCGCCAGCGCAGCTCGCCGGCCCGGACGGGGACGCTCACGACGTTGCCGGCGATCGGCGCCGGGCACGTGGCGAAGTCGGTGAACGCACACCACATGTTGAGGGCGCGGTTGAAGTCGAGGACGACCTCACCCGAGCCGGGCTCCGGCGGGTCGAAGTGCAGCTGCCGCCAGGTCTCGGTCTCCTCGCCGTTGGTGGGGTCGCGGAACTCCACGCCCCAGCCGTACTTCCCCTTGGTCACGGCCAGCCGCTGCTCCTCGCCGCCGGCGGTGAACCTCACCTCGCCGAAGGGATGCATCACCTGGCGCAGCTCGGGGCGGATCGTGTCGACCTCGACGTCGCGCGCCGCGTCGTACGCCGTGAAGGTGGCGGGGAGCCGCCACGCGGGGTCGTAGGGGTACGTCGGCACGCCGCCGAACGCCTCCCTCTCCGGCGAGGTGGCGGCGCGCACCCGGACGGCGAGCCTCCCGCCGCGGCGGAGCAGCTCGACCCGGACGTCGCCGCGGTCGACCCAGGGGACGCGGGCATACTCGTCGACGGCCAGGGTGCTGGTGCCGTCGACCGGGTGGTCGTCGCGGGTCAGGCCGTCGGCCGGCGTGGCCTCGAGGTGGGCCCGGGCCTGGTCGCCGTCGGCCCACCAGCGGCCGGGGAGCCCGGCCAGCTCGGCGGGCTGGTCGTCGAGCCAGTGGAAGCCACGCAGGGTGAGCCAGCCGTACGGCTCGGTCAGCTCCGCCTCGCGGGCCATGCGGAAGTCTCGGAAGTCCTCGGGCCAGTCGTCCACGGCGTCAGCCTAGGTCTTCGGCATCGTGCCGCCGAGCGAGGTGATTGTGCGGAAAGTGCAGTCCCAGGACGTGAAATCGCGACGTTTGTGCCCAAACGTCGCCACTCGGCGACTCACGCCTGCGGCACCCCCCGCCGCCGGAAGGCCCAGAAGCCCACCACGCCGAGGAGCAGCGCCAACACAGACAGCGTCACCAGGTCGACCACCGCGACGGACCCGACCGGCGGGTTGCCGACATGGGTGGTGGGGGCGAGGTCCATCACCGCGGAACGGAAGTTCAGCCCCGGGCCCAGGAAGGCGATGAAGGCCACCGCGGCATAGCCCGCCCAGGCGATCGGGAACCAGCGCGGGCGCAGGCCGTAGACCGCCAGCGCCAGCCCGGCCAGGACCAGCTCCGCCGGCAGGTAGGCCAGTCCCGAGCCGATGATCTGGCCGGTATCGGCGCCGTCACCGAGCGACAACGCGGCGGTGCCGGCGAAGACCAGCGTCGAGCCGCCGACGACCAGCGCGAGCCCGAGCAGGACGACGCCAGCGTGCGCGGCCAGCCAGCGGCCGCGCGACAGGGTGCCGGCGAGCCGGGTCTCGAGCCGCCCGTCCGCCTCCTCCCCGCGAAGCACGCCGACGGCCTGGACGACGTAGCCGGTCGCGATCACCGCGAGGTAGAGCTGGGTCATCGCGATCACCGCGAGCACGGGGTCCTGGCCGGTGGTCCCGAGCGCCTCCCCCATGGCCGGGTTGCCCTCGATGGCGTCGACCAGCTGGCGGCTGAGCGCCCCGAGCATCGTGGTGAGCAGGACCCCACCCGCCAGCCAGCCGAGCATGGTGGGGCGGTGGATCCACGCGGCCAGCCCGAAGGTACGCCGAAGCCCGGGCCGTGCGGTGGCCGGGCCGGGGCCCAACGCCACCAGGGCACTGCCGAGGTCACGACGCGCGGCCAGCCGCACCGCGACCAGCGAGAGGAGCCCGACGACGACCAGCGGGATGAGCAGCACCCACCAGCGTTGGCCGGCGAAGGGGGCGGTCTTCTCCTGCCAGCCGAGCGGCGACAGCCAGGTCCACCAGGTCTCGGTGACGTCGCCGACCCCGCGCAGCACATAGGAGAGCGCCAGCACGATCAGGCTGCCGGCATAGACCCCGCGCGAGTGCAGGGTGAGCTGGGCCAGCACCGCCGCGAGCCCCGCGAACACCAGGGCCAGGGCGCCCAGCGCGACGGCGTACAACACCGACCCGGACACCGGCACCCCCACCGCGATCAGGGCGAGCGCGAACAGCAACGAGGTGGCGGCGATGGCCGCGGCCGCGACCAGGAGCGCGGAGACGACCGGGTCGCGACGGGAGATCCGACCGGCGAGCAGCGCCTCGAGTCGTCCCGACTCCTCCTCGCGGCGGGTGGAGCCGGCGACCAGGCTGATGCCGAGCAGCGGCATCAGGAACGACGCGAGGAAGCCGAACTCGTCCTGGATCACCCCGCCCAGCGAGTTGATCCCCTCGACGTGACCGTTGATCGCCTTCAGCGCGTTGCCCGCGGTGACGGCATCGGCATAGCTCTGGATCTTCGCGGGGGTGTCGTAGAGGCCGGCGACGGCGGCCGCGGTGAAGGCCATCGTCGCCGCCAGCCCGAGGCTCCAGATCAGGATGCCTCTGCGGCGCGTGCGCCAGACGATGCGCAGCATGGTCCCGAGGCCGGAGTACGACGACGGCCCGGGCCCGGCGCGATGCTCGGCGCTCATCGTGCGGCCTCGGGCTCGGCGGCCTCCGACTCGTCGAGGGTGACGCCGTAGGTCCGCAGGAACAGGGCGTCGAGGCTGGGCGGGGTGACCGTGAGGGTCTGGATCCGCGCGGCGTGCAGTCGCCCGACGACGTCGTCGAGGTCGTCGGCGGCCACGGTGAACCGGGAGTCGACACGTCCGTCGAGCCGCTCGGTCGCCACGTCCTCGAGCCCCGCGAGCGTGTCCAGGCTCGGCGGCGCGTCGGTGACCGCATGGACATGCGTGCGCGTGTGCCGGCGGAGCTCGGCCAGCGTGCCCGTGGTGACCCGCTGACCGCGGCGGATGATGCTCACCCGATCGGCCAGCGCCTCGACCTCGGCCATGATGTGGGAGGAGAGCAGGATCGTGGCACCGGCATCGCGGCGCTCGCGGATGCACTCCTGGAAGGCCTGCTCCATCAGCGGGTCGAGTCCCGAGGTCGGCTCGTCGAGGATGAGCAGCTCGGCCTCGGCCGCCAGCGCGGCCACCAGCGCGACCTTCTGCCGGTTGCCCTTGGAGTAGTCGCGCACCCGCTTCGTCGGGTCGAGGTCGAACCTCTCGACCAGCTCGTCTCGCCGCTTCTCGTCGACCGCGCCGTGCGTCGACCCGAGGATGTCCAGGCACTGCCCGCCGGTGAGGCCGGGCCACAACGCGACGTCTCCGGCGACGTAGGCCAGCCGCGCGTGCAGCCGCGCCGCCTCGCGCCACGGGTCCTCGCCGAACAGCTCGACACGGCCGCCCGTCGCGCGGAGCAGGCCCAGCAGGATGCGGATCGTCGTGGACTTGCCGGCGCCGTTCGGGCCGAGGAACCCGTGGACCTCGCCCCGCGTCACGCTGAGGTCGAGGCCGTCGAGCGCGTGGAAGTCGCCGAAGGCCTTGACCAGCCCCGCGGCATGGATCACGGGAGTGTCCGAGCGATGGTCGGTCGGGCGGTCTGTCATGAGGTGGCCTCCTCGGCCTCGTCGGGGAGCGCGAACGCGCCGTTCATGTAGACGGCGGACGCATCGCGCGCCCACCGGTCGAGGCCCTCGGGGGACATCGGGTCGATGCCCAGGACCTCGGTGATCTGGGATCGGAGCAGGACCATGGCCAGGTCGTTGACCAACAGGAACGCCGCCCGCACGTCGAGGTCCTCGGTCGGGGTGGTCGCCCCCCGCTCGGCCATCACGTCGAGCAGCTGCCGGGTGGCGCGGAACCAGGTCACGAACAGGGTCGAGCCGGCCGGGTCGCCGGTGAGCAACAGTCGGCGGAGGTAGGCCGGCAGCGGCGAGTCGGCCGGGAACGCGGTCGCGAACAGCTCGGCCAACGACGCGGTCCGCTCCCCCGTCAGCACGGCGAGCAGGTCGTCGTGGTCCATCTCGAACAGCGCGTCGAAGGCCCGGGCGGCGTACTCGTCGACCGCGGCGCGGAGCCCGTCCTTGCTCCCGAAGTGGTGGACCAGGAGGGCCGGCGACACCCCCGCCGCCGCCGCGATCTCGCGCATCGTCACCGCATCGGCTCCCCGCTCGGCGAACAGCCGCAACGCGGTGTTGCGGATGGTGGCCCGGGCGGTGAGGTCGCCCTCGTCTGCTGAACTCACGTTCAGAAGACTAAACATGTGTTTAGTCAGTCGTCAACTCGGGACTGGTGGGGGATGTCTACTGGTGCGTACGACGAGGTCTACCGGTGCGTACGGAGCGCCCGACGCGTCGTACGCACCAGTAGCCGAGGACGCCCCGGGGCTGCGGCGCGGCGCCTCCGCGAGACCCATCGATTGGGCACAAACGACACGGATTTCGCGCCCTATTGCGACGTTGTGGGCCAAACGTCGCCCTCAGCGACCCGAGTCACCCCAGTCGCCCGGGCCGGCCACGTTTGTGCAGAAACTGCAGGCGCGTGTCGCGATGTGCTGACGTTTGTGCCACAACGTCAACACCCGGCGCCGGCTACTCCCCGGCGTACGCCCGGGCGACGTAGCGGACGAAGTCATAGACGCCGTCCTCGGCGGGGGCCATCGGCCCGGGCACGTAGCCCGGGGTGGACATGCCTCGCTGGACCGACTCACAGGCCGCCCAGTCCTGACGGTTGGTGAGGTCCCAGAAGTCCACGGCGTACGCCGGGTCGAAGCCGGCGCGCTCGGCGACCTGCCGCGGGAACGCCCACGAGCAGCGGATCCGGGTCTTCCCCGGAGCGAGCGGCGTCAGCAGGTGCGTCATCACGTAGTCGGGGTGCAGGGAGAGGAGCATGTTGGGCAGCAGCGCGAGGTACATCACCGTCCGCTGCTCGCGCTCGTCGAGCTTGGCCATCACGATGCCGTCGCTGTGTCCGTCGAGAGACATGGTCGCGGCGAAGTCGCGCAGGTCCATGTCGCCGCCCATCCAGTCGCCCTGGGGGTCGATGTTGTCGCCGGACTCGGGCGGGCTCACCACACACAGCTCGGGGTGGATCGACGAGCAGTGGTAGCACTCCTGGTAGTTCTCGACCACGACCTTCCAGTTGGCCGCGACGTCGTACTCGTGGGTCTCCACGGTGACCAGTTCCTGGCCCTCGTAGTTGGCCAGGATCGCGTCGAGCCCCTGCACATGCTCCTCGAAGGTCTTGCTCGAGCCGCGGTCGGCGAACAGCCAGCCGTGCCACTCGCGCACGTCGACGGGGTGCAGCGGGTAGTCGGCGGGGTCGAAGCTCTCGGCCTCCTTGTGGCCGGGCGCGCCGATCAGCTCGCCGGTGAGCCGGTAGGCCCAGGCGTGGTAGGGACAGACGATCGCCCGCGCCTCGGCGGTGGCGTCGCAGGCGAGCAGCTCGTGGCCGCGATGCCGGCAGGCGTTCTCGAAGCCGCGCAGCTCCAGGTCGTCGCCGCGGGTCACCAGCACGCCGCTGCTGCCCAGCCCGAAGGCCTTCATCTGTCGCGGCTTGCCGATCTCCTCGCTGCGGCCGAGCGCCACCCAGCCGGCGAACAGATGCTCGCGCTCCCAGGCGAGGACGGCCTCGTCGAGGTAGGCACCGACGGGCAGCATCCTGCTCTGTCCGAAGGGCTTCAGGGCGTCAGCGAGCTGGTTCTGGTCGACCGGGGCGGGTTTGAACACCCATTCAGGATAGGAGCCCAGGTACGCCGTGTCGAGCGTCGGGAGGTCTCCTCCGAGGAGCGAGATTGCAGAAATCCGGCCCGAAATGGACGAAATGGCTCCTCGGAGGCGCCCACCGGACGCGCCGAGCAGAGCCGCCCGCGACGGTCCGCGGTCACCCCACGAACGCGTCGACGCCCTGGTCCGACTCCCCGCGGGTCATCCGCCGCCACGCGAGGTAGCCGAGGGCCACGGCGACCAGCGAGGCGACCAGCACGATCGTGGCGGCCGCGTTGAGCGCGGGGGTGGGTGCGGCGCGCGCGGTGTTGTAGATCTTCACCGAGACCGGCTCGGTGGTGGACCCGCCCGAGAGGTAGCGCGCCAGCACGAAGTCGTCGATCACGTCGGCGAAGACCAGCACCGCGGAGGCGATCACGGCGGGGGTGATCATCGGCAGCAGCACTCGCCGGACCGCGCCGAGCGGCGAGGCGCCGAGGTCGATCGCCGCCTGTTCGTACTGCCGGCCGATGGTGAGCAGTCGCGCTCTGACGATGATCACGGGATAGGACACCTGGAAGGTGATCAACCCGATCACCTGCCCCACCGTGCCCAGCTGCACCGGCGTCCACGCCTGGATCGTGGTCGCGACGAACAGCAGCGCGACGGCCAGCAGCACCTCGGGCAGCACGAAGCTCAGCAGCACCAGGAAGTTCGACGAGGCCGGCAGCGGGCCCCGCCACCGGTCGAGGCCGAGCGCCAGCATCGTCCCCAGCGGCACGGTCAGCACGGTGACGATCACCCCGAGCCGGAAGGTGTGCAGCACCGCCTGCTGCAGGGCCGGGTCGGACCAGACCGACCGCAGCGGGTCACCGGCGTACCACTGCAGCGAGAAGCCCTGCCAGTTGGTGCGCGAACGGCCGGCGTTGAAGGAGAACAGCACGGCGATCAGCACCGGCGCCAGCGACCAGAAGAGGTAGAGGCCGGTGATCGTCGCCAGCCAGGGGGCGGTACGCCGGCGCTTGCGGGCGCGCGGCGCGGCGGGCGAGCTCATGAGCGCAGCCCCTCTCCCTCACGGGCGACCCGGACGTAGATCGCCATCGGCACCAGCGAGACGAGCAGCACCAGCAGCACGAAGGCGGCCGCCTGCCCGGTCTGCCCCGGGGTGAGCACGGCCGCGTTGATGAGGTTGCCGACCATGGAGGTCTTCGGGTTGCCCGAGAGCAGGTCGGAGGTGAAGTAGTCGCCCAGCATCGGCAGGCAGGTCAGGATGATCGCGGTGATCACCGCGGGCAGCGACATCCGCCAGGTGACCCGCCGCCAGGTCTGGAACCGGCTGGCCCCGAGGTCGCGACCGGCCTCGAGCAAGGAGTCGGGGATCCGGTCGAGGCCGGCGTAGAGCGGCAGGATCATGTAGGGGACGTAGCCGTAGACCAGCCCCATGATCACCACCGCCGAGTGCCCGTTGAGCCAGTCGACCTGGGTGTCCCACACGCCGCCGAGGGTGATCACCTTGTTGACCAGCCCGTCGTTCTGCAGCAGGTTGACCCAGGCCAGCATCCGCATCATGTAGGAGATCCAGAACGGCGCGATCAGGGCGGCCAGCAGCAGCCCGCGCCGGCGGTCGGCGATCCTTGCCGCGTAGTAGGCGACCGGGTAGGCGATCAGCAGGCACAGCACGCTGGCCACGCCGACGTAGACGGCGGTGCGGACCAGCGCCGGCTGGAAGATGGCGTCCTGGCCGACCAGCCGGGTGAGCACGTAGGTGAACTGGCTGCTGTCCCAGTCCAGCGGGTTCCACACCGGGATCGGCCGGCGCAGGATCGGGTCGATGGTGCCGAAGAGGATCGCCAGCACGACGTACATCGGGGCGACCAGGAAGGCCAGCAGCCACAGGCTGCCCGGCGCCGCCAGCGCCCGCCAGAGCCAGGAGTCGGACCGTCGCCTGCGCCGCTGGCGGACGGCGGTCGCCGGGTCGCCCACCGCCGCGGAGAGCCGGGCGCCGGCGTCCCTGACGGCCTCGTCCTCGCTGCCACCCGGTGGCGGCGCCTCAGGCACCGGCCTTGAACTCCTGCCAGACCGCCAGCCACTTCTGCTCGACCTCGATCGGCATGCCCAGGAGCCGGTCGCCCACGTCGAAGTACTCCGGTAGGACCGTGGCCTCCTTGAGGTTCTCGGGCAGGAAGCCGTCCTGGACCATCTGCTCGGGGTTGATCGACTGCTGCGGCGGCTGGTAGCCGGTGAAGCCGAAGTTCTGGATCGACACCTTCTCGTCGAGGAGGTAGTTGAGCCAGTAGTGCGCCGCCACCGGGTTCTTGCCCTGCGCCAGCACCAGCATCAGGTCGTTGTCGACCTGGCCCTTGCCGTCGGGCGGGAACCAGTAGCGCAGGATGTCGGGCTTCTTCCCCTTGGGCAGGTAGTAGACGGCGTTGACCGCGTCGCCCGACCACATCTGGCACAGCCCCATCTGGCCGGCCGGCAGGTCGTTGTACATCGTGATGGTGACCTTGGGGTCGGTCGCCTGCGCGAGGTCGGCCATCTGGGTGCGCATCAGCTCGATGTCCTTGTCGGACTCGGTGTTGATGTCGTGGATGCCGTTGCGCTGCAGCACCATCGCCATCATGGTGTGCCAGTCGTCGATGACCGCCGTCTTGCCGGCGTACTGGCTGTCCCACAGCGAGTCGTAGGGGTTGTCGAGCGTGGCGATGTCGTCGGGCACCAGGTCGGTGTTCCAGCCGATGCCGGTCGTGTAGGTGGTGTAGGGGACGGAGTAGTGCCAGCCCTGGTCGTAGAACGGGTCGGTGAACTGGTCCCAGCAGTTGCTGATGTTGGGGATGTAGTCCTGGTTGAGCGGCAGCACCAGCCCGGACTGGACGAGCTTCGCGATCTGGTCGTACGACGGGTAGTAGACGTCGTACTCGAGCGAGCCGGAGGCCAGCTTGCTGATGGCCTCCTCGGTGTCGTTGAACGTCGACAGCTCGACCTTGACCCCGAACTCCTTGGTGAAGTTCTTCATCACCCGGGGAGAGAGGTAGTCGGCGTAGTTGTAGATCTTGAGGGTGCTGCCCGGCTCGGGTTTGAGGCCGGACTCGATGATGAGGCTCTCGTCGACGGGCCAGCTGATCGGGCTCGACGGGCTCGCGATCTTGAGCTGGGTCCCCCCTCCTCCCGAGCCACTCGAGCCGCCCGACCCACCGTTGCTGCCGCACGCGGCGAGGAGCGTGCCGGTCGCGGCGGTGGCGAGACCGGCTTGGAGGACGGAGCGCCGAGAGAACTGCGGTTGACGTCGGGGTGACACCATCTGGCTTCCCTTCGCTGACGGTCCGGTCAGAGTTACACGGACTGAATGACCAGTCAACGACGGTCGGGCCCGGGGGTCGGATTCGTTACCTCCGCGAACCCCGGCGACCCGTGGACCCGGGCGCTCGTCCTGGACTGAACGCTCATTCAATGGTTCACTGCCGGGCATGGACCTGGATGCCTTCATCGAGGAGCAGTCCGAGATCTTCCTGCAGCGGCAGCCCGCGTCGGCCGCGATGATCGAGCGCTCGGCGCGCGTGCTCGCCGGCGGGGCGACGTCGAACTGGCAGATCGCGGACCCCCAGGCGGTGTGGATCAGCCACGGCTGGGGGCCGCATCTCTACGACGTCGACGGGACGTCGTACTCCGACTTCCACGGCGGGTACGGCGTCGGGCTGGCCGGGCACGCCCACCCGGCGATCGTCCGTGCGGTGCAGGACCGGGTGACCAAGGGGACGCACTTCGCGCAGCCCACCGAGGACGCCATCATCGTGGCCGAGGAGCTGCAGCGCCGCTGGGGGCTGCCGCTGTGGCGGTTCGCCAACTCCGGCACCGAGGCGACCATGGACGTCATCCACCTGATGCGCGCGACCACCGGCCGGATGCGGATCATCAAGGTGGAGGGCTGCTACCACGGGCACCACGACTCGGTGGAGGTCTCCGTGATGCCGGAGGCCGGGGACATCGGGCCCGCCGAGCGGCCGCACAGCGTGAGCGAGGGAGCGGCCTACCCCGCGGCGATCGTCGACCTGGTCGACATCGTGCCGTTCAACGACCTCGACGCGGTGCGCCGGGTGCTGGAGGAGCGACGCGGTGAGGTCGCCGGGATGATCCTCGAGCCGATCATGATGAACGCCGGCATCATCCACCCGCTGCCGGGCTACCTCGCCGGCCTCAAGGAGCTGCTGCACGAGCACGACGCCCTGCTCGGCTTCGACGAGGTGAAGACCGGGCTGACGGTCGGGCCCGGAGGCGTGACCGCACTCTCCGGCGTCACCCCCGATCTGGTGGCGCTGGCGAAGGCCATCGGCGGCGGTGTCTCGACGGCGGCGGTCGGCGGCACCGAGGAGCTGATGGGCCGGATCGCCGACGGCACCTACGAACAGGTCGGCACGTTCAACGGCAACCCGCTGGCGATGGCCGCGGCCAAGGCGATGCTGACCGAGGTGGCCACGCCCGAGGCCTACGAGCACCTCGACCGGCTCACCGCCCGGATCCGCGCCGGCATCGAGGAGGTCATCGCCGAGCGCGACCTGCCGTGGCACGTCGTGACCGCCGGCGCGAAGGGCTGTGTCGCCTTCCGCAAGGAGCCGATCCACAACTTCCGCGACTTCCTGGGCGTCGACTCGCGACTCGGCGAGGCGCACTGGCTGGTCCAGCACAACGGTGGGGTTTTCCTCCCGCCATGGGGCAAGATCGAGCAGTGGCTGATCTCCGTGCAACACACCGACGCCGATATCGACCGCTTCGTGGCCAACGTGGCGACGTTGGCCGACGCGGTGGGCCGGTGAGCCGTTGACCGGCCCGGTGGCGGCCGCCGGGGGCGCGGTCAGCCTGCAGGGACTGGTCAAGGAGTACGACGACGTCCGCGCCGTCGACGGGCTGTCGCTGGAGATCGGGGCGGGCGAGTTCTTCTCGCTGCTGGGCGAGTCGGGATGCGGCAAGACCACGACGCTGCGGATGATCGCCGGCTTCGAGGAGCCCACCGAGGGCGAGATCCTGCTCGACGGCACCGATCTGACCTCGGTGGCGGCCCACAAGCGCCCGGTCAACACGGTGTTCCAGTCCTATGCGCTGTTCCCGTTCATGACGGTGGCGGAGAACGTCGCGTTCGGTCTGCGCTACCAGAAGGCCGGGCGTGGCGAGCAGTCCTCGCGGGTCAACGCCGCGCTGGAGCTGGTCGAGCTCGAGAAGCTGGCGAAACGCAAGCCGCACCAGCTCTCCGGCGGCCAGCAGCAGCGGGTCGCGCTCGCGCGGGCACTCGTGCTCGAGCCGCGGGTGCTGCTGCTCGACGAGCCGCTGGGCGCGCTGGACGCGCGGCTGCGCAAGGCGCTGCAGCGCGAGCTCCGCGCCCTGCACGACCGGGTCGGCACCACCTTCATCTACGTCACCCACGACCAGGAGGAGGCGCTGACCATGAGCGACCGGCTCGCGGTCATCGTCGACGGCCGGGTGGAGCAGGTCGGCACGCCGTCGGAGGTCTACGCCGAGCCGGCCAGCGCCTACGTCGCCACGTTCCTCGGCCAGGCCACGCTGTTCGACGCGGTCCCGGCCGGGGCCGGCCCGGAGCCCGGGCTGGCGGCCTACCGCGTCGGCGAGCAGACCCTGCACGTCGACGGCCCCCCGGCCACGGGCGACCCGGTGCGGCTGATGGTGCGCCCCGAGCGGGTCGAGCTCGCGCCCGCGTCGGCCCCGCTGGAGGGGGTCAACGTGTTCCCCGCCACCGTCGAGTCGATGACCTACCAGGGGGCGCAGACCTCGGTGCGGGTCGCGGCCGCCGGTCTGCGCGTCGAGGCCGAGGTGGCCAACATGCACGGCTCCGCCCCCGACTGGCTGGTCGCCGGCGGCCCGGTGTGCCTGCGGATCTCCTCCACCGCGCTGCGGGTGCTGGACCGCTGACCCGCGACCGCCGGGGCGCCTAGACCAGCCCGAGCTCCCGCCGGGCGAAGTCGAGGGCGATCCCGATCGCCCGGTCACGGGTGACCACCGGGTCGTCGAGGGCGACCTGCACCGACAGCCCGTCGAGCAGGGCCGCCCAGGTGACGGAGAAGGTGTCGACGTCGAGGTCGGCGGCCACCTGGCCCTCGTCGATGCCGGCTCGCACGATCCGGCCGATCAGGCCCCGCCACTGCTCGTCGAGGGCACGCCGGTCGGCGGCCACCTCGGGGTGCCGGAAGGCCTCGTTCCACAGGTCGAACCACAGCCCCCACTGGCCGCGGACCTCGCCCTGACTCTCCTCGGAGAAGGTCAGCTCCACCAGCGTCTCGAGCCGGTCGCGCAGCGACCCCTGGTTGCGGAGCAGCCCCTCGGCGGCGGCGTAGAAGCCGGTCTCCGAGTCACGCAGCGCCGCGATCAGCAGCGCCTCCTTGGTCTGGAAGTAGTAGACGACCAGCGCGGGGCTGATGCCGACCCGGGCTGCGACGTCGGCGATCCGGGTGCGGGCCAGCCCGCGCTCGGCGATCAGCTCGGCGGCCGCCTCGAGCATCTGGGCGCGGCGGGAGTCCTGGGCAACCTCGCCCGGCTCGGCTGACGCCGCAGCCGGCGCCGGAGACTTCGCCATGGTGCCTCTCTCGTCGTGAGCACGATGTGGCGCTACCGTACTCGTCGTCGGCCCTTGAACGGTCAGTCAGGATGATCCCGCCATGAGACGTACGCCGCTCGACCGGCTGCTCACTCCCACCTCGGTGGCCGTCGTCGGCGCCTCCGCGCGCCCCGGCTCCTTCGGCGAGCGGCTGGCGATCGAGGCGCTGCGCAGCGCCGGGGTGTCGCGGGTCGACCTGATCCACCCGCAGCACGCCGAGGTGCAGGGCCGGCGTACGACGCCCACGCTCGGCGACCTCGACCACGCGCCCGACCTGGTGCTGATGGGGGTGCCCGACCGGGTGATCCCCGAGCAGCTCGCGGCCGCGGCCGCCGCCGGCGCCGGTGGCGCCGTCGTCTTCGGCAACGTGCCCGGGCTGGCCGCGGACGTGCGCCGGGCGGCCGAGGGCCTGGCGCTCTGCGGCGCCGGCTGCATGGGGTTCGTGAACCCGGTGGCGGGCGTGCGAGCCATCGGCTACCTCGAGCGCGACCCGATCCCGGCCGGCTCGATCGCCCTGGTCACCCACTCGGGCTCGCTGTTCTCCGCGATGCTGCGCACCCACCGGCGGTTGGAGTACGCGCTCGCCGTCTCCTCCGGGCAGGAGCTGGGGCTGACCGCGGGCGACTACCTCTGCTGGGCCCTGGAGCGGGAGGAGACCCGGGTCGTCGGCCTGTTCCTCGAGACGATCCGCGACGCCGGCTCGCTCCGCCGCGGACTGGCACTGGCCCTGGAGCGGGACGTGCCCGTCGTGGCCCTGACCGTCGGCGCGTCGTCGGCGGGCCGGGCGTTGGTCACCGCGCACTCCGGGGCGATCGCCGGTGACGACGCCGGCTGGGAGGCCCTGTTCGCGTCGTACGGCGTGCACCGGGTGCGCGACGTCGAGGAGCTGGTCGACACCCTCGAGCTGTTCGCCGTGGGCCGTCGGCTCCGACACCGGTCGGCGGGCATCGCGACGGTCCACGACTCCGGCGCCGAGCGGACGCTGGTCGCCGACATCGGCGAGGCCGAGGACGTCCCCTTCGCGGCCCTGGCCGACGAGACGGTGGCCCGGCTGGGTGAGCTGCTCGACGACGGGCTCGTGGTCGCCAACCCGGTGGACGTCTGGGGTCGCGGCGCCGACACCGAGGAGCTGTTCACTGCCGCCCTCGACGCGGTCGCCGACGACGACGGCGTCGACGTGGTGGCCCTGGCGGTCGACCTGGTCGAGGAGTACGACGGCGACGAGTCCTACCCCCACGCGGCGGCCCGGGTGCACGCCACCACCGACAAGCCCGTGGTCGTGCTCTCCGCCGTGCCGGCCGCGATCCACCAGCCCCGGGCCGCACAGCTGCGGGAGGCCGGCATCCCGGTGCTGGAGGGCGCCCGCTCGGGACTGCGGGCGCTCGGCCACCTGCGCGACCACGCGGACCCGCCGAGGTTGCCGGCGGCCTCCTCCGGCCCCGCCGGATCGGTGCCGGAGCCCACCGGTTGGCGCGACGCCGTGACGACGCTGGGCCTGCTGGCGGCCTACGGCGTCTCGGTCGTCACGACGCTGGCCGCGAGCGACGAGGACGGCGCGGTGGCCGCCGCCGAGGTCGTGGGCTACCCCGTGGTGCTCAAGACCGACGAGCCGGGGATCAACCACCGCGCCCGGCTGGGCGGCGTCGTGGTCGGCGTGCCGGACGAGCCGTCGCTGCGGGCGGTCTACTCACGGCTGCGCGAGGCCCTCGGCTCCCGCGTCGTCGTGCAGCCGATGGTGACCGGCCAGGCGGAGTACGCCCTCGGCGTCGTCCCCGACCCACAGCTCGGCCCCCTGGTGCTGGTCGCCCACGGTGGCAGCCTGATCGAGGAGCTGGGCTCGCGTGCGCTGGCCCTGCCCGAGGCCGTGCTCGCCGACCCGGCCCGGTTGGTCACCAGGCTGGGCGGCGTCCTCGACGCCGCCGTCCAGCCACTCGCCGACGCCGCCGCGGCCGTCGCCCGGCTCGCACTCGACCACGCCGGCTGGCTGGCCGCGCTCGACGTCAACCCGCTGATCCTCACCGCTGACGGCCTGGTCGCCGTCGACGCGCTGGTGGAGTAGCGCCTGGGACTCGGACGAGCGTGGGTCGCCGTCGTTTCCCATCTCCCGCGCCCGTGTGGTGGGTGAGTGCCTCGTCGAGCGCGCACTAACCCACCAGAACGGCGCACCAGTAGGGCCAAGCCGCAACCAACGACACCCGCGGCGACCCGCCGCGGAGCGCCCTCAGGCCTGCTGCGGGAAGGGCAGCGCGATCGGGTCGGCGGCCAGCCGCGAGCGCCCGGAGTCGTCGAAGCGGTCCATGCCGAGGTCGGTGACGTCGACGACCGACGTGGTGCCGGCCAGCGCCAGGTCGGCGGCGGCGCGCGAGACGCCGGGCCCCCACATCATCCCGTGCCCTCCGGCAGCGGCCACCCAGGCACCCGCGACGGGCGACCCGTCGGCCGCCAGCATCGGGCCGAGGATCGGCAGGTGGTCGGGGGTGTAGTCGATGGTCGCGGCCCACTGCCGGCGCAGCCCGAGGTGCGCGGTCACCGGCACCAGCTCGGCCATCCGGGCCCGCATGAGGGCGAAGTAGCCCTGGTCGAAGTCGGCCGCCTCACCGGGCGGCTCGTCGGGGTTCGACATCCCCCAGAGCAGGCCGCCGTCCTCGGGGCGCCAGTAGATCCCCGAGGTCACGTCGAAGACCATCGGCAGCCGCTCGGGAGCGAGATCGGGGTGCGCGGCGGTGACCACCACCTGGTGGCGGGTCCCGCCCGACCAGATCCGCCGCGCACCTGCGGCCGCCCCCACCGCGGCCAGACCGGGACCTCCGGTCAGCACCACTGCGGTGCACCCGACCTCACCCCGAGACGTCTGCACCCCCGTGACCCGTCCACCTTCGGTGAGCAGCCCGGTGAAGGAGGTCCGCTCTCGAACCTGCACGCCACTGGTGGCCAGCACCGTCGCATAGGCCAGCACGTTGCGTGGCGGGTCGATCCATCCGTCGCCGGGGAAGTACGACGCCCCGAGGGTCCGGCCCGGCGCCATCGCCGGGTTGCCGGCGTCGACGTCCTCGGGCTCGACCCACCGGGCGGCGAGCCCGAGGGCGTTCTGCATGGCGATTCGCTCGTGCGCCGCGGCCACCTCGGCCTCGGCGAAGCAGGGCATGTAGTAGCCGGTCGCGACGAACCCCGAGTCGACGCCGTACCGCTCGGCCTGGCCGCGGTAGAACTCCTGGCTCCACATCCCGAGCCGCACCGCGGGCTCGGTGCCGCCCTGGGCGCGCACCATCCCGGCGGCTCGGGAGCTGGCGCCACGGCCGAGCGTGCCGGCCTCGAGGAGCAGCACGGACAGCCCGGCCTCGCGCAGGAAGCAGGCGGCCCAGCCACCCACCGTGCCGCCACCCACGACGACCACATCGACGCCTTCGACGCTCGTCACGGAGCCGACGCTAGGCCTAGACTGAACGGCCAGTCAATCGTTTCGAGGGAGCGCCCATGTACGGCCTGACCGCCGCCGATCTCGCCCTGCAGGCCAAGGCCCGGGCATTCGCCGACGACCTGATCCCCCACGAGGAGTACGCCGAGGCGCACGGCGGCCACCTGCCCGACGGGATGGCCGACCAGCACCGCAAGCGGGCGGTCGCCGACGGCCTCTACGCCACCAACATCCCGGTGGAGCACGGCGGCACCGGCGCCACCTCCCTGCAGCAGGTGCTCGTGCAGGAGCAGGGCGGCCGGGTCACCAACGCCCTCGCCTGGGTGCTCGCGACGCCGCCGGCATGGTGGCCCGAGGTGGCCTCCGACCTCGCCCGCGAGCGTTGGCTCGGGCCGACGGTCCGGGGCGAGAAGACCGAGTGCTACGCCATCACCGAGGAGCACGCCGGCTCCGACGTCAGCGACCTGCAGGCGACCGCGCGTCGCGACGGGGACGACTACGTCGTCGACGGCGAGAAGTGGCACGTGACGTCCTACAACGAGGCGGACTACGTGTTCGTCCAGGCGGTGCTGGTGGGCGGGGAGAACGAGGGCGAGCACGTGCTGCTGGTCGTCGACAAGCCGACGCCCGGCATGGAGGTCGTGCGCACGCCGGCGTACTCCCACACCTTCGCCCACGAGCACCCGATCGTCCGCTTCGACGGAGTGCGGGTCCCGGCGACGCACCTGGTCGGCGCGGAGGGCGACGGGATGCGCTTCTCCTACGAGTGGTTCCGCTTCGAGCGGCTGATGGTCGCGGCGCGCTGTCTGGGGGCAGCGGAGCGGCTGGTCGACGAGATGTCGGCGTTCGCCGCCGGCCGGATCGTGGGCGGTGAGCCGCTGGCCTCGCGGCAGCTGGTGCAGGGGATGCTCGCCGACTCGCTGACCGAGCTGTTCGCGGCGCGGTCGCTGGTCTACGAGGTGGCGCGGGGTCTCGACGAGGCGTCCTCGCTGGCCGGTGCGGAGGCCGAGGAGGCCCGCAAGGTCGCCCACGGCCGCTGCTCGATGGCCAAGCTGTATGCCTCGGAGATGGCCGGCCGGGTGGCCGACCGGGCCGTGCAGGTCTTCGGTGGCCGCGGCTACATGCGCGAGAACGTCGCGGAGCGCTTCTCCCGCGAGCTGCGCGTCGAGCGGATCTGGGAGGGCGCCTCCGAGCTGCAGCGGGTGATCGTGGCCGACCAGCTGGTGAAGCGGGGGCGCTCTGCGTTGGTGGGGTGACGGGTGGGGCTGCTTCACCACGTTCACCTGGTACGACCGCACTTCGCACGGCGAACTCACCGTGCGAAGTGCGTCTTCGCCTACCCAGCATGGTGAAGCAACAACCCCCTCAGCCACCGCTCCGGACCGAACCGCGGGGCCGCGCTCCACGTAGTGACTACCGTGGACGTGGTGACGCCCGTCGTGCGGTGGGCCCTGGTGGTCGCGCTGGCAGCGTTGCTGGTGGGGGTGCCGACGGCGGTCGCCCATCGGCCGGCCGACGACGCCCCGATCTCCGCCGAGCAGCTGCGCGAGCAGGTCGCGGCGGCCGCGAGCACGGCGTACTCCGGCTACGTCGAGACCCAGGGCAACCTGCCGCTGCCCGACGCCCGCGGCTTCGGCGAGGTGACCTCGCTGTTCGCCGGACCGTCGCGGCTCCGCGTGTGGTGGCGCACCCCGACGTTCTGGCGGGTCGACGTGCTCGACCCGACCGGTGAGACCGACACGGTCAAGATCGGCGACCGCCTCACCCGCTGGGTGTACGACGGCCAGGAGGTGACCGAGTACGCCGATCCGGTCGCGCGCCTCCCACGCGCCTCCGACGTCGTCCCACCCGCGCTGGCGCGACAGGCGCTCGCGGGCGTGACCGACGAGGAGCTGAGCCGGCTGCCCGCCGCCCGGGTCGCCGGCCGGGACGCCCTGGGGCTGCGGGTCACGCCGAGCACCCCGGGCTCCACGGTGGGCCACGTCGACCTCTGGAGCGACCGGGAGACCGGGTTGCCGCTGCGCGTGGAGCTCTTCGGCGTCGGCGCCGTGCGGCCGTCGTTCCGCAGCGAGCTGGTCACCGTCGACCTGACCCTCCCGACGCCCGACGACATCGCCTTCGAGCCGCCGCCGGGGGCCGACGTCCACCGGGGCGACACCCTCGACCTCGCCGACGGCGCCGACCGGTTCGCGCCCTACACCTTCCCCGCGGAGCTGGCCGGCCTGCCGCGGAGCTCCGACGAGCAGCGCGGGGTCGGCGTCTATCGTCGCGGGCCGACCTGGCTGATCGCGATGCCGATGCTCGAGCGGGTGGCCGAGCCGCTCAAGGACCAGCTCCGGGTCACCCCCGGCTCCACCGAGGACGCGCGCGGGACCTTCGCGACCCTCGGCCCGCTGTCGGTGCTGGTGACCTCGCACGACGGCTTCGACTCCCACACCCTGCTCGCCGGCACCGTCACCCCCGACACCCTGCGCCGCGCCGCCCGCACCCTGGCCGACGGCGGCTACGTCATCGCCCCGGACGGTGGCCGGTGATCCGCACCCGAGGACTCACCAAGCGCTACGGCGCGGTGCAGGCCGTCGACGACCTCGACCTCGACGTCGCGGAGGGCGAGATCTACGGCTTCCTCGGCGCCAACGGGTCGGGCAAGACGACCACCGTCCGGATGCTGCTCGGCCTGGTGCTGCCGACGGAGGGCTCGGTGGAGCTGCTCGGGCAGGCGATACCCCAGCACGCGCGGGCGGTGCTGCCGCAGGTCGGCGCCCTGGTCGAGGGCCCGGCGGCCTACCCGTCGATGTCGGGCCGCGCCCACCTGGCGGCTGTCGACGCGATGGGCCCCTCGCGGGGCCGGGCCAGCCGGGGCGCGCGGATCGAGGAGGCGCTGGAGCGGGTCGGCCTGGCCGGCGTCGACCGCCGGCCGGTGCGCGCCTACTCCCTCGGCATGCGTCAGCGGCTCGGTCTGGCCCAGGCGCTGCTCGGCCGGCCTCGGCTGCTGGTGCTCGACGAGCCGACCAACGGGCTGGACCCCCAGGGCATCCACGAGATCCGGACGCTGCTCACCCAGCTGCACGCCGACGGGACCACGATCTTCCTGTCCAGCCACCTGATCGCCGAGGTGGAGCAGCTCTGCACCCGCATCGGCGTCCTCGACCGGGGCCGGATGGTGCTGCAGGAGCGCGTCGCCGACCTGGACCGGTCGACCGGGCGCTACCGGATCGAGACGCCCGACGTCGGTCGCGCGCTCGCGCTCCTCGACGGTGTCGTGGACAGCGTCGTCGACGGGCCGGACGGCGGCGCGCTGCTGGCCCGCCTCTCCGACCCGGCGGCGACGAACGCCCGGCTCGTGCGCGAGAGCATCCGGGTGACCGCCCTGGAGCCCGAGCGACGCACCCTGGAGGAGATCGTGCTCGACGTCATCGCGCGCGGCGCGGGCGGATCGGGCTCGCCGGCCCAGCCCCGCGTCGCCCGGCTGCCCGACGACGGGGACGACCTCCACGAGGGCTTCCAGGACGGGTTCGACGACGACGGGTTCGACGACGACGGTCCCGGTGGCGTGCGTGAGGTGCTGACGTGATCCGGGTGGAGCTGCGCCGGCTGGTGCGGAGTCGGCGGACCTGGGTGACGATCCTGATGATCGACGCGCTCCCCGTGCTGGTCGCCGTACTCCTGGCCTGGACCGACCTCGGCCCCCGGCCCGGGACCGGCCCGGCCTTCCTCTCGGCGGTGCTGACCGACGGCAAGCTCTTCCCGCTGGCGGCGCTCGGCATCGTCGTGCCGCTGCTGCTGCCGATCGCGGTCTGCCTGATGGCCGGCGAGACGGTCGCCGGCGAGGGCCAGCTCGGGACGCTGCGCTACGTGCTGATCCGTCCCGTCGGCCGGACCCACCTGCTGGTGGCGAAGCTGGTGTCGATCGTGGCATTCGCGGTGCTGGCGGTCGCCGTCGTCGCGGCCACGGCGTACGTCGTCGGGCTGGGGTTGCTCGGCAACGCCAGCCAGGCCGTCAGCAGCGTCTCGGGGACCACGCTGACCGGCCGCGAGCTGGCCCTGCGGACGCTGCTGGCGCTGGCCTACGCGATCCTGTCGATGCTGGGCGTCGCCTCGATCGCGCTCTTCCTGTCGACGGTGGTGCGCTCGCCGCTGGCCGCCGCGCTGGGCGCGCTCGGGCTGCTGGTCGCGTCGACGCTGCTGCTCACCCTCGACGCCGCCGACGTGCTCAAGCCGTGGCTGCCGACGCGCTACTGGCTGGCGTTCGTGGACCTGTTCCGGGACCCGATCCACTGGCGGGACGTGGTGCGCGGCTCGTTGCTGCAGCTGGGCTACCTGGTGGTGTTCCTCGGCGCGGCCTGGGCCAACTTCGTCACCAAGGACATCACCGACTGACCGGACGGTCGCGGCTCAGCCCGCGCGGCACACGGCGCCGGTCGGTGCCGACACCGCGGTGTCGTCGAGGGCGGCGACGACGATCCGACGACGGCCCCCGCCTGCGGCATCTGCCCGTGGCTCAGCGTCAGGTCGGGGCAGATGTCCTGCATCCGGATGTCGAGCGCGCCGTCGAGCACCGCCGAGTCGGGCGGGGTCACCGTCTGGTCGTCGGCCGACCAGAGCGAGACCCAGGTCGGACCGGCCGGCGTCTCGTCGCCCGCGTTGAGCCGGCGCAGCAGGTCGCTGTCGGGGGCGAGCTGCTGACAGCCGACCGGGCAGGCGTCGGGAGCGAGGCCGGCGGCCAACAGCGCGACCTGGGTGCCGTGGTGGGGGGAGCTGATCGTGACCACCCGCCGGGCGACCGGTGCGCCGTCGTCGAACCGGACCCACCACCGGGCCACCACTCCGCCCGCGGAGTAGCCGACCACGTCCACGCTGTCGGCACCCGACGACGCCATCGCCCGGTCGGCGACCTCCCCAGCCGGGTCGCCTGGTCGCGCAGGTCGCCGCGGCCGTCACCGATCAGCCTGACGATCTCGACGGTCCGGCCGGCCTGCCGCAGGGCGCGCGAGGTTCTGCAGACCGGACTCGTCGCCGCCGTACCCCGGCACCAGGAGGACGGGCCCCTCCCCCTGGGTGGCCACCGCCGGCTCGGGCCCGCGCTGCGCGAGCACCGCGACGACGATCGCGAGGGCCGCGACCACCGCGGCCGCGACCAGCCCCAGGGCCAGCCGCCGGCGCTGCGGGGAGAGCGCGTCGAACACGTGGCCATCCTGGCACCGCCGGCCAACCGGGTCGGCGGGGGTGGACCGCCCACCCTGTGGCCAACCCGACTGCAGCGGGGAGCGGATGGCCCTATCGTCTCCGCATGGACTGGAGCGGCTACGACGCGGCGCTGTTCGACCTCGACGGCGTGGTGACGCCGACGGCCGAGGTGCACATGCGGGCCTGGGACGTGATGTTCAACGGCTTCCTGGGCGACCACGAGGGTCAGCCGCCCTACACCGAGGCCGACTACTTCTCCTATGTCGACGGCAAGCCCCGCTACGACGGCGTCGCGTCGTTCCTGGAGTCGCGCGGGATCACCCTCCCCCACGGCGACCCGGCCGACCTTCCGGACCGGGAGACGGTCTGTGGGCTGGGCAACCGCAAGAACGACGCCTTCCGGCAGGTCCTGCGCGACGAGGGCGTCCAGCCGTACGCCGGCTCCGTCAGGCTGCTCGACGCCCTCCGTGAGCGGGGCGTCCCGATGGCGATCGTGTCGTCGTCGCGCAACGCCCCCGAGGTGCTCGCCGCGGCCGGCGTGGCGTCGTACTTCCCGGTCGTGATGGACGGCCGGGTGGCCAGCGAGCGCGGCCTCGCCGGCAAGCCGGCGCCCGACACCTTCCTGGCCGCGGCCGCCGACCTGGGCGCCGACCCCGCCGCCAGCGTGGTGCTCGAAGACGCGCTGAGCGGCGTGGCGGCCGGCCGGGCCGGCGCGTTCGGGCTGGTCGTCGGGGTCGACCGCGGCGTCGGAGCGGCGGCGCTCACCGACGCCGGCGCCGACGTCGTCGTCGACGACCTGGAGGGGCTGCTGTGAGGCCCTACGCGCCGATCACCGGCGACCCGATCGACCGCAGCCGGTTCCCGGTCGACGAGTGGGCGCTGGAGGAGACCCGGTTCAGCGCCGAGGACCTCGGCGTCACCGAGTCGCTGTTCAGCGTGGGCAACGGCTACCTCGGGCTCCGCGGCAACTACTCCGAGAGCCGCGACGCCCACGTCGACGGCACGTTCATCAACGGCTTCCACGAGACCTGGCCGATCCTGCACGCCGAGGAGGCCTTCGGGCTGGCGCGCATCGGCCAGAACATCGTCAACGTGCCCGACGCCAAGGTGATCCGGCTCTATGTCGACGACGAGCCGCTGGAGCTGTCGAGCGCCGACCTCCTGGAGTACCGCCGCCGCCTCGACTTCCGCACCGGCGTCCTCACCCGCGACCTGGTCTGGCGCACGCCCAGCGGCAAGCGGGTCAAGGTCGCCAGCCGACGGATCGTGTCGTTCACCCAGAAGCACGTCGCCGCCATGCAGTTCGAGGTCACCCTGCTCGACGGCCGCGCGCCCGTGCAGATCTCCTCCCAGCTGGTCAACCGTCAGGACCGCGACCTCGAGCACCCGGCCATCGAGACCCCGGCCGGCACCATCGCCGACCCGCGCAAGGCCGAGAAGCTCGGGCGCCGGGTGCTGCTTCCGCAGGTCTCCAGCACCGACGAGGAGACCGGGCGCATCCGGCTGGGCTACCGCTGCGCCGAGAGCGGCATGACGCTCGGCGTCGCCGTCGACCACACCCTGCAGGCACCGGTCGAGGTGTCGACGCAGGCACACAGCGCCGACGACGAGGGCAAGGTGATCTACCGCCTCCATCTCGAGGCCGGCCAGACGCTCAAGCTCACCAAGCAGGTCAGCTATCACACCGCCCAGCGGGTGCCCGCCCGCGAGCTGCTCGACCGGTGCGAGCGGACGCTGGACCGGGTCGCCGAGGAGGGCATCGAGCGGCTCTACGCCGACCAGGAGGCCTGGCTGGCGGCGTTCTGGAAGCGGTCCGACGTCCGCATCCCCGGCCAGCCCGCGCTGCAGCAGGCGGTCCGCTGGAACCTCTTCCAGGTGATGCAGGCGGCCGCGCGCGCCGAGGACCAGGGCATCTCCGCCAAGGGCGTCACCGGGTCGGGCTACGGCGGCCACTACTTCTGGGACACCGAGGTCTACGTCCTGCCGTTCCTCACCTACGCCTCGCCCTACGCCGCCCGCAACGCGCTGCGCTTCCGCTACCAGCTGCTCCCGCACGCCCGCCGGCGCGCACGCGAGGTCTCCCAGGAGGGAGCCCTCTTCGCCTGGCGCACCATCAACGGTCACGAGGCGTCGGCGTACTACGCGGCCGGCACCGCGCAGTACCACATCGACGCCGACATCTGTTATGCCATCAGCCAGTACGTCGACGCCACCGGCGACACCGACTTCCTCTGGCGCGAGGGCGTCGACATCCTCGTCGAGACCGCGCGGCTGTGGGCCGACCTCGGCTTCTGGCGGCGCGACGACGGCACCTCGAGCTTCCACATCCACGGCGTCACCGGGCCCGACGAGTACACCACCGTCGTCAACGACAACATGTTCACCAACACGATGGCCCGCTTCAACCTGCGCCGCGCCGCCGAGGCGGTGCACGAGATCCGCGAGGGCGACCCGGAGGCCTACGCCTCGCTGGTGCGGCGCACCGGACTCACCGAGGACGAGGTCGTCGAGTGGGCCGCCGCGGCCCAGGGCATGACGATCCCCTTCGACGAGAAGGTCGGCATCCACCCGCAGGACTCCCGGTTCCTCGACCGTGAGATGTGGGACCTCGAGAACACACCGGTCACCTCCCGGCCGCTGCTCCTGCACCACCACCCGTTGGTGATCTACCGCTTCCAGGTGCTCAAGCAGGCCGACGTGGTGCTGGCGCTGTTCCTGCAGAGCGAGGAGTTCAGCGCCGAGGAGAAGCTCGCCGACTTCCGCTACTACGACCCGATCACCACCGGCGACTCGACGCTGTCGGCGATGGTGCAGTCGATCATGGCGGCCGAGGTGGGCTACCACGAGCTGGCGATGCAGTACTTCCTGCAGGCGCTCTACGTCGACCTGACCGACCTGCACGCCAACACCGCCGACGGTGTCCACGTCGCCTCGGTCGGCGGGGTCTGGTGCGCGCTGGTCAACGGCTTCGGCGGGTTCCGCGCCAAGGGGCGCGGGCACTGGTCCTTCGAGCCGCGGCTCCCCGACCAGTGGGAGGCGCTCGACTATCGCCTCACCCTCCACGGCACCCGGATCGGCGTGCTGCTCACCCGCGACGAGGTCCGGTTCGAGATCGAGGACGGTCCCGGCCCGGTGTCGGTGCACGTGCGCGACGTCGAGTACGTCGTCGAGCGCGGCACCGTGACCGTCGTACCCCTCCCCGACCAGGGTCCGCGGATCGAGGGACAGCCTCCCAACCCGGCCGGCACCGTGCGCGCCGACGGGACCGTCATCTCCGCCACCGTCCCCCACGCCGACTGACGCTGCCCGCGCCCGGCCCTCGCCCGGCCCGGGTCGTGTGTCTCAGCCGTCGTCGTCACCGCGGGCGCGGACACACGACACCGCCTGTGCGCCCACGGCCACGCCCCGTACGGCGGGGCCGGTCGAACCCACCTCCCCGCCGGCCGGCCGGCGCGCACCCCAGGACGTCATACGGATCGCTCGCCCCGGCGCGCGTCGTGGATGACGTCCCGACCGGCGAGGCACCGAGTCGGCCCATCCCAGACTCGCTGAACGGGCCGACTCGCTTCGGGGTGGCGCCTGGACCGACGGACGATGACGTCCGCGACGCGGCGGCAACCGGGCGCTCAGTGGACGACGGGCGCGTCCCCGGGTGCGTGGTGGGGCAGGGCCGCTGCGGCGAGCACCGCGAGTGCCATGCACGCGGCGACCGCGAGCAGCACGACCTCGTAGGCCGGGGCGAACACGTCGACCGGCAGCACCCGGCCCTGACGCTGGGCCACCGTGAAGAAGAGCGTGCCGAGGCCGGCGACACCGACGGCGGCGGACAGCTGGGTCGTGGTGTTGAACAGGCCCGACGCGGCACCCGCGTGGCTGACCGGCACGTCGGCGACGGTGAAGAGGCCGATCGGCGCGACCATCAGGCCGAAGCCGGCTCCGGTGACCACCATGGCCGGGATGAACCACCACCAGGACGTCTCGGGCGTCGCCGCGTGGACCACGACCCCGGTGAGCAGCACGCCGGCCGCGAGCACGACGGCGCCGTACTGCAGGACCCGGCGGCCGATGCGCTGCGCCAGCACGGTGACACCGACCCCGGCGCAGACGGAGGTGACGACGGCGAAGGGCACGCCGACCAGGCCGGACTTCAGCACTGACCAGCCCAGGCCGATCTGGAAGTACAGCGTCTGGGCCAGGAAGTAGGCCGGCATCGAGACGAAGAGCCCGAGCATGACGGCGGAGCCGGCGGAGAAGGAGCGGATGCGGTAGAGGCTGACGGGGACCAGCGGCTCGCCGCCCCGGCGCTCGTGGCGGTGCTGGCTCTGCGCGAACCGGGCGAGCACGACCACGCCGATCGCCATGGTGACGAAGACCCACAGCGGCCAGCCCTGCTCGCGGCCCATCGTCAGCGGGTAGAGCACGGCGAGCAGGCCGGCACCCAGGGTGAGCACGCTCACCAGCGCGAGGTCGGGCCGGCGGTCGGAGCGCGACTCGGGCACGAACCTGGCGGCGGCGACGATCGCCAGCAGGCCGACCGGCACGTTGACCAGGAAGATGGGGCGCCACCCGGAGCCGGCGATGTCGGCGCTGGTGAGCACGGCGCCGAGGATCGGGCCCACCACGACGGCCAGGCCGGCCAGGCCGGTGAAGGCACCCATCGCCCGGCCACGCTCCTCGGGCGGGTAGAGCACCTGGATGTTGGCCATCACCTGCGGGATCATCGCGGCCGCGCCGAGGCCCTGCAGGGCGCGGAACACCACCAGCGCGTCGGCGGTGGTGGCCAGGCCGCAGGCCGCCGACGTCAGGGTGAACGCGGCCAGGCCGATCAGGAAGAGGCGCTTGCGGCCGAAGGCGTCCCCGAGGCGGGAGCCGGTGATCAGGGCGACGGCGAAGGCCAGGGGATAGGCCGCGACCACCCACTGCAGCTGGGTGGCCGAGGCGTCGAGGTCGCGCTCGATGGTCGGCAGCGCGACGTTGACGATCGTGGTGTCGATCAGCTCCATCATCGAGGCGAGCAGCAGGCTGATCAGGGCCGCGGTGCGGCCGGCATGGCCGGTCGGCGCGGCGGTCGCGGCCGGCGCCGGGGAGAGGTCGGTGGCGGACATCGTGGCTCCTCTGGTGGGTTCCTGGGACGCCTCCCACGCTAGAGATCGCTCCGGTCACTTTCTGACCGGAAGGAGAACTAGTCTGGGCCCATGGCCAACACGAGCTCCCGCACCCTGCGCCTCCTGTCGCTGCTCCAGACCCACCGGTTCTGGTCGGGCGAGGAGCTGGCGGGGCGGCTCGAGGTCTCCGAGCGGACGCTGCGCCGCGACATCGAGCGGCTGCGCGACCTCGGCTATCCGGTGCGCTCGACGCGCGGCACCGACGGCGGCTACCAGCTCGCGGCCGGCGGTGCGATGCCGCCGCTGGTGGTCGACGAGGACGAGGCGATCGCGCTGGTCGTCGCGCTCGGCGGCTCGGCCTCGGTCTACGCCGGCACGCTGGCGGAGTCCTCCCTCTCGGCGCTGGCCAAGGTGATGCAGGTGCTCCCCGCCCGGTTGCGCCACCGGGCCGAGTCGCTGCGTACGGCGACCGTGGAGTCGCCGTTCAGCCAGGCGCCCGAGGTGGAGGCCGGCGTGCTCGCGACCGTCGCGCAGACGATCCGCGACCACGAGCGCCTCCGCTTCTCCTACACCGCCCGCGGGGGCGCCGAGCCGGGGCAGTCGCGCGAGCGCTACGTCGAGCCGCACCAGCTGGTCACGGTCGGCCGGCGGTGGTACCTCCTGGCCTTCGACGTCGAGCGCGACGACTGGCGCTCCTTCCGGCTCGACCGGCTCAGCGACCCGGCCGGGTCGAAGTGGACCTTCCGGCCCCGGAGGTGCCGGGCGGCGATGCGGCGGCGTACGTCCGCGCCGGCCTCTCGCGCGGCGAGCGACACCGGGTCGTGGTCGAGGTCGAGGCGAGCCGGGACTACGTCGAGGGTCGGATCGGCCCCTGGTCGCGGGTGCTGGAGGAGCGTGACGGCCGCTGCCTGCTGGAGATCGAGGCGCCCAACCCGCGCTGGGTCGCCTTCGGGCTCGGCGTGCTCGAGGCGCCGGTGACGCTGGTCGAGGTGCCCGACCAGGTCACCGAGACGCTGCGGGAGTGGGGCGACCGGCTGAGCCGGATGAGCGCCTGACCCGCCTCAGGCTGCGGTCGCGACCGAGGGGGTGGGGGTCAGCGCGTCGGCGTCGTCATCCACCGGCGGCTGGTCCGGGGAACCGCCCGCCGCGGCGCCACGGATCAGCAGTGCGGTCAGCACGCTGATCGCGGCGGCGGTGGCGATGCCACCGGACACGATCCCTCCGGCCAGCTGGTCCTTGGCACTCTGCAGCAGCCAGGTGAAACCCTCCACCGCGGTCAGCGCCCAGGTCGCGGGCGACACGGCGGCCAGCGAGATGACCCGCCAGACGCCGACCGCCTGCGGGGTGTAGGTCAGCAGCGAGCCGAGGCCGAGGATCGGGCCGAGCAGCGCCAGATCGACCACCGCGAGCAGGCCGAGGGTCGCGGCCCAGCCGACCGGCAGCCACCACGACCGCTTCGGCGCGATCTGGGGCAACGCCAGCGCGACGATGGCGTACCACACCAGCGAGGCCACCAGGTTGGCGGCGAGCAGACCCCAGGCGTGCTCCCACGCGAGGTAGCCGCTCCAGGCGGTGTAGTTGACGGTCCCGAACAGCAGCGCGGTGCCGGACAGGCCGGCGGGGTGGCCGACCTTGACCAGGCGCACCAGCTGGGGCACGCAGAGCACGACGCTGGAGACGGTGAGGGCAAGCAGAAGCAGCGCGGACAGGGCCGCGTCGAGGAAGGCAGACATGGCAGGCTCGAGCCGGCCTGACGGGGCCGGCACCGGTCGAAGTGGATGACAGATGGGTGGCGACATGGCCTGCGCGGGCCGCTCGCTGCGGCCGTTGCCGACCCCCAGATGCCGTCGTACTTCGCCCCGGTCGGGGCCCTCGAAGTCGTACCTCTCGTGGTGGAATCGCCGAGGGAGACGCTACGCGACGCGGGCCTCCGCGGACGATTCCGCGGGCCTCTTCCGCGGTGTGATCTAGACCAAAGCGGTGGTGATCGCAGCGGCCCGCCACCCGCGTGCATGTGATGGGATGCCGGCATGACCAGCAACCTCGACTGCCTCGGTCTCGGTGTCGCCGACGGTGACGCGCTGTCGGCCCTCATCCAGCGGATGTGGCCGGCCATGGAGGAACAGGCGATGACCGGGGGGACGACCACACTGCGGTGGACCGACCCGAGCGGCGCGCGGCTGACGGTGGGCGTGACGGCCGAGGGCGAGCCCGCCGACCTCGTGCCGTCGTACGCCGGCGTGCCGGGGGTCCGCTTGTCGGGGCTGACCCTCGCCGACGACCAGGGCACCGTCAGCGCCGACGTCGTCGACGAGGACGGCGAGCTCTGCACCCGCCTCGCCGGCGACCTCGAGCAGTGGCGGACGCTGGTGGGGGCGGCGGAGTCGGCGGCCGGACTGGCCTGCGTGACGGCCCTGGGGCTCGACGTGACGGTCCACGCCGACGAGGCGGCCTTCGCGGCCTCCGACGCGAGCGTGATGGGCGACCCCGCGGCCCCGCGCCCCGACGACCTGGACCCCGACAGCCCTTGGCCGGTGCGCCAGGCTGCGGAGTCCTTCTTCCCCTACGGACTGTTCGGGGACACCCCCCATGCGCACGCCGGCGTGGCCGGTCGGGTGCTCACCGCGGACACCCGGGTCGTCGAGCTGACCGGCCAGGCGTTCCACGCCGTGCGGCTGTCGCTGGCGAGCCTGGGGATGGAGCTGGACCTGTGCTTGGCCGCGGCCGACCACCCCGCGCCGCCGGTGCCCGGCAACATCGTCCACGGCACGGTCTACCTCGTGGTCTCCGTCGACGGGCTCTGGAGCCCGCCGGAGCCCGAGCCGCGCCGGCGCTGGTTCGGGCGACGCTGATCGGCCCCCGCCGACCCGGCGTCAGCGGCGCAGCCGCACCGACAGGCAGGTGACGCAGCCCTCGAGCTTCTCGTACTCCGAGATGTCGACCCGGGTCACCTTGAGCCCCCGGCGGTGCAGCAGCGCGGCGGTGCGCGGCGCGGAGGCGGCCATCAGCACGTGGTCGTCACCGAGCAGGACGACGTGGGCGCCGGCCTCCTCGGGGACGGCGAGGAACCGGTCCCCCCAGACCGAAGGGTCGTCGACCAGGGGCTCGTAGCCGATCACGGTGCCGTCGGGCAGGGCGGTGACGGCGGACTTGAGGTGCAGCACCTTCTCGAGCGGACAGGCGATCACCCGGGCACCCATCGGGGCCAGCAGGGCGCGCAGCTGGGCGATGCCCTCGGCGTTGGTGCGGCCACCCTGGCCGACCCACACGGTGCCACCGTGCTTGAGCACGTCGCCGCCGTCGAGCGTGCCGGGGGCCTCGATGTGGGCGACCCGGTAGCCCTCGGCGCGGACCGCCTCCTCGGCGGCGGTCACCTCGGGTCGCCGCTCCGGCGCACCCGGTCGCGCGATCACCGCCAGGTCGCCGTAGACGACCATGGTGTCCTCGACGAAGGCGGAGTCGGGGCAGTCCGCCGCGGCGTCGACCTCACGGGGCTCCCAGCCGGCGGCCACCAGCGCGTCGACGTACCCCTGCCACTGCTGCTGCGCCAGCTCGACGTCGACCTCGCTGCGCTCGATGTGGGTGACCAGGCCCTCGGCCAGCCGGGGCGAGGGGCGGCGGACCAGCGCGCGACGGGTGTGCATGGGACCAGTATCGACGCTGCGGCCAGGCGTCAGAGCACCGACATGTAGAACAGCATCCGGTCGTCCTCACCGGGCTCGTTGTTGGCGAAGCCGTGCCGCTCGTAGAACCGCCGGGCGTCGGTGTCGATCTCGTCGACGTTGAGGTGCATCTCCTCGGCTCCCTGGTGCCGGGCCCAGTGCACGACCTCCTCCAGCAGGGCGGTGCCGATGCCCCGGTCGCGCAGCTCGGGCCGCACGTAGAGCTCCTCGAGCTGGGCCAGCGGTCCGTCCCAGTAGGGCGTCGGGCGCAGCGTGACGTAGGCGAAGCCGGTGGGCTCCTCGACGGGCCCCGACAGCAGCACCAGCAGGTCGTCGCGGTCGAGCAGCTCCGCGAACCGCGCCCGGAACTCGTCGGCGCTCGGGGTCGGGGCCTCGAACTCGGTGTTGAAGTCGTGGAGCAGGCGAGCCACCACCCCGGCATCGTCGGGCCCGGCCTCGCGCAGCTCGTGGTCGACCATGCCGTCAGCGTAGGTCGTCGGTGTCGGTCCTCGCCGCCCGGACCGGGTCAGTCCCGGCGCGCGGTGGGCGGCCCGAACCCGTCGCCGGCGGCCGACATCGGCGGGTCCTCGAGCCAGGACGGCGCGGGCACCGGCGGAGCCTCGTCGACCAGGTGGTCGTCGTCGGCGCCGCCCCGTCCCCAGGCCGGGTCGTCGGGGGGCGGGCCGTGGCGGTCGAGGAACCGCTGGGCCATCCGGGTGGCGGGATGCAGACCGGCGGTGGCGGTGACCACGATGGCCGCGATCAGCAGCCAGCCGGCCGCGCCCCAGCTCATCGCCAGGAACGTGTAGACGGCCGGCGCCCAGACCCGGCCGAGCGTGCCGCCCACCTCGGCGGCGCCTTGGTACTGCCCGCGGCGGCGCGGGTCCATCAGCTCGGCCTCGAAGGACCAGCTGGCCGCGGAGAGATAGAGCTCGGCGCCGGTCACCGTGACGTGACCGAGCCAGACCAGCGCGATGGTGACCCAGCCGATCGTGTCGTGGGTCGCCAGCGTGATCAGGCAGGACACCACGAAGAAGACCCCGGAGACCCGGATGGCGCGCAGTGCCGTGGTGACGTCCTTGACGCCACGGGCGGCCGCCATCGGCAGGAAGATGCACATCACGGTGTTGGTGCCGAACAGGAACGCCAGCAGCACCCGGGGCGCGTCGGTCTTCTCGACCAGCCACAGCGGGATCACCAGGTTGAGGAGCACCTGGTTGGTCCACAGCACGCCGCCGAAGAAGGTGGTGAGCATCCAGCCCGGGTTGCGCAGTGGCCCCGGGCCGGGGACCTTCGCCCTGCGGTCCTCGACGGACTTCTCGTCGTGGGGGGCGTTGGGCAGCCGGGTGATCGCCGTGGCGTTGAGGAGGAAGGCCACGGTCGTGAACCACGGCAGCGCGTGGAGCACGTGGTTGGACTCGAACGCCAGGGCGATGCCACCGACCATCGAGCCGAGGGTGAACCCCACGTTGAGGGCGGAGTACATGAAGGCGCGCGAGCGCACCCGCTCGTCGGGAGGGAGGACGTCGATCGTGTAGGCGCCGTAGGCCGCGCCGCCGAGCGACCCCGCCACCTCCATCACCACGGCCATGGCGACGTAGCCGGTGAAGGACCCGATGAAGGGCCAGATCGCGAACAGCCCGGCCTGGGTGACCGCGCTGAGCGCCCACATCCGCTTGGGGCCGTAGCGGTCGACCAGCCTGCCGGCGGGCAGGGCCGTCAGGAAGGCCGCGGCACCCGCGATGGTGAGACCGAGCCCGACCTGGGCGGCGGTGAGCCCGACGATCTGGGTGAAGAAGACCGCGGAGCCCGTCATGAAGGTGCCCTCGCCGAGCGCGAAGAGCAGCGACTGCGTGGCGAGCCGACCGGCCAGCGGGCTGGGCGGGCGGAAGCGACGGAGCACGGAGGTGGCGGTCATCGTCGCCGAGTGTCCCAGGGGACACCGACGGGCGTCGCCCGGTTTTCGACGCGCTCGCTGCGGCGGCCGCCGGAGCGCGCGGGGGCCGGAAGGGTCAGTCGCTGTCGTGCAGGTCGAGGTCGACCATCAGCTCGTCGGCCATCGCCTCGAGGGCGGTCCGCATCGCGACCGTGTCGGCGTCGGGCGGCACCACGATCACGGCGTCCGCCTCGAAGAGCGTGCCACCGGCCATCGGCGCCTCGACCACGGCGGTGCTCAGCTCCTCGACGTTGACGCGGTGCTCGGCCAGGAGCGACGAGACCTCGGCGACGATGCCGGGCCGGTCGGCGCCCACCAGGTGGAGGGCGAGCCGGCTGCCCGCCGGCTGCTCGGTCGAGACCGGGCCGGTCCGCTCCACGCTGACCCGCAGGCCCTGTTGGCCGAGTGCCTCGATGTCGGCGAGCAGCGCGTCCACGCGGTCGCCGGGCACGGCGACCTCGACCAGGCCGGCGAAGGCGCCGGCCAGGTGGGCCATCTGGCTGCGCTCCCAGCTGCCACCCCGCTCGGAGATGACCCGGGACACCGCGGAGACCAGGCCGGCACGGTCGGAGCCGAGCAGGGTGAGCACGAGGGTGGCCATGAGGGGCAGGGTACGGGTCGCGGGCCCTGCGGGACTACTGGTGTGTACGACGCACCTGTTGCGTCGTACACACCAGTAGCCGTGGGCGGTCCCTCCCGAGGAGGCTCGCTCGCGGCGCTACTCCGGGCGGTCGCCGGCGTCGTGCACCAGCTCCACCCGCGAGCCGACGGGCAGCGCCTGGACCAGCCGGAGCCGGGCCAGCGCGGGGTGCTCGTCGAGCAGCTTCGCGGCGTTGGCCATCGACCGCAGCGCGGCGGTCTCCGCCCGCGCGGCCTCCAGCTGGGCCTGGGCCCGCTGCCGGCCGACGACGAGCTCGGCGTAGGCCGCGCGCAGGTCGGGCGGCAGCACCACGTCCTTGACCACGACCTCGGCCAGCCGGATGCCGACGTCGGTCGCGGCCACCCGCAGCTGCTCGACAGCGTCCTCGCTGAGCGTGGCCCGCGGCGCCCGCACCAGCGTGTCGGCGTCCCGGGTCGACAGCGCCTCGCGCAGCGCGAGCTGGATGGCCAGGTAGACCCAGCCGAGCGGGTCGGCGACCTGCTCGGTGTAGGCCACCGGGTCGCCGATGCGCCACCGCGCGAACGCGGTGACCCGCACCGTCACGCCGTCGGCCGTCAGCACCTCCTGCGGCGCCACGGTCACCACCTGCTCGCGGGTGTCGAGCAGCTGGTAGGTCGCGGTCCGGCGCCGGCGGTGCCGCCCGGGGCCCAGCACCGCCGTGGGGCGGCCGGGCACGCGCTCCACGCACACCTGCCAGGACTGCACGCGCAGGCTGCGCAGTCGAAGCATGGCGCGGATCGTCAGGGTCATCTCGGCTACCTCCTTCTGGGTCGTGGGCCGAGTGCTGCCGGCACGGTGCCGGACGTGGTGGGTGGTGGAGGGGCAGGGTGCGGTGGTGGCGGGTGGCCGCGACGTCGTGCGGGGCCGGGGCCCGTCGTGCTGACCGGAGCCCGCCGCAGGGCACGTCGCCGCGCGGCGCCACCGGCCACCACCGCGGTGAGTCGGATTCGAACCGATCGGAGATGTCAGCTCCACCTGTGCCTTCGCAGGGCAGGCGGTGAGGTACGACGCGTGGGACCGGACCGGCACGCCGGTCCTGCCACTGATCTCACCGGGGCAGGACGGTACGCCGCCCGGCGTCCCCGCCGCATCCGGTTTTCGGCGCCCGGCGAGGCGGTCGCGCCGGTCGACGCGGACCCGCGGGTGGGGCGATACTCCCCTGGTGACCGCCACGCCCGCTGCCGAGTCCATTGCCGAGCCCGCCGGCCTCGCCCGGCCGGCGTGCCTCCTCAACGCCGGCGTCGCCTGGTTCGGCGTGCTGCTGACGGCGTTCCTCTCCGGCATGGGGTGGTACGACGACCTGCCGCCCGAGCCGGGCCTCTACGGCGGTCGTCCGTACGGCGCGGCGGGGGCGGCCGGGCGGCTCTTCGACACGTTCAGCTACTTCACGATCTGGTCCAACGTGGTGGTGGCGGTCTCGGTGACCCTGCTGCTCGCGCGGCCGCTGCGCGCGAGCCTGGCCCGGCGGGTGCTGCGGCTCGACGGGCTGCTGATGATCACGGTCACCGCGATCGTCTACCAGCTGCTGCTGGCCCCCAGCGCCGTGATCACCGGCTGGTCGCGACTCACCGACCCGATCCTCCACATCGTCACGCCGGTCGTGACCCTGGCCGTGTGGCTCGGCTGGGGGCCGCGCGGCTGGGTGACGCTGCGGATGGTGCCGCTCGCCCTGGTGGTGCCGGTGCTCTGGATCGGCTGGATGCTGGCCCGCGGCGCGGTGACCGACACCTACCCCTACGACTTCGTCAACGTCTCGGCGCACGGCTACGGGTCGGTCACGCTCACGCTGCTGATGATCCTGGTCTTCGGGCTCGTGGTCACCGCGGTGCTGTGGGCGGTCGAGGCGCTCCTGGGTCGCCGCCGCACCCGCACGGTGGCCGCCGAGGCCTGAGCGACAGGGGCCTCGGTCTGCGACCCGCGGCCCCCGAGCGAGGCTCAGGCCTCCCGGGTCCAGCGCCACGCGATCACCGCGATCAACGCGGTGGTCGGGATCTCGATGGCGGAGAAGTACGCGTAGTAGACCGTCGTCTCGCCGACGAAGAGCGACGCGGTCTGCACCAGCGTCATCACCACGCCGGCCGTGATCGACCACCACCTCGCCAGCGCCCGGCCCGCGACCCGCGTGACCAGCACCGCGCTGATCGGGATGGTCATCAGGACCGAGGCCCCCAGCAGCATCGTCGGCGTGAGCTGCACCGAACCCCCGGTGCCGTCCCCGGTCAGGATGCCGTTGAGGTAGTCGACGTCGTGCGTGCCGAGCACGTCGCAGTAGGCGTAGTTGAGGATCGTGAACAGCCACAGCGCGCCGAGAACGGTGCGGCGCGTGGGGCGATAGGGCGCGTCGGGGGCCGAGGCAGCGGGGGAGGTCGTGGGGTGGGCAGAGGTGGTCATCGGGCTTCCCTTCCTGACGTGGTCAGGCGACCTTACGGCGTAAGTCTCGGCCGTCACCATGAGGGAAGACCCTGACGGAACCCCTGTCTGAGGGCAGGCCGCCCCGAGGTCCGAGCGCCGCTGTCAGCCCTCGCCCCACGACCCCCGATGGACCACGACGTCCGTCGACTTGCGGCGCCGCGAGACCGCCTCGCGATAGCCCGGCTGCAGCGGGTCGTCGGGATAGCCGATCGAGACCGCGCCGATCGGATGGAACTCGGCGGGCACGCCGAAGGCGTCCCGGAAGACGTCGATCCGGTCGACCGGGATCCCGAAGAAGCAGGCCCCCAGGTCGGCGTCGACGGCGGTCAGCAGCATCATCAGCGAGGCGAAGCCGGTGTCGATGTCCCAGTAGGGCGCCGGCCACCAGGCGTCGGAGCGGTCGGTGAATCCCTTGTCCTGCTCGGCGTAGCGGTCGAGATAGGCCGACTTGTTGGAGTGGGGCACGACGACGAGGGGTGCCTCGACGTTGGCCGCGAACCAGCGGTCGGCGTCCTGCGCAGGCGTGCACGCGTCGCGGAACCGCGCCACCTGGTCCGAGCCCTCGAGCACCAGGAAGCCCCAGCCCTGGGAGAAGCCGGCCGAGGGCGCCCGGGTCGCGTTGTCGAGGATCCGGTCGACCAGCTCCGGCGGGACCGCACGGTCGGGGTCGTAGCGCCGGATCATCCGCCGGCGACGGACGACGTCCTGGAACTCCATGGGCCTACCTCCGAGCCGACGTGCTGCGTCCGAGAGGCAGTCTCTCGCACGCAGCGCGGGCGACCTGAGGCGTCAGTACCAGCCGTGGCTCTGCTTGAAGGACCAGGCGCCGCAGGGCGTGCCGTAGCGGTCGTGGATGTAGCCCAGCCCCCAGCGGATCTGGGTCTCCGGGTTGGTCGCCCAGTCGGGGCCGGCGGAGGCCATCTTGGAGCCGGGCAGCGCCTGGGGGATGCCGTAGGCCGAGGAGTAGGGGTTGTCGGCGTTGACGCGCCACCCGCTCTCTCCGGTGTAGAGCGAGTCGAGGCAGCCGAACTGGTCGGCGCCGAAGCCGAACTCCGGCAGCAGCGCCCGGGCGATGTCGCGGGGGTCGGCGCTCGAGAGGTCCTCCACCCCGGCGTCGGCGGGTGCGTCGACGGCGTCGAGTGCGGCGGCCTTCTGCGGGTCGACGGCGGTACGCCGGTCGAGCTCGGCCCGCGAGCCGGACCGGGAGACCCCGCCTGCGCGGCGCTCGGCGAGCTGGTCGGCCAGCGCAGCGCCGTCGGTGGCGGCGTCGGTGACGTCGGCCGCCGGGTCGGCGCCGGCGGTCGCGCCCGCCAGCACGGCCGGGCCGGCGAGGTCGGCGGCCTGGGCGGCGGGCACCGGCTCGGTGCCGGTGGCCAGCACTCCGCCGGTCACCACGACGCCGGTGGCCGCCACGGCCAGGCCGGTGAGCGCCGCCGTCCGGCGGGGCGGCCGGGCGGCCTTGACCGCGCGGTGGCTGCCACCCGACTGGCCCGCGGCACTCGTCGCACTCGTCGTACTCGTCGTCCGCGAGCGCGCGGGCGCGCCACGACGGCGCGAGGCCTTGTGCTGGGACACGGGGGGTGGGGCTCCTGCAGGCGCGGTGGGTCGGGGGGGTGCCGTCGTCGGACGAGCCGGCTCGACCGCGTCACGTGAGTCCCGAGGTCACGAAACGGTCACGACCACCTTGGAGGAGACGCCCGGGTGAACGCAAATCAGCGTCCAGGGAACGGGCGGTCAGCCGTGCTGGAGCTCCGGCTCGGCAGGGGTGGGCCGGCCGGGCATCACCACCGCGACGGCCACCGTGACCAGGGCGAGCCCGGCCGACACCGCGAAGGCCCACCGCATGCCCCCGACGAAGGCGGCGGCCGGGTCGGCGCCGCCCGCCGCCAACGCGGTCGCCCGGGCGGTGAGGACGGTGACCGACAGCGCCGTGCCGACCGCGGCGGCCACCTGCTGGACGGTCCCCAACAGCGAGCTGCCGTGGGCGTAGAGGTGCCTCGGCAGCGAGCCCAGGCTGATCGTGAACGCCGGCGTCATCACCAGGGCCAGCCCGGTCATCAGCAGCAGGTGCAGCCCGACCAGCACGGCGTACGGCGTCGTGGCGTCGAGCAGGGCCAGCCCGCCCAGGCCGGCGGCCACCAGCACGCTCCCGGGGATCAGCAGCGGCCGGCCTCCCACCCGGTCGAAGAGCCGTCCGACCCGGGGGCCGGCCAGCCCCATCGCGAGGCCGCCGGGCGCGACCAGCAGGCCGGTCTGCAGCGGGGTGAGCCCGCGCAGCCCCTGGAGATAGAGCGGCAGCAGGATCATCGCGCCCATCAGGGTGAGGAAGGCGACCGCCTGGAGCAGCAGCGCCAGGGTGAAGGTGCGGTGGGTGACGGTGCGCAGGTCGAGCAGCGGGCCGGACGGCCGGCGCTGCAGCCGCACCTGGCGCAGCACGAACAGGGCGACCACGACGGCGCCCGCGGCGACCAGCAGCCACGGAGACACGGCCGCCTGCTCGGGCGCGCCGAAGCCGCTGAGGCCATAGACCAGGCCGCCGAAGCCCGCCGCGGCGAGCACCACGCTCACCACGTCGACCGTGCCGGCGCGCTGCTCACCGACGTTCTCCAGCCGGCGCAGCGCCGCGAGGGCGACGCCGCCGGCGATCGGCAGCATCACCAGGAACAGCCAGCGCCAGCCGGCCACCTGCAGCACCAGGCCGGCGGCCGTGGGGCCGAGCGCCGGCGCGACGGAGATCGCCAGCGTGACGTTGCCCATCACCCGGCCGCGGTCGTGCTCGGGGACGATCGTCATCAGGGTCGTCATCAGCAGCGGGAGCATCACCGCCGTGCCACTGGCCTGGACGATCCGCGCGAGGACCAGCACCCAGAACGCCGGAGCCGCCGCCGCGAGCAGGGTCCCCGCCCCGAACAGGGCCATCGCGGTGCCGAAGGCGCGGCGGGTGGTGACCCGCTGGAGGAACCACCCGGTGACGGGGATGACCACCGCCATGGTGAGCATGAACGCCGTCGACAGCCACTGCCCGGTCCGGGCGGTGACGTCGAACTGCGCCATCAGCCGCGGGATGGCGTTGACCATCAGCGTCTCGTTGAGGATGACGACGAAGGTCGCCAGGGTGAGCCAGCGCAGCACGGGGTACGACGCCGGGGCGGGTGAGCCGGTCGGCTCGGGCGGGGCGACGGGGGTGTCGCCGACGGTGGCGGTCATCGGGTTCTCCTGGGGATGGTGGGTCAGCGTCGTTCGGTGAGGTGGACGGTCACGGTGTCGCCCACGACGCGGCCGGTCTGCTGGAGCACGTCGGCGCGGACGGGCAGCTTGTGTCGTCCGTCGCCGAGCGCCATGAACGACGTCCTGATCGCGACGCCGTCGACGGTGCCGGTGACCCGGACCAGCCCGCGGGTGCCGAACACGGCCACCGAGTCCGGCCAGACGACGTAGGTCCAGCCACCGTCGGCGTCGCTGCGCACCAGCTCCGCCTCGAAGGTGAGGTCGAGGGGTCCGGGGGTCCGGGGGTTGGTGCGGGTCCGGGTGGTCATGGCGGCCTCCTGTGGTGGTGTTGTGGGTGCAGACCGGCCGCCGGCGCCGAAGTCATCGGTGCCGCGACCGATGAGATCCTGCGGCCACCGGGGTCGACATCGGTGAGAGGGACCTAGGCTCGACCCGGGAGGAAGCGATGACCGTCTCGACACCCGACGCCGCGTTCGAGGAGCTGACCCGCAAGCACCGGCGCGAGCTGCTCGCGCACTGCTACCGGATGGTCGGCTCCGCGAGCGAGGCGGAAGACCTGGTGCAGGAGACCTACCTGCGCGCCTGGAAGTCCTACGACGGCTTCGAGGGCCGCTCCTCGGTGCGCACCTGGCTCTACCGGATCGCCACCAACGTCTGCCTCACCAACCTGGAGGGGCGCGACCGCCGCCCGCTGCCCACCGGGCTGGGCGCCCCGTCGCTGGCGGCCGACGCGCCGCTGGTCGAGCGCGAGATCGCCTGGCTGGGCCCGCTGCCCGATGCCCTGGTGACGCCGGCCGACCCGGCCGACGTGGCGGTGGAGATGGACACGATCCGGCTGGCCTTCGTCGCGGCGCTCCAGCATCTCCCGGCCCGCCAGCGCGCGGTGCTGATCCTCTGCGAGGTGCTGCGCTGGAGCGCGGCGGAGGCGGCGGAGGCCCTGGACACCACGGTCCCCGCCGTCAACTCGGCCCTGCAGCGTGCCCGGGCCACGATGGGCTCGGTCGACGCGGCGGCCTCCCCGGCGCCGCTCGACGACCACCAGCGCCAGATGCTCGACGCCTATGTCGCGGCGTTCTGGCGCAAGGACGTCGACGCCATCGCCGCGCTGCTCACCCACGACGCCGTGTGGGAGATGCCGCCCTGGGAGGGGTGGTACCAAGGCGCCCGCACCATCGCCCAGCTGGTCGACTGGAACTGTCCCGGGCAGACCCACGACATGCCGATGCTCCCGACCCGGAGCAACGGGCAACCGGCCTTCGGCCTCTACATGCGCGAGTCCTGCATGGTCGGCCCCGCGGCCTACGGCCTCAGCGAGGGGCGGCCCGACCTGTTCGTGCCGTTCCAGCTGCAGGTGCTCCAGCTCGACGGCGACCGGGTGTCGCACGTGGTGGCGTTCTTCGACCGCGCGGCGTTCGAGCTGGCCGGACTGCCGATGGCGCTGACGGCCACCGAGGTCGCCGCGATCGCCCCGCTGGCGCGCTGAAGGAGACCGCGATGACTGCCGCCTCGGCGGCCCCCGCCGCGCCGGCCGAGCGGCCGCTGGAGCTGGTGGAGCGGTCGCTCGCCTATGCGCGCGGGGTGCTGGTCGCGGTGCCCGGTCATCCGGCGGACCTGGCCACGCCGTGTGCCGACTGGGACCTCGGAGACCTGCTCGCGCACATGGTCGACGGGTTCACCGCGTTCGTGCAGGCCGCGGCCGGGGTCGTGTCCCCCGAGCCGCCGGCCGGGCTCCCCCGCGAGCCCGCGCTGCTCGCCGGTCACCTGCTCGACCTGGGCTGCGGGGTGCTGGGCGAGTGGGCCTCCCCGGCGGGCCGCGCGCGGGTGCTGTGTGGGCTGCCGCTGCCGACGGAAGTGGTGCTCGAGGTCGCCGCTCTGGAGATCGCGGTGCACGGCTGGGACGTCGCGCAGGTCTGCTCCCCTCGCCGCCGGCTGCCCGCCCAGCTCGCCGCCGCGCTGCTGCCGGCCGCCGTACGACGGGTCGGCGCGGCCGACCGGCCGCATCGCTTCGGCGCCGTCCGCCCCGGGTCCCGACGCGACCCGGAGGCGCTGCTGCTGGCCCACTGCGGGCGGGCCGCACCGCGCGGGGGCGCCCTCGTCTGAGCCGGCGGGCGCCGCTCGGGACTACTGGTGCGTACGGCGCACCAGGCGCGTCGTACGCACCAGTAGACGCCCCGCCGGGGCGACCTCAGCCGACGAGGCAGTCGGCGTGCCAGGACTCGGTGACGTGGTCGAGGGTCCAGCCCATCGAGCGATAGATCCCGTCCGCGCCGGTGGGCGAGTCGGCGTCGACCTCGAGATCGACCCGGCTGCGGCCCCGCTCGTGGGCATCGCGGATCACCGCGTGCAGCAGCGCCTTCGCGACGCCCCGGCCGCGGGCCCGGCGGTGGACGCCGATGTAGTCGACGTAGCTGCCGGGCCGCCCGCTGTCGTCGGGGGTGAGCCGCGAGGAGACCAGCGCGCCGCCGGGCATCGGGCCGTCGTCGGTGTCGACCTCGGCGATCCACCAGTGGTCCCAGCGGTGGCCGGGGTCCTCCCGGAGCCGTTGCACGAACTCGGGGAAGCTCTCGCGATAGCTGTTGAAGTGGTCGGCGAAGGACTCCTCCAGCATCTGGTGCACCAGCTGGAGGTCCTCGGCCACCGGCATCCCCTCGCCGCCGGCACCGTCGTCGTGCCGGCGGACCCGCCGCAGCCGGACTCTCGCGCGCCGGCGGCAGTGAGTCGGCGTCGTCGACGGGTCGGGTCATGTGCAGCCAGGTGCGCCGCTTGCGGTAGCCCGCGTCGGTGAGCCAGCGCTGCAGGCGGGTCTGGTCGGCGTAGGGACTGGCGTCGAGCTGGGTGGACCCGAGCTGCCGCAGCGCGGCCAGGTCGCGCGCGGCGGCCGCGGCCCAGGCGAGCAGGCCCGGCGCGATCGCGTCGCCCTCGGGCAGGTCGGGTGCGACCACGAGGTCGACCATGGTGCGGCCGGCGGCCCGGTCGTGCACCACCACCCAGGCCCGCACCTCGTCGTCGGCATCGACGACCACGAGCTGGCGGCGGGTCCACGACCCCGGCCCGACGACGAGCGCCGACACCGCCTCCTCGTCGACGGTGGCGGCGTCGTGGCAGCGCCGCCGTACGGCGGTGGTCAGCTCGGTGAGGGCGGGCACGTCGCCGACGGCCGGCGTCCGCGCCACCCACCCGGTGGGCAGGCCGGAGGGTGCCGAGGTGGTCGCGGTCATCGATCCAGTGTCCCAAACGCCCCGGAGCCCTTTCGCCGAGGCGTGGGTGGACGCCGGGGACGTCGTCCGGCCCCTCGACTACGGGACCAGCGTGTTGCGGCCGGAGCCGCCGCGCAGGGTGTCCTTGCCCGGCCCGCCGTTCAGGTAGTCGTTGCCCGGGCCACCCTTGAGCAGGTCCTTGCCGGCGTTGCCGCAGAGCACGTCGTTGCCGCCCTTGCCGTCGAGGACGTCCCCGCCGCCGAGACCGACCAGCACGTCCGGTCCGGCGGTACCGACGATCCGGTCGGCCTTGCCGCTGCCGAACTGGGTGGCCAGCTTGCCGTGGCAGCGCGGGGTGCGGGTGCCCTTGAGGGCCCGGATCTCCGAGGTGATGGGCGTGGGCGTGTAGTCGGTGCTCCCGACCAGCACCCGCCCGGAGGCGGCGATCCCGATGCCGTTGGGGGAGCCGTGGCCGGACCAGCCGAGAACACCGTCGCCGGACCAGGAGGTGTCGAGAGTCCCCTTGGCGTTGAGCCGCAGGACGACGCCGGTGGAGGTCGAGCTGGAGAGGGCGCCGGACGCGAGGATCTTGCCATCCCGCTCCAGCACTGCGTCCGCGGAGAAGGACGTCACCGAGGTCAGCACCCGCTTGCGGAGCTTCTGGTCGGGCTTGCCCGCCTTGGTCAGACCGGCCACCAGCAGGGAGTTGAAGTACGCCGTGTCGTGCTGGTTGAGCCCGGCGACGAGGGCCAGCCGGCCATCGGGGCGGATCAGCAGCGCAGGGTCCCACACGGTCGAGGTGGTGACGGTGGTGCTGCTCGGGTTGATGGTCGCCCGGCCGTCGCCGCTGAAGCTCGGGTCGAGGGCGCCGTTGGCCTTCAGCCGGAACACCAGGAGCTTGGAGGCGGTGGGGTCGTAGCGGCTGCCGGCCGCCACGATCTTGCCGTCGGGCTGGACGGCCAGCCGGGCGACGGTGTCCGTCGTGGTCGCGGCAGCGAGCACGACCTGGCCCCCCGAGCCGAAGGTCGCGTCGGGGGTGCCGTTGTTGCGCAGCCGCCACACCGAGGCGTCGTTGGTGGAGAAGTCGGTGCCCGACATGACCAGCTTGCCGCCGGGCAGGGCCTTGATGTCGCTGACCAGGCGCTGGTTGAACACGACGTGTCCGGTGCCGCCGCCGTAGGGCAGGTCGAGGCTGCCGTCGGCCGTCAGCCGCCACACGGTCGACGGGAAGGAGCCGCCGTCGAGGAAGGTGCTGACGTAGGTCTTGCCCGACTTCGGGTCGACGGTGAGGGCCAGGTCCTCATAGCTCGCGCCGAGGGCGAGGCCGATCATGCCGTCGCCGCCTCCGAACGTCGGGTCGGGAGTGCCGTTGGCGCGCAGCCGGCGGACCTCGATCGCCGGCTCGTCGCCGGTGAGCGTCACCACCATCACCTTGCCGTTGGGCAGCACCTCGAGGTTGGTGAGGTTCTCGTTGGTCGTGGACAGCAGCGGCAGCACACCGTCGCCGCTGAACCCGGTGTCCAGCGTGGTGGGCGCCGCCTGCGCCGTCGACCCGAGGGACACCGTGGCCACCGCTGCGACCGCCACCGCGGTCGTCATCCTTCGCCTCATGGCGTCAGCGTAGGGCCGCCGGGCCGGCCGCGGGCGGATATGACGGCCGCCGGAGGGCCGTCTCCAGGGTCAGCGCAACGGCCGGATCAGGGCCCGCGGCCAGAACGGCACGAACCGGGGAGTCACGGCCGCATAGTCGGCGTACCCGGGGAAGGCCTCGGCCAGCCGGGCCTCCTCCCAGCGGGCCTTGACCCCGAAGAACGTCACCGTCGCGATGCCGAGCGCCAGCCCCAGCCATTGGCGACTGCCGAGGGTGACCCCGAGGACGGCCGCCAGCACGCCGGTGTAGATCGGGTGCCGCACGAAGCGATAGAGCCCGCCGGTGCGCAGCGCGCCGCGGCCGTTGGGCACCGGCGTCGGCGTCAGCGCCCGACCGAGGGTCAGGCTGGCGGCGGCGATGCCGACCAGCCCGAGGACCACCAGCCCGAGCGCCACACCGCGCAGCCAGCCCGGCATCGGCCAGGCCGTGCCGGTCGGCAGCGCGACCAGTGCGACGAGCAGCACCACCTGGGCGGCCACGAACAGCCAGCCGGTGCGGGCGCGGTCCGTCGGTCCGGCCATCGGCGGAGGTCAGCTCCTCCCCGCGGGCTGGAGCATCGGCACCGTCGCGAGATAGTCGGCGGTCATCCGCGGGGTGAGCAGCTCGAACATGACCGTGTTGTCGACCCACAGCTCGATCACGTCGAAGCCGCCCCGGGGCAGCACCAGGGCACGCCATCCCTCGCGCTCGGCGACGGCCAGCACCTCGGCGACCTCCAGCTCGACCGAGATGGCCGCATGCGTGGCCGTGTGTCCGGCACTCCCCTCGCGGTGCCGGAACTGGGCCTCCCTCGCGTCGTCGGGCGGGAACATCTCGGTGCCCACGGGATAGAACTCCACCGCCGTGCCGTGCGCGTCGCCGCTCCAGGCGATGAACGACCCGGCGTAGGGCCCGAACGGCGTCACCACGCCGCCGCCGAAGAGCTCCAGGAACACCTCCGCGGCGTGCCGCGGCTCGCGCACGGGCACGGAGAGGTGGTGGATCACGGACGGGCTCCCTGGGTTAGGTGATACATCAACCAATATAGGTGGGGTGTCAACCTTCGGGCATGATCGGGGGGTGGGGTCTCCGCGGTGGTTGACCGACGACCAGCAGCGGGCGTGGCGGGCGTTCTCCGTCATGCAGCTGCGGCTGACCTCGGCCCTCGACCGGGAGCTGCGGGCCAACGGGCTGAGCTATCCCGAGTACGTCGTGCTGGCGGCGCTCACCGAGCACGACCCGCCCCGGCTCGGCATGTCCGCGCTGCGCGAGGTGCTGGGCTGGGAGCGCAGCCGGCTCTCGCACCAGCTCACCAGGATGGAACGACGCGGTCTGGTGGCCCGGTCGGTCGACCCCGACGACGCCCGCCGTACCACCGTCGAGGTCACCGCCTCCGGCATGACGGTGCTGCGGGCGGCGGCCCCGGTCATGTCGAGGTGGTACGCCGGCTGGTCATCGACCGGCTGTCGGCGGACCAGCTCGGGCCCTGGGCGCGACCTCCCGGAGCTGCTCGACGGGCTGCCGCCCGGCTGAGCACCGGCCGTTGCCGGGCGGCTAGGTTCTCGGTGTGGTGGCAGCCGAGCCGGGTGGCGATCGACAACCCGGCGGTGCGCGGCGCGCTGTCGCGGCAGGGCCGCCGGGTCGAGATCGGCCTCGCGCAGGGCGCGCTGATGCTCATTGCCTTGGCGCTGTTCCCGGCCACACCGGCCGGCCAGAAGACCGGGCCGGTGACGTCGAACCTCGAGTTCCTGCTCGGCGCGGCCGCCAGTCTGCTGTTCACGGCCAGTGTCTTCGTGCTGGCGATGTCGGTCGCCGGCGCCTTGCGTTGGTTCCGGATCAGACGGCTGCTCGCCAGGGGCGGTTGGCGACCGTTCGAGGGCACCATGCGCTTCCCGGGTTGGCAGCGGTCGCTGGCCACGCGCTGCTACCTCGACGACGGCGTCGCGTTGATGAAGGTCAAGGTGACCTACTGGCGCGAGGGTCCGCTGACCCGGGTGATGGCGGGTGAGGAGCCGCTGTGGCGCTGCGGGGACACCGGGAAGCCGAGCGTCGTGTGGGTGCCGGGCACCAACCAGCTCTACCTGGCGCGCATCCCGCTGTTCCCCGAGATGGCGAGCCTCCTCAACCGCCATGCCCCCGAGGTCGAGCTGCCGCGGGTCGAGGGGCAGCGGCCACCGGGCCCGCCCGTGTCGGGCCGGTGGCCGCCACCCGTCGGCTAGGCCGTGGATCGCTCGAGCTCGCCGAGGGCGAGCTCGGGGTGGTGCAGGTCGAACGCCGGCGACTCCGAGCGGATCCGGGGCAGCGAGTGGAAGTTGTGGCGCGGGAGCGGGGAGGCGGTGGCCCACTCCAGCGAGCGCCCCCAGCCCCACGGGTCGTCGAGGCCGACGAGCGGCGATCGGCTGGCGCGATAGAGGTTGTAGAGGAACGGCAGGGTCGAGGCCCCGAGCACGAACGACCCGATCGTGGAGACCTGGTTGAGCGTGGTGAAGCCGTCGGCGGGCAGGTAGTCGGCGTAGCGCCGCGGCATGCCCTCCACGCCCAGCCAGTGCTGGACCAGGAAGGTGGTGTGGAAGCCGACGAAGAGCAGCCAGAAGTGGATCTTGCCGAGGCGCTCGTCGAGCATCCGGCCGGTCATCTTGGGCCACCAGAAGTAGAAGCCGGCGAACATCGCGAACACCACGGTGCCGAAGACGGTGTAGTGGAAGTGGGCGACCACGAAGTAGGAGTCGGACACGTGGAAGTCCAGCGGCGGCGAGGCGAGGATGACGCCGGTCAGGCCACCGAAGAGGAACGTCGTCAGGAAGCCCATCGAGAACAGCATCGGGGTGTCCAGGCTGACCGAGCCGCCCCACATGGTGCCGATCCAGTTGAAGAACTTCACCCCGGTCGGGATGGCGATCAGGAAGCTCATGCCGGAGAAGAAGTTGAGGTCGACAGCCCCGGTGACGAACATGTGGTGCGCCCACACCGTCATCGACAGCATGGCGATGCCGAGCGTGGCGCCGACCAGGCCGACGTACCCGAAGACCGGCTTGCGGGAGAAGACCGGGAGGATCTCCGTCACGATGCCGAAGAACGGCAGCGCGATGATGTAGACCTCCGGGTGGCCGAAGAACCAGAACAGGTGCTGCCACAGGATCGGCCCACCGCTGGAGGGGTCGAACACGTGGCCGCCGAACTGCCGGTCGGCCTCGAGCACCAGCAGCGCGGCGCCGAAGACCGGGAAGGCCATCAGCACCAGCAGGCTGGTGACCAGGGTGTTCCAGGTGAAGATCGGCATCCGGAACATCGTCATGCCGGGGGCGCGCATCGCCACGATCGTGGTGACGAAGTTGACCGCGCCGAGGATGCTGCCGAGACCGGCCAGCCACAGGCCCATGATCCAGAGGTCGCCGCCGACGCTCGGGGAGTGGATGGCGTCGGAGAGCGGCGCGTAGGCGAACCAGCCGAAGTCGGCCGCGCCGCTCGGCGTGAGGAAGCCCGAGCCGACGATCAGCGAGCCGAAGAGGTACATCCAGTAGCTGATCATGTTGAGCCGTGGGAACGCGACGTCGGGGGCGCCGATCTGCACGGGCATGATCACGTTGGCGAAGCCGAAGAACAGCGGGGTGGCGAACAGCAGCAGCATGATCGTGCCGTGCATGGTGAACAGCTGGTTGTAGCGCTCGTCGCTGACCAGCTGGTTGCCCGGGAAGGCCAGCTCGGCGCGCATCAGCAGCGCCAGCAGGCCGCCGGCGAGGAACCACGCGAACGACGTGATGAGGTAGAGCTTGCCGATCAGCTTGTGGTCGGTCGAGGTGAGGACCAGGACGATCTTGTCGCGGGTGCGCGGCGGCGAGGTGGCGGCGGGCGGCCCCGTCGGGGTCTCGGTCGTCGTGGTGCTCGTCGGGCGGTCTGCGGTCGCGGTCATGCGCCCTCCCGGAGTGGTCGGTCTCCCTGCTTTCGAAATGTACGGACGTTTGGCCGGTGAGGCAAGGCTGCCCTGGGGAACTTTCCGCAGGGTGGGACACGGAGTCCGTGGTCGCTGCCCGCGGCGGCACTGAGGAACCGGTGGGCCTTTTCGGGAGCCGGCCGGTCCGCCGTATCTCAGGCACTGCCCCGGGGTCCTCTTCGTGGGGTGCCGTCCTGCCCATCGGGGCAGGACCCCGGTCGAGAGGAACCAGAGATGGCAGGCAAGTTCGTACTCAAGAAGAGCGGCAACCAGTTCATGTTCAACCTCCAGGCCGGCAACGGCGAGGTGATCGCGACCAGCGAGCGCTACACCTCCAAGCAGAGCGCCAAGGCCGGGATCGAGTCCGTGCGCGTCAACGCACCGACCGCGCCGGTCGACGACCGGACGTAGGACGGAGGAGATGTCCGGCGTAGCCCTCGCGGTCGGCGGGACCTGATGAGCGACGCCATCGACCTCGTCGGCGTCCTGGTCTGGCCGCTGGTGGCGGTGTGGTGTCTCCTGCTGTTCCGCGAGCCGCTGCGATATGCGATCAAGAACGCCACGCGCGTCCGCATCGCCGGGCAGGAGATCCGCATCGCCCGCGAGCGACTGGACATGTTGGCGGTCCTGCTGGACCGGATGGAGGTCGCCACGCCGTCCCTGGGCCAACCCGACCAGGACCAGCTCCGGCGCCGGATCCTCGACCGGGCCGAGCGGGACCCGGTGGTGGCGCTGACCGACCTGCAGTCGGTGATCGGCCGCACGGTGCAGGACCTTGCCGAGAGCAACGACTGGCGCGAGGAGCTGTCTCACGGAACCGGCGAGCTGTGGTACCAGCTGCTGGAGGTCCATCGGTTAAGTGAGTCTCCCCCCACGGTGCTTCCGGCCCTGTTCCTGTACGCCGAGCTCCAGGACACCGTCCGCCGGGCGAACCCTGGCTTGGAGAAGTCGGACATCGTGCGCATCGTCGGGTTCGGCCTCCGGGTCCAGGGCTTCCTTGCGGGCGTGCGGTGGACCACCACCGTGCTGGCTTCGGGCCTGCCCATCTACAAGGACCGGGACTGCCGGCGACCACGGAAGGACATCCGCGCCGTGCTGATCCGCACCGAGCGTCCCGGCGGGGACGACAGTGAGAAGGCCTACCCCTGCGAGCTGGACTACGAACCGGGGACGCGCGTCACCAGGGCCTTCGACGAGTCGCGGCGGATCCCGCCGTCGTGGTGGAGGCACCCTCGGACGGGTGAGGTGGTGCGCGTCTGGAGGAACGGCGGAATCGACCTCTTCGCCGGGGCCCCGATCGACGGAGGCTAGCCAGGTCCCCGATCTCGAGGCCCCGGCGTCGGTGCGCCTGACCGTCGGGCGAGGAGCACCATCTCCTTGCCCGCTCGGTCGGGGGCGTCGCGGAACTCGACCACGGTAAAGCCGTGGCGGTCCAGGTCGCGCTCGAGCTCTGCGAGGCCGCGGAAGCGCAGCGTGGACGTCGAGTGCAGGCGTTCGCCGTCGATCGTCGTGGAGCCGTGGAACGTGACGAGGGGCGGCGCGACCTCGGTCACGGTGCGCTCGACGACTGCCCGGCGACCGTCGGGGAGGACGACCTCGGTGGGCGGGATGTCCCACGTCTCCCAGTCGCGCACCTCGGGTCGCCGGGTCTCGAACACGAGCCAACCACCCGGGCGGAGGGCCGTGCGCACCGCGTTCAGCGTGGCCGCCCAGTCGTCGTCGGCGACGAACACCTGGGCGACGTTGCCGGTCATCACGGCGAGGTCGGCCGGCGGGTCGAGGCCGGCGACCGTGGTGGCGTCTCCCTCCACCCAGCTCACCCGCTCTGCGCCCGGCTTCGCCCGCGCGACCTCCAGCGACGCCACCGCCGGGTCGACGCCGATGACCTCGAGCCCTTCGTCGGCCAGCCGGATCGCCAGACAGCCGGTGCCACACCCGACGTCGAGCACCCGGTCGGCGGCCAGCTCCCCTGCGAGGGCGACATAGGCGTCCAGGTCTGAGCGGTCGCCGTCGAAGACGTCGTACAGGGCCGCCTGGCGGGGGTCGGCGAAGATCGCGTCTGGTGGGCGCATGGGTGTGAACCTAGGCCGCAGGCGTGGTCCGCGGCATCCGGAATTGCCCGGCAGCCGCCCGGAACGACCCTCGGTCGCCAGCCGGCGGTGTGCGTCGCAGCGCCCAGATGGACGCGGGGGAACCTGCGTCCGTCCGTGCTACGAGCGGAGAAGGGAGGCACGGGTCAGGCGGCGCAGCCACGCGCGGATCTGGTCCTCGCTCCAGTCGCGTTCTCGGCGCAGCCGTAGCGACCAGAGCGGGTCCATCAGGATCCAGGCCATGTCCGTACCCTCGGCGACGGTCACGTCGGGACGCAGCCCCCCGATGGCATCGAGCCTGGATACGAAGTTCGCGGCACCCGTGTGCCGCTCGTCGTCGATCTGCCTTCGGAGCGCGGCGGCTTCCTCGTCGACGTCTGCCGCAGTCGTCAGGACCATGGCCAGAGGTGCCGCTCGGGATGCGACGGTCAGCACATGGGAAACCCACAGGTCGACCAGCGTGTCGGGATCCCGCTCCGCGCGCATCAGCTCGACCGAGGGGCGCTCCCTCATGCGGATCGGCAGATCGTCTCCGGTGATGGCCCAGTCCCAGGCGGTCTTGAGCAGCTCGACCTTGGACCCGACCGAGGTGAAGACCGTTCGGCGGCTCACGGATGCCCGCTCCGCGACCGCATCGATCGTGGTACCTGTGTAGCCGCGGTCGACAAAGAGCTCGGCGGCCGCGTCGACCACGCGCCGCCGAGTCTGCCTGGCCTGCTGGTCGCGGACCACCGATCGATACTCGCGCTTCTCGGACATCACCCTCCCGTCACGCACTCCAGCTCGAGCGCGCACGACGAAGTTTGACAGATGCGCCTATTCATTGCACTCTTGATGCATCGAAATTGCAGGCCCGATGCAACGTCCCAGGCCCGCCCGCACCCCGGAGGTCCACCGTGTTCACTCAGTCACTTGCCCCACGGCCGGTGAAGGCTCTCTTCGCCGTCATCGCCGGCCTGACCCTGGTCGTCGGGTCGAGCCCCGCCGCGACCGCGCGCGGCACCGACGCTCGACGTCCCGTGGGCACCACGACCGCGCACGGGCACCCCTACAGCCTTGAGAACCGTGGGCTCCGCGCCGCCCACGGCGGCACCCCTGCCGCACCCGCGGCCCCCAGGGCCGGCCGCCGGGACAACGGCAACCGGACCGTCCTGGTGTGGAGCCAGCGGTCGGCGGACGGGAGCGGGATCCACCTGATGATCGCCCACGGCGATGAGGGCGAGCCGCGAGCCCTGACCGCTCCTGTCGACGGGGTACGACCTGGACCCGCAGATCTCCCCGGACAACCGCACCGTCCTGTTCGAACGAGACACCGACGACGCCATCCAGGTCGTCACGATCGGCATCGACGGCCACGGGGAGCACGTCGTCCCCTTGGGCTGCCAGGACCCATGCATCGGCGACGTCACCCCCACCTGGGGCCCCGACGGCGCGAGTGTGTGGTTCACCCGGGTCCTCGGACCGTTCGACGACGATGACACGGCGGCCTCCGCAGTCCTGTGGACAGCGGACCTGGGTGGAGCGAACGTCCACCAGGTCTCACCGGAGGGAGTCGCCGGGACCTACGAGGAGTACTCCGCGAAGTTCCTCCCCAACGGGGACCGCGTCTTCCTCCGGCTGCGGAACGCCGACCTGACCAACATCCTCGTCCGCGTCGGCCGGGACGGACGTGAGCACGCGCTCACCGACTGGGCCATCTCCGCCGACATCTTCGACCCCTCCCCCGCGAGGACAGGACCCACCGCCGGCCTGGTGGTGTTCGAGACCTACGGCCACGGCGCACCCGAAGGGATCGCACAAGCCGTTGCCACCGTCCCGAGTGGCTGCGCCACCCCCGCCGCCTGCATGGCCCGCGTCAAGTACCTCACCCCGACCCTGCTCGACCCCGATGCGCCGGCGGAGAACTACAACCCCGTCTGGTCACCCGACGGAACCCACGTCGCCTACGTCCACGCGTATGACGGCACCGACGCCGACCCGGGATACGGAGCCGACATCTGGGCCATGACCTGGAAGGGAACCCACAAGACGCAACTCTCGGATGCGCCCGAGTGGGACTTCCGCCCCGACTGGGCCTACCTACCCCGGCATTCATGACCAGCAGCGCAGTCCCCGTGCCCATGCCACTGGAGGTTCCGGCGGGAATTCTCGGTCCCGATCCGGTCACCATGCAGGTGCACGCCTTCCTGCTGCACCACTCGGGTGGCCTGGTCCTGGTCGACACCGGGATGGACGTCGACGGGTCAGCGCTGGACCAGGCCTTGGCGACGTCGGGTGCGACGTGGGCGGATGTCAGTGACATCGTGATCACCCACGCCCACCCCGACCACATCGGCGCCCTCGGACACGTCCGCGACCGCGCCAGGACCGCACGGCTGCTCGCCCATCCCGCGGAGCAGATCGACGGGGCGAGACCGCTGCTGGATCGGCAGCTCATCGCTGGTCACCTCGTTGCGCTCGAGACCCCCGGTCACACTCCCGGACATCTCAGCCTGATCGACGAAGGAACCGGCGAGCTACTGATCGGCGACTGTCTCGGGTCGATCGATGGCCGGCTCGTGCGCGCCCCGGCGCCGTTCACGACGGACGCCCTCACCGCCGAAACGTCGATCGCCAGGCTCGGCACCTTCCGCGGCACACGGATGCTCTTCTCTCACGGCGACGAACTCGAGGACCCATGGGAGCAGTACGACCGGCTGCTGAACTGACCAGCGACAACGGCACCCACCGCGCAAACGAACGCGACTCGTGGACATGGCGGCCACATCACGCCGCCGCGAAGGCGGCCAAGTCACTCCGTGCAAAAAGCGGCCATGTCCGACGACCGCAAGGCGGCAGCTCCTACCGCGCCGCGGGCCGATCCAACTCCGCGCAGCACACGTCGGCCAGACCGGGGCTCAGCCGCTGCAGGAGGTGAACCCCGCCGGTCTGCTGCACGCCGATCGGGGGCGGTCAACGGCCTGAGTCACCGCGCTCCGATCGTTGACGCGGGGGTCTGCGCGACACACACTCGTCGGCATGAAGGTCATGACCGACCTGGCGCTGAAGGTCGGCGGGGTGCTCGCCCTGCTCGGATGTTTCGCGGGCGCATTCGTGTTCGGGAACACGACGTGCACCTCGTCGCTCATCGAACCGAAGACCTGCACCAACGTCTTCGGTGAGGTAGCGCTCGACGCCTTCGGGAACCCCCACACGGCGCAGTTGATGACGACCGGCGCGCTCGTGGGTGCCGTCACCGGTGCGATCCTGGGTCTGACCATCGCATGGCTCATGCCCCACACCAGGGACGACCTGTTCTAGCAGCCATGAGCTGACGGGCGCGCCGCGCCGCCGGTCCCCCGTCGGCGCGCGGCCTCGGCCGCCGTCGCGGCCCGCTCGACCCAGCTGGGCGTGTCGCCGTACCGCTGGTTCGGCACGAGCTCGCCGGCGGCGGAGCACTCGATCAGCTGGGCCATCCGGCGATCGCGGGTGGACTGCTGCTTGGCCGACGTCACCCAGGCGGTGCAGATCTTGCGATAGCTCGCCGTCGACGCCTCCCAGAACGCCGTGGCGGCGCGAGACGCAGCGAGCTGACCGGCGTAGGGCTCGGGGAGACCGGTCTCCGGGCCCTGATAGCTGTAGCCCGCCTCGTCGCGACGACGCTGCTCCCAGATCGCGAGGCCGCTGGGCTGCATCCGACCCTCGGCGCGCAGCCTCTCGACCAGGTCGAGGTTGACCTTGCTCCAGCGGGAGGTCTTCTTGCGCGGGGTCCACCGCTGCCGGCGACTGTCGTCGTCGATGCGCTGGGCGACCGAGTCGATCCAGCCCCAGCACAGCGCCTCGGGCACCGCCTGCTCCCACGTCAGGCCGCGATCGGCCACGTGCTTCTTGTTCAGGCCCATCCAGAGCTCGGTCTCCGTGTCGTGGTGCGCCGCGAGCCAGGCGCCGAACTCCTCGGGGGTGTCGAAGAAGCGCGCTGGCCGCTCGGGTGTGCCGCCCATCCGTCCCGGGCCCTCGTCGCCGGCCTGGTCAGGTGTCATGCCGGATCTGCTCGCTCAGTGGGCCATGTCGACGAACCGCGAGTAGTGGCCCTGGAAGGCGACCACGATGTCGCGGGTGGGGCCGTTGCGGTGCTTGGCCACGATCAGGTCGGCCTCGCCGGGGCGGGTCGACTCCTTCTCGTAGACATCGTCGCGGTGAAGCAGGACGACCATGTCGGCATCCTGCTCGAGGCTGTTGTGGATCGCCATGCCGTTGGCGACGAAGTTGTGCACGCCCATGACCGTGGCGTCGTAGACCTCGGTCTCACCGGCGGGCTCGATCGAGGCGATGGTGTCCCAGTAGACGTCGTTGGTGGCGAGCACCTCGAGGTCGGCGTCTCCGAGGACGTCGGCGACCTTGGCCATCCGTTCGCGGCTGGGTGAGTGCTTCCACATCGTCGACCCGGAGAACTGGGTGCCCATCGCGGCTGCGAACTCGCGGTGGGTCATGCCCTTCTCGGTGAGCAGCTCGCGGACCCTGCCCCACACCTCACGCGGGATGGTGTCGAGGTTGGTGTTGCCGGCCTTGTCTCGCAGCTGCTCGGCCAGGGCCCGCGCCAGCTCACCGCGAGCACCGTGGACACCGATGTCGTCGAGGAAGCGGAGCTGCTGCTCGGCGCCGTAGATGTGGAGGTGCCAGCCGTCGCGGTAGCCCTTCTTGCGCACCCGCTTGACCCGACCGAACACGTTGAACCGCAGCAGCAGCCGGGCGACGTCGTCGACGAGACGGCGGCTGGTGGAGGCGTAGTAGAGCCGGCCCTGGCCGGCCTTCTCGTCCCAGCGCACCGAGCCGTCGGTGGCCCACAGGTGCCGCAGGAACAGGCCGACCTGCTCCTTGGGCAGGGAGAACACCCAGTCGGGCACGAACTTCTCGTGGCTGCGCAGCCCGAACAGCCCGTCCTCGTCGAGCCAGGCGGCGATCGGGTTGCGGCGGCCGCGAGCCAGGCGGTAGGGCGCGGGGAGGCGGAGCGTGCTGACCCGCGCCGCGGCGTAGTCGTCGCGCTTCGCGGTGATGCCGAAGCGGCGCCGGGCCGCCTCCGCGACGGCGGTGAGGTTGGCCTCGTCGATGGAGGCGTAGCGGATCGGCTGCCGCCTCACGAAGGACCCGTCGCCCAGCAGGTGGCCCAGCAGCAGCACCTCGTCGTCGTCGCGGCGCCGCACCTCCAGCGGTGGCGGCACGTGACGCAGCGACCCGAGGCGGGCGCCGGGCGCGAGCTCGGCAAGGGGGATCCAGCCGTCGTAGGTCAGGAACTTGTGGTTGCCGGTCGCGCGGATGCGGCGACCCGAGGCCAGCGTCAGCTCGAAGACCGGCTTGGTGCCTGACGGGAAGGCGTGGGTCATCGTGCGCGGCATCAGCTTGAGGCGGTCGTCGAGCGCCCAGACAGGTACGTCGCGCTCACCCGAGGCCATCAGCTCACCGATCGTCACCTCGGCGCCGGAGTCGGCACGCATCACCCGGGTGTCGGCGGTGACGCAGCCCGACTCGCGAAGGTCGGACAGCATCGGCCGCTTGTCGGAGCGCTGCTCGGGGCCACGGTTGAGCTGGGAGAGCGCGATGATCGGGACCTCGAGCTCCTTGGCCAGCAGCTTGATCTGGCGGGAGAACTCCGAGACCTCCAGCTGGCGCGACTCGACCTTCTTGCCCGACGTCATCAGCTGCATGTAGTCGATGACGATCAGCCGCAGGTCGTGGCGCTGCTTGAGGCGGCGCGCCTTGGAGCGGATCTCCATCATCGTCATGTTGGGGGAGTCGTCGATGAACATCGGCGCCGACGACACCTCACCCATCTTGCGGGCCAGCTTGGCCCAGTCGTCGTCGCTCATCTGGCCGTTGCGGATGTGGTTGAGCGGGACCTTCGCCTCCGCCGACAGCAGCCGCATGGTGATCTCGGAGCGCGTCATCTCCAGGGAGAAGAAGACGCTGGCGAGGTTGTGGTGGATCGACGCCGCGCGGCACAGGTCGAGCGCCAGCGTGGAGTTGTGGGTGGGGATGCCGGTGGGGCCGGCGAGGTAGAGGTGGGCGCGGTTGTCGACCTGCACGCACCGCACCGGCACGCTCGGCACCTGGCGGATGCTCTCGATCTTGACCATCCCGCCGTCGGGCATCGGGATGGTGTGCAGCTGACCGACGGTCGCCGCCAGGTCGCGGGTGGTGCGGGTGCCGAGCGGCAGGATCGCGCCGTCGACCTGCTGCCAGTCGGGACGCAGCGCGCGCTTGCCGGCCGGGCGTCGTACGGCGCGGCGGCCGTGGGACGAGCCGGTGAACGGCGCGGAGCCCAGCAGCGGAGCCGTCACCCACTGGTGCTCCGCGTCGGCGACGACCACCGCGCCGTCGGAGAAGGTCAGGGAGTAGCACGGCCGGTCGAGGAGCACCTCGGTCGCGGCGACCACCTGCGTCGGGCGGCCCTCGGCGTCGAGGAGGGTGTCGCCGACCGCGACCTCACCCATCGTGGTCCAGCCGTCGGGCGTCGGCAGCGGGGTGTCGAGCGCGAGCGCCTTGCCCATCGCGGGTCGCGCCGCGACGATCACCATCTGGCCCGGGTGCAGGCCGTTGGTGAGGTCGTCGAGGTCGGCGAAGCCGGTCGGGACGCCGTAGAGACCGGCGTCGCGGTTGCCGATCGCCTCGATCTCGTCGAGGACGCCGTCCATGATGTCGGACAGCGGGGCGTAGTCCTCGGCGGTACGCCGGTCGGTCACCTTGTAGACCTCGGCCTCGGCCTGGTCGACGACATCGTCGACCTGCCCCTCGCCGGCGTAGGACAGCTGGACGATCTTGGTGCCGGCGTCGACGAGCCGCCGCAGGACGGCCTTCTCGCGGACGATCTCGGCGTAGTAGCCGGCGTTGGCCGCGATCGGCACGTTGGCCGACAGGGTGTGGAGGTAGGGGGCGCCGCCGACGCGCTGCAGCTCGCCGCGACGCTGGAGCTCGGCGGCGACGGTGACCGGGTCGGCGGGCTCGCCACGGCCGTAGAGGTCGATGATCGCGTCGTGGATCAGCTCGTGGCTGGGGCGGTAGAAGTCGGCGCCGCGGAGCACCTCGGCCACATCGGCGATGGCGTCCTTGGTGATCATCATCGAGCCGAGCACCGACTGCTCGGCCGCCATGTCCTGCGGGGGCGTGCGGTCGCCGGGGCGCATCGGCGCCTCGCCGGGGGCGTAGGGCGCCGGGCCGTCACCCCAGCCGCCGTCGTAGGGCTCGTCGAAGGGTGGGTCCGCCGGCGGGTAACCGCCGCGGGGGTCCTGACCCCGGTCCTGCCCGGTGACGCTCACCTGTGGCTTCCTCCCGCTCCGACCCGCCCGCGCCGACCGCGTGGCGTGCTGCTGGTGACCTCGTCGACCCCGTCGCGAGCGACGCTACGGGGCGCCACCGACATCCCTCCGGCCGCTGTGGGGGCGGCCGGAGGGGGCCGGCTCGGACGGAGTGGGGACAGGTCCGAGCAGGACTTCGGGGGGCCTCGCAGGCGCTCGCGCGAGCACCGACGACCGGGCGAACCTACGCGCAGCCGGGCGCTCCACGGAAGCCCGGGACGCGTAGTTATCCACAGGGCCTGGGGATAACCTGGGGAGGAGGGTGGACGACACGCAAGCGTTTGTGCACTGCCTGTGGGTAGCGCTGTGGACGCCACCCGTCAGTGCGCCGGTTGAGGACCTCTGACCTGCGAAAACGCCTGTTCACGGGTGTGGATCGAAAATAGTCGGGCCGCGGGGTTGTTTACCTTCTCGTCATCTGGACGACCGTGCCGGTTTGTCGACTTAGCGTGCTCTCTCCACGTGAAGATGAGGGTTACCCACAGGCTCGGTGGAATTGGTCCCGCCATAGTCCGAACGGACTATGGACCCCACCGTCGTCCACAGGGGCGGATCTCGGGGGCGACGCCGGGGCGGGAGCGTGGCTAGGGTGTGGCCATCCCGGTACGCCGGGGGTGCGGGTGGTTCTCGGCCACGAGGTGGGCCTGCTTTCTTGGGGAGGTGCGGGGGATGCGTCGATGGCTCGGCCTCGCGTGCGGGCTGACCCTCGGAGCCGCGCTGCTGTCCGGGTGCCAGGGCGGCGACGACCCGTCGCCGTCGCCCAGTGTGAGTCCGCCGGTGTCGGAGTCGGTGAGTCCCACCGAGTCGAGCAGTCCGCCGGCGGAGGAGACGCCGGAGGCGTTTATCGAGCGGTGGGTTCAGGTGCGCAACGAAATGCAGAACACGGGGGACACCTCTGAGTACCGGAAGCTCAGCCGTGGATGCCAGCCCTGTCTCGACCTTGCCGACCTCATCGACGAGTACTACGCGATCGGGCGGATACGTAGACCGACGGGTGGTCGACACCTCCGTCAAACGAACGGAGCGGTGGTCGCGTCGACGTCATAGAGGTTGACGACTGCAGCTCACGAACTACACCGAGACTCCGCGGTCAGGCCGGGGGCGAGGTCCACACCTTGCCTGGAGGCAAGCCCCGATGCTTTCTGTCTCCGAGGCAAACGCAGCAGGACTTCGTGGTCGCCGACTCGCCCAGAAGTCGACCACATGAGGCCGCCTGTTCGTCGCCGCCGTGGGTATGCTCGCAATCCAGTCCTGCTGGTGGCCTGGTGGTTGCCCCACCCGGTCTCCTCTGCAGGGGGACTCTGTCTCTACAGTGCGCACGTGGGCTGCTACTACCCACCCACGAAGTGAAGAGCATGTACGCCACCGGCGCCGCGGAGCAGTACCGCTACCGCATCTCCCCGGCCTGCGACGTGGGCGGCCAGGTCACCTGCAACCAGCCCGCGGAGTGCGCCGATCCTCCCGGTTCCCACAAGTTCGACGTGTGGCGCTCACCCGAGTCACCGATCGCCTGGGAGGTCATCGGCTGGACCTGCCTGACCGACGCCGACGCGGGCGAGCTGGGGGCGCTGACGCCGGGCATGGTCCGCAGCGCCTTCCGGCGGCTGCAGTGGCCGGCCGCCGAGCTCAGCGTGCAGCCACCTGACGGCGAGACCCTGGTCAACCTCGACACCAACTTCTTCACCACGCTCACCGACGCCTCCACCCAGACCGTCACGCTGGTGGGGATCACCGTGGAGATCGAGGCGACCCCGCAGGAGTACCACTGGCACTTCGGCGACGGCGTCGACCAGAGCACCACCTCGCCGGGCGCGGCGTACCCCCACCTCGAGATCACCCACGCCTACCTCCGCAAGGGCGAGGTGGGGCCGTCGGTCGACGTCGTCTACGGCGGCCGCTACCGGATCGGCGGCAGCGGCGGCTGGACCGACATCCCGGGCACCCTCACCGTCCCCGGCACCGCCGTCGGCCTGACCGTGCTCGAGGCGAGGCCGCAGCTGGTCGGCTGAGGCCGACTAGCCTGGTCGTGTGTCTGGGCCCGCGGAGAGTACGACGTCTCCGACACACGACCCGGGGGGACAGGCCGGGCGCCGCGCCCACGACCGGGAGATCGTCCGGCTCGCCGTGCCGGCGTTCCTGGCCCTGGTGGCCGAGCCGCTGTTCCTGCTCGCCGACGCCGCCATCGTCGGCCACCTCGGCACCCCCCAGCTCGCCGGCCTCGGGATCGCGGCCGTGGTGCTGCAGACCGTGGTCGGGCTGTGCGTGTTCCTGGCCTACGGCACCACCGCGTCGGTCGCCCGTGCGCTCGGCGCAGGGGACCGGCGCCGAGCGCTCGCCCTCGGCGTCGACGGCCTCTGGCTCGGGGTGCTCATCGGCGCGGTCGCCACCCTCGCCGGCATCGCGCTCACCGGCCCGCTCGTGACGGCCTTCGGCGCCGACCCGGCGGTCGCCGACCACGCCACGACGTACCTGCGGATCGCCTTCCTCGGCGTCACCCCCCTGCTCCTGATGCTCGCGGCGACCGGCGTGCTCCGCGGGCTGCAGGACACCCGCACACCGCTGTTCGTCGCGGTCGCCGGCAACCTGCTGAACATCGTCCTCAACGTGGTCCTGGTCTATCCCGTCGGGCTGGGCATCGCCGGGTCCGCCCTCGGGTCGGTGCTAGCCCAGGTGGCCTCGGCCGCCGCGCTGGTCGTCGTGGTGGTCCGCGGTGCCCGCCGCGAGTACGCCTCGCTGCGCCCCGACCGGGCCGGCATCCTGGCTGCCGCGCACGCCGCCGTCGCGCTGGTGATCCGCACTCTCACCCTGCGGGCCGCGCTGATCGTGACGACGTACGCCGTGGTGCTCGGCTCCGACGGCTCCCCCGCCGACCTCGCCGCCCACCAGCTCGCCTTCACGCTGTGGAGCTTCCTGGCCTTCGCGCTCGACGCGATCGCGATCGCCGCGCAGGCCCTCACCGGGCGCTACCTGGGAGCCGGCGACGTCGCCGCCGTCCGAGCCGTCACCCGGCGGATGATGGGCTGGGGCCTCGCGTCCGGCGTGGTCACCGGGGCGTCGCTCGCCGCCCTGTCACCCTGGCTGCCGGCACTGTTCACCACCGACGAGGCCGTCCGCAGCCTGGTGGTGCCGGTGCTCCTCGTCGCCGCCGCCGGGCAGCCGGTGTGCGGGCTGGTGTTCGTCCTCGACGGAGTGCTGATCGGCGCCGGCGACGGCACCTACCTCGCCTGGGCCGGGCTGCTGGTGCTGGCGGTCTTCGCGCCGGTAGTGCTCGCGGTGGCGGCCACCGTCGGCGGGCTGGTCTGGGTCTGGGTGGTCTTCTCCGCGGTCTTCATGGGCGCCCGGGCGGTGGTCCTGCTCGCCCGCGAGCGCGGCGACCGGTGGCTGGTCACCGGCCTGCGCTGACGCGCCGGTCACTCCGGTCGCGGCCGCTCCAGCAGCGTGTGGTCGGGAGGGGCGAAGCCATGGTCGGCGTACAGGCCGTGGGCGTCCTCGGTGTGCAGCAGCCAGCGGTACGCCGCCCCGGGGCCCTCGTCGACCATCGTCGTCACCAGGGCGTGCCCGAGCCCATGACCCCGGTGGCCCGGCAGCACGTAGACGTCGGCCAGGTAGGCCAGCGAGACGTGGTCGGAGAACGCACGGGCGAAGCCGACCATCGCGCCGGTCCTCTCGTCGTAGGCACCGACCACCCGCCAGGCCGAGGCCAGCTGGGCCTCGACATCGGCCCGGCTGCGCCAGCGGGCCCAGTAGGCCTGCGTCGAGAGGAACTCCCACAGCGCCTCGACGTCCACCCGACCGGGGTCATCGTCGAGCTGGTAGCCCTCGGGGTCCATGGCGTCGATGCTCCCACCCCTCGCGCGGCTGGTTGAGTCCGGGCGTCGTCGGGTGTCGATGTCTACTGGTGCGTACGACGAGGTCTACTGGTGCGTACGGCGCACCCGGTGCGTCGTACGCACCAGTAGCCATCCCGCGACCAGCCGGCGCCGGGCCGCGGACGAGCGACGGACGCGGCTCAGCGGACCCGCACCGCGAGCACCACCAGGCCGCCGCCCGCCGCGGTGACCAGGGCGCTGGCGACGAAGACCGACGGGTAGCCCAGGCCCGGCAGGCCGGCGACCGCGATCAGGGCGCCGGAGAGGATCGCACCGATCCGGGTGGTGTTCATGAACAGACCCGAGGCCAGGCCGGGCCGCGGGACCACCCGCTGGAAGAGCGTCAGCCCCACCCCGGCCACCCCGGCGACGAAGGCCGCGTTGAGCAGCTGGACGGCGAGCAGCGCCACCGGGCCGGTGAGCAGCGCCATCGCCACGTTGTAGCCGAGCCCGGCGACCGCCGCCCCCATGACCAGGCGGCTGCCGCGGACCCGTTCGGTCAGCCGCCCGAGCAGCAGCAGCGCCGGGATCTCCAGCGCGGCGGCGGTGCCGAGCGCCGCGCCTCCCCAGAGCGGGTCGAGGCCGAGGTGCGCGGTGACATAGAGCGTGGTGATCGAGACCGCGGCGAAGTTGGCCGACTGCAGCAGCACGAACGCCGCCACCAGCACGAGGATCTGCGGACGGGCCACGACCTCCAGCATCCGCTCACCGCTCGCCGCCGGCTGCAGCGGCAGACCGGCCCGGGTCCGCTGCCGGATCATCACCGTCGTCGTGCCGATGGTCAGCAGCGCCACCAGCGCGACCGTCGCCAGGATGGCCCGGTTGCCGGCGAACCCGACGATGAACGCGGCCAGCGGCGGACCGGCCACCCAGGCGAACGAGAACATCGCGCGGGTGCGCATCACCTCACGGTCGGACGCCCCGACGTGACGTTGGTGGGCGAACAGCAGACCGATGCCGACACCCGCCGGACCACCCAGAGCGACCAGCGCGACGACCGCCATCGGCAGCGTGGTGGCCGCGGCCAGCGCCGTCACCAGGGCGACCGTGAGCACGCCACACCACAGCATCGGCCGCAGATAGTCGCCGCGCCGGTCGGCCCGCACCGGCACCACCAGCGTCGAGAGGAACCCGCTGACGTTGTAGGCCATCAGCGACCAGCCGACCTGCCCCGGCGTGGCGTCGTACAGCACCACCAGGAGCAGCCCGATCGTCGGGTTGAGGAACGCGAACTGCAGCCCCCACAGCAGAGCACCCGACCCGATCAACAGGCCGCCTTGCCGTGGCGCCGGCGCGGTGCTGGCCATCGGGCGTCCCTTCTGTGCCGGGTTGGCTGGTTGGTGGTGGTGCGCCGAGGTGACGTTTGTGCCGAAACGGCAGGGAGCTGGCGCGAAATCGCGACGATTGTGCCCAAACGTCACCATCTGGGAGCCACCACCACACCCCGGGAACGAGCACCGGCCCGCAGCCCCGGGAGGGGCGACGGGCCGGCGTCAGCGGGTGTACGGCGTCAGGCGGGGACCACGTTGAGCGCGACCGCGGCGGTCACGTCGTCGTGCAGCTTGACGCTGACCTGGTGGGCGCCGAGCGACTTGATCGGGTTGCTCACCACGATCGTGCGCTTGTCGACGGCCTCACCGGTGGTGGCCTCGAGGGCCGAGGCGATCTCGGCGGTGGTCACGGCGCCGAAGAGCCGGCCGGCGTCACCGGCGCGGACCTTGACGTTGACCGGGGCCTCCTCGAGCTTGGCCTTGATCTCGCCGGCGTGCGCCTCGTCGCGCGCGGCGCGCTTGCCGCGGGCGGAGACGATCGCGTCGATGGTCTTCTGGCCACCGCGGGTCCACCGGGTCGCGAGACCACGGGGCACGAGGTAGTTGCGGCCGTAGCCGTCCTTGACCTCCACCACGTCACCGGGGGAGCCGAGGCCGTCGACCTCCTGGGTCAGGATGAGCTTCATGCTGTCGACTCCTCTCAGCGACCGGTCGAGGTGTAGGGCAGCAGGGCGACCTCACGCGCGTTCTTGACGGCGATCGCCACGTCGCGCTGGTGCTGGACGCAGTTGCCGGTCACCCGACGGGCGCGGATCTTGCCGCGGTCGGAGATGAACTTGCGGAGCAGCGTGGCGTCCTTGTAGTCGACGCCGGTCGCCTTCTCCTTGCAGAACTGGCAAACCTTCTTCTTCGGCTTGCGAATCACTGCCTTGGCCATTGTGGTGCTTCCTCTCTGAAAGCCCGGCGCCGAGTGATCGGCGGCGCCGGAATGGGATGTGTCGGATGGATGGTGGTGGAACCCCGTCAGAACGGGGGCTCCTCCGAGCTGCTGACGCCGGGAGCGCCCCACGGGTCGCCGGCACCGGAGCCTCCGGCGGGAGCACCGCCGGACGGGGCCGGGGTGGCCCACGGGTCGTCGGCCGGAGCCGCGGCGCCGCCGCCCTGACCGCCCTGGCCGCCGCCGGAGTAGCCGCCCCCACCGCCCTGTCGGGTGGTGCGGGTGACCTTGGCGGTGGCGTACTTCAGGCTCGGGCCGACCTCGTCGACGTCGATCTCGAAGACGGTGCGCTTCTCGCCCTCACGCGTTTCGTACTGCCGGGACTTCAGCCGCCCCTGCACCACGACGCGCATGCCGCGCTGCAGCGACTCCGCGACGTTCTCCGCGGCCTGCCGCCAGACCGAGCAGGTGAGGAACAGCGCCTCGCCGTCCTTCCACTCGTTGGTCTGCCGGTCGAAGGTGCGCGGGGTGGACGCCATCCGGAAGTTGGCGACCGCCGCGCCGGACGGGGTGAACCGCAGCTCGGGGTCGTCGACCAGGTTGCCGACGATCGTGATGATGGTCTCGCCTGCCATGTGGGTTCAGGCCTCCCTTGTGGTCATGGAACGGATGGAGACGTCGCGGCGTACGTCGCGCTCATCGTGGCCGATACCACCGACGCTGCGGTAGTGCTCGTCCACAGGCGCCCACGCCGGGCGCCACAGCGGCGTCACTGCGCGGCGCGGAGCACCTTGGTGCGCAGGATCGACTCGTTGAGGGTGAACTGCCGGTCGAGCTCCTTGACGGAGTCGGGCTCGGCCGTCAGCGTGATGACGGCGTAGATGCCCTCGGCGTTCTTGTTGATCTCATAGGCCATCCGGCGCCGGCCCCAGACATCGATGTTGTCGACGGAGCCGCCATCCTTCTTGATGACGTTGGTGAGGTACTTGTCGAGCGATGGTTCCACCGTTCGCTCGTCGAGGTTCGGGTCGAGGATGACCATCACTTCGTAGGCACGCACAGCGTTCTCCACCTCCTCTGGACTCAGGGCGGCCACGGTCTTTCCGTGGCAGGAGGGCTTTGCGTTGGTGAGGCGGCGGACGCCGGGTGGCGGCTCTCGCCTCGATGCCGGCCGGGCCCGGAGGGCGCCGACGCGAACGGCTCAGGCTACCAGCGGTTCTCCACAGCCTCCGAATCCGTGCTGGCAGGGTCGCCGGGCGGGCGCGAGGATCGGTGGATGGGCAGCGGTACGGCGCGGGGCGTCGCCGCCGGTCCGGGGCCCGGGGCGGGGTCGCTCGTCGGCGGGCGCTACCGGCTCTGCGACCCACTCGGCACCGGCGCGACGGGGACGGTGTGGCGCGCCCACGACGTTCGCGCCGGCGGTTTCGTCGCGGTCAAGGTGCTCGCCGAGCGGCACCCGACCGCGCTGCTCCGGCTGGCCCAGGAGCAGTCGCTACGGCTGGTGCACCCGCACCTGGTCACGGTCACCGGCTGGTCCGCCGATGACGCCGGCGCGGCGGTGGCGATGCCGTTGGTGCGCGGCGGCTCGGTCGCCGACCTGCTGGCCCGGCACGGCCCGCTGCCCGTGCCGCTGGTGGCGGTGCTCCTCGACCAGCTGCTGGCCGCCCTGGAGGCGGTGCATCGCGCGGGCATCGTCCACCGCGACGTCAAGCCGGCCAACCTGCTGCTCGCCGCGACCGGGCGTGGCTACCCCTGCCTGCGGCTCGCCGACTTCGGCATCGCCGTGCATCCGCATCGGCCGCGGCTCACCGGCGACGCGGGCGTCGTCGGTACCGACGGCTACATGCCACCGGCCCAGCAGCGAGGGGAGGAGCCGGCGCCCTGGTGGGACGTCTACGCCGTCGGCGTGGTCGCGCGCGAGCTGGTCACCGGGCGGGGAGCGACCGGCTCGGCCCTCCCCGCCGTCGCGGTCGTCGCGGCACACGGCGCGTCGGGCCGGTCGAGCTCAGCGGCGGACGCGCTGCTCGGCTGGGCGGACTCCCTCACCCGGGGGCCGGTGGACGCGACCCGGGCCCGGTCGATGCTCGCCGGGGCCGACCTCCTCCCCGACCCGGTCGGGTGGCCGGTGCTCGGGTTGCCCGTGCTCGGTGACGTGGTCGGACCTGATCCGCCGGTGGGCGCTCCGCCGCGATGGTGGTCGTGGCCGGGCCGGCGCGGGGCGAGGAAGACTACTGGTGCGTACGACGCGCCTGCTGCGTCGTACGCACGAGTAGCCGCCGCCCCGCCGGGAAGCAGGAGCCTGGCCGCGGTGGTGGGGTTGGCCCTGGCGCTGAGCGTGGCCGCACTGGTGGTGGCGCTGGTCCGGTGAGGCGAGGGGCGTCGGCGGCCCCGGCTAGGGTCGTCGGGACGGCCGGCATCGAGCAGAGGAGGACGGCGTGCCCGAGGAGCTGCGGCTCGGCGCCCACGTCGAGCAGACCGACCCGATCGTGGAGGCGGCGGCGCGCAACGCCCCGCTGGTGCAGTTCTTCCTCGGCGACCCGCAGGGCTACCGGGGCCCCGAGATCCGCTACGCCGGCGGCGCCGACGCGCTGCGTGCCGACGCCGAGGCGGCTGGCGTCGACCTCTACGTCCACGCGCCCTACATCGTCAACGTCGCCACCACCAACAACCGGATCAGGATCCCCTCGCGCAAGCTGCTGCAACAGCACGTCGACGCGGCGGCCGAGATCGGGGCCAAGGGGCTGATCGTGCACGGCGGCCACGTCAACAAGGGCGACGACCCGGCCGTGGGGTTCGACAACTGGCGCAAGGCGATCGAGGCCACCGACCTCAAGCTCCCGCTGCTGATCGAGAACACCGCCGGCGGCGACCAGTCGATGACCCGCCGGCTGGAGCGGATCGCCGGCGTGTGGGAGGCGGTGGCGGCGGCCGCCGGCGCCGAGATGGTCGGCTTCTGCCTTGACACCTGCCACGCGCATGCCGGGGGGCTCGACCTCGAGACCGTGGTCGACGACCTCCGGGCCGTCACCGGCCGGATCGACCTGGTGCACCTCAACGACAGCCGCGACGAGGCCGACTCCGGCGCCGACCGGCACGCCAACCTCGGGGCCGGCCACATCGACCCCGACCTGCTGGCGCACGTGGTCCGCGAGGCCGGCGCCCCCGCGCTGGTCGAGACGCCGGGCGGCGCCGAGGAGCACGTCGCCGACTTCGCGTTCCTCCGCGAGCGGCTCGGCTGAGCCGGATCGGCGCGGCAACCCGGCCGGGCACCTCGGCAGGGCGCGTCGGCAGGGCACCTCGCCAGGGCATTCCGGACGGGCGGGCGGGAGCGACTGGCCGATCAGCTCGCGCGGGGGAGCAGCGCCGGAGCGGCGATGCCGCCCACCGGGCACTCGCGACTGCACGGAGCCGGCTCGCCCACCCAGCCCCGGCGGCGCAGCACCGCGATGAGCCCGGCAGCGGTCAGGCAGGGCCGGTCGAGCACCTGCCCCCAGCCCAGCCGCACCGTGGCCGGGCCCAGGGTGGCGACCAGCAGATCGCCGTCGAGGTCGCGGTCGCGCTGTCCGGCGGTGTCGTGGAAGAGCCGTCCGTCGAGCTCGACGACGAGACCGAGGTCGGCGTACTCAACATCGTGGAGGGCGGTGAGCCCCGGCGTCCGCCGCGGGCTCTGCCGCGTCGGGGCAGGGAGCCCGTGCGGCAGCTCCACCCGGTGCAGGAACTCGCGCTCCAGCACCGAGCAGGTGCCGCGGCCGAGGTCGGTGAGCACCTCGTTGAGCAGGCTGCGCTGACGGATCTTCCCGCGCGCCGCGATGACCTCGAGCAGCCGAGGTGGGGCGGTGCGGCGGGTCTGGCAGAGGTCGGCGAGCACGGCCACCAGCGCGAAGGGGTCGCGCTCCCTCGAGGCGACATCGACGCCCGCGTGGTCGAGCCGCACGTGAGGCGGGTCGGCGCCCCAGTGGACGCGGTCGAAGAACCCGGTGGGGCGGGTGAGGACGTATCCCGGGCGAGCGACCACGTGCCGACGCTGCGGCACCGCCAGCTCGATCGGCCCCGCATCGTCGTGGCGGCGCCACCCCGGCCCGACCACCGCGCGGATCGCGGTGAGGCCGGCCAGGGCCGCCGGCCAGTGGTAGAGCACGCCCACCCAGCAGCGCTGCAGCCAGGTCGGCTCGCCGGTGTGGTCGAGGTAGATGCCCGGCAGGACCCGCACCCACTCGCGGCGCCGCAGCCGGCGGGCGATGTCGGCCGGCGTGTCACCGGCGTGCAGCACCTGGGCGCGGGCGATGACGCCGGACTGCCGGGCCAGCCGTGCAGGGATCGGGATCGGGTCCATGGGCCGCAGCCTGCCCGCCGGTGGGCTGGGGCCGCGACGGTCGTCTTCCGGTCTGTGGACGGCCGCTGGAGTTCACCGGCCTGTGCGCGGATCTCGGCCCGGTGTCGGCCGCGAGGGTCCCGGCGCGGACGGCGTGTGGCCGGATGTCGAGCGGCCCCCGGCGCGCCCCGCAAGGTCTACTGGTGCGTACGACGCACCCCCTGCGTCGTACGCACCAGTAGACATCTCCCACACGGGAGGCCCGAGAACCCCGGGCGCGGCGATCCGGCCCGCACCCCATGAGCGTGCCGGCGCCGCGTCCCGGGAAGGTGCGTCTGCGCACCCCGAGGACTCGAGAGGTCAGTCGGTGACGACCACCCGCAGTCGGCGGACCTCCGCCGGCTCACTCAGGTCGTCGCGAGTCAGCTCCAGACAGAGCGGCTCGGGGTGGTCCTCGGTGCCCTTGAACGCCAGGAAGCGCAGCGCCCACTGGCTCTCCTCGGCGGTCGCCTGCGTCGGGACCTCGCCCGGTCCCGCAAGCGGGAGCAGGTTGGCCGGAGCCTCGGCGATCCGCCAACGGTTGCGGCTCATGCCGCGGCGGAACCGGAGCTCCAGACCGGCGCCAGCAGGCAAGCGAACGGTCTGACCCGGTGTCGGATCGGTGATCACTTTCAGCATTCGTGCCCCCCACGGCAACCTCAGGTGACTGTCTACTCCTCAAGAGCGCGGGTCGCAACGGCTGATACCGCCCTCGAGCACCAGAAAAGTAAAGGTTCCTGGACCGGCCTCATCACACCCGGACTCCCTCGTCACAGGGGGCACACAGGGCTCAACAGAAGCAGACGAACGGCGCCGGAGCCGACTCCTCCGAGACGGCCGGCAGCGCTGCCGCCAACGCGGTCGCCGGGTCCTGTCCGGCGCCCAGACCTCGGTGCACCGCGACCAGCACATCGTGGGCGATCCCATCGTTGACGGCCGCCGCCGAGGCGATCACACAACGCGCCCCGGCATGCAGCCAGGCGGTGGTCATGCCCACCAGCTCCTCACCGAACCGCACCTCCGAGCGGCCCACCTCGCAGGCCGACAGCAGCACCACCTCGGGGATCGCGGCGAGCTGGTCGATGTCGTAGCCGAACCACGGGCCGTCAACCAGCTCCAGGCCGGAGAACAACGGGTTCTCGGCGGAGTGCCGGCCGTGCGCCGAGACATGGAGTACGTCGACCCGGCCGGCCAGCTCGGACACCGCACTCGCCGACGCCGCCTCCCCCACCAGCACCTCGGCCGCCTCCCAGGTCTCGGCCGCGGCCTTCACCTCACCGGCCGCCCGAGCGACCCGCGGTCCGGCGACGAAGCCCGCCGAGCCCAGCCGCAAGGGCGACGCGTGTCCGGCCAGCCACGAGGTGGCCGACCGGCTGACCGTCACCGGACGGCCGTGCCACGACGGCAGCAGTCCCCACGGCACGCCGGCCAGCACTCCCGACGGAGTGAGCACCAGCCGCCGGTCGCCGACCAGGTCGGCGATCGGGGCGACCAGCAGGTCGTCCAGCCGGTCCAACCGGCTCGCCAGCTGCCGGCGTACCGGCCCGGCGAACGGCGCCGGCAGCTCGGACCCCGCCATGTCGAGGTCGGCGTGCAGCCCGCCCAGGGTGGAGTCGAGCTCCTCCCGCCCGCAGATCCGGCGGACGGCGGCGGTGGAGTCGGTCGTCACCATGGCGACCAGGGAGCCGGCGCTGGCCACGAAGGCCACCAGCGCCTGATCCGGCCCCAGTGCTGCGTGCACCTCGGCCAGGTCAGCGGGAGCGGCCACCTCGCCCGAGCCCTCCAGCTGAAGGGCTCGCTCCCGGACCGCCCGGCGCAGCTCGGTGTGTCGGCGCCGCTCCTGGGCACTCAGGTCGTCCTCCCCGACTGCAGTCGCCGCAGCTCGGCGAGCTGCTCGGCCAGCGCCGGGTCGGAAGGAGGCCGCACCGGCCGCACCCGGCTGGCCAGCATCCGGCCGCGCTCGGACCACTCGAGCACGACCTCGGGTCGAGCGCTCTCGGTGGCGATCTCGAGCGCATGCACCGCGAGCCGCTCACCGCGACCGACCACCGAGGTCTGCACGTCGAGGCTGCCCAGGGTGCTCTGCCACGCGTGCAGCCGATCGAGTCCCTGGCGCGCCTGTCTCAGGGCCACGCCCGGTCGCCCCTGGCTCCGCGCGAGCTCCACCCGCACGGTGCTCGCGAGCAGCTGCACCGTCAGCGGTGCCGAGCGTCCGACGCGCTCCCTCGACAGCCGCTCGGCGGCGTCGTCGAGGTCCCCGCGGCGGACCTGGACCAAGGCAGAGCGCAGCCGCGCCAAGGTCGCGTTCGTGCTGAGCCCCTGCTCCTCGAGCTGCGCCGCGACCTCGTCGGACCGGCGTACCAACGAGGGTCCCCGGCGCCCGGTCTCCACCTCCGCGGCCACCGCGAGTGCCTCAGCCCGAGCACGCCAGGCCTCCTGGCCCGCCCGGGCGAACCGCCGACGAGCCGACCGGGCTGCCGCCAGCGAGCGCTCCGGGTCGGCCAGCAGGACCGCTCGAGCCAGGGCGAGCTCCGCCTCGGCCCGGCGTTGCTGCAGCCTGCGCCGACCGAACTCGCGCGCAGCCGAACCCAGCGCCTCGACCCCTTCGCTCACCAGACCGGCGGCCAGCAACACCTCGGCGCGGTCCTGGTCACCGATGGCACGGACGATCGGGCTCACGTCCTGGAGGACGAGGCGAGCGGCCTCCATGCGCTGGTAGGCCGCGGCGAGGTCGCCGCGCAGCAGATGGGCGTAGCCCAGGTTGTGCTCGGCCATGGCCGCGTCGACGTCTCTCCCGGCCGCAGAGAAGTGGGCCACGGCGGCGGCGAAGTCGTCGGCGGCCGGTGCGGCCAGGCCCTGTTGGAGGTAGACGCCGCCGCGGTTGACGTGGGCGCGCGCGAGCTCCGTGGCATCGTCCAGCGACCCGATCGCGATCTCGAACGACGCCAGCGCCGCCGCCGTCTCCCCGCGACGCATCCGCAGCCCGGCCAGCTGGCTCTCCACGATGCCTCGCGTCTCCGGCGCGATGCCCTCGCGGGAGCGGGCGAGCTCGCAGAGCCGGATCGCCTCGGCCGGGTCTCCGGTCTCGGCGGCGACGTAGGCCATGCTCGCATCGATGCGGGAGAGCAGGTCCTCGGAGTCCGCCCGCTCCCGGGCCCGGACCAACAGGCTCCGGGCCTGCCTCGCCCGGCCGCGGTTGATGGCCGTGACCCCGCGGCGGTGGAGCTCCGCGGCCGACTGCACGTCACCATCATGGCCTACGACGACCTCGCCGGCCGCGGTGCGGCCGACCCGCGCCCGAGGCGGACGAGCTACTCGGGCAAGGAGATCGAGGTGTAGCGGGACACGACCTTCCAGGCCCGCTCGACGCGCTCCTCCCGGGTCACGGCCACACCGTCGTCCTCCAGGAGCGGGATCAGGCCCTCGGCCAGCACCGCCCCCATCAGCGGGGCAGCGAAGGACGTCCCGCTCCACACCCCGAACCGGCCGCGGAAGTCGTCCGGATCGATGCTGCTGCGCAGCCGCCGGAACGCGCCGGACCTGGCGACCGGCTGGAGGCCCCCTTCGAACGGCGGCATCGTGCTCATCACCGCGGCCCCCGGCACATAGGACCGGACCCACGGGCCCGCGTTGCTGAACAGGGCGTCCGAGCGCTGGTTGGGGTTGAGCGCGCCCACCGACACGATCGGCACCAGGTCGGGGTCGGGCTGGTAGGGCCCGTTGCCGTCGGACCAGGGCGCGAACGCGGCCGGGAAGCTCGGCCGGCTGGTGGCGTCGTTGCCGGCGGAGCAGACGACCATCACCCCGTTGCGTCCGAGGTCGGACAGGATGTCGTAGAGCGTCGGGTCGAACAGCTCGTCCTTGGGCGTCTCGTGGTAGTAGCCGATCGAGAGGCTGAGCACGTCGAGGTGCTGCTCACCGGAGTTCACCAGGTCGGCGACCTGGGCCAGCGCCTTGACCCAGTCGGACTCGATGATCGGGCCGGACGACGGCACGATCCGCCAGGAGATGATGTCGGCGTCGGGACACCCCTGACGGATCAGCCCCGCGATGAAGGTGCCGTGTCCCGACAGCGGGTCGATCATCCCGTCGAGGGGACCGGTGAGGTCCTGGTGCAGCTCCGGGTCGGTGTGCGGGTCGTGATAGCCGATGCGCTGGCCGGCGTACTCGACCGAGCGGTCCACCAGCCCGTGCAGCCACGGGTGCCACGCACAGCCGGTGTCCATCAGCGCCACCACCGGGCGGCGGCCGGGCAGCTTCTTCGCCTTGCGCCGGTGGGGTGCCGGGCCGACGTAGGCGATCGGCTGCCGCCCACCGCTGCCGGGCATCGCGTAGGTCGCCAGGGCCGGGGAGTACCCGGGATAGCTGTCGCGGCCCAACAGGCCGGTGGGATGGGACATGTCGTAGGGGTGCGACATGTCATACGGGTGCGACATGTCATAGGGATGCGACATGTCGTAGGGGTGGGACATGTCGTAGGGGTTCGCGCCGATGTCATCGGCGAACACCACGTGGTCGAGGCCGACCCCCTTGACCGCCTCGACGCCGAACTGGTCGCGCACCTGCTGGAGCAGGGTCCACCCGTCGGGCTGCAGGGTGACGCCGGCGGAGGCGACCGACAGCTTGACGCGGCGTACGCCGAACCGTAGGCCGGCACTGCTCTCGTCCTCGGGCTCGAGCTCGACCCGCCAGCCGAGCGGCTTCGCCACCGCCTCGAGAACGCGGACGGCGCCCTCGACGTCGACGGACTTCGAGATCGTGAGCCGAGGTCCGACGTAGACCGTCGACCGCGGCTGCACGCCCTTCACCACCAAGGCCGTCGACGGATCGAGAGCGCGGCCGTCGACCGTGGTGTAGGCCTCCTGAGGAGGTTGGACCGGCTCCCGGCCGAGGTCGGCGGGGACCGGCTTGTTCTCCTGCTGTTCGGGTGTGTCGGGCTGCTCGCTCTGGTGCTGGTCTGACATCGGCGCTCCCGGGGGTAGGGGTCAGATCTCGAAGGCAGGGGTGCCGAACGGCTTGGCGTCGGCGGCGTGCGGGGTGAGCCAGAGGCGGTAGAGGCCGGCGGGCAGGTCGGTGAGCTCGAAGCGGCCCTGGGCGTCGACCTCCACCTCCCAGCTCTGCTCGGCCGGGGTGTCCGCGCCGGAGCCGGCGAGCCGGGTGGCGCGAACGGTGAGCTCGGCCGGCGGGACGACCCAGCCGTCGAGGCGGGTGGTGCCGCCACCGTTGCGGCCACCGGCGCGCACCAGCAGGTCGAGGTCGCCGGTGCCGAAGCGCAGGGTGTAGGCGGTGCCCGTGCCGGTGCCCGCGCCACCGCGGGTGCCGGCCAGGTCGGCGGAGCGCTCGATGAGCATCATCAGCTCGTAGTCGAGGTCGGTCAGCGCCATGGTCACCTCGGCGGCGACCAGGGCCTGCATCCGCTCCACCAGGCCCTCGGGCATCGGGTCGCGCTCGGACCACATGGTCTCGAGGTGGTCGAAGATCTCGTCGCGGCTCATCGGGGGCCCCTCTCGTCGGACGTCGTGGCGGAGTCGGGGTGGTCGTGGAAGGCGGTGTCCTCGAGGACCACCCGCAGCTTGGCCAGGCAGCGGCTCCGGGTCGGCCCGATGCTGCCCACCGGCATGTCGAGGGCCACGGCCACCTGTGAGTAGTCGGGTCGGTGCTCGAAGGCGACGATCCGCAGCAGCCGCTGGCAGCGCTCGTTGAGCGTCTCGACGGCCGCCCACAGCCGGTCGCGCTCGTCGTGGGCCACGGCGTCGGTCTCGGCCGAGCGCTGGCTGGGCATCCGGACGTCGAACTCGTCGTCCTCGACGGGGATGGTGCGGTCGCTCTTCTGACAGACCCGCCACGCCTCGCGTCGCGCCGTCGTGGTCAGCCAGCCGCCCACGGCGAGGGCGTCCTCGATCGCGTCGCGCCGGCGTACCAGCGCCAGCCAGGTCGACTGGACGACGTCCTCGGCGGAGTCGGGAGAGAGCCGGTAGGCGCGGACGACGTGCCACAGCACCGGCGTCATCGTCGCCACCAGGTCGTCGAGGCCGCCCTGGTCGCCGTCGAGCCAGCGTCCGAACGCCGCGGCGGCGTCGGTCCAGACCTGGGTGGGACGGTCGTCCTCAGCCGGGTCGTGCTGGTCGGCGTCCTGGCCCACAGGCGACTTCTCCCACCTCTGCTTCGCTGCCTCGCACGAGGCGCGTCCCGATCGTGCCGGTCCCCGAGGGGGCCTCCGTCGAGCAGCTGCTACACCGGTCGTCACATGCACCCAGGAGCGTGACCGGCGCGCCCTGATACATCCGACCCGACCGGGTTCGCGGGTCCGAGGCCCTCGGACCTGCCGGCGTGGTCCCCCCGAGAACCCCACTCTGCCGAGGATTCCGCGGCTTGGCGAGCCAGAAACACCGGAAATAGTCGTCGACGGGGTGTATCTGGGGGTCCCGACCGGGCTCTTCTGGGGTGCCGACGGATTCCAGGGCTCGTCGATGACGGGCCCTGGGACCATCCAGGGGCCTGACCGGTGCGGGGGACTGGTCGGGCCCCTTCGGTGTCTCTGGGGGCGGCCACGACCGGCCCGGTAGCCTCGCCTTCCGTGAGCCCCGCCGACCGCACCCCCGGACGCCGGCTCGCGGTGCGCCCGATCGCCGCGGCCGAGCACCTGGCGTTCCTGGACCGGCAGTGGCACGAGCACGGCCGCTCGGCGAGCTTCCTGCAGACCCCCGCCTGGGGCACGGTGAAGTCGGAGTGGCGGGCGGAGTCGCTGGGCTTCCTCGACGGCGAGGAGATCGTCGGCGCCGGGCTGGTGCTCTATCGCCAGGTGCCCAGGCTCAAGCGCTACCTCGCCTACCTCCCCGAGGGCCCCTCGATCGACTGGGACGGCGACGACCTGGCGGCCTGGCTGGCCCCGCTGGCCGAGCACGTGAAGCAGCAGGGCGCGTTCGGGATCCGGATGGGCCCGCCGGTGATCACCCGGCGATGGAGCGCCGCCCAGGTCAAGGAGGGCATCGCCAGCGCCGACACCCGTCGGCTCACCGACCTCACGCCCCAGGAGCGCTCGGTGGCCGGCGCCCGGGTGGTCTCCCAGCTCCAGGAGCTGGGCTGGCGCCCCCAGGCCGTCGCGGGCGGGTTCGCCGCCGGCCAGCCGCAGTACAACTTCTGGGTGCCGCTGACCACCGAGGTCGACGGGGTCCGTACGCCGCGCACCGAGGCCGACGTCCTCGCCGGCATGAACCAGCTGTGGCGGCGCAACATCCGCAAGGCCGACAAGTCCGGCGTCGTCACCTCGGTGGGCACCGCCGCCGACCTCGAGGCGTTCCACGCGCTCTATGTCCACACCGCCGAGCGCGACCACTTCACGCCGCGGCCGCTGTCCTACTTCCAGACGATGTACGCCGCCCTGTCGGCCGAGGACCCCGACCGGATCACCCTCCACCTCGCCCACCACGAGGACGACCTGGTCGCCGCCACGATCGCGATCCGGGTCGGCGGCCACGCGTGGTACTCCTACGGCGCCTCCTCGACCGAGAAGCGCGAGGTGCGCGGCTCCAACGCCGTGCAGTGGGCGATGATCCGGCAGGCGCTGGCCGCCGGGGCGGAGGTCTACGACCTGCGCGGGATCACCGACACCCTCGACGCCGACGACCCCCACGTGGGGCTGATCCAGTTCAAGGTCGGCACCGGCGGCGTCGCGGTGGAGTACGCCGGCGAGTGGGACCTGCCGTTGCGGCCGCTGCTCTACACCGCGTTCGACCTCTACATGAAGAGGCGCTCGTGACGCCCCGGGCCCCGGCCGCCCGGGAGCGGACCTGGCGGGTCGTGTGCCCCAGCCGTCGTCGTCCCCACGGAGCCAGACACACAACCCCCTCGGCCCAGCGGGTCGTGTGCCCCAGCCGTCGTCGTCCCCACAGGGCCAGACACACAACCCCCTCCACCGGAGGCCGGCGATGAGCCTGACCCTGACCGTCGACGGCGAGCGCTGGCGCCGCCACCTCCGCGACGTCGCGGCCGCCCGGCCGGGCCTGGTGCCGGTGGCCAAGGGCAACGGCTACGGCTTCGGGCTGGGGCGACTGGCCCGCAAGACGCAGTGGCTGGCCGAGCATCCTCCCGAGGGCGGCACCGGGCCCGACACCCTGGCGGTCGGCACCTATCCCGAGCTCGCCGAGGTGGCCCAGCGGTTCGCCGGCGACCTGCTGGTGCTGACCCCCTGGCGGCCGTTCACACCGGCGCTCGACCCGGCCCTCGCCCGGCGCGTCGTGCACACGGTGAGCCGGCCCGAGGACCTGGCCGGCCTGCTCGACCGCGAGCCGGGCGCCCGGTTCGTGCTGGAGCGGCTGACCTCGATGCGTCGGCACGGCCTGACCGCCGCGGAGCTGCGCGAGGTCGCGGCGAGCGCCCCGGCTCGGCAGCTCGCCGGCGTCGCGCTGCATCTGCCGCTGGGCGACGGCTCGCAGCTCGAGGAGGTGCAGCGGCTGATGGTCGACGTGGTCGCCGCGGGCCTCGAGCACAGCACCGTCTGGGTGAGCCACCTCGGCACCGACGAGCTGGCCGCGCTCCGGTCGGCGTACCCCGCGACCGCGTTCCGGCCCCGGGTCGGCACCGCGCTCTGGCTGGGTGACCGCGACGCGCTCCGCGCCACCGCGACCGTGCTCGACGTGCACCGGGTGACGCGCGGGGAGCGCTACGGCTATCGCGGCCGGCGGGCGCCGCGGGCGGGCCACCTGCTGGTCGTCTCCGGAGGCACCGCGCACGGGATCGGGCTGGTCGCGCCCACCGGCGACCTGTCGCTGCGCGCCCGCGCGGCGTCGGTGGCGCGCGGCGGGCTGGACGCCGCCGGCCTGGCCCGGTCGCCGTTCCTGGTGGCCGGTCGGCAGGCGATGTTCGCCGAGCCGCCCCACATGCAGGCCTCGATGCTGTTCCTGCCCGACTCAGCCGCTGCGCCCGCGGTCGGCGACCAGCTCGAGGTCCGGGTCCGGTTCACCGCCACCGCGTTCGACGCGGTCGAGATCGTCTGAGCCGGCCTCGCTCCAGGGGTCGTCGAGGTCGTCGTCCGGCCGGTCCACCGGGTCGTGCCAGGGCCGCAGGATGTCGCGCACCACGACGGCGACCAGGTAGAGCTCGGCGAGCACCCGCACGGCGATCGCGATCCAGTAGGCACCGGCCGGGCCGCCACCGGCGGGCGCGAGGTACTCCCCGAGGTAGAACCACACCATCGCGTAGTAGAAGACCTCCCCGGCCTGCCAGACCAACAGGTCGCGCCACCGCGGCCGGGCCAGCACCGCGAGGGGCAGCAGCCACAGGACGTACTGCGGGGAGTAGACCTTGTTGACCAGCAGGAAGCCGGCCACCACCAGGAAGCCCAGCTGGGCCAGCCGAGGGGTCGACGGCGCCGCCAGCCCGAGCACCAGCACGCCGAGGCACCACAGCACGAAGAACGCCCACGAGACCAGGTTGATCGTGTCCGGCGCGGGCACCCAGCCGGTCGCCTGCGAGACCACCAGCCACACCGACCCCAGGTCGGCACCGCGGTCGGAGTTGAACGACCAGAAGTAGGTCCACTGGTGCCAGCCGGTGACCCACGCCGGCGCATTGGCCACGACGTACGCCGCCCCCGCAGCCGCGGTGGCGACCCCCAGCTCTCGCCAGCGCCGCTCCCGCCAGCAGATGACCAGCAGCCCGCCGAGCAGGAACAGCGGATAGAGCTTGGTCGCCGCGCCCAGCCCGACCATCACGCCGGTGAGCGCCGGGCGGCCGCGCGCCCACGCCCACAGCGCACCGGCGGTCATCATCACCGCCAGCAGGTCCCAGTTGACCAGTCCGCTGAGCAGCAGCGCCGGCGACAGCGCGAACGCCGCCGCGTCCCAGGGCCGGCGCGGGTTGACCCCCACCAGGAACCAGGCCGCCAGCAACGCCATCAGGCCCAGCCCCACGGCGTTCACGGCGACGAAGATCCGGCGCTCGCGCAGCACGTCGTCGCGCGCCCCCAGGTCGTCGACCGGCACGGAGTAGCGCTCCGCGACGTCCGGCGACCCCGCCAGCACGTGGGTGACCCAGGCGGTGCCGTAGGCCCAGTAGGAGATCCCGACGGGGTACTCCATGGTCTGGTAGCGCGCCCGCACCTGCTCGTCGGAGGAGTAGGGCCACTCGAGCTCGGCGAAGCCGCGCAGGGAGTAGAGGTAGGGCAGATCGGAGTAGCACATCGCGGCGTAGCGCAGCTGGCCGTCCTGCCAGTTCGTGGTCGCGCACGGCTGTTTCTGCACCATGCCGAGCGCGAAGGTCAGCGCCGTCAGCGCGAGCACCACCCGCACCGGGGTCCACCAGGGGTGTCGGCCGGCGCGGGTGCCGACCGGACCACCGACCGCCTCCGAGAGCGACTCCACCACCGGGTCGTCCAGCGTGGGATGGACCCTGGCCCCGATGGGTCCGGCCCCGATGGGTCCGGGCTCGATGGGTCCGGGCTCGATGGGTCCGGGCTCGACGGGTCCGGGCTCGACAGGTCCGGGCTCGCCGGCACCGACGCCGTGGGCGTCGGCGGCCTCCTCGGCCCGATGTCGGGTCACCGCAGGAGTCCTACCAGAGCCGGGGGAGCACGGCCATCAGCCCCGCCAGCAGACCGGGGAACGGCCGGCCGGCACCGCCACCACCTCCCGCGCCCGCGCTAGGGCTCCCGCTGGGGGAACCGCTGCCCGATGGCGTCGGGGTCGGGGTCGGGTGTCGGCGTGGGCGTCGGGGTGTCGCTCGGCGTCGGCGTTGGGGTGTCGCTCGGCGTCTTGGTCTTGGTCTTCGTCGGCTTCGGCGGCGGCGGGGTGTAGGGGTCGTGGCCGTTGCTCGGCGCCTCGCCGTCGACGTAGGCGGGCGGCGGGAACTCCTCGACCGGCAGCCCCTCCATGTCGGCCTTCATGATCGCGGTCCAGGTGCGGGCGGGGTAGGACCCGCCGAAGTACGACGGGAGCCAGGTGTCGAGCTGGTCGTCGCCGTCGCCGCGGACGTACATGACCGCGGTGGAGATCTGCGGGGTGAACCCGACGAACCATGCCGACGACACCACGCTGCCGCCGTTGGCGGCCTCCTTCGTCGCGGTGCCGGTCTTGCCGCCGGCCGGCCGCGCGAGCTCCTTCGCCGCGGTGCCGGTGCCGACGTCGACGACCTGCTGCATGGCGTAGGAGACGTCGGCGGCGATGTCCTTGTCGAGGACCCGCTTGGTCGGCGACTTGAAGGTGTAGTCGTCGGCCACGTCGGACCGGGCGTCGACACTCTGGATCACGTGGACCTGCGCCCGCTCGCCGCCGGAGGCGATCGAGGCGTAGGCGTTGGCCATGTTGATCGGGCTGATCCTGGCCTTGCCGAGGGTGATCAGGGTGTCGTCGGGCGAGAGGTCGCGGCTGGTCGAGGGGATGCCGGGGTACTTGTCGTTGGCCTTGGCCGGCGGGACGCCGAGCTCGTTGGCCATCTTGTCGATCGCCGCCGGGCCGTCGTCCATGCTCACCGACATGTCGATGAACGCCGTGTTGATCGACTCCTCCAGCGCCTTGGTGGCGGTCACGTGGGAGCCGTAGTCGTTGCCGTCGCCGGCGCCCTCGTTCTTGACCTCCAGCCCGTCGGGGAACACGTAGGGCGAGTTGCCCTCGAAGGTGTCCTTGAGCGCGAAGCCCTGCTCGAGCGCGGCGGCCAGCGTGAACGGCTTCATGGTCGACCCGACCATCCCGCCGGCGACGGCCCAGTTGATCTGGGACTGCAGGAAGTTCTGGCCGCCGTAGAAGCCGAGCAGGGCGCCGGTGCCGACCTGGACAGTGGCGGCCGCGGCGTGCAGGTTCTTGTCGTTGATCTTGCCCTGGCCGTCGTACGTCGTGGTGGGGCGCTGGCTGACCACGCCCTGGCGGGCCGCCCGCATCGCCTCCTTGGTGAAGGTCGTGGTGACCTTGAGCCCGCCGCCGTCGATCTGCTGGTCGGTGTAGCCGAGGGTGTGCAGCTCCTCGCGGACCAGCGCCAGCATGAAGCCGTTCTGACCGCCGTTCTTGCTGCTCACCTCGATCTTCGGGAAGTCGGGGAGGTGCTTGGCGGCCTCGTCGGCGTCGGCCTGGCTGAGGTTGCCCATCTGGGCCATGCCGTCGAGGACGTAGGCGTAGCGCTCCTTGAGCCGCAGCTTGGCGTCCTTGCCGTTGGCGGGGTCGAACGCCGTCGGGTTGTTGAGGACGCTGGCCAGCACCGCGCTCTGCTGGAGGTCGAGGTCCTTGGCGTCGACCTGGAAGTAGGCCTGCGCCGCGGCCTGGACGCCGTAGGCGCCGCGGCCGAAGTAGATGGTGTTGAGGTAGCCCTCGAGGATCTCCTGCTTGGAGTACTCCCGCTGCAGCTTCAGCGACAGCATCGCCTCCTTGACCTTGCGCTGCAGGCTGCGCTCGGAGGTGAGGTAGAGGATCTTGACGTACTGCTGGGTGATGGTCGAGGCGCCCTGCACCGAGCCGCCCTTGGCGTTGTTGAACGCCGCCCGGATGATGCCCTTCGGGTCGATGCCCTTGTTGGTCCAGAAGGTGCGGTCCTCGGCGGAGACGACCGCGTCCTGCAGGGTCTGCGGCATCTTCTTCAGCGGGATCGACTCGCGGTCCTGGGTGGCGAAGGTGCCGAGCGGGGTCTTGCCGTCGGCGTAGAACACCTGCGTGGTCTGGGTGAGGAACTCCGAGTTGGGGTCGGGGATCTCGGTCTTGTTGTAGACGTAGACGAACGCGCCGGCCGCGAAGATGACACCGAGCAGACCGAGCACGGTCAGCCACGCGAAGGTCTTGAGGATGCGCCGCTTCCAACGGCCCTTCGCGGGAGCGCTCTTGCCGGGCTTCTTGGAGGAGCCGCCCGAGGACGCCGCGGCACGGGTCCGGGTCGGGCTCTTGGTCACGGCGGGGCCGGAGGCTCGGCGCTTGGCCACGGGTCGGGGTCTCCAGAGTCAGGGGCAGGCGGGGGCAGGGCTTCGCTGGATGGGATGCGGCGGAGGCGACAGGGGTTGCCCCGCGCAGCGAACCTCTGACGAGGGTACGGCGCCGGGGGGCCGGGTCCCAATCGACTCAGCGGCTTCTCAGGGTGTGTTCACTCACCTGACAAAGGCGCCGAATGTCCGTTTGGGCATGAACCGGATATATCGCTACGATGCATCGTATGGCACGTCGCGCGGAGACCATCGACCTCGCGGTCCTCGGTCTGCTGCATGAGGGCCCGATGCACGGCTACGAGCTGCGCAAGCGGCTCAACCTGATGCTCGGCTGGGGTCGGGTGCTGTCCTACGGCACCCTCTACCCCACGCTCAAGAAGCTGCTGCGGGCCGGACTGATCGAGGAGTCGCCGGGGTCACCGGCCGCGGTCACCGGCCGGCCCAAGATCGTCTACACCGTCACCGACGCCGGTCACCGCGAGTTCGAGCGGCTGATGTCGGAGGCCGGTCCCACCGCGTGGGAGGACGACAACTTCGACATCCGCTTCGCCTTCTTCTCCCGCACCGACATGGAGATCCGGCTGCGGGTGCTGGAGGGCCGGCGGATGCGCCTGCAGGAGCGCCTCGACCGGGTGCAGCGCGAGCTGTCGATGACCCAGGCCGAGGTCGACCGCTACGCCGGAGAGCTGCAACGGCACGGCGTGGAGTCCGTCGAGCGCGAGGTCCGCTGGATCTCCGACCTGATCCGCGCCGAGCGTGGCGAGCCCGGCGAGGGCGGGACGGCCCCGGCCGCCCAGCCCAGCGGGCCCGCCTAGCCGGCGTACCACCCCGTCACACCACCCCAGACCATCCAGATGTCCACAAGACAGCACGACACACAGAAGGAGAGCCCGATGGGTTCGGTTCGAGTAGCGATCGTGGGAGTCGGCAACTGCGCCACCTCCCTGGTCCAGGGCGTCCACTACTACCGGGACGCCGACCCGGCGGGCACCGTCCCCGGCCTGATGCACGTGACGTTCGGCGACTACCACGTCCGCGACGTCGAGTTCGTCGCGGCGTTCGACGTCGACGCCAAGAAGGTCGGCTTCGACCTCGCCGAGGCCACCAACGCCTCCGAGAACAACACGATCAAGATCTGTGACGTGCCGCCGACCGGCATCATCGTGCAGCGCGGACACACCCTCGACGGCCTCGGCAAGTACTACCGCGAGACCATCGAGGAGTCCGACGCGGAGCCGGTCGACGTCGTCTCCGTGCTCCGCGAGACCGGGGCCGACGTGCTGGTGTCCTACCTGCCGGTGGGCTCCGAGGAGGCCGACAAGTTCTACGCCCAGTGCGCGATCGACGCCGGCGTGGCCTTCGTCAACGCGCTCCCGGTCTTCATCGCCTCCGACCCCGAGTGGGCCGCGAAGTTCGAGGCGGCCGGCGTGCCGATCGTCGGCGACGACATCAAGTCGCAGGTCGGCGCGACGATCACGCACCGCGTGATCGCCAAGCTGTTCGAGGACCGCGGCGTGACGCTGGACCGCACCTACCAGCTCAACGTCGGCGGCAACATGGACTTCAAGAACATGCTCGAGCGCGACCGGCTGGAGTCCAAGAAGGTCTCCAAGACCCAGGCCGTCACCTCCAACCTCACCGGCTCGCTGGCCGGCAAGGTCCAGGACAAGAACGTGCACATCGGCCCGTCCGACTACGTCGCCTGGCTCGACGACCGCAAGTGGGCCTACGTCCGGCTCGAGGGTCGCGCCTTCGGCGACGTGCCGCTCAACATGGAGTACAAGCTGGAGGTCTGGGACTCCCCCAACTCCGCCGGCATCATCATCGACGCGATCCGCGCGGCGAAGATCGCCAAGGACCGCGGCATCGGTGGCCCGATCATCTCCGCGTCGTCGTACCTCATGAAGAGCCCGCCCGTGCAGCTGCCCGACGACGAGGGTCGTGCGCGCGTCGAGGCCTTCATCCGCGGCGAGGAGTGAGCTTCACTCCCCTGCGCTGACGGGGGGCTGGCTGTCGCCGGAGTTGTTGACGTTTGGGCACAAACGTCGTCATTTCGCGACATCCCGCTGCAGTTTCTGCACAATCGTCGACCCGACGGCGCCCGGACTCCGGTCCGGGCGCCGTCGGCGTTCTCGGTCCGGGTGAGGGACGATGTCGTGGTGAGCGACCTCCAGTGCCCGGCCCGGTTGGTGGTCGCGCGGCATGGTGACGCGTCGTACGTCGAGACGTGGTTCTCCGACGAGGGTGGCTGGCTCACGACCGAGGGTCGCGGGCAGGCGCAGGGTCTCGCGCGACGGGTGGCCGAGGAGCGGGTCGCCGCCGTGTGGACCAGCGACGTGTCGCGCGCCGTGCAGACCGCCGAGATCGCGGCCGCGGAGCTCGGTGTCGGCGTGACGACTCGCAAGACGCTCCGCGAGGTGTTCATCGGCGAACTGCTCGGGCAGCCGTTCTCGATCGACGCGCTGCACGCGGTGACCGACCGGTGGTACGCCGGCGACCTAGGGGCCACCTTCCCCGGGGGCGAGTCGGGGCTCGACGTGGTGGCGCGCTATCGCGAGGAGCTGCAGGCCATCGCCGACCTGCACCGCGGCGAGACCGTGCTCGTCGTGGGGCACCAGACAGCCGCCTGCCTGGCGCTGCTCGAGGTGTCAGACAACGTCACGCCGGCGTACGTCCACGACCACCCGCTGGCCAACGGCGAGGACGCCGTGGTGGAGGTGGACGCCGATGGCTGGCGGCTGGTGCGGTGGGGAGCGCGGTCGTTCGGGTGACTGCGCGGGTACGACGTTTGGCCCACAACGTCGCGAATTCCCGCGGATTCCCTGCCGTTTCTGCCCCATCGACGCCTCCCAGGGGGCGCGGGCCCACATCCACATCCCGCACCTCGCGGGGCCATTTCCCGCACCTCGCGGGGCCATTTCCCGCACCTCGCGGTCAGTCGGGGTGGGCGGCGGCCCAGGCGAGCAGGGCGGCGCGGGCGGCGTCCTCGGTCATCGGGCCCTCGTCGAGACGCAGGTCGAGCAGGTGTCGGTAGGCCGCGCCGACCCGCGGGCCGGGGCCGATGCCGAGGGTCTCCATGATCTGCTGGCCGTCGAGGTCGGGACGGATCGAGGCCAGCTCCTCCTCCTCCGACAGCCGGGCGATCCGGGCCTCGATGTCGTCGTAGGTGCGCTGCAGCCTCGCCGCCTTGCGGGCGTTGCGGGTGGTGGAGTCGGCACGGGTGAGGATGTGCAGCCGCTCGAGCTGGTCGCCGGCGTCGCGGACGTAGCGGCGGACGGCGGAGTCGGTCCACTGGCCGGAGCCGTAGCCGTGGAAGCGCAGGTGCAGCTCGACCAGCTTGGAGACCGCGTCGATCGAGTCGTTGGAGAAGCGCAGCGCCTGCATCCGCTTGCGGGTCAGCTTGGCGCCGACGACGTCGTGGTGGTGGAAGGTGACCGTGCCGTCGCCGAGGAAGCGGCGGGTCTTCGGCTTGCCGACGTCGTGCATCAGCGCGGCGAAGCGCGAGACGAAGTCGGGGCCGCCGCCGGGCAGTCGCGACTCCAGCGCGATCGCCTGCTCGAGCACGGTGAGGGTGTGCTCGTAGACGTCCTTGTGCCGGTGGTGCTCGTCGCGTTCGAGCGCCAGCGCCGGCAGCTCGGGCAGCACCCGCGCGGCCAGCCCGGTCTCGACGAGCAGCGTCAACCCGCGGCGCGGGTCGGGGGCGCAGACCAGCTTGACCAGCTCGTCGCGGACCCGTTCGGCGGAGATGATGTCGATCCGCTCGGCCATCGCGGTCATCGCGGCCACCACCTCGGGCGCCACGTCGAAGCCCAGCTGGGCCGCGAACCTGGCCGCACGCATCATCCGCAGCGGGTCGTCGGAGAAGGAGAGCTCCGGAGCGCCGGGGGTGCGCAGCACGCCGTGGGCGAGGTCGACCAGGCCGGCGTACGGGTCCTCGAAGTCGCGGCCGGGCAGTCCGATCGCCATCGCGTTGACGGTGAAGTCGCGGCGGCCGAGGTCACCGGCGAGGGAGTCGCCGAAGGTGACGTCGGGGTGGCGGGAGGCGGGGTCATAGCTCTCGGAGCGGTACGTCGTGATCTCGACCGTCCAGTCACCCTTGCGGCAGCCGATGGTCCCGAAGTCGCGACCGATGTCCCACACCGCGTCGGCCCAGCCCGTGACCAGCCGCTCGATCTCCGCCGGCCGCGCCGAGGTCGTCAGGTCGAGGTCGGCGTTGGGCCGCCCCAGCAGCGCGTCGCGTACCGGCCCGCCGACCAGGGCCAACGCGTGGCCGGCGTCGGCGAAGCGACCGGCCAGCGGGTCGAGGACCGGGGCGATCCGGTCCAGCTCGGCCGAGACCCGGGCCTGGGCGTCGACCATGCTGAACGGCGACCGCTCAGCGGGGGTCGGCGTCGGGGTGGCGGGCGGGGTGGACACGGGAGACGACTCTAGTCGTGGCGTGCATCGGGGCCCGGCATCGAGGCCTGGCATCGAGGCTCAGGCGAGGAGCCGCCCGACCAGCATCGTCCGGAGCCGCTCGGCCGTCGCCGCGTGGGCCGGGTCGCCGGCCAGGTTGCGCAGCTGGTGCGGGTCCTGGGCGAGGTCGAAGAGCAGGTAGGTGCCCGTCGCGTCGTTGCTGCCTGCCCGCGTGGCCGCGGCGATGGCCCTCGGGGCGCTGGCGGCGGCGCTGCCGACCCAGTCCCGACGCTGACCCCGGCGGCCACGGCGGGTGCCGGAGCGGTGGCCACCGTCGCGCGGGCCGACGCCGACCCGCTGACGGTCCAGATCGAGGCGGTCAGCCCCGCGGTGATCCCCGCCAAGGGCAGGATCACCCTGACCGGCACGGTCACCAACGACAGTGACGAGCAGTGGCGGGTGATCAAGATCTACCCGCTGACCTCGAGCGCGCCGTTCACGACCCCGGAGCAGCTCGCCGAGGCGGCCGCGTCCGATCCCACCCAGCCGTTCGGCGACCGGATCACGACCGAGGGCGTCTACGACACCGTCGACGTGCTCGACCCCGGCAAGAAGGCGCGGTTCAAGGTCCGGGTCTCCCGGGGCCAGCTGCAGATCACCGGCGAGCCGGGGGTCTACTGGATCGGCGTGCACGCCCTCGGCGAGACCGACGCCGGCCGCGAGGAGGTGCCGGTCGCCGACGGCCGCGACCGGGTGTTCATCCCGCTGCGCGACCCCGCGATGGGCAAGCGGGCAGCCGCCCAGCCGAGCCTCGACACCGCCCTGGTCGTGCCCCTGCGACACCAGGTGCGGTACGCCGCCGACGGCACCGTGGCCGACCCCGACCAGTGGAGCACCGACCTGCAGCCCGAGGGGTCGCTGGGCCGGCTCCTCGAGATCGCCGACGAGGCCGGCACCCGGCCGCTGACCTGGGTGGTCGACCCCGCCGTCACCGACGCCGTCGCCCGGCTGGGTCGTGACAACCCGGCGCGCTCGCTGGACGACACCCTCGCGCCCGAGGGCGACGGCACCCCCAGCGACACCCCGTCCGCACAGCCCTCCGAGAGCGGCTCCGCCGAGGCCGACAGCGGGTCCAGCGCCGCGGCGCGACCCGCGATCGCGCCACCCCGGGCCTGGCTCAACCGGATGCGGGCCGACCTCGTCGGCGACCAGCTGCTCACCCAGCCCTACGGCGACACCGACGTGGCCGGGGCCGCTGAGGCCGCCCCGCACGTCTACCAGCAGGCCCGCGACCGCGCGGGCCGCCGGATCGTGGGCCTGGACCTCCCGGCCGCGCCGGTCGTCGCGCCGCCGGGCGGCTTCCTCGACGAGGCGGGCTTCGAGATGGTCCAGGAGAACACCACGCTGCTGGCCTCCGACCTGGTCCTGGACCGGGCCACCCGGTCGCGCGGGCCGGCCGTGGTCACCACGCTCGCCCACCGCGTCTATCTCACCAACAGCGCCGTCGACCAGGGCTCCGGAGCGCAGCAGACCTCCGTGCTCGACGTACGCCAGCGCCTGCTCGCCGAGTCGCTGGTGCGGCTGCTCGCCAAGCGCGGGCCGCTGATCGTGACGCTGCCGACCGACGAGACCTCGGGCTGGGACCCGGCCGCCGTCCGGGACCTCTTCCAGGCGACCGACGCCGCGAGCTGGGTGCACCTCACCACCGTCGGCGCCCTGGCGGGCCGGCACGCCCGCTCCGTCGCCGCCGACCATCTCCGCTATCCCCGGCGCATCCAGGGCCAGGAGCTCGGCAGCACCGCCTTCGGCACCGCCGAGGCACTGATGACGCGCGGTCGGCTGCTCGACAGCGTGCTCCCGCTCAACGACACCGTGGCCGACCAGGTCGACGGCGAGGCCCTCACCCTCGTCGGGTACGACGACCGCGCCGACCAGGTCGGGGCCCGCGCGGCCGCGGCCTCCGCCAGCGGCTGGATCGACTCCCGGCTCGCGGAGATCACCGTCGAGGCCCCACCCTCGGTGACCCTGTCGAGCGACTCCGGACGCCTGTCGGCCGACGTCGTCAACGGCCTGGACCACACGGTGCTGGTGCGGGTGCAGGCGGCCACCGACCCGGGCCTCGAGATCACCCCGACCGCGGCCCAGGAGCTCGGGCCCGGCGAGCGGGCGACCCTCCAGCTCGAGGCGACGGCGACCACGCTCGCGGTGCACTCGGTCTCGCTGATCGTGGCCAACGAGGACGGCCAGCCGGTCGGCACGGCCACCACCTTCCCGCTGCGCGCCAACCGGGTCAGCCAGGTGATCTGGGTGGTCATCGCGGTCGGCGCGCTGCTGCTGTTCACCACCATCGGGGTGCGGCTGGCGAGGCGGCTGCGGCGCGGCCTCGCCGACCGGCGAGGCCGGCGGCGGGCCTCCGGGGCGGCCCCGTGAGCGAGGAGTCGCAGGGCATCCTGCGCAGCTCGGCGGTGATGGCCGCCGGCACGGTGTTCTCCCGGCTCAGCGGGTTCCTGCGGGCGGCGCTGCTCACCGCCGCGCTCGGTCAGCAGCTGCACGGCGACGTGTTCAACATCGCCAACACCATCCCCAACATGCTCTACATCCTGCTGGCCGGCGGCATCTTCAACGCCGTGCTGGTGCCGCAGCTGGTGCGGGCGATGAAGACCGACCCCGACGGCGGGGCGGCCTACACCAACCGCGTGGTCACTCTCGCCGCGCTCTTCCTCGGGCTGGTCTCGGTGGCGCTGGTGGCCCTGGCGCCGTGGGTGATGCAGCTCTTCCTCAGCAACGACTGGGCCGACCTCCCCGAGCAGACCGCGTCGGTGGTGGCGTTCGCGCGCTACTGCCTGCCCCAGGTGTTCTTCTACGGCATGTTCGTGCTGCTCGGGCAGATCCTCAACGCCCGCGGCAGCTTCGGCCCGATGATGTGGGCCCCGATCGCCAACAACGTGGTGTCGATCGCGGTGCTGGTCTCCTACCTCCTCGTCTACGGCCCGGCCAGCGACCTGTGCGGAGGCTTCAGCTCCGGCCAGGAGCTGCTGCTCGGGCTCGGCTCGACGGTCGGCATCGCCGTCCAGCTGCTGGTGCTGATCCCCTACCTCAAGGCCGCCGGCTTCACCTTCCGGCCGCGATTCGACTTCCGCGACGCCGGGCTCGGGCACACGTTGCGGCTGGGGTTGTGGACCGTGCTCTTCGTGGTGGTCAACCAGATCGCCTACACGGTGGTGGTGCGGCTGGCCTCGAGCGGCACCGCACAGGCGGCGCTCGACTCCTGTGGCTCCGGCGGCACCCAGGGCACCGGCTACACGGTCTACTCCCAGTCGTTCCTGATCGTGATGGTGCCGCACGCGGTGGTCACCGTGTCGCTGGCCACCGCGATCCTGCCGCGGCTGTCGTCCAGCGCGTCCGACGGCGACCTGCGAGCGCTCGCGCAGACGCTGGCCCACACGCTGCGCACCGCGCTGGCGGTGATCCTGCCGTTCGCCGGGCTGCTCGCCGTCATCGCCCCCGACGTCGCCAACCTGATCTTCAACCACGGCGCCGGGGCTCCGAACTTCGCGCTCTACGCCCCCACCCTGACGCTGTTCGGGTTCGCGCTGGTGTTCTTCACCGTGCACTACCTGATGCTGCGCGGGTTCTACGCCCTGGAGCGGACCCGCACGGTCTTCTTCATCCAGTGCGGCGTGGCCGCCACCAACATCCTGGCCGCCTGGCTGCTGGTCCGCGGGGTCAGCCCCGAGGGCACCTCGCCGGCCCTGGTGGTCGCCTACGCCGCGTCGTACGCCGTGGGCTCGGCGCTGTCCTACCTGGTGCTGCGGCGGGTGGTCGGCGGGCTCGGCGGCCGGGGGCTGCTGCGGTTCGCGGTGCGCGCGGTGGTCGCGGTGGCGGGGGCGACGGCGATCGCGGCGGTGGTCTCGTGGCTGCTGCACGGCTGGCTCGGTGGCTCGCCCGCCTGGCCGGTGGCGACCGCGATCCTGCTCGCCGCGGGCGGCCTCGGCGGCCTGGCCTACCTGCTGTTGGCCCGGCTGCTGCGGCTCACGGAGGTCACCGAGGTGCTGGACACGCTCGGCGGGCGGCTGTGGCGCCGTCGTACCGGCTGAGCAGCGCCCTACGATGGCGGGGACCAGCCGTCCACAGCACCGACACAGCCGAACGGGGGCGCCGGGGCACGTGCCCACCTCGATCCGGCCCGGCGACGTCCTCGCCGGGCGCTATCGCCTGGAGGACCTGCTCAACGAGAGCCGGGGCGGGCGGTTCTGGCGCGCCCACGACCGGGTGCTGGACCGGCACGTCGCGGTGCACTGTCTGGCCAGCGACGACGAGCGGGCCCCGGAGCTGCTCGACGCGGCGCGCCGCTCGGCGGCCGTGCACGACCGGTGCATCCTGCGGGTCCTCGACGCCGACCAGCGCGACGACGTGGTCTTCGTGGTCAACGAGTGGGGCGACGGGGCCTCGCTCGACATCGTGCTGCAGGGCGACGGGCCGCTGGAGCCCCGGCACGCCGCCTGGGTGGCCTCCGAGGTCGGCGCCTCGCTCGCCGTCGCGCACGAGAGCGGCGTGGCCCACGGCCGGCTGAACCCCGAGAACGTGCTGCTCGACCACAACGGGCACGTCCGGCTGATCGGGCTCGGCGTCGAGGCCGCGCTCTGGGGGCTGCCGCAGGGCCGGATGAGCGTCGACGTCGTCGACCTGGCCGCCATCCTGTACGCCGGCCTCACCGGACGCTGGGCCGGGATCTCCGCGTCGGTCGTGCCGCCGGCCCCCGCCGAGCACGGCTCGGTGCTGCGGCCGCGTCAGGTGCGCGCCGGCATCCCGCGGCCGCTGGACCGGCTCTGCGACGAGGTGATCAACCCCGACAGCCAGGTGGGTGCGCACGCCAGGGAGGCCTACGACCTCACCACGGCGCGCGGCATCGCCGACTATCTGCGCGCGTTCGTCGGCGACGGCGCCGACCTGCCGTCGCAGACCGCCCGCCAGGTACGCCGGCTCCGGCAGGACCCGCTGCTGGCGGCCGGGCTCGCCGGCGCAGCCGGGGCGAGCGGGTCGGTCGGAGATCCCGGCAGCCTGGCCGACGACGACACCACCGAGCACGACCCGGTCCGGGACCCTGCCGGGGAAGGCTCGGCCGACCAACCTCCCCGGACGGAACGGTGCCGGACGGAACGGGTGCCGGACGGAACGGTGCCGGACGGGTCGATGGCGGAGACCGGGGCCGACCCGCAGGCCACCCAGGCGATGTCGGCGGTCGCCGCCGCGGCCCTCGCCGGCGAGGGGGCTGCCGCCGACGCGGCCAGGGCGCGTCGCGGCGTCGCCCCGAGGACGTCCCGACGACCATGCCCCGGGCCGACCGACACGGGAGGCGGCTCGACCGGGCCCGGACTGTCCGGTCGGGCGATGACCGGCCGAGACCGGAGGGCGCCCGGCGTCGACCAGCCCACCGAGCTGGGCATGCCGATCTTCGGCGACGGCTCCGACGACGTGGAGTGGCTCACCGCGCGGGCCAGCAAGCCACCACCGCCACCGCCGTTCGAGGACCGCCCGGAGCGGCCGCTGTTCGCGCCCGACCCGGCACCCGGCGAGCCGGTGCGCCGGCCCCGGCCGGGCGCCCCGACGCCGAGCGCGGAGTACTGGCCGTGGGACCAGGGCGCCGGCACCGCCACCGGCACGGGCACCGGCGCGCCGGTGACCACCGGCTCCGGCATCTACTACCTCGAGGAGGAGCTGCCCGACGACGGCGTCCCGGGGCGCAGCTGGCTCCGGCTGGGCATGGTGATCCTGGCCGCCCTGCTGCTGGTGCTGGCGGTCCTGGTCGGCCTCAACCTCTTCCGTGGCCGCGCCCCCCTCGCCCTGGGCCCCTCCGAGTCGAGCAGCACCAGCCCGTCCGCAAGCGGGTCGGCGGCGACCGGCGCGGCGCTCACCGGGCTCACGGCGTCCGACCTCGACCCGCAGGGCAACCCGCCCGAGGAGAACTCCGCGCTGGCGAAGTTCGCGGTCGACGGCGACCCGCGCACCGACTGGCACACGGTGACCTACAAGCAGAACCTCGGCCCGGGGGGGCTCAAGACCGGCGTCGGCCTGGTCGTCGACGTCGGCGAGGTGCGGACGCTCGACTCGGTCTCCGTGCAGCTGGTCGGTGCCCCGACCGGCGTCACCGTCTTCCTGTCCGACGACAGGCCGCGGTTCGTCAAGGGCCTCACCGAGGTCACCAGCACCACGGACGAGGGCGACCGGCTCGACGTCCCGCTCGAGGGTGCCTCGGCACGCTACGTCGTGATCTGGCTGACCTCGCTGCCCGAGGTCGACGGCGGGTTCCGCGGCACGATCGCCGAGGTGGGGGTCACCGGGTGACCGGGCGCACCGATGCCGAGCTGCTCGCCGACCACGTCGCCGGCGACGCGGACGCCTTCGGCGAGCTCTTCGCCCGGCACCGCGACCGGCTGTGGGCGGTGGCGCTGCGGACCATGGGCAACCCCGACGACGCGGCCGACGGGCTGCAGGACGGCCTGGTGGCGGCGTACCGTCGGGCCGGGTCGTTCCGGGGCGAGGCCGCCGTCACCACCTGGCTGCACCGGGTCGTGGTCAACGCCTGCCTGGACCGGATCCGGGCCGCCAAGGTGCGCGCCGCCGACGCGCTGCCCGACGACCTGGAGGAGCGCGGTGACCGGGGCGCGCTGGTGACCGCCGACACCACCGACCCGGCCGACGAGGCCGTGCTCGCCGAGCGGCGGCGGCTGGTGCTCGACGCGCTGGCCACCCTGCCCGAGGAGCAGCGGGCGGCGCTGGTGCTGGTCGACATGGAGGGCTACTCCGTCGCCGAGGTCGCGGTGATCCTCGACTGCGCGGAGGGCACGGTGAAGTCACGATGCTCGCGGGGGCGCAGCCGGCTGGCCGGGCTGCTCGGCATGCTCGCCCCCGGGGGGAGTGACGTGGCCGACACGCCGACGGGGAACCCGCCGACCGGCCCGGCCGTCCGATCCGGTGAGGGGCCACGGGGGCCGCCGTCCGGCTGAGCATCCTGTGACCGATCCCGACCCCCCGATGCCGCACCCGACGAGAGGAGGAGACCCGCGATGGCCGACCGGCCCGAGGAGCGAGAGCTGACGCCCGCCGAGGAGGAGCGGGTACGCCGCCTGCTCGCGGACGCCCGGCACACCGAGCCGGCACCCGACGCCGTCGTGGCGCGGCTGGACGCCGTGCTGGCCGGGCTCGCCGCCGGGGACGCCGAGGGAGTGGACGGGTCGGCCGACGCCGACGCGCCTGTCGCTGCCACGGTGACCGACCTTGCGGCCGCGCGCCGCCGCCGGCGCCGGGTCACCCAGGTGCTGGTCGCCGCCGCGGCCGTCACGGTCGTGGGCCTGGCCGGGCCGCAGCTGATCGGCGGGGCGAGCGACATGCTCACTGCCGGCAGCAGCTCCGACAGCGGCGCGGCAAGCAGCGCCGGTGGGGCCGAGGACGGCCTGGAGTCCGCCCCCGAGGCGAGCGGCCCCCAGGACCTGGCCGGAGGTGCCGACGGGCTGGACTTCAGCCAGGCCGAGCCGCTCACCCCCGGCAGCTTCGACCGGCAGGTCCGAGCGCTGCAGAAGGCGAAGTCTCCCGCGCCCCTGGCCTCGGCGAGCGGTGAGCCCGACACCAACGACGCCACGCGCGAAGGAGCAGCGGCCAGTGCCTACTCCACGCTGCGCGCCTGCCGCGGCAACGCCGTCTGGGGACCCGGTGAGCGGGTCCCGGTCGTCTACGACGGCTCCCCGGGCGTGCTCATCTATCGCCCGGCAAGCGACGGCAGCCAGATCGTCGACCTCTACCTCTGTGGTGACACCTCCCCCACCCGCAGCGTCGCCCTGCACCCCTCCACCTGACACGAGACGGCGCCTCTGCCCCACGAGATGCCGGGTATGGCGGCGCGAGATGCGTGAAATGGTCCCCCGACATGCGCCAGACGGCGGCGCGAGATGCGCCACCTGGTGATGCCGAGTGTCGGGTCGCCGGCCGCGGCGTCCAGAGTTGCCCGCTGAACAGGCACGAGCACCGGCTCGCGGGACCGGAGCGCCGGCTCGGGGTGGGACCGGGTCGGCGCGGGAATGCCGAGCGCCTACGATCGGTTGTGCAGGCGGTGAGGCAATACCCCCCGGGGTGTGCACGCCGTCAGGGCCACAGCCAGCCGGCCGCCACCGACCGTCGTACGAAGGAAAGCGTTTCATGAGCGACACCGTCCGCAACGTCATCGTCATCGGGTCCGGTCCCTCGGGCTACACCGCCGCGCTCTACACCGCGCGGGCGCAGCTGAACCCGCTGGTGTTCGAGGGGTCGGTGACCGCCGGCGGCGCGCTGATGAACACCACCGAGGTGGAGAACTTCCCCGGCTTCCGCGACGGCATCATGGGCCCGGCGCTGATGGACGAGATGCGCGCCCAGGCCGAGCGGTTCGGCGCCGAGCTGGTCGCCGACGACGTGGTCGAGGTCGACCTCACAGGCGACATCAAGATCGTCAAGACCGTCACCGACACCTACCGGGCGCGGTCGGTGATCCTGGCCACCGGCTCGGGCTACCGCAAGCTGGGGCTGCCCCGCGAGGACGAGCTCTCCGGGCGCGGCGTCTCGTGGTGCGCGACCTGCGACGGGTTCTTCTTCCGCGACCAGGAGATCGCGGTCGTCGGCGGCGGCGACTCGGCGGTCGAGGAGGCGACCTTCCTGACCCGCTTCGCGTCGAAGGTCTACCTCATCCACCGGCGCGAGGAGCTGCGCGCGTCGAAGATCATGCAGGAGCGGGCGTTCGCCGACCCCAAGCTCGAGATGGTGTGGAACTCCGAGATCGCCGAGATCGAGGGCGACGACAAGCTCAGCGGCGTGGTGCTGCGCGACACCGTCACCGGCGAGACCCGGCCGCTGGCCGTCACCGGACTGTTCATCGCGATCGGCCACGACCCGCGCTCGGAGCTGCTGGCCGGCCAGGTCGACCTCGACGAGAACGGCTACGTCGTCGTCGAGCACCCCTCCACGCACACCAACCTGGCGGGCGTCTTCGCCGCCGGCGACCTGGTCGACCACCACTACCGGCAGGCGATCACCGCCGCCGGCACCGGCTGCTCGGCCGCCCTCGACGCGGAGCGGTACGTCGCCGCGCTCGACCACCATGGCTCCACCGCCGGTTCGGCCACCGCCACCGAGGCGGAGGTCGCCGGCGTCTGACCGCTCGGCCACCACATGTGGTGACCGGCCGGCGTACCGACCCCACATCTTGTGCATCGACGCTGTCCACGCCCGGCGGGTCGGAACAAATCGTCGGCGCGCTGGTGTTGACTGGTCAGCACCAGCTTCCGGCGCCGTCCGCGCCGCGACCGCACCCCCACCCGTGACGAAAGGGAACCTCCGTGTCCAACCTGCCCGCCGTGTCCGACGCCAGCTTCGAGGCCGACGTCCTCAAGTCCGACAAGCCTGTCCTGGTCGACTTCTGGGCCGAGTGGTGCGGCCCGTGCCGCCAGGTGAGCCCGATCCTCGACGAGCTCGCCTCCGCGCACGGCGACAAGATGGGCTTCGTCGCGATGAACGTCGACGAGAACCCGGTCACCCCGTCGACCTACCGCGTCACCGGCATTCCGACCCTCAACGTCTACCAGGGCGGCGAGGTCGTGAAGACCATCGTCGGCGCGCGCCCGAAGGCCGCCATCCTCAAGGAGCTCGAGGGCTTCCTCGCCTGACGCTCCGTCGTACGACGACACCCGCGGCCGGTCCCTTCTGGGGCCGGCCGTTCGTCGTCACCAGGTTGACCCGGCAGAAGTTCGCACTCTCGCGCCCGAACTTCTGCCGGGTCGACCCGAACTTCTGCCGGGTCAAGCGTCACGCGGGGTGCGCAGGGGAGCCTCCGGGGCGGGAGCGGGGCGCACGGCGCCGACGAGACGCTCCAGGGCCTGCTCGACCTCCTCGCGCCAGGAGACCGCCGAGCGCAGCTCCATCCGCATCCGCGGCGTGGTCGGGTGCGCCCGCTGGGTCTTGAAGCCCACGCTGCCCAGGAAGTCGCTCGGGATCACGCAGCCGGCCCGGCCCCGGGTGTCACCGAAGGCCTCCACGGCGCGCACCTCGGTGCGGCGCCGGATCAGGTCCTTGGCCATGCCCTGGACCAGCATCCGGCCCAGCCCGCCGCCCCGCAGCGCCGGGGCGACGTACATCGAGGTGAGCAGCACCGCATCCGACGACACGGGAGCGGTCGGGAAGACCGCCGCGCCGGGGACCATCGCTGCGGGCGCATAGATCGCGTGCCCCACCGGCACGTCGTCGACCAGCGCCACCCGCCCGCAGGAGCCCCACTCGCGCAGCACCTCGGAGACCCAGGCCTCCTTGACCTCGGGGGCCTCGCCGGCCGACACCCGGGCCCGGCGGACCGGGTCGGCCTCCCAGAACAGGCACGACGCACACGAGCCAGGCAGCTCAGCCAGATGGTCCAGCGTGAGCCTGACGATCTTGCGCGACATCACAGCTCCTCAGCTCCCGGCGGGGGGTCCGAGTTGCGGCCCCGCTGGTGCAGAGACCGCCTCGATCGTTCATGCTAGTCACAGGATGGACGTTCAGCCTGTCACCACCAGCACCCGACTCGACTCCTACGTCGACCGCTACGCCGCGCGCACGGCCGGGATGACGGCCTCGGAGATCCGGGCCCTGTTCGCCGTCGCGTCGCGTCCCGAGGTGGTCTCGCTGGCCGGGGGGATGCCGAACATCTCGGGGCTGCCGCTGGACGTCGTCGGCACGGTGATCGGCGACCTGGTCGTCCAGCACGGCGCCGAGGCCCTGCAGTACGGCTCCGGTCAGGGCGTGCCGCGGCTGCGCGAGCAGATCTGCGACGTGATGCGGCTCGAGGGCATCGAGGCCCATCCCGACGACGTCGTGGTCACCGTCGGCTCGCAGCAGGCCGTCGACCTGGTCACCCGGGTGTTCTGCGACCCGGGCGATGTGGTGCTCGCCGAGGCGCCGTCGTACGTCGGTGCGCTGGGGGTGTTCAAGGCCTTCCAGTGCGACGTCGTGCACGTCGAGATGGACGCCGACGGGCTGGTCCCCGACGCGTTGCGGCAGGCGATCGGCGCGGTGCAGGCGTCGGGCCGGCGGATCAAGTTCCTCTACACCATCCCCAACTTCCACAACCCGGCCGGCGTGACGCTGTCCGCCGAGCGGCGCGCCGAGGTGCTCGACATCTGCCGGGCCGCCGACGTGCTGGTGCTCGAGGACAACCCCTACGGCCTGCTGGGCTTCGACGCGGAGCCGATGCGGGCGATGCGCGCCGACGAGCCGGACGGGGTGATCTACCTCGGGTCGTTCTCCAAGACCTTCTCGCCCGGCATGCGGGTCGGCTGGGCGCTGGCGCCGCACGCGGTGCGCGAGAAGCTGGTGCTCGCCCAGGAGTCGGCGACGCTGTGTCCACCGGCCTTCTCGCAGATGGCCGTGTCGGCGTACCTCACCCAGCACGACTGGCAGGGCCAGATCAAGCAGCTGCGCGAGATGTACCGCGAGCGCCGCGACGCCATGCTCCAGGCCCTGGAGGACCTGATGCCGCCCGCCTGCTCGTGGACGGTCCCCCACGGCGGGTTCTTCGTCTGGGTCACCCTGCCGCCCGGTATCGACGCCAAGGCGATGCTGCCGCGCGCGGTGACCGCCCGGGTGGCCTATGTGCCGGGCACCGCGTTCTATGCCGACGGGTTCGGCTCCGGCCACATGCGGCTGTCGTTCTGCTACCCCACCCCGGAGCGGATCCGCGAGGGGGTACGCCGGCTGGCCGGCGTGCTCGAGGCCGAGATGGAGCTGCGGGCGACCTTCGGGGCCACCGGGCCGGTGGCCGGGCTGCCGAGCGGACCGCGCAGCGGCTACGACGCCCCCAGCACCGACCTGAGCTGACCCATCCGAGGAGGGCCGATGACCAACCTGACCAGCGCCGCGACACCGCCGGTGCTCGTGTTGGCGGGCGGGCTCTCCCACGAGCGCGACGTGTCGCTGCGGTCCGGTCGCCGGGTCGCGGAGGCGCTGCGCGGCGACGGTCGCGAGGTGGTGGAGCGCGACGTCGACTCCCACCTGCTTGCGGCGCTGCGCGAGGAGCCGCCGCTGTGCGTGGTGCCGATGTTGCACGGCGAGTCCGGCGAGGACGGGGCGATCCGCGAGGTCCTCGAGCTGCTCGGGGTGCCCTACGTCGGTGCCGGGCCGTCCGCGTGCCGCACCGCCTTCGACAAACCGGTGGCCAAGACCGTGGTCTCACGCGCCGGACTGCTCACGCCGGAGTCGGTCTGTCTGCCCGCGGAGTCGTTCCGGGAGCTGGGCGCCTCCGACGTGATGGCCGCACTGGTGGCCCGGCTGGGCCTGCCGCTGATGGTGAAGCCGGCGCAGAGCGGCTCGGCGCTGGGCTGCACGGTGGTGCACCGCGCCGAGGAGCTGCCGGCGGCGATGGTCAACGCCTTCGCCTACGGCACCGTCGCCCTGCTCGAGCGCTTCATCGACGGCACCGAGGTCGCCGTGGGCGTCCTCGACGACGGCTCGGGCCCGCAGCCGCTGCCGCCGGTCGAGATCGCTCCCGACGGCGGCGTCTATGACTACACCGCCCGCTACACCGCCGGGTCGACGGAGTTCTTCGTGCCGGCCCGGTTGTCGGCCGAGGTGGCCGCCGAGTGTGCCCGGGTGGCCGTGGCGGCGCACGAGGCCCTCGGGCTGCGCGACCTGTCGCGCTCCGACCTGATCGTCGACGAGGCGGGGCAGGTGTGGTTCCTGGAGGTCAATGTGGCCCCTGGGTTCACCGAGACGTCCACCGTGCCGCTGGCCGTCGAGGCCAGCGGCCTCGACCAGGGCAAGGTGGTAGGGTCGCGCGTCGAGGTGGCCGTCGCCCGGGCCGCGGCCGCCGGAGCGGCACCCGGCGCGGGGGGCGACCGGCGGTGAGCGGACTGCGCGACGTCGGCTACCGCGGCATCGTCGTGCTCGCCAAGACCGGCTTCCGCGCCCTCGACCAGCAGATCTCGATGGCCGGCACCGAACGGGTGCCTCGCACCGGCGGCGTGCTGCTCGCGGTCAACCACATCTCCTACGTCGACTTCGTCTACGGCGGCCTGGCCGCCAACCCGTCGGGCCGGCTGGTGCGCTTCATGGCCAAGCGCGAGCTGTTCGACCACCGGGTGTCGGGCCCGCTGATGCGCTCGATGCGACACATCCGGGTCGACCGGGCGGACGGGGTCGAGTCGTTCCAGGTGGCCCTGGACTATCTCCGCGCCGGGGAGGCGGTCGGCATCTTCCCGGAGGCGACGATCTCGCGCTCCTTCGAGATCAAGGCGCTCAAGAGCGGAGCGGTGCGGTTGGCTGCCGAGGCCGGCGTACCGCTGGTGCCGGTGGTCGTCTGGGGCACCCAGCGGATGCTCACCAAGGACCACCCGCGCGACCTGACCCGCGGCCGCGCGATCACCATCCGGGTGGGCGAGCCCTGGCGGCCCAGCGGCGCCGAGCCGGTTGCCGAGACCGCTTCGCTGCACGCCCGGATGAGCGCCCTGCTCGGCGAGGCGATCGCCGCCCACCCGGCCGCCGAACAGCCGCCCGGGTCGTGGTGGCTGCCCGCCTCGGCGGGAGGCTCGGCGCCGACCCTGGAGGAGGCGGAGCGACTGGATGCCGAGGAGCGTCGGGCGCGCGCCGCGAGGCGGGCCGCCAAGCGTCGCTAGGTCGTTAGATCGCTTTGTCGACATAACGACAGGGTTCTAACGGTGGTGTGTTTCCGCAGGTCAGAGGCTGTTTCACGGAGGATGCCGCACCCGGCGCCGCGCCGCTCGGGCGCGTTCCCGGCATGCCCGGGCCCGCCCGGGGGTTCGCCACTGCCGCGGTCCTGACGGCACTCCTGCGGTCCTGACGGCACTGCCGCGGGGCTCGACCGCCGCAGGAGTCCCCACGGCACCGCAGGAGTCGCCCGCCGAGCGCGGGACCCGCAGCGGCCACCCTGCGCGACCGCGTCAGATCGGCCCGCGTCGCGGCCGGCGCCAGATCGGCCCGCGTCAGATCGGCCAGTGTCAGATCGGACGGTCGGTGCGGTTGCGCGGGTCCATGATGTCGACGATGCGCTGCAGGTCCTCGAGCGTCGCGAACTCCACGGTGATCCGGCCCTTGGCCTTGCCGAGGTCGATCTTGACCCGCGTCTCCAGCCGGTCCGAGAGCCGCTCGGCGAGGTCGACGAGACCCGGGGCGGTGGGCCGCCGGCGGACCTGGCGCGGCGCCTTGCCGGCGTCGCCGACCGAGACGATCTCCTCCAGGCCGCGGACGCTGATGCCCTCGGCCACCACCCGCTGGGCCAGCCGGTCTTGGAGGTCGGCGTCGTCGACGGCCAGCAGCGCCCGGGCGTGCCCGGCGGACAGCACGCCCGCCGCCACCCGCCGCTGGACCGCGGGCGAGAGCTTGAGCAGCCGCAGCGTGTTGCTGATCTGGGGGCGGGACCGCCCGATCCGACCGGCCAGCTCCTCGTGGGTGCAGGAGAAGTCCTCCAGCAGCTGCTGGTAGGCCGCCGCCTCCTCCAGCGGGTTGAGCTGGGAGCGGTGCAGGTTCTCCAGCAGTGCGTCGCGCAGCATCGCGGTGTCGTCGGTGTCGCGGACGATGGCCGGGATGACCGCGAGGCCGGCCTCCTGGGAGGCGCGCCAGCGCCGCTCCCCCATCACCAGCTCGTAGCCGCCCTCGGGCAGCCGCCGGACGACGACCGGCTGCAGCAGGCCGATCTCGCGGATGGAGAAGACCAGCTCGGCCATCGCGTCCTCGTCGAAGACCTGACGCGGCTGCCACTGGTTGGGGCGGATCTGGTCGATGGGCAGCTCCGCGAACCAGGCACCCTGGACCTCGGCCAGATCGGCTCCGCCCGCCTCGTCGCCACCGGCGATGCTCGCCGAGGTGGGCTCACCCTCCGAGACCGCGGCCGGGTCGTCGATCGACCCGGCCTCCGGCGGGGCGGTGGGGATCAGCGCCCCCAGCCCGCGTCCGAGGCCGCGCCGGCGCGGGGTGGTGCTGCTCATGCGGTGGCTCCTTGCTGGGCGATCTCGCGGGCAGCCTCGAGATAGCTCAGGGCGCCCGGGGAACCGGGGTCGTAGGTCATCACGGTCTGGGCGTACGACGGCGCCTCCGAGACCCGCACCGAGCGCGGGATGGTGGTGTGCAGGACCCGGTCGCCGAAGTGCTCGCGCACCTCGTCGGCCACGCCGGCGGCCAGCCTGGTGCGGGCGTCGTACATCGTCACCAGGATGGTGGTGACGGCGAGCCGCGGGTTGAGGTGCTTGCGGACCATCTCCACCGTCTCCAGCAGCTGGCCCAGCCCCTCCAGGGCGTAGTACTCCGCCTGGATCGGGATCATCATCTCCGCGCCCGCCACCAGGGCGTTGAGGGTGAGCAGGCCGAGCGAGGGCGGGCAGTCGATGAGCACATAGTCGAGTCGCCCCTCCCCCGCTTGCTCGGCGGTGCCGATCGCGTGGTGGGCCTGCAGGGCCCGCAGCAGCCGACTCTCGCGCGCCACCACGCTCACCAACTCGATCTCGGCGCCGGCCAGATCGATGGTCGCCGGCACCACGAACACCCCGTCGAGGTCGGGGCAGGGCGCCATCACCTCGTCGAGGGCGGCCCCGTCGACGACCAGGTCGTAGGTCGAGGGCACCCCGCGATGGTGCTCGACGTTCAGCGCGGTGCTGGCGTTGCCCTGCGGGTCCAGGTCGACGACCAGCACCCGCTGGCCGAGCTGGGCGAGCCCGGCGGCCAGGTTCACCGTGGAGGTGGTCTTGCCGACCCCGCCCTTCTGGTTGGCCACCACCATCACGCGAGTCGCCGGCGGGCGGGCCATCGGCGGGCGCATCCGGGCGCCGTGCCGCGCCAGCAGGGTGTGCTCGGCGGCTCGGGCCAGGGGGGTCGAGTCGTCATCGAAGCGACCGGCGGCCTGGCCGAAGTCACTGGCCCGAGGGACCGTGAGCGGGTCGTACGTTTCACGTGAAACCTCGGCCTGGGGCTCCGATGTTTCACGTGAAACCTCGGGCTCGACGTCACGCGCCGCCTGTGGATGAACTGCCCCGATCTGTGGAAACTCACGCTCACGAGCGGGGGTCTCCTCGGTGGAAAACGTTCCGGCCTGCTCGCGGCCAGCGCCCGCCTCGTCGCCGACGGCGTGCTCGATGTCGGTCATCCGCGGTGCCTTCTTCCTCGTCGCGTACCGCGGTCGGAACCACCCCTGGACCGCGTCGCAAGTCGCCAACCTACCTGTCCGGGAACGGCCCAGGAAACCCGGACCACCTGGGTGCGGGCCGACGGCGTCTCCGCGCCGATGGTCACCAGCTCCGGGGCCCCGCAGTGCAGCCGTGCCAGGACCGGCCCGGCCTCCCGGATCTCCTCGCTCGCCGACGAACCCTTCATCGCGATCATCACCCCGTGCGGACCCACCAGTGGCATCGACCACTCCAGCAGCCGCGGCAGCGGGGCGACCGCGCGGGACGTCACCACGTCGAAGGTACGCCGGCCATGCAGCGACTCCGCGCGCCCGCGGACCACCTCGACGCGGGTCAGCCCCAGCTCGGCCACCACCTCCTCCAGGAAGGTGGTGCGGCGCAGCAGGGGCTCGACCAGCGTCACCTCGAGGTCGGGCCGCGCCAACGCCAGGACCAGCCCCGGCAGACCGGCGCCACTCCCCAGGTCCGCCACCCGGCTCCCCTCAGGCACCACCTCGCCGAGGACCGCGCAGTTGACCAGGTGCCGGCCCCACAGCCGCGGCACCTCACGCGGCCCGATCAGCCCGCGCTCGACGCCGGCGGTGGCCAGCAGGTCGGCGTACCGGATCGCCTGGGCCAGCCGCTCTCCGGGGAACAGTGAGCCGGCCTCCGGTGGGACCTCACCCGCCGGCCCGGCCGGCGATGTTTCACGTGAAACGTCGCGCGCCATGGGTCACGACGGGAGGATCACCACGAAGCGACGCGGCTCCACGCCCTCGGACTCCGAGGTCAGTCCGGCCGCCGCCACCTCGTCGTGGACGACCTTCCGCTCGAAGGCCGACATCGGCTCGAGCGAGACCCGCTCGCCCGACTCCTTGACCTCGGCGATGGCGGTGGCCGCCACTCCCTCGAGCTCGCGACGACGCTCCGCCCGGAAGCCCGACACGTCCAACCTCAGCCGCGAGCGCTCCCCGGTCTCGCGATAGACGGCCAACCGGGTCAGCTCCTGCAGCGCCTCGAGGACCTCTCCGTCACGACCGACCAGCTGCGACAGCTCGGCCCCGACGATCGACACCACGGCCCGGTCACCCTCGACGTCCATGTCGAGGTCACCGTCCAGATCGGCGATGTCGAGCAGCTCCTCGAGGTAGTCGGCGGCGATGTCGCCCTCCTGCTCCAGTCGCTCGACCTTCGACGCCCGCGGCCCCTCGGCGTCGTTGTCTGCGGGGCCCTCGGCCTCCCCGTCGGACTCGCCCTCGGCAGCGCTGGGTGCGTCGTCGGCCGGGTCGGCGCCCTCGTCGGCCACCATCGCCGCGGGCTCACCCACCGCGTCGTCGGCCGCGGCCTCCGCCTGGGCAGCGTCCGCGACGGCGTCCTGGCCGGAGTCCTCGCCGAAGTCCTCGACCTCCACGGCGGCCTGCTCGGTCTCGATGGCGGTGTCCTCGCCCTGCTCGAGCTCGTCGTTCATCGTTGTTGCTCCTCGCACGTCTGTACGTTGGGGTGGAAGGCTGGGGTGCGGGTGCGCGGCTCAGCCGCTCGCCGGAGCGGCGCCGTCGCCCGCGCCGTCGTCGGTGCCGTCGGCCCGGTTGTCACCGGCACCCGGCTTCTGCTTCTTGCGCTGCTGCCGCGACTGCCGCTTCGGCTGCTGGCGCTGCTGGGGCCGCGGCGGCTCCGGGTCGGTCACGGTGCCGCCGGGCTGCTCCGGCTCGGGGGTCTCCGGCAGCCCCTTGCGGGCCCGCTTGTGCGCGTCGCGCTCCAGCTTGGCCGTGAAGGCCGGCGTGCCGGGCGCGGGGTTGTTGCGGATCACGTAGAACTGCTGGCCCATCGTCCACAGGTTGGAGGTGGTCCAGTAGAGCAGCACACCGATCGGGAACGCGATGCCGCCGACGGCGAAGACCAGGGGCAGCACGTAGAGCAGCATCTTCTGCTGACGGGCGTAGGGGCCCGACATCGCGTCCGCCGGCATGTTCTTGGCCATCAGCTGCCGCTGGGTCAAGAACGTGGTAGCGGTCATGGCGATGACCAGGAAGCCGGCCAGGATCTGCACGTTGACGCTCTCGGCGTTGGTGAACGTGTCGGAGATCTTGGCGCCGAAGATGTCGGCGTTGCTCAGGCTGTCGACCTGCTGGGGGGTCAGGATGCCGCGCGCCTCGTCGTGGGCCGCGTGGTTGAGCAGCCGGAACAGCGCGAAGAAGATCGGCATCTGCAAGATGATCGGCAGACACGACGCGAACGGGTTGGTGCCGGAGTCCTTGTAGAGCTCCATGGTCTTCTGCGCCAGCAGCTCACGGTCGTGGCCGTACTTCTCCTGCAGCGCCTTGACCTTGGGCTGGATCAGCTGCATGTTGCGGCTCGCCTTGATCTGGCGCACGAACAGCGGGATCAGCGCGGCCCGGATCACCACCGTCAGGCCGACGATCGAGAGCGCCCACGAGGCTCCGCTGGTCGGCTTGAGCACCAGGCTCCACAGCTCGTGCCAGCCGATCAGCACCACCGAGATGATCCAGTAGAGCGGACCCATGATGACGTCGAACACTCAGGCTCCTTGGGGTGGCCGGGCGGACCGCCCGGGCGGGGGAACGGGATCGTAGCCACCGGCGGTCCACGGATGGCAGCGACCGAGGCGGCGGACCGCGAGCCAGCTGCCGCGCGCGGCGCCGTGGCTGCTCACCGCCTCCAGCGCATAGGCCGAGCAGGACGGGTGGTAGCGGCACACCTGGCCGTAGAGCGGGCTGATCGCCGCGCGGTAGCCGCGCAGCAGCCAGATCAACAGGTGCTTCATGTGGCGTCCCCGGCGCGGCGCAGCCCGCGGTCGAGGTCGCCGCCGAGGTCGGCGTACGACGCGGCGGCAGCGGGCGGCAGCGCGCGCACCACCAGCATCGCTCCGGGCGGGAGTCCGCCCAGGCGCTCGCGCACCAGATGGCGCAGCCGGCGCTTCACCCGGTTGCGAACGACGGCCGGTCCCACGGCGCGGCTCACCGCGAAGCCCACTCGGACCGGCGCCGTCGACTCGGTCGACGGGTCGCTCGGCAGCAGGTGGACGACCAGGGTCGGCGTCCCGGCCCGGCGGCCTCGACGCAGGGCATGACGAAAGTCCTCACCAGCGGTGAGGCGGTTGGTCCGCGCGAGCACGGGTCACCATCGCGGTGGGCCCGGGCCCTCAGACCGCGAGGCTCTTGCGACCCTTGCGGCGGCGGGAGGCGAGGATGGCGCGACCGGCGCGGGTGCGCATCCGCAGACGGAAGCCGTGCACCTTGTGGCGGCGACGGTTGTTCGGCTGGTAGGTCCGCTTGCTCACGAGCTTCTCCGTAGTTCTCCGGCCCCGCGGCCCCGGGAGCGTCCGGGTGCCGACGGTGGGCGGTGGTCGTGCTGGTGGTGTCCCCGGCGGCGGGCAGTGGCCTGACTCGCGGGTGGCGGGCCGTCGGCTGGCACCGCCCACCCACGGCTCCACCTCGCTGCGTTCACAGGGGCAGCGAGGAGGCGTTCCGTGGACATGCGGCACCCGTCGACGCCGGGCGACCGATCCACGGTACGCGAGTCGCCTCGACAGGGTCAAACCCGGACCGGGGTTGCCTGTGGATGACGGCTTGCCGCACGCCCCACGCAGTTGTTACCTTCGCCCTCACCGAGGTTCCCCGCCACCACGGTGTCGCGTTTCCCGACCGGCCGTCCGCCCGCTCGGCCAGTGACGGCCATTCCGCCGCTGACCTGCGCAGATACCTGTCGAGGCGCACATCGGGTGGAGCTCGGACCCGGCTCATCGCGGTGGGCCGACCAGTGGTACACAACCTGTGGACAAAGTTGTGGACCCAGCGACCCATTCCGGACCGGCGAGGCTGGTCCCGGGCCCCGAGCAGGCATGGAACGAAGGCGGAACCCGTGGAGCAGGACGAACTCACCCAGGTGTGGCAGCGCGTGGTCGAGGAGCTCCAGCCGCACCAACGCGCCTGGCTCGAGACCAGCCACCCGGTGACCCTCCACGAGAACTCCGCCTTCGTGGCGGTGCCCAACGAGTTCACCCGCACCCAGCTCGAGGGCCGGCTGCGCGGGCAGATCGAGGACGGGCTGTCGGAGTCGTTCGGTCGAGAGATCCGGTTGGCCGTCACGGTCGACACCACACTCGAGCCACCCGTGCACGCCGAGCCCCCCGTCGACACCTCGACCAATCGAGAAGTCGGTTTGTCGACAAACCCACCCGTCTACGACGCCGCGCCCGCCGCCCCGGCGCCCGCTCCGCCGGCCGAGGGGCGCGAGCCCAGCCGACAGAGCTCGTCGTCCCTCGAGACCCGGCTCAACCCGAAGTACACCTTCGAGACCTTCGTCATCGGCTCCTCGAACCGGTTCCCCCACGCGGCCGCCGTGGCCGTGGCCGAGGCGCCCGGCAAGAGCTACAACCCGCTGCTCATCTACGGCGACTCCGGACTCGGCAAGACCCACCTGCTGCACGCGATCGGCCACTACGTCCGCAGCCTCTACTCCGGCGCCCGGGTCCGCTACGTGTCGAGCGAGGAGTTCACCAACGAGTTCATCAACGCGATCCGTGACGACCGGCAGGACCGGTTCAAGCGTCGCTACCGCGACGTCGACGTGCTGCTGATCGACGACATCCAGTTCCTGGAGGGGAAGATCCAGACCCAGGAGGAGTTCTTCCACACCTTCAACACCCTCCACAACGCCAACAAGCAGATCGTGCTCACCTCCGACCGGGCCCCCAAGAAGCTCGACGAGTTCGAGGACCGGCTGCGCAACCGTTTCGAGTGGGGGCTGGTGACCGACGTCCAGCCGCCCGACCTCGAGACCCGGATCGCGATCCTGCGCAAGAAGGCCGCGATGGACCGGCTGACCGCACCCCCCGACGTGCTCGAGTTCATCGCCTCCAAGATCCAGACCAACATCCGCGAGCTCGAGGGCGCGCTGATCCGGGTCACCGCCTTCGCCAACCTCAACCGCCAGGAGGTCGACATGACCCTGGCCGAGATCGTCCTCAAGGACCTGATCCCCGAGGGCGGCGAGCCGGAGATCACCGCGCCGCTGATCATCGCCCAGACCGCGGCCTACTTCGGCGTCTCGATCGAGGACCTGACCGGACCCAGCCGTGGTCGCCACCTGGTCCAGGGCCGGCAGATCGCGATGTACCTCTGCCGTGAGCTGACCAACCTCTCCCTGCCCAAGATCGGCGCCCAGTTCGGCAACCGCGACCACACCACGGTGATGTACGCCGACCGCAAGATCAACCAGCTCCTCGCCGAGCGCCGGTCGGTCTTCAACCAGGTCTCCGAGCTCACCAACCGGATCAAGATGCAGGCCCGCCAGTCCTGACTCCCCGCGGCCCGCCGGCCCTCCCGTCGCCGGCCGCTCGGCGCCCGATCCGGGCTGTGGACAACCTGCCGACAACCCCGGCCCGTTCTCCACATCCCCTGTGCACGCACCGCGACGACCTGGTGACGACGCCGGCGCCGCCCACACCCCACGGGACTTCTCCCAGGCTCCCTGCACACCCCCTGTGGATCCAGAATCGCCCTCTGACCTGGGAAGACACTGGTTCTCCACAGTGTCCACCGATGCTATGACTCCCCCTGTACTCCAGAGATCCCCGATCTTCGCCAACACCCTCCACCCGGCTCCCCTGGGGAAAACCCCTCCCGCAGCGTCACCTCCACCCCGGACCGCCCCTCCCCGGCGGGCACCACACGTGGCAGGATGCTCACGCGACCGGGCCCGCGGCCCGGCGTTCGCGGCCGCATCCCCCGGATGCCGTCCCCGCCGCGCACCCGAGCTCCAGCCCACCGTCATCGGGAGGTCCACACCGTGAAGTTCAGTGTCGAGCGCGACGTCCTCGCGGACGCCGTCGCCTGGGCCGCGCGCAGTCTCCCGATCCGGCCGAGCGCCCCGGTGCTGGCCGGCCTGATGATCGACGCGAGCGATGAGGGACTCGTGCTGTCGACGTTCGACTACGAGACCTCGGCCCGGGCCACGCTGTCCGCCGACGTCGCCGACGAGGGCCGGGCGCTGGTCAGCGGCCGCCTGCTCGCCGACATCTGCCGGTCGCTGCCCGACAAGCCGGTCCAGATGGCGCTCGACGGCGCCCGCGTCTCGCTGACCTGCGGTGCGGCCCGCTTCACCCTGCAGACGATGCCCGTCGAGGACTACCCCACGCTGCCCGTGATGCCGTCGGCGACCGGCACCGTCGACAGCGAGCAGTTCGCACATGCCGTGGCCCAGGCGGTGACCGCCGCCGGCCGCGACGACATGCTGCCGGTGCTGACCGGCGTCCGGATCGAGATCGACGGCTCGGCGATCAGCCTGCTGGCGACCGACCGGTTCCGGCTGGCCCACCGTGAGCTGGGCTGGAACCCCCACACGCCCGACGAGTCGATCGCCGCCCTGGTGCCGGCCAAGGTGCTCGCCGACACCGCCAAGTCGCTCACCGCGGGTGCCGAGGTCACCATCGCCCTGTCCCACGGGGGTGCAGGTGAGGGGATCATCGGGTTCGAGGGGCACGCCCCGGGCGGCATCCGGCGCACCACCACCCGCTTGCTCGACGGCGAGTTCCCGAAGGTCCGCAGCCTGTTCCCCAGCGAGCACGCCACCACCGCGCTGGTCGACAAGGGCGCGCTCATCGAGTCGGTCAAGCGCGTCGCCCTGGTCGCGGAGCGCAACACCGCGGTCCAGCTCGCCTTCTCCGACGGCGTGCTGACCCTCGACGCCGGCTCCGGTGACGAGGCGCAGGCCTCGGAGTCGATCGAGGCGACCATCGACGGTGACGACATCACCACCGGCTTCAACCCCCAGTTCCTGCTCGACGGGCTGACCGCCATCGACCAGCCGGTGGTCGAGCTGGCCTTCACCCAGGCCTCCAAGCCGGTGGTGATCAGCGGGCAGGTCGACGACGCCGCGGACGACCCCGGCTTCCGCTACCTGCTGATGCCGCGCCGGTTGCTCTCCTGACCGACCCCGCCCGGACGACCCCGCCCGGACGACTCTGCCCGACCACCCGGTGGACGGACCCCTGCCGCGGCCTGCGCCGGCGTGCCTATCCTGACCGGGAGGCACCTCGGCCTCCCCTCACCACGCTAGGAGCGCCATGCACCTCGGTCTGATCGGGCTCGGCAAGATGGGCGGCAACATGCGCACCCGGCTCCGCAACGCGGGGCTCACGGTGGTGGGCTTCGACCGCGACCCCCAGCTCGCCGACGTGGGCTCCCTGGAGGAGCTGGTCGCGGCGCTCCCCTCGCCGAAGGTGGTCTGGGTGATGGTCCCGGCCGGTGACCCCACCCGCGACACGGTCAAGGCGCTGGGTGAGCTGCTCGGCGAGGGCGACGTGATCGTCGACGGCGGCAACTCGCGGTGGACCGACGACCTCGCGGCGGCGGCGTACCTCTCCGAGAAGAAGATCGGCTACGTCGACTGCGGCGTCTCCGGCGGGGTCTGGGGCCTCGAGAACGGCTACGCACTGATGTACGGCGGCAGCGCCGAGGACATCGCGAAGGTCCAGCCGGCCTTCGACGCGCTCAAGCCCGAAGGCGACTTCGGCGCGGTCCACGCGGGGGCGGTGGGTGCCGGGCACTTCTCCAAGATGGTCCACAACGGCATCGAGTACGCCCTCATGCAGGCCTACGCCGTGGGGTGGGAGCTGCTCGAGAAGGTCGACCTGGTCGACAACGTGACCGAGGTGTTCCGCTCCTGGCGCGAGGGCACCGTCATCCGCTCCTGGCTGCTCGACCTGCTGGTCGCCGCCCTCGACGACGACCCGGGGCTCTCTGAGATCCGCGGCTACGCCGACGACTCCGGCGAGGGTCGCTGGACCGTCGAGGCGGGTATCGACCACGCCGTGCCGACGCCGGCCATCACCGCCGCCCTCTATGCCCGGTTCGTGTCCCGCCAGGACGACTCCCCGGCCATGAGGGCGATCGCCGCGATGCGCAACCAGTTCGGCGGGCACGCGGTGCAGACCGCTCCTCCCGCCGGCGGCGACGCCGGCTGATCCGGCGCCGCGCGGGCGCACCCGACCCTGCGAGGATGACCCGGTGTACGTCGCCCACCTGACCCTGCACGACTTCCGGTCCTACGCCGACGTCGACGTCGAGCTGGGACCGGGCGTCACCGCGTTCATCGGGCGCAACGGGCAGGGCAAGACCAACCTCGTCGAGGCGGTCGACTACCTGTCCCGGCTCGCCTCGCACCGGGTGGCCAGCGACGCGCCGCTGGTGCGGGCCGGTGCGGAGCGGGCGATCGTGCGTGCGGCCGTGGTCCGCGACGGGCGGACCGCGGTCCTCGAGGCGGAGCTCAACCCCGGGAAGGCCAACCGGGCCAGGGTCAACAAGGCAGCGCTGCCCCGCGCTCGTGAGCTGGTCGGGCTGGTGCGCACCGTGGTCTTCTCCCCCGAGGACCTGGCCCTGGTCAAGGGCGACCCGTCGGAGCGCCGGCGCTTCCTCGACGACCTGCTGGTGCTGCGCACCCCGCGGCTGGCCGGCGTGCGCGCCGACTACGACCGGGTGCTCAAGCAGCGCAACTCGCTGCTGAAGACCGCGGGAGCCGCGCGTCGAGGATCGACGAATGAACAAAGCGCTTTGTCGACATTAGGGGTGTGGGACGCCCACCTGGCCCGCACCGGCGGGGAGCTGCTGGCCGAGCGGCTGGCCCTGGTCGAGGCGCTGCGCCCCTACCTCGGCAAGGCCTACGAGACCGTCGCCCGCGGCGCCAGCCGCGAGGACGCCGAGATCGACTACGCCCCGAGCCTCGAGCTCGACGGCGCCGTCGACCGGGGCGACCTGACCGAGGCACTGCTGGCCGAGCTGGAGCGGCGTCGCTCCGACGAGCTCGACCGCGGCATCTCCCTGGTCGGGCCCCATCGCGACGAGCTGCGGCTCACCCTCGGCAACGGCGAGCTGCGGCTGCCGGTGAAGGGCTATGCCTCGCACGGGGAGTCGTGGTCGTTCGCGCTGGCGCTCCGGCTGGCGTCCTACGACCTGCTGCGCGCCGACGGCGACGACCCGATCCTGCTGCTCGACGACGTCTTCGCCGAGCTCGACACCGACCGCCGCGACCAGCTCGCGGCCCTGGTCGCCGACGCCGAGCAGGTGCTGGTGACGGCGGCGGTGCCGGCCGACGTACCCGCCGCACTGGCGGGGGTCCGCTACCTCGTCGCCGACGGCGAGGTGACCCGTGACGGCTGACCCGGGCCGGCCCGATGCCGCCGACCCCACCGACGGCCTCGGTCCACAGGACGAGCGGCCGGAGCAGGACGGCCGGAGCAGGAGCGGCCGCACCAGGACGACGGCCTCGACCTGGCCCGGTCGTTGACCCGGGCCACCACCGGCCGGACCCGTCGCCGCCGCCCGCGGACCGGCTCGGCCGAGCCCGCCTCGGCACGCACCCCGCGCGGCGAGCTGAGCGGGCCCACCCCGACGAGCGCGACCCTCAGCTGCTGGACACGACCGTGGCCCGGGTGGTGGCCGACCGCGGCTGGGAGCTCGAGCTGCGGGTGCGGGGGGTGTTCGCCCGCTGGCCGGAGCTGGTCGGCCCCGAGGTCGCCGCCCACGCGACCCCGAGTCCTTCGCCGACGGGCGGCTGGTGGTGCGCACCGACTCCACGGCGTGGGCGACCCAGCTGCGGCTGCTCGCGCCGACCGTCGTACGCCGGCTCAACGAGGAGCTCGGGCCCGACACCGTCACCGTGATCGAGGTGCTCGGCCCCGCGGCCCGACCTGGAAGAAGGGCCCTCGCTCGGTCCGCGACGGGCGCGGTCCGCGCGACACCTACGGCTGAGCGGGGCACCCCGCTCCGAGCCCGCCAGAGGGCCGCTCAGCGGCCGACCGATGGTATAGGGACCCATCCCACCCCCTGTTCGGCCGCCGAAACCGCCTTCTCGCGGCGCTGAGGCCATGATTTGTCCACAGATCCCCCGCCGCGAGCCGCGGTACGTGGCCAGAGCCCCCTGACCCGGTATCATGGCCGTTGGGTCGCAGGCTCACCGAGCGGCGACCCGACGTGTGTCCGCTGCTTTCGTCCGAGCCCCCACCGGGCGCGGTCGGCCCGCTTCCGGAAGAGGTGCGTGTGTCCGACGAGACCACCCCCATCGAAACCCCGCTCGACCCCCGGCCGAACCCGCCGGGCCCCCACAGCCGACCCCGTCGCCGCCGACTACGACGCCGCGTCCATCCAGGTCCTCGAGGGCCTGGAGGCGGTCCGCAAGCGTCCGGGCATGTACATCGGCTCGACCGGTGAGCGCGGCCTGCACCACCTGGTGTGGGAGATCGTCGACAACGCGGTCGACGAGAGTCTCGCCGGCTACTGCGACGAGATCCTGGTGACCCTCCAGGCCGACGGCGGCGTCCGCGTCGAGGACAACGGCCGAGGCATCCCGACCGACATGCACCTGACCGAGGGCGTGCCGGCGGTCACCCTGGCGCTGACCCAGCTGCACGCGGGCGGCAAGTTCGGCGGCGGTGGCTACAAGGTGTCCGGCGGTCTGCACGGCGTCGGCGTCTCGGTGGTCAACGCGCTCAGCAGCACCCTGATCGTCGAGGTCAAGAACCGCGGCCACCTGTGGCGGCAGACGTTCACCCTCGGCGACCCCGACGGCGACCTCGAGCAGGTCCGGGCGCTGGCCGACGGTGAGCGCACCGGCACGACGGTCACCTTCTACCCCTCCGACGAGATCTTCGAGACCACGACCTACTCCCTGGAGACGATCACCACCCGGCTCCGCGAGATGGCCTTCCTCAACAAGGGCCTGGCGATCGTCGTCCGCGACGAGCGGCCGCACGCCGACGAGATCGCCGACGCGGTCGAGGACGCCACCATCGACCCCGAGATCGACCAGGCCGGCGTCGACGGCATCAAGCGCGGCGAGACCGGCGGCCTGGAGCGCACCTTCCGCTACGACCGGGGCCTGGTCGACTACGTCGAGCACCTCAACCGGCGCAAGCAGCCGGCCAACCCGACGATCATCGACTTCGAGGCCGAGACACCGCCCGACGTCGAGAACCACATGTCGCTCGAGATCGCGATGCAGTGGAACACCGGCTTCACCGAGTCGGTGCACACCTTCGCCAACACCATCAACACCCACGAGGGCGGCACCCACGAGGAGGGCTTCCGCGCGGCGCTCACCTCGCTGGTCAACAGCTGGGGCATGGACTGGGGGCTGATGAAGAAGCCCGAGGACCGGGTCTCCGGCGACGACATCCGCGAGGGGCTGACCGCGATCATCTCGGTCAAGCTCGGCGAGCCGCAGTTCGAGGGCCAGACCAAGACCAAGCTCGGCAACACCGAGGCCAAGGGCTTCGTGCAGCGGGTGGTCAACGACCAGCTCGGCGCGTTCTTCGCCGAGAACCCTGCCGAGGGCAAGGACATCGTGCGCAAGGCCCAGGCGGCCGCGTCGGCGCGGATCGCCGCCCGCAAGGCGCGCGACCTGGCCCGCAACCGCAAGGGCCTGCTCGGCGGCGGCGGCCTCCCCGGCAAGCTGGCCGACTGCCAGTCGACCAACCCCGAGGAGTGCGAGGTCTTCATCGTCGAGGGCGACTCGGCGGGCGGCTCGGCCAAGCAGGGCCGTGACCCGCGGGTGCAGGCGATCCTGCCGATCCGCGGCAAGATCCTCAACGTCGAGAAGGCCCGCATCGACAAGGTGCTCGGCAACGCCGAGGTGCAGGCGATCATCTCCGCCCTCGGCACCGGCATCCACGAGGAGTTCACCCTCGACAAGCTGCGCTACCACAAGGTGGTGCTGATGGCCGACGCCGACGTCGACGGCCACCACATCAACACGCTGCTGCTGACGCTGCTGTTCCGGTTCATGAAGCCGCTGATCGAGCACGGCTACGTCTACATGGCCCAGCCCCCGCTCTACCGGCTGCGCTGGAACAAGCCGGCCGAGCACGAGTTCGTCTACTCCGACGCCGAGCGCGAGGCGCTGATGCGCGACGGGCTCGAGCAGGGCAAGAAGCTCCCCAAGGAGAACCCGGTCCAGCGCTACAAGGGCCTCGGCGAGATGAACGCCGACGAGCTGTGGGAGACCACCATGGACCCGTCCCAGCGGCTGATGCGCCAGGTGACGCTCGAGGACGCCGCCCAGGCCGACGAGATCTTCTCGGTGCTGATGGGCGAGGACGTCGAGCAGCGCCGGTCGTTCATCCAGCGCAACGCCAAGGACGTCCGCTTCCTCGATATCTGAGTCTCTACAACTCGTCCTAGATTTCCGTAGAAGAAGAGAGAACCGTGACTGAGACCCCCACCGACGGCGGCACGCCCACCCCGGGCGGCCGGATCGAGCCGGTCGAGCTGCAGACGGTCATGCAGCAGTCCTACATCGACTACGCCATGACGGTGATCGTCGGCCGCGCGCTGCCCGACGTACGCGACGGGCTCAAGCCGGTGCACCGCCGCGTCCTCTACGCGATGTACGACGGCGGCTACCGGCCCGACCGCGGCTTCTCCAAGTGCAGCCGCGTCGTCGGTGACGTGATGGGTCAGTACCACCCCCACGGCGACTCAGCGATCTACGACACCCTGGTGCGCCTCGCGCAGCCGTGGGTGATGCGGGCGCCGCTGATCCAGGGGCAGGGCAACTTCGGCTCGCCGGGCAACGACCCCGCGGCGGCGATGCGCTACACCGAGTGCCGGATGGACCCGCTGGCCATGGAGATGGTCCGCGACATCGACGAGGACACCGTCGACTTCCAGCCCAACTACGACGGCCGCAGCCAGGAGCCGACGATCCTGCCGGCCCGGTTCCCCAACCTGCTGGTCAACGGCTCGGCCGGCATCGCGGTCGGCATGGCCACCAACATCCCGCCGCACAACCTGCGCGAGGTCGCCGCGGGCGCCCAGTGGGCGCTCGAGCACCCCGATGCGTCCCGCGAGGAGCTGCAGGACGCGCTGATCGAGCGGGTCAAGGGCCCCGACTTCCCCAACGGCGCGCTGATCGTCGGCCGGCAGGGCATCGAGCAGGCCTACCGCACCGGGCGCGGCTCGATCATGCAGCGGGCGGTCGTCGAGATCGACGAGGACGCCAAGGGCCGGGTGATGCTGGTCATCTCCGAGCTGCCCTACATGGTCAACCCCGACAACCTGGCGCTGAAGATCGCCGAGCTCGCCGACTCCGGCCGGGTCCAGGGCATCGCCGACGTGCGTGACGACTCCTCCTCGCGCACCGGTCAGCGGCTGGTCGTCGTCCTCAAGCGCGACGCCGTCGCCCGGGTGGTGCTCAACAACCTGTTCAAGCACACCGAGCTGCAGACCAACTTCTCCGCCAACATGCTGGCGCTCGTCGACGGGGTGCCGCGCACCCTGTCGATCGACCAGTTCATCTCCAACTGGGTCGCCCACCAGATCGACGTGATCCAGCGACGCACCCGGTTCCGGCTGGCCCGGGCCGAGGAGCGGGCCCACCTGTTGCGTGGCCTGGTCAAGGCGCTCGACATGCTCGACGAGGTGATCGCGCTGATCCGGCGCAGCCCCGAGGTCGACGATGCGCGCCAGGGCCTGATCGACCTCCTCGACATCGACGAGCTCCAGGCCAACGCCATCCTCGACATGCAGCTGCGCCGGCTGGCGGCCCTGGAGCGGCAGAAGATCATCGACGACCTGGCCAAGATCGAGGCCGAGATCGCCGACCTCGAGGACATCCTCGCCAGCGAGTCGCGGCAGCGCACGATCGTCGGCGACGAGCTGGCCGAGATCGTCGCGAAGTACGGCGACGAGCGGCGTTCGCAGATCATCGCGGCCGACGGCGACCTCTCGATGGAGGACCTGATCCCCGACGAGGAGCTGGTCGTCTCCATCACCCGCGGCGGCTACGCCAAGCGCACCCGCGCCGACCAGTACCGCACCCAGAAGCGCGGCGGCAAGGGGGTCCGCGGCGCGACCCTGCGCGGCGACGACGTGGTCGAGCACTTCATCGCGACGTCCAACCACCACTGGCTGCTGTTCTTCACCACCGCCGGCCGGGTCTACCGCACCAAGGCCTACAACCTCCCGGAGGCGGCGCGCGACGCCAAGGGTGGCCACGTCGCGGGGCTGCTGTCCTTCCAGCCCGACGAGGGCATCGCGCAGGTGCTGGCGATCCGCGACTACGACCAGGCTCCCTACCTCGTGCTCGCCACCCGCAACGGGCTGGTGAAGAAGACCAAGCTGAGCGACTACAACTCCCCGCGCCAGGCGGGCGTGATCGCGATCAACTTCCGCGAGGCCGACGACGAGCTGATCGGCGCCGAGCTGGTCAACCCCGACGACGACATCCTGCTGGTCTCCCGCAAGGGGCAGGCGATCCGGTTCCGCGCCGACGACTCCCAGCTGCGGCCGATGGGCCGGGCGACGTCCGGGGTGTCCGGCATGAAGTTCCGCGAGGGCGACTCGGTGCTGTCGATGTCGGTGATCCGGGCCGCGCAGGTGGCCGCCGAGGAGGCCCTGGAGCGGGGCGCCGAGGACGAGGAGGCCCCCGTCTCCCCGCAGTACGTCTTCACCATCACCGACGGCGGCTTCGCCAAGCGCTCCCGGATCTCGGAGTACCGCCTGCAGTCCCGCGGCGGCCTCGGCATCAAGGCGATGGCGCTGCAGAACGAGGACCGCGGGGTGCTCGTGGGCGCCTTCATCGTCACCGACGGCGACGAGGTGCTGTCGATCACCCAGGGCGGCCAGGTGGTCCGCAGCCCGATCAACGACGACTTCCGGCCCACCGGGCGGTCCACGATGGGCGTGAAGTTCGTGACCCCCAAGGGTGACGACGCCGTCGCCGTGGTGGCCCGGTCGGTCGAGGTCCGTCCCGAGGACGACGAGCCGGACGCCGCCGGTGAGGGGGGCGCCGAGGGGAGCGCCGAGGGCCCCGCCGCGTCCACCGACGCCGTTGGGGAATCGTCGGATGAGGCTACGGATGCAACAATCGAGACTTCTGCACCCGACGACCACGGGGAGAGTGAGTCCTGATGGCGGATCGCGCCGCGCCGCGGACGGCCCCTCCGACCGGACAGCCGTCGGCGGAGCAGCCCGTCGAGGCCGCCCCGACCAACGGCACCGCCGCCCCTGAGGCCAAGCGCCCGGTGCTGCCCCCGATGCCGGCGCCCAAGCCGGCGCGCGGGGCCCGCAAGGCGACCCCGTCGAACCCGCCGGCCAACGGCACGCGCGCGGCCTCGGCCGAGCCGCCTGCTACCGCCCCGCCCGCCGCTGCCCCGTCCGCCGCTGCGCAGCCTCCCGCTGCCGCGCCGGCCGGCCCGCCCGCCGCCGCGGACGGCCCGACCCAGGTGCGCAAGCCGGTGCTCCCACCCCCGCCGCCCGCCGAGTCGGCGAAGAAGAAGGGCACGCGGGGCTCGCTGAGCCAGCGGCTGCAGGCCAAGAAGCCGGCCGCCTCGGCCCCGGCTGCTGCGGCCGCGCAGCCGGCGGCCGCTTCGGCGACGCCCACCGCTCCCGGCATGCCGGCCGCGTCGCCGCCCCCGCCCGAGCGGCGTCAGCCGGCACCCGGCGACACCGCCCCGGTGCCGGTCACCCGGTCCGTGGCCCCGGCCGCTGCCGCGGGTGCTGCCGGCGTGGCCGCCGGTGCGGCTGCCGCGGCCTCCACCACCACGCCCCAGCGGCCGACGGTGGCGCCGACGCCGGTGACCCGACAGGCCAAGCCGCGCCCCGCCAAGAAGGCCGCCGCCAAGAAGGCCGCGGCCACCGCGCCGGCGGCGAAGACCGCGACCCGTCCCGGCCGGCGTCCGTCGCGGCGCGCCCGGCTGCGGCTGACCCGGATCGATCCGTGGTCGGTGATGAAGACGGCGTTCCTGCTCTCGGTGGCTCTCGGTGTCGTCACCGTGGTGGCCGTGATGACCGTGTGGTCGGTGCTCGGCGCCGCCGGGCTGTGGGACTCCATCAACTCCACCGTCCAGAGCCTGCTCGGCAGCGACGCCAGCACCGAGTTCGACGTGACCGACTACCTCGGCACCTCCCGCATCCTCGGCTTCACCACCCTGGTGGCGATCGCCGACGTGGTGCTGCTCACCGCGATCGCCACCCTGGCCGCGTTCCTCTACAACATGGCCGCCGCCCTCCTCGGCGGCATCGAGCTCACCCTCACCGAGGACCCCCACTGATCCAGTGGGGTGAGCCCGAGGCGTCGCAGACGGTGCGGTGAGGCGTCGGAGACGGTGCGGTGAGGCGTCGCAGACGGCGCCTGCCGGCCGGCACCTCGTTTTGGGAGCGTCTCCGGCGTTGCGGTAGTGTTCCCCTTCGGTCGGCCCCCGGGCCGACCGTGCCGGTGTAGCCCGGATCCGGGCCTATAGCTCAGACGGTTAGAGCGCTTCCCTGATAAGGAAGAGGTCACAGGTTCAAGTCCTGTTAGGCCCACCACCCGCACCGACGAAGTCGACGCAGGGCCTCGCCGATCGAGGCCGCCTGGAGGGGAATCCCATGAAGAAGCTGCTCGTTGTCGCCCTGGCCGCCGCGGCCGCCGTCTTCGCGAAGAAGAAGATCGACGCCGCCAAGGGCGAGCAGGCACTCTGGGCCGAGGCGACCGACAGCGTCGACTGAGCACCACCACGATCGCGTCCCGCACCGCCGGGGCCGATCCCCGGTACGCCGGCCCTGCTGCGGCCGTCGTACCACCGCGGCGCTTGCGCCGACGGGGCCATGGCGCAATTGGTAGCGCACCTGCTTTGCAAGCAGGGGGTTAGGGGTTCGAGTCCCCTTGGCTCCACGCGGTGTCAGTACGCGAAGACGTGGGCACTGAGCACGTCGATCTCGCGCCTCGGATCTCCGAAGAAGGCCCCCAGGCGGCGGGAAACGATCTGGAACGGCCGTTCACGTGGCGATCCGTCCGCCTTCCAGTTGTTCACCGGAACGATGAGGAACAGGTGGTGGGCGTCGGGGGCGATGTGAGCCTTCCAGACGTCCTTGAGGTCGTGGTTGTTGGTGGTCGTCCCGCCACGCTCGACCTCGGCGATCACGCCCCGCCCATCCCCGAGCGCGAAGACGAAGTCGGGACGCGCCTGGGTCACGAATCCCGTCTGCTGGGTCAGCACCACCTCCTCGCGGAAGCCCAGCTCTCGGCGTAGCAGCACTGCGAAGTGATCCTGGAGCGCCTTGCTCTTCGCACCGTGAACATGCAGCGCACCGATTTCGCGGGTACTCGCCCGGATGTGCTCGACCAGCCGGGCAGCAAGATCATCGACACGGGCAAGCTCCTCGGCGTACTCGGGCGGGACGATCGCCTTCGTATGCCGGGTGTAGCCCTCCACGAAGCTGCAGCTTCGCAGCTTCGCGAGATTTCAGCTACTCCTCCGCCAGAGACGGGTGGCTCCGCAACGCCCGGTGCGCCGTTCTGATCCCACGCTGAGGTGCTCGTCAGATCGTCTCTCCACACCCGCGACAGGCGCGGGCGCCAGACCAAGGAGAGACCATGAGCATCACCCGGAAGACCACTCGGAAGACCACCCAGAAGCCCCGCTTGATGGCGCTGGCCGGCCTCGCCGGCGCGGCCGCGCTCACGGCGGGGGTGCTGGCCAGCGGCATGCCGGCCGCGCACGCGGCGGCGTCGGACACCGACCGGCCCAAGGTCACGGCGAAGCACTTCGACTTCGGCAAGAACTGGACGGTGAACGCGCCGCGCAACGGCGGCTACGCCTACTGGAACCTCAGCAACGGGGTCACCTCGATCGACGTCGAGGGCTACCTCTACCTCACCAACAACGAGTGCGGCCGTGTGCGCGTGGAGTACTACAACGACAGCCACGCGCTGCTGGCCTCGCAGAACGCGCCGCGGCGGTGCGCCAACGGCACGGCCAAGAAGCAGTGGTGGGAGTCGCTGAGCTACTCCAGCACCACGGTGTCGCACATCCACGTCGTGGTGCAGGAGGAGAAGTCCAACGGCACCTTCGCCGAGGTCGACCACGACTACGAGACCTTCGACTGAGGAGGTACGCCCGGCAGGTCGCTGGTGCCGGAATGAGCCGTGCCGCGTGAGACGCGTGGTGGCCCGCTCCACGGCCGCTCGGAAGGGCCGCGACCGGCAGGCGGAGGTCGGTCAACTGCTGGACCAGGGCGTCGCCTCGAGTTCGGATCGCCCGCGGCCATGGTGACGTCATCGCGGGACCGACGGCGGCGGCGACTGGTCTGTACCAGAGGCGGCACCTCACCCCGGGCCGAGGTCCGCGCCTAGGTGCGGACGCCCCCGCCTGGGGCCGGATGGTGGGGATCAGAGGGAAGCCGAGCCCGTCGGGCGCTCTGGAACAGGGCACGGTCCGGCCCCGCCGAGATCGCTTCCGTTCCGCGCATCTTGCGGGAGCCGGGCCGTCAGGTGCCGTGGGAACGTCAGTCGACCGCCGGCGGCCGGCTGGCCCTTCCGGCTCGCGTAGACCGGCGCTGGACAGCGCCGCAACGGGTGACGCGGCTTCCACGCGCGTTGCGGGCATGAGTCCAGCGACTGGTGGGGCTGCCCCGCCAGTGAGGCGAGGTCGCTCGCCGTCCTGACCGCTCCGGAGGTGACGCCGAGCCCTGTGCACGTGGGAGGTCGAGCCAGGCGCCGGCGTGACGGACGTCAGGCTCACGGGCCGACGCGTCCGGGGTCACCGACTTCATCATGGCAGCAGGCCATCGGTCGAGGAGTCAACCACGAGGCGTCCGGCCCGCCGACGAGCAGAGCGCCGGGGCCTCGCGCGGCAACGACCCGGTCGACCGCCACCCTGGCGCTGATCCGGGACGCTCCAGGTGTCCTGGCATCCAGGTCTACGGCACACCCGCGACCGGCGCGGGCGCAACCTGATCTGGGAGGAGAGACCATGAGCATCACCCGCCGCGCCAGGGACCACCGCAGGCAGGTGGAGGAGCGACCGCCTGATGGCGGCTCCTCGCGCCGAGCCTCGCCTGCGGGCTCCGGGACCAGGGGTGCTCCGTCGCGAGGCCGACATCCGCGCACGCGGCGGCGTCGGACGACCGACCGGCGAGCGTCGGCGAAGCACTTCGAGTTCGGCAAGAACTGGACGGTGCCCGCGCAGACGCAACGGCGGATGCCTACTGGAACCTGCAACGAGGTCACGCCGATCGACCATCATCGGCATCCTGTGGCCGACCTCACCAACAACGAGTGGGCCGGAGTGCGGGTGGACGTGCTAAACGACGGCCACGCGGGCGGCCTCGCGGAACGCCGCCGCGGGGTGTGCCAACGGCACGCGCCACGCTCGATGGTGGTCGCTGAGCCCTGGCGGAGGCACGCCGGTGGCTCGTCGTGGTGGCAGGAGGAGAAGTCCAACGCGCACCTTCGCCGCCGGTCGACCACGACCTGAGACCTTCGGTCGACCTGATCGCCGCTCGCCGACGGCTGGGGTCCCGACGACCCGTTCCGCCGGTGACATGACGCGGGCCTGCCCTACCGGTGGTTCGTCGCGGCACCTGGGGTGGCCGGTCGGCACGGTCTGATGCTGCGGGCCGGCGTGGACGACGGCCGCGACGGGGTCATGGCGGTGACGTCCGCGGGACGTCGACGGGGCCGACGGGCGGCCGCCTCGCGGCGTCATGGTGACGTCATCGCGGGACGGACGGCGGCGGGCGGCTGGTCTGTACCACGAGGCGGCACCGTTGCCCCGGGCCGAGGTCCGCGCCTACGGTGCTGGACGTGCCCCTTCTGGGGCCGGATGGTGGGGATCTGACATGGGGAAGTCTCCGCGCGCCGTGATCGGCGCGCTCTGGAACAGGGGCCGGTCTCGGCCCCGCCGAGATCGCTTCTCGTTCCGACTGCGGGAGCCGGGCCGCCAGGTGTGGTGGGAACCTCAGCGACCGCCGGCGGCCGGCTGGCCCGGGGCGGCTCGCGTTCGACCGGCGCTGGTGGCGGGGGAACGGGTGACGCGGCTGCCACGCGCGCGGCATGAGTCCAGCGACTGGTGGGGCTGCTCGCTCCGCTAGTGGAGGCGAGGTCGCGCGCCGCCTGACCGGGGTGACCCGAGCGTCTGCGCGAGGGGTGGTGGGACCCGGCGCTGCGGCGCCGGGCCCGTCAGGCGACGGCGACCGACGGTGTGGGGAGGACTGAGGGGATGCGACAGACAACGGCGCGGCGCAGGGTCAACCGAGGCGTCGCCCTGCTCGACGAGCAGACGCCGGGGTGGGACGAACGGGTCGATCTGGGCCTGCTGGCGCGGGACCGGGAGGGTGGAGGTGTCCTGGCCCAGGTCTACGGCGACCACCTCACCGGGCTGTTCCGGCTCAACCTGATCTGGGAGGACGACGGGACCGCGTGCGGGTTCAAGGCCCGCCGCGCCAGGGACCACCGCAGGCAGGTGGAGGAGTGGCGACAGGTGGTGGCTCCTCGCGCCGAGGTGCGGGTGAGCAGGTTGCTCCGGGACCAGGTGGTCCGTCGCGAGGCCGACATCCGCGCTCACGCGGACCGCGTGATCGACGCGTGGCTGGCGAGCGTCGCCAGGACCGAGGGGCCTCCCGAGCTGACGGTGCCCGCGCAGACGCCGCGGCGGATGCTGCCTGCGCCGGGCGAGGACGTGTCGCGCACCATCATCGACATCCTGTCGGCCGACCCGGCGGAACCCGTGGGCCAGCGAGCCGCAGCCGGCTGAGGGAAGGCGCGGGATCTGCCGCGCGGGCGCCTCGCGGGGGCGCCGTACCCTCGGGGTGTGTCCTCTCCGCTCGCGCCACGCTTCTGGCCGGTGCACCTGCTCGCCCTGGCGGCCGCCGCGCTCGCCGGGTGGCTCGGTGTGTGGCAGTGGCAGGCCTGGGAGGCGCACCGTGAGGCGGCGGCGCGCGACCTGACCGCGGTCGACCCGATCCCGCTCGCCGAGGCGCTGGGTCCCGACGACCCGTTCCCCGGCGACATGGTCGGGCAGCCGGTGGTCGTCGACGGCACCTGGGTGCCCGGTGGCACGGTCTACGTCACGGGCCGGCTGGACGACGGCCGCGACGGGGTGTGGGCCGTGACGCCGCTGGCCGTCGACGGGGCCGACGGGTCGGCGCTCCTCGTGGTGCGCGGCTGGGCGCCGAGCGTGGACGACGCCCCGGCACCGCCCACCGGCGCCGCCGAGCTGGTCGCGGGGCTGCAGCCACCCGACGGCACCGGCGAGGTCGACACCGACCCGACCGACGACCTGCTGCCGCAGCTGCGGATCGCCGACGCCATCCAGCACGTCGACCAGGATCTCTACGGCGCCTACGGCATCGTGGCCGACCAGGCCACCCCCGGCGCCTGGCCGGTCGGCGACCGCGCGGTCAACCCCGGCACCCAGGGGCTGTCTCCGGTCGCCCCGCCGCGGCAGCCCGACGTCGGGTCGTTCACCTCGCTGCGCAACCTGCTCTATGCGCTCGAGTGGTGGGTCTTCGGTGGGTTCGCGGTCTTCCTGTGGTGGCGCTACCTGCGCGACCAGCGCGACCTCCCCGACCTCGAGCCCGAGCCCGAGCAGGACGCGGACCGCGATCCGGACCGCGATCCCCGGGCCGAGCCGGCGCCCAGTGAGCGGCTAGGTTGACCGCGTGGACGGTCTCTTCCGCACCTACCGGGTGCTCGCCTACGTCGTCGGCGTGCTGCTGGCCTTCGGCGCCTTCGTCGCCGTACCGCTGAAGTACCTCGCGGCGGAGGGGTCCGACCTCCAGCAGCTCGGGGTGACGCTCAGCCTGGTCTGGGTCGTGCACGGCTGGGTCTACCTCGCCTACGTCGTGGTGGCCTTCCTGCTCGCCCGCCGGGAGGGCTGGACGATCACCTTCACCGTGCTGATGCTCGCCGCCGGCCTGATCCCGCTGCTGATCTTCTGGGTGGAGCGCCGCGTCGAGCACAAGGTGCTGCAGGCGGAGTCGTCCCCCACCGGGGGATAGTCCGCTACGTTCGGCACCATCAGCGGTGGCCCGACCGGTGCGCAACGTAGCGGACTATCGAGGTGGGAGGCGGCGGCGATGACGACGGCCTACGTGCTGGGCGGGGGCGGGGTCCTCGGCGCGGTGGAGGTCGGGATGCTCCGCGCTCTCCTGGAGCGCGACCTCACCCCTGACCTGGTCCTCGGCACCAGCGTCGGCGCGCTGAACGGTGCGATGGTGGCGCGCGAGCCCAGTCTCGGGGTGATCGACAGGCTCACCGCGCTCTGGAAGTCCGCGGCAGACGACCGGATGGTCTACGGCGACCGCCCGCTGCGCACGGTCCGCCGGGTGGTGTCGACGCGGACCCACATCTACTCCGCCAAGCCGCTGACCGACCGGCTCCGCGAGGAGCTCGGCGACCTGACCTTCGAGGATCTGCCGGTGCGGTTCCAGGTCTGCGCGGCCAGCATCGAACGGGCGGCGGAGCACTGGTTCTCCTCCGGGCCGGTGGTGGAGGCGGTGGTCGCCAGCGCCGCCGTACCGGGCCTGCTTCCGCCGGCCAAGGTCGGCGACGAGCACTTCCTCGACGGCGGCATCGTCAACTCGATCCCCGTCGGGCGGGCGGTGCAGCTCGGCGCCACCCGCATCTTCGTGCTCCAGGTGGGGCGCATCGACCGGCCGCTCTCGGTGCCCACCCGGCCGTGGGACGTCGCCCGGGTCTCCTTCGAGGTGGCCCGCCGGCACCGCTTCGCCCGCGAGATGGCCGAGCTGCCCGCCGAGGTGGAGGCCCACGTGCTGCCCGCCGGGGGCACCTCGACCAAGGACGACAACCCGCTGGGCTTCCGCGACTTCTCCACCGTCGAGCACCGCATCGACGCGTCGTACGCCGCCACGGCCGACTACCTCGACGACTGGGTGATTCCCCGCGAGGATGAGGACCAGCGACGTCCACCGGGGGAGCGGCGGCCGGACCCCGAACGATGAGGAGCCCACGATGACCCACTGGGGGCGCCGGCTGCTGCTGGCGCCGTTCGTGGTCTGGCTGACCGCCTGGGCGTGGCTCTTCTCGCCGCTGTGGCTGATCGTGGCCGCCGCGCTGTCACCGGTGCTCCCGGGACGGATGCGGCTGCTCCGGCTGATGTGGGTCGCGCTGCTCTACCTCACGCTCGAGGGAGTGCTGCTGGTCGTGCTGTTCGGCTGGTGGCTCGCCAGCGGCTTCGGGCGCCGCATCCGGACGCCGTACTGGGAGGGCGTGCACTACGAGCTGGTGCAGGGCTTCTTGTGGGTGTTCTTCCGCGAGGCCCGGCGGGTGCTCAACCTGAGCATCGTCACCGACGGCCCGACGCCCGACGCCTTCCCGGGCCGGCCGATCCTGGTCTGCTGCCGGCACGCCGGGCCGGGCGACTCCTTCACCCTGGTCCACGCCCTGATGCACGACTTCCAGCGCGAGCCTCGCGTGGTGCTCAAGGACAGCCTCGCCTGGGACCCGGCCATCGACGTGGTCCTCAACCGGCTGCCGGCGCGGTTCATCACGCCGCATCCGGGGGCGGGGCAGGACCTCGAGTCGCAGATCGCGGCGCTCGCCGACGGTCTCGATGCCGACGACGCCTTCGTGATCTTCCCCGAGGGCGGCAACTTCACGCCCGCGCGCCGCGACCGCGCGATCGCCCGGCTGCGCTCCCTCGGCCTGGACCGGATGGCCGACCGGGCCGAGTCGATGACCCATGTGCTGGCCCCGCGGCCGGGCGGCTTCCTGGCCGCCCTCGACGCCGCGCCCGACGCCGACGTGGTGCTGGTCGCGCACACCGGCCTCGACCACCTGCTCACCGTGGGCGACCTGTGGCGCGCGCTGCCGATGGACAAGCGGCTGGTGATGCGGTGGTGGTCGGTACGCCGCGAGGACATCCCGCAGTCCCGCGAGGAGCGGATCGAGTGGCTCTTCGACTGGTGGGAGCGGGTCGACGAGTGGGTCAGCGAGCACCAGCCCGAGGACCTTGCCCGGCGAGCCGCGGTCCGCTGATCGACCCAGCCGGCACGTGACCGCCCCGTCTGCGACGCCCCGCGGTCAGGCCTCGGCCGGCTTGTCACCCTCCGGGTCGACGTCGACCGACTCGGCCGGGGCGTCGGGGGTGGTCACGGGATGGGGCTCCTCGGCCGCGTCGGCGAGCGCCTCGTCGGGGCCGGCGCCACCGGCGTCGTCGCTCGCCGGCTCACTGGGGACCGGCGCCGGCGGCGGGGCAGGGACGTAGGAGCTCTGCCAGTTGTCGCCCGCGTCCTCGGTGCGCAGCTTCTTGGCCACGAACGCCGCCAGAGCGGCGATCCCGCCGACCAGCAGCAGCCGCTTGAGGAAGCGCCGGCCGCGCTTGGGCTCGGGCTCGGCACCGGAGACCGCGGGGACGCTGTCCTTGGCGGCCTCGGCAGCGGCGGCGGTCGCGGCGGCGGCCTCGGCGACCTTCTCCTTGCCGGCTGCGGCGGCGTCGGCCGCCTTGTCCTTGCTGGCGGCCGCCGCCTCGGTGGCCTTCTCCTTGGCGATCGAGGCCGCGTCCGAGGCCATCTCCTTCACGTCGTGGAGCAGGGGGCCGGCAGCGTCCTTCGCGCTCTCGAAGGCATCCTCCAGGGCGGGGAGCACCGACTCGGCGAGCTCGGCGGCCTGGCTGGTGAGGGACTTCTTGCGTCGGGTGGGCATGTCTCGACAGTACCCACCGGCACGGCGCGCCATGCCACCCCGTCCGGGGAACCGGGCTGGCGCCGCCGCGACCGGCGTCCGGACCAGTTGGCCGTGCATGGGAGGATCGCGGCAGGCGGCCCGCGACGGGCCGACGTACTCGAACGACCCGAAAGGCCCCCATGTCCGACCTGCAGGCCACGCTGAAGACCAACCGCGGTGATGTCGTCGTCACCCTCTTCCCCGACCACGCGCCGATGACGGTCGACAACTTCGTCGGGCTCGCCGAGGGCACCAAGGACTATCGGGACGACGCCGGTCGCTCGGGCGTGCGCTACTACGACGGCCTCGGCTTCCACCGGGTGATCCCCGGGTTCATGATCCAGGGCGGCTGCCCGCTCGGCTCCGGCACCGGCGGTCCGGGCTACACCTTCAAGGACGAGCCGCACCCCGAGCTGGTCTTCGACAAGCCCTACCTGCTGGCGATGGCCAACGCCGGCCCGGGCACCAACGGCTCGCAGTTCTTCATCACCGTGGGTGCGACCACCTGGCTCAACTTCAAGCACACGATCTTCGGCGAGGTGGCCGACCAGGCCTCCCGCGACGTCGTCGACGCGATCGCCACCACCGCGACCGACCCGCGCGACCGGCCGGTCGAGCCCGTCGTCATCGAGTCGGTGGAGATCACCCGCGGCTGACCGTCACCCGCGGTGACCGAACCTCCGATCCCACCCGGCGCCGGCGACGACGCCGCCACCGCGGTGCCCGTGTGCTACCGGCACCCGGGCCGGGAGAGCCACATCCGCTGTCAGCGGTGCGACCGGCCGATCTGCCCCGACTGCATGCGCGACGCGGCGGTCGGCTTCCAGTGCCCCGACTGCGTCAAGGAGGGCGCCAAGCAGACCCGGCAGGCGCGGACGGCGTACGGCGGCAAGCGCTCGGCCGACCCGCGGCTGACCACCATCGTGCTGATGGGGGTCAACGGCGTGGTCTGGCTGCTGATCATGGCCACCGGCGGCTACGCCAGCCGGATCGCCGACCTGCTGGCGCTGCAGCCGCGCGGCTACTGCGTGCTCCCCGACGGGTCGGCACACGCGGTCGCCGAGCAGGTCTGCCGGGCCGGGGGAGGTCTCTGGACCCCCGGGGTCAGCGACGGCGCCTACTGGCAGCTGCTCACCGCGGCGTTCACCCACATCGAGGTCTGGCACATCGCGGTCAACATGTTCTCGCTGTGGATGCTCGGCCCGATCGTCGAGAGCGTGCTCGGGCGGGGGCGCTTCCTCGCGCTCTACGTCGGGTCGGCGCTCACCGCCTCGGCGGCCGTCTACTGGCTGTCGTCCCCCTACGGCTCCACCGTCGGTGCGTCCGGTGCGATCTTCGGGCTGCTCGGGGCGCTCCTGGTCTTCGCCCACAAGGTCGGGGGCAACGTCCAGCAGATCCTGGTGGTGCTCGGCATCAACATCGTGATCACGTTCTCCTACGCGCGCATCTCCTGGCAGGGACACCTCGGTGGGCTCGTCGGTGGCATCCTGATCGCGGGCATCCTCGCCTATGCTCCGCGGCAGCGGCGGACCGCCTGGCAGGCGCTCGGCATCACCACGGTGCTGGTGGTGACCGTGGTGGCCATCGTCGCTCGCACCGCCGCGCTGGCCTGATCGGGCCGCTCGCGGACCCACGGTGCGCTTCTGTGCAGTCGGCGGACCGGTCGGCTGTGGATCGGGGATTGCACCTTCCTGCAACCTGGTGTTCTGATAGGGGCGACGCGCGTCCTCGGGGCGACGGCCAGCGTCGGTGAGCGACAGCACCGCAGCCCGGAGGACCGATACCCGTGACGAGGAGTCTTGGCGCGCTGGCGCTCGCGCTGGCGATGGGCGCGACGATGGCCGCGCCGCAGCCCGCCGCGGCCACTCGCTACGTCCCCGGGAGCCAGTGCGTGCTGGTGATCCACCGGGCCAAGCTGCCGCCCTACGACGAGGAGCAGGCGGTGGGCATCGCCGACTCGGCGCGCTGGGGCTTCGGCTCCGAGCTCGACGTGCGGCTCACCTCCGACAACCGGCTGGTGATGGTCCACGACGACACCCTCCGGCGAGTCACCGGGGGGAAGGTGAAGCAGGCGGCGGAGGACATGACGCTGGCCGAGATCACCGCCGTCCGCCTGGCCCGCGGCGGGCGGGTGCTCACCCTCGCGGAGGCGCTGTCGGCCGCACAGGCCAGTGGCACTCGGGTGCTGGTGGAGATCAAGCGTCACGGCCGCTACCGCCAGCGCTGGGACAGCGTCGGGCTGCCGGCCCTGGCGGCGACCATCCACGACCTCGGGATGGAGGCCGACGTCTATGTCGGCAGCGCCGGGTCGGTGGAGTTCTCCGAGCTGGCTCCGGAGCTGCAGACCTTCTTCCGGGTCGGCCCCGGAGCGGTCGCGACGACATGGATCATCGACCACGGCTACGACCTGGTCCAGCTCGATGCCACCCACTACGACCCCGCGCTGGTCGCCGAGCTGCGCGCCGCCGGCATCCTGGTCGGCAGCCGGCAGATCAACCACCGGGAGACGCTCCGGGCGGCCTTCGGCGCCGGGCTGCGGTTGTTCCAGGGGGACCGCGGGCGCCTGCTCACGAAGTGGTGCGAGGCCGCCGCCGCCGAGCACGGCGAGTCCGCGTCGTGAGGGTCGAGCCGCGGGCCGCCGATCGGCGGCGAATCACACCCGTGTAGTTCTCCACAAGCGCATCCACACCTGTGGACTGAGGGCTACTCCCAGCGCGTGGCGTAGGCGAAGCCCACGGCCATGAAGCCGATGCCGACGAACAGGTTCTTCTGACCCAGGTCGTTCATCACCGGGACCGGCGAGATGTCGTTGCTGAACAGGTAGAACGCCACGATCCAGGCGAGCCCGATCAGGAAGCAGGTGACCATGGTCGCCGCGGCGCCGGGGGTGCGGCCCAGTGGCGTGCTGGGGTGGGCGGCGACCAGCAGACCGAGCATCACCGCGCCGAACCCGACCAGGTAGTTCCAGTTCGCCCAGTCGCCCATGAACGCCGGACCACCGGGCTTGCCCGGGGCGGCCGCGGTGGGGTCGACCCGGACCACGACGTAGTAGTAGGCGATCCAGGCGATCCCGGCGAGGATCAGCAGGATCGCCAGCACGAACCGCACCGAGAGGATCGGCCCGGCAGACGGGTCGGCGAACTCGGACCGCTTGGCCTTCGGCTTGGACAACGCTTCTCCTCGCGCAGCTGGGCATCCCTCCGGTTCGGGGGGATCGCGGGCTACCTTAGTCGCCATGACCGCGGGATCCGACCTCCGGCCCTCCGCTGAGGAGGATGCCTCGCCGCCCCCGGCGGGAGCGGAGGAACGTGGGTCGAGCAGCTGGCGTCCCGCCGCGCTCGTCGCCTTCGGGATGTGCGGGATCCTGTTCGTGCTCAGCGCGGTCAACAGCGACGGTGAGGACCTGCGCCCGGGCCGCTACACCGATCTCGCCTCCCTGGTGTCCACCGAGAGCAACCAGGTGACCCGGCTCAAGGCCCAGGTGACCACGCTGAGCGCCGAGGTCGACCAGCTCGCCGAGGCGGTCAACGACAAGCGGGTCACCCGGCTGCAGAACAAGGCCGACTCGCTGCGGGTGCCGGCCGGCCTCGAGCCGGTCTCCGGCCCGGGCATCACGGTCACCCTGTCCGACGCCCCCGAGGACGTCATCAACGCCACCACCCGCAACCTCAACCTGCTGGTCGTCCACCAGCAGGACATCCAGGCGGTCGTCAACGCCATGTGGCGCGGCGGGGCCGTGGCGGTCGCCGTCCAGGGACAGCGGCTGGTCACCACCACCGGCATCAAGTGCGAGGGCAACGCGGTGCAGCTCGACGGCCAGCCCTATGCCCAGCCCTATGTCATCACCGCCGTCGGCGACCAGGTCGCGCTGCTCCGCGCGATCGAGGAGGACCGCGACCTGCAGACCTACCGCGAGCAGGCCAAGCTGCCCGACATCGCGGTCGGCTGGAACCTCGAGTCGCACGCCGACATCACCGTGCCGGGCTACACCGGCGTCACCACGATGAGCTACGCCACCGTCAAGCGCTGACCGCCGTGGGTCCGGGGCCGCCGACCGCCCCGCTGGTCAGGGTGACGGCGAGGTGGTGTCGGACGGCGACGGCGAGGTGGTGTCGGATGGCGACGGCGTCTCCGTCGGGGCGACGTACGTCGTCACCACGAGCACGATCTGCGTCCCCTGGGGCTGGGTGGTGCCGGCCTCGGGGGTCTGCTCGAGCACGGTCCCGGTGGCCTGGTCGGTCGGGCTGTCGTCCTCGAACACCTTCACGGTGAAGCCGGCGTTCTCGAGGATCTGGGTGGCCACGTCGCGCTGCTTGCCGACCACGTCGGGCACCTGCGAGGGCCCGTCGCTGTAGTAGACGGTGACCTCGGAGCCCTCCTCGACCGAGGTGCCCGGAGCGGGATCGGTCTCGATCACCTGACCGGCCCGCTCGTCGGACTCCTTCTCCTCGAGCACGGGCTCGAGCCCGGCGTCGCGGATGGCCTGGGCGGCGGCCTTCTTCTGCAGCCCGACCACGGGAGGCACCGTGACCTCGGGCTTGCCGAGGGAGACCACGATGGTGACCGTGCTGCCGACCTCGACGCGTCCGTCCTTCGGATCGGGGTCCTGGGAGATGACCCGGCCCTTCTTGACGGTGTCGTCGTTCTGCTCGGTGACGTCGCCGACCACGAGCCCGGCGTCGGTGATCTCCTTCTCGGCGTCGGCCTGCTTCAGGCCGACGACATCGGGCACGGCCACCTGCTCCGGGGTGGGTCGGACAGCAGCTGCGGCAGCAGCCAGGCGGCCAGCGCGGCGAGGATGCCGAGCAGCACCAGGATCGCGACCAGCCACCACCGGCCGCTGCGACGCTCCTCCTCCTCGGGAACGTCCTCCATGGCGACCACCGAGGTCGACTCGGCGGGCGGCGTCGGCACCAGCGCGGTCGCGGCCAGCGCGGCACCCGCGGCGACCGCGGGTGCCTGCACCGGGCGGCCGGCGAGGTAGCGTTCGATGTCGGCGCGCATCTGGGCCGCGCTCTGGTAGCGGTCCTCGACCCGCTTGGTGAGCGCCTTCATCACGATCGCATCGACCTCGGGCGGCAGCTCGGTGTCGTGGTCGGACGGTGGCGGCGCCTGCTCGCGGACGTGCTGGTAGGCCACGGCCACCGGGCTGTCGCCGACGAACGGCGGCCGGCCGGTGAGCAGCTCGTAGAGCAGGCAGCCGGCGGAGTAGACGTCGGAGCGCGAGTCGACGGTCTCGCCGCGGGCCTGCTCGGGGGAGAGGTACTGCGCGGTGCCGACCACGGCGGCGGTCTGGGTCATCGACGAGGAGGCGTCGGAGACGGCGCGGGCGATCCCGAAGTCCATCACCTTCACGTCGCCGGCGGGGGTGAGCATCACGTTGCCGGGCTTGATGTCGCGGTGGATGATGCCGGCGCGGTGGGAGTAGTCGAGGGCCGACAGCACCCCGCTGGTGATCTCGAGCGCCCGCTCGGGGAGGATCTTGCGACCCTCACGGAGGATGTCGCGCAGCGTCCGGCCGGCGACGTACTCCATCACGATGTAGGGCTGCGCCACGTCGGTGCCGTCGTGGGCCATCTCCTCGCCGGTGTCGTAGACGGCGACGATGGAGGGGTGGTTGAGCGACGCGGCCGACTGCGCCTCCCGGCGGAACCGGGCCTGGAAGGTCGCGTCGCTGGCCAGGTCGGTGCGCAGTCGCTTGACCGCCACCTCGCGACCCAGGCGCAGGTCGGTGCCCTTGCGCACCTCGGCCATGCCGCCCCGGCCGAGCTCCTCGCCCAGCTGGTAGCGGCCTCCGACGATGATCGGTTCGCTCATCGGTTCCCATCCTTGCGCACTGGTGCCCCCAACCCGGCTCCGACACTGCTGCTCACTGGTCCAACACCACGGCTTCCATCACGGCCTTGGCGATGGGGCCGCCGAGCCGGCCGCCGGCGATGTCGTCGGTGGCCACGTCGGACCCCTGGATCATCACGGCGACGGCGATCTCCGGGTCGTCGGCCGGGGCGAAGCTGACGTACCAGGCATAGGGCCGGCAGCCGTCGCAGTTCTCGGCGGTGCCGGTCTTGCCGGCGACCTGGACGCCGGGGATCGCACCGGGGGACGCCGTGCCCGAGGTGACGGTGGCGGTGAGGGCCTTGGTGAGCTCGGAGGCGGTGGTGCTCGAGACGGCCTCGGAGAGGCTCTGCGGCTTGGGGTTGTCGATCACGTCGAGGTCGGGGGAGAGCACCTTGTCGACGAGGTAGGGCTTCATCACGGTGCCGCCGTTGGCGACGCCGGCGACGACCATGGCCATCTGCAGAGGCGTGGCAGCGACGTCGAACTGGCCGATGCCGGACAGCGCGGTCTGCGGGCGGTCCATGTCATCGGGGAAGACCGACTCGACCTGGCCGTTGAGGTCGTCGAGGTAGGTGCTGTTGAAGCCGAACTTCTCGGCCTGTTCCAGCATCTTCTCCTGGCCGAGCTCGTCGGCGAGCTGGAGGAACGTGGTGTTGCACGACTGCGCCAGCGCCTGGGTGAGGCTGATCGTGTCGGTGCCGCACGCACGACCGCCGTTGTCGATCACGGCGTCGCTCTGCGGCAGCTGGTACGACGGCCCGCCGGGGACCTGCGACTCGGCGTTCTCGACGAGGCCGTCCTCCAGCGCGGCGGCCGCGGTGACGATCTTGAACGTGGAGCCCGGAGGCAGCCGGGTCTGGATGGCCCGGTTGAGCAGCGGCTTGGTGGGGTCGGCGTCGAGGCGCTGGTAGTTGCTGACCTCGGCGTCGAGGTCGTGGGTCGCCAGCTTGTTGGGGTCGAAGCTGGGCAGCGACACCATCGCCAGGATCTTCCCGGTGCTCGGCTCGATGGCCACCACCGCGCCCTGCACGTCGGGACCGAGCGCGGCCAGGCCGTCGTAGGCGGCGTCCTGCGCCTTCGGGTCGATGGTGAGCTGGACCTGGCCGCCCTGCGGCGAGGCGTTGTTGAGCAGGTCGACGAGGCGGGTCACGAAGAGCCGGGAGTCGTCGCCCGACAGCACGCCGTTCTGGGTCTGCTCGATGCCGGTCTGGGTGAAGAAGGAGAAGAAGCCGGTGACCGGGGCGTAGCGGTAGGGCTTGGCATAGACGCGCTGGTGCTCGTAGCGGTCATCGCTCGGCACCGACTCGGCGATCGCCTCGCGACCCACCAGGATCGGTCCGCGGTCGCGGGAGAACGCCGCGTCGATCACCCGCCGGTTGCGCGGGTCGGCGTTGAGGTCGCCGGCGCGGACGTACTGGACGTAGGTGACGTTGGCGAGCAACAGCAGGAACAGCAGCAGCGCGAACAGCGAGAGCGTGCGGATCGGCTTGTTCATCCGAGCTTCACCACCTGGGTGACCTCGGCGTCGACGTCGGGCTCCTCGGCCGGGTCGAGCACCGGGATCGGCCGGCGGGCGAAGTCGGAGATGCGCAGCAGCAACGCCACGATCACCCAGTTGGCCACCAGCGAGGAGCCGCCCTTGGACAGGAACGGCGTGGTGAGGCCGGTCAGCGGGATCAGGTGGGTGACGCCGCCGATCACCACGAACACCTGCAACGCGAACACGATCGCCAGGCCGGTCGCGACCAGCTTGCCGAAGGCGTCACGGCAGATCAGCGCGGTGCGCAGGCCCCGCTCGACGATCAGGCCGTAGCACAGGATCACCGCCATCAGCGCGGTCAGCCCGAGCTCCTCGCCGATCGCGGCGATGATGAAGTCGGACTCGGCGTAGGAGATCCGCCAGGGCTGCCCGTTGCCGAAGCCCCGGCCGAGCAGACCACCCCAGCCGAGACCGAACATCGACTCCACGATCTGCCGGCCGCTGTCGCGGACGCCCTCACCGCCGTAGTAGTCGAAGGGGTGCAGCCACAGGTCGACGCGCAGCGCGACCCGCGGGACGACGTAGTAGGCCAGGGTGGCGCCGGCGGCGAAGAGCGTCCCGCCGACCAGCAGCCAGCCGGGCCGCTCGGTCGCGACGTAGAGCATCACCAGGAAGAGACCGAAGAACAGCAGGGACGACCCGAGGTCGGACTGACGGACCAGGATGGCCAGCGAGATCAGCCACATCACCAGGATCGGGCCGAGGTCGCGGCCGCGCGGCAGGTCGACGAACAGCAGCCGGCGGCCGGCCAGCGCGAGGGCGTCACGATGGCGCACGAGGTAGCCGGCGAAGGCGAGCACCAGCAGCACCTTGGCGACCTCGCCGGGCTGGAAGCTGAACGGTCCGAGGTGGATCCAGATGCGGGCGCCGTTGATCTCCTTGCCGATGCCGGGGAGCATCGGCAGCAGCAGAAGCACGATGGCGCCGAGGCCGAAGGTGTAGGTGAAGCGCTGCAGCACCCGGTGGTCGCGCACGATCAGCAGGGTCGCGACGAACAGCAGCACGCCCAGCGTCATCCAGGTGAGCTGTTGTCGGGCGAACCCCTCGTCGGGTCCGTTGCCGGCCGCGAGGTCGAGGCGCCGGATCACCGCGAGGCCGAGCCCGTTGAGCGCGGCCACGACCGGGAGCAGCACGGGGTCGGCGTACGGCGCCACGAGCCGCACGACGATGTGGGCGCCGATGATCAGGGCGGCCAGCCAGCCGCCGTAGCCGAGGATGTCGGTCGGCACCTCGCCCTCGACGCCCACCCCGACCGCGGCGTAGGCGCCGATGCCCACGGCGAGCGCGATCACGAGCAGGAACAGCTCGGCGCCGCGCCGACGCCGGTGGACGAAGCCCATCAGGGCAGAGGTCTGGCTCACGGGCTAGCCGGTCCCGGACGAGGTGGAGGAGACCTGTTCCTCGTTGAGCCGCTCGACGGTGTCGCGCGCCGACTGGAGGTCCTCGGCGCCGAGCCCCTCGTTGACGGCCTTCGCGTTGACCTGCGAGAGCTGGCTGACGGTCAGGTTGGTGGTCTCGTAGGGCTCGGACAGGGAGTAGCCGAGGACGTCGCCCGGCACGCCGCGGAAGATGGTCACGGCGCCGTTCTGCACGCCGACGTAGTACTGCTGGTGCAGCCACCACTGCGCGACGCCCAGCGCCATCGCGAGGAGGCCGACCACCGTGAGGGTGGCGAGCACCCGACGCAGCCACACGAACCGGGGTCGCTCGACCGGGGCGTAGCGGGCGTGCTCGGGGTCGATCGGGTCGGAGGCGATCGCGAAGCCGGCCTCCTCGGGGATCTCGGCGTCGATGGCCTCGATCTCGCCGGTGTCGCCGGCGCGGTGACCGCGGAACAGCGCAGTGGCCCGACCCGCGAGCATCGGCTTGCGGGGCAGCTCGGCGGCGCTGCCGACCAGCATCGGCTCGAGCACCTCCTCCAGCGGCGTCTCCGCGGGGACGGTGTCGGCGACGATGCAGGTGATGTTGTCGTTGCTGCCGGCGTCGAGGGCCGCCCGGACCAGCTCGACCGCCGCGAAGTCGGGGGTGCCGGTGGTCAGGATGTCGGCCATCCGGCCGTCGGTGAGGACACCGCAGGCGCCGTCGCTGCACAGGAGCAGCCGGTCACCGGGCGCCAGGTCGACGAAGAACAGGTCGGGGTCGGCCTCGTGGATGCCGTCGATCGCCTTGAGGATCAGGTTGCGGTGCGGGTGGGTGCGGGCCTCCTCCTCGGTGATCCGGCCCTCGTCGATCAGCGACTGGACGAAGGTGTGGTCGTGGGTGAGCCGGACCAGCTCGCCGTCGTGGAGGAGGTAGGCGCGGGAGTCGCCCAGGTGCCCGACGCCCAGCCGGGAGCCGTCGAACAGCGCGACGGTGGCGGTGGTCGAGGTGCCGGTCAGCGCCGGGTCCTCCTCGACCAGCTCACCGATCCGGTCATGGGCGCGGTGCAGGGCGCCGGCGACCGCGGAGAGCAGGTCGTCGTCGCGCGGCTGCTCGTCGATCCTGCGGATCTGCTGGACGGCGGTCGAGGAGGCGATGTCGCCGCGGGCGGCGCCGCCGACGCCGTCGCAGACGGTGAGCAGCCACGGGCCGGCGTACCCGGAGTCCTGGTTGTCCTTGCGGACCCGGCCCACGTCGGAGATCGCGGCGTACTGGAGTCGGAGGTCGGCCATCGGCTACTTCCTCAGCTCCAGGACGGTCTTGCCGATCCGGATCTGGGTGCCGAGGGTCAGCGTGGTGGGCTGGGTGATCCGGCCGCTGCCGACGTAGGTGCCGTTGGTGGACCCGAGGTCCTCGACGAACCACTGGTCCTCGGAGGCGGCCACCCGCGCGTGCCGGGTGGAGACGTAGTCGTCGTCGAGCCGGATGGCGGCGTCGGGGCCGCGGCCGATGAGCAGCGGCGCGTCGACGAGCTCGGCGCGGGCGCCGACGTTGGAGCCCTCGACCACGATCAGGTGGGTGGGCTGCCCGCGTCGGCGGGGTGCCTTCTGGCGGCGACCGCGCGGGGTGGGTGCCGCGGCACGCGCGGCCTCGGGCACCCGGGCGCCGAACATGTCGGACCGGATCACGGAGATCGCGGACAGCACGAAGATCCAGAGGATGGCGAGATAGGCGAGCCGGATCAGGAACAGGGTGAGCTCAGACACCGGGCTCCTCTCCGGCGGACCCGTAGGGGACCTCGTCGGGGTCGGGCACGTCGGGCGCCGGCTCGTCGACCACCCGGACCACGATCTCGGTGTGGCCGATGCGCACCACCGAGCCGTCGCGGACCCGCACGGACGTCGCCCGGTGGCCGTCGATCAGCATGCCGTTGGTGGAGCCGAGGTCGCGGACGCCCAGGCGCAGGCCGCGCTCGGCCTCGGGGTCCTCGGTGACGCTGAACTCGATGTGCTGGCGGCTCACCCCGGGGTCGTTGATCCGGATGTCGGCGTCGGTGCCGCGGCCGATCACCAGCCCCGGCGGCAGCAGGGGGTGCCGGCTGCCGTTGATCTCCAGGACGGCGCGCGAGCGGTGACCGTCGTCGCCGCGGCCGTGGACGGCGGCGACCGCCCGGCTGGTCACCCGGAACCTCCCGGTCGTGAGATCCTCGGACTCCTGGAAGCTGATCGAGATCGGGCCGGGGAAGACGTAGGACTGCTGCTCGGCGTGGTCCTCGAGCTGCTCGGCCAGGTCGCGGGCCATCGCGGAGTCGTAGGCCGCGAGCCGGTCCATGTCGGGTGCGCTCAGCTCGACCCGGAAGTCGTTGGGGACCAGGCGGCGGTTGCGGCTGAGGATCTGGGTGTTGTTGTCGGTCTCGCGCTGCAGCGCGGCCGCGATCTCGACGGGCTGGACGGCGCTGCGGAAGGCGCGCGCGAAGACGCCGGAGATCGCCGACTCCAGCCTCTGCTCCAGGCGTGACAGCGCACCCATGCCCGCGGCGACCTCCTCCCTGCGTCGTGGCTCCCGATGTCGTGGCAAGCCTGTGGGGGTGGGACGCCTCCGCCCCACCCGCGGTTGAAACCTGTTCGATCGTATCGGGGCCGCCCCCGCCTTCCCCGCATCCGCGGGGGTTGGGGGTTGTTGCGGTGGTGGAGGTTCATCATGTGGAGCAGGTGGCCTCGCACTTCTCGTGGTGAACTCACCAGGAGAAGTGACAACTCGTCTGCTTCACATGATGAACCTCCACAGCCCACCTCCGGGTTTGGGCACCCCGGGCGCGCTGGGATACCCTGAGCGTCGCTTCACGCGCGAGTGGCGGAATAGGCAGACGCGCACGGTTCAGGTCCGTGTGTCCGAAAGGACGTGGGGGTTCAACTCCCCCCTCGCGCACGACAGCCCCAGGTCTGTGACCTGGGGCTTTGTGCTGGGCTGCGCCTCACTCCGTGAGGAAGAGCCGTGTCTGCGCGACGAACCGGGCGGCCTGCTCGATCTGCACCCAGTGCCCGGCGTGCGGCAGCACGTGCAGCTGCGCGTTCGGCAGGTGGCGGGCGAGGTAGTAGCCGGCCTCGACCGGCAGCATCCGGTCCTCGCGGCCGTGGATGACCAGCGCCTCGTGGTGGATCGCGGCCAGCTCCTCCTCGGTGAAGCGCACCGGCCCGACCTCGGGGTCGAACGTCGCCAGGTGCGACCGGCGTACGTCGGCACGGTCGGCCTTCGCGAACCGGTCGGCCGCGATCTCCCCCAGTCGGTCGGCGAACAGGGCGTCGTCGTGGACGAAGCGGGGGAGCAGGTCGGCCATCGCCTCGACCGAGGGGTCCCGATAGAAGGTGATCAGCCGCATCAGGTCGTCGGTCGGCGGGATCGGCGCACCGCCGCTGCCCATCAGCACGATCCTGCCCACCCGCTCGGGAGCGAGCTGCACCGCGCGCAACGTGATCATGCCGCCCATGGAGTTGCCCACGAAGTGCGCGCGCTCGAGCCCCAAGGCGTCGAGCAGCGCGAGGAGGCTCTGCGCGCGCAGCGTGGTGTACGCCGGCATCCCGCCGGTCGGCGCCGGGTCGGGGTGCTCGGAGTCGCCGAAGCCGAGCACGTCGGGCGCGATGCAGAAGAAGTCCTCGGCGAGGACCGGCAGCAGGTGCCCCCAGTTCGACGGTGCGCTGACCCCCGGACCCGAGCCGTGCACGAGCAGCACGGCCGGACGACCCGGGTCGCCGGCGGTGTAGACCCGCAGCCGGTGCTCGCCGGCCAGGACGTCCCGGCCGGCGAGCCCGTCGGTGGGCGACGCGGTCATCGGCCCTCGTCGCCCAGGACGGAGGCGGCGACGGCCTCGTCGACGGCGGCCTTCTTGAGCGCCTCGCCCCGCTCGGCGCCCTCGACCAGCCACTTGCCGAGCTCCATGGGGTTCTGGTGGCCCCACAGGCTGATCGAGTCGTACTGCGTGACCTCCCAGTCGTCGTCGTCGATGATCAGCCCGCCCCAGCCGAACTCCACGGCGACGCCGGAGGGCGAGTGGGCGTAGAAGGAGAACATCTTGTCGTTGGGGTGCATCCCCAGCGTCATCAGCAGCGGCACCCGGGCCTCGCAGACGCGGTCGTAGGCCAGGCCGACGTCCTCGCGGGCGTTGTTCTCGATCAGGAAGTGGTGGAGCTTGAACGGCGCGGGCGCCTCGGCGAAGGCGAGGGTGTGGTGCCGGCCGTTGCAGTGGGTGAAGGCGGCGTCGATGTAGACGCCTGGGGCCATCTCCTCCTTGATGTAGTCGGAGATCTTGAAGCCGAGGTGCCCGTAGAACTCCAGCATCCTGTCCCGGCCGCCCTCGCTGCACAGCAGGAACATGTGGCCGGCGCCGCCCTGGTCGGTCTGGAAGCCCTGCTGGTTGACCTCGTTGCGGTAGGGCTCGGTGGCCTTCTGCAGCCCGGTGATCAGCTCCACCCGGATGCCCTCGGGGTCGTGGGTGACGAAGACGCGCGCGACGCCACGCTCGGCGCGCAACGCCTCGTCGCCCTCGACGACCTCGTGGCCCTCGGAGCGAAGCAGCCCCACGACCTCGTCGAGGTCGGTGTCGCTGCCGCAGTCGAACCCGGCGAAGGCGATGTCGTTCTTGGGGCCCCTCGTGACGATCGTGCGATGGATGTAGTCGTCGAGCCGGAAGGTGGGGACGTCCTCCTCCTCCCGGGCCGGCATGATGCCCAGCAGCTGGCCGAGGAAGCCGCTCCAGGCGTCGAGGTCAGACGCCTCGATGCCGACGTAGGACAGCTCTTTGATGGTTGCGGTCATGGTGACTCCTTCGTGGTGGTGGTGGTCGGTGGCAGACGGTCAGGCGGGTAGGCCGAGCCCGGAGACGTCGCTGGCGGCGACGAAGCCGTCGGGGCGTACGGCGACGACGCGCGCGCCGCGCTCCCGGAGCCAGCCGAGGAGGGTGCCGTCGATGTCGACGATCTCGTCGGGTCCCTCGGTCCCCTGGTCGGCGGCGCGCACGGTGACGAAGCGGGCGCCGACGCCCGCCCACGCGGCCCGCCCCTCGGGCGAGAGCAGGGAGGCCGGGTCGACGTTGTCGCCGAGCAGGACGAAGCCGCCCCCGAGGAGGTCGTCGAGCGGGCCGATGAGGCCGGTGACGCCGGCGGCCCGGGGCTGGGGGATCATCTGGCCGACGGGCCCCTGCGGCGTGACGGTTCCGGTGAACCAGCCGGCGGGATAGCTGGGCGGCCACAGCAGCGGCGGGAGCTCGGGCTCCTCGTCGGGCTTCGGCGCCAGCGCCGCCATCTCCTCCTCGCTGAGCTCCTGCTTGATGATCCGGCCGAGCTGGTGGGCGACCTCGGTGTAGAACCCGACGTTGGGGCGGCGCTCGGCCTCATAGCTGTCGAGCACGCTCTCGGGCAGCCGGCCGTCGATGACGGCGGCGATCTTCCAGGCGAGGTTGAACGCGTCGCGGATCCCCGACTGCATGCCGGCCCCGGCCCAGGGCGGCATCAGGTGGGCGGCGTCGCCGAGCAGGAAGACCCGACCGTCTCGCCAGCGCTCGGCCGCCCGGATGTGGTGGCTGTAGAACGCGTGCTGGTGGATCTCCACGTCGTCGTGCGAGACGCCGAGTGCCTCGAGGAGCGGCCACACCTGCTCCGGGGTGGCGAAGTCGGCGTCGCTCTCACCCGGGTTGAGCGGGATCTCCCAGCGGTGGTTGCCGCGGGCCAGGGCGATGTCGACGACCGGCCGCTGCTTGTCGGACCAGAAGGTGAGGATGTGGCGGTCGGGCCACCACCGCTTGACCTTCGCGTCGATGACGACCCACCGGGTGTCGATGGTGTCGCCGGTCATCTCGATGCCGAGCAGCTGGCGGGTGGTGCTCGAGCCGCCGTCGCACGCCAGCGCATAGCGGGTGCGGGTCGTGTGGGTCGTTCCCGTGGCCAGGTCGTTGCTGGTCACGGTGACGCCGGACTCGTCCTGGGTGACGCCGACGACCTCGGTGCCGTACTGCACCCGGACCTTGTCGCCGAAGCGGCAGGCACCCTCGCGCAGGGTCTGCTCCATGGTCGGCTGGTAGATGGCGTACGACGTGGCGTGCCCGAGCTGGCCGGGCGGGAAGGGGAGGTTCAGCAGCTCGGTGCCGTCGTAGGTCTTCCAGCGCAGGGCGACGGTCTCGTCCATGTCGGCCTTGAGGGCGTGGTCGAGCCCGACCGACTGGAACAACCGCATCGTCCAGTCGCTGATGGTGACGGCCCGCGCTCGGGGGTCGATCTCGCGGTCGCGCTCGAAGGCGACGGCGCTCAGGCCGAGGGTCCCGAGGGCGTTGGCCGCGGCCACCCCGGAGGGGCCGTAGCCGAGGATCGCGACGTCGGCGTCGTACGTGGGCTGGTGGGGGTGCTGGTCATCGTGCTGGTCCTTCCTCGCAGTGCGAGCATGCCGTCGATCTGGAATGAACGTTCCAGATAGAAGTGACCACGATTACAGGTGGCGACGGTCACAGGTGTCAAGGGATCTGGAACGCTCATTCCAGAGAGCGGAATGACGGACGCACCCGTGTCCTGATCGGTCATGCCGGACTTCGTAGACTTCTGGCGATGCCCACCACGAGCACCACCACCAACAAGCGCCTGGCCCAGGGGGCCCGCTCGCGCGGCGAGATCCTCGATGCCGCCGAGCGGATGATGGCGGTGCGCGGTTTCGACGGCACCAGCGTCGCGGACATCGCCCGGGAGTCGGGGCTGCCGAACAGCTCGATCTACTGGCACTTCACCTCCAAGGCCGGCATCCTCGCCGCCGTCATGGAGCGCGGCGCCGAGCGCTTCTTCGTGGCGGTGGAGAACCCACCCCGGCGCGAGGGAGAGTCCCCTCGTGACTACCTCGGGCGGGCCATGCACGCCGCCGGTGCCGTGCTGGTCGAGCAGCCGGACTTCCTGCGGATCTTCACGCTGCTGACGCTGAGCAGTGAGGACGAGGACGCACGGGAGATCGTGGCCCGGGTGCGCGCCCACGGCCGGGCCAGCCTGGTGGAGATGATCGGCCGGGCCTTCGCGGAGGTGGCCCCCGACCGTGCCGACGCGGTCGGCGAGGCGACCGCGGACTTCGCGCTGGCGGCGTTCGACGGCGCCTTCCTCGCCCTCCAGTTCACGCCCACGGGTTCGCACGAGCAGCTGATGGACCAGCTCGCCGGAGCCCTCGCGGCCCTCGGTGGCGACGCCCTCGAGAACCTCGCCTGACGCAGGAGAGGATCCAGCGACCATGGCAGTCCCGCAGACCGGCATCTTCGCGCTCGGTACGGCGGCGCACGCCTACCTCGAGCTCGACCTGACCCGGACGGACGACGCAGGGGAGCTGGTCTCGGCCCTGGCCGGGCTGGCGGCCGGACGACCCACCACCGGGGCGGCCAACCTGGTGGTCGGCGTGCGTCCTGAGCTGTGGGCTCAGGTGGCCCCCGACGCGGCGATCGTCGGGCTCGGCGGCTTCACCGACCCCGTCGTCGGCCAGGACGGGTTCACCATGCCCGCGACCCAGCGCGACGCGGTGGTCTGGGTGGCCGGACCGGCTCAGGACGTCGTGTTCGACCGCGCCGTGGAGGTCACGACCGCGGTGGCGGGCGTGGCCGAGCTCGTCGCGGAGACCTTCGGCTGGACCTATCACCGCGACCTCGACCTGACCGGCTTCGTCGACGGCACCGAGAACCCACCGCTGAGCGAGGCGATGGGCGAGGTGGTGGCCCCCGAGGGCGCACCCGGCGCGGGCGGCAGCGTGCTGCTGCTGCAGAAGTGGCGTCACCACTGGGCCGACTGGACCTCGCTGTCCGACGCCCAGCAGGAGCAGGTCATGGGCCGCACCAAGGTGGATGACGAGGAGCTCGACGACCCACCCGAGACCTCGCATGTCGCGCGCACCGACCAGGCCGACTACGGCCACATCCTGCGCCGCAACACGGCCTACGGCACGGTCCTCGACCACGGCACCACCTTCGTCGGGTTCGCCTCCTCGAGGGCGCCGCTGGAGGCGATGCTGGCCAGCATGGCCGGCGTCGCGGGTCCGCGGGACGCGCTGACCCGCTACTCCACCCCGCTCACGGGCGGCTACTACGCCGTGCCTGCGCTGTCCGACCTCGAGCGGTTCGTGGAGCCGGCCGCCGACGACTGAGCCGTCGGGTCGGGGCTCACGACCCCGGCCGCTCGACCCGGACCTCGGCGGGGCGTCCGTAGGCCCAGCACATCAGCTCGGGAGGCTCGCCGGTCACCACGACCGTCGGCGCTCCGCGGGTGACGGCGGCCCGGCGGCCGTCGGGGTGGACCAGGGTGAGCCCGCGGGTACGCCGGTGCAGGGCGTGGGCTGCCCGCTGCACCCGCAGCCACAGCGCCTCGGCGAGCGCGTCGTCGACCGGGGGCTGGGGCACGCCCTGGGGGCGGGCGACGTCCTGGGTGTGCATCCAGTACTCCCCCAGGGCGTGGCGGTGGTCCTCCCACCGGTCGAGTGGCATCGCGGCGATGCCGCCCGGCTCTCGGCGCAGCCGCCCGACGAGGTCGGCGTACTCCCAGCGGGAGTGGATCCGCGCGGCCCGCCCGCGGCCGAGCCGTGGCACGACCACGCCCGGCCAGCCGAGGGGATCGCGCTTGAGGGTCCAGACATGCACCGCGAGGTCGTGGGCCGTCCAGCCCGCGCACCAGGTGTCGGCGTCGGCGTCCACGGCGTCGAGGACGTCACACAGACGCTGAAGCTGCCGGTCCCGCAGCGCAGCGGTCACGGCACCTCGCCCACCTCGACCCGGTCCCCGACGGTGGTGACGACCACGACGTGCAGGCCGGCCGGCAGCACCCCGTGCAGGTCCTGGCGCAGCTGCTCGACCGACGGCAGGTCGCCGGGGGTCCGGACCTCGATGACGTAGTCGGGCAGTGCCAGGTCGGCGCTGGTCACCGACGCCCCGCGGGTGCCGCTCAGCCAGGCCTCCGCGGTGCGGGAGGCCTCCACGTTGATCTGGCTGATGTAGTAGGAGAACGCGGAGCTGATGAGCAGCGGGGTGGCCACCGCCAGCGCCAGGGTCGCGAGCATCAGCCGGACCCGGCGGGTGCTGCCGCGGGCCCGCCCCTGGTCGCCGGTCGCATAGCCCAGGAACGCGAACACGAACGTGCCGGCCAGCACCAGGGCCAGCAGGTTGGACAGGAACAGCATCAGCGCGCCGAGGGCCAGCAGCACCGCTCCCTGCCCCAGGCAGATGCCGACCACGACGAGCGGCGGTACCAGCGAGATCGAGATGGCTACGCCCGGCAGCACCGCGGCGACGTCCTTGCGGGCCAGCGCAACGGCGCCCGCGAGCCCGGTCGAGATGGCGGCGATCAGGTCGAACACGCCCGGGCTCACCCGGCCGGAGATCTGGCTGTTGGCCAGCAGGTCGGTGCTGCTCGGGAGGAAGGCGGCGAACAGCATGCCGATGCCGATGACCAGCAGCGCGCCGATGACGACGTAGCGGAAGGCACGGGTGCCGTCGCGCTTCACCAGGCCCAGGGCCGAGCCCATGATCGGCGTGGAGAGCGGGGCGATGATCATCGCCCCGATCACGGTGGCCGTGGAGTCGGCGAGCACGCCGGCGCCGGCGATGAGGGACGAGAGGGTGAGCATCGTCCAGAACGCCGAGAACTTCGACCGCGCGTCACCCTCGGTGAGGTCGAGGTCGTGGGTCAGCTCCTCCAGCGAGCGGCGTTGCACCTCGGGGAGGAGACGGGAGCGGATTGCGTTGAGCACGAGGGCATCCCACCAGACCGCGGACGCGATCGCCACGGTCGGTGGCGGGACGTTTGTCGCCCGCGGAGGCGCGGGCCTCGTCGGTCAGCCTTGGTCGTCGTCCCGGTGGGAGCCGGGCCCGAAGGCGGCGACCAGGACCGCGGTGACCAGCGCGACGGCCGCCGCGAGCACGAGCGCCGCACTCACGCCGTCGACGAACGCCTGCCGGCCGAGGTCGGCGAGCTCCTGGCCGTGCTGGCCGAGGCGGGCGAGCTCGGGAGAGGAGACGAACGCGACGGACCCGAGGATCGCGTCGGCCGCCTGCTGCGGCAGCCCGGCCACGTGGTCAACCATGGCGTCGCGGTAGACCTGGTTGAGCGTCGAGCCGAGCACCGCGATGCCCAGCGCCGAGCCGAGCTCCCGAGCGGTGTCGTTCATCGCGGAGGCCACCCCCTGCTTGGCCTGCGGCAGGGCCTCGGTGACCGCCGTCGTGGACGGCGTACCGGACAGACCCATGCCGGCCGCGCCGATCATCAGGCCCGCGGCGAACAGCGGGTAGTCGAGGTCGACCTGGGCCCGGCTGACGACGAAGAGTCCGACCGCCAGCAGCACCATGCCGACCGGGACCAGCCGCCGGAAGCCCAGCCGGGTCGCCACGCGCGGAGCGAGCCGGGCGGTGGGGATCAGCAGGAACGGGATGGGCAGCAGGCGTACGGCGGCCTCGAGGGGGCTGTAGCCGACGACGAACTGGAGATACTGCAGCACCGAGAAGATCAGCCCGAACCAGCAGAAGAACGTGACCATGATGGCCAGGCTGCCCACCGAGAAGCCGCGGGAGCCGAACAGCCGCGGGTCCAGGAGCGGCTCCGCGCGGCGGAGCTCCCACCCGATGAAGCCGGCGAGCGTCACCGCGCCGAGGACCAGGCCGGTCAGGGTCGCGGCGTCGGTCCAGCCGCGCTCCGGGCCCTCGATGATGCCGAAGACCAGGGCGCCCATGCCGACCAGGCTGAGGACCCCGCCGATGACATCGACCGACGGTGGGTGCTCGTCGACGGAGTCGGGCACCTTGACGATCGTCCCGACGACCGCGGCGGCCGCGAGCACGACGTTCATCCAGAAGAACGACTGCCACTCGAAGAACTCCAGCAGCGTGCCGGTCAGGAACAGCCCGACGATCGCGCCCGCGCCGGCGATGCCGACCCAGACGCCGATGGCGCGCGGCCGCTCCTCCTCGGGGAAGGAGGTGGTGATCACCGAGAGCGTCGTCGGCATCACCGCGGAGGCGCCGAACCCCATCGCCGCCCGCACCGCGATCAGCCCGGTCGGCGTGTCGATGAAGGTGCCGGCCACCGCCGCCAGTCCGAAGATCGTCAGCCCGCCGACCAGCAGGGGCTTGCGGCCGAACCGGTCTCCCAGGGCGCCCGCGAAGAAGAGCAGCGCCGCGAAGACCACGGTGTAGGCGTCGATGATCCAGGTCAGCTGGGTCTGGGTGGCGCCGGTGGCCCGGGCGATGTCGGGCAGTGCGACGTTCAGACCGACCACGGCGGAGACGATGGTCATCAGGGAGAGCGCGATGACCGGCATCACGGCCTTGGTGGAGACGGTGTCCGGCGCGTGACCGGCGGTGGCGGCATTTCCTCGCATGGTGAATTTATTCCACAGGTGGTGAATTCTTGTCAAGAGGGCGGGAACGGGCCACCGTGGCGTCGGGAGTCGACCCGCGGCCCGAGGGGCTCGCGATTGTGCGGAAAGTGCAGCCGGTGGTCGCGAAATGACGACGTTTGGGCACAAACGACGCACTCCGGTCGCTGAATCGCGTCGTTGTGGGCCAAACGTCGACACGTCGGACCGACAGCCGGCCCCACCACCCTCAGGTGCCCAGCGGCGTGCCGTGCCCCTCCAGCGGGTGGTGCGCCTTGCGGCGCGGGTCGGGGAGGAAGTCGGCGGCGGAGCGCGTGGCCATCTCCTCGTAGGTCGCCCACCGCTGGTCGACGGCGGCCTGGGCGAGGCCGAGCAGCCGCTCCGCCTCCTCGGGGGCGGCGTCGCGCAGCGAGCGGTAGCGCAGCTCCGAGTAGACATAGTCGCGCAGCGGGATGGTCGGCCGCGGGGAGTCGAGCATGAACGGGTTGAGCCCGTGGTCGCGCAGCGTCGGGTCGTAGCGCACCAGCGGCCAGTGCCCGGAGTCGACGGCGCGCTTCTGCTGGTCCAGCCCCTTGCTCATGTCGATGCCGTGGGCGATGCAGTGGCTGTAGGCGATGATCAGCGAGGGTCCGTCGTAGGCCTCCGCCTCCCGGAACGCGCGCAGGGTCTGTTGCGGGTCGGCGCCCATCGCCACCCGGGCGACGTAGACCGAGCCGTAGGCGATCGCCTGCAGCGCCAGGTCCTTCTTCGCCGCGGTCTTGCCCGCCGACGCGAACTTCGCGACCGCGGCCAGTGGCGTGGCCTTCGACGACTGGCCGCCGGTGTTGGAGTAGACCTCGGTGTCCATCACGAGCACGTTGACGTTGCGCCCGCTGGCCAGCACGTGGTCGAGCCCGGCGGAACCGATGTCGTAGGCCCAGCCGTCGCCGCCGACGATCCAGACGCTGCGCCGCAGCAGGTGGTCGGCCACGCTGCGCAGGTCGGCCACGGCGGCCTCGTCGACCGAACCGGTCTCCGACAGCGCGTCCAGTTTCCGCATCAGCTCGCCGATCAGCTCGTGCTGGCGCGCGAGCTCCGACTCGGTCACCTGCTCCCCCGCGAGGATCTCGTCGACCAGCTCGGCACCGACCACGTCGCGCAGCTCGGTCACCCGCTGTCTGGCCAGCCGGGTGTGCAGGTCGGCGGCCAGCCGCATGCCGAGCCCGAACTCCGCGTTGTCCTCGAAGAGGGAGTTGGACCAGGCGGGGCCCCGGCCCTCGGCGTTCTTGGCCCACGGCGTCGTCGGCAGGTTGCCGCCGTAGATCGAGGAACAGCCGGTGGCGTTGGCCACCGTCGAGCGGTCGCCGAACAGCTGGGTGAGCAGCTTGAGGTACGGCGTCTCGCCGCACCCCGCGCAGGCGCCCGAGAACTCGAAGAGCGGTTGCAGGAACTGCGTGCCGCGCACCGTCCCGAAGTCCACCCGCGACCGCGAGGTCAGCGGCAGCCGCTCGAAGAACGCGACCTGCGCCGGTCCGGCGTCGAGCACCGCCCGGTCCTCGGTCAGGTTGATCGCCTTGCGGTCACCGGACTCCGCGTCGGCTGCCGCCGGCACCGTGATCGGGCAGGCCTCGACGCACAGCCCACACCCGGTGCAGTCCTCGGTGTAGACCTGCAGCGTGTAGCGCGAGCTGGGCAGCCCGGCGGCGTTGAGCGGCGCCGACACGAAGCCGTCGGGTGCCTCGTCCAGCCAGTCGGCCTCGTAGAACTTCGCGCGCAGCACGGAGTGCGGGCAGACGAAGGCGCAGTTGCCGCACTGGATGCACGCCTCGGGGTCCCAGGCGGCGACCAGGTCGGAGATCCGCCGCTTCTCGTACGCCGTGGTGCCGCTCGGCCAGGTGCCGTCGGCGGGGAGTGCGCTCACCGGCAGCTCGTCGCCGCGGCCGGCCATCATCGTGGCCGTGACCGTCCGGACGAACTCCGGCGCCGTGTCGGGCACCAGCGGTGGGGCCGGCCGCGCCGAGGTCACGCCGGGCACCTCGATCTCGTGCAGCTCCCCGAGCGCGGCGTCGACGGCGGCCTCGTTGCGGGCGACCACGTCGGCGCCGCGACGCGCGTAGGTCTTGCGGATCGCACCCTTCACCTGGGTGATCGCCTCGTCGCGCGGCAGCACGCCGGAGATCGCGAAGAAGCAGGTCTGCAGCACCGTGTTGGTGCGGCCGGGCAGGCCGGCGTCACGGGCCACCCGACCCGCGTCGATCGCGAACAGCCGCAGCCGCTTGGCGACGATCTGCTCCTGCGCCGGCGTCGACAGGGCGTCCCACACCTCGTCGGGTGGGAGCGGGGCGTTGAGCAGCAGGGTGCCGCCGGGTGCGGCGACCCCGAGGACGTCGAGCTTGTCGAGCAGGCCGAGGTGGTGGCAGCCCACGAAGCCCGCCTCGCGGACGAGGTACGGCGCCCGGATCGGGTGCGGCCCGAACCGCAGGTGCGACACCGTCGTGGCGCCCGACTTCTTGGAGTCGTAGACGAAGTAGGCCTGGGCGAACACCGACTCGTCGGCGCCGAGGATCTTGATGGTGTTCTTGTTGGCGCCGACGGTGCCGTCGGAGCCCAGCCCGAAGAAGACCGCCCGCAGGGTCTCGGGGTCCTCGATGTCGAGCGCCGCGTCGTAGTCGAGCGAGGTGCCGCTGACGTCGTCGCGGATGCCGACGGTGAACCGGCTCGGCAGGTCGCCGCCGTCGAGGGCGGCGTAGACCCCGGCGACCATGCCGGGGGTGAACTCCTTCGACGACAGGCCGTAGCGGCCGCCGACGACCCGCGGCATCGAGGCCAGCCGCCCCGCGGCTGCGGCCTCCGACAGTGCCGTCACCACGTCGAGGAAGAGCGGCTCGCCGCCGGCGCCGGGCTCCTTGGTCCGGTCGAGCACGGCCACCGTGCGCACGGACGTCGGCAGCGCCGCCACCAGCTCGTCGGCGGGGAAGGGTCGGTAGAGGCGCAGCCGGAGCACGCCGACCCGCTCCCCGGCGGCGACCAGGTGCCGCACCGTCTCCGCCACCGTCTGGCCGCCGGAGCCCATGATCACCACGACCCGCTCGGCCTCGGGGTGGCCGTCGTACTCGACGAGGCGATAGCCACGGCCGGTGTGTCCGGCCACCTCGTCCATCGCGGCCTGCACGAGGCCGGGCACGGCGGAGTAGTAGGGGTTGACCGTCTCGCGTGCCTGGAAGTAGACGTCGGGATTCTGCGCGGTGCCCCGCACCATCGGCCGCTCCGGCGACAGCGAGCGCAGCCGGTGGTCGTGCACCAGCGACTCGGGTACGACGGCGCGCAGCACGTCGTCGGACAGCAGCTCGATGGTGTTGAGCTCGTGGGAGGTGCGGAAGCCGTCGAAGAAGTGCACGAACGGCACCCGGGCCCGCAGCGTCGCCGCCTGCGCGACCAGGGCGAAGTCGTGGGCCTCCTGCACCGAGCCGGAGGAGAGCAGCGCGAACCCGGTCTGCCGGACCGCCATCACGTCCTGGTGGTCACCGAAGATCGACAACCCCTGGGCCGCCAGCGACCGGGCCGCGACGTGGATCACCGACGAGGTGAGCTCGCCGGCGATCTTGTACATGTTGGGGATCATCAGCAGCAGGCCCTGCGAGGCCGTGAACGTGGTGGCGAGCGCCCCCGCCTGCAGCGCGCCGTGCAGCGCGCCGGCCGCGCCGCCCTCGCTCTGCATCTCGATCACCGTCGGCACGGTGCCCCAGACGTTGGCCCGCTCGTGGCTCGACCACTCGTCGGCCAGCTCGGCCATCGTCGAGGACGGGGTGATGGGGTAGATCGCGCACAGCTCGTTGAGCCGGTAGGCCACGTCGGCCGCGGCCTCGTTGCCGTCGATGGTGGTGCGTCGGACCTCGCTCACCACAGCACCTCCGCGTCGGGGGACTCGCCGATCAGCTCGATCGCATGCACCGGACACTGCCGGACACACGTGCCGCAGCCGGTGCACAGGTCGTAGTCGAAGCGGTAGCGGTTGCCCGGCCCGAGCTTGATGACCGCATCCTCGGGACACGAGCCGAGGCATCCGTCGCACTCGAAGCAGTTGCCGCACGACAGGCACCGGCCGGCCTCGAACGTCGCCTCGTCGGGCGACAGCCCGGCCACCACCTCGTCGAAGGCCCGCACCCGCGACTCCGGGTCGAGCGCGGCCTGCTGCCGCTGCGCGTGGTCGCCGAAGTACCACAGATGGAGCTTGTCGAACGACGCCAGCGGGTGCTTCGGGGCGGGGCCCGCGTCGTCGCCGCGCAGCCAGGCGTCGATGCTGCGGGCGGCCTTCTTGCCGTGCCCGACGCCGACGGTGACGGTGCGCTCGCTCGGCACCGCGTCGCCGCCGGCGAACACCCCCGGCGCCCCGGTCATCAACGTCAGCGGGTCGACCTGCACGACGTCGCCGTCGAACTCCACGCCCGGCAGGCCGGCCAGGAACCGGGTGTCGCTCTCCTGGCCCAGCGCCAGGATCACGGTGTCGGCGGCCAGCGTCTCGAACGTGCCCGTGCCGTGCGGACGGCCGTTGTCGTCGAGCTCCTGGACCTCCACGGTCAGCTCGTGCTCGTCCATGTCGGCGATGGTGCGCAGCCAGTTGATCCGGATGCCCTCCTGCTCGGCCTCGAGGGCCTCCTCCTCGTGGGCGGGCATCTGCTCGCGGGTACGTCGATAGACGATGACGGTGTCGTCGGCGCCGAGCCGGCGGGCGACGCGGGCGGCGTCCATCGCGGTGTTGCCGCCGCCGTAGACCGCCACCCGGCCGAGCTGGCCGGAGGCCTCGCCGGACTCGACCCCGCGCAGGAACGTCACGGCGTCGAGCACCCGGCCGGCGTCCTGGTGGGGGATGTCGACCCGCTTGGAGAGGTGCGCCCCCACCGCGACGAACGCCGCGTCGAAGCCGCCCTCGGTGAGCTCCGCCTGGAGGTCGGTCACCACGTGGTCCTGCTCGAACACCACACCGATCCCCGCGATCCGGGCGATCTCGGCGTCCAGGATCGACCGCGGGAGCCGATAGGCCGGGATGCCGTAGCGCATCATCCCGCCCGGTTTCGGGGAGTTGTCGCGGACCACGACGTCATGGCCGCGGCGGCGGAGGTGGTAGGCGGCGGAGAGCCCGCTCGGCCCGGCGCCGACCACCAGCACCCGCTTCCCCGTCTCCTCCGTCGGCGGGTCGAACTGCCAGCCCTGCTCGAGGGCGAGGTCGCCGAGGAACCGCTCGACCGCGTGGATCGAGACCGTGCCGTCGAGCCGGGTGCGGTTGCAGGCCTCCTCGCACGGGTGGTAGCAGACCCGGCCGTGGATGGCCGGGAACGGGTTGTCGCGGGTGAGGGTGCGCCACGCGGGCTCGTGGTGGCCGGCCTTGGCGTCGGCCAGCCAGGCCTGGATGTTCTCGCCGGCGGGGCAGCGCTCGTTGCACGGTGGCAGGAGGTCGACATAGACGGGGCGCTGGGTGCGGACCGGGCCGGATCTCCGACGCCCCGTCCCCAACGCGCTGGGTGGTGCGATGTCCCTCTCGGTCACGGGGTCCTCCTCGGGAGGCCTGGACGTGTCGGTCGGCGCGAGGCGGTGGGTCGGGCGCGGCCGGCGTACGACGGCTCGTCGTACTCCGCTCTCGACGATAGTCCGGGTCGGCGCGGCCCCGCACGTCGGGCGGGTGGGACCTCCGTCACGGTGCCCTCTTGACATCGTTTGTCGATATGCATATCGTTTTTCGTGAACATCGACAAACGATGTGTTGTCGTCAGGCAGGGGGACCGTCATGAACAGCACCACCTCATCCAGCCCGACCCCGTCGGGTGGTCGCGACGCCACCGGGGAGCGACGCGACTGGTTCCGCTTCGACCGCGCCGACCAGTGGGGCCTGGCTCTGCTGCTCGCACTCGGGGTGGCGGTCGGCGTGGTCGCCTGGCTGCTCGCCCCGATCATCGGCTGGGCGCAGGGCGACCCTCTGGCGGTGCCCTTCTTCAGCGAGGTCGAGGTGCCGGGTCTGGCGGCAGCCGGGATCGGCCACAGCGAGGCCGACTACTCCCTGCTGCTGTCCGACCCGAGCACCGGTCAGCGGATGGCCGACCTCGTTCCGGGGGTCGTCTACCTGCTGCTGGTGTCCGCGGTGGCCTGGCTGCTGCTGCGGGTGATGCTGACCATCGGCCGGGGTGAGCCGTTCGACCCGGCGAACGTGCGTCGGCTCCGCGTTCTGGCGCTGGTGCTGATGGCCGGCTGGACCGTCGCCTACTTCGTCGAGGCCACCTGCACGTTCGCAATCCTGGCCGACGTCGACCTGGAGTCCGCCGGGGTCGAGGGAGGTCCGCGCGCCGCCCTGACCCTGCCGGTGGTGCCGTTCGTGACCGGCCTGATCACCGCGATGGTCGCCGAGGCGTTCAAGGCCGGCACCCGCCTCCAGGACGACGTGGACGGGCTCGTCTGATGCCGGTCGAGGAGCCGCACCGGGTCGAGTGCCACCTCGACCGGCTGCTGCAGGAGCGGGGGATGACGCTCGCGGCGCTGGCCGAGGAGGTGGGGGTGACCGTGGTCAACCTCAGCGTGCTGAAGAACAACCGGGCCAAGGCGATCCGGTTCAGCACCCTCACCGCCCTGTGCGAGGTGCTCGGCTGCGAGGTCGGCGACCTGCTGACCGTGGCCGACTGACGCACCCCGGACGGGCCATCCGAGCCGGACGATCGGCTCGAGCTGCGCCGTTCGACTGGCGCACCCCGGGCCGATCCGTCACGCTGGCACGCATGCTCCGCCGCTGCTGCCTCCTCCTGCTCGCGCTGGTCGTGTCCGTCGGGGTGCTGCCCGGCGCACCGACGTACGCCGCCGACAAGGGCGCCAAGCACGTCAAGGTGCCCTCCGCCGGCAAGGCGGTCGACACCTCCAGCCCCGACCGGTGGGTGGGCAACGGCACGCCCGCGAGCTGCACCTCGGCGGCCGTCGTCCGCGCGGTGAAGAAGGGCGGGATCATCCGCTTCCGGTGCGGGCCCGACCCGATCCGGATCGTCATGAAGGCGACGGCCAAGGTCGTCAACACCAGCAAGCGGGTGGTCCTCGACGGCGAGGGCAAGGTGACGCTGAGCGGGGCCGGCAAGCGGCGCATCCTCTACCAGAACACCTGCGACAAGAACCAGATCTGGACGACCAGCCACTGCAACGACCAGTCCTACCCCAAGCTGGTCGTGCAGCACCTCCGGCTGGTGCAGGGCAACTCGACCGGCAAGAAGCTCGACGGCGGGGGAGGCGGCGCCATCTTCGCTCGCGGCGGTCGACTCAAGATCGTCGACTCGACGTTCGTGCGCAACCGGTGCGACAAGTCCGGCCCCGACCTCGGTGGTGCGGCGGTGCGGGTGCTCGACCAGTTCCACGACCTGCCGGTCTATGTCGTCGGCAGCCGGTTCAAGGGGGGCCGCTGCAGCAACGGCGGGGCACTCTCCAGCATCGGCGTCTCGTGGTCGGTCTACAACAGCGTCTTCACCAAGAACAAGGCGATCGGTCACGGCGCCAACCCGGCGCGGGCGGGCACCAAGGGCGGCGGTTCCGGCGGCGCGATCTACAACGACGGCAACACCATGCGCCTCTATGTCGCCGGCACCACGATGACCGACAACCACGCCAACGAGGGCGGAGGCGCGATCTTCTACGTCAGCAACGACCGGTCGGGGACGCTCGCGATCACCTGGTCCACCCTGAAGCGCAACGTCAGCGAGGGGTTCGAGACGGTCCCCGGCATCTTCTTCCTGGGCAAGAAGCGCACGATCACGCACTCGATCGTCCGCTGACCCGGGACGGTCGCAGGGCTCTGAGCCGGCTTGGCGTGACGCCGCCCGGAGAAAACGACAGCGGCGTCCGGTACCCCACGAACCCGACGCCGCTTGCGTTTCCCAGTTGTGGAAACGATAAATGCGTTCGGCCACGGTCCCTGCTGCGACACGCTAACTTCTCAGATTGTGGGCACCACACAACCCCGACGCCGTGGCCGCCCGCCGGTTCACCGACGTGATGACCTGCTGGCCGCCGCCTCCCGGAGTCTGCTCCGGCGGGGCTACGCCGGTCTGCGCTACCAGGACGTCACCGAGGAGAGCGGCGTGGCCGTCGCGAGCCTGCGGCACTACTTCCCGACGCTGGCCGCGCTGCGCCAGGAGGCCCTGCGGCACCTGGTGAGGTCCGAGCTCACCGATCTGCAGAGCTCGTTGCGAGAGACCGAGGACCCCTGGCAGCGACTGCGCCAGTTCTTCATGAGCGCGGTCTCGCTCGACCAGGACGCCGGAGGTGGTCGCGACGGCTGGTTGCTCTGGCTGGAGTACTGGCGGGCCGCGGCGCACGAGCCGGATCTCGCCAAGGATCGGGTGGCGGTCGACAAGGCGTGGGACTCCTACGCCCAGGACTGCATCGAGCAGGGCGTGGCCCAGGGTGAGTTCCACCTCGACCAGGCCCCCGAGGAGGCGGCACGGGAGCTGCACGCGCTGATCGACGGTTTCGGCGGCCGGCTCACCGTGCAGGGCGGCCCGAAGGCGCAGCGCACCACCGAGCAGGCCCTCGAGCGCGCCGTACGCCGGATGCTCGGGATGGCGGTCTGACTCGGTGACCCCGCCTCCCGGCGCCGAGCGCCGGATCGTCGTCCTGGGGGTCTCCGGGAGCGGCAAGACGACCGTGGGCGAGGCGCTGGCGGCGCGGCTGGGGTCGGGCTTCGTCGATGCCGATGATCTGCACCCGCCGGCCAACGTGGCGAAGATGGCGGCCGGGGTCCCGCTGACCGACGAGGACCGGGAGCCGTGGCTGCGTGCCGTCGCCGGCGTCCTCGCGGAGGCTCGGGCCGAGGGCCGCGGCCTGGTCGTGGCCTGCTCGGCGCTGCGGCGGCGCTATCGGGACCAGCTGCGCGTCGGCGACCCGGAGCTGCTCTGCCTGCTGCTCGACGGGTCGCGCGAGCTGCTCGAGTCGCGGTTGCGGGCCCGGCGCGGCCACTTCATGCCGGCAGACCTGCTGGACAGCCAGCTGGCCACGCTCGAGCCACTGGTCGCCGACGAGCGCGGGACCGTCCTCGACCTCGCCTTGCCGGTGGCCGACCTGGTCGAGGCCGCCGCCCGAGCAGCCGGAGACGCCCGACCGCGGCTCAGCTGATGTCCTCGCGCACCGTGCGCCAGATGCCGAGCCCGGCCAGCACCGCGGCGTACGCCGCCAGCACCAGGGCGGCCGCCCACCAGGAGAGCCGGACCGTGTCGCTGCTGCTCTCGACCGTGTTGATCACGGCGTTGGTGGCCTCGCTCGGGAAGAAGGGCACGACGTGCTGGCGCAGCGCGTCGACGAACGACAGCCCGAAGGCGAGCAGCGGCTCGACGATCCAGGCCACTCCGACGCCGATCAGCAGGGCGGCGATCTGGTTGCGGATCAGGATGCCGACTCCGAGCCCGATCAGCGCCCACAGGCCTAGCACCAGCAGCGAGAGCGCCAACGTCCGGAGCACCTCGACCGAGGGGAAGGGGTCCTTGCCGAACAGCGCGAGGGTGGTGGCGCCGAAGGCGACGGAGCCGGCCATGCTGACCAGCGCGTAGCCGGCGCCGATCACCAACAGGGCGACCACCTTGGCGAGCATCACCCGCACCCGCTTCGGTGTGGCGAGGAAGGTGCCGGTGATCGTCTGGTGGCGGTACTCCGAGCCGATCTGGATCACGCCGATGGTCAGCAGCAGCAGGTAGCCCACCCCGATGCCGGCGGTGTAGACGGTGTTGACGATCTGGGTGGTGTCGCCGACGATGCTGCCGCCGCCGTTGCTCAGCTGGCCGAGGTTGTCGGTGCCGTAGAGCACCCCGAACAGGGTGGAGAACGCGGCGCCCCCGGCGAAGACGCCGATCGCCATGCCCCACCACAGCCGGGTGGTGAAGAGCTTGAGCAGCTCGGAGCGCACCTGCCGGCCGAGTGAGGGTCCGCGGGTGGCCATCAGGCGGCACCTCCCTCGAGGGACTCGTGCGGGCCGGTCGCGTGCGGATGCTCCAGCTGGTCGGAGGTGACCTGGAAGAAGATCTTCTCCAGGTCGCTGCGGCTGGCCGTCAGCTCCCACAGGGGGCAGCCGAGCGCGTGCGCCAGCTCCCCGACCAGCCGCAGGTCGGTGGTCTGCGCGACCACCGCGCCACTGGGGTCGACCTGGGCGGCCACGCCACGCTCGGCCAGACCCCGAAGCAGCGGCTCGGGCTCGGGGGTGCGGGCGATCGTGCTCCGCGCGCCGGCGAGCTCCGCCAGCGACGCGTCGGCGACCAGCCGGCCGCGGTGCACGATGATCACGTGGTCGGCGGTCTGCTCGACCTCGGGCAGCAGGTGGCTGGAGACCAGCACGGTCTTGCCCTCGTCGGTCAGGTGGCGAAGGAAGCCGCGCAGCCAGCGGATGCCTTGCGGGTCCAGGCCGTTGGCCGGCTCGTCGAGGAGCAGCACCTGCGGGTCGCCGAGCAGTGCGGCTGCCAGGCCGAGCCGCTGCCGCATGCCGAGGGAGTAGTCGCCGGCCCGCCGCCGTGCGAACGTCGCGATCCCGACCAGCTCCAGCAGCTCGTCGACGCGGCGGTCGGGGATGCCGGAGGTGCCGGCGAGGACGCGGAGGTGGTCGCGTCCCGAGCGCCCCGGGTGGAAGCTGGTCGCCTCCAGCGCCGCCCCGACGGTGCCGAGCGGGTCGGGCAGGTCGGCGTAGGGACGGCCGTCGATCAGCGCCGACCCACTGGTGGGCCGGACCAGACCGAGCAGCATCCGCAGCGTCGTGGTCTTGCCCGCGCCGTTGGGGCCGAGGAACCCGGTGACCCGGCCGGCCGGGACCGCGAACGACAGCTGGTCCACCGCGGTGAACGAGCCGAACCGCTTGGTCAGCCCGCGGACCTCGACCCTGGCGGGCGTGTCGTCCGGAGGCGCGGAGTCGGGGAGGCTGGTCCGGGCGGTTGGGTCCATGATGCGATCCTGTCAGGAGCGGCCAACGTGGGCACGTCGCGAGAGGAGGCGGGCCGGTGACCGGGGTCGTCGACCAGCTGCTGCAGCTCTCGGGGCCGGTGGCCTACGCCGTCATCGCGGCGCTGGTCTTCGCCGAGGCCGCGCTGTTCGTCGGCTTCGTGCTGCCGGGGGAGACCGCGGTGCTGCTCGGTGGCGTGCTGGCCTCGACCGGGCACCTCACGCTGTGGCTGCTGCTGGTCATCGTCGTGGTGGCCGCGGTGGTCGGCGACTCGGTGGGCTTCGAGGTGGGCCGGGCCTTCGGGCCGCGGCTGCTCGGGGTGCGCCCGATGCGCCGGCATGCCTCCCGGTTGGAGCAGGCCCAGGGCTACCTGCGCGACCGGGGGGGCCGGGCCGTGGTGCTCGGCCGGTGGACCGCCTTCCTGCGTGCGGTGATGCCGGCGCTGGCGGGCGCCAGCCGGATGCACTACCCCCGGTTCCTGGCGTTCAACGCCGCCGGCGGCCTGGTGTGGGGCGTGGGTGTGACCCTGGCCGGCTACTTCGCGGGGACGTCGTACCAGCTGGTGGCGACGCGGCTCAGCCAGGCGGGCGCGGTCGCCGCCGCCCTGGTCCTGCTCGGCGCCCTCTATGCCTGGCACCGGCACCGACGGCTCCACCCGACGGGTTCGGAGAGCTCGTCCAAACCGCCCTCGACGAGCGACGAGGCTCCCTAGACTGCTGGCTCGTGAAGCGAGCCGTGGGGTGGGTGATCCGGCTGGCCGTCGGGCTGCTGCTGCTCGCCCTGGTGGCCGGCGGCACCGTCTACGCGCTCACCTACCACCCCGACGCCGTCGAGGCGGCCGAGGTCACCTGCCCCAGCGCCGCCGAGCCGCTCGACGCCGGGCAGCAGGTCCGGGTGATGAGCTGGAACGTGCAGTACCTCGCGGGCCGCGGCTACGTCTTCTGGTACGACGTCCCCGACGGCGCCGGGCCGGACAAGCGCCCCACCAAGCAGTCGCTGGCCCGGACCCTGCAGGAGGTCGCGCAGGAGATCCGTGACGAGGACCCCGACGTGGTGCTGCTCCAGGAGGTCGACCGCAGCAGTGCCCGCACCGACGGCGTCGACCAGCTCGCGCAGCTCAAGGCGCGGCTGGGGGGCGCCTTCCCGTGCACCGCCTCGGCCTACTACTGGAAGGCCCGGTTCGTGCCGCACCCGAAGGTGATGGGCGAGGTCGGGATGAGCCTGGGCGTGCTGAGCAAGACCCGCATCGACAGCGCCACCCGCTACCAGCTCCCGCATCTCTGCGGCGACCCCGTCACCGTCGCCTTCAACTTCGACCGGGCCGTGCTGGCCGTCGAGCTGCCGGTGCGCGGCGGCGACCCGTTCACCGTCCTCGACACCCATCTCGACGCGTTCGCGCAGGGCTGCGACACGATGCAGCGTCAGGTCGAGGCGGTGCAGAGCATCCTCGACGACACCGCCGGGCCGTGGGTCGCCGGCGGGGACTTCAACCTGCTCGCCACCCGGTCGGCGTACGACCGGCTGCCGAAGGCGCAGCAGCGTCTCTATGACCCGGACACCGAGCTGGCGCCGCTGCTCGAGGCCTACCGCCACTTCCCCTCCACGGCGCAGGTCGACAGCGGGGACCCGGCGTACTTCACGCAGTTCCCCAACGACCCGTCGGTGACGGCACCCGACCGCACCATCGACTACCTGTTCTTCTCCGACGGCCTGCGCGTCCGCGCCCAGCGGGTGCGGCAGGACGACCCCAAGGTGAGCGACCACTTCTCCCTGCTCGCGACGGTGACGCTGCCGTGACCCTGCCCTGATCCTGCCGTGACCCTGCCGTGACCCTGCCCTGATCCGGCCGGCCGCGGGTTGTGTCCGGCCCCGCGGAGACGACGACGGCTGGGACACACGACCGGAGGGAACGGGGGTAACGTGGCCGGGTCGATCGACGACGAGACGGGGGTTTCCATGTCGGTGAGGGTTCGGGTCCTTCTGGTCGCGGCAGCTGCCGTGACGGCGTCGCTCGCGGCGCTGCCGGGTGCCGGGGCGGCGGCCCCCCAGCCGGTGATCGCCACCACGCGGATGGCCAGCGCGCACGCCGGCCTGGCCTACTCCTTCAAGCTCAAGACGACGACGCCGAGCCGTCCCGGCAAGTGGCAGATCCTCAGCGGCGACACCGACGGCCTGACCCTGGAGCCGAAGACCGGGGTGATGTCCGGCGTGCCGGTCGCGGTCGGCACCTTCATCCTCCGGGTGCGGTTCACCGACGCCAAGGGCGCGGGCCGGGTCACCGACCGGGTGCAGCTCGATGTCGGGCCGGTGACGCCCTACGGCATCTACTCACGGCTCACCACCGGTGACGACACCAGCGACATCCCGGAGATCTCCGCCAACGGGGCCTGGGTGGCCTTCGCCTCGGTCGCCTCCGACCTGGGTGGTCCGACCAACGCGGCCGGCGGCTGGGTCTACCGCGTGCACACCGGCTCCGAGCAGGTCCGGCCGGTGGCGCCCGGCACGGCGCCCGACATCTCTGCCGACGGACGGCTGATCGCCTTCGTCTCGTGGTCGCGTCACCTGGTGAGCCACGACCCCGACGGCACCCAGGAGGACGTCTTCATCTGGCGGAAGGGACACAGCGGCTTCCAGCTCGTGCCGCGCTCGCGGGGCGCCCTCTCGGTGAGCGTGTCCGACGACGGACGCTACGTCGCCTACGACACCCGCGCCCGCTTGGTGAAGGCAGACCGTGACAAGCGGCCCGACGTCTACGTCTACGACCGGAAGAAGCGGACCACCACCTTCGTCAACGCCGGGGCGGACCGTCGGGCGGAGACGCCGGTGCTGTCCGGCAACGGTCGATGGCTGACCTACGCCGTCGCGCGGTCGGCCGCCCCCGGCGTCGGAGACGTGGTGCTCCGCGACCTTCGCACCGGCCGGTCGCAGAAGATCACCGACGGCTCGGTGCTCGCCAGCGACCCGGCGCTGTCGGCCGACGGCGGGGTGGTGGCCTACTACGTGTCCGACTACTCGGGACCCGACTACGCCTACGACGTGCGCGTCTACACCGCCGCGTCGGGGAGCACGGTCAGCGTGCCCTCCGGATACGTCGACCTCGGCGGCGAGCCCACCGTCTCGGGCGACGGGTCGGTGGTGGCGTTCGCCGGCGTCGTGAGCGGTCAGAGCCAGGTGCTGTCCTGGAGCCCGGGCGCCGCCGACGTCACCCAGCTCACCGACGGCAACTACGGCAGCGAGGAGCCGTCGCTGTCCGGCAACGGCCAGCGGATCGCCTTCACCTCCTACGCCACCGACCTGGTCCCCGGACGCACCGGCAGGCCCAGCGGCAGCTATGCGAGCCCCGACGTGTTCCTCTGGGAGCCGAGCCCAGCGTCGACCTGAGCGCGGCCGGGCCGGTCAGTCGCGCAGCTCCCGCTCGGCGACCAGGGCGGCCCCGACGATGCCGGCCTTGTTGCGCAGCGTGGCGGGCACGAGGGGGGTGTCGATCCCGATCAGCGGCAGGAACTCGTCGCTGTGCTTGGACACCCCGCCGCCGACGACGATCAGGTCGGGGGAGAACAGCGCCTCGAGCGTGGAGTAGTAGCGCCTCAGTCGCTTCGCCCACGTCTCCCAGGACAGCTCCTCGCGCTCGCGGGCGGAGTTGGCGGCCCGCGACTCCGCGTTGTGGCCGTCGATCTCGAGATGGCCGAGCTCGGAGTTGGGCACCAGCACGCCGTCGTGGACCATCGCCGACCCGATGCCGGTGCCGAGTGTGGTGACGATGACCAGGCCGCGTTGGCCGCGCGCCGCGCCGTACCGGACCTCGGCGAGGCCGGCCGCGTCGGCGTCGTTGACCACGTGGACGTCGCGGCCGGTGGCCCGGGTGAACAGGGCGTCGGCGTCGGTGCCGATCCAGGCCTTGTCGATGTTGGCGGCGGAGTGGACCACGCCGTGCCTGACGACGCCGGGGACCGTGACGCCGACCGGTCCGCCCGAGTCCGGCAGCTGGGCGAGCAGCTCCACCATCGCCTCCGCCACCGCGTCGGGGGTGGCCGGCTGCGGGGTGTCGACCCGGACCCGCTCGGAGGCGAAGTCACCGGTCTCGAGGTCGACCGCGGCGGCCTTGATGCCGGAGCCGCCGAAGTCGATGCCGGTCGGGTGGTCGGGCTGGTTCGCAGGAGCCATGGGACCAGTCTCGCGCAGGTCGCCGGCCCGGGGTACGGCGCCCGGCCAGGCAAAATCCGCACCGTGAAGCGAGAATCCTCTTCCACTGGCCCCGCGTGGCTTCCTACACTGTCGCCCGTGTCCGAGCCCGGGGGTGTCGAGAGTACCCGCGACAAGATCCTGTCCGCGGCCGTCGAGCTGACGGCTTCGGGCGGATGGGCGTCGCTGACGATGGCGAGCCTGGCGGCGCGCGCCGGCGTCAGCAGGCAGACGGTCTACAACGAGTTCGGCAACCGGGAGCGGCTCGGCGAGGCGATGGTGCTGCGCGAGCTCGCCGGCTTCTGGCTCCCCGTCGAGGATGCCTTCGACGCCCATCCCGACGACCTGCTCGCCGCGATCCACCAGGCGGTCGAGTCGGTGCTGACGGCCGCGCGCGACCAGCCGGTGCTGCAGGCGATCCTCAGCGGCGGTCAGGGCGCCGACGTCGGGCTGCTGCCGCTGCTCACCACCAACGCCGGCGAGCTGATCGAGCTGGCGAAGTCGATGATCCGCAGCCGCAGCGTGGCCTACGACCTGGACATGGACGACGCCGCCCGGCTGGCCACCCTCGACACCATCGTGCGGATGATCTTCTCCCACCTGACCACCCCGGCGGTCGAGCCCGGCCAGGCTGCCGACGACCTCACCTGGGTGGCCGGCCGGCTGATCATCTTCGCCTGACCCGCGCCTCCCGGTGGGAGATAGTCCGCTACGTTCGGCACCACCTCAGGGGTTCTGACTGGTGCGCAACGTAGCGGACTATCGCCACGTGGGCCGAGCCGGAGGCGGGCGGGCGGACGACGCTCTGGGCGGCTCGACTCCGCGCACCCCCTACGCTTCACCGCATGTCGAAGCCGCTGCGCCTGGTGCTCGTGGACGACCACGAGATGGTGCTGCACGGGCTCGACGCGATGCTGCTGCACTTCCCCGATCGCGTGGAGATCGCCGGCTCGGCGACCACGGCACCGGCGGCGCTGGGCCTGGTGGCGGCGGAGCGGCCCGACATCGTGCTGGCCGACGTCCGCATCGGCCGCGAGTCGGGTCTCGACCTGACTCGCCAGATCACCACCGAGCACCCGGAGACCAAGGTGGTGATGCTGACGGTCTACGACGACGAGCACTACCTCTTCCAGGCCCTGCGGGTGGGCGCGTCGGGCTACGTGCTCAAGCGGATCGACGCCGCGGAGCTGGTCGCGCAGCTGGAGCGGGTCGCCGAGGGCGAGACGGTGATCGACCCGGCGCTGGCCGGTCGGGTGGCCCTGTCGGCGGCCCGGCTGTTGGCGGGGGAGTTCTGGCCGGGTGCGCACCTCGGGCTCACCCAGCGCGAGTCGGAGGTGCTGGAGCTGCTGGTCTCCGGGCACTCCAACAAGGGCGTCGCGGCCAAGCTGGTGGTCAGCGAGGACACCGTGAAGACCCACATCCGAGGGCTCTATCGCAAGCTCGGCGTCTCCGACCGGAGTGCCGCGATCGCGGTGGCGTTGCGGGAGGGGCTGTTCCGGTGAGCGCCGCAGCGAACCCGCCCGGCGGCACCACCGCCGAGGCGGTCGGGTCGGCGCTGGGCGCCGACGGGGTGGTCGTCTTCGCCGCCGACGGGCAGGAGCTCACGGTCGCCGACGCCTGGCCGGCCGATCCGGTGGCGGCGTCGCTGCTGAGGATCCCGGTGGGCTTCGGCGTCGCCGGTCTGGTGGCCCGCTCGGGCCGGGCGGCGCTGCTCGCGGAGGACTCCCCGCGCAACGCGGTGCACCGCCGGCTCCTCGGCCTGGCGCCCGGTCAGACCATCGCCCGGATGTGCCTGCCGGCGCCCGGGCTCGAGGGTGTGGTTGCCGGCGTGCTGGCGATGCACCGGTCGCCCGATCGGCCGTTCACCGAGGCCGACCAGCAGCTGGCGACGTCGTACGCCGAGGTGCTGGGACTGCGGCTGCACGCCGAGCAGCTCTGGCGCGCCGTCCACCGGCACCGCTCGGAGCGCGACCGGCTGATCGAGGCCGCGATCTCCGCGCAGGAGGCCGAGCGCCGCCGGATCGCCTTCGACCTCCACGACGGTGTGACCACCGCGCTCGCCTCCATGGCCATGCACCTCTCGTCGGCCGACCTGACCGTGGCGGGCATCGGCATCGCCCCGACCCCGCCGGCCGACCTGGCCGCCCGCGCGCGCCGCGAGCTGTCGACGGTCCGCGACCTCGCCGACCTGGCCTACGCCCAGACCCGCGCGGCCATCTCCGGCCTGCACAGCCTGGTCCTCGACGACCTCGGCCTGGTCGCGGCACTGGAGTCGCTGGCTCAGGCCGCCGGCTCCGCCGACGGCCCGTCGATCGACGTGGTCGTCGACGCCTCGGAGGAGTTCGAGCTCGTGCCGGACCACGCGGCCGCCGCGCTCTACCGCATCGCCCAGGAGGCGCTCGCCAACGCCGTCCGCCACGCCGAGGCCGACCGTGTCGTGCTCTCCCTGCGCCGCGTCGGCGACTCCGTGGTCCTCGGCTGCACCGACGACGGCGTCGGCTTCGATCCCTCCGCCCGGAGCGCCGAGCGGGCGGGAGACGGCGACGGGTCCCAGCACTTCGGCCTCTCCTCCATCGCCGAACGCTGCGCCCTCATCGAGGCGTCGCTGCGCCTGGAGTCGACCCCCGGCCGGGGCACCACCGTGCTCGTCGAGCTGCCGCTCTGACGTCCGCAGGGTGCGGACTCCCGCGCCGGCGCGGACCCGGACCGCCAGCAGCGCGCCCCGGGTCGAGCGGGCTAGGTTCGTGACATGTTCGACCGCCGTGACCGCGTGTGCGTCCCGATGGAGGTGGAGATGATCCCGCTCTATCGCGAGCCGGCCTGGTCGGTGCGGCTACGACGGCAGCAGCGGCGCGAGCGGCGGCGCTCGTGGCGTCTCGCGGTGGCACGCCGAGGGCGAGCCCTCCTGCGCCGCACCTAGGCGAGTCGGCGCCGGCGGTCGGCGGGTTGCGCGTCCGGGTCGTGGGGTGCGCGGAGGCTCAGTGCCGCGCCCGGCCGTCGTCGCCCGGCGCGGCGGCGGCCAGGCTCGGGCTCGCCATCACGGCGTCGGCGAAGGCGGCGTGCAGGGTGGGGCTCGGATGGAAGCCGTCGGCGGCGAACATGTCGGGCTCGAGTGCCTGCGTGGTCTCGATGCGGAACGTCCTCGGGCGGGCGTGGATCGCCTGCACGCCGATCGCGTCGAAGACCCTGCCCCGCCACCCGAGCGCGTCGGCCAGAGGTCTCGGGAACGCCGGGAAGTGCTGGAGGGGCGGGATGCCCAGCAGGCAGACCTGGGCCCGCGGGGCGGCGGCGAGTACCTCGTCGAGCAGTGCCTCGAGCTCGCGGCGGAAGCGCGTCGTGCTGTGCAGGTTCTTGAGGTCGTTCACACCGACGGAGACGAACACCAGGTCCGCGTCGGCCAGCGCTTCCCGAGAGACCAGGTCCCTGGCTTCCCCGGCGGTGGCGCCGGTCCTCGCGCAGGCCCGCCAGTCGACCGTGGCGTCGTACCTCTCGGCGAGCCGCTGCGCCAGCTGGCCCGCGATCGAGGAGCGGTGGTGGTCGAGCGCGTATCCGGCCGTGACGCTGTCCCCGAGCGCCACGACCGTCATCCGGCGAGTGCCCGACCCGACCTGGCCGGTGGTGCCGTCGGCGTCCGCGAAGCGCGGGATGCTGCGCCTGAGCCGGTATCCCTGGATCGGCACCAGCGGCAGGCCCACCCACCAGAGCCGTGCGAGACGGCCGTCCCCGGACCCCCGGGCCCGGGCGGGCCGCCACCGGAGCATGTCGCGGCTGGACATGCTGGCGATGGTAGGCCGCCCGCGGTGACCGCCCCCGGGTGGCCCCGGGTCGGGCCGTTCACCCCCGCGCGCCTCGAGCCGCCCGGGCGGCTGGGGCCGCTACGTCGGCAGAGGCCGGCCGACGGTTCCGCTAGCCGATCGGCCGGCCGAAGGTGCGAACCCAGTCCTCGGGTGAGACCGACAGGAGCTGCTCGACCATGTCCTCGGCCACGGTCGGCCCGCCGAACACGCCGACGTAGTCGCGGAAGTCCAGCCAGGAGATCGTCCGTCCGTCGGGTGACTCGACGATGAGCGGCGCCATGACGCCGCAGCCGGCCTCACCGCATGAGCACCGGCACAGGGCGACGCGGCGACCGAACGGCTCGGGGACGAGTGGGGACAGCGGCCCGAGCATCTGTCCCGGATCGAAGCCTCGCCAGTCGCTGGCCACGGCGGCGAACCGGTCCACGCCGTCGACCTTGATGGTCAGCACCGGCCAGTCCGGGCTGTGCAGGACCTCGAACCCGAGGTCGAGTCGAGCGAGTGGACGTGAGGTGCGTGGCGTCGTGTTCATGGAGTCGGTGCTTCTCGGCCACCCGCGGCCGCCCTCGTCGCTACGCTCCGGCCATGCTTCCCGATCGGCGTGTTGCGCAGCTGCTCCTGGGGGTGTTCGCGGTGGTAAGCGCGATCCACCTGCTGGCCCAGCTGCTCGACCGGTCCCGGCTCAGTGGCGGGACCCAGGTGCTGCTGATGCCGCTTCTCGCAGCCGCGCTGTGGGAGGAGACCTCGACACCACGCGGCCGGCTCGTCTCCCTCACCCTGCTGGCGCTCGGGTTCTCCTGGCTCGGCGACACCGCGCCCAGGCTGGTCGACGGCGACCCGGCCTTCCTGCTGATGGTCGGCTTCTTCCTGCTCGCGCAGGTCTGCTACATCGTGGCGTTCCTGCCCTACCGCCACCACAGCCTGCTCCACGTCCACCGCCCCTGGCTGGCGGCGTACGTCGTCGCCGTGGTGGGCCTGGTCGCCGCCTGCGTGGGCGGGGCGGCGGACATGCTCGTGCCGGTCCTGGTCTACGGCGCGTGCCTCGGCACGATGGCCGTGCTGTCGACCGGCCTGAACGGGTACGCCGGCGTCGGCGGGGCGGTCTTCCTGGTCTCCGACGGGCTGATCGCCCTCGAGTCCTTCGTGCCGGGCTTCGGGCTGCCCGCCCAGGGCTTCTGGGTGATGGCGACCTACGTCGCCGCGCAACTGCTCCTCGTCGCGGGCGTGTTGCGGGCGCGGTCGGACGCGTCGTCGCCGCACCGGCCGGCTCAGGTGTCGGACCGACCCGAGTAGGCCACCGCCAGCCTGGACACCGCCCAGACGACACCGCCGACGCCGGACGCGATCAGCGCCAGCCCGAAGTCGGGCGAGAACACCCGGATCGTGCTCAGCGGCGCGCCGAACAGCCGCGGCACCAGCACGAGCCACACCCACGCCGCCGCCGACGTGGTGAGCAGCGGGAACCAGAGACTGAACAGCCCGGAGAAGCCGGACTTCGCGCGGATCCTCGCGCGCTGACGCCAGGCCCAGACGATGCTGAGGAGATAGCCGAGGGGGAGGAGCGCCGCGCCGAGGAACAGCGCCTGCCGGGGCAGGGCGGAGCCCGCACCGTCGTCGTCCAGACCCAGGGCTCGCGCCGTGATGCCGTTGCGGAGCCCGACCGTCTCACCGAACCCCATCCCGCTCCCGGCGTTGACCAGGACGACGACACCGCTTCGCTCCTCGGGTTCCATGGTTGCGAGCGTCTCGAATCCCGGCGTCGACCCATCGTGCCAGACCGTCCCGCTTGTCGGGTCCAGGAACCAGCCGAAGCCATAGGACGGGGACACCGCTCCGGCCGGTGTCATCATCTGTGCCTTGTCGTGGGCGGTGACCACGTCGTCCTTGCCGTTCATCATCATCTGCAGATACAGCGCCAGGTCGCCGGCACTCGCGACGACGCCGCCCGCGGGCGCCGTGCCCGGGCCCGGCGGGCTGCCGACGACGGGGCGCTTGGTGCCGAACCACGGGGTGTGCCCGGTCGCCATGGAGTCGTGGGTGTCCCCGTCGGCCACGAAGCTGTGTGTCATGCCGAGGGGCTCGAAGATGTGCTGGCTGACGTAGGCCTGGTAGGACTGCCCGCTGACGACCTCGACCGCTCGGCCGAGGATGAGGTAGTTGGCGTTGGAGTACTCCCAGCGCTCGCCCGGTCGATGGGCCGGGGCGTCGGCGGCAAGCCCGGCCACCCGATGTGCGAGGTCGTCGTCCGCGCCGTCGGCGGCGGTGCGGGTGGAGTTGCCCTGGAGCGTGGAGTAGCCGCTGGTGTGGTCGAGCAGCTGCCGGACGGTGATGCTGCCCGCGGGCTGATCCGTGAACTCCTCGACGTAGGCGCCGATGCCGGTGTCGAGGTCGACCTCCCCCCTCTCCACCAGCTGGATGACGGCGAGCGCGGTGAAGCTCTTGGAGATCGACCCGGTCAGGAACGGCGTGTCCGGGGTGACCTCGGTGGTCGACCCCTTCTCGACCACGCCGTGACCCCGAAGCGTAGTGATCTCACCATCGGTGATCACGGCATAGGCGACGCCGGGGGCACCGGACGCCGGCAGCTCGCGGGCGACGAACTCCTCGATGGTCCCCTCCGGCGGGACCGGCGCGATCGAGGCGACGACGCCCATGGTCAGCACTGCCAGGAGCAGCCGCACACCCACGTTCCTCCTCGGTCCGTCCGGACGAACAGGACAAGGACCCTAGCGGGTCGGGCCGCGCCCTCCCGGCGGTCAGGTCGCCGCGCCGAGGCGGTGACGAACCACCCGGCGGCGCAGGGTGGGGGAGGCCTCGACCTCATAGCCGGCGGCGAGGAAGACCTGGAGCAGCCCGACCGACGCCTCGTCCCAGATGATGGTCTTGCCGGGCGCCGGCTCGCTGGGATAGCCCTCGAGGACCTGGGCGCCGACCTGCCGGCCGTAGTCGACGGTGGCCGCTGCCAGCTCATACATCAGGCCCTGACGTCGGAAGCCCTTGCGGACCACGAAGCAGGTGACCGACCAGACCCCCTCGAGCTCGGGATCCCTCCGCATCCAGGACTTCTGCCGGGCCCAGATCCGGGGGTAGTTCTCGCGCGGCTCGACGGCGACCCAGCCGGCGGGCTCGCCGTCGACGTACCCGATCAGGCCGGACGTCGGGCCGGGCGTGCCGCAGCCGGTCTGCTGGAGCAGCGCGGCGTCGCGCTCGTCCTGGGTGCTGTCGCGCCAGATCCAGCCGGGCACCTTGAGCGCCTGGCAGCGGCACTTGCGGGCGCCACCGCCGTCGAACACGGCCTCGACCTCCTCGGTGGACGCCTCGTTGGCCGGCCGCCAGCTGAACTCGGGCATCCCCCGAGACTACGGGCGCCGAGCAGCGCATCGCTGCCCAGCGTCTTCCCAAGGAGCGCCGGGAGGGATAGGAAGTCGGGAGAGCGGCGAGGCGGTGACCCATGGACCTGGTGCGTCCGCAGACCTGGGCGGAGGCCCTGACGCTGCGCGCCGAGCGTCCGGAGCTGGTCCCGATCGCGGGCGGCACCGACGTGATGGTCGACCTCAACTTCGGGCGCGCCCGCCCTCCCGGGCTGCTCGACCTGACCGCGGTCGAGGAGATCCGCGGCTGGTCGGTCGACGGCGCCGTGCTGCGGATCGGCGCGGGCGTGACCTACGCCCGGGTCCAGGCCGAGCTCGCCGCCCTGAGCCCGGGGCTGGCGATGGCCTCGCGCACCGTGGGCTCGCCGCAGATCCGCAACCGCGGCACGGTCGCCGGCAACCTCGGGTCGGCCTCCCCCGCGGGCGACGCGCATCCGCCCCTGCTGGCGGTGGGCGCCAGCGTCGAGGTGGCCTCGGTGCGCGGCAGCCGGACGATCCGGGTCGCGGAGTTCTTCACCGGCGTGAAGAGGCACGCTCTCGATCCCGACGAGCTGATCGCGGCCGTGCACGTGCCGGTCGGTCGGGGGCCGCAGCAGTTCGCGAAGGTCGGCACCCGCAACGCGATGGTGATCGCGGTGGCGTCGTTCGGCCTGGCGCTGGACCCCGACGAGCGACGGGTCGGCACCGGCATCGGGTCGGCCGGGCCGACGCCGCGCTCGGCTCCGGCGGCCGAGGAGCACCTCGCCGGTGAGCTCGACTGGGACGATCGAGCCCCCGTCGGTCACGGCGCTCTCCGCCGGTTCGGCGAGCTCGTCGCCGAGGCTGCCGACCCCATCGACGACGTCCGCGGCAGCGCGGCGTACCGCCGCCACGCGCTCGCCGTGGTCGCGGCCCGCACCGCCGGGTGGGCGTGGGACGAGTACCGCGCGGGGGAGGGTTCATGAGGGTGCGCTGCACGGTCAACGGCGAGGAACGCGTCGCCGACGACGTCTGGGCCGGGGAGAGCCTGCTGTCGATGCTCCGGGAGCGGCTCGGTCTGCCCGGCTCGAAGAATGCCTGTGAGCAGGGCGAGTGCGGGTCGTGCACGGTCTATCTCGACGGCCTGCCGGTCTGCTCCTGCCTGGTCGCGGCGGGTCAGGTCGAGGGTCGCGCCGTCGTGACCGTGGAGGGGCTGGCCGACGGGGATCGCCTCGACCGGGTGCAGCAGGCGTTCCTCGACGCGGGCGCCGTCCAGTGCGGCTTCTGTACGCCGGGGCTCGTGGTCGCCGTCCACGAGCTGCTGCAGCGGGAGACCGACCCGACCGACGCCGACGTCCGCGAGGCGCTGGCCGGCAACCTGTGCCGCTGCACGGGCTACCAGAAGATCCTCGACGCCGTCCGGCTCGCCGCCTCGCGCAGCGGAGGCGGCCGATGACCACGGTGATCCAGGGGTGCGCCGTCGCGACCGTCGACGCCGCCGGCACCGAGCACCCCGACGGGCACGTCGTCCTCGACGGCGACCGCATCGCGGCGGTCGGACCCGGCCCTGCCGACCCGGCGGTCGTCGCCGTCGCCGACACCGTCGTCGACGGCCGCGGCTGTCTGGCGACGCCCGGCCTGGTCAACACCCACCACCACCTCTACCAGTGGGCGACCCGCGGCCTGGCCCAGCAGGAGGACCTCTTCGGCTGGCTCACCACGCTGTACCCGGTCTGGGAGGGCCTCGACGAGGAGGTCGTGGGAGCCGCCGCGGCCGCGGGACTCGGCTGGCTGGCGCTGACCGGCTGCACCAGCACCACCGACCACCACTACGTCTTCCCACGCGACGGTGGCGACGTGCTGGGCGCGACGGTCCGCGCCGCCCGTGAGGTGGGCCTGCGCTTCCACCCCACCCGCGGGTCGATGGACCTGGGGCGCAGCCGGGGTGGGCTGCCGCCGGACTCCCTCGTCGAGACGACCGACGCGGCGCTGGCCGGCACGCTCGCCGCCCTCGACGAGCATCACGACCCCGCCCCCGGCTCGATGCTGCGGATGGGCGTCGCGCCGTGCTCGCCGTTCTCCGTCACCGAGGCGCTGATGCGCGAGGCCGCCGCCCTCGCCCGCGACCGCGGCGCGCGTCTGCACACCCACCTGGCCGAGACCCTCGACGAGGAGGACTTCTGTCGGAGCAGCTTCGGCTGCTCGCCGACCGAGTACGCCGACCGGCTGGGCTGGCTGGGTGGGGACGTCTGGCTGGCCCACGCCGTGCACCTCCACGACGGCGACGTCCGTCGCCTCGCCGGCACCGGCACGGCCGTCGCCCACTGCCCGACCAGCAACGCCCGCCTGGGTTCCGGGCTCGCGCCGGTCGCCGAGATGCGCCGGCAGGGGGTGGCCGTGGGCCTCGGTGTCGACGGCTCGGCCTCCAACGAGGAGAGCTCGCTGGCCACCGAGATGCACGCCGCGGTGATGGTGGCGCGGCTGCGCGAGGGACCGGCCGCGATGACCGCCCGTGACGCGCTGGCGCTGGCCACCGTGGGCGGGGCTCGGGTCCTCGGACGCGAGGACGAGCTCGGCTCGCTGGAGCCCGGCAAGCTCGGCGACGTGGCGCTGTGGCGGGTCGACGGGCTCGGCCACGCCGGCTGTGAGGACCCGGTGGCCGCGCTCGTCCTGGGCTCGCGGCCGCCCCTGGCCCGGCTACTGGTCGGCGGGGCCACCGTGGTCGAGGACGACACGCTGGTGACCGCCGACCAGCACGACCTGGCGCAGCGCGCGGTCACCGCCACCCGCGACCTGCAGGCTCGGAGCGGGCGATGACCAGCGCGCCGACCGACACCCGGCGTCGTACCCCCGGAGGCGTGGGCGAGAGCGCCTCCCGGCCCGACGGGGTGCCCAAGGTGCGCGGCGAGTTCGCGTTCTCCTCCGACCTGTGGGCCGACGGCGCGGCCTGGGGCGCCACGGTGCGCAGCCCGCACGCCCACGCCCGGATCGTCGAGGTGAGCACCGCTGCCGCGCTCGCGCTGCCCGGCGTGCTCGCGGTGCTCACCCATGAGGACGTGACCGGCGTGAACCGGTTCGGCCTGGAGCACCGCGACCAGCCCGTGCTCGCTCAGGACCGGGTGCGCTACCAGGGCGAGCCGGTCGCGCTGGTGGCCGCCGACCACCCCGAGACGGCCCGCCGCGCGGCCGAGCTGGTCGAGGTCGGCTATGCCGTGCTGCCGCCGGTGACCGACGCCCGCGCGGCGGTGCGCGGCGAGTGCGAGCCCCTGCACGAGGGCGGCAACACGGTCCGGCACGTGCGGCTGCGGCACGGCGACCCCGAGGCCACCGCCGAGGTGGTGGTCACCGGTGAGTACGAGGTCGGCATGCAGGACCAGGCCTTCCTCGGCCCCGAGTCGGGGCTGGCGGTGCCGGCGCCCGACGGCGGGGTCGACCTCTACGTCGCCACCCAGTGGCTCCACGTCGACCGCGGCCAGGTGGCGGCCGCGCTCGGGCTCGACGAGGAGCTGGTCCGGATCACGCTGGCCGGCGTCGGCGGCGCCTTCGGGGCGCGCGAGGACCTGTCGATCCAGGTGCACGCCTGCCTGCTCGCGCTGCGCATCGGGCGGCCGGTCAAGATGGTCTACTCGCGCGAGGAGTCGTTCTTCGGGCACGTGCACCGGCACCCGGCGTGGATGCGCTACGAGCACGGCGCCGACCGGGACGGCCGCCTCGTCTACGTCCGCGCGGAGATCGTGCTCGACGGCGGCGCCTACGCGTCCAGCACGCCCGCGGTCGTCGGCAACGCCGGCACCATGGGCGCCGGTCCGTACGCCGTCCCGAACGTCTCGATCGACTGCTACGGCGCCTACACGAACAACCCACCGTGCGGCGCGATGCGCGGCTTCGGAGCGGTGCAGGCGGCGTTCGCCTACGAGTCCCAGATGGACCGGCTCGGCGAGGCGGTCGGGGTCGACCCCGTCGAGATCCGGGTCCGCAACGCCCTGACCGAGGGCGACCGGATCGCCACCGGTCAGGTGCTCGACTCGGCCGCACCGGTGGCCGAGCTGGTCCGCCGGGTGCGCGACCTGCCCCTGCCGCCGCCGCCCACCGCCGACCTGCGAGCGCTGCCCGGCGGGGTCGGCAACACCACCCACGGCGAGGGCGTACGCCGTGGTGTGGGCTATGCCGTCGGCATCAAGAACGTCGGCTTCTCCGAGGGGTTCGACGACTACTCGACCGCACGGGTGTCGGTCGAGGCGGTGGGCGGTGAGCCGCTGGCCACCGTGCACACCGCCGCCGTGGAGGTCGGTCAGGGTCTGGTGGCCCTGCAGCAGCAGATCGTCCGCACGGAGCTCGGCCTCGCTCGGGTCCGGGTCGCGACGGCCGACACGACCGTGGGATCCGCCGGCTCGACCTCGGCGTCGCGCCAGAGCTATGTCACCGGCGGGGCGGTGCAGGCTGCCTGCCGCGAGGTCGCGGGCGAGCTGCTGGCCAGGGCGTCGGAGAGCGCCGGGGTCGCCGCCGAGCTGCTGCGCCTCGAGGACGGCCGGGTGACCGGCCCCGGTGACGTGAGCATCGACGTCGCGGACCTGGTCGCCGATGAGCCCGTCGTGCACACGGTGGAGTGGCACCATCGGCCCACCTCGCCCCTCGACCCCGAGACCGGGCAGGGCGACGCCCACGTGCAGCTGGCGTTCGCGGCGCACCGTGCCGTGGTGGACGTGGACGTGGAGCTCGGCCTGGTCAAGGTGGTCGCGCTCGACTGCGCCCAGGACGTCGGCCACGCCCTCAACCCCGGCGCGGTGGTCGGCCAGATCCACGGCGGCAGCGCCCAGGGGCTGGGGCTGGCGGTGATGGAGGAGATCCAGGTGGTCGACGGGCTGGTCCGCAACCCGTCGTTCACCGACTACCTGATCCCCACCATGCTCGACATGCCACCGATGCGGGTCGACGTCCTCGAGCTCGCCGACCCGCACGCGCCCTACGGCCTGCGCGGCGTCGGGGAGCCCCCGACGATCTCCTCGACGCCGGCCGTGGTGGCCGCGATCCGCGCGGCCACCGGACTGGCCCTCACCCGGGTGCCGGTCCGCCCCGAGCACCTGACCGGCACCTGACCGGGGCCGGCGGCGCCGAGCGTTCGGTGTTCGAGCCCCGCGACCGGTCTGACGGAAGGCTTACGGCCGTCTCGGCTCCCTTCTCTCGGGCCGTCCGCCGTGCTGAGGTTGGCCGCATGTCCCGCCTCGCCGCCCTCGCCGTCGTCCTCGGTCTCGCCCTCGCCGGCTGCTCGTCCGGCTCCGACGACGGCCCCGTCGACTCCGGTGACAAGGCGCTCGACGGGCGGGTCGACGCCATCCAGAGGGCCATCGACCAGTGGCAGTCGGCCGAGGACATCACCGAGGCGCACCGGGGCGCGGAGACCGCTCGCAACCTCGTCGTCGGCAGCCACGGGCCGGAGTACGGCGACGCCGACGGCGATGGCGAGATCGCCGGCGAGGCGGAGGAGGGGCTGCTGCCCGGCGCCCACGGCGAGACCGGGATCACCGGGCCGGGCGCCGACGAGCGCGAGTGCCTGACCGCCAACGTCCTCGGCGGCTCGTGGTCGGACCCGGAGGCGCGCTGGGCGCAGGCCGAGCAGGCCGTGGCCGACTGGTCCCCGTCCAACAACACCTTCCCGGGCCTGCAGAGCCACGCCCAGCGGATCTTCGGCTGGACCTCGCTCGCGCTGGCGACCGACGACCTGGCCACCGCCCAGGAGTACGCCGGCCACGCGCAGCTGCACATCGCGGTCGTCGCCGACGACGCGCGGGCATGCGGCTGAGCGCAGCCGCCGCGACCGTGGTGCCGCCCCGGGACCCCGTTCGGTAGGCTGGGGGTCAGCGAAAGGGAGTAGTCCCCAACAGCCGCGTCGACATGCTGACCCACGGGTCCGGTGCGGCAGGCCAGGAGATCCTGGCGGACGAGACTTTCGACCGGATTCGTGCACGACGAGCCCGGTCGAGGACTCGTCGGCTGCGACTCTTCGTCCGGGAGGACGAGGAGTTCTCACATGTGGGAAGCACTACTGCTCAGCACCGCGGTCATCTTCGTGGCCGAGCTGGGCGACAAGAGCCAGCTGATGGCGATGACCTTCGCGACCCGGTACCGCGCCCGCGACGTCCTGGTCGGGATCACCGTGGCCACCGCCGTCGTGCACCTCGCCTCGGTGGCGATCGGCCTCTCCATCGGCGCGGCCTTCGCCGACTATCAGGGCTGGATCTCGATCGGGGCCGGCGTCGCCTTCGTGGCGTTCGGGTGGTGGACCGCGCGGCGACGAGCTCACCGAGGAGGAGGCGCAGAAGGCCAAGCGGAGCACCGGGTTCTCGATCCTCGCCGTGGGCAGCGCCTTCTGCCTGGCCGAGCTCGGCGACAAGACGATGCTGGCCACGATCACGCTGGCCGTGCGCGAGGACTGGTTCGGGACCTGGGTCGGCAGCACCATCGGGATGGTCGCGGCCGATGCCCTCGCGATCTGGGTCGGCTACGCGCTGGGCAAGCGGCTCCCCGAACGGGTCATCAAGTACGCCGCCGCCGCGGCGTTCTTCGTCTTCGCCGCGCTGCTGGTCCTCGACGGGATCCGGCACGTGTAGCGGCCGGGTGCCGTCGGGTCTCAGGCGACGGGCGCCTGACCGAGGGTGGCCCGGGCGGTGTGCGAGGAACCCGAGGAGTCGGTCCAGGTGATCCGCACCGAGTCGCCGGGAGCGTGCTCGGCGAGCACGGCGGCGATCTGGTCGACGGTGTCGACCGCGGTGCCGTCGACGGAGGTCAGGGTGGAGCCGGCGGTCAGCCCGGCGTCGTCGGCCGCGCCGCCGCGCACGACGCCGCCGACCTGGAGGCCGCCGGAGCCGGCGTAGACCTGGATGCCCAGCGCCGCGCCGTACCCGAGCTCGATGCCGCCGCTGGTGTCGCCGGCCTCGATCCGGTCGGCCAGGGACAGCACGGTCGAGATCGGGATGGCGTAGCCCTCGATGACGTAGCCGGTCGAGGCCGCGACGTTCATGCCGATCACCTCGTCGTCGGCGTCGAGGAGCGCACCACCGCTGTCGCCGGAGATGACGGTGGCGTCCACCTGGATCAGGTCGCTGAGGCTCTCGTAGCCGCCCTGCTCGTCGCTGACCTGGATGTCGGCGCCGGTCGCGGTGACCGAGCCGTCGGCGGCGCTGAGGGTGCCGGTGCCGCCGGCGTTGCCGACCGCGGTCACATCCTCGCCCACCGAGGTGGTGCGGTCGGGGTCGATGGTCGTCAGCCCGCTGGCATCCTGCAGCTGCAGGACGGCGATGTCGGCCGCCGCGTCGTAGCCCACCAGGTCGGCGTCGTACGTCGTGCCGGTGCTGGGGTCGGTCACCGTGATGCTCGTGCTGCCCTCGACCACGTGGTGGTTGGTGACGACCGTGCCGTCGGAGGTGAGCACCAGGCCGGTGCCCGCGGCCTCGCCGGTGCCGTAGTCGAGCTCGGTGTCGATCAGCACCACCCCCTCGGACTCGCTCGCGGTGGCCGGCTCGGTGGTCGTCACCTGCGCGGAGTACGCCGGCATCCCGGGTGGACCGTAGGGCCGCCAGTCCGCGGCCACGGCCGGGACGGCCAACGGCACGGCCAGCAGCGGCGTCGCGAGCAGCGCGCCGGCGGTGAGGGTGCGAAGCGAGTGTGACCTGGCGAGCATCGGGTCCTCCTGGGGATCTCCGTCGATGCCACCACCGTCGCTCCGCCACCTGTCACGACCCCAAGACGGTGCCGTGGACGACCTGCGGGTTCGCTGTGTCGAGGCTGTGCGTCACTCGGTGAAGTGCGCGACGAGTGCCGAGGCCAGCACGGCCGGGTGCGTGCTCGCGAGCTGGTGCCCGGCGCCTCGGACGGTGAGCTCGCTGTAGTGGGGCACCAGCCGACGGAGGCGGTCGCGCATCTCGCCGAACATCGGGGGACTCTGGTCGCCGCCGACCCACAGAACCTCGGCGTGGACGCTCCGAAGCTCCGCATCGTCCGGGTTCCAGGCCAGCAGGGCCGGGAGGTCCGACCCGAAGAAGGCGTGCGCGTCGCGCTCCATGTCCACCACCCGCCCACCGATCACCTCCTCGGGGGCGTCCCGCCAGTCGGGCCCGACCAGCATGGTCATGAACTCGTCGAGCGCGGCCTCGGTGCCTCGGGCCGCTTGCGTGTCGAGCAGCTCTCGCGTCCTGCGTCGCATCTGCTCGGCCCCCGGAGTGCCGGCTGGCGGGGGCTCGACGACGGCTGCCCGCCGGACCAGGTCCGGACGGGTGGCGGCCAGGGTGAGTGCGATCGTGGCGCTGAGCTCGTCCCCACCAGGTGCGCCGGCGTCAGGTCCAGCGCCTCGAGGATGGCGGCGGCGTCCTCGGCCTCGGCGTCGATCGTTCGTGGGCCCCGCGCCGGCGCACTGCCGCCGTAGCCTCGCCGGTGCCAGTGGATCACCCGGAAGCGCCGCGCCCGCGTCAGCTCGCGGGCCAGCGGCTGCAGCTCGTCGACCGTGAGCGCCGTCTGGATGACGAGCAGGGGGCGCCGTCTCCGACGACGACGACCTCCACGTCGGCGTCACCGACGGAGACCAGGTGTGACTCTTCCATCTCCGTCACGCTGCCGGTCCGCTGGAGTCTCCGCAACCACTGGCCCAGGTCGAGCACCGTTGGTAGTTTCGCCGGCCATGCTGAACGCTCTGCGAGACTTCCGGACCCGCGACGGCTACCAGCGCTGGGTCGCGCGCACCGAGACGCCGTTGCTGGTGCTGGCGCTGCTGTTCGTGGTCTTCCTGGTCCTCCCGGTCCTGGTGCCGTTGCGCGCGGAGCAGCAGGTCGCGCTGTTCTGGGCCAACGCCACGCTCTGGGCGGTCTTCACCGTCGACTACCTGGTCCGCCTCTACCTCGCCCCGGAGCGATGGCGGTTCGTCCGCACGCACCTGCTCGACCTGGCCATCGTGCTGCTGCCGATGTTGCGTCCCCTCCGGGCCCTGCGGGTCGTGCGCATCCTGCGGCTGGGTGCGGTGGCCGGCGTGGCGCAGCGACGGGCCACCCGGTCGTTGCACGCGCAGGTGACGACGTACGTCTTCTCCGCGGTCATCGTCGCTGGTCGTGGCCGGGATCGCGGTCCGCGAGGCGGAGCGGGGCTCGCCGGACGCGAACATCGCCAACGTGTGGGACGGCATCTGGTGGGCGGTGACCACGGTGACCACCGTCGGGTACGGCGACTACTACCCGACGACGCCGCTCGGCCGGCTGATCGCGGTGGGCCTGATGCTCATCGGCATCGCGCTGATCGGTGTGGTGACCGGCAGCATCGCCACCTGGTTCGTCGAGAAGCTCGAGGGCACCGAGGAGGCCGTCGACGCGGCCATCGAGGAGGCCGGCGCCGTCACCGACGCCAAGCTGGCCGAGGTGCTGGTGGAGCTGCGGGAGGTACCCCGGCTCCTCGAGGAGGGCCGGTCGGTCGCGGGGTCCTCCGGCTGAGCCGTCAGTCGGCGAGTGCCCGCGCCCGAGCAGCGCGTCGCTCCTCCATCTCGCCGATGATCGAGTCGAAGGCGAGCTCGTGCTCGTCGAGCTCGAGGCGATGCTGGTCGCTCAGGGGCTCGGCGTCTGAGTGCCGGTCCCTCGGGCCGACCGCTGCCACCACAGGCTGAGCGCCAGCATCGCGATCGCCGTGACCAACACGCCCCGGGTGACTGCGGTGAACGCCAGCGCGTGCACGCTGGGCGGCTCGGCGGCGAGCACCGCCAACAGCGTGAGTACGCCGGCCGGCAGCAGCGCGCCGACCGCCGCGAGCGGGCCCCCCGCGACCAGCCGCGGGCGCGGCCGGACCGGCTGGCGGGCGAGCCATCCGACGGCGACCGCGGCGACCACGGCCATGCCGGCCAGCCCTGATGCCAGCTGCAGCCAGAGGTAGCCCGGCATCCCGCCGGCGTGTGCCGCGAGCCACGGGACGTGCCGTTCGCCCCACCGGCCGGGGTGCGTGAACTGGTCCCAGCCGACGTGGGTCGCGGCGCCGAGCGCGGCGGCCGGCAGGGCGAGGAGCCAGGCGCGGACCTGCCACCGCACGCTCGTGGTCAGACGGTCCCGCACCCGCTGGGGCATCAGATCGACCACCGGGTCGCGGACCAGACCGAGCCAGACGGCCAGCGCGACCAGGGCCAGCGCCACGTCCACGGTGACGACGCCCGGCCACGAGTGCGTCACGGCGTACCACCGCCACTGGTGGACGAACACCGGCAGGTCCGGCGCCATCGACCCGGCCACCAGCGCCGACATCGGCAGGCCGAGGCCACGGAGCGGGAGGACGGCGGCGGGATGGGCGAAGGTGATCGGCACAGCGGCACGCTAGGTCCGGTCGGGTGCCCGCGGGGGTCGCGCCGCCGGGTCTTCACGCGACCTTCGCGGACCCTGCACACTCCGGCCACGCGCCGGCCACGATGCCTGTGGTGGTCGTCGGCAGCCGCCGGTCCGTGGGCGGCGGGCCAGGGTCGGCCCGGGTTCTTGGAACGATCGATAGTGCAGAAGTGGCAGCGCGAGGCCGCCAGATCGCCACGTTTGTGCCCAAACGTCAACAACCGCAGCCAGCCGCGCCGGCCGCCTCCCGGCAGTTGGCCAGCAGCGCCCGCTGGGCGGCGGTGACGTGCGCCGGGCTGCCCTCCCAGGTGGCCAGTGCGTCGTTGACGAGTGCACGACCGAAGGAGAAGGTCAGGTGCCAGGGCGCGTCCTCGATCCGGTTCAGCTCGGCGAGCGCCGCGGTGACCCGATGGGTCGGGTGGCCGCCGGAGAGGAACGCGATCCCGGTGACCGCGGCCGGCACGGTCGCTCGGAGCACGTCGTAGGTCACCGTCGCGATCGTCCGCGGCGACACCTGCTGGCTGTCCAGGCCGGGCGTCACGAGGTTGGGCTTCAGCACGATCCCGCTCAGGTCCACGCCGGCCCGGTCGAGCTCGGCGAACACCGCCTCCAGGATCATCCGGGTGGCGCGTGCCGAGTCGACCAGGTCGTGGGACCCGGCGGCCAGCACCTCCGGCTCCACGACCGGGACGATGCCGTGGCGCTGGCAGGCAGCGGCGTACGCCGCCAGGGCGGCCGCGTTGCCCTCGGCCACCTGGGGCACCAGCGTCTCCACGGACAGCACCGCCCGCCACTTGGCGAACGCCGCGCCCCGGGCGGCGTAGGACTCCAGCCGCTCGTCGAGCCCGTCGAGGCCCTGGGTCAGCAGCGCACCGTCGACGCCGGGGCACGCGACGGTGCCGGTGTCGACCTTGATGCCGGGCAGGACGCCGAGCTCGTGCGCCGCCTCGGGGAACCGCCGACCGTCGGTCAGCGACTGGCCGAACGTCTCATCGCACAGGATGATCCCGCTGACCGTCGCTGCGAGGCCGGGAGCGGTCAGCAACAGCTGGCGGTAGTCGCGGCGGGCGATGTCGGACGCCGTCACGCCGGCCGCCTCGAGCCGCTGTGACATCGTCGGGATGCTCTCGTCGGCAGCCAGGAGGCCGCGGCCTCCCGAGGTCATCTGCTCGGCGACCGCGTGCAGGTCGGTGGCGGTGCTGATGGTCACGACTCCTCCTTGGATGGGCGCGCCGCCCAGCATCGGCGACCGCGGCCGGGACGCCCTCACCCCTGCGGGCGAGCCCGGGTGTGAAACGGCGCCGTCGCATCGGGCCCGCGGCATTCAACCAATTGGTTGACAAACGCGGAGACGGCGCCTACGTTGTGTTCAACCCATTGGTTGAACAGGAGGCGGACATGGCTCGACCCGAGCAGCTCGACCGGGTCTTCGCCGCGCTGGCCGACCCGACGCGCCGCGACCTGGTCGCCCGGCTGGCCGGCGGTGACGCCACCGTCGGCGAGCTCGCGGCGCCGTACGCCGTGTCGCTGCAGGCGGTCTCCAAGCACCTCAAGGTGCTCGAGGACGCCGGCCTGGTGTCGCGCTCCCGCGATGCGCAGCGCCGACCGGTCCACCTGGAGGCGGAGGTGTTCGACCTGATGACGAAGTGGATCGAGCGTTACCGCCGCCAGGCCGAGGAGCGCTACCAGCGACTCGACGCCGTGTTGGCGCAGATGCAGGACGACGACCGCGGCGCCGGACGCGCCGCCCCCGACGAAGGAGCAGCGTCATGAGCACGATCCAGCACCACCCGGTGACCATCACCGCCCCCGACGGCCTGCCGTGGGTCGACATCGAGCGCGAGTTCGACGCGACGCCGGAGCAGGTCTTCCGCGCCCACACCGAGCCCGACCTGGTCTCCCGGTGGATGGGACCGCACGACCTGGTCAACGAGATCGACCACTGGGACGCCCGCGACGGCGGCTCCTGGCGCTACGTCGCCCGCCGCGGCACCGACGAGTTCTGGTTCCGCGGCTGCTTCCACCAGCTCGTGCCGGGCCAGCGGATCGTGCAGACCTTCACCTACGAGGGGTTCCCCGACGGCGTCTCGCTGGAGATCCTCGAGCTCGACCCGCTCGACGGCGGCCGCTGCCGGTTGCGCGCCCGCTCGGTGACCAGCTCCGTGGAGGGCCGCGACGCCTTCGTCGCCTCGGGCATGGAGTCCGGTGTCGTGGCGGGCTACGAGAAGCTCGACGACCTGCTCGCCGGCTGAGCCCCGGCGCCGGCCCCTAGGCGGGGGTGACCGGCTCGATGGTGACGGCGGTGCCGTAGGCGCAGACCTCGATGCCGGTGCCGGCGAACTCCGTGGTCTCGAAGCGGAACGCCACGACGGCGTTCGCCCCCTTGGCCTCCGCCTCCTGGCTGAGCCGAGCCAGCGCCTCCTGGCGGCACTCGTGGAGGAGCTGGGTGATGCCCCTGAGCTCGCCGCCGGCCAGCGCCTTGAAGCTCGCCCCGATGTTGGAGCCGACGTTGCGGGACCGGACGGTGAGCCCGAAGGTCTCACCGAAGGTGTGCGTGATGCGGGCTCCGGGGACGTCGTTGGTCGAGACGATCAGCATGCGCGCGAGCCTAGCCGCGGCCTCACTGCTGCAGGGACAGGTTGTTGCCGTCCGGGTCGTGGAACCACGCGATGCGGGTGCCGCTCGGGGCTGTCCAGATGCCGCGCTCGTCCTGGCCCAGGCCGTCGTACCGGTTGACCACGACGCCGGCGCGCACCAGCTGGTCCACCTCGATGCCGACGAGGTCGACCACCCATCCACCGTCTGCGCCGCCGGGACCTCGTCGACCCGCGTGATCTGCGACGCCTCAGGGGAAGGACAGCAGGCCGGGGTCGAAGCGGGCGCGGACGCGGGCCGACGCGTCGGCGGCGGCGACGATCAGCGAGGCGTCGGCCTCGCGACCGGTGGGGAGGACCACCGCGCCCGAGTCGCCGCCCTCGGTCGACTCCCGGTGCGCCATCACCCAGTCGAACAGCAGCCAGTCGACCGCGCCCGAGGCCACCATCGGCTCGGCCGCCGGGGCGAGCACCGCGTCGGTCACCGCGGCCAGCGCCTCGCGGTGCTCGGTCAGGGTCGCCTCGCGGTCGACCCCCGAGGAGTCGTGCAGCAGCATCGACAGGGTCGCGGGCAGCCGACGCGAGTCGTCGGTGACGACCAGCCAGCGAGCGCCGCGCCACGGCTCGGCCTCCGCCACCCAGTGCAGCCCCGCTCGCCCACCGACCATCCCCACCCCCGGAGTGTCGAGCTCGCCGTCGAACGGCGCCGGACCGGTCAGGCCCAGCGCCCAGCGGGCCCGGATCCCCAGCAGCGCGGCGGTCCCGATGATCTGCCCGGCACGCACGTCGTCGGGGAGCCCCGCGGCACGCTGGGCGGCGGCGTAGTCGACCACGGCCCGGTCGATCGCACGGTAGGCCGCTCCCAGCCCTTCGTGCTCCCCGGGCCTCGGGCCCCGGCCGCCGCCGAGCACCTCGCCGTACCGACCGGCGACCTCGATCAGCACGTCGTCGAGCGCCTCCGCGTGCGTCGGCAGCCAGCGGTGCGGCTCGGCACCGGGCAGCGCGAAGAGCTCGGCGAGCCGGGCCGGGCGGTCATCGGGTGTTCGCCAGTGGAAGCCGAGCTCGTCGTCGGTGGCGTGGATGCGGGGCAGCGCCATCGGCGGGTCAGCCGGCCACTCGGGCCGGGTCGGCGAGCCAGCCGTGCCACTCCTCGAGCCCGGCGCCGGTGCGCGCGGACACCTCGATCAGCCGGGCGCCGGGGTTGACCGCGGCCACATTGCGGCGGAACAGGTCGAGGTCGAAGTCGAGGTGCGGCAGCAGGTCCATCTTGTTGATCAGGACGACGTCGACGGAGCGGAACATCACGGGGTACTTCAGCGGCTTCTCCTCGCCCTCGGTGATCGCATAGACCATCACCCGGGCGTGGGCGCCGACGTCGAACTCCGCGGGACAGACCAGGTTGCCGACGTTCTCGATCAGCAGCAGGTCGAGGTCGTCGAGGTCGAGCCGGGTGAGCGCGCGGGCCACCATCGGCGCGTCGAGGTGGCACTCACCACCGAAGCCGTCGCCGGTGTTGAGCAGCGAGATCTGCGCGCCGAGCCCGGCCAGCCGGTCGGCGTCGAGGGAGGTCTCGATGTCGCCCTCGACCACCCCTGCCCGGATGCCCGCGTCGCGCAGGTGGCGCAGCGTGTGGACCAGCAGGGTGGTCTTGCCGGCACCCGGCGACGACATCAGGTTGACGCAACGCACGCCCGCGGCGTCGAGCGCCGCCCGGTTGGTCTCGGCGGCCCGGTCGTTCTCGTCGAAGATCCGCTCCAGGACCACGATCCGCTCCGGTCCGGTCGCGTACGCCGAGTGGTCGCCGTGGTCATGGTCGTGATCATGGCCGTCGTGGTCGTGGTCGTGGTCGTGGTCGTGCACCGTGCCGTCGTCGTGGCGGTGGAAGCGGCCCATCAGGACTCCTCGGGGGACGGGGTGAGGGTGGCCGGATCGGCCAGGTCGATCGACGTCACCAGCAGCTCCTCGCCGCTGACGACCGTGATGGTGCCGGACCCGCATGAGCCGCAGCTGAGCAGCAGCGCGTCCGCGATCGTGGTTCGCCGGCCACAGTCGGCGCAGTCGAGGACCACCGGCACGTGGTCGACCTCCAACCGCGATCCGGCCAGGCCGGTGCCGTCGGTGACCAGCGTCCAGCAGTAGACCAGCGTCTCGGGCACCACCTGCCGCAGCCGGCCGACCCGCAGGTTGACCGTCTCGACCGGCCGGCCGTCGCGGGCGCGATCGACGATGCCGTGGATGCTCTGGCACAGCGACAGCTCATGCATCGGCGACCGCCCGCCGCCGGAGGGTCTGCGACGGCGACTCACCGAACCGCCGGCGATAGAGGCCCGAGAAGTTGCCCAGGTGGGTGAAACCCCACCGTTGAGCGGCATCCGTGACGTTGATGCCGTCCTCGGGCAGTGCCGACATCAGCGTCTGGCGCACCCGGTCGAGGCGCCGGTCGCGGATGTAGGCGATCGGGGTGGTGTCGAGGTCCTCGCGGAAGCCGGCCTGGATGGAGCGGGGGCTCATCCGTGAGTAGGTCGCGAGGTCGTCGAGGGAGATCGGCTCGGCAAGGTGCCGCTCGATGTACTCCAGCGACCGTCGTACGGCGGCCCGGCCGCTGCGCCGCGGCTCCCCCACGAGGCTGTCGGTGTAGGTGTGGGGCTGGATGTAGAGCAGCGTGGAGATGATCAGCTCCTCCAGGCTGGACGCCCCCACGCCCTGCTGGATGAGCGACGAGGGGGACATCACCTCGGCGGACAGGATGTTGAGCGCGCCGTGCCAGCGGGAGGCGGTGTCGGCGGTGAGGTCACCCACCGGGTCGAACTCGATCGGGTGGTCGAGCGAACGGCCGAGCATCCGCGAGAGCTGCCGCTCCATCGCCGGCCGTTCGATCCGGACGATCAGCTGGGGGCTGTCGTGCTCGACGTGGAGTCGATAGCTCATCCCGGGGGACACGACGAGCGCGAAGAAGGCCGTGATCAGGTGGTCGGTCCCGTCGACGTGCACGTGGGCCTGGCCGGAGGTCGTCATGTGCACGGAGTAGGCGTCGGCGGCGTGCGTCACCGCGATGTCGGTGGCCACCGCATAGTCGAGGTAGGCCATCGTCACGTCGAGGAACTGCACCGCGTTGAAGGTGCACTGGAAGTCCCGGCGGGCGCCCCGGACCGGTGTCACGGTCGCCGGCCCGAGCAGCTGCGAGGTGACCTGCGCGGCCTCCGCGCACTCGGTCGTGTAGGCGACCGGATGCGCCTGCAGGGCGTTGGGCACCCCGCGGGAGCGGATCCGCCGCCGGACCGGGAGCCGGGTCCGGTCGACGTCCATGAAGCGCAGCCGGGACAGCCTCGTCACCAGCCCACCTCCTGACGCCTCACCCTCGCCGACCCTGCCCACCTGACCCATCTGACGGCCCACCCGAGTGGCCCACGCGGGTGGTCGTCCGATGCGCCCGCAGGGTCCAGAGTGATCGGGTTGCGCATGTGAATCAAGAAAGTTGCGCGAATGGGATAGCGACTGCGGGATGAGGATAGGCGACCCTCAGTGACCGGGCTTACATTCACCAGCGAGGGCCCGACCGTCTCCGGGCTCCCGAGGAGGCACTCGATGAGCCTGTCCCCCGACACCACCGCCACCCCGGTCCCGGCCCATGCCGCGCCGACGGCGGCGCCCGACGCCCTGGCCGACCGGCTGGCCGACCCGCAGGTGGCCAACGCCCTGGCCAGCCTGCTCGACCACGCCGACCTGCTCGCGATCCTGGTCGAGGGGCTCGACCAGCTCGTCTCGCGCTCGGAGATCATCGGCGACTCGCTGCTCGCCAACATCACCGACCTGCGCACCACCGTCGAGAACAGTCCGGGGCTGAAGGGCTCGGGGGTCGGGGTCCAGGAGGTCGCGGAGTCCGCGGCGAGCCTGGCCGCCGTACTCCCCAAGGCGGCGCCGGGCATGGTCGCCGCCGTGGAGTCCGGCGCCATCGACCGGCTGCTCGGCTCCGACCTGGTCAGTCCCGAGGCCGTCGACCAGATCGCGGTGCTCGCCCGGGGTTTAGCCCGCGGCAAGGAGGACTTCGCGAACCGGCCGGTCGAGGTCGGCGGGCTGCTGGCGCTGCCCAAGCTGCTCAAGGACCCCGACGTCAACCGCGCGCTCAGCTACTTCGCCACCGTCGCCAAGGCGGTCGGTCAGGAGCTCGCCAAGCCCACCACCACCTCGACCCAGCAGTAAGGAAGGTCCCTCCGGATGTCATCAGTGCTGTGGTTCCAAGCCGGTGCCTGCTCGGGCAACACCATGTCGTTCCTCAACGCCGAGGAGCCCAACGTCGTCGACCTGATCGTCGACTTCGGGCTCGAGCTCCTCTGGCACCCCTCGCTGGGCATGGAGCTCGGTGAGAACGCGAAGAAGATCTTCAACGACTGCGCCTCCGGCGAGCGGCCGTTGGACATCTTCGTGCTCGAGGGCACCGTCATCCGCGGCCCCGACGGCTCCGGGCGGATGGACATGTTCGCCGACCGTCCGATGATCGAGTGGGTGACCGAGCTCGCCGACGCCGCGAGCATCGTCGTCGCGATCGGTGACTGCGCCTGCTGGGGCGGCATCCCGGCGACCGAGCCCAACCCGAGCGACTCGACCGGGCTGCAGTTCCACAAGCGTGAGAAGGGCGGGTTCCTCGGCCCCGACTGGCGCTCCAAGGCCGGCCTGCCCGTCATCAACATCCCCGGCTGCCCGGCCCACCCCGACTGGATCACCCAGATCCTGGTGGCGCTCGCGACCGGACGCGCCGGCGACATCGCGCTCGACGACCTGCACCGCCCGCAGACCTTCTTCAAGACCTTCACCCAGACCGGGTGCACGCGGGTGCAGTTCTTCGAGTACAAGCAGTCGACGATGTCGTTCGGCGAGGGCACCCGCACCGGCTGCCTGTTCTACGAGTTCGGCTGCCGTGGCCCGATGACCCACAGCTCCTGCAACCGGATCCTGTGGAACCGCCAGTCGTCGAAGACCCGGGCCGGGATGCCCTGCATCGGCTGCACCGAACCGGAGTTCCCGTTCTTCGACCTCGCCGCGGGCACCGTCTTCAAGACCCAGAAGGTCTCCGGCACCATCCCGAAGGAAGTTCCCGAGGGCGCCGACCACATCACCTACATGGCGCACGCCGCCGCCGCTCGGATCGCGGCCCCGCAGTGGGCCAAGGAGGACATGTTCGTCGTCTGACGGACATGTCGAGAGAGGACTCAACCCGATGACCGCAGTGCAGAACCCCGCCTCGTCGGTGGACCTGTTCGTCTCCCCGCTCGGGCGCGTGGAGGGTGACCTGGACGTCCGGGTGACCATCGAGGACGGCGTCGTCACCTCGGCCTGGACCGAGGCCGCGATGTTCCGTGGCTTCGAGATCATCCTCAAGGGCAAGGACCCGCAGGCCGGCCTGATCGTGACCCCGCGCATCTGCGGCATCTGCGGCGGCAGCCACCTCTACAAGGCCTGCTACGCCCTGGACACCGCGTGGAACACCCACGTGCCGCAGAACGCCACGCTGATCCGCAACATCGCCCAGGCGTGCGAGACGCTCCAGTCGATCCCGCGCTACTTCTACGCGCTGTTCGCGATCGACCTGGTCAACAAGAACTACGCCTCGTCCCCGATGTACGACGAGGCGGTGCGCCGCTTCGCGCCGTACGTCGGGTCGGCGTACCAGAAGGGCGTGGTGCTCTCCGGCAAGCCGGTCGAGGTCTATGCGATCTTCGGCGGGCAGTGGCCGCATAGCTCGTTCATGGTGCCGGGCGGCGTGATGAGCTCGCCCAACCTGGCCGACATCACCCGCGCCACCGCGATCCTCAACCACTGGAAGGACAACTGGCTGGAGGCCGAGTGGCTCGGCTGCTCGGTCGAGCGGTGGCTGGAGGTCAAGACCTGGGAGGACATGCAGGCCTGGGTCGAGGAGAACGAGTCCCAGTACAACTCCGACTGCGGCTTCTTCATCCGCTACTGCCTCGACATCGGGCTGGACAAGTACGGCGCCGGGGTCGGCAACTACATCGCCTCGGGCACCTACCTCAACCCGTCGATGTACGAGAACCCCACCGTCGACGGCCGGATGGACGCGCTGATCGGCCGGGGCGGTGTCTATGCCGGCGGCACGCACTACGGCTACGACCAGCTGCGGGTGTCCGAGGACGTCACCCACTCGTTCTTCAAGGGCGACCGCCCGCTGCACCCCTGGGACGGCGAGACCATCCCGGTCGACCCGCTCGACGGCCGCAAGCAGGACAAGTACTCCTGGGCGAAGTCGCCGCGCTACGACGTGCCCGACCTGGGTCGGATCCCCCTCGAGGCCGGTCCGCTGGCGCGTCGGGTGGCGGCCGGCGGTCCCGACGCCCTCGACCACCAGGACAACGACCCGCTGTTCATGGACATGCTCGACAAGCTCGGCCCGTCGGTCTTCGTCCGGCAGATGGCGCGCATGCACGAGGCGCCGAAGTACTTCACCTGGGTGATGGACTGGCTCTCGCAGATCGACCTCAGCGGGTCGTTCTACACCAAGCCCGAGGAGCTCGAGTCCGGCAAGGGCTGGGGTGGCACCGAGGCCGCACGCGGCGCGCTCCAGGACTGGATCGTCATCGAGGACGGCAAGATCGAGAACTACCAGGTGGTCACGCCGACGGCCTGGAACATCGGTCCCCGCGACAGCGAGGGCAGCCTCGGGCCGATCGAGCAGGCGCTGGTCGGCACCCCCGTCGTGGACATGGAGGACCCGGTGGAGCTGGGTCACGTGGCTCGTTCGTTCGACTCCTGCCTGGTGTGCACGGTGCACGCCTACGACGGCAAGACCGGGCGCGAGCTCAACAAGTTCGTCATCAATGGCATGGTCTGAGCCCGAGCCGTCGGGCCGGTCCGAGGAGGGCCGGCCCGCGCCCCACGAGCTGCTCGACGACGGCTTCGCCCCGGAGCCGTGCGACCTGCTGATCGTGGGCTGCGGCAACATCCTGCGCGGGGACGACGCGGTCGGGCCGGTGCTGGTGCGACACCTGTTCGAGCGTGGTGTGCCCGACGGGGTGCGGCTGGTCGACGGAGGGACCGCCGGGATGGACGTGGCCTTCGGCATGCGCGGCGCTGGTCGCGTCGTGATCGTCGACGCCTCCTCGACGGGGGTCGAGCCCGGCACCGTCTATCGGGTGCCGGCCGAGGAGCTGGCCGACCTGCCGCCGATCGACGGGCTGCACACCCACAACTTCCGCTGGGACCACGCCCTGTCGTTCTCCACCTGGCTGCTGGGGCCCGAGCGCCCGGATGACATCACGGTCTATCTCGTCGAGGCATCATCGCTGGAGCCGGGCGCGCCGCTGACGCCCGCCGTCGAGGCCGGCATGTGGCGGGTGGTCGAGCTGATCGAGCGGGACCACTACCCCGGCGCAGGGCGCGACGCCGCCGGTCCCGCAGGCCCACGATTGTGCGGAAACAGCAGCGTGTCGTCGCGAAATGACGACGTTTGTGCCGAAACGGCAGAACCACCAGCGACCATCGAGCTCACCCACGACGGCTACCTCCACCTCCCCGCGGACCTGGCGGAGCGCTACTTCCCGGGCGACGCGGTGGTCGCACGACTCGACGGGGAGACGCTCGAGCTGCTGCCGCTGGTGTCGGTCGGGCACGGGGGGCTGCTGCTCAAGCGGCGCAACGCCGCGGGTGACCGGTCGGCGCTGATCCACCAGGAGCTCGGGTTCGCGCCGGTCGCGGGTAGGTTCGAGGTCGAGTGGGACGACGCCCGCGGCGCCCTGCTCGTGTCGTTGGGCAGCCGCCCGCACGCCGACGGGAGCCGCCATGGAGACCGAGGTGCACACCGAGGTGGTGGCCGAGCACGGCCAGTGGACGGTCTATCTGGTGGTGATCACCCCGGAGGGCGTCGACCGCCGGCCGCTGGAGACGCACCGCACGGAGGCGCGGGCGCGGCTGGCAGCGGACGTCGTACGCCGGACGGCCGCGCGCCGACGAGCGCCTCGGGAGGCGTCCGATGAGTGAACCGGTCCACCCGCAGCCCCTGGGGATCTTCGGGTTTCCGGCGGGTCTGATGGTCCTCCCCGACGACCCGGCTGCCGACCAGGTGCGCCGCGGCCTGCTGGCCGGGCGGCTGCCGACCGACTGGCCCGAGGGTCTGCGCGCCCACGAGCTGGCCTACGCCGGCGACGAGGGCGCCGCGCTGGCTGCGCTCGCCGACGAGCCGACCGATGACCCGCTCACCCGCTACCACCGTTGGCTGCTCGACCCGACGACCGACGACCCCGCCGCGGTGCGGGCCGGACTCCCCGCCAGGCTCGCACCCCTGGTCGACGTCGCCGCCGCCACGCTCGGCGCCGGCCCGGCACCCACCGACACCGAGGGGCTCGAGCCGGAGGTGGCCGCCCTGGTCCTCGCGGCCCGGGCCGCCGAGCAGGCCGAGCGTGGCCTGCCGGGCCAGGCCGGCGACCTGCTCGCCGCGGCGGCCGACCGAGCGGCCGAGGTGAGCCCGGTGCTGGCCGGCGTACTCCGCGGCAACGCGGGCCTGCTTCGCCGTGAGGCTGCCGACGACCGCGCGGCCGCCGACCTGGCGGCGGCCGTCGAGGCGCTCGACAGCACCGACCTTCCCGAGGTCCGCGCCGAGCTGCTCCTGCAACGGGGCTCGCTCTCCCAGGAGCGGGCGGCGTCGGGCCGGGGCGACTCCCGCTCACTGCTGCAGGACGCCATGCAGCACTACTACGACGGGCTGCAGCTGGTGGACGAGCAGTCCGCGCCCTACCTCTGGGCGGCGCTCAACATGAACCTCGCCACCGCCCACCTCGCCTCGCCGATGAGCCAGGCCTCCGACCAGCTCCGGCTCGGCGTGGCCACCCAGTCGCTGCGGGCGGCGCGCCGGGTCTACACCCCCGAGCACGCGCCGGTGCCGTGGTCCACCGCGACCCTCAACCTCGCCAACGCCCTCGTCTACACCCCCTCCACCCATCAGGGCGACAACCTGGTCGAGGCCGTGGAGCTCTATGAGGAGGTCCTCGTCTCGGGTGTCCGCGAGCACGACGCGCAGGGCAAGGCCCGCCTGCTGGCCAACCAGGGCAACGCGCTGGCCCACCTCGGGGCCTTCGACCACGCGAAGGCCAAGCTGGTCGAGGCGCGCTACCTGTTCGAGACCGAGGGCGACCACGACTCGGTGATGGCCGTGCGTGGGGTGCTCGACGAGATCGCCAAGGCCACGGTCGCCGACCCCGACGACGAGCTGGCCGACCTGGCCCGGCAGGCCGAGCAGATGGCCCGGATGCCGCAGGGCGACGGGGCGTTCACCTCGGGCATGGGGGTGACGGTGACCGCCGGAGACCTCACCGGCCCACCACCCAAGCCCACGGTCACCGTGCTCGAGCCCGGACAGACCCATCCCGACCAGCAGGTGGGGTCGCCATGACGGCCACCGCCGACCGGGCTGCCGAACGGGCCGCCCGCGGGGCCGCCCACCCGTCGTCGGCCGACGCGCTCGACGAGACCGCTCGCCGCCTCGACGAGACCGAGGACGCCGTGGCCGGCCTCGACGGCGCCGCTCGTGAGGTGGCGACCGCCGCGATCGAGGCGCGCGACGAGGTGCACCGCGAGGTGCTCACCACCATCGTCCGGCGGCTCAAGGAGGACCCGCGCGGCAAGGAGCTGCTCTTCGAGCTCGTCGACGACCCGCAGCTGCGACTGGTGCTGATGATGCACGGCATCCTCCGCCCGGACCCGATGACTCTGGCCGCTCGGGTGATCGAGCAGGTGCGGCCCAACCTCCAGTCCCACGGGGGCGACGTCGAGCTGGTCGACGTCCGCGACGCGACGGCGTACGTCCGGCTGCAGGGCGCCTGCAACGGCTGCTCGATGGCCGCGGTCACGCTCCGCGACGGCGTCGAGGAGGCGCTGGTGGCCGGGGTCCCAGGGATCTCCGCGGTCGAGGTGGTCCCGAACGAGCCATCACCCACGCTCATCCCGCTGAGCTCGATCGGCGTCGGCGCCCCGTCGTCGGGCGAGGACCTGGCCGCGTCCGGCTGGACCGACGCGTGCGCCGTCGACCGGGTCGCCGACGGCTCGCTCCAGCCGCTCACCCTGGTCACCGACCAGGGGAGCCTCGAGGTCATCGTGGTCAACCTCGGCGGCCGGCTGTCGGCCTACCTCAACGCCTGCGCCCACCAGGGCAACCCCCTCGACGACGCCCTCGTCGACGCCACCGAGGGCACGCTGACCTGTCCCTGGCACGGCTTCTGCTACGACGTGGCGAGCGGTGAGTGCCTCACCATGCCGGGCGCCCAGCTCGAGCCGCTGCCGCTGCGGGTCGAGGGTGGGCGGGTGTGGGTGCGCCGCTCCGGCACGCTCGCCGTAGGCCCCGGAGCCTGAGCCGATGAAGGTCCAGGTGATCGCGGCGGGGCAGACGCACACCGGCGTCGTGCCCGGCCTCGGGGTGCCCGACCAGCCGGCGTCGCCGCCGTCGACGTACGCCGGGTGGCGGCCGCGCTGCGTGCTCGGCGCCGACTCCCCGGGTGGCCTGGCGCTGCCGCCCGCCCACCCCAGCGCCGCGACGATGTATGCCCCGCGCGGCGTCTGGACCGATGGCACCCGGGTCGTCGCGGCCGACACCGGGAACCACCGGGTGCTCCTCTGGCACCGGCTCCCGGAGACCGACGGCACTCCTGCCGACGTCGTGCTCGGCCAGCTCGACGACCACACCGAGGGACCGGCGGCGGGAGGCCGCGGCCCGTCGGAGGGGATGAACCTCCCGACCGGTGTGCTCGTCCACGAGGGCCGTCTCGTCGTCGCCGATGCCTGGCACCACCGGCTGCTGGTCTGGGACACGCTGCCCGACGCCACCGGCACGCCGCCCGACCACGTGCTCGGCCAGCCGGACCCCGACCAGGTCGAGCCCAACGCGGGCGGTGAGCCCACGGCCGCGTCGTTCTACTGGCCGTTCGGCGTCGCCGTCGTCGACGGTCGCTGCTACGTCGCCGACACCGGCAACCGTCGGGTCCTGGTCTGGCGTGACGGCCTCCCCGAGGCCGGTCAGCCGGCCGACGTGGTGCTCGGGCAGCCCACGCCCGGCGCGCGCGAGGAGAACCGGGGCGAGGGCGTCGGGCCGGCATCCTTCCGGTGGCCGCACGCCTTCGCCTCCGACGGCGCGGGCGGAGTCTGGGTCGCCGACGCCGGCAACCACCGGCTGCTGCGCTGGCTCGAGCACCCCGACGTGGACCGGCCCGCCGACGCGGTGCTCGGACAGCCCGACCTCGCGACCGGGGAGGAGTTCCCCTACGTCCCCCAGGAGGGTCGGCTGCGGTTCCCCTACGGACTCACGGCCACCGCCGACGGGATCGCGGTGGCCGACACCGCCGACAACCGGGTGCTGCTCCACCCGCACTCCGCGACGACCCACGACCGGCCGTCCGGCGTGCTCGCGCAGCCGACGTACACCGCCAACGGGGAGAACCGCTGGGAGCGGGTCGCCGCCGACACCCTGTGCTGGCCCTACGGCCTGCACTGGTCGGCTGCCCCGGCGGTCGGCGAGCTGCTCGCGGTGGCCGACTCCGGCAACAACCGGGTGGTGCTCTGGGAGCGGCCGGTCGAGGATGAGGCATGACCGCTGACCTCGAGGCACCGGCGCGGTCGCTGCTGCGTGGGCGCGTCCGCCGGCGGATCGAGGTGCGTGGCCTGGTGCAGGGCGTCGGCTTCCGCCCCTACGTCGCCCGCCTGGCCGACGCGGCCGGCGTCGCCGGCTGGTGCCGCAACGATGCGACCTGTGTCGTGGTCGAGGTGGAGGGGACCGCCGAGGAGGTCGCGGCGTTCGAGGCGCGGCTCCCCGTCGAGGCCCCGCCGTTGGCCCGCATCCAGGATGTGGCCGCGACCGACCTGGCGCCCGCGGGGGTCGTCGGCTTCACCATCGTCGCCTCGGCCGAGGCGGCCGGCGAGCGCACCCTGGTGGCCCCCGACACGGCCGTCTGCGCCGACTGCCTGACCGAGCTGGCCGACCCGGCGGACCGCCGCCACCGGCACCCGTTCGTCACCTGCACCAACTGCGGCCCCCGCCTGACGATCACCCTCGACCTGCCCTATGACCGGCCGGCGACGACGATGGCCGGCTTCCCGATGTGCGCCGCCTGCGCCGCGGAGTACGCCGACCCGACCGACCGCCGCTACCACGCCCAGCCCATCGCCTGCCACGACTGCGGGCCTCGTCTGGTCGCGACGGACCCCGCGGGCGAGGTGCTGGCCGCCGGCAGCGAACCGGTGCTCGCGGCCGCGGTCTCCGCCCTGCGCGAGGGCAGGATCGCGGCGGTCAAGGGGATCGGCGGCTACCACCTCGCCTGCGATGCCGCGAACCCCTCGGCGGTCGAGGAGCTGCGGCGCCGCAAGGGGCGGCCCGACCAGCCGTTCGCGGTGATGGCTCGGGACCTCACGGTCGCCGAGACGCTGGTCGAGGTCGGAGATGCGTCGGCGCTGCTGACCGGACCCGAGCGGCCGATCGTCCTGCTGCCCGCGCGGCCCGGGGCTCCGCTGGCCGCGGCCGTGGCGCCCGGGCTGGGCGAGCTGGGGGTGCTGCTGCCCTACGCCCCGCTCCACCACCTGCTCTTCGCCGACCTCCCCGACGGCACGCTCGGCGCGCCGCCGGTGCTCGTGATGACGTCGGGCAACGTGTCCGGCGAGCCGCTGTGCCATGCCGACGACGACGCGCTCGACCGGCTGGGCGGGATCGCCGACCTGTTCATCAGCCACGACCGGGCGATCGCCGTGCCGGTCGAGGACTCGGTGATCGCCTGGTCCGACGCGGGGCCGGTGCCGGTCCGGCGCTCCCGTGGCCTGGCGCCGCTCCCCGTCGAGCTCGGCGAGCCGACGAGCGAGGGGTCGCAGCCGACGGTCCTGGCCGCCGGTGCGGAGCTCAAGAACACCGTGGCCCTGGCCCGCGACGGACGGGCGTTCGTGTCGGCCCATGTCGGCGACCTGGAGTCGTGGCCGAGCCGGGTCACCCATCGCCGGGTCATCGACCAGCTCGTCGGGTTCCACCGGCGGCCGCCCGCGCTGGTGGTGGCCGACCTGCACCCGGGCTATGCCTCCCGCGCCGCGGCGCAGGAGTACTCCGCGGCGCACGGGGTCCCGCTCCTCGAGGTGCAGCACCACCACGCCCACCTCGCCTCGCTGGCGACCGAGCACGGGTGCCTCGACGAGCCGTTGGTCGGCCTGGTCCTCGACGGCACCGGCTATGGCTGTGACGCCACCGTGTGGGGTGGCGAGGTGCTCGCGCTGACCGACGGCGGTGCCGGCTTCGAGCGGCTCGGCCATCTCGGCAGCGTGCGCGTCCCCGGCGGCGACGCCGGCGTCCGCAACCCGGTCCGGGTCGCCGCCCTCGCCCTGTTGGCCGCCGGCCAGGGATGGGACGGGACGCCGGTCGGCGAGGAGCTGAGCACCGCTGAGGCACAGCTGCTCGCCCGGGCGCACGCGGCCGGCACCGGCTTCGTCGACACCAGCAGCGCCGGTCGGCTGTTCGACGTCGCCGCCTCGCTGCTCGGCGTCCGGCACCGGATCAGCTATGAGGCCCAGGCCGCCATCGAGCTGGAGGCCGCCGCCCGCCGGTGGCGGACCGAGCACCCCACCGTCGATGCTCCGTCGCTGAGTTTCCCTCTCAACCATGGGGTTCTCGACCCTGACCCGCTGGTGGCTGCCCTCGCGGGCGCTGTCCGCGAGGGCGTCGACCGCGGTGCCCTCGCCTGGGCCTTCCACGACGCCCTCGCCTGCGCGGCAGCGACGGCTGCCGCGGCCGCCGCCGAGGCACGAGGCACCAGCGTCGTCGGGCTCACCGGCGGCGTCTTCGTCAACCGGGTGCTGCTCGAACGCACCCGCCACCACCTGGCCGGACACGGACTCCACGCGCTCACCCACGAGCGGGTGCCGGCCAACGACGGCGGGCTGGCGCTCGGCCAGGTCGCGGTCGGCGTACGCCGGTGGGCGGCCGGCCCGGCAGGCGCAGAGCCCGGCGTCCGCCTCGACCCCGTCTGCCCGGCAGACTGACAGCAACCCGGCAACCAGGAAACCGGAGGAGATCACCATGTGCTTGGCCGTCCCAGGACGAGTCCTCGAGGTGTTCGAGGAGAGTGGCACCACCATGGCCGACGTCGACTTCGGCGGCGTCCGCAAGAAGGTCTGCCTGGCCTACCTCCCGGAGACCGGCGTCGGTGAGTACGTCATCGTCCACGTCGGCTTCGCGATCCAGCGCCTCGACGAGGAGTCGGCCAAGGAGACGCTCGCGACCTTCGAGCGCCTCGGCATCCTCGAGGAGGAGTTCGGCGACGGGTTCGCGGCCGCGGCGCGAGAGAAGGGGGTGGAGCTGTGAAGTACCTCGACGAGTTCAGCGACCCCGACCTCGCCCGGCGTCTGCTCGATCAGATCCACGCCGTCACCACCCGGCCGTGGGCGATGATGGAGGTCTGCGGCGGCCAGACCCACTCGATCATCCGGCACGGCATCGACCAGCTGCTGCCCGAGGGCGTGGAGATGATCCACGGTCCCGGCTGTCCGGTCTGCGTGACGCCGCTGGAGACCATCGACCGGGCGCTGGCGATCGCGCGCCGGCCCGAGGTGATCTTCTGCTCCTTCGGCGACATGCTGCGAGTGCCGGGGAGCCACGACGACCTGTTCACGGTCAAGAGCGAGGGCGGCGACGTGCGCGTCGTCTACTCCCCGCTCGACGCGCTGCAGATCGCCCGTGACAACCCGGACAAGCAGGTCGTGTTCTTCGGCATCGGCTTCGAGACCACGGCGCCGGCCAACGCGATGACGGTGCACCAGGCCCGACAGCAGGGCATCCCCAACTTCTCGCTGCTGGTCTCGCACGTGCTGGTGCCGCCGGCGATCGCCGCGATCATGGAGTCGCCGACCTGTCGGGTGCAGGCCTTCCTCGCGGCGGGGCACGTGTGCAGCGTGATGGGGACCTCGGAGTACCCACCGCTCGCGGAGAAGTACGCCGTCCCGATCGTCGTCACCGGCTTCGAGCCGCTCGACATCCTCGAGGGGATCCGGCGCACGCTGGTCCAGCTGGAGGCGGGGCGGCACGAGCTGGAGAACGCCTATCCGCGGGCGGTCCCGGCCGAGGGCAACCCGGCCGCGATGGCGATGCTGCGCGACGTCTTCGAGGTCACCGACCGCACCTGGCGCGGGATCGGGATGATCCCGGGCAGCGGGTGGCGGTTGTCGGACCGCTACGCCGACTATGACGCCGAGCTGCGCTTCGAGGTCACCGACATCCAGACCGACGAGTCACCCCTGTGCCGGTCGGGCGAGGTGCTGCAGGGGCTGATCAAGCCCCACGAGTGCCCCGCGTTCGGGAAGGAGTGCACGCCGCGCAACCCGCTCGGCGCCACCATGGTCTCCTCCGAGGGAGCCTGCGCGGCCTACTACACCTACCGGCGGCTCGACCTGGTGTCGGCCGGGAGCGCGTCGTGAGCCCCGACGGCGGCTCGAACGACCTCGACTTCGAGGGCTGGACCTGTCCGGCGCCGCTGCGCAACACCCCGACCGTGGTGATGGGCCACGGTGGCGGTGGTGCGATGTCGGGGGAGCTGGTCGAGAGCCTGTTCCTGCCGGCGTACGGCGGCGCGGCGCGGGCCGACCTCGCCGACGCCGCGGTGCTCCCGCCGGTGTCGGGACGGCTGGCGTTCTCGACCGACTCCTACGTCGTCAAGCCGATGTTCTTCCCGGGCGGGAGCATCGGCGACCTCGCGGTCAACGGCACCGTCAACGACCTGGCGATGGTGGGCGCGCAGCCGCTCTACCTGTCGACGGCCTACATCCTGGCCGAGGGGACACCCATGTCCGACATCGGCCGGGTCGCGATGGCGGTCGGCAAGGCGGCCGAGCAGGCCGGCGTCCAGCTGGTCACCGGCGACACCAAGGTGGTCGACCACGGCAGCGGCGACGGGATCTACGTCAACACCGCCGGGGTCGGCGTCATCCCCGACGGGGTCGAGATCGGGCCGGAGCGCGCGCGGCCGGGCGACGCCGTGCTGGTCAGCGGCGCGATCGGCGTCCACGGGGTGGCGGTGATGAGCTGCCGGGAGGGGCTGGAGTTCACGACGCCGGTGGAGAGCGACTCGGCGCCGCTGCACGGGCTGGTGGCCGACATGCTCGCCACCGGGGCCGACGTACGCGTGCTGCGCGACCCGACCCGAGGGGGCGTCTCGGCCTCGCTCAACGAGATCGCCCGGGCCTCGGGGGTCGGCATGGACCTGGTGGAGCGCGACCTGCCGGTGCCCGAGGAGGTGCGCGACGCCTGCGGGCTGCTCGGGCTCGACCCGCTGCAGGTCGCCAACGAGGGCAAGCTGGTGGCGATCGTCCCCGCGGCCGACGTCGACGCCGTCCTCGAGGCGATGCGTGCCCACCGCTTCGGGTCCGGGGCCTGCCGGATCGGGACCGTCGTCGAGGACCACCCGCGGATGGTCGTCGCCCGCACCGGGCTCGGCGGCACCCGGGTGATCGACCTCCCCCTCGGTGAGCAGCTCCCGCGCATCTGCTGACCGGCGGCTCCCGTTGGGTTGTCTCCCTTTCCGGGGCTGGTGCGTCCATGTCAGGAAAGCCCCCGTCCCAGAGGAGTGAGACCCATGACCACCAACGTCGGAAGCCCTGACAAGATCGCCCGCATCGTCCTCGGCGTGGTCGCCGCGGTCGTCGCCTTCCTGGTCGGCCCCGCCTCGGTGCTCGGCATCATCCTGTTCGTGGTCGCCGCGATCCTGGTCGTCACCGCGCTGACCGGCTTCTGCCCGCTCTACCGCATCGTCGGCATCAACACCTGCAAGATCAGCGCCCACTGATCGCTGGCGGGGGTGTGAAGACCCGAGCCCACCCCGCCGCCCGCTCAGCGACCGCCACTAGGGTCGCCACGTGACCCTTCCCGCCGAGCGGGTGGTGGCGGAGCTGCCGGGACTGCTGCGCTACGCCCTCGCGCTCACCCGCGACCAGGACCGCGCGGAGGACCTGGTCCAGGACACCGTCACCCGGGCGCTGGAGCGTGGCGAGCAGTTCCGGGGCGACTCCTCGGTGGCCACTTGGCTGCACCGGGTGATGTACCACCGCTTCATCGACGGGGTCCGCCGCGATCGCACCGACCCCGTCGACGACGAGGTGCTGGTCCGCGCCGTCGAAGACGCCTGGCGCGACGACGACTACACCGTCGACGCGGAGGCCGTGCTGCTGCGGGCCGAGACCCGAGACGAGCTGTACGACGCGCTGGTGCGGCTGCCGGTGCACTACCGGTCCGCCGTGGTGCTGCACGACGTCGAGGGGCTGACGTCCTCCGAGGTCGCCGAGGTGCAGCAGATCTCGCTCCCGGCGGCCAAGCAGCGGCTGCGTCGTGGCCGCACCATGCTGGTCTCCGCCCTGGCCGGCGGCGTGGAGCGCCGCGAGGCCACGAAGGGGGTTCCGATGACCTGTTGGTCGGCGCGTTCGCGCATCGACGACTACCTCGCCGGCGAGCTGAGCCTCGCCGACCGCACCATGGTCGAGCAGCACCTCGCCGGCTGTCCGACCTGTCCGGCGCTCTATGCCAGCATCGTCGGTGTCACCAGCGCCCTCGGGGGCTGGCGCGACCCGGATTCTGTGGTGCCCGCACGTCTGGCGGAACAGGTCCGTGCGCGGCTAGCATCTCCCTGATATCGGTGCGTATCACGGAACAGGGTGCACGATGCGCAACACAGACGCGGCGACGATCCGCCGCCTCCTGGAGCACGCTCGCTACGAGGTGCTGCCCACGCCCACGATCGAGGAGAAGCTCCTCGCCGGGGTGCCCACCAGCGTGCAGCTGACGGTCACGGCCTCGCCGACCAAGGGGCTCGAGACCACGCTGGCCACGGCCGAACGGCTCCGCTCGGCCGGGTACGACGTCGTACCCCACCTGGCCGCGCGGATGGTGCACGGCCGCGCCGAGCTGGAGGAGGTCGTGGCCAGGCTCAGGGCGGCCGGCGTCACCAGCATCTTCGTGCCGGGCGGTGACGCCCAGTCCGACGACACCTACGCCGACGCACTGGCGCTGCTCGAGGATCTCTCCGACCTCGGCCGGCCCTTCGAGCACGTCGGGATCGCGGGCTACCCGGAGTCGCACCCCACGATCCACGACGACCTGACGATCCAGTCGATGTGGGACAAGCGGCGTCACGCCACCCACATCGTGAGCAACCTGACCTTCGACCCCAAGGTGGTCAAGCACTGGCTGGAGCGGCTCCGGGCGCGGGGCGTCACCATGCCCCTGCTGCTCGGCGTGCCGGGGCCGGTCGACCAGGCCAAGCTGTTGACCATGGCCACCCGGATCGGCGTCGGTGACTCGACGCGTTTCCTCAAGACCCACAAGGGTTTCGTCGCCAAGCTGTTCGCGCCCGGCGCCTTCACCGGCCAGCGGTTCCTCGAGAAGTGCGCCCCGGCGCTCGGCCAGCCCGACGCGCTCGTCGAGGGGCTGCACGTCTACACCTTCAACCAGGTCGCCGAGACCGAGAAGTGGCGCCAGGACTGGCTCGCCGAGCTGGCTTGACCCGGCACAACTTCGGGTTGACCCGGCACAACTTCGGGTTGACCCGGCACAACTTCGCGAACTTCTGACGGGTCAACCCGAACTTCTGACGGGTCAGTCCGCGATCAGCGCCTCCAGGGCGCGCTCGAGGCCCCGGTTGCTGGTCTCGATGACGGTGAGGGGGAGGTCGAGCCGGTCGGCGGCGGCCTGGGCGAGGGCGCGCAGCTCGTCGTCGGGGTCCTGGGCCAGCCAGACCACCCGGGTGTAGCGCCCGAAGTAGTCGTCGCGCAGCTCCGGCCACCGGTCCAGGCCGAGCTCGCGGACCACGGTGCGCTCGAAGGAGCGCACCAGGAAGTCGGTGAGCAGGTAGGTGCCGGGCTGCTCGTCGAAGTAGGCCTCGACGCGCTCCCCGGTCGCGAACATGTCGTAGCACGACAGCCCGGGGATCCGTTTCATCCCGAGGTCGGAGCAGACCTCGTCGAGGGCGCCGTACGTCCCGCAGTCGGCGTAGCCCACCGCGACCGCGTCGTAGGCCGGCAGCAGCCGCTCCGCCAGCGCCCGCACCTCGCCCGCGATCCGCTGCGGCCGGTTGTGCAGCAACGGGGGGAGCGGGTGGACGTCGACGTCCCAGCCACGCCGCTCGGCGATCTGTGCGGCCGGCTGCGAGAGCGCGCCGCAGGCGATGACGGCGATGCGGTGCCGGGGCTGCACGGGGACCTCAGAAGGCGAGCTGCTCGACGAAGCGGTCGTTGAAGTCTGCTCGGTCGGAGAGCTCGACATAGGTCACCTCCTCCAGGAGCGCCTCGGCTCCGGCCCGCTCGCGCAACGACAGCAGGACCATCTTCGCCCCTTCACCCGCCACGTTGCCAGCACTGACGATGCGCAAGACCGGCAGCGTCGGCACCAGGCCGATGCGGATCGCCGCCGCGGGCGAGAGGTAGGAGCCGAACGACCCCGCCAACAGCACCTGTTGTACGTCGGCCCCGGCCAGCCCCAGCTCCTCCAGCAGCAGCGTCCAGCCCGTGGAGATCGCGGCCTTCGCGAACTGCAGCTCGCGCACGTCGCGCTGCGACAGATAGACCGACTCCTCGGGAGGGGAGTCGGCCGCGGGCCGGTGGAGCACGAAGACCCGCTCCTCGCCGACCTTCGTCAGCCGGTCGGCCAGCCCGGGCGCGATCTCGGCCGCCACGTCGTCGGGCACCAGCCGTCCGGTGGCGTCGAGCAGACCGACCCGCACCAGCTCGGAGACCACGTCGACCAGGCCCGAGCCGCACAGCCCGCGCGGCTCCGCGTCGCCGATCACGCCAAGCTCGACGGAGTCACCCAGCCTCACCACCTCGATCGCGCCCTCGTCGGCGCGCATCCCGCAACGGATGGCACCGCCCTCGAAGGCCGGCCCGGCGGGGGCGGCGGTGGCGACGATCCGGTCGCCGTCGGAGAGCACGATCTCGCAGTTGGTGCCGACGTCGATCAGCAGCCGGACCCGCTTGTCGCGGTCCATGCCGGTGGCCAGCATGCCGGCCACGATGTCGCCGCCGACGTAGGCCCCGAGCGAGGGGAAGACGGTGGCCCGGGCCCGCGGATGGAGGGACAGGCCGAGGTCGGCGGCGAGCAGCGTGGGGTAGGCCGCCGTCCCCATCACGAACGGCGCCACCCCCAGCGGCTCCGGGTCGATCCCCAGGGCCAGCGAGGTCATCGTCGCGTTGCCGGCGAGCGCCACCTCATAGACGCTCGACGGGTCGACCCCGCCCTCCGAGCACACCTCCGCGGCCAGCTCGGCGAGCGTCCGCCCGGCCGCGGCCTGCAGCCGGCCCAGCGCCTCGGGGTCCATCATCGTCGCCGAGATCCTGGTGATCACGTCGCCGCCGTAGGGCTGCTGGCGGTTGAGCCGCGACGCCACCGCGACCGGCGTCCCCGACTCGAGGTCGAGCAGGGTCGCGACCACGGTGGTGGTGCCGAGGTCGAAGGCCAGCCCGTAGCGCACCCGCGAGGTGTCGCCCGGCTCGACGTCGATCAGTGCCTCGTCGACCACGACGGCGGTCACCTTGAAGTCGGCCTGCCGGAGCACGACCGGCAGCCTGCGCAGCACCTCCAGGTCGACGGTGAGCTCCAGGTCGTCGATCGCCTCGCGCAGCCGCACCAGGTCGGTGCGCTGGTCCGACAGTGTCGGCTCGACCAGCTCGACGTACCTCTTCTGCACCGCGGGCCGCAGGATCACCTGGCGGCCGACACCGACGGTGGCGGCCTTGGGGCGCGTGGTCAGCGGGGGTACGTCGACCTCGAGGTCCTGCGTCGCCCGCACCAGGCAGGCCAGCCGCCAGCCGTCCTCGAGCTGCTCGGCGCTGAAGGTCCGCTCGTCGTGGCGGGTGACCGGCACCGGCGCCCCCGACGGGCTGACGCGCACCTTGCACTTGCGGCAGGTGCCGTGGCCGCCGCAGGTGGAGTCGATGGCGATGCCGTTCCAGGACGCGGCGTCGAAGACGCTGACACCCGGCGGCACCCGGGCACCCCGGGGCGAGGAGCTGCCGTCGGCGGCCCGGACCGCGAAGGACAGGTCGACCCTGCCGGTGCCGTCGTGCGTCCCCTCGGCCTCCGCGGGCGGCTCGATCAGCCCCTCGCGGCGCAGGTGGTCGACGGAGAACGCCGGCCCGTCGCCGAGCTCGTGCCGGGCATCGTCCCGGGGGTCGTCCCCCGAGCCGGTGGAGCGGTCATGGCTCACGCTCCGGCCGCCGCCTCCTGGCTCGCCGCCGCCTCGGCGGCGGCCTTCGCCGCCCGCGCCCGGCCGATCCACTCCATGCCCCAGTCGTCGTGGCCCATGAAGAGGTCGGCGGCCTTGACGGCCTGCACGATCTGCGGCGTGCGGGCGTCCATGATGGCGCTGGTCAGCCCCATCATCATCGCCATCGGCAGCCAGGTGCCGTTGAGGGAGTGGCGCTCGGGCATCCCGAAGGAGACGTTGGACGCGCCGCAGGTCATGTTGAGGCCGTGCTCGTCGCGGATGCGTCGCATCGTCTCGAACGTGGCGACTCCCGAGGCCGTGTCTGCTCCGATCGGCATCGCCAGGGGGTCGATCACGATGTCGTGCATCGCGATGCCGTACTCCTTGGTGGCCACGTCGATGATCTTCTGCACCAGGTCGAGCCGCTTCTCGGGCTCCATCGGGATCTCGTCGACGTCGTTGGGCAGCGCGATCACCGCGGCGTCGTACTTCTTGACCAGCGGGAGGATCTGCTCCATCCGCTCGTCCTCGGCGGTGATCGAGTTGACCAGCGCCCGGCCCTGGTAGACCGACAGCCCCGCCTCGAGGGCCTCGACCACCGAGGAGTCGATGCAGATCGGCTTGTCGGTCAGCGACTGGATCTTGATGATCGCCTTGGCCAGCAGGTCGGCCTCGTCGGTCAGCGGGACGCCCATGTTGACGTCGAGGACATCGGCGCCACCGGCGACCTGGGCCGCGACGTCGCGATCGATCGCCGACAGGTCGCCGGCCCGCAGCTGCTCCTGGAAGATCCGGCGCCCGGTCGGGTTGATCCGCTCGCCGATCAGGCAGAAGCGATGGCCGCGCCCGATCACCACCTCCTGGTTCGCGGAGCGGATGCGGGTCTCGAAGTGCACGCTCTCGGCGCTCACGGCGGTCCTTTCAGGGGTCGGGTACGACGGCAGGCGGGGTGGCTGCGACGGCTCAGGCGGGGACCATCGACCGACGCTGGTGCAGCAGGTCCTTGGCGCGCTTGACGGTGGCCGAGGCGTCGGCGGCGTAGCCGTCGGCCCCCACCGCGTCGGCGTACTCCTGGGTGACGGGGGCGCCGCCGACCATCACGATGACCGCGGTGCGCAGGCCGGCCTTCTCGAGGGCGTTGATGTTGGCCTTGAACATCGGCATCGTCGTGGTGAGGAAGGCCGACATCCCGACGATGTCGGGCTGGTGCTCCTCGATGGCCGCGACGAACTTCTCGGGCGCCACCTGGACGCCGAGGTCGATCACCTCGAAGCCGGCGCCCTCCAGCATGATGTTGACCAGGTTCTTGCCGATGTCGTGGACGTCGCCCTTGACGGTGCCCATCAGGAACTTGCCGATCGTCTCGACGCCGGTGTCGGCCAGCAGCGGCCGGAGCACCTCCATCGCGCCGGCCATCGCCTTGCCGGCGATCAGCATCTCCGGCACGAAGAAGTCGCCGCGCTCGAAGCGGGCGCCGACCTCCTCCAGCGACGGGATGAGTGCGTCGAAGAGCAGCGACTGCGGCTCCATGTCCTGGCCCAGGGCCTCGTGGGTCAGCTCGAGGACCCGTGGTCCGTTGCCCACGAGGGTCTCGTCGTAGAGCGCGCGGAGGATCTCGTCGGGGGTCATGCGACACCGGCCTTTCGACGGTGGACGAGCAGCTCGGTCAGCTGCTCTGCCTGATTCTTCAGCAGCCGCCCGTGGGCGGCGAGGTGCGACTGCAGTCGGGCAGTCGGTCCCGAGATCCCGAGAGCGGCGACCACGTCGCCGTGGTGGTCGCGGACCGGAGCGGCGACGGCGCTGAGCCCGAGCTCGAGCTCGTCGACGGTGGTGGCATAGCCGCGACGCCGGCAGCCGTCGAGGTCGGCCCGCAGGGCGGCCACCTGGACCCGGGTCTGCTCGGTGAGCTGCTCGAGCGGCCCGTCGGGCAGCGGCAGCGCGGCGTAGGCGAACAGCACCTTGCCGAGCGCGGAGGCGTGGGAGGGCACCTGCACCTGGGTCCAGTCGCGGGTGCCGAGGTGGAAGCGGCTGTCGACCTGCGCGACGTGCACGACATCGTCCCCGCGGGGCATGCCGAGGGTGACGGTCTCGCCGGTGGCCTCGCCGACCGCCTCGAGCGTCGGGAGGGCCAGCTGCGACAGCTCGGTGAACGGGTCGAAGCGACTGGCGTAGCGCCAGAACAGGGGGCCAGCGACATAGGCCCCCGACGGGTCGCGCTCCAGCAGCTCCGTGCGCTCCAGCGCCGTGAGCAGCCGCGACGTCGTCGACTTGGGCAGCCCGCACTCCTCCGCGATCTCCGCGAACGCCAGCGGTGTGTCCGCCTCGACGACCGTCGACACCAGCAGCGCGGCGCGGTCCACCGCCTGGGTGCCGCTCGCGGTCGTGGTGTCGCTCATCGCCTGGGGGCCTTTCGTGGTCGCCGATGCTTGCCGGGAGGTTCCATGATGTGGAACTGTGATTCCACATCATGGGGCCACGGTGCTCTGACGGTCAAGCGCCCCGCCCACCCGCCCTCCGCTCGTGGTCCGCCGACCACCCGCCGCCCAGGAGATTCGCCCATGTTCGTGAACAAGATGCCTCGCTACGAGATCCTCAGCGAGGAGGCGATGGCCACCCTCGACGGCGGCTGGCGCCGGCTGATGACCGAGATCGGCGTGGAGTTCATGGACGACCGCGCCCTCGACCTGTTCCGCCAGGCCGGGCAGCGGGTCGAGGAGCACAAGGTCTTCCTCGACCCCGACTTCGTGCTGGAGCAGGTCGCCAAGGCACCGCGCGAGTTCGACGTCCAGGCCCGCAACCCCGAGCGCTCGGTGCACATCGGCGGCGACCACATGGCGTTCGGTGCGGTCTACGGTCCGCCGTTCACCCGGGAGGGCGAGGTCCGCCGCGACGCGACGATGGAGGACTTCCGCAACTTCACCAAGCTGGCGCAGACCTACGACGCGCTCGACTCCGCCGGTGGCGTCATCAACGAGCCCAACGACACCCCGCTCGACAGTCGACACCTCGACATGGTCTACGCGCTCGCGACGCTGACCGACAAGCTCTTCATGGGCAACGTCGTCTCCGGGGTCAACGCCCGCGACACCATCGAGATGGCCTCGATCCTCTTCGGTGCCGGGCAGGGCCGCGAGCACGGCCGCGCCAGCATCGAGGCCACGCCGGCCACCATCTCCCTCATCAACTGCAACAGCCCGCTGCGCTGGGACGACCGGATGCTGGAGGCGCAGTTCGAGTACTCCGCCGCCAACCAGGCCGTCGTACTCACGCCGTTCATCCTCATGGGCGCGATGTCGCCGGTCACGATCCCCGCGGCGCTGGTGCAGCAGATCACCGAGGCCCTGAGCGGCATCGCGCTGTCGCAGCTGATCCGCCCGGGGTCTCCGGTGGTCTTCGGGTCGTTCCTCTCCAACATCGACATGCAGTCGGGCTCGCCGACGTTCGGCACCCCCGAGTCCGGCATCGGGCTGCTGTGCACCGGGCAGATCGCCCGCCACTTCGGGCTCCCGTTCCGCACCGGCGGCGGGCTGACCTCCTCGCAGGTGACCGACGCGCAGGCCGGCTACGAGGCGCTGATGACGCTGCTGCCGACCTTCCTCGCCGGCACCAACTGGGTGATGCACTCGGCGGGCTGGCTCGAGGGCGGGCTGGTCGCGGGCTACGAGAAGTTCATCATGGACGTGCAGCTGGTGGAGATGCTCCAGCACGAGTTCACACCGCTCGAGATCGACGAGGCGTCGATGGCCTTCGACGCCCACGAGGAGGTCGGCCACGGCGGCCACTTCCTCGGGGCCATGCACACCATGGAGCGGTTCCGCACCTGCTTCTACCGACCGTTCCTCTCCTCCTCGGAGAACTACGAGCGCTGGATGCGCAACGGCGGCCAGGACACCGCCGCCCGGGCCGGGAAGATCTGGCGCGACAAGCTCGAGGCCTACGAGCCGCCGCCGCTCGACGAGGCCATCCGCGCCGAGCTGGAGGAGTACGTCGTCCGCCGGCGCGCCGAGCTCGGCGACTGAGGCATCCAGGTCGTTCGTCGCCCGGGTCGGGGTCTCGTCCACGCGTGCACCCACGGGATGCCGCCCACGGGATGCCCCACCCGGGCCGGCGTACCCGCTAGCGTTGCACCATGAGCAACGGGGTTGCGGAGAGCGAGACAACGGGCACGGTGCAGTCGGTCGACCGGGCGCTGAGCATCCTGGAGAACCTGGCCCGGCACGGGGAGGCGGGGGTCACCGACCTGGCCCGTGACCTGGGCGTGCACAAGTCGACGGCGTTCCGGCTGGTGGCCACGCTGGAGACCCACGGCCTGGTCGAGCAGACCGAGGATCGCGGCAAGTACCGGCTGGGGGTGGGCCTGCTGCGGCTGGCCGGGGCCACGACCGCGCGGCTCGATGTGGTCCAGGAGGCCCGGCCGGTGTGCCGCAAGCTGGCCGCCGACACGGGGGAGACCGTCAACATCGCCGTGCTCGCCGACCGGGCGGCGCTCTACCTCGACCAGGTGGCCGGCTCCTCCGCGCTGCAGCCGCACAACTGGGTGGGCCAGCACATCCCGCTGCACGCCACCGCCAACGGCAAGGTGCTGATGAGCGGCCTCGGCGCCGACGAGCTCGACGACCTGCTCGGCTCGCTGCAGGCCTACACCGACATGACGATCACCAAGAAGGGCCAGCTGCGCGCCGAGGTCGACGGCGTACGCCGCGACGGGTACGCCGTCGCCGTCGACGAGCTGGAGGTCGGGCTGACGGCGGTCGCGGCGCCGATCCGCAACGCGCACGGCGATGTGATCGCCTCGATGAGCGTGTCCGGGCCCACCTTCCGCCTGCACGACGAGGCCGTCGCATCTGCGACGGAGCTGCTCGTCGAGGCCGCCACGGAGGTCTCGCACCGGCTCGGCTGGGGCCATCGCTGAGCGTGGAGGGGGCGCCCGTCGGAACCGGTGTCAACCAACGCTGGGCGACGACTTGGAAAATCCTTCGTGAACCAGCACAGTGTGGGCCGTGGACGCGTCCTTCATCGTCTTGGTGTGCGTCATCGGCACCGCGCTGTTCTTCGACTTCACCAACGGTTTCCACGACACCGGCAACGCGGTCGCACCGTCGATCGCGACCGGTGCGCTGAAGCCCCGGGTCGCCGTCGCGCTGTCGGCGGTGATGAACCTGCTGGGCGCCTTCCTGTCCGTGGCCGTGGCGCTGACCGTCACCAACTCGGTCGTCAAGCTCCAGAACGACGACGGCACGCCGATCACCGAGCTGACCGCCAACCACGGTGAGGCGCTGCTGCTCATCATCCTGGCCGGCCTGGTCGGCGGCATCCTCTGGAACATGCTCACCTGGCTGCTCGGGCTGCCGTCGAGCTCGTCGCACGCGCTCTTCGGCGGGCTGATCGGCGCCACCCTGGCCGCCGGTCAGGCGGTGAAGTGGAACGGCGACGGCACCAAGATCGACGGCGTCCTCGGCAAGATCATCATGCCGGCGGTGTTGTCCCCGGTGATCGCCGGGCTGATCGCGGCCATCGCGACGTTCGTCGTCGCGCACCTGGTCGCCAGCCGGGACACCGCGCGCACCGACGCCGGGTTCCGGTGGGGGCAGATCGGGGCGGCCTCGCTGGTCTCGCTCGCCCACGGCACCAACGACGCCCAGAAGACGATGGGTGTGATCACCCTGGCGCTGATCGGCTACGGCTCCTGGACCTCGACCGACTCGATCCCGCTCTGGGTGAAGGTGGTCTGCGCGGTGGCGATCGCCGCCGGCACCTACCTCGGTGGCTGGCGGATCATCCGGACGCTCTCCAAGGGGCTGGTCGACATCACCCGGCCGCAGGGGATGAGCGCCGACGGCGCGTCGGCTGCGGTGATCCTGGCCTCCAGCCACCTCGGTTTCGCGCTGTCGACGACGCAGGTGGCGAGCGGCTCGATCCTCGGCAGCGGCGTGGGCCGTCCGGGCGCCCACGTGCGCTGGAGCGTGGCGGGCCGGATGGTGCTCGCCTGGCTCACCACGCTGCCGGCCGCGGGTCTCGCCGGCGCGCTGATGTGGTGGATCGGCGACGTGCTCGGCGGGCTGGCCGGCCCGCTCGTCGTGATGGCGCTGCTGCTCGTGGGCGCCGGCGGGATGTTCTACCAGTCCCGCCACCACGCCGTGACGCATCACAACGTCGGCGAGGTCTGGGACGGCGGGCCCAAGGTCCGCAAGTCGAAGGTCGGATGAGGGGAGCCTGAGCCATGGACACCGTCCGTCTCGCGGTCGAGGCCGCCTGGAAGGTCCTCTACGTCGGGCTGCTGCTCGGCGCCGGGCTGCCGATCATGTTCGCGCTCGGGGTGCGGCTGCTCGCGGGGCCGGCCCCCGAGGGCGACGACGCGCCGGCGTACCGCCCGGGACCCGGCAGCCGGCTGCTGGCGTGGCTGTGCTTCGCCGTGGTCGCGTACGGCGTCCTGGTCGGGCTGCTGGTCATCATCGGGGCCGGGCAGGGCAAGGTCGTCAGCTTCGAGCACGTCTTCCCGACCCTGGTCCCCAAGGGCTGACCGCTCCCCGGCATCGAGAAGGAGACAGACGTGGCTCGCAGCGCCCTCGACAGGATCCTCGGATGGGTCCACGCCGCCTATCCCGACGGCGTCCCGGCGGAGGATCGCGCCGCCCTGCTGGTCGTCATCGGCGACCACCTCTCCGGCGACCAGGCCGCGGGCTTCGCGACCCTGCTCGGGGTCCCCTCCGACGGCCCGCCGCCGGGGGTCGACGACGTGGCCCGGGTCTCCGGGCGGCTGCTCGCCGGCGGCTGGCCGCTGGCCAACCCCGATGACGAGGGCGCGGATGCCACCGTGATCGCCCGAGCGCTGACCGGCGTGGTCACCTGGCTCCGCTCGGGCTACCCCGAAGGCGTGCCCGACCGTGACTACATCCCGCTGGTGGCCATCCTCGAGCGCCGGCTGACCAAGCGCGAGGTCAAGGCGGTCACCAAGGAGCTCAAGGCCAACGGCCTGCTCTCGCCCAACATCGGCGACATCGAGGACGCCATCATCGACGTCATCAACGAGACGCCGAGCCAGGAGGAGATCGCCCGGGTGACGGCCCACCTGCAGCGCAAGGGCTGGCCGGTCGAGCTGTCCTGATCGATCCCACGGCGGGTGTTTCGGCCGGGTTGCACCCTGGTCACAACCAGGCCCGGTCCCTTGACTGGCGCCGCGTCGGCCCACCATGCTGCCAACGGCAGGCGTTGCGACTGAAGCATCGCGTTGCGCATGACGCAACTCAAGGAGGGCCGTGGCCGGTCGACGAGGGCAGCACAGCGCCTACGACGTGGTGGTCGTGGGCGGCGGCTCCGCGGGCTCGGTGATCGCGGCCCGCCTCTCGGAGGACCCCGGCACGTCCGTCCTGGTGCTCGAGGCGGGTCGCTCCGACTTCCGGATCGACCCGTTCATCCACATGCCGGCCGCGCTGCCGTTCCCCATCGGCAACCCGCTCTACGACTGGCGCTACGAGACCGAGCCCGAGCCGGAGATGGGCGGTCGGCGCATCTACCACGCCCGGGGCAAGGTGCTCGGCGGCTCCTCGTCGATCAACGGGATGATCTTCCAGCGCGGCAACCCGATGGACTACCAGCGCTGGGCCGCCGACCCGGGCATGGAGAGCTGGGACTACCTCCACTGCCTGCCCTACTTCAAGAAGATGGAGTCGCTCCACCTCGCCGACGGCAGCGTGGGCGCCGACACCTGGCGTGGCGGGGACGGCCCCCTCCACCTCGAGCGCGGTCCGGCGAGCAACCCGCTGTTCGAGGCGTTCTTCCGGGCCGCCGAGCAGGCCGGCTTCCCGCGGACCGACGACGTCAACGGCTACCGGCAGGAGGGCTTCGGGCCCTTCGACCGCAACATCAAGGACACCCGCCGCTGGTCCGCGGCCCGGGCCTACCTCCACCCGGCACGCAAGCGGCCCAACCTGCGCGTCGAGACCCTCGCCCACGTGACGAAGATCCGCTTCGAGGGGAACCGTGCCGTCGGCGTCGACTACCTGCGCGGCGGCCGCCTGCACCGCAGCGTGTCCGCCGGCGAGGTGATCCTCTGCGGGGGCGCGATCAACACCCCGCAGCTGCTGCAGCTCTCCGGTGTCGGCGATCCCGGCCACCTGCAACCACTCGGCGTACGCATGGTGCACGAGCTGCCCGCCGTCGGCGAGAACCTCCAGGACCACCTCGAGGTCTACATCCAGTACGCCTCCAAGCTGCCCGTCTCGATCGCCCCCGGGCTCGCCTGGTGGAAGCGGCCGAAGATCGGCGCCGAGTGGCTGTTCCTCAGGCGCGGCGTCGGCAGCACCAACCACTTCGAGGGCGGCGGCTTCTGCCGCAGCAACGACGAGGTGACCTGGCCCAACCTGATGTTCCACTTCCTGCCGATCGCGATCCGCTACGACGGCACCTCGCCCACGAAGGGCCACGGCTACCAGGTCCACATCGGCCCGATGTACGCCGACACGAGGGGCTGGGTGCGGATCGCCAGCACCGACCCGACCGCCAAGCCGAAGATGCTGTTCAACTACCTCTCCACGCCCACCGACCGCAAGGAGTGGGTGGAGGCGGTGCGCACCGCGCGGCAGATCCTCAACCAGCCGGCCTTCGCCGCCTACAACGACGGCGAGCTGTCGCCCGGCCCGTCGGTCGAGACCGACGAGGAGATCCTCGACTGGGTCCGCGAGGACGCCGAGACGGCTCTCCACCCGTCGTGCACGGCGAAGATGGGCGTCGGCGAGGACTCCGTGACGGACCCGACCACGATGAAGGTGCACGGCCTCGAGGGGGTTCGCGTGGTCGACGCCAGCGTCTTCCCCTACGTCACCAACGGCAACATCTATGCGCCGGTGATGATGGTCGCCGAGAAGGCCGCCGACCTGATCCGCGGCAACACGCCCCTGCCGCCGGCCGAGGCGACGTACTACCGTCACGGCCAAGGACTACCGCTCTATCCACCAGGCGACCCTCGCAACGAGGAGCCGTCCGGCGACCAGCAGGACGCCGTCACACCAGGGGAGGTGCGGTCATGACCGCCACCGAAAGCTCCGCCGTCCCGACCGACACCTCAGCCACGGGGGACGCGGCGCTCGAGGTCCGCGGTCTCTGGAAGATCTTCGGCCCCAAGGCCGGCTCGATCATCGGCACCCCCGACGCGAACCTCTCGCGCAAGGAGCTGCAGGGAAGACCGGCCACGTGGTGGGCATCCGCGACGTCTCCTTCGACGTCGTGCCGGGCGAGGTCTTCGTCGTGATGGGGCTGTCCGGGTCGGGCAAGTCCACGCTGGTGCGCCTGCTGACCCGGCTGATCGAGCCGACCGCCGGCTCGGTCACGCTCTACGGCGAGGACATCACCTCGATGAACGACCGGGCGCTGCTCGAGACCCGTCGCAGCCGCGTCTCGATGGTCTTCCAGCACTTCGGCCTGCTTCCCCACCGCAAGGTGATCGACAACGTGGCGTTCGGCCTCGAGGTGCGCGGCGAGAACCGGTCGGGGCGCCGCAACCGCGCCCAGGAGATGGTCGACCTGGTCGGCCTGTCCGGCTACGAGAACAACTTCCCCGACCAGCTCTCGGGCGGCATGCAGCAGCGGGTCGGTCTGGCCCGCGCGCTCGCCGCCAACCCCGACGTGCTGATGTTCGACGAGCCCTTCTCCGCCCTCGACCCGCTGATCCGACGCGACATGCAGAACGAGGTCATCCGGCTGCACCACGAGGTCGGCAAGACGATGGTGTTCATCACCCACGACCTGGCCGAGGCGCTCAAGCTCGGCGACCGCATCCTGATCATGCGCGACGGCGAGATCGTGCAGATCGGCTCGCCGGACCAGGTGGTGGGCGCGCCGGCCGACGACTACGTCAAGGACTTCGTCAGCGAGGTCCCGAAGTCGCACGTGCTGACGCTCAAGTGGGTCATGCGCCCGCTGCAGGGCGACGAGGCGGCCGGCTCACCCACCCTCCAGTCCGACCAGATCGTGCGCGACGCCGCTCGGGCCGTCCTCGCCAACCAGGGCCCGGTCCGGGTCGTCGAGGGCGACCGTGTGGTCGGCGTGGTCGACGACGAGGACATCCTCCGGGTCGTGGTCGCGGAGGAGGAGGCGTGAGCACGGCCACCGCGCCACCGCCTGCTGCCACCAAGGAGGAGCAGCCGTACGTCGACCCGTCACCGAAGCGCTACACCGGGCCGAAGCTCGCCGCGATCCTCGTGGTCTGGGTGGTCCTCTACTTCATCTTCAAGGGCCAGCAGACCCTGGCGCTGCCGTTCGCCGAGACGACCGCCTTCCACGACTGGATCAACTCGGTCCGTGACTGGGTGCAGCTCAACGGCCCCGACAACTGGTTCTTCGGCGGGGTCATCGGCTTCATCAGCGACACCCTCAACACGATCACCGAGTTCCTGCAGCACCTCTTCAGCACGCCGGCCTTCCCCCGTCCGGTGCCCCAGATCGGCTGGCTGGGCGTCGTGGCGCTGGCCGCCTGGGTGAGCTACGCGCTGGCCGGCGTCCGGTCCATGCTGCTGGTGACGGCGGCGATGCTGTTCTTCGGGACCACCGGGCTGTGGCAGGACAGCATCGACCTGCTGATCATCACCCTGATGGCCGTCTCCATCAGCGTGGTCATCGGGCTCCCCGTCGGCATCCTGATGGCGCGCAACAAGGTGGCCTCGTCGACGATCACCCCGGTGCTCGATGGGATGCAGACGATGCCGGCGTTCGCCTACCTCACGCCGATGGCGCTGCTGTTCGGGATCGGTCCCGCCTGTGCGATCGCCGTCACGCTGGTCTACGCCCTGCCGCCGCTGATCCGGATCACCGAGCACGGCATCAAGAGCGTGCCCGCCACCACGGTGGAGGCCGCCCGCTCCCTGGGCGTGACCCGCCGGCAGCTGCTCCGCGACGTACAGCTGCCGATGGCCAAGCGCACCATCATCGTCGGGGTCAACCAGTGCACGATGGCGGCGCTGTCCATGGCGACCATCGCCGCGCTCGTCAACGGTCCCGGGCTCGGACGGGCGGTGGTCTCGGCGCTGCAGACCCTCAACGTGGGCGCCGCCTCGGTGGCGGGACTGGCGATCGTGCTGATGGCGATCATGCTCGACCGGACGACCACCGCGGCGAGCCAGCGGTCCGAGGCCGCCAGCCGCGGCAGCATCGCGTCGGTGAGCGGACCCGGCGTGATGCTGACCGGCGTGGTGCTGGAGAAGCTGCCTCGGTGGGCCACCGAGGACGCCGGCAAGGGCGCCTCCCGGCTGCGGCTCACCGCCTGGGGTCGGCGCGCGATGCTGGCGCTGCTGCTGCTGCCGGTCGTCATCGCGATCGTCCTGTCGCGGCAGCGGCTGGCCCTGGCCGAGTTCCCCGACGTCTCCGACACCCCGGTGCTCAAGTGGGTCTCGGGGCCGCAGCTGACGACGTGGATCAACGACGCGACGAACTGGATCGTCGACACCTTCGAGGGCGTGACCACGGCGGTCAAGGACGCGGTGACCCTGACGGCCCTCGACGGCCTGCAGAGCCTGATGGCCGACTCGCCCTGGTGGCTGATGGCGGCGGTACTGCTCGCGCTCGCCTACGTCCTCGGCGGCTGGCGGCCGGCCGCTGTCACCCTCGTCTGCGAGGCCGTGATCCTCGGCACCGGCCTGTGGAACGACGCGATGGTGACGCTGACCATGACGCTGGTCGCCACGGTCATGGTGATGATCGTGGCCATCCTGCTCGGCGTCGCGATGGGACGCAGCAGCCGGGTCGACCTGATCGCGCGCCCGTTCCTCGACGCGTTCCAGACGATCCCGCCGTTCGTCTACCTGGTCCCTGCACTGGCGCTGTTCGGCGTCGGCCGGTTCACCGCCATCGTCGCGGCGTTCGCCTACGGCCTGCCGATCGCGACCAAGCTGGTGGCCGACGGCATCCGCGGCGTCTCGGCCACCACGGTCGAGGCGGCTCGGTCCAGTGGCATCACCACCCGGCAGATGATCACGAAGGTGCAGCTGCCGATGGCCCGCGAGTCGCTGGTGCTGGCCGCCAACCAGGGCCTGCTCTACGTGCTCTCGATGGTCGTCATCGGCGGCATGGTGGGCGGCGGCAGCCTGGGCTACATCGTGGTGGCCGGGTTCTCCCAGGCCGAGCTGTTCGGCAAGGGGCTGGCGGCCGGCATCGCGATCACCGCGCTGGGCATCATGCTCGACCGGATCACCCGCTTCGCCGCGGCCCGGCTGGGCCGTTGACGAGTTGAGCTTCCCGCGGCGAGCGCGGGCAGAAGGAAGGAAGAACGCATGACGCGAGGACTCAGCCGGTTCCGCCTGGTTGTCGTCGCCGCCCTCCTCGGAGTCGGGCTGTCGGCCTGTGGCGGCTCGGACATCCAGAGCAGCTCAACCGGCGGCGAGAGCAGCGGCGGCAAGGAGTGCGGTGACCTGCGCATCGCCATCAACCCCTGGACCGGGTACGTCTCCAACGCCCACGTCATCGGCTACGTGGCCCAGACCAAGCTGGGCTGCAACGTGACCTACCCGGAGGTGAAGGAGGAGGTCGGCTGGCAGGGCATGGCCAGCGGCTCGATCGACACCATCGTCGAGAACTGGGGTCACAACGACCTGATCAAGAAGTACATCGACGAGCAGGGCACCGTCCAGGACGCGGGACTCACCGGCAACGACGGCATCATCGGCTGGTACGTCCCGCCGTGGATGGCGGAGAAGTACCCCGACATCACCAACTGGGAGAACCTCAACAAGTACGCCGACCTGTTCAAGACCTCCGAGTCCGGCGGCCAGGGTCAGCTGCTCGACGGCGACCCGTCGTACGTCACCAACGACGAGGCGCTGGTGAAGAACCTCGACCTCAACTACAAGGTGGTCGTCGGTGGCTCCGAGGCGGGCCTGATCCAGTCCTTCCGCTCCGCGGAGAAGAACAAGACGCCGCTGCTGGCCTACTTCTACGAGCCCCAGTGGTTCTTCTCCGAGATGAAGCTGGTGCGGGTCGAGCTGCCGCCCTACACCGATGGCTGCGACGCCGACGCGGCGAAGGTCGCCTGCGACTACCCGCCCTACAAGCTGAACAAGCTGATCGCCACCTCGTTCGCCGAGTCGGGCTCACCGGCCGTCGACCTGATCAAGAACTTCACCTGGACCAACGACGACCAGAACCTCGTGTCGACGTGGATCGCCCGCGACAACATGACGCCGGACGACGCGGCCAAGAAGTGGGTCGAGGAGAACCCCGACAAGGTGGACGCCTGGCTCGGCTGAGCTGACACCGCACCCCTGTTCGGCGGGCGCGAGACGAGCCCGCCGGACAGGGGTGCCCACCGCGTCCGGGTCGTGCCGCGCAGGGGCTGTCGGGCCGCGGGCCGAAGGAACACCGCGAGCCGAAGGGACCATGGTTGACGGCCATCGGCCGGTGCCACAGGATGTGGCCAGCCGGTCAGGCAGGGTGGCTCACCCGGGCCCATCGAGCGACCGGGCACCTATCTCGGAGGTGACTGCATGACCGCACGATGGAGACGCGCACTCGGCGTCCTCGTGGCCGCGCTTCTCGGCGTCGGATCGGTGGTGGCGACCATCGGCCCGGCCGAGGCGGCGAGCTGCAAGGGATCGAACTGCACCGGCAAGGATCCGGGCGTGCAGGGATGTCTCGGTGGTGACAGCACCATCGACAGTGCGGACTGGGCGACGGCGTCACCGCCGTACGCCGAGGTCCTGCTGAGGTACAACTCGAGCTGCAAGGCCATGTGGGCCAAGGGCTTCTCCACCCCGTGGTACGCCTACGACATCAAGATCGTGAAGCGCCGCGCCTCCGACGACGCCCTGCTCTACAACCATCGGATCACCGTCCCTCGCTCCGGCAGCGAGTCGCCGCACTGGACCAAGATGGCCGGGTGGACGTCGGGGTCCAAGATCAAGGCCTGTGTCGAGAGCCCGATCGACGCCGGGGTCTGGAGGTGCACGTCATGGTTCCAGCTCGCATGACCATCACCGGCCGCTGGCGGCGTCGGATGGCCGCTCTCGTGACCGTCCCGTTCCTCGTGGGCGTGGGGCTGGTCGGCCTGGCTGCTCCGGCCACGGCAGCCAGCTGCTACGCCGGTTCCTGCACCGGCAAGGGCCCGGTGTCCCAAGGCTGCGACAACGATGCGTCGGCCATCGCCGAGGTCCCGATGACCACCGGGGACGGCTACACCAAGGTGCAGCTGGAGTACAGCCAGGCCTGCAAGGCGATGTGGGCCCGGGGCAGGTCGCTGCCGAAGTCGGACTTCGACATCAAGATCGTCAAGCACCGTACCTCCGACAACGCGGCGCTCTACTCCCACCGGGTGACGGTCTACTCCGGGTGCTCGGGATGTGCGAACCCGTGGGAGTGGACCAACATGGCTGGCTGGACCTCGGGCTCCAAGATCCGGGCCTGCATCCAGGATCCGTTCACCAACAAGTGGGCGTGCACGACCTGGTTCCGGCTCGCCTGACCCCGGTGGCGCGAACGGCGGCCGACCGACCTTGGCCGGCGGCCCTAGTGCTCCTCGTGGGTGACCGCGAGGGAGAGCCAGGTGGCCAGTCCGGCGATCTCGGCGTCCACGGCTCGGCGGCGCGCGGCCGGCCACGGCTCGTCCTCGTGGACGGCGTACACCCGCAGCACGCCGCCGGCCGGGTCGGCCTCGGCGTCGAGCTTGCCGACCAGCCGGTCGCCGTCGAGGATCGGCAGCGCGAAGTAGCCCCAGCGTCGCTTGGCGGCGGGCTTGTACATCTCCAGCTGGTAGTCGAAGTCGAACAGCTCGGTCGCGCGCTTGCGGTCGAACACCAGCCGGTCCAGTGGCGACAACAGTGCCACCCGGCCGTCGAACGACGACCCGGCGAGCTCGCGCTCGAGCAGGTCGGGGTCCACCCGCCACCTGCCCCTGACCCCGTCGACCACGGCCTCTTCGCCGATCTCGCCCACGTCGAAGGGCTCGCCCGGAACCTCGGCCACCTTCGGGCGGGCCAGGCCGAGGGCCGCCAGCCGCCGCCGGGCCAGCACCGCGTCGGCTTCGTCGACGGGGACCGCGGAGTCGTCGGGATAGACGCGCTCGGCGATGTCCCAGATGCGCTCCCGGCCCTCTCGGTGCGAGACCGCCACCTCGCCCCGCTGCTCGAGGAAGTCCAGCAGCCGTTGGACGTTCTTGGCGTTGGTCCACCCCGACGAGCGCCACGGCACCGCGGTGCTGTCGGGCAGCGCCCGGGCCGGCTGGGGCCCTTCGCTCTGCAGGTGCTGCAGGATCTCTCGACGGCAGAGGTCGTTGGCCTCGACCCAGTCGGCGATCTCGCGCTGCCAGTCGCGCAGCGGCTCCGGCCCGGGCCACGCCCGCATCCGGGCCCGGAACAGGGAGATGTCCTCCCCGGGTCGGATCATCGAGCGCAGCTCGACCAGGCTGCGGTCCTCCAGCGCGGCGTCGAGCTCGCCCCGGTCGTAGTCCGAGCCGAGCCGACTCCACAGCAGCAGGTGCGCGTGGGGAGCGACGTACGCCGTGAAGTCGGCCTGCAGCACGGTGAGCCGGCGCGCGACCTCGGCCACGTCCGGCGGCCGGTCCTGGGTCAGCAGCTGGGCGCGCACCGCGATCCGCCGCGCCTGCTCGCGCGTGAGCTCCACCGGCATGGGACCAACGTAGGCGGAGCCACCCGAGGCGTGGACCGGAGGGCGCCAGCCTTGACACTCCGGCCCGAAGGTTGAACACTCATCCCTGTTCCCTATCGCGCAACGCGTTGCGCATGACGCACCAACTCAAGGACCCTCCATGGCAGAGCTCCCCGCCTCGGCACGCGTCGTCGTCATCGGCGCCGGCATCGTCGGCAACAGCCTGGTCTGGCACCTCGCCAACCTCGGCTGGCGCGACATCGTCCAGATCGACAAGGGCCCGCTGCCCAACCCGGGCGGCTCCACCGGCCACGCGTCCAACTTCATCTTCCCGGTCGACCACTCGCGCGAGATGACCGACCTGACGTTCGACTCGGTGGCGCAGTACCAGGAGATGGGTGTCTTCACCCAGTCCGGCGGCATCGAGGTCGCCCGCACCGAGGAGCGGATGGAGGAGCTCCGGCGCCGGATGTCCAGCGCCAAGGCGTGGGGCATCGACGCCCGGCTGGTGACGCCCGACGAGATCGCCGAGCTGGTGCCGTTCCTGGAGAAGGACATGGTGATCGGCGGGTTCTACACGCCCAGCGTCGGCGTCGTCGACTCGCTGCGCGCGGGCACGATCATGCGCGAGCGCGCGCTCGAGCTCGGCGCGCTGACCGTGGTCCCCAACGTCGAGGTCACCGGCCTCGACGTCGAGGACGGTGCGATCAAGCGGGTGCGCACCGACCGCGGCGACATCGAGGCCGAGACGGTCGTCGTCGCCTGCGGTGTGTGGAGCCCGAAGATCGCGGCGATGGCGGGTGCGGCCATCCCGCTCACCCCGGCCGTTCACCAGATGATCTCCGTCGGCCCCTGCCCCCAGCTGGCCGAGAAGGAGGGGGAGATCTCCTTCCCGATCGTGCGCGACATGGACACCTTCTGTTACGAGCGCCAGCACGGCGCCGACATGGAGGTCGGCTCCTACGCCCACCGGCCGATCCTGATGGAGCCCGAGGACATCCCGTCGATCGAGCAGTCGAAGCTGTCGCCGACCGAGCTCCCCTTCACCGAGGACGACTTCGACCCGCAGCTGGAGCAGGCCTTCGAGCTGATGCCCGACCTGCTCGGGGCCGAGGGCGCGGAGATCCGCTACGCCATCAACGGCCTGCTCTCGCTGACCCCCGACGGCTTCCCGATCCTGGGCGAGACGCCCGAGGTCGCCGGCCTCTGGAGCGCGGCGGCGATCTGGATCAAGGAGGGTCCCGGCACCGGCCGCGCGGTCGCGGAGAAGATGACCCGCGGCTGGTCCGACATCGACATCAGCCACTCCGACATCGCGCGGTTCTACGACCACCAGCGGGCCCGCACCCACGTGCAGGCGCGCACCTCGGAGGCGTTCAACAAGACCTACGGCATCGTGCACCCGGCCGAGCAGTACGAGTCGGAGCGTCCGATCCGCACCTCGCCGATGTATGACCAGCAGAAGGCCGCCGGAGCGTTCTTCTTCGAGGCGGCAGGCTGGGAGCGGCCGTTCTGGTACGAGTCCAACGCCGGCCTGGTCGAGGAGTACGGCGACGCGGTGATGCCGCGTGAGCACGAGTGGGACTCTCGCTGGTGGTCGCCGATCATCAACGCCGAGCACCTCCGGATGCGCGAGGCGGCGGGCATCGTCGACCTGACGGCGTTCGTGATGTTCGACCTGGAGGGCCCGGGTGCGCTCGACACCGTGCAGCGGGCCTGCGTGGCGCAGTGCGACGTCGCCGTCGGCAAGGTGATCTACACCCCGGTGCTCGACGCCCACGGCGGCTTCGTGTCCGACCTCACCGTGATGCGGCTGGGCGACGACCACTTCCGGGTGGTCACCGGCGGCGCGCACGGCATGGTGGACAAGAAGTGGTTCGCCGACCTGGTCACCGACCCCGACACGACGCTGACCGATCTGACCGCCGACATCTCGACGGTCGGCATCTGGGGACCGAAGGCGCGCGACATCCTCGCGTCGCTCACCGACGACGACGTCTCGCACGAGGGCTTCGGCTTCGGCTCCTGCCGGGAGATCTCCGTGGGCGGGCAGCCCGTGCTGGCCTCGCGGATCTCCTACGTCGGCGAGCTGGGCTGGGAGCTCTACGTCCCGATGTCGGGCGCCTCGGCCCTGTGGGACGCGCTGCTCGCCGCGGGGTCGTCCGTGGGCGCGGTGCCGGTGGGCATCGGTGTCTACGGCACGACCGGCCGCATCGAGAAGGGCTACCGCGCGTTCGGCGCCGAGCTCGACGCCGAGCGGACCATCGTCGAGGCGGGCATGCAGCGGCCCAAGGTCAAGGCGCAGGACTTCGTCGGCCGCGAGCCCTACCTCGCGCAGCGTGAGGCCGCGCCGGCCACCGTGCTGTGCACGATGACCGTCGACGACCACACCTCGGCCAGCGGGATGAAGCGCTACATGCTCGGCGGCGAGCCGATCCTGCGCCGTGACGGCTCCACGCTGACCGACGGCCACGGCCACCACCCCTACGTCACCTCCGCGGGCTCGGCTCCGAGCCTGGGCAAGCACGTGCTGATGGCCTACCTGCCTCCGGAGGAGGCGGTGATCGGCAACGAGCTCGCGGTGTCCTACATGGAGGAGCTCTACCCCGTCACCGTCGGCTCCGTCGACGCCACCTCCCTCTTCGACCCCGCCAACGACCGGATCCGGTCGTGAGGGCTGGGGCTCGGCGTGTGGAGGTTCACCATGTTAAGTAGACGAGTTGTCACTTCACACGGCGTACTCACCATGGGAAGCGACGTTTCACCTGCTTCTCCTGATGAAGCACCAACCCCCCAGGAGCACGCATGACCAACGTCCTGGTCTGCATCAAGCGGGTGCCCGACTCCTCCAGCGACGTGGTGCTGACCGACGACGCCCAGGCGGTCGACGGGCGGTACGCCGGCTTCACGGTGAGCCCGCACGAGAACTGCGCGGTCGAGCTGGCCGTGCAGGTCGCCGGCGCGACCGGCGGTGAGGCCACCGTGGTGACCCTTGGCACCGAGGAGGCGGGCGAGCAGCTGCGCGGCGTCCTCGCCCTGGGGTGTACGGCGGCCACGCACGTCGTCGCCGACGCGCCGGCGTACGGCCCTGCCGACGTGGCTCGCGAGCTGGCCGCCGTCGTTCGCGACCACGAGGCGGCGGGCCGCGCGCACGACCTCATCCTGCTCGGCAACGACGCGGCCGACAGCGGTGACTTCCAGGTGGGCATCCGGCTGGCCTACGAGCTCGCGCGCCCCGTGGTCACCGGGGTCAAGACCGTCGAGATGGAGGGCGACACCGTCGTCGCCCGGGGTGAGGGGCCGACCGGCCAGGACACCTACCGACTGCCCGTGCCTGCGGTCGTGACCGTGCTCGAGGGCGGCGTCGAGCCGCGCTACCCGACGGTGTCCGGCCGGATGAAGGCCAAGAAGATCGAGATCGAGCAGCGTCAGCCGGCGGCGGCGCCGGCCGGACCCCAGCGCGTCAAGCTGTTCCTGCCGCCCGCCGTGCCGAGCCAGGTCTCCGTGCTCGGGCAGGGCCCCGAGGCCGCCGGCGCCGTGGTCGACCTCTTCGCCGAGCTGGGGGTGACCCGATGATCATCGTGCTGGTCGAGCTCGACGAGGAGTCCCTCGAGGTCTCGCGCGAGGCGCTGACCTTCGCCCGCACCCTCTCGGCCGCCGGTGGTGGCGTGCCGATCGACGCGGTCGTCGTCGGAGAGGTCACGCCCGAGGACGTCGCCGACCTGGGACGCTACGCCGTCCGCGAGGTGCATCAGGTCGGGGGCGAGGCGTTCTCCGCCTACTCCGCCGCCGCCTGGGCGGCCGCGGTCCTCGAGGTGCAGCGGGCCAAGGGCTCGGTCGTGGTGATGGCCGGCGGCACCAACCGCGGCACCGAGGTGCTGGCCCACGTGGCCGCGCGGGCGGGCGTCGGGATGGCCGCCAACGTCGTGGCCTTCAACGGCTTGGCGCCGTTCACGGTGAACCGCCAGGTGATGGGCGGCGCCGTCCTCGAGGAGATGCAGCTCGACGGGCGTCCCGCGGTGTTCACCGTCGCCGGCCACGCGGTCGAGGCGGTGCCGGCGGAGGCGCCGACCACGCCGGTCGTCGTCCCGGTGGCACCGACGGTCGCCGAGGCCGACCTGGTCGCGCGGGTCGTCGCCACCGAGGAGCGGCCGCAGGGCGAGGGCGGCAACCTGAAGACCGCCAAGGTCGTCGTCGGCGCCGGCCGCGGCGCGGGTGGCCCCGACGGCTTCGGCGCGGTGGTCGAGCTCGCCGACCTGCTCGGCGGGTCGCTCGGCGTCTCCCGGGTCGTCACCAGCCTCGGCTGGCGACCCCACCACGAGCAGGTCGGCCAGACCGGCACCCGGATCTCGCCGGACCTCTACATCCCCTGCGGCATCAGTGGTGCCATCCAGCACTGGGCCGGATGCGCCTCGTCGAAGGTGATCCTGGCGATCAACACCGACGACGAGGCGCCGATGGTCACCAAGGCGACCTACGCCGTCATCGGCGACATGCACGAGATCGTGCCCGCGATCAACGAGGCGCTGAAGCAGGGCTAGTCCGCTCCCGCTCGATTGCCTCGGCGACCTACCCTTGGAGGTCGAGGAGTCAGGGTCGAGGGGGGACGCATGCCCAGGTCGCGGGGGGTGTCGCGGCGGCGCGGAGCGCTGCTGCTGGCCGCCGTGGCCCTGGTCGCCGCCGCCTGCGGCTCGGCGCCGGCCAGCACCCCCGGGCCGTCCGGGTCGGCGACCGAGGCGCCCAGCGGGTCGACGTCGCTCGGTCCCTCGGTCTCCACCTCCTCCCCGTCGACGTCCGCGTCCACGGGACCGGGCTCGGCCACGCCGACGGTCGTCGACCCCAGCCACGCCGTGTCCCCGCCGGGTCCGCTGACCGAGGGGCTCGCGGGCGCCGACCTCCTGGTGTCCAGGGCCGAGCCGTTCACGGCCGAGCAGCGGCGCCAGGTCGCGGCGGCCGCCGGCGTCGAAGGCACCGACGTGATCGGCCTCGGCAGCATGGCGATCCAGAACCGTGTCATCTCGGTCGCGGCCGTCGACCCGGCGTCGTACCGGCGCTTCACGCCGCAGGGCAGTGCCCAGCTCGAGGCGGTCTGGGACCGGGTGGCCGGCGGTGAGCTTGCCGTCACGCCGACCCTGAGCCGACAGCTGTCGCGGCTCACCGACCAGGACGGCTGGTTGCGACTCGGCAACGACGTCACCGCCCCCGACGTCCACATCGGCGCGGTGGCCCCCAGGCACCGCGGGTCGACGCCGTCGTCAACGACGCCTGGGCCGCCGATCTCGGGCTGCCCCTGGGCAACGCGCTGCTCGTCTGGACCGGAGAGACCTCGCCCCAGAAGGTCCAGCCGGTGCTGGAGAAGATCGTCGGCTCCGACGCGTCGGTGCAGATCCTCGGCCCCGACCTGGACATCTCGGTGCAGCAGACGGCGTTCCTCACCGGCGGCTCGGTGGCGTCGGCGGTCGGCTCGTTCTCCTACCGCGTGCTCGACGGCGGCCGCATCGCGCCCGACCCGGCCTGGGTGCGCGCCAACATCCGCACCGAGCGGGTGCCGATCCTGGGCGACGTGACCTGCCACAAGATCCTGTTCCCGCAGCTGCGCGCCGCGCTCACCGAGGTGGTGCAGCGGGGCTGGCCGACAAGATCCACCCCGGCGAGTACGCCGGCTGCTACTACCCGCGCTTCATCGCCGGCACCACCCAGCTCTCCCTGCACGCGTTCGGCATCGCCCTCGACCTCAACGTGCCCGGCAACCTCCGCGGCACCCGCGGCGAGATCGACCGCGATGTGGTCCGGATCTTCAAGAAGTGGGGCTTCACCTGGGGCGGCGACTGGGCCTGGACCGACCCGATGCACTTCGAGATGAACGCCGTCGTCCAGCCCCGGTGAGGCGTCGCAGACGGTGCGGTGAGGCGTCGACGTCAGGCGCTGGGGGCCTCGGCCAGCGTGACCGTGTCGCCGACGGCGATCTCCCCACCCACGAGCACCCGGCAGATCGAGCCTGCCCGACGGCGCAGCGCCGCGGCGCCTCCCGGTCCCAGGTTGTCGTCGAGGAGACGACAAGGGGCGGCGATGCGCACCACCTCGAGCTCGACCTCGCCGAGGGTGATCCGGCTGCCGGGAGCGGTCGGCACCAGGCCGTGACTGATCGTGACGTTGCGTCGGGTGGCCGCCGGCGGGACCGGACGGCCCAGCGCCTCCGCCGCCGCGGCCAGCTGCTCGGCCGACTGCACGCTGACATGGCGATGGCGGGTGCCGTGGTAGCGGTCGCCGACCAGCCCCTTGCCGGCCTCGGCCGTCACCCGCTCCACCGACTTCTGCGGGAGCCGGGCTCCGGGCGCGAGGTGGATCGCGGCCACGGTCGGCGGTCGGCTGGTCACGACGGACATGCTGGCACGCGCGCCAGCACCCGTCGTCGTACGCACCAGTAGCCTCGCCCCATGCGCGCGATCCAGGTGACCACGACCACCGGCCCGTCGGGAGTGGAGGTGCGCGAGGTCCCCGATCCGGAACCCGGACCCACCGACGTGCTCATCAGGGTGCACGCCATCGGCGTCTCGTTCCCCGACCTGCTGCTCAGCCAGGGGCTCTACCAGCTGCGTCCCGAACCGCCGTTCACCCTCGGCGTCGACATCGCCGGTGAGGTGGTCTCCGGGCCGGCGCCGTTCACTCCGGGGCAGCGCGTCGCCGGTGTCGTCCCCCACGGCGGCGCGGCCGAGCTGGCCGTGGTGCCGGCCGCGTTCACGTTCCCGATCCCCGACACGCTCGGCCTCGACCAGGCGGCCGCGATCCCGATGAACTACCTCACCGCGCAGTTCGCCCTGCACACCCGCGGCCAGGTGCGGCCCGGCGAGACCGTCCTGGTCCACGGCGCCGCGGGGGGCGTCGGCACGGCCAGCCTCCAGGTCGCTCGCGGGTACGACGCCACGACCATCGCCGTCGTCTCCACCGAGGCCAAGGGGCTGGTCGCGAAGGCCGCCGGCGCCGACCACGTGGTGCTCCTCGACGGCTTCCGTGAGTCCGTGCAGGAGCTGACCGGAGAGCAAGGGCGTCGACCTGGTCGTCGACGTGGTCGGCGGCGACTCGTTCACCGACTCGCTGCGGGTGCTGGCCACCCAGGGCCGCCTGCTCGTGATCGGGTTCGCGGCGGGCCAGGGCATCCCGGAGGTCAAGGTCAACCGCCTGCTGCTCAACAACGTCGACGTGCGCGGGGTCGGCTGGGGCGCCTACGCCATGGTCACGCCGGGCTTCATGCAGCAGCAGTGGGCCGAGCTGCTCCCGATGATCGAGTCCGGCATCGTCAGGCCTCCCCTCGGCGCGACGTACGCCTTCGAGCAGTTCGCCGCGGCCCTCACCGACCTCGCCGAGCGACGAGCCACCGGCAAGCTCGTGGTGCGGGTCCACGACTGACAGCGCCCGGCCGACCGACCCGCTAGCGTCACCCCATGTCGATCGACTGGTCCGTGGTCGCTGCCATCCTCGCGCTGCTCCTGGTGTTCGGCGGGCTCGCGATCCGCGTCGTCGCGCTCGGGGTGATCCCGGGCAACCGCAAGCCGTCCACGGGGATGGCGTGGCTGCTGCTGGTGCTGCTCAGCCCGGGGCTCGGGGTGCTGGCGTTCTTCTTCTTCGGCAGCAACAAGCTGGAGCGTCGCCGCCACGAACGACAGCAGCGGGCCAACGACCTGATCGTGGACCGAGTGGCCGCGCTGCCGGCCGTCCCCATCCCCGACGGTCTCCCCGACATCGTGCCCGGGTTGGTCCATCTCAACCAGCAGCTCGGATCGCTGCCGCTGTCCCTCGACAACACCGTGCAGCTGCTGCCCGACTACCGAGGGTCGATCAACGCGATGGCCGAGGCGATCCGCGGGGCGGAGTCCTCCGTCGACGTCGAGTTCTACATCTCCGCCTGGGACGACGTGACGGCGCCGGTGTTCGAGGCGATGGCCGACGCGGCGTCGCGAGGAGTCCGGGTCCGCTTCCTCTTCGACCACCTGGGCTCACGCGGCATCCCCGGCTACCAGGACTTCCTCAAGCGGCTCGCCGGCACCGACATCGCCTGGCATCCGATGCTCCCGGTGCGACCGCTGCAGGGCCGCTTCCGGCGCCCCGACCTGCGCAACCACCGCAAGCTCGCGGTGATCGACGGCCGCGTGGGGTTCACCGGATCGCAGAACCTCACCGAACCCGGGTACAACAAGCCGAAGAACCACGCGGTGGGCCGCGAGTGGGTCGAGCTGATGGCGCGCGTGACCGGGCCGGTGGTCACCTCGCTCGCCGCGGTCTTCGCGCAGGACTGGTACGCCGAGACCGACGAGGTCAGCTCGGTCCTGCCGGCGGAGACCCCTGCCACCACCCCGCAGGGAGCCCTCACCGCCGTGGCCTGCCAGGTGGTGCCCAGCGGCCCGGGCTACGTCTGGGAGAGCAACCTGCGGATGTTCAACACCCTGCTCTACGGCGCGCGCCGGCGGCTGTCGATCACCAGCCCCTACTTCGTGCCCGACGAGTCGTTGCTCTACTCGGTGACCACGGCTGCGCGGCGGGGGGTCGCCGTCGAGCTGTTCGTCAGCGAGGTGTCCGACCAGTTCATGGTCGGCCACGCCCAGGCGTCGTACTACCGCGCGCTGCTGGAGGCCGGCGTCCGCATCTACCTCTACCCCGCGCCGTGGATCCTGCACGGCAAGCACTTCACCGTCGACGACCACATCGCCGTGATCGGGTCCAGCAACATGGACCAGCGGTCCTTCGCCCTCAACTTCGAGGTCAGCATGATGATGCTCGGGGCCGACGTCGTCACCGCGATGCGCGAGGTCGAGGACGGCTATCGCGCGGCCTCGCGCGAGCTGACGTCGGAGGAGTGGTCGCAGCGCCCGATGCGCAAGAAGTACGTCGACAACGTGATGCGGCTGACCGCCGGGCTGCAGTGAGGCGGGCTCGGCTCAGTCGGCCGCGGCCGCCTCGACCTCGTCGGGTCCCGTCTCGATCTTGAAGTCGGGCTTGCCCGCGATCAGCGGGAGAGCCCAGCGCGCCTCGGGGTCGGCCTCGACGAGCAACGCGCGAGCGAGCAGGCTGAGCGGCACCGCGAGCAACGCACCCAACGCGCCCAGCGCCCAGGCCCAGAACACCAACGACAGCATGGTGATCGTCGGACTGAGCCCGACCTTGTCGCCGACGTAGCGAGGCTGGATCACCGACTGGATCACCACGTTGATCACCGAGTAGACGATGATCACGCCGATCATCAGCCCGGGCCCTCCCTCGAGCAGGCCGATGATGGCCGGCGGGATGACGCCGATGACGAAGCCGATGTTGGGGATGAAGTTGGTGACGAACGCCAGCACCGCCCAGACGAACGCGCCGGGCACCCCCATCACCCACAGGGCGACCCCGTCGATGACGGCGACGATGAAGCCGAAGCCCGCCGACACGGCCATGTAGTTGCGGGTGCCTTGGGTGAAGCTGACGAGGGCGTCCACCAGATGCGGCCGATCGCCGCGGACCCGGTCGAGCACCCGCTCGGTGCTGCGGGTGTCGAAGGCCATGAACAGCGCCAGGGTCACGATGAAGAACAGGTTGGAGAGCAGCGCCACGATCGCGCCGGCGAGGGAGGTGGCGATGGACAGCAGCCGGCTCGCGTCGAGGGCGTTGACCGCGGCGGACACCTGCGAGTCGCCGACGCCCTTGTCCTCGAGCCAGCCGCCGACGTCGTTGATGTACTCCTGGATCTTCGGCACGTACGACGGCAGCAGCGTGGCCATCCGGGCGCCGGCGTAGACCAGCGACAGGGTCAGCAGGATGAGCAGGATGTAGACGGTCGTGACGACGATCAACGAGACCGCCCAGTCGGGCAGGTTCTTCTCGGCCAGCCAGCGGCGCACCGGGTGCACGGTGATGGTCAGCACCAGTGCCAGCAGCGTCGGGCCGACGATGCCGGCCGTGGCGCGCAGCCCGGCCAGCGTGATGACCAGGGCGGCGGCGACGATGAGCACCAACGCGGCGCGCGGGAAGCGATCCGTCATGCGAGAGACCCTAGACCCAGGAGCGTCCGAGAGGGACGACCCTTCGGCGGGACCCGCCGCGCGGACCGCCGCGGAGACGCGATTCCCCAGCGCCCGGGGCACTAGTGTCGACCCCGTGCGGCGGCATCCTTGGCTCAGTGGGGCGCTCCTCGGCGCGGCCATGATGCTGCTCTACTTCACCTTCCCACTCGACCCGAGGCGGGCGCCGGTCGGCGTCGCCGTCGGCATCCTGGCGAGCGTGATTGCGATGGTCGGCGTCACGGTCGTCGTGGTGATGGAGATACGCCGGGAGGAGCGGCGGCTGACCGCGCTGCACCTGGTGTTGGCGCTGGAGGCGATGCTCACGGCCTTCTCCGCGGCCTACTACGTGGTCTCCTCGACCGACGCCGGGCAGTTCGAGGGGCTCGCGACCCGACTCGACTCGCTGTACTTCTCGATGACCACGCTGTCGACCGTCGGCTTCGGTGACGTCCACGCCAGTGGCCAGCTCGCCCGCGGCCTGGTCACCGCGCAGATCGCGTTCAACCTGATCTTCCTGGGCGCCTTCGCGGGCCTGCTGCAGGACAGCATCCGGCAACGCCGACACGCTCCGGCCGAGCCACCGGTCGAGTGAGCCGGGTACTGCCTCCGGGCGGCGCGCTGCGCGCCGCGGTGGTGCTCCTGCTCCCGGTGCTCGGCGCCGCAGCCCTCGCCGGCCGGCTGGGCGGGGCCACGCCGGCGATCGGCGTCGTGCTGGGTGTGGTCGGTGGGTTGCAGCTGGCCGTCCTCGACCTCGGCTGGCGTCCGCGACTCCTGTGGGCGGCCACGGTGCCGGCGGCGGCCGGCCTGGGTGTGCTCGCGGCGGGTCGGGTGCTGCCGGCCGCGCTGCTGGTCGCCGGCCTCGCCCTGTTGCTGTGGCCGACCGGACCGCGGCTCGGAGCGGCCCTGTCGCTGCTCCCGGTCGTCGCCGCGCTCGGAGCCTCGATCGGGGTGACCGACTCGACCGGGTTCGCCGTGGGAGCAGCGGTGGGAGTCGCCGTCCTCTTCCTGCTGGTGGCACTGCTGAAGGTGCGGGCGCCGCTCGTCCCCGTCGCTCCGGGGCCGGCCCGGCGGCATGCCCTGGTCAGTGCGGCCGCCTGCGGGACCGCGATCGTCGTGAGCATGGAGGCCGGGCTCACGCACGGCTACTGGCTGGTGGTGCTGCTGGCGCTGATCCTGCGCCCCTTCCCCGGGGAGACCGCGCGCGGCGCCCGCGACCGCACGCTCGGCACGCTGATCGGCTCGCTGCTGGCGATGGCCGGCGTCCTGCTGCTGCCGCAGGCGCTGCTGGCGGTGCTCGCGGCGGCCTGCCTGCTGATGAGCCTGGGCTGGGCGATCGGTCGTGATGTGCTCCGGCAGACCGTCTTCAGCACCCCCGTCGTGGTGCTGGCGGGATCGTCCGGGGTCGCCGGCTCGGCCGTCGACGTGGCCGCCGAACGGCTGCTGCTGACGGTGGCCGCCGCGGCCGCGGCGGTCGGGCTCGCCTGGCTGCTGCGTCGTGGGGACGCCGCGGCGCAGCGATCGGTCGACCTCGCGCGTTAGGGTCGTCCCCGTGACGATTCTCGACGACGCCCGCGCCGGCATGGACCCGGCGATCCGTCCGCAGGACGACCTGTTCGGCCACGTCAACGGCAGCTGGCTGGCCACCGAGGACATCCCGGCCGACCGGTCCAGCTGGGGACCGTTCGTGACCCTGTCCGACGAGGCCGAGCAGCAGGTGCACGCCATCGTGGAGGAGCTCGCCGAGCGGGCCGCCGCCGACGACCCCTCGCTGACCGACGAGCAGCGCAAGATCGCGCTGCTCTACGGCTCGTTCATGGACACCGACGCCATCGCCGCTCGCGGGCTCGAGCCGGCGCGCCCGATGCTCGACGCCGTCGCCGGGCTGCGCGACAAGCGTGACCTGGCGGCCTTCGTCGGGGAGCTCGAGCGCAACGGCGGGGTGGGCCTCTTCGGCTCCTACGTCGACACCGACGACCGCAACTCCGACCGCTACCTGGTGCACCTCTACCAGGGCGGTCTGGGCCTGCCCGACGAGTCCTACTACCGCGACGAGACCTTCGCCGAGGTGCGCGACAAGTACGTCGCCTACCTCGCCACCATGCTCGGCCTCGCCGGGCACGCCGCCCCCGAGGCCGCGGCGGCGCGCATCCTCGAGATCGACACGCTGATCGCCGAGGGTCACTGGGAGCGGGCCGAGACCCGCGACGTGCAGAGGACCTACAACCTCACCACGGCCGAGGAGCTGCGCGCGCTCGCGCCGGCGTTCGAGTGGGACGCCTACGTCACCAACATCGGCGGCACGGCGGCCACCGTCGCGGAGACGGTCGTCAAGCAGCCGTCGTTCTTCGGGCATCTCTCGACCGTGCTCGAGCAGGTCTCGATCGACGACTGGAAGGACTGGCTGGTCTCCCGGGTGCTCCGCTCGATGGCCGCCTACCTCTCCGACGAGTTCGTCGAGGCCAACTTCGACTTCTACGGCCGCACCCTGAGCGGCACGCCCGAGCTGCGCGCGCGGTGGAAGCGCGGCGTCGCCTTCGTCGAGGGCGCGATCGGCGAGGCCGTCGGCCGGGAGTACGTCGCCCGGCACTTCCCCCCGTCGTCGAAGGCGATGATGGACGAGCTGGTGGCCAACCTGCTGCGCGCCTACCGGCAGTCGATCGGCGCCCTCGACTGGATGGGCGAGGAGACCAAGCAGCGGGCCTACGACAAGCTCGACACCTTCCGGCCCAAGATCGGCTACCCCGAGAGGTTCCGCGACTACTCCTCGCTCGAGGTGGGCGACGACCTGGTCGGCAACGTGGTGGCGGCGTCGTACTTCGAGACCGCCCGACAGCTCGCCAAGATCGGCTCGCCGGTCGATCGTGACGAGTGGTTCATGCTGCCGCAGACGGTCAACGCCTACTACAACCCCGGCACCAACGAGATCTGCTTCCCGGCGGGCATCCTGCAGAGGCCGTTCTTCAGCCCCGACGCCGACCCTGCGGAGAACTACGGCGGCATCGGCGCCGTCATCGGCCACGAGATCGGGCACGGCTTCGACGACCAGGGCGCGCAGTACGACGGCGCCGGCAACCTGCACGACTGGTGGACGCCCGACGACAAGGCGGCGTTCGAGGTGAAGTCGAAGATGCTGATCGCCCAGTACGACGCCTTCGAGCCGCGCAACCTGCCGGGCCACCACGTCAACGGCTCGCTGACGGTGGGGGAGAACATCGGCGACCTCGGTGGGCTGACCATCGCCCACACCGCCTACTCCCTGTTCGTGGGCCGCGACGTCCCGGTCGAGGAGAGCCAGATGCTGTTCCTCAACTGGGCCTACTGCTGGCGCACCAAGCGCCGTCGCGAGCAGGAGCTGCAGTACCTCACCATCGACCCGCACTCGCCGGCGGAGTTCCGCGCCAACATCGTCCGCAACCTCGACGAGTACCACGCCGCCTTCGGCACCGCGCCGGGTGACGGTCTGTGGCTCGACCCCGAGCTGCGGGTCCGCATCTGGTGATCCGCTGAGCCGACCCCCACCGACCATGGAGCGTCCGGTGGGGGAGACGCCGCGCCCACTCGATGGGTGAGTTAGGTTAGCCTTACCTTAAGCAAGTTTGGTTAGCCTCACCTTACTCAGGAGCCTCGATGCGTCCCTCCCTCGGCCTTCCCGCCCTTGCCCTCTTCGTCGCCTCGGTGCTCACCGCGTGCGGTGACGAGGGAGAGGACCGACCCGACACAGGTGGCACCGCCGCGGCGGCCGCCGACTTTCCGGTGACGATCGAGCACGTCTACGGCGACACGGTGATCCCCGCGAAGCCCGAGCGGATCGCGACGGTCGCCTGGGCCAACCACGAGGTGCCGTTGGCCCTCGGAGTCGTCCCGGTCGGGATGAGCAGGGCCGCCTGGGGCGACGACGACGGCGACGGCGTGCTGCCCTGGGTCGAGGACAGGCTGGAGGAGCTCGACGCCGAGACCCCGGTGCTCTTCGACGAGGCCGACGGGATCGACTTCGAGGCGGTCGCCGAGACCGCCCCGGACATCATCCTGGCGGCGTACTCCGGGCTCACCCAGGAGGACTACGACACCCTGAGTGCGATCGCGCCGGTGGTGGCCTATCCCGAGGTCGCCTGGGGGACCTCGTGGCAGGACATGGCGCTGCTGAACAGCCGGGCGATCGGGCTGGCGGACGAGGGGGAGGAGCTGGTTGCCGGGCTGGAGGACGACGTCGCCGAGGCCTTCGCCGAGCATCCCGATCTCCAGGGGTCCTCGGTGCTCGTCAGCTGGTTGGACACCAGCGACCTCAGCCAGATCGGCTTCTACACCTCCCACGACACCCGGCCCGGGTTCCTCGAGGAGTTCGGCATGACCGCGCCCGGCGTCGTCGCCGAGGCCA